>NZ_JAVLVT010000058.1:0-301 GCF_031628175.1 Lipingzhangella rawalii | reverse complement strand
ACCACCGCCCCACCCTCCGCTGGCCGTCGTGCGGGGGAGCGCCCCCAGGGCGCGACGCCGCCGGCGGCCAACACAACGCCGGCAGACCAGCCATTGCCGTGCCCCCAGCCCCGATGGCCCACCGCGTGAGGGTCTAGCCGGCCCGGCGGGCCTACTAGCTGGTGGTGTGCACGGTTATGCGCACGACGGGCCGTCCGCGGTGCGCCCCCACCCTCCGCTGGCCGTCGTGCGGGGGAGCGCCCCCAGGGCGCGACGCCGCCGGCGGCCAACACAACGCCGGCAGACCGGCGATCACCACCAC
>NZ_JAVLVT010000057.1:0-343 GCF_031628175.1 Lipingzhangella rawalii | reverse complement strand
CCCACGATCCCGCTGGGGGTGGTGACCCCATGACCGGGAACCAGGAATCCGCGCAGGCCCGGGGGTTGGGCCTGGCGGAGACCCACCGGCTGCACCGGGCGATCCAGGCTCTGGACCAGGCGGCGGGCGATCTCGCGCGGGTGCACGCCAGCGGGGCCGGCCGTGAGCTGTGGACCACCGTGAGCCTCGCCCGCCTGGGGGTACTGCTGGAACCCGGTGCCGCTCAGGCCGACCAGCTGGCCGAACAGCTCCGCGCCGCGGCTTCGGGCACCGCGATCGTGCTCCCTACACGGGCGCGGCCGATCGGGGGTGGGAACCATGTGTGAACGCTTCCACCACACCT
>NZ_JAVLVT010000056.1:0-356 GCF_031628175.1 Lipingzhangella rawalii | reverse complement strand
GAACTCCTCCACGTGTCTGACCCGTTTCCCGGAAGTACACATGACGCTAAAGCCTTTGGCGAGTCAGAGCTTAACACGATCCTGAACTCAAGCAACTCCATCGGCGATAAAGGATACATCGGTGTTGGCCCAATAACGCCGTTCCGGAAGCCACAGGGAGGCGAGCTCCTGGAGTGGCAAGAAGAATTTAACACGAATATCAACAAGATTCGCTATGTGATCGAACGGGCGATCGCGCACTTCAAAACGTGGCGGTGCATGTTCACTGACTATCGGAGGCCACTTCGCAGCTACGCCACTGCCTTTCGTGCAGTCCGAGCACTCCACTTCTTCAAACTACGTTCTGCATAAGCCTC
>NZ_JAVLVT010000055.1:0-376 GCF_031628175.1 Lipingzhangella rawalii | reverse complement strand
CGGCTGTGGAGCCGGTGGCTGTGGTGGGTGTGGGGTGTCGGTTTCCGGGGGGTGTGGGTGATGTGCGGGGGTTGTGGGATGTGGTGGTGCGGGGGCGGGATGTGATTGGGGGGTTTCCGGGGGATCGGGGGTGGGATGTGGCGGGGCTTTTTGATCCGGATCCGGATGTGGGGCGGGCGACGTATGTGACGCAGGGGGGGTTTTTGGAGGATGCGGGGGGGTTTGATGCGGAGTTTTTCGGGATTAGTCCGCGGGAGGCTCTGGCGATGGATCCGCAGCAGCGGGTGGCCTTGGAGGTGGCCTGGCACACGATCGAGCATGCGGGGATCGATCCACGTCGTCTGCACTCCACCCCCACCGGCACCTACCTCGGCGC
>NZ_JAVLVT010000054.1:0-378 GCF_031628175.1 Lipingzhangella rawalii | reverse complement strand
CTCACCCAACACCCGGCTGAACGCCTGGTACACAGCGCGGTGCTCGGCCTCGGCCTCCTCCCACCGGCCCCGATCCGCCAGCACGCCGGCGAGGTTGGCCCGGCTGGTCAGGGTTTCGGGGTGGTCCTCACCCAACACCCGGCGGCGTACTTCTAGAGTGGCGCGCTGCTCAGCCTCGGCCTCCTCCCACCGGCCCCGCTGCCCCAGCACGTTGGCGAGGTTGGCCCGGCTGGTCAGGGTTTCGGGGTGGTCCTCACCCAACACCCGGCTGAACGCCTGGTACACAGCGCGCTCCTCGGCCTCGGCCTCCTCCCACCGGCCCCGATCCGCCAGCACGCCGGCGAGGTTGGCCCGGCTGGCCAGGGTGTGGGGGTGGTC
>NZ_JAVLVT010000053.1:0-383 GCF_031628175.1 Lipingzhangella rawalii | reverse complement strand
TCTCCCCCGGGTAGCGGGATGTGCCCCACGGCCACCGTCACCCCCACCGTTGGCCGCTGGGCCGGAGAGTGCGCTCCCCCGGGTTGGGGGAGACGGCCCACGGGCACCGTCACCCCCACCGTTGGCCGCTGGGCCGGAAAGTGCGCTCCCCCGGGTTGGGGGGAGACGGCCCACGGCCACCGTCACCCCCACCGTTGGCCGTCGTGCGGGGGAGCGCCGCCAGGGCGCGACGCCGCCGGCGGCCGATACGGTGCGTGCTCCTAACCACGCACCGCTACCAGCCCTCCTCTCCAGCCCTCCGGCCCGGCACAACGCCCCCAGCACACCCCGCCCTGCTGGCCGTCGTGCCGGAAAGTGCGCTCCCCCCCGGGGTGCGGGGGACC
>NZ_JAVLVT010000052.1:0-400 GCF_031628175.1 Lipingzhangella rawalii | reverse complement strand
GTGCGCAGAACTCACACAGAACCTCCGTGCGCCCGCACAGAACCCCACGACCCGACCGAGGAAGCCTAGGAAGCACGGCGGTGTGCTCGACACCGGGTCGCCAGCCGTTGAGTGCGGCCTCTCCGAGCGCGGGGAGGAAAGTCAGCCGGGCCGTGAACACATTGTGTATCGGCGGTGGAGTTCGGCTCACGTGTGAACCGAACGTGTGAAACGGGGGTAGGCGGGTTCTGTGAGCGATCGCTGAGCCGAACGACCAGGCATTCGGCCTGAGTTGAGGCATAACCGGTGAGCCGAACGCGGGTTCGGCTCACGATCGGCTCAAACACGCTCGGTGATATACATTTCAGTCCGTATGCCCCTTGGGAACCGCGAATGGCGGATCGGGGATCGGGATCCGCCA
>NZ_JAVLVT010000051.1:0-435 GCF_031628175.1 Lipingzhangella rawalii | reverse complement strand
CCCTGCCGCAGCGAGCGGCTGACCTTCGGCGGCGACTCGACAATGACCGCAGCCTCGCCGACGGCGGAGAGCCCGGAGACCCCGACGTGGAGTCCGTCAACGTGGTCATCACCGAACTACGTGCCATGGTCACCGCCGGACTCCTGGACGAGCTGGCCGCCCGCCTCTCCCCCGGAGCCGCATTCGGCCCCAGCCGCGACGGAGAGCCCCTCGCCGAAGTCGCCCGAGCACTGTCCAAGGAGCTACGTAGCCAGACCTTCCTGGGCTGACAACAATCGCCAGCCCCATCGCACAGATCAGCTTTCGGTCAGGAACCGTTCAGCCTGGCTGCGCAGTGGCTCCGGCGCGAACTCCCAGGCAGGGGTGCGCATTACCTGGCGCAGCTTGACCAGCTTAACCTCACGTGGGGCGTCGCGGCGCAGCCCCACATGCGTC
>NZ_JAVLVT010000050.1:0-446 GCF_031628175.1 Lipingzhangella rawalii | reverse complement strand
CGCTTTGCCGAGTGGACCCGGGCCTGAGTCTGGGCCAAGCTGCATCGCCTGGTTCTGGAGGAACTCGGCGCACGCGGCGAGCTGGACTGGTCGCGGTGCGCGATCGACACGGTCAACATGCGGGCGCTGAAAAAGGGGACCTGACGGGTCCGAATCCTGTCGACCGGGGCAAGTACGGGTCGACGATCCACGTGATCACCGTACGCAGCGGTCTGCCCCTGTCTGTCGGGATCTCCGGAGCCAACACCCATGACAGCCAGGCCCTCCAGCCGCTTGTGCGCGCGATCGCTCCGATCCGCTCGCGGCGCAGGCCCGGCAAACTACACGCAGACAAGGGATACGACTACGCCCACCTGCGCCGCTGGCTCAGCGGACACGGGATCGCCCACCGCAACGCCCGCACACGGATCTGCTACCGCAGAATCACCAAATGAGATGACCTCTAA
>NZ_JAVLVT010000049.1:0-447 GCF_031628175.1 Lipingzhangella rawalii | reverse complement strand
GGCTGCGGCGACCCCGCGGGCGGCCCGCCGCTTGGCGGAACGCTGCCCGTACCGGCGGGCGCACAGCGCGGTCAGCACCTCGGTCATGTCCCGCACCAGATCGTTGTCGGTGCCGTCGTCTTCCAGGACGACCAGGCGTCGCCCGGATGCGTTCAGCGCCGACTCCAGGTGCTCCACGCCGAAGCGGGCGAGCCGGTCGCGGTGTTCGACCACGATCGTGGTCACCTCCGCGTCGGCGAGGAGCCGGTGGAGTTTACTGCGGCGCCCGTTCAGCCCGGACCCGACCTCGGTGACGACCTCGGCCACGGGCATGCCCTGGTCGGTGGCGGTTTGGACCACGCGGGCGACCTGCCGGTCCAGATCAGGTTTCTGGTCGGCGGAGGAGACCCGGCAGTACGCCACAACCCGACCGGTCTCGGTGGGGGTTTCGTCGTGGACGAGCCACAG
>NZ_JAVLVT010000048.1:0-457 GCF_031628175.1 Lipingzhangella rawalii | reverse complement strand
GACCCGATCGTGCTGGCACACGGGCGCGCCCTGCTGGCCGAGGACGCCTCCACCACGGTGATCACTGCCGACATCACCGACCCCGAGGCCATCCTGGCCGCCGAGGAGACCCGCACCCGTCTGGACTTCAGCCGCCCCATCGCGGTGCTGCTGTTCTCCATCCCGCACTGCATCCCCGACGACGACGCCGCCCGCCGCGCCGTGCGCGGCTGCCTCGACCACACCGTGTCCGGCAGCTACCTCGCCCTCTCCCATATCGTGGCGGACGATGCCGAGGTGCGTGCCGCGGCCAACCAGTTCGTCGCCGAGCTGGGAATGCCGTGGAAGACCCGCGCCCCGGAGGAGGTGGCGGGCTGGCTGACGGATCTGGAGCCGGTCGATCCGGGCCTGGGGGATATCACCCGCTGGCGTCCTGACCCGAACCAGCCGCCGTTGCCGGACCCGCACCCCATCTGTC
>NZ_JAVLVT010000047.1:0-481 GCF_031628175.1 Lipingzhangella rawalii | reverse complement strand
CGCCGGCCCATTCGGCGCCGTCAACCCATTGGACGCCCCATCCTGATTCACCGCACTCCCCCGAATCACGGCGAGAATGCGACGGCCCGCACGCTGGGCGTCCGACAGCCGTTCCAACAGCACCATGCCGCACCCCTCCCCCCATCCGGTGCCGTCGGCAGCCGCCGCGAAGGGTTTGCAGCGGCCGTCGGGGGCCAGACCACGCTGACGGGAAAACTCGGTGAACATCCCCGGCGTGGCCATCACCGTCACCCCACCGGCCAGCGCCATCGAACACTCTCCCGCCCGCAACGCCCGCACCGCCGCATGCACCGCCACCAACGACGACGAACACGCCGTATCCACCGTCACCGCCGGCCCCTCCAGGCCCAGGGTGTAGGCAACCCGACCCGAGACCACACTCGTCGGCGAACCGCTGATCACCAGGCCCTTGAGTTCTTGTGGAGCCTCCGCGAGTCGCGGTGTGTACTCGCTGGAGAAC
>NZ_JAVLVT010000046.1:0-502 GCF_031628175.1 Lipingzhangella rawalii | reverse complement strand
GGCACGCACCACCGCCTGCTGGGCACGTCCATTCGGGGCGGTGAGTTGGCTGCTGGCCCCGTCCTGGTTGAGCGCGCTGCCTCGGATGGTTGCCAGGATGCGCCGGCCGTTGCGGCGCGCGTCACTGAGCCGTTCCAACAGCACCATTCCCGCGCCTTCGGACCAGATGGTGCCGTCGGCAGCCGCGGCGAAGGCCTTGCAGCGGCCGTCGGGGGCCAGGCCACGCTGGCGGGAGAAGGCGACCCAGGGTCCGGGATTCGCATACACGGTCACGCCGCCGGCCAGCGCCATCGAACACTCTCCCGCCCGCAACGCCCGCACCGCCGCATGCACCGCCACCAACGACGACGAACACGCCGTATCCACCGTCACCGCCGGCCCCTCCAGGCCCAGGGTGTAGGCGATCCGGCCTGCGGCCACGGCTGGCATGACCCCCGTCATCAGGTGGGCATCCACGGAGGAGGGGGCCTGGTGGAGCCGGGGGCCGTAGTCTTGCCCAACT
>NZ_JAVLVT010000045.1:0-483 GCF_031628175.1 Lipingzhangella rawalii | reverse complement strand
TGTGGGGGTGTCCTGGTGGTGGGGGTGTGGTGTTCGCGTGTGCGGTGGCGTGGGGATCGGGGTGTGGGGTGTTTCGGCGTGGCTAGGAAATGCCGTGTACGGCGGCGAGCGAGGGATGGTGGTGGGTGGGGCGTGTGTGGCTGGCTGCACGCGCCGTGGTGGCCGCCGGTGGGTATCTGGGGTGCGGGTGTGTGTTCGGGCTGTCGGGAGTGCCGGTGTGTGGGCGGTCCGCAGGCCACACTCAACCGGGGGGGTGACGCGGCATCGCCCGTGTTGGATCGGGGGAGTCCTCCGGGCTGGCTTCCGGACCCGCACTCCCGATCATCCCAGCCTGCGCACCCCCATGCTCCACCCGCACGGGCCGCCGCACAGAAACACAGCACGCCTGCCCCATGGCGAACAGTCCCGCACTCAAAGTCCCCGCCCCGCTGCCCTTCAGGCAGGACAAGCACGGCACCCCCGCCGGGGCGCTGTGTTCCCACG
>NZ_JAVLVT010000044.1:0-529 GCF_031628175.1 Lipingzhangella rawalii | reverse complement strand
TGCCCGACGAGGCCCGCTGGCGCGCCCGCCTCGTCCTCTCCGAACTCGCCACCAACAGCCTCACCCACACCCGCACTACCGGCGGAATAATCGCCACCGGACACGGCTACGGCCCCGGCATCACCCCCGGCGGCTTCGCGGTATGGATCTTCATCTCCACCCGATTCCTGCACCTGGACGTACGCGACGCCGGCCACCCCCACCACCACCCCACCATGCAGACCGAACCCCGCCCCGACGGCAGCGGCTACGGCCTCGCCCTCGTAAACCACCTCGCCCGCACCTCCGGCACCACCCACCACCCCACCCACCAAACCACCTGGGCCGAAATCACCTGGCACACCCACCCCGGACAAGACCCACCCCACCGCCCCTTCCACCCCACCCACTGACCCCCGCCCGGCCCGGTTCCGTGTCCTTCCCCAACCGGGCCGGGCGGGCCCGAGGCCGCCCTAGCGCCTCGGGGCCACCCCCCACACGATGAAAACCCGCAAAAGCCGATCGGGGCCAGGAAAAGCCGATGGGGGCG
>NZ_JAVLVT010000043.1:0-559 GCF_031628175.1 Lipingzhangella rawalii | reverse complement strand
ATCGGGGTGGGGCTTGGGGGATGGGTTGGTGGGAATGGGGGTAGGTTGGGCATATTCCGTCCTTCGAGCCAGCCCCCCAGTTTTCGGAGGTGTCGGTGGTGCGGCTGCGGGCCGGTTGGCTGTATTGCGCGGCTGTAGTGTTGACGTTGGCGACTCCGTTGCCTGCGGTGTTGGAGATCTATGGCTTCACGGTGCCTTGGCTCACGTCGGGGGCAGCCTTCGCAGCGGCGGTGGCCGCGTTGGTGAGCGGCGTTCTGGTTTCCCGCGCGGATCGTCGTGCCCAGCAGGACACTGATCGGGCGGTTGCACGGCGCCGCAGCGGGGTGGTGTCGATCTCGGGGCGGGTGCCGCGGGTTGAGGAGCGTACCGACCTGCGGGCTTGGGGGGTGCATCCGGCGGTAGCGCTGGAGGACGCACAGCCGGCTATGGATGATCCGCCGGTCTATGTGCCTCGGGATATCGATACGCAGCTGCGTGCGCGGCTTGACCACAGCGGGTTCGTGCTGGTGGTGGGTGATTCCACCGCGGGCAAGACCCGCTGTGCCGCTGAGGCGGTGCG
>NZ_JAVLVT010000042.1:0-608 GCF_031628175.1 Lipingzhangella rawalii | reverse complement strand
GTTCCCCCGGGTAGCGGGAGACGCACCACGACCACCGTCACCCCCACCGACCGCTGGGCCGGAGAGTGCGCTCCCTCGGGTTGCGGGAAACGCCCCACGGCCACCGCCGCCCCCACCGTTGGCCGCTGGGCTGGAGTGTGTGTTCTCCCCCGGGCAGCGGGAAACGCCCCACAGCCACCGCCACCCCCACCGTTGGCCGTCGTGCGGGGGAGCGCCGCCAGGGCGCGACGCCGCCGGCGGCCGAGACGGTGCGCGCCCCTAACCACGCACCGTCACCAGCACCCCTCCCCAGCCCTCCGGCCCGGCACAACGCCCCCAGCGCACCCACGCCCCCACGCCCCGCTGGCCGCTGGGCCGGAGTGTGTGTTCCCCCGGGTAGCGGGAGACGCCCCACAGCCACCGCCGCCCCCACCGTTGGCCGTCGTGCGGGGGAGCGCCGCCAGGGCGCGACGCCGCCGGCGGCCGAGACGGCGCGCGCTCCTAACCACGCACCGCCACCAGCACCCTCCCCAGCCCTCCGGCCCGGCCCAACGCCCCCAGCACACCCCGCACCCGCGCCCCACCGACCGCTGGGCCGGAGAGTGTTCTCCCCCGGGTTGGGGGAGACG
>NZ_JAVLVT010000041.1:0-639 GCF_031628175.1 Lipingzhangella rawalii | reverse complement strand
TCCGAACAAATCGCAGACGAACTGGTGGTTGTGGCCCGTGGTCTTGTGCTTGCCGGAGTAGAGCTCGGGTGCATCCGACCATGACCAGGAAGGACACAGAGAGGATTATGCAAAAGTCCCGCTGAAGTGGACGTAGATTTCGGATTCACCAGACAAAGCAATGACCCCTGCGGGATAATGGAAAGGTTCCAACCAAAGAATCTTGCCGCCCGGAGGGGTCATTGCACATCAATTCTAGCACAGGTTTGACGTCCGATCAGTTCGACGAACTTGTCGATCGTCTTGGTCGGCGAATCTTGTGGGACAAGGGCACCGGAAGACCAAAAGGTCTCACCCTCCGGCAGGCGACAAAAGCCACTGTCATGTACTTCAAGACGAACGTCAGCGAAGAACTGATTGCAGAGCTGATCTTCGTCGATCAGGCAACAATTTCTCGTGCGATCAGTGAACTCGAGGAACCTATCGCCGATGTGCTACACGAGTTCGTTCCTGATCCGGCCGATGAGGTTGACGGGCGGGGTTGGCGTGGTCGGTGGGTCTCTGTGTCCTTCCTGGTCATGGTCGGATGCACCCGAGCTCTACTCCGGCAAGCACAAGACCACGGGCCACAACCACCAGTTCGTCTGCGATTTGTTCGGC
>NZ_JAVLVT010000040.1:0-782 GCF_031628175.1 Lipingzhangella rawalii | reverse complement strand
GATCGCCCACACACGCTGGGGGTGGGATCGTGATGGTTCCACGCTATCCGCGTCACCCGGAGCGGGCCTTGACGCTGCGGGAGGTCGACACCCTCGCCCGGCTGCACACCGACCTTCAGGACGTGGCCCACCGGATGTTGCTGGCCAGTGGCCCGCCCAGCTATCGGCATGTCCCCAGCCGCACCACCGACGATCTGGGCGAACAGCTCGCCACGATCGCCGAGCACACCGCCCGACTGGCCGCCCACCTGGACACACTACTGGCCTACGCCCCGGTACACCTCGCCACCACCGAAACCCGGCCCGACCCCACCGACCGCCCCACCCGAGCCGACGACCCCCCAGCCGAGCCCCCACCACCCAGCACACCCCCACGCCCCCGCGCCTACCCCGACACCCCCCGCCCCAACCCACCACCCACCAGGCCACCAGATCGCGAACCCGACGAGGACCCCGCCCCGGATGAGCCCCCCAACGCCCCCAACCAAGCCACAGAACGTGGAGACCCCACCGAACCCACCCATCCCAAAGAACCCGAGAACCCCGCAACGCCCCCAGAAACCGACCAACCAGACACACACGCAGAACCCGAGGAGTTCGGGGAACCCGGCCCGCAGAACCCACCCCCTAACGAGGACGGTCCCCCCGGCCCCACCACCGGGAACGGGGATGCCCCCTGATGCGCATCAACGCCAAAGAACACTACGCCCCCTTCCCCCCACACCCCGAAAGCGTGACCCACGCCCGCACCTGGCTGAACGAAATCCTGGCTGAACACACCG
>NZ_JAVLVT010000039.1:0-879 GCF_031628175.1 Lipingzhangella rawalii | reverse complement strand
TCGGACGTCATGAACTCACCGATGCCGAATGGGCGCTGCTCGCCCCGTTGATGCCCGCCGATCCGCCCAGGGGAGGCCGGTGGGCCGACCACCGTCGGGTCATCAACGCGATCCTGTTTCGGATCCGTACCGGTATCCCTTGGCGGGACCTGCCCGAGCGGTACGGCCCCTGGGAGACCGCCGCCGGGCGGCACCGCCGCTGGTCCACCGATGGCACCTGGCACCGCATCGCTGAGCGGCTGCGCATTGACGCCCACACCGGCCAGGAACTGGAGGCCGGTATCGACTCCAGCAGCATCCGCGCCCACCACCACGCCGCCGGAGCGGCCAAAAGGGGGAGGCGATGCGGGAGGAACCGGACGGATTCGAGGCCCTGGGGCGCTCCCGGGGCGGGCTGAACACCAAGATTCACCTGCTGGCCGATACCCGGCGCCGCCCGCTGGCGATCACAACCAGTCCCGGCCAGCGCGGCGACACCCACATGGTCGCGCCGTTGCTGGCGAGCCTGCGCCTGCCCCGCAGCCGGGGGCGTGCGCGCACGCGCCCCCACCGGGTGATGGGCGATAAGGCCTACTCCTCGGCGGCGATCCGCGCCTACCTGCGCCACCGCGGAATCACGGCCACGATTGCTCAGCCCGATGACCAGCGCGAGAACCGTCGACGCCGGGGCTCGGCGGGCGGGCGACCCCCCGCCTTCGACCCAGAGGCCTACCGGCGCCGCAACACCGTGGAGCGCTGTTTCAACCTGCTCAAGCAGAACCGCGCGGTCGCGACCCGCTACGACAAGCGAGCCACGATCTACGAGGGCACCATCCAACTCGCCTCCATCCGCATCTGGCTCCGCGACCTCACCAACACCAGTTCAAAAAACACCGCCTA
>NZ_JAVLVT010000038.1:0-949 GCF_031628175.1 Lipingzhangella rawalii | reverse complement strand
AGGACCGTGTTCGTCCGTGTAAGCAGCGTGGGCCTGGCGGTAGGCGCGTTCGGCCAGGGGGTAGCGGCCCTGGCTGTAGGCGGTGGTGCCGATGCTGTGGGCGTCTGCGGCGGTGGTGTGTTCGAGCGCGGCGGTGATGACGTGCTCGGGGGCATGTTCCCCGGCGGGGGTGCGGCGGTGGGTGGCATCGACCAGGTAGTCGAACACCTCGACCCGGCCCGGCTCGTGGCCGGTGTCGTCCTCAGTGGGGGTGAGGAGGTGCGTGGTGGCAAAGCGGGGTTTGAGCGCCCACTCCCAGGCCCGGGCCAGGGGTTCGGGATGCAGGCGCTGCCCGCCGTACTGGTCAAGATAGTGGGTGTGGACCTGCTCCAACAGCTCCCGGGGCAGGGCGGAGAGGTAGCCAGCGCGGCGCAGCTCCACCGCGGCAGCGATCAGCGCGGCACCGCGGGGATAGCTGGGGGCGTGGGGGTCGGTGTTGGCGCTCCAGGCGTTGTCCCACTCCGCCAGGAGTCGTGGCCCGTTGGCCAGATACTCGGCAAGGCCATACTCCTGCGACCGGGCCAGCGCCACAGCGATACGCGCATCGTCGATATCCTTCGCACGCGCCCGCTCCTCAGCGGTGAACAGCCGCGGCACGGTCACGCGGTGGGCCCGCTCCAACACCTCGCGGGCCCGCTGATACACCGGCAGACGCGCAGCATCCTCGGGAATGGCCTTGAGCTGGGATTCCTGACTCCTGGTCAGGGTGGCCACCACCACGCAGTGGCCCCGCGCCTGGGAATCAACCAGGGCGGTGAGGGCCTCGGCGGTGAGATCAGCATCCACATGCAGGTGCCGGTCGACGTTGTCCAACCACAGCACGCAGCGGCGATAGCGCCGGGCTTCCTCCAGCGCGGTGGCGATCCCGCCCGGAGCCGGGGCAACCAGCCGATGCTTGGGCAGACGCGCG
>NZ_JAVLVT010000037.1:0-1219 GCF_031628175.1 Lipingzhangella rawalii | reverse complement strand
CGTGACCGGAAACGTTCGCCGGGTCGGGTGATCGGTGCCAGGGTTGGCTGGTAACGCAGTCAACCCTGGGGAGATGTGGTGGCAGAACCGGTTCGAGCCCGCCGACTCACCGACCAGGAGGGCCGGAAACTTCAGCGCATTGTGCGCCGGGGTGGCACCAGCACCGTGCGCTACCGCCGCGCGATGATGATCCTGGCCTCGGCCAGCGGCAACACCGTCAACGCGATCGCGAACCTGGTCGCCGCCGACGAGGACACCGTCCGTGATGTCATCCACGCCTTCAACGACCAAGGGCTGGGATGCCTGGACCCTAAGTGGGCGGGAGGCCGTCCCCGCCACCTCCGACCCGACGAGGAAACGCTCGTCGTGAAGACGGCCACCACCCGCCCGGCCAAGCTCGGGCGGCCCTTCACCCGCTGGTCGCTGCGCAAACTCGCCGCCCACCTGGCCGGGCTCGGCCTGCGCATCGGCCGCGAGGCCCTGCGCCTGCTACTGAAAAGCCGCGGTGTCACCTTCCAACGCACCCGCACCTGGAAGGACTCGCCCGACCCCGAGCTGGACGCCAAGCTGGAGCGGATCGAGCACGTCACCACACGCTTCCCCGACCGGGTCTTCGCCTTCGACGAGTTCGGCCCTTTGGGCATCCGCCCCACCGCCGGGAGCGGGTGGGCACCGGCCAGGCGCCCCGAGCGGCTGCCGGCGACCTACCGCCGCACCCACGGCATCACCTACTTCCACGGCTGCTACTCCGTGGGAACCGACACCCTGTGGGGCATCAACCACCAGCGCAAAGGCGCCGCCAACACCCTGAAGGCGCTGAAGTCCATCCGCGCGGCGCGCCCCGACGGCGCCCCGATCTATGTCGTCCTGGACAACCTCTCGGCCCACAAAGGGCCGAAGATCCGCCAGTGGGCGCGAAAGAACAAGGTCGAGTTGTGCTTCACCCCCACCTACGCCTCCTGGGCCAACCCGATCGAGGCCCACTTCGGGCCATTGCGCCAGTTCACGATCGCCAACTCCCACCACCCCAACCACACCGTGCAGACGCGGGCGCTGCATGCCTACCTGCGCTGGCGCAACGCCAACGCCCGCCACCCCGACGTGCTGGCCGCACAACGGCGCGAACGCGCCCGCGTCCGCAGCGAGAAAGGCATCCGCTGGGGCGGCCGCCCACTGGCCCCAACAGCCTGATGCGACCCGGTCAACATTTCCGGTCAGA
>NZ_JAVLVT010000036.1:0-1220 GCF_031628175.1 Lipingzhangella rawalii | reverse complement strand
ACAGCTCGTCGATACGGGCCTGAGCCTCCCGGAGATCGAGCGCAAGCTTGCGCGCCAGTTCCCGGAACGTTGTTTCGTCTCCAGCCTCGTGTGGCATGGCTACCCCTCCCCATGTCCGGTGAATTCGCGATCAGGAAATGCCGAACTCGTTGTTGATCAGCTCCAGTAGTTGGTCGTCGGAGGCGTTAGCGAGGTCGCTGTGCTGGTACTCGGGGCCAGTGGCCCGGCCCGGGGTGCGGTCGTTCACCTGGGCCAACAGCTGGTGGAGGCGCTCGGTCAGACGCACCCGGGTGGTGTCTGTGATCGGCGGCGCGTCCGTGGCCGTCCGCGTGCTGAGGAGGGACTCCAGTCGATCGAGCTGCTCGTAGAGATCCTGATCGTCCGGATCCGCATCCGCATTCGGGGTGGACTCGTGGCCTGCCGTGTCCCCGTGCTCGCTCAGCTGGTGCGCAAGGTGCCGGGCCAGTGCGTTGGGGGTGGGATAGTCGAAGACCACCGACATTGGTAGATGCAGTCCGGTTACGGTGTTCAGCCGGTTGCGGAGCTGGACTGCCGCGAGCGACGTGCCGCCGGCGTCCATGAATCCTCGGAACACGTCGATGTCGTCGGGGCTGTCATGACCGAGCACGGCGGCCATGCATGCACATACCGTGCGCTTGAGTACATCGTGGCGGTCAACCTCCGGGGTGTTCTGGAGTTGTGTCAGCAGGGTCTGCTCCGGGGCGGCACTGTCGACCTGACGTTCGGCCAATCCACCCTCGTCTGGAACGGTGTACTGTCCGGCCGGGCCGGTCTCGGTGTGCGTGGTGGTCAACCAGAAGTGCTGGTGCTGGAAGGGATAGGTGGGGAGGTCCATCGGGGGACCGGGCTGGCCTTCGAACAGGCGTGACCAGTTGACCTCGGCCCCGTGGACGTAGGCGTCGCTCAGCGCGGTGAGCATCTGCGGCCAGTCGCCGTGCCCCCGCCGCAGGGTGTGGAGGACGGCGACCTCGTCCAGGTCGGCCTGTTCGGCGGCCTGGTGCAGGTTCGTCCCGAGCACAGGATGCGGACTGACCTCGAGGAACAGGTTGTGTCCATCGGCGAACAGTGCCTGGAGAGCCTCGTGGAACGCGACCGGTTCGCGTAGGCCCCGGTACCAGTAGTCGCCCGACAGCTCGGTTCCGTCGACAACACCTCCGGTGACGGTGGAATACATGGGAATGTCTCCACGTCCGCAGGTC
>NZ_JAVLVT010000035.1:0-1220 GCF_031628175.1 Lipingzhangella rawalii | reverse complement strand
GCCCCAGCCAATTCTTCCGCAGCGCTCCGGCCCGCGGAATTCCGCGGGCTCGGCCAGTGGCAGGGTTGTGGTGAAAATGGCCAGTGAGGACATCAGTCGCCCGACGACCTCCCAGGGGGACCAGGACCAAGCACACCGCGCCGCCTACGAACGGCACCGAGAGGACCTACTCCGGAATTACCGCCGGCGGCTGGCCCAGGCGCACCCGGCGGACCAAGAGGCTCTACAGGACGAGTACACCGCGGACTGCGCGCGGCTGGCCCAACGGTACTCCGCGGGCCAGTTCCCCCAACGGTTCCTCCTGTACTGCACGGAATGGGACCCCCACAAGGGCGGCATTGTCGCGGTGAACCGCAACCTCGCCGAAGGGCTGGCCGAGGCCGGCCACGAGGTCTTCGTCCGTATCGGCCACCCGGTGCCCGAGGGTGCCAGCGATGAACGCATACACCTGATCGGGCCGCGCGAGTACGACCCCGCTCGAAGCGCACAGGACCAGCTCAGCTAGGACGGGGAGGAACTGCCGAGCAACGTCGACGCCATCATCGGCCACAGCCGGTATTCCGGCCCGCAGGCGCTGCAGGTACGCGACGAGCACTACCCGGGCACCCCGTTCATCCCCATGGTGCACATGGTCACCGGGGCGCTCGCCCGAGTGGCGAATCGACCGGACCTGGAAGCGCGGTTCGAGGACATCGAGCGTCGCTTGGTCGCCAACGCCGATACGGTCGCGGCGGTGGGGCCGACTCTGGCTGACGAAGCCAGGCGACTTGCGGCTACCAATCCGGGTGACCATGCCCCGCCGGTGCACCAGGTCACTCCAGGGGTGGCGCTCGAGGAACAGCAGCTACCTCCCCGGGATGGCACGCGAACCCGGAACGTGTTGGTGGTCGGCCGTGCCGACGCGCCGCAGAAGGGTGCGCACCACGCGGCCCTCATGGTTCGCCGGCTCCGCGCGGAGGGGATGGACGTGCAGTTGACCGTGCGCGGCATCCCATCCGAAGCGGTAGACCATATCCAACGGCGGTTGTCCACCATCGCCGGGGTCCAGGTGAGAGTCAAACCTTTCACGATTACCCGTAGTGAGATCCTCGCGGACATGCGTCAGGCTGACGTTGTGCTGATGCCCTCGCGGGCGGAGGGCTTCGGACTGGTCGGGCTGGAGGCTGTCGGGGCTGGCATCCCCGTACTGGTGCCCGACAGCAGCGGGGTGGGTGCACACC
>NZ_JAVLVT010000034.1:0-1255 GCF_031628175.1 Lipingzhangella rawalii | reverse complement strand
TCTCGGGGTCGGTGAAGTCCAATCTCGGTCATACGCAGGCTGCGGCGGGTATGGCGGGGATGATCAAGATGATCGAGGCGATCCGGCATGCGCATCTGCCGTGCACGTTGCATGTGGATGAGCCCACGCCACATTTGGACTGGAGTCGTTCCGGGCTTGCGTTGTTGACGCGGGCTCGGGACTGGCCGGATATGGGCCGGCCCCGCCGGGCGGCGGTGTCAGCGTTCGGGATTAGTGGCACTAATGCCCATCTCGTCCTTGAGCAGGCTCCTGCCGGTGCGGTGGGGGCGGGTGATGTGGGGCCGGGGCAGTCTGTTCCGGAGGCGGGGCAGCTGCCGGCAGCGCCTGTGCCCTGGGTGCTTTCCGCCCACACTCCCACCGCCCTCCACACCCACGCCCAGCAGCTCCACGAGCACCTCACGCTGCATCCGAGTGACGCGAGGGCCGTGGGCCATGCCCTGGCCACCAGTCGCGCGCACATGGACCACCGCGCCGTGGTGCTCCACCATCCTGCCGAGGACCGCCCATCGGGCATGGCCGGACTGCGGACCCTGGCGGAGACAGCCGCCGCCCCGCAGGCCCCAGGCGTGGTGTTGGGACGTGCTGTTGCCGATCCGCGTCCGGTGTTTGTGTTTGGGGGGCAGGGGGCGCAGTGGGTGGGGATGGCGGCGGGTTTGGTGGAGCAGGTGCCGGTGTTTGCGGAGCGGATCGCGGCGTGTGAGCGGGCGTTGGCGCCGTGGGTGGACTGGTCGTTGACCGGGGTGTTGGCGGGGTCGGATCCGGCGTGTGATCTGGGGCGGGTTGAGGTGGTCCAGCCGGCGCTGTGGGCGGTGATGGTGTCGTTGGCTGGGTTGTGGCGGGATTTGGGGGTGGAGCCTGCCGCGGTGGTGGGGCATTCTCAGGGGGAGATCGCCGCGGCTACGGTTGCGGGGGCGTTGAGTGTGGCGGAGGCCGCTCGGATTGTGGCTCTGCGCAGTCAGGCGATTGCCGCTCATGCTCCGGCGGGGGCGATGGTCGCGGTGCATGCTCCCGTGGAGCAGGTTCAGGAATACATCACCGGCCATGTTCGGTCCGATCTGCACATCGCGGCGGTGAATAGTCCGGAGAGCACCATTGTTGCGGGCGATCCCGCCGCCGCGGACGTCCTTCTCGAGCATTACGGCTCCCAGGCCCAGGCCATCGACGTCAGCTACGCCTCACACACCCCCCATATCGACACCCTCCACCCCCACCTCACCACCACCCTCACCCACGT
>NZ_JAVLVT010000033.1:0-1399 GCF_031628175.1 Lipingzhangella rawalii | reverse complement strand
ACCGGAGCCACCGGACCGGAGGTGTCGTGACCGTCGAGGTGACGCAGGCCTACCGGTTCGCCCTGGACCTCACCCCGGCCCAGGAGCGGGACCTGGCCCGCCATGCCGGGGCCGCCCGCCTGGCCTACAACTGGGGTCTGGCCCGTATCACGGCCAACCTGTCCCAGCGCGAAGCTGAGCGTTCCTACGGCATTGCCGACGCGGATCTGACCCCGTCGGTGACCTGGTCGTTGTACGGGCTGCGCAGGGCGTGGAACCAGGCCAAGAACGAGGTGGCCCCGTGGTGGGGCGAGTGCTCCAAGGAGGCCTACAACACCGGCCTGGACCAGCTCGCGCGCGGACTGAAGAACTGGTCGGACTCGCGCAAGGGCAACCGCAAGGGCAAGCCCGTGGGGTTTCCCCGGTTTAAGTCCAAGCGCACGGCGACCCCCTCGGTGAAGTTCACGACCGGCACCCTCCGGCTGGAGGACGACCGCAGGCACGTCACGCTGCCGAGGGTGGGCACGCTCAAGACCCACGAGTCCACCCGCACGCTCCACCGCCGCCTGACCGACGGCAGGGCGCGGGTCCTGTCGGCGACCGTGCGGCGCGAGTCCGGGCGCTGGTTCGTGTCCGTGACCTGCACGGTCCAGCGCACCGAGCGTGCCCCCTCCCGTCCCGACCACGGGGTGGGTGTGGACCTGGGCATCACGAGCCTGGCGGTGCTCTCCGATGGCACGGTGGTGGACAACCCGCGCCACGTCAATACTGCCCAGCGCAAGCTCCGACGCACCTCGCGCACAGTCTCGCGGCGGCAGGGCCCCGACCGGCGCACCGGCCAGGCCCCGTCCAACAGGTGGCGGCGCGCCAACACCGCGCGCAACACGGTGCACCGCAAGGTGTCCAACCAGCGCCGCGACCACCTGCACAAACTCACCACCCGGCTGGCCGACACCTACGGCACGGTCGTGGTCGAGGACCTGCACGTGGCCGGGATGCTGGCCAACCGCACGCTCGCCCGGCACGTCGCCGACGCCGGGTTCGCCGAGGTGCGCCGCCAGTTAGAGTACAAGACCGCCTGGCGGGGCGGCACCCTGGTGGTCGCAGACCGGTGGTTCGCCTCCTCCAAAACGTGTTCGGGCTGCGGCGCGGTGAAAGCCAAGCTCGCCCGGTCCGAACGCACCTTCGTGTGCACCGAGTGCGGCCTGATCCTGGACCGGGATCTGAACGCCGCACACAACCTGGCTGCTCTGGTGGAGCGGCACGTCGCCGGGAGTGGCTCGGAGACGCGAAACGGACGTGGAGCCGACCGTGAGACCGGGCTTGTCCCGGCGGGTGGCTGCGAACCGTCTACCCCGCACCGGGAGCCCTCCCGGGTCAGACGGGGACTTTCGCCCGGCAACGAGCGAATCATTGAAAG
>NZ_JAVLVT010000032.1:0-1588 GCF_031628175.1 Lipingzhangella rawalii | reverse complement strand
GCCCTGGGGCGCTCCCCCGCACGACGGCCAACGGTGGAAGTGCGGTGCGGGCGGTGCGGAGAGCGCCCGGTGTGGCCGCGTGGTTTTCGCACAGCGGCTAGCGGGGCGGGGCCTCCGGGTACGTGGCATGCTCCCCGAGACCTGCCTGCCAACCCATTGCCCCCGCCCTGTCAGTGCAACGGTGGGTTGTAATCACGGAATGCCAAAGTCCTGGAACCAGTGCTCTTGGTTCTTCCGTTGGCACCGGGCGATGTAGTCGATGCGTCGTCGTATCCGCCGCTGTGCTTCGGGGCGTACGGCCCACCCGCGTTCCTGCAACAGGCCCAGTAGCTGGAGGAGCATTCGGTCGGGGGCGCAAAGTACGTCCTGATAGCGCACGACCACGAGTTTCCAGCCCAGGTGGAAGAGCCTACGGCGCCGACGCAGGTCGTGGTCAACGTCGTCCTGGGCCGTGTGGTGCTCATGGCCGTCATATTCGACTCCGACGCGGAATTCCACATAGCCCATGTCTATGTAGGCCGTGGCGTGCGCTGCGAGGGGCACCGGGATGTGGATCTGCGGTTTGGGGAGTCCGGAATCGTAGATCAGGCAGCGGCACCAGCTTTCCGCTGGGGAGGCGACCCCGGGCACCGCCAGATCCACGATCGATCGTGCCTGAGCAATGTACGGCCGGTTGGAGGACCGCTCAAGGATTGCCTGTATCGCCGCTGGATCGGCATGGAGGTTCAGCAGCTGATCCACGGCGGCGATCGCCTCCAACCGCGGTAGGCAGCGGGCACAATCGGCGGCGGTGCGGGCCAGTGTGGTCACCGGCAGACCTGACACCGAGGTGACATGGTCCGTTGGGAGGTTCCAGCGGTACCAGCGCATACCCACATGGCAGCGTGCTCCTGTGCTCCGAGGTACGGCCACCTCCACGGGCCAGAAGCCCGGGTCGAGGCCCGGGGGTAGAACGTCGGCCCCGTGGAGCAAGGCCGCGGTCCGGCCGACGAAGACGGCACCGCCGGGGAGCGCGGTATGGAGCTGTTGGGCTCGATTCCACAGGCCCGGCCCGTAGTTGCGCGTCGGCCGGACAAAGCGCAACTCCTCCCGGGAACTGCCATACGGAGGAAGTCCGTCCATGGCCTCCAGTATTCCGAAACTCCCGGGACCAGGAGGCGAGCTGTCCACAACCCCCCAACCTCGGGTCCGCCCGCACCGCACTTCCACCGTTGGCCGTCGTGCGGGGGAGCGCCCCAGGGCGCGACGCCGCCGGCGGCCAACACGGCGCGCACGGATGACCACCCACCGGAACCACGGGTGGCAATGGCGTCGATCTGGGGGATGATCCCACCCCGTGACACACTCGGAGCTGGGGACGAGCCCTGCTCGGAGAGCCTCCGTCTCCACACTCCGATCACCCTGGTATGCCCTCGATAGCCCGCAGCCTCTCCGAAGCACGGACAACCCTCCCAGAACACGGCGCCTCCGCGACGCGCCCACTCCGCTGGCCGCCGTACGAGAAACCACACGGCCACACCGGGCGCTCTCCGCACCGCCCGCACCGCACTTCCACCGTTGGCCGTCGTGCGGGGGAGCGCCCCAGGGT
>NZ_JAVLVT010000031.1:0-2180 GCF_031628175.1 Lipingzhangella rawalii | reverse complement strand
CCCCACGGGCTCTTCCCGAGCCCCATGGTCTGTGGGGGAGGCCCCGGGGCACACCATAGCCTCCTCAGTTCCCCCAGCCATGATCCCCCCAACCACGAGGGGACGGGCGTCGGGTGTCGTCACTCCGGTGCCGATACGGGAGCGGCGACAGCGCGGGCGTCGCGTTGGGGAACCAGGGTCACGTGCTGCATCCGGAGTCGTTCCCCGGGTGCGCCCGCCGGCGCGTGTAGCAGCACGCGGCGCAGCACCTCCGGCAGGATCGCCCGCAGCTCCAGTAGGGCGAACTGGGCTCCGAGGCACTGGCGACGTCCCCCGCCGAAGGGAATCCAGGACTGGGGGTCGATCTCTCCGGTCTGGAAACGTTCGGGGCGGAACTCCTCCGGTTCGGGGAAGTGTTCCGGGGCGTGGTGGGTCGCCAGTGCGGAGGGCGCCACCCACCATCCCTTGGGGATGTGGTAGCCCCCCAGGTTCATGGGTTGGGTCAGGACGCGGGGCATGTCCGGCACCACCGGGCGGCTGCGCAGTGCCTCCTTCGCCACGGCCTCAAGGTAGTCCGTGTCCCCGGTCGCGGCCGCTCGCCGCGCGCGGTCGTGGACCTCCGGAGTGCGCATCAGCCGCTCGAAGCACCACGCCAGGGTGGTCGCCGTGGTTTCGTGCCCGGCGAGCAGCAGGGTCACCAGGGCGTCGCGTAGTTCGAGATCGCTCAGCTCGTTGCCTTCAGGGTCACGGGCACGCAGGAGCGCAGACAGGATGTCGTCGCGATCGGCGAGATCCGTGGCGCGGCGGTGCTCCGTGATCTGGGTGTAGATCAGCGTGTCCGTGGCGCGTCGTAGGCGCGCGAACTTCGCGTTGGGAGTGCCGGGAACGTGGCGCAGCCACGGGTCGAGGCGACGCCAGGTGGCGATCGGAAGGAACATCATCTGGGTGTTGAGGGCGTCCATGCTGCGCAGCAGCGGCGGAACCAGAGTGGTGAGACGCCGCAGCCGGTCGGTGTCGGAGACACCGAACACCACTCGCAGAATGATCTCCAGGGTGATGTCCTGGAATCGGGGACGCAGCGCGAAAGGGGTCCCGGTGGGCCAGGTGTCCACGTGGCGTGCGGCCACCTCGGCCATCTCGGTGGCGTAGCGCTCCACGCGGCGACCGTGGAAGGCGGAACCAAGCATCTTACGTTGCCGCATCCACTCATCCCCGTCCAGGGTGAGCAGCGAGTTCCGCCCGACGATCGGCTCGAGAAACACTGTGCGCACCCGCCCGGCGAGTCCGATGTCTCGATCCGTGGCGAAGACCTCATGGGCCAGTGTGGGGTCGGAGACGATCGCCATGCGAAATCCACCGGGCATGCTGACCGTGTGGACCGGCCCGTACCGCTCGGCGTCGGCCCGGTGGCTGCCCAGGGGGTCACGCAGGAACCGTACCGCCTGGGTCAGTGGTGTGGAGCTCGGTCCTGGAGGAAGTGGGGTGTCTTCTGCTGCTGCGGGGGTTGGGTTGGGGGAGTCGGACACGGTCGCACCGCCTCACCAATGGCTGTAACAGTTGTTAGTGACGGATGTTAGTTGCCGTCTAGACTCGTGTCCATGGACCAGCGGGACAGGCTCATCGAAGCGGCGATCCGGTGCCTCCAGCGCCGGGGATACGCGCACACCACCACTCGGGAGATCGTCGCCGAGGCCGGTGCGCATCTGCCGGCGGTGAACTATTACTTCGGGTCCAAGGACGAACTACTGCGGCTGGCGGTGACCCGGGCGCTGCGGGACTGGACCAAGGCGGTGCTCGCCGCGCTGGAGGGCACGCCCGCCGAAGACCCACGGGAGGAGCTGCGCCGGGCGATGTCGGCGTTCCTGGAATCGCTGCCGAAGAGCCGGGACTCGGTGGTTGCGGCGGCCGAAGTATTCGCCCAGGCGCCGCGCAGCACCGAGCTTGCCGCATTGCTGGACCAGGAGTACCAGGCGGCGCGTGAGCTCATCGTGCAGCACATCACAGCGACCGTCAGCGAGCGACCTCCGGCCCCGGATGTGCAGGCGCTGGCGATGGTGTTGCAGGCGTTGTTCGATGGGCTGGCCATGCAGTGGCTGGTCGAACCGCAGCGGTTGCCCGACGCCGAACAATTGGTGCGCGCGCTCGATCTCATGTGCTCGGTGCGCGACGACTAGGTTCGGTGTGGCCCATCGCCTTTTCCT
>NZ_JAVLVT010000030.1:0-2389 GCF_031628175.1 Lipingzhangella rawalii | reverse complement strand
CTGCCCCAGCACGTTGGCGAGGTTGTTCCGGCTGGTCAGGGTGGCGGGGTGGTCCTCACCCAACACCCGGCGGCGTACTTCTAGAGTGGCGCGCTGCTCAGCCTCGGCCTCCTCCCACCAGCCCTGCTCCGCCAGCACGCGGGCGAGGCTGGCCCGGCTGGTCAGGGTGTGGGGGTGGTCCTCACCCAACACCCGGCGGCGTACTTCTAGAGTGGCGCGCTGCTCAGCCTCGGCCTCCTCCCACCGGCCCCGCTCCCTCAACAAGTTGGCGAGGTTGGCCCGGCTGGTCAGGGTTTCGGGGTGGTCCTCACCCAACACCCGGCTGAACGCCTGGTACACAGCGCGGTGCTCGGCCTCGGCCTCCTCCCACCGGCCCCGATCCGCAAGCACGCCGGCGAGGTTGGCCCGGCTGGTCAGGGTGTGGGGGTGGTCCTCACCCAACACCCGGCTGAACGCCTGGTACACAGCGCGGTGCTCGGCCTCGGCCTCCTCCCACCGGCCCCGCTGCCCCAGCACGTTGGCGAGGTTGGCCCGGCTGGTCAGGGTGTGGGGGTGGTCCTCACCCAACACCCGGCGGCGTACTTCTAGAGTGGCGCGGTGCTCGGCCTCGGCCTCCTCCCACCGGCCCCGCTGCCCCAGCACGTTGGCGAGGTTGTTCCGGCTGGTCAGGGTGTGGGGGTGGTCCTCACCCAACACCCGGCGGCGTACTTCTAGAGTGGCGCGCTGCTCAGCCTCGGCCCCCTCCCACCGGCCCAGATCCGCAAGCACGCCGGCGAGGTTGGCCCGGCTGGTCAGGGTGTGGGGGTGGTCCTCACCCAACACCCGGCTGAACGCCTGGTACACAGCGCGGTGCTCGGCCTCGGCCTCCTCCAACCGGCCCCGCTCCCTCAACAAGTTGGCGAGGTTGTTCCGGCTGGTCAGGGTGTCGGGGTGGTCCTCACCCAACACCCGGCGGCGTACTTCTAGAGTGGCGCGGTGCTCGGCCTCGGCCTCCTCCCACCGGCCCCGATCCCTCAACACGCCGGCGAGGTTGTTCCGGCTGTTCAGGGTGTCGGGGTGGTCCTCACCCAACACCCGGCGGCGTACTTCTAGAGTGGCGCGCTGCTCAGCCTCGGCCCCCTCCCACCGGCCCAGATCCGCAAGCACGTTGGCGAGGTTGTTCCGGCTGGTCAGGGTGTGGGGGTGGTCCTCACCCAACACCCGGCGGCGTACTTCTAGAGTGGCGCGCTGCTCAGCCTCGGCCTCCTCCCACCGGCCCAGATCCGCAAGCACGCCGGCGAGGCTGCCCCGGCTGGTCAGGGTGTGGGGGTGGTCCTCACCCAACACCCGGCGGCATGCCTGGAACACAGCGCGCTGCTCGGCCTCGGCCTCCTCCAACCAGCCCCGCTCAGCCAACATGCCGGCGAGGTTGTTCCGGCTGGTCAGGGTGTCGGGGTGGTCAGGACCGTGTTCCTCCGTGTAAGCAGCGTGGGCCTGGCGGTAGGCGCGTTCGGCCAGGGGGTAGCGGCCCTGGCTGTAGGCGGTGGCGCCGATGCTGTGGGCGTCTGCGGCGGTGGCGTGTTCGAGCGCGGCGGTGATGACGTGCTCGGGGGCATGTTCCCCGGCGGGGGTGCGGCGGTGGGTGGCATCGACCAGGTAGTCAAACACCTCCACCCGGCCCGACTCGTGGCCGGTGTCGTCCTCAACGGGGGTGAGGAGGTGCGTGGTGGCAAAGCGGGGTTTGAGCGCCCACTCCCAGGCCCGGGCCAGAGGTTCGGGATGCAGGCGCTGACCACCGTACTGGTCAAGATAGTGGGTGTGGACCTGCTCCAACAGCTCCCGGGGCAGAGCGGAGAGGTAGCCAGCGCGGCGCAGCTCCACCGCGGCAGCGATCAGCGCGGCACCGCGGGGATAGCTAGGCGCGTGGGGATCGGTGTTGGCGCTCCAGGCGTTGTCCCACTCCGCCAGCAGGCGTGGCCCGTTAGCCAGATACTCGGCAATACCATACTCCTGCGACCGGGCCAGCGCCACAGCGATACGCGCATCGTCGATATCCTCCGCACGCGCCCGCTCCTCAGCGGTGAACAGCCGCGGCACGGTCACGCGGTGGGCCCGCTCCAACAACTCACGGGCCCGCTGATACACCGGCAGACGCGCAGCATCCTCGGGAACGGCCTTGAGCTGAGATTCCTGACTCCTGGTCAGGGTGGCCACCACCACACAGTGACGCCGCGCCTGGGAATCAACCAGGGCGGTGAGGGCCTCGGCGGTAAGATCCGCATCCACATGCAGGTGCCGGTCGACGTTGTCCAACCACACCACACAGCGGCGATAACGCCGGGCTTCCTCCAGCGCGGTGGCCATCCCGCCCGGAGCCGGGGCAACCAGCCGATGCTTGGGCAGACGCGCA
>NZ_JAVLVT010000029.1:0-2478 GCF_031628175.1 Lipingzhangella rawalii | reverse complement strand
CTAGGTCGGCCAGTCCCCCCCAGGCGTGCCTGGGGACTCCCGGAGCCCCGGCCAGCCCCACCCACGGCCGGGGCTCCCACGCGTTGTGCTCCCGCCGTGCCGGAATCTCGTCTCGGCCATGGTGCGAGCATCGTCTGACCCCGGATGAGCGCCGTCGAATGCGCACTCTGGAAGAGTCCCTGGACCAGTGCTGGGATCTGCTGCGGCAGCGTCGCGCCCATGCCGGATACGGCGAGGATCCATGGCAGGCACACCCGCGACCAGTGCCCGACGTAGAGCACGACCAGAGCTAGGAATCGTGGCCCGCGGCTATACCTGGGTGGTGGCGCGTTCCCGGGGCGGCAACCACCATCCAGCATCCTCAGCGCGCTGTCACGCCCCCGTCAGTGACCGGCAGCCGAATCGTCGCTGAGATCGTGTCCACGGTCCCGCTGTGCCCGCGCGATCATGTCCGCACGCTCGATAGGCAGCACCATGGCTACGGCGAGGCGCGGTTCGAGTTGCGCCGCACGGTGGTTGGTCGTGGCCTCCATTCGCTCGGGACACACCTGGTGCTTTATGTTGTCGCAGCGCAGGGGATTCGCTAGGTGCGGATCACGAACGCACGAGTCGTGCGATCGCCTCGGAAGCCTCACGTACCTTCGCCTCGGCCTCGGCTCCGCCGTGTGCGGTGGCGTGGGCCACGCAGTGCTTGAGGTGCTCGTCCAGCAGCTCCAGGGCCACCGCGCGTAGTGCCTTGTTGGCAGCGGAGGTCTGGGTGAGGATATCGATGCAGTAGGCATCGTCCTCCACCATGCGCTGGAGGCCACGCACCTGTCCCTCGATGCGCCGTAGCCGGTTCAGGTGCTTCTGCTTATTGTCGTAGTAGCCGTAGGTGGCTGGCTGCTGTTCCGCTGTGGTGGTCTCGTCGGTCATAGTCGCCGCTCCTGATGGGTGCATCACGCCTCGCCACCAGCGATAATACCCTACGGCGGTATATTTGGGTCGGCGTCGTGATTCTGGGTGCAGGCCCCTGTCGGGATGGCCGGATGCGGACACGGTGAGTCGTGTTCTGGAGGGACTCCTGCTGGGAGTGGCTGTGTTCGTGGAGCCAGGGTACGCCACAGTTCTCGTGCAGGCATTTTTGCAGTTCAGAACGCATCGTTGAAACTTCGGGCTCGTCGGTGCCGGCGCGCTGAACGCGCCAGTGTGGCTCAGTGTTGTTCATATCTGACGCATCGTGGGCTTATTTGGCCGTTACCCGTAGCGAATTCCGTGTGCTATTGTCCCTGCTGTCGCCCTGAACCGCGATGCTCTGGGATCGAGCGGTCTTCCGTGTGCGTGGCGCAGATGTCGCCATTGTCGTGCACGTCGACTCACATCGTTCGAGATTATCCACGCGGTTTGCGTGGGCAGCGACTGTGTGTCGACGCGGAACTCCCCGGTGGTCTGATAGGCAGCTTCCGCATCTTTCCGCTTTCCCGCCGTATTCGGCCTAGACCTGCCGTCATGCATTTTTATCCGGTACTTCCTGTTAGAGGAGCCATTCATGACGTCCACGAATGTGGCGAAAGCGAGCTTCCCTGGTCGGCGAATCGCTACAAACTCCTGTGCGGCCGTGTTCGCGACCGGGATGTTCGTGGCTCTGGGGGCCGCCCCCCTCGGTGCAGACGAGGGTGAGAAGTTTGTGGCAGCCACCGCAGTGCAGCTGCACCTGCCGGCCGGTGGCTTCGTGGCCGAGGAGTACTCCGGAACCCTGGGTTCCGTGCAGGCCACTGTTGACAATGGCGATGTGAGGTGGGACCACCTGGAAGACCCGGACGGTGTACTGGGCTTCCACGGCCGCTCCGTCAGCGAAGGGGACCTTGAGGGCTCCAATGGCCACGCCTCGGCGCGCTACCACGACAGTGAGTGGACCGAGGACAGCGGGTTGGCCCTGGCCAACGGCTACCTGGCCCTGGTGCTGCCGGAGGGTGTGGAGTCCGGGGCCGTGAACCCCGGGGACGGCGACAGCGACTTCGCTCTCGACGTCCGAGCCACCTCCGAGGCCGACGTGGACGCGGACGGCGTCCCGACGGCCGAGGTCCCCAGCGGGGCACACCCCGTTGAAGTGAGCGTCTTCGGCACCGACGTGACCCCAGGAGAGAGCGCTGAGGTCACCGTGGACGGTAGCGACGCCGACCTCGGTGAGGACGTGGACTCGGTCGACTTCGTGATCGAGTCCGGCGTGGTGACCGAGGAGGAGGACTCGCGGGCGCATGCGCGGTTCGACCTCTCCGTGACCGGAACCGCCTACGACACCGACGGGGAGGTCGTCTACGAGGGCGACTTCCTCAACGCCACGTTCGCCGAGACCACCGCCGACTTCACCGGTGAGCCCGGTGACGGCGGCGGTGACGGCGGCGGTGACGGTGACGGCGGCGGTGACGGCGGCGGTGACGGTGACGGCGGCGGTGACGGCGGCGGTGACGGCGGCGGTGACGGTGACGGCGGCGGTGA
>NZ_JAVLVT010000028.1:0-3009 GCF_031628175.1 Lipingzhangella rawalii | reverse complement strand
GGGCCAACCAGGCCCGCCAACTCCCGCCGCGCATTCGCCTCCGCCCGCCGCAACTCCGCGGCCAACACATACGGCCGCACCAGCCACCCCCGGCCAACCGACGCGCGATACCCCCGCACCAACCGCACCGCAACTACCATGGACACGTCCATCTGGGCACCTCCAGGTGGGCCAGACCCCGGGGCCGCGCCTACGGTCGCCGGGGTCACTTGATAGTGAACCCACCTTTATCGATCCAGACTCCCGAGGCCAGGAAATCCACAGATTCGTTTCTTGCCGTCACTTCTGTATCCACGTGGATCCGATTGTGCGAGTATGCGTCCATGGCAGAAGATCTAGATGGCCGGTGGCGCCGGTTCGGCCTCGAACTTCGGCGAATACGTCTACTATCAGGCATGACGCAGCGTCAGCTCGCTTCACGCGCCAACATGTCGCACGCGATGGTGGGCAGCATGGAGCGCAGGAGTCGCACCCCACGGCGGGAGCATGCGGACATTCTGGACCAAGTCTTGGATACAGGAGGGACGCTGCGTCAAATATGGAACGACACGGTCGGCCAGCGTGACGTTCCGGACTGGTTCAAGGATGCGCTCATTCTGGAGCGCCGTTCCAGCGAGATCCGCACCTACGAGCCGCTGGTAGTTCCGGGAGTCCTCCAAACCGAGAACTACGCTCGTGCCCTGGTCACGGACCGGCTGGTCAAGGCAAAACCGGACGAGGTGAACCGGATCGTACGCATCCGCACGGAGCGCCTGGCCCTGATCCGTAAGAACGACCCGCTGCTACTCTTTGTTCTGCGCGAATCGGTGTTCACCGATATCGTTGGGGACGAGACGGTCATGCGTGATCAGCTCCGCCACGTCGTCGCGCTCGCGGAAGAGGGGGCCATCCAGGTCCAAGTACTCCCGAACAGCCAGGTCAGCAGCATCGGCATGGTGCTACCGTTTCAGATCATGGCTTTGACAGACGTGGGGTCGGTCGTCTACATCGAACACGCGCTCGGTGGGGAGACCTTCGATCATGCGGACAACGTCAGCGCCATGATGACCCTGTTCGGACAGTTGCAGGCCGAGGCCCTGCCTCCCGCCGCGTCCATCCAACGGATACGCAAGCTAAACGGTGATCACTATGGAGATGTGGACGAAGTCCAGCTATAGCTACGGCAACGGCGGCAACTGCGTCGAGGTCTACCGCACCGAACGCGACACCCACGTCCGCGACACCCAGCACCGCCAGCTGGGCCAGCTCAGAGTGCCCCGCGCCGAGTGGGCTGCCTTCCTGAACGCCGTGCGCACCCAGGAGCTCTAGCCACACGCTGCCTGGCCCACCCGCGCCACACGGGCGCAGGCGCGCCCCAGGCCCCCATGGCCCCGGCTGCCCACCCGGGGCCAGCCAGTCAGAGCAGGCGGCTGTCGAATCCGGCGTTCACCAGGCGCCGATAGGCAGCCCAGACATCCTCGGGGACCTTCTGCGCGACCGCGAAGCCGAGCGCGGGATAGTGGCCAGCCTGACTTGCTGCTTTGGGACATCGTTTCTGTTGCTGGAGCGGGCCAGGTCGATAACGGGCGGTCTCAATTCGTTGAAGCAACGCCCTCGCCCCGGCCCTCCAGCAACTGCTTGTGGAACACCTCTTGCGGCGTGTATCCCCCCAGACAGACCCACGGCCGGGCGTTGATCTCCTCAGCAACATCGGTTAGGTACTGCTGACGCTGAAGGGTGAGTTCACGGGTCATGCGTTTTCGGGAAAGCGTAGATCGGTGATGGTCGCCAGGTCGATACCGTAGTGGGCATAGATCTTCGTGGTGTTCTGCCCGGTGAGCTGGGTCTCGTCATACCCCAGGAGTTTGGCGATGTCCACGACGTCCTCACGGGTATCAGCTTCGATTTCGAGGTAAGGCGGGATCAACGGCCAGGAATCGATCTCCAAACACGCCCCGTTCAGGATGAAGCTGTGCCGGTGATTTTCTTGATAAGCTTTGGGACGGTATCCCAATTTGGACAACAAGACGTTGGTAGTGTCGATATCGGAGACCGTGACCTCGGTTTCTCGGGTTCCGCCGATCGCGTCGGTGTCGATTTCTTTGATAGCTAGCGTGGCATCGTCGCCGGTATCGCGCAGACGAATCCAGCGGGACTGGTCATTCGGGTCGATGTCGTAGACATATCTGCGCTGCGTCCTCTTGCCGATTTCGACGCCGCCGTTGTTCTGGATCTGCGCAATGAGGGGATCGGGGTCGATATCGAGGATTTTGGCCTCGTATTCGACACTGGTGTGACCCATAAATCGTTCCTTTCGTTACGTGGAGGTTGATATTCTAGCTGACGGACTCCTGTAACAGCTTACGGTGTTCAGCGATGCGGAATTCCAGGATCTCACGGGCGATCGGGTGGTCAAGGAAACCCTCGAGTCTCCAGCACAGGTCCATACGCTGTAGGCACACTCCAACCAGGTACTCGCCGGTTTGGGCACGGTAGAGACGCAGGCCATAGAAACCTTCCTGGCAATCGGTGTCGTTGTTGAACCGGCAGGAGGCACACGTCTCAGGCAGACGGATTGGCCGGATCCACTTGACGTAGACGTGCCGACCGTCCTCAAGCCGGTAGGCGGTGCGGGCACCGGAAGCGCCCGCAGTGAGGTAGCGGGCCTCAGCGATTGCGCCGCGTTGATCCAAGATCTCTTGGATGGCCTCGAGCGAGACTTGCCCGTGATCCAGAGAGTTGAGAAGCCGCACCGAGAGTTGAGGGGAATAGGTGTCCAGAAGGCGGTGGACCCGATCGATGTGGCCATGGTCTAGGACAACGATGTTGGCGCTTGGGGTAACGCCGTACTCGACACAAGCGGCGATGGCGTCCCGCAGCGCGGTGATCTTTCGTTCCGCCCGTTCGGTATCGCGAAATCGGGCGTGCTGAACTTGGGCGAGTTCGGTTGGGGTGGTGCCGAAGACGGAGAAGTTGACCCGGTTCAATCCAGCTCGAGCGCACTCGGCGATCTGGCGGCTCCCGTTTTCA
>NZ_JAVLVT010000027.1:0-3739 GCF_031628175.1 Lipingzhangella rawalii | reverse complement strand
GAACACGGCCACCGCCACATTGAGGATCCCGAGGATCCCCGCGATGTTGGCCAGCCGCAGCGACGGCTTGCGCATATTGAGGATCGCGAGCACCAGGATGGCGACACCCACCACGGTCTTGGCAGTGACCTTCATATGGTCCGGATCTGCGTCGACCAGACCCATCTCCAGGAAGGTCACCAGCGCCAGTCCGGTAACAACCTGGAGGATGGTGCTGTGCAGCAGCACCTTGGGTGACTTCGCGTGCCCGGAGATGAGCTGCATCAGCCAGCCGCTGAGGATCCCGGCCATGCCCAATAGATGCAGAAACAGCAGAACTGAGAACAGGATGTCCATGCGCCAGACGGTACTACAGGACGTAGTTCCCCCGAACACCGCCGCGCTACAGAGGAAAGCCAAGGTCAGGACGGCGCTGGCGCTGCCATCGTGTCACACATGGTGCTACCGAGGAACGCCGGACAGAGCACACGTGTACACGGATACCACCGACCGCACGTACTGCACAGTCCGCAACAGTCCGGGGATCACCCCCCGGATACGGGAACGGTGGTTCCTCCTCCGTCACCAGGGGGCGAGAACCTGACCCACGCAATCCTCATGAAGCCAAGGGGAGTCGAACCCCTGGCCTCTGGTATGCAAAGAAAGGGGTACGGCCGCGTGGACCATGGTCATCAGCATATGCGCAGGTGATCAGCTCGGACGCGCGTGGCCTGACGGGGTCGTGCGGGGCCTGCCGGGGGATGCCGGGGCCTGCCGGCTAGAAAAATTCCAGAAAGGCCGCAAGGCGGATCCCGGACCGCTCGGCTGCCCCGCCGCCGCAGTGGGTCCGGCCTCTGGCCGCACTCGGCCACAGGGTGACGTCGTGGTCACGGTGGGGTAGGGGTGGGGTGGTTCGTGGTGTCGCGCGTGGAGAGGCCGAACCCCCGATGGTTGAGCCCGAGCAGGACCCCCTGGAGGAGTTCGCCCCGAATGCGGAGTGGGCGGCGGCGCTGCGGGCCGCGCCACGGGAGTGGTTCGTTCCGGAACGGGCGTGGGTGCCGGGGGTCGGGGTGGTGGATCGTCAGCTCGCCACTCAGGAGTGGCGCCAGGCTGTCCAGCGTGATGTGGCGCTGGTGACCCAAATCGTTGATGGAGACGTGGAACTGACCACAGAGAACGTGGACCGGAATCCACACCGGTTGACCAGTTCCAGTTCGGCTCCGTCCCTGGTGTTCGACATGCTCCGGCTCTTGGATCCCTACCCGGGAGATCGGGTGCTGGAGGTGGGTACGGGAACGGGCTGGACGGCGGCGCTGCTGTCGGCCTACCTCGGTGCGCAGCAGGTGACCAGCATCGAGGTGGACGAGCAGATCGCCGCGCAGGCCAAGGAACATCTTGATCGTGCGGGGTTCACTCCCCGGCTCGTCGTCGGAGACGGCACTGTGGGTGACCCCGATGGGACACCGTTCGATCGGATCCACGTGACCTGCGGGGTCGTCACCATCCCCTACACCTGGGTGGAACAGGCGCGCCCCGGAGGCATCATCGTTGTGCCGTGGAGTCCCAGTGTGGGCATGACGAACCTACGGACCCGGCTGACCGTGACCGATGGCGCGGCCATTGGGCGCTTTCACCGAGTGTGTGCGTTCATGCCGCTGCGCGCTCAGCGGGACCCGTTCGCGCCCATCCGCGGGGAACCCCGGGAACGCAGCAGCGCCATCGATCCGCGGCGGATCGCCGCGGCGGGCACCGCGTTCGAGGTCGCTCTGGCGGGGCTTCTTCCGGGGGTGTCGTTCAGTGGTGGTGGAAGTAACCCGGTCGACAGCACGTTTCGAGCGACACTGCGGGAATGGGTCAGTGACTCCCACGCGATCGCGATCCAACCTCCCACCGGCGGCACAGCCGAGGTTCGACAGCGCGGGCCACGCAATCTCTGGGACGAGCTGGAGGCTGCGTTCCAGGCGTGGGTGCACCTCGGCGAGCCGGCCCTGGAACGTCTTGGCCTCACGGTGAACACCACAGGCCAGCACATCTGGCTGGATTCCCCCAACAACCAGCTAACAGAGGTGACACACTGATGGGCAAGCATCGCCAGGAACCTCAAGAGTGTCCCGTATGCCGGGGCCGCGGCGAGGTGCCGCAGAGCCAGGAGGGTGACGGCGGCCCCCGAGAGGTCTGGGTACGCTGCGACGCCTGCAACGGCAAAGGCACCCAACCCTGAACCCAACTACGGGATTCGGGAGTGGGCGGCGAGTACCCGGCTGTGCCGTCGGATCGGTGACCGTGTGGCGGGGTTAGGTGCGTACTGGATGAGTACGAAGCCCCCGTCAGGCGTACCTGTCGGGGGCTTTTGCCATTGGTGACCCTATAGACCACCCGACCGAATAGCCACCATGAAAGCCGTCCACTCTGGAACAGGAACAGTTAGGTGGCCGAGCTCCGGATGCTGGGAGTCGCGCATCGCGACCGCGCCGTGAAGATCGCCGACCTCAACGCAGGTGTTGTCGCCATGCGCACTGTAACTAGACGTGCGCCAGTTGTGGACGGATGAGTGCATAAAGTTAACTTCCTCTGCTTACTTGAGTAGGGACTCAAGGTAGGACACTGACTCATCGGGTGATGCGCCCGCATTGTAGGTGTGTCCGAACATTTGCACGTAGTACTGGATCGCCTCAGGATCCTCGACGATCAGATCCTCCGTTGCGGTCTCGATATACACCAGTGGTAGGTCCTCAGGATCGGGGTAGTCCAGGATGACAAAAGTGTCACCGAGCGCAGGGTGTGCCCCGGAGTGGTCGTAGATCACGGAGAGGTCGATGTTGGAGCGCTCAGCCATCGTGAGTAGGTGCTCAATCTGACCACGAATCACCTTCTCGCCGCCGATACGCTTCCGCAGTGCGGACTCGTCGATGATCGCCCAGAGTCGCGGTGCCTCCTCATGGTCCAGGATCTTCTGGCGTTCCATGCGGAGATCTACTTTCCGGCGGATCTCGTCGTCACCTAAGACGCGACCAGAGCGCAGGATCGCGGCTGCATAGTCCGGCGACTGCAAGAGCCCCGGCACGAGCATCCCCTCGTAGGTGCGGATCATCGACGCGCCAGACTCCCAATCAGGCAAGCTGCCGCGCAGCACATCCTTATGCTGCACCCACCAGCCGCGTGTACGTGCTTGTCGGGCAAGCGCGATGAGGGCTTCGCGTATCGACTCATCGACCTCGTAGAGCCGCGCCAGGTCCTCCATGTCGCGCACGCTGGGGAGCTTCCACTCATTGCGCTCCATGCGGCTGATCTTGCCGGACGACCAGTCGAGCTGGGCGTCTACGTCATTGACGCGCATGCCTCGCTCCTCGCGTAGCTGCCGGAGAAGCATGGATAGGCGCCGACGACGAGCACTCGGGCTGTAGCGGGTGGCCATGCGATCACCATACGACGGGGTTGGCCTGGCCGGCACACCGAACCAGACATATCCACCAATTGCATTTTCCTTATTGCGAATTCAGTTCGGCGGATCCAGGATGGCAGTAGCACTCATCCACAGCTCCCCGAGGAGGGGTTCCCATGCGGTTCGTAGCCCTACTGGCTTCTGCGTTGGCGCTGCTGACACGCCGACTCATTCCCCCATCTTCTGCTCCGGGGGCGCCTGGGTGGGTGTGCTCGTGGCTCCGGTCCTCGGGGCGGTGGTCTGGCCGGAGCACCGCCACGGAGGAGGCACCGGCGAAGGCAGCGGCCCGGGTGCGGCCGTACTATTGGCGCGGCTCGG
>NZ_JAVLVT010000026.1:0-3891 GCF_031628175.1 Lipingzhangella rawalii | reverse complement strand
GTGGTGTCGGGCGCTGGGTGCCCTCCCCCGCACGATGGGCAACCGGGGTGGTGCCGGCTGGTGGGCGCATCCCCCGACCAGCGGGATATGTCTCACGATCACCGCCCCCCACATCCCCGCTGGCCCTCGTGCCGGAAAGCGCGCTCCCCGGGCAGCGGGATGCATTCCACGGTCACCGCCCCCAACACCCCCGCTGGCCGTCGTGCGGGGGAGCGCCCCAGGGAACAGCACACCACCAGGAACCACCACGGCGCGACGCCGCCGGCGGCCAACACGACGCGCAGAATCAACCAACCACCGCCACCACAACCCCCGGACGAACCCGGCGTGCGGACTTCTCCAAGCCTCCGACAAGTGGTGGCCGCGGGCGGCGTCGCGCCCTGGGTGCCCTCCCCCGCACCACGGGTACCGGAGGGGCGGAAGCGGCCTCGGGGATGGTGACACTGGGGGAAGCACTCTCCCGCACCCCGGCCCACGGACGGATGCGGGATTGGGGATGGCTCGGTTCGGGGAACCTCCTGCCGGGTCTCCTCCACACCCCGCAACGCTGCCCTCACCACGGGCACCGGCATGGAGTCCGGGTGCATCCCTCGGGCCTGCCCTGGGCGGATTCGCGCACATCAGCAGAGCCAGCGCTCATTCGGCTTGGGGGAGTTCATGAACTGCGACCACGCCCACCGAGGCGGCCAGACCAGCACCCCACCCCGCGGACACTCCAAGAGACACGGCGTAGAGCGGGATGGCTGGGGCGCCGTCGGGGACTGGGACGGTCGCCGTGCCGGTGGAAGGGATGCCACGCAGCCCACGCAGCCACCGGGCAGAAGCTTCGGGTGCCTAGTGCTCGTGCACCAGGTCCGGACGGGTCTCGCGCAGGACCTGCAACAGCCGCTGCGCGTGCTTAAGCCAGGAGTCCACCTGGATCACCGTGTCGTTCAGGAACAGGAGTCTCCTGCTCGCCCAGCTTGGCAGTTTGGGAAGCTGGTCCGGATCCGTGGGCCGGATCCGCACCACCGTGCGGTGGTTGGTGCTTTCGGTTCCACTGCCGTCGGATTCGTGTGCACTGGTGATCGCGTGAATCTGTTCCCAGGCCAGCGCGACCCCACGTCCGGGGAACCACAGCAGCGGCTCTTGGACCAGGGTGATACCGGTGGCGCTCACCGCGGCCCCCTGCCGGGTGAGCATCCGCGGCGCCACGTAACACCCCCAGGCGAGGAAAAGCACATTGCCGAGCAGTACCCAGCCCAGCGGAAAGTCCGAGGTGTCCGAGCCCAGCCCGGTTCCGGACAGCCACGTGAACGGCAGATAGATGCAGTTGACTATTGCCCCGCCGGTGAAGTAGATCCAGATCCATATCCAGCGGGCCCGCAGCGGCACCACGGCCACCCCCGGGGGAGGGTTCGGGCAGAGTGCGGGGCTGGCTGGGCGGGGTGGGCGGATATCCGTGCTGTGAACGGGCGCCCGGCGGCGAATGCGCGGGATAGTCCCGCGGTTCGGGTGAATACATGCGGATAGTCAACCAAATCCGCCGCTGCGCCGCGATCCGGCCGGGCCGCGGGGGCGGACCCCAGTGCGCACCGGCGCCCGAGCGGGGCCGGAACGGCCCGTTAGGATCGTCGGCACCCGTCGTCGTCCTGCCACTGGAGCGCCATGAGCATTGTCGCCGCGCTGAAACTCGTCGACCTGCGCCCCGACATCGATCCCGTCGACGGGACCGTGTGTGTCCACGGCCACCGCGACGCCCGGTCTCTGGGTGCCTCCAGCGCTGACTTCGCGGCCCTGGAACTGGCGTTGCGCCTGGGTGACCAGTGGAACCGGGACGTCGTGGCGGTCACCGCCGGCCCCTCCGAGGCGAAACCCCTGCTGCGGGAGGCACGTGCGATGGGTGCGGCGCGTGCGGTCCGGATCGAACTGCCGACCGGAGGGCCGCACGGGAGTGCCGCGAGCGCCACCGTCGCCGCCGCGCTGGCCTCGGTGCTCGGCCCGGACGGTAGCGAGCCGGCGGAACTGGTGCTGTGCGGATCGGCCAGCGTGGACCGCGGCAGCGGCTCCGTCCCGGCTTTCCTCGCCGAGGAACTTGATGCGGCCCAGGCCCTGGGGCTGATGGAGCTGGAGTCCAGCATCCCGGACGAGATCCGGGCCGTTCGCCGTCTGGATGGGGGACGTCGGGAACGCCTGCGGGTGGCGGCCCCGGCCGTGCTGTCGGTGGAGGCCGGGGTGCGGGTCGGTGGGGACCGCGTCGCCCCGCGCCGTGCGTCCTTCACCGCCCTGCTGGACACGGCCGAGGTCACGACCGCGCTGGCCCCGGCGCCGCGGGATGGCTTCTCCGGGTTTCCGCACCGCTCCGGCCCGTTCCGGGCGCGTCCGCGCGCCCTGCCGTCCCCGGATCCCAGCCGTAGTGCACGGGAACGCGCCCTGACCATTCTCGGCACCTATACCGCGCACTCCCCCGCGCGAATCGTGCACACCGACCCCGATGCGGCCGCCGCGGAACTACTCGCCTACCTACGCCAACACGGTTTCCTCAGCCCCTCCTGAGCTTGACGTTTGACCTTCGCCGTTATCTGGTTCAGTGCTCAGGTCGGGGACTTGGTCGTTTCCCGGACAGCGCGACGGCCTTCGCGTGATCATGTGCGACGACGAAGAAGCACCTGAGCCACAACGAAGGCCGTGTTTATGAGTGTGCTGGACGATGCTGCCCATGTCGAGTCCTTGTCGGAGTTGTCCCGGTTTCGCGCAGGCCCGTATGACTACCTGACCCGTCGTCCTGATGCGCTGTTCGAACTGGCAGATGCCCTGCTGTGTACCGAGGGGCCGGTCAAGACGCGGGTCGACCTGGCTCTGGCACCCGAACACCGGCGCGGCCACGGCGCTCTGTATGCCCGTCTGAACCAGGATCGCATCTATGCCGCCCAGCTGCGCCGGTGCCTGGCCGCGATGCCGCTACCCCGCGCGGCGACGGGCGGCTGGTGCTGGCGGCCGATGCCTCCCCATGACTGCGCCCAGATGGGGCCACCGGTCCTCGGCGTTCCTTCTCCCTTACCTGCGAGCGCGGCGCCGACCAGCACGTGATGATTCCGAGGTGGCCCGTATTTGATAGTGGCCGCCTTGGAGAGCGGATCTACGTCCTGCACGCCCGTCCTCGATGCCCGCCGCTTGGACCCGATGCCGATACAGCGAGGCTCACCGCCGCCCAGCTACGCGAGGTCATCGGGCATCTCCTCGATGCCGAGCAGTGGCAACATGGAGATCCCGAGATCCTCACCGTGTTGGACGCTGGATACGACGCGCCACGTATCACCTACCTGTTGGCCGGTCTAGCTGTTGCGGGGTGGGAGGTTGTTGACACTGGCACGGGGTGACATGAGGAGAGCAGGCCCACGGTGGCGATGATGAGAAGCGCCAACCACTCATCGAGCCACCGGAAGGGACCTGCTCTCGTGCCACACAGTAATGCGCCGCTGTCCTTCGAAGGGCGCCGCCGCCTCGTCGCGCTGCCGGAGCCGCCCGATCGCCGAGATGGGCATCTCGCGGGCGTGTGCCTCCACGTGGGTCAACCGCTACCGTCGCTATGGTGAGACCGGCCTGCACGAGCGCTCCTCCACCCCGGACCGCAGCCCCCGGGCCGCCTCGGGCGAGACCGTCGCCACCATCGAGGCCTGGCGGTGCCACCAACCGTGTCCCGGGCCGCATCACCGCGCGCTGGCCCGGCCACATGGTCCACCTGGATGTGAAGAAGCTCGGACGCATCCCCGAGGGCAGGGATGGCGCGTTCACGGCCGCGACTCCGAAGCCACCCGCACCGCCCAGCGGGCCGTGAACACCGGGGCGGCGGACGGCTACGTCTACTCCGCCGTGGACGGGTCCTCCCGCCTAGCCTACACCGAGCACCTA
>NZ_JAVLVT010000025.1:0-4326 GCF_031628175.1 Lipingzhangella rawalii | reverse complement strand
CGCGACACAGGAACCCCAAATCCCGTTCTACTCCTCACTGACCGGGGCGAGGGTGCAGGACGCGCTCGACGGTGAGTACTGGTACCGCAACCTACGCCATCCCGTGCGGCTCGCCGAAGCGGTCCAGGCGCTCAGCGCGGCCGGATACCGCCAGTTCCTCGAGGTCAGCCCACACCCCGTACTCACCACGGCCGTGCAGGACACAATCGGCACGGACACGCACCGAGTCAGTGGCACCCTCCGGCGCGACCGGGGTGATTCCGTCCAGATGCTCACCGCGCTCAGCGACGCCTACGTCCACGGGGCCGAGGTGGACTGGGAGGCCGTGTTCCGCACACTGACACCGCACGCTGTAGCCGATGCGCAACTGCGCGCCGAGGTCGCGGACGAGCTGCCCCGCTATCCCTTCGAGCAGACTCGATACTGGCTCGACGGTTCCTCGACCGTGCACGATCCTCAAAGCCTGGGCCTGGAGTCGGCCGCGCACCCCGTGTTGGGTGCCTCGGTGGATCTTCCTGACGGCGCCACGGTGCTGACCGGGTCACTGTCGCCGGCACGGCAGGGATGGTTGCTGGAGCACACCCTTGGTGCATCTCCGGTGGTCCCCGGTACAGCGCTGCTCGACATGGCGCTCCATGCGGGACGGCAGGTCGGATATCGCCACCTCGCGGAGCTCACGCTGGTCACTCCGCTGGTGCTACCGGGCGTCGACACGGACAAGGCCCTGATGCTGCGGGTGGTGGTGACATCCGTCGATTCCCAGGGGCATCGCGGCCTGACCGTGCACACGCGTGCCAACGGAAGCCAGACCTGGACCCTGCACGCCACCGGGACACTCGCCCCCGGCGGCGACACCTCACACGAGGATGGAAGCGCCACGGTCGAGAACTGTGTCGGAGCGGCCGGTGCTGCATGGCCTCCAGCTCACAGTCGTGCGGTGGACGTTCGTGCCGGATACGACCGTCTGGAGCAGCGGGGACACGGATACGGCCCGGTGTTTCGGGCGTTGAACGCCGCGTGGCACAGCGACACCGAGGTGTATGCAGAGGTGGACCTGGGTGCGGACCCCACGCCCGGGGGGTTTGCCGCCCATCCGATCGTGGTGGACGCGGCGCTACACGCCCTGCTCATGTCCCGATCCAGCAGCGACAGTCCGGTGGAAATCGGCGCCGAATCCGAGCCTGCACTCCTGCCGTTCAGCTGGCAGGGAGTGCGGTTGCACGGAACCGTGGATCGTCGTCTGTGGGTGCGCATACAGCGGGTGGCCCGCGGCCAGCAGGACGGGCTCGTGGTCGGCGTGTCCGCAGTCGACCAAGCCGGCACATCGGTGCTGGATGTGGCGGAGCTGACGCTGCGCCCGGCCACAGCCGAATGGCTGCCCACCTCGGGCGAGCCCGATCTGCACTACCTCCAGTGGGTGCCCGCACCTCACATCCGGACGGCAGCACACGGCCATGTTCCGCACGCGTGGGTGGCTCTGGGGGAGGGGCTTCCCCCAAGCATCCAGACCGAGATGTGGTGTGCGGATGTTTCCGCCGTCGCCCGGTACTGCGCAGGTGCGGACCGCGGCCCCGTGGCCACGGTGACCGCCCTGGGAAGCGTGCAGCAGCACGACGGCCCCCACCGTGGCATGGAACACCAGGCCCTGGCGCGCACACACCAGCTGCTGGAGCTGGTGCAGGCGTGGCTTTCCGAGCCGGCTTTGGAGAACAGCACGCTGGTGGTGCTCACGCGCGGAGCCCTGGCCGGGACCACCACCGCACGAGTGTGCGGGCTGGAGGACTCCGCAGCCGTGGGTTTGCTGCGCTCGGCCCAAACCGAGTATCCCGGGCGCTTCGTGCTGGTGGACCTGGATCCCCAGGACGCCGAACCCACAACCGATCTGGTGGCAGCCGCGCTGGCGACCGGCGCGTCGCAGGTCATGGTGCGCGACGGTGGGGTGTACCTGCCACAGCTGACCACGTCGGTGACTCCACCACCCCTGACCCCGCCCGAGGGCGCCGAGGCCTGGCGCCTGGAGATCGCCGAACCGGGAACGTTGGAACGGCTGTCCCTGGCCACGGTCGAGCAGCGGCCGCTGGAGGCGGGGCAGGTGCGGCTGGAGGTGCGGGCAGCCGGAGTGAACTTCCGCGATGTCCTCATCGCCCTCGGCGAGTATCCCGAACCGGCTCCGCTGGGGGCCGAGGTGGCGGGAATCGTGGTGGAAACCGGCCCGGGTGTGGCCGACCTGCGCCCGGGGGACGCGGTGTTCGGTCTGGCCGAGGGCGCTGTTGGCACGGTCGCGGTTGCGGACCACCACCGGGTGGCCCCCATCCCCACGGGATGTGGGTTCAGCACTGCCGCGGCTCTGCCCGTGGTGTTTCTGACAGCGTATGCGTGTCTGGTCGAGGTAGCCCGGGTACAGCCCGGTGAGCGGGTGCTGGTTCACGCTGCTGCGGGCGGGGTGGGCTTGGCCGCGATCCAGATCGCCCATCATCTCGGCGCCGAGGTGTTCGCCACCGCCCACCCGCGCAAGTGGCCCATGCTGCGCCAACTCGGTATTCCACAGAGCCGGATTTCCTCTTCGCGCGATACCGACTTCGCGCGGTGCTTCCGTGGGGAGCGCGGTGAGGCCGTGCTGGACGTAGTGCTTAACTCGGTGACCGGTGAGGCCATCGATGCGGGCCTGGAGCTGCTGCGGCCCGGCGGACGGTTCGTCGAGCTGGGGCGCAGCGACATCCGGGACGTGGACGAGGTTGGGGCGCGCTACCCCGATGTGCGCTACCTACCGTTCAACCTGCTGCACACGCCCGCTGCCGACGTGCACCGGCTGCTGGGCGAGCTGGTGCGGCTATACGAGGACGGAGTCGTCCAGCCGCCGCCGGTGTCGGTGCAGGATGTGCGCCGGGCCGAAGAGTCACTGCGCACACTCCGCGAATCCGAACACATCGGAAAGTTGGCGTTGACGGTTCCCCGTCCCCTGGATCCGCGAGGAACGGTTCTGGTAACCGGAGGTACCGGAGCCTTGGGGGCCCGGATCGCGCGGCATCTGGTGCAGCGACACGGAGTCGCGAATGTCCTGCTGGTCAGCCGGCGGGGTACGGAGGCACCGGGGGCCACGCAGCTGCACCACGAGCTCACGGAGCTAGGAGCGACGGTCACGATCGCGGCGGCCGATCTCAGCGTGGCCAGCCAGGTGGCACAGGTGATCGAGCTGGTGCCCGAGGAGCATCCCCTCACCGGGATCGTGCACGCCGCGGGCCTCCTCGAGGACGCCACCGTGGCAACCCTGACAGCCCAGCAGCTGGACACGGTCCTGCGGGCCAAGATCGCCCCGGCGCTGCACCTCCATCGACTCACCCAGGAACACGATGTGTCCGCCTTCGTGATGTTCTCTTCGGTGCAGGCAACGCTCGGAGGCCCCGGTCAGGCCGCCTACGCCGCGGCGAACGCGTTCCTGGACGCCTTCGCTCAGGACCTGCGTGCTCGGGGGACCGCTGCTACGAGCCTGGCCTGGGGCGTGTGGGCCGAGGAGAGCGGTATGACCGGGCACCTGAACCAGCGTGACCACGAACGGCTCCGGCGCGACGGTGTGGTTGCGTTGTCCACACCGGAAGCGCTGGAACTGTTCGACCAGGGACTGTGGTCCAGCTATCCATTTGTTGTGGCAGCACAGCTGGCGCCGGGAGGACAGGGGCCGCTGGCGAAGCTGCGCCCACGCCACGAAGAATCCGCGGTGTCCCCGCAGACACCGGTGTCTGCGGAAACACCGCAGGGCGACGGCACCCCTGCCTCCCGCCGGGAGCGACTGGTGGCGATGTCGCCAGGGGAGCAGCACCGGTTCGTCACGGATCTGGTACGCAACCACACCGCACAGGTGTTGGGGCACGCCAGCCCCGGCAGCATCCGCCTCGACCGCCCCTTCCGCGACATGGGCTTCGACTCCCTCACCGCGGTGGAGTTGCGCAATCGCCTCGGGGCGGCGCTGGGGCTGCGCCTTCCCGCAACCCTGACCTTCGACCACCCCACACCGGCAGCGGTCCGCGAGCTGATACTCAGCCAGCTACTCGGAGACGACGCGCCACCGAAAACCCGGGATCAGCACGCAGGGAATCCAGGAACGGGCACACCGGCCGGGCCCACCCCACAACCGCATACGTCCACCGCTGCCGATATTGACGCCATGGACGCTGCGGATCTGGTGTCGCTTGCACTGAACGGCACCCAGTCAACCGATGCATCGAACCGGGGAGAGTGACATGAACGCCGACACGGAACAGCTTGTCGCCGCGCTTCGTGCCGCGGTCAAGGAAACCGAACAGCTGCGGGCGGAGAACCAGCGCCTGT
>NZ_JAVLVT010000024.1:0-5982 GCF_031628175.1 Lipingzhangella rawalii | reverse complement strand
ACGCAGCACCCCGTTCGGGTAGTGAAGCGCACCCCGCACGCCCGCCAGGCGCCCGAGGCAGGCCACACCACCCCCACACAAACCTTCCGATCCCTCCGGCTCCCGTCCGGCCCGGTTCCGCGTCCTTCCCCGACCGGGCCGGGCGGGTCCTTCCCCTTCCCTCGATCCGTAGAACAGGAGCCCCTGGCGATGCACCTCCTCACCCGCGCCGAAGTCGCCGCCATGTTCCGGGTCGCCCCGCTGACCGTGACCCGCTGGCGCCTCGCCGGATACCTCACCACCTACCGCACCCCGGCGGCACCCACCGCTACGACGCAAAGGAGATCCACACCTGGCTCAACCCACCCTGCCCCACCTGCGAACAACCCTGGACCCACTGCGAATGCCGCTGGCACCAACCCACTCATATCTGAGCACCTCCGTGAGAGGACAACCTGTGTTCACGATGCGTCTCTCCGATTGCGATGACGCTGACAGAGTCGCCGCGATGATCGCCGCGCGGAGTACGTTACTGATCTGATCCAGCGTTGGCCCCGCTGAAAGGACACGTCGAGGATGCGGGGCCGATAACATGTGGCGCGACGTCCCGGTCCCAGGAGAGCTGCGATGACCCGGCTGAGCCAGTCTGTCGACCATGTGAGCGAGCTGCTCAAAGATGCTGATCTTGCGGCAGACGCCACGGTGCGTGAGTTGTTGACCGAGACCACCCGCCGGCGCAGCCTGGACCTCTCCGACCTTCCCGCCGAGGAACAGGCCGCGCTCATCGCGAACCGCACCCAGCAGCTCCAGCCCTCCACTGAGGACCTCGCAGAGCGAATCACCGCGGCCGGTAGGGAAGGGCGCTCGTTTGTCGCCAAGTTCGGCATCGACCCCACCGGCGCCGAGGTCCACTTGGGCCACAGCGTGCCGATGCTGCTACTCAGCCGCTTCCAACGCATGGGTCACCAGGTTGTGTTCATCGTCGGCGACATGACCGCCAAGATCGGTGACCCTTCCGGCCGCTCCGATGAACGCCCCGCGCTCACCGACGAGGACATCGCCCGCAACCTCGCCACCTACCGCGAGCAGGTCAGCCCGTTCTTCGACTTCGAACGCGCCCAGTTCCGGCACAACGGCGACTGGCTGCGCCAGTTCACTCTGCCCCAACTCATCGAGATCACCGGAAAGATCCCGGCGTCCATGGCGCTACAGCGCGAGGACTTTCGCACTCGCCTGGACTCTGGGCACGGGCTGTCCCTTGCCGAGCTGCTGTACTCGGTGGTGATGGCCCTCGACTCGGTGGAGACCCAATGCGACCTAGAGGTCGGCGGGCTGGACCAGTTCCTCAACATGCAGATGTGCCGCAAAGTCATGGACATCTGCGGCCAGACGCCGGAACTGGTGGTGGCAACCTCCCTGATCGAGGGAACCGATGGCTCTGGCGCCAAGATGAGCAAGTCCCAGGGCAACTACGTCCCCCTGACCGCCCCACCCGGCGAGATTTTCGGCAAGCTCATGTCAGTGCCCGATCGGCTCGTCGAGCCGTACTTCCGTACGCTTTCGGAGTGGCTGGACTCCGAACTTGCCCTTACCAGCGACCGCATCACGGCCGGAACACTGCACCCCATGGACCTGAAGAAGGTCCTCGCCGGTGAGGTCACCGCCGCCATCCACGGGGTCGACGCCGCGATGCAGGCGCGTGAGGAATTCGTGGCGCGCTTCTCCAAGCGCACCTTCGGCGATGTCGAGGACCTGCCCAGCGTCACCGACCTGGAACAGAGCCTCGCTGACGTCGTCAAGAACCTGGGATTCGCCAAGAGCAATGGGGAAGTGAGACGTCTGGCCCAGCAGAACGGCCTACGACTGGTGGTGGAGGCCGATGGCGACCAGGATCAGGTACAGCTCGCCGTCGACGATACGCATACCCCGCTGGCACGCCTGCTCAAGGACAAGCTCGACGCCCAGGCCGGGGACTTCTACCTCAAGGCCGGGCGAAAACTCGCCCGCATCACCACCTCCTGACGCTGGCAGTGGAGACAGTAGTACTGGACCTGTTCGGGACTCTGGTGCCTGCACCCACACCACGGGAACGCACCGAGGCAGCCACCCGAATAGCGAGGGTCCTTGGCTCCCCCACAGCAAAGGTCGAGGCCTACTTCTCCTCCACCTGGCAGGTTCGCCACGACGGAACCTTGCCCACAATTTCTGCCCTCGCTGCACACCTGGTTCGCAACGTCCAGCAGACCGATGCGCCGTACGGACCGGTCACAGACGTGCTGCGCTCGCTCAGCCATGCCCGGCTGCGGCCCGACCCTGCGGTGACGGACACTTTGCGGTCCCTGCGCGGTGCCGGCCTGCGACTCGGTGTGCTCAGCGACGCTAGCGCCGAGATCGCCGCGGCATGGCCGCGCAGCCCGCTTGCCGCCCTCGTGGATGCTGCTGTGTTCAGCTGCCGTAGCGGTGCCGTGAAACCGGACCAGCAGCTGTACGACGAGATCCGCGCCACCCTGGACACCCCGGCGCACGGGACGCTCTACGTCGGTGACGGTGGTGGTAAGGAGCTCCGCGGCGCGCTCCAAGCCGGTATGGCCGTCCTGGCCGTCCGTCGACGCGGCCCGGACGACGCCTTGGCCTTCAACGCCACCGGCTGGTTCGGGCCCACAGTCGACACTGTGGAAGACCTGCCCGCCTACATCCAGGAACTGCAATGAAAGCCTGGGAGATCCGGGACGGACACTTGGACTTACACGAGGTGGCACCCCCTCGGCCCAGTCGCCAGGCAATAACCGCGATCAGTGTCCGTCACAGTGGTATCTGCGGTAGTGACCTGCCCAAACTCCGCCACCCGAGCCGCTTCACGCTGCCCGCGCCCTGGCGCCCAGGCCACGAGATCGTCGGAACCGATCCCACCGGCCGCACTGTGGCTATAGATCCGCTTGTCCCCTGCCAGACCTGTCCCCGGTGTGCGGCAGGAGACAGCCACCTGTGCCCCGACCTTCAGCGCCTCGGCTGGGACCTCCCCGGAGGCTTCGCCGAAGAAGTGCGGGTACCCACCGACAACGCCCACCCGCTCCCCACCCGTCTCGACCCGCTGCACGCCGTGCTCGCCGACCCCACCGCTGTCGCCGCCCACGGACTGCGCTGCGCCCCTATCAGACCGCCCGGAAGGCTGGCTGTCGTCGGAGCCGGCACCATCGGTCTGCTCACCGCGCTGTATGCCCGGTGGCAAGGCTGGGAAGTCACGGTTTTCCACCGAGAGGGCCGAGCCCCATCGCCAGCCGTCGCCAAGGCCATACCAGCCGATTGCCGGCTTCCGCTCACCACCGATGAGAAGGCCTTCGATGTGGTGGTCGACGCCGCCAGCGGCGCCGAAGCGACCCCGCTCGCGCTGGCACTTGGAGTCGTCCGCGACGGCGGCAGCATCGTGGTCCAGAACGCCTACGACCCCGATGTGGCGCTCCCTGTACCCCTACGTAGCCTCTTCCGTCGGTCAATCCGGCTGATCGGCTCCTTTTCCCACTGCCGCCGCCAATCTGGTGACTTCCACCTGGGGTTAACGCTGCTGAATCAGCATGCGGACTCGGTAGCCCCTCTGATCGCGGAAGTGGGACACCTCACTGACCTGAGAGCGCTCCTGGAGCATGAGGTGGCCCCTGGGCGCCGTCGTACCCTCACCCTCCTGTGATCCTGCCGCCAGGGCGGGGAACCACCATGGACGCCGTCACGTACGGCCACGCCGAGGAATCTGGTTCCTCACCATGCGGCGGGGTAGAGCGGGCGCGGGAACGAGTTAGCCGACCCCTGAAGGTGCTGTCCTCGGGGCCGGTGTTATGTAGTGGCGTCAGAACGTTCTGAGGGGTACCTCAGTGAGGAAGGCGCGCTATTCCTCACTGTCGAAGGTCAGGTGGCCCTCATTGGGGTGCGTCGAGTCGCGGATCGCCGCGCCGCCTGAATGGTCAGCTACCTCCACGCAGCCGTTGCGGTCTGTGTAGCTGGACGTGCGCCAAGTATTTGGTGCCTTCATGTGAGTTCCTGTCAGTGTGGGGCCGGGCTGGTTCGGGGTTCCTGGTACCCGGCCCACTGGAGAACTACACCTCGCCGGTGCGCACCGCGTGTAGCAGCGCTGACCACTCACGGGTGGGGAGGTCCAGGTGGCCCAGCTCTGGGTGCTTGGAGTCACGGGTGTAGACCTGGTATTGCGTCCAGGCGACCTCAACACAGTCGCCTCCCTGCTGACTGGTGTAGCTGGATTTACGCCAGTTGAGTTCCATCGAGGTCCTTCCTGATCGTGTAGAGCAGCTGTAGCGATTGCTCAGGCGAGAGCGCAACGCCCTGCAACGTAGTGAACAGCAGGGTGACCGCGTGAACGCGCTCGGGGTCGGTGACCATCTCGCCCCGTGCCACGGTCTCGACGTAGATGAGGTCCGGCTGACCCGCGAAGGAGAGTACCTTGAATGGTCCGGTGAGCCCTGGGTGGTGGCGGGTCGTTGCGATCGGAACCACCTGAAGTCGGATCTTTCGCTGGTCGATCAGCTCAAGCAGGTGTCCGATCTGTTCGTTCATCACTTCGGGTGTTCCCATGGGGCGCTGGAGCACGATTTCGTCGAGGACGAACCACATGGCCGGTGCGCGGTCCCGGTCGAGGAGCCGCTGTCGATGTAGTCGCGTTGCGATGAGCTGGTCGATCTTGGATTCATCGGCGAGAGGGTTGCCCGCGCGCAAGGTGGTGCGGGCATAGTTCTCGGTCTGGAGCATCCCGGGGATAAGCAAGGGGTGGTATTCGCGGATCATCGTGGCCAACTGCTCTGCCTCGACCAGACTCCCCAGGTACTCGGGGTATGCCTCGCCGAAGAGATGTGTCCACATCTCCACGAGTTTCCCGTTGCCGTCCAGGAGGTCGTCGGCCAACTGGGCGAACTCGCGGGTGGGGTAGCGCTCGGCCCGTTCAATGGCCCCCACCTGTTGTGGAGAAAAGTCGGTCGCCCGCGCAAGGCGACGTTGTGACATTTCGGCCAAATTGCGCATCCGGCTTAACTCGACGCCGAAGCGATGCAGCGCTGGGTTGTGTTCAGGGGGAAGTTTGGCCTTCCTGTTCATGACCACAGAAAACCACGGACAGACTCATGGCGACCACCAGGATTCTGGTTTTCCCCAAGTGCACTTCAAGGGTCCAGTAGCTATAGCACCTTCTGGACCTGCACTGCCACGTTGGGACCTGCGACCCCAAGTATCTGGGGTGCAACAGTCAACGGCCTCGACTCGGTGCGACATCACCCAGCCGAGGCCTTGCCCCCAACCTGAGTTAGGCAGGTGAGGACCGTGGTTGAGCGTATCGCCTCCACGAGCAGAGCTGGCGTTGTCCAGCGTCCTGCATCCGGTACTCCGCCGAGGATGCGCCGTCCGCGTAAATGCAGCCGTGTCCGGCCCTACCTCCGTGGTTCGGTGTTGTTCTGGCAGTGTCCGGCCGAGGGCTGTGCGTGGTCGTCGGTGAATCCGGTGGAGCATCCGTGTCCGTTCCCGCCGCCAGAGGCGCGGCCCTGCGTCGTGGACCGGTGTACCTGCGGCGGGGCCGAATCGGAGCCTGCTCCGGAAACCGGAGGCGAGCAAGCACCGGAGAAGCTACCGAAGCGGGTTCCGGGTGAGCAGGGGCCGTCTGCCCCTGCTCCGGAGCCGGGGCCGGTACCGCCGGGCGCGTGGAGTTCGCCTGCATCACGGACCCCGGCGGTGCTGGCCCGGGTCCTGGCGGGACTACAGGACCTGGATGCCCCACCGCGGGAGCGCGCACGGCCGGTAGCCCCGATCCCGGGGATCGTGCCGGAAGCCAAGGCGACCCCGGAGCCGATCGCGGTGCCGGCGGGGGAGCCGGGTTCGACGCGGGGGCCGGCGTCCCGCCCGGCCCCAGCCACCGGGCCCGGGCCTGGGGCCACCCTGGTTCCGCCGGTTAAGGCCGGTTTGTGGCCGGGCTCGGTGGCGATCGTGCCGACGAAGGTCATCCCGGACGCA
>NZ_JAVLVT010000023.1:0-8565 GCF_031628175.1 Lipingzhangella rawalii | reverse complement strand
GCACTCCAGTTGTAGTTCCGTTTTGTCATGGTTCCTGGAGTTCCTGTCTTCGGTAGTGGTATTGGTGGGCTATCGCTTGGTGGGAGCGTCTGACCTGACTCGTGCCATTTTTGTCGGGTTAGTGGGTTGTGCTGGTGTTCGTGCTGGTGGGGTGGGGTTCGTGGGTGTGGGGTGACACACTAATCGGCCGGTAGGGTCGGGCGGGTGGCGTTCGTGCGCAAGGTCCGGACGGCTTCGGGCGCGACGGCGGTGCAGATCGCCGAGCGTCGCCAGGGGCGGGATCGGGTGATCGAGCACCTGGGGTCGGCGCATACCGACGCTGAGTTGGCTGCGCTGGTGGAGGCCGCTCGGCGTAAGCTGCATCCCGGTCAGGGCAAGCTGGATCTGTCCGGCGGGCAGGTCGAGCCCGGCCGGGCGGTGATCACCTCGAAGTCCAGCGCGCTGTTGTGGCAGGTGTTGACCGGTGCTTATGCGCGGCTGGGTTTCGACGTGGTCGCCGACGAGTCGTTCCGGCAGCTGGTGTTGGCGCGGATCGTGGAGCCGACCAGCAAGGCCGACTCGCTGCGGGTGCTGGAGGAGATCGGGGTCGAGCGCGCCTCGCTGCGGACCATGTTCCGTGCCCTGGCCGGCTGTCAGGAGCGTGCCTACCGCGACCGGATCGCCGCCGCCTGCTTCGCCCACGCCGCGCGTGAGGATGATTTGTCGCTTGTGCTGTACGACGTGACGACCTTGTACTTCGAGGCCGATGCCGAAGACGAGCTGCGCAAGGTGGGCTACTCCAAGGAGCGGCGCGTGGATCCGCAGGTCGTGGTCGGGCTGCTGGTGGACAGGGACGGCTTCCCGCTGGAGATCGGCTGCTTTGAGGGCAACACGGCCGAGACCGCCACCCTCATCCCGCTCATCCGCCGCTTCCAGGCCCGCCACGGCCTGGCCGACCTGGTGGTAGTCGCCGACGCGAGCATAGTCTCAACCGCCAACCTGCGCGAGCTGGACGAGGCCGGCCTGCGCTTCATCGTCGGGTCGCGTGTCACCAAAGCGCCCGTCGACCTGGCCTCCCACTTCCGGTGGCACGGGGACGCGTTCACCGACGGCCAGGTCATCGACACCATCACCCCACGCACCGCCACAGCCGCCGCACGCAGCGAGAACAACCCCGCCCACCGCGCCGAGCCGGTATGGGACCCCGACCGGCACCCCCGGTCATGGCGGGCCGTGTGGACCTACTCGCGCAAACGCGCCGTGCGCGACGCCAAGACCCTCACCGCCCAGGAGAACCGCGCCCGCGCCGTCATCGCGGGCGAGAAGGCCGCACGCACACCGAGGTTCGTCAAGACCGGCAGCGGTGCGCCGACCCTGGACCAAGCCGCCCTGGCCCGCGCCCGGCGCCTGGTCGGGCTGAAGGGATACCTCACCAACATCCCGGTCACCCTGATGCCCGCCGAGGAGGTCATCGCCTCCTACCACGACCTCTGGAACGTGGAGGCCTCGTTCCGGATGAGCACGACCGATCGCGGGCACGCCCCATGTTCCACCACACCCGCGAGGCGATCGAAGCCCACCTCACCATCGTGGTCACCGCCCTGGCCGTGACCCGCCACCTGCAACACGCCACCGGCATGAGCATCAAGAAGATCATTCAGGCCCTACGGCCACTCCAGCAGATCAACGTCACCATCGCCGGCCACACCCACACCGCCGCCGACCCCCTCACCGACACCGCCCGCCACATCCTCACCACCACCCACACCCCATGGCCGACACACTAAAACGGCACGACTCGGGTCTGAACAGCGACCATTCCAGCACGTGCTCGGTAACAGAAGCCCCGGGGAACACGGCGTTGAGCAGGTGCGTGATCTCGGTGCAGGTAAACGCGATCACGCCGTCCTCGTGCGGGCTCTGGCGGGCCTCGATCGCGGCGTATACCGCGAGGAAGGCGTAGGCGAGCATCGCGAACAGGCTCCACCGGTGCCACGAGGTCCAGGTGCGGACCTGGTGCTCGTCCAACCCGGCCAGACTCGTGGCCTGCTGGAAGCTCTCCTCGAGCGCCCACCGGCGTCCGGTCACGGCGACCAGCCGCGTCATTGGCACCGCCTCGGGCGCGTAGCATCGGTAGAACGCCAGTTCACCGGTGGTTCGGTGACGCCCCCGAGTTTGGTCAATTGCGTTAGTGCCTGAGCTGGTCAGCTCTGCAGGGCGTTCTCGATACGCCCGGCGGTGCCGGTGTACTGGCGTTGGACGCCGACCGTCTCCGTGTCTTTCTTCAGGTCGCCGGTCTCGTCCAGGATCAGGACCGCGTCGTCGTCGCCCAGGTGGGTGCGGGCATAGTCGCGCAGGTCGGCGACCAGATCTGATTCGTCCATGTGGGCATGGGAGAGCAGGTGCTGGAAGCGGTAGGGGTCGGGGTGGCCGGCGTGTTCGGACAGGGTCCAGCAGTTCTTGCGCGGGAGTGGAGCGAGCAGTCCGCGCAGCAGGTCATGGGCGGTGTTTCGGGTCTCGGGTCGGGCCATGCGGCCAGAGATCGCGGCGATCAGGTCGTTCAGCCGGTGCGGCCAGCGCTGGGCGGCTACGCTGGTGATCGCGGCCACCGCCGGTTTTTTCGTTGTCTTCACACCCATCGATGATCGGACGGTGGCCGTTCGTGTGTCCGACGCTTCCCAAGATCAAGGGATCCTTGTGCTGCCATCTCCGGCAATTGACTCCAGGCCAGGACAAACCAGAACTACAACTGGAGCACTAAAGCCTTTGGCGAGTCAGGACTTAACAAGATCCCAAACTCAGAAAACTCCATCGGCGATAACCGATACATCGGCGTTGACCTAATAACGCCGTTCCGGATGCCACAGGGAAGCGAGCTCCTGGGGTGACAATTAGAATTTTACACAAACACCAACAAGATTCGCTATGTAATTGAACGGGCAATCGCGAACTTCCAAACGTGGCGATGCATGCTCATAGACTATCGGAGACCACTTCGCGCATAAGCCACTGCCTTTCATGCAGTCCGAGCACTCCACTTCTTCAAACTAAGTTTTGCATAAGCCTCCACATTTCATTCGTTAGTATAAGCGGAATGAAAATGCCTATTACGAGGCGCAAACAGGGCACCGGATAGTGAAGCAAACATAGCGAGAATAATGAAATACATCTCGCTTCCAATTGCTCCTACGAGCACACCTCCTAGGGAAGCCCCGACAGGCATGGCTCCCCATGATATCCATCGATAGGTAGCATTCACCCTATTGAGCAGTTCGGGGGGCACGGTGGTCTGACGATAAGTGACGCTGACGACATTCCACAGCATGATGACCGCGCCGTATCCGAACAATCCTACGGCGACCAGCCACACGTTTCCCACCGAAATGAGAACGATGAATACACCGAGAAAAGGGACGCTTGCTTGCAACGTAAGGCGCTCTCCAATACGCATCGCGAATACATGAGAAGAGAATCCCATTATAATTCCTCCAGCCGCTCCGGATGCGAAAAGGAATCCGTACTCTGTAGTCGAGAGTCCCAGTGGCCCTGGCTCCACCGCAAATAGAGGGAGGGTAGCGATAATCCCCGCAAAAGCAAAATTACTTACTCCAGCCTGCAGGGAAATCCGCAGCACATCGGCACGCTTTGCGATATATCGAATTCCGGCTATAAAACTCGCAAAAACGGGCTCCCGTATTCTCTCGGCTTGTTCGCCCACTCCTGCGTGCGAGTTGATCCCTCGCATCGTGGCGGCAAGCAGGACCGCCGATATAAGGAACGAGATGCTGATGAGGCCGAGGCTCCCGGATACACCGAGTGCCACTAGGTAACCGGCGGCCGGAGGCCCGAGAAGCTGCACCGTGCCCAACTGGACAAGCTGGAAACGCCCGTTTGCACGAGCGAGACCCGTCGGACCAACGATCCTAGGAACCACCGCCTGAGCTGGTATATCTACCGCAACGGATCCCGCCCCCACCACGAAAACGCACAATATGAACAACCAAATATTCATAATTTCTGCTAGCGAAAGGAGAACGAGAATTAGCGTCAGAAAGACACGCGTCAACTCGCCCGCCCACATGATGCCAAGGGGAGTCCGTCGATCGGCAATTCCACCTATGAATAAAGCTAGAAACGGCCAGGGAAGCCAAACCATCGCCGCGGCTATTCCAACCGCTTCCGGGCTATGGGTGATCGTAATGGCCAGCAATGGGACAATCACTTTAAATGTCCCATCAGCGAGGCCAGAAAAGAATGCCGACCCAAGAAATAATGAGAATATATTCCCATTTTCTTTGGTGGAATTATTTGAGGTCACTGGATATTTATTTCTAATGCAAGTAACGCCGAAATTGTGGGGTCATCATAATGCAGAAATGGAATCTTGTCATATTTCTAGCTGGCTTGTATCGAAATCTTCCTTCTTAATTAATCCTGGAGGTTCATCGGAATCCAAATTCGGACATGCATCCCCTCATGAATCCGATTCTCCGCTTTTTGTGTAAGCATTCAGCGAGTTGGACATTCTTGACTGGAAGTCGATTCAGGAGAAAATGCTCAAAAATCAAATTCAGAAACCATTCAGTTTAGTGTTCCATTGACATGCCCCACCCTCGTTTCCAGGACCAAGATCTTCCAACACAAACTCAGGATGGTTCAGCGCTCTACACGAACATTCCGCATGGTTCGTGGACTCTCGCTAGTGGAATGACGGAAACCGGCTAGCTGTGCCAGGATGTAGGTACTCTTTCTGGTCGGGCGTCAGGTGGTCGATACCAACATCGAGGGTGGCTAGTTCCAGGCGGGCGGCCTCGGCGTCAATGGTGGCCGGGACGTCCAGCACACAAGGTGACATGTCAGCGTGGTGCTGAGCCAGCCATTCGACAGTGAGTGCTTTCACGGACAACGACATGTCCATCACCTCGGGTGGGTTCCCTTCCCCCGCGCCGAGGTTGACTAGGTATCCCTCGGAAAGCAGGAAAACACGACGCCCGTTGTCCAGGACGTATTCGTCAGTCTGCGGACAAACCCCAAAGTTGACCTCCACTGAGAGATCCGCCAACACTCCAGAATGGATCTCCACATCGAAGTGGCCGGAATTAGCAAGTACCGCGCCATTCTTCATCCGCGCGATGTGCTCGGCACGGATGACATCGCGGTTTCCTGTGACCGTGACGAACACGTCACCTATAGCGGCCGCCTCGGCCATGGGTAACACGGTGTATCCCTGTAGCACCGCATCGAGTGCTCTGGCCGGATCCACCTCCGTTACAACAACTCGTGTCCCCATACCGCGGAACCGTTCAGCCAAACCGCGTCCGCACATACCAAAACCGGCCACTACCACGACACACCCGGCCAGCATGGATCCGGTGGCGCGCATGATCCCGTCGACGGTGGATTGACCGGTGCCGAACCGGTTGTCCATCATCTGCTTCGTGTAGCTCTCGCTGACCGCAACCATGGGAAGCTTCAGTATCCCTTCGGTGCACATCCCGCGCAGTCGGGTGACGCCGGCCGTGGTCTGCTCACAGCCGCCCACGATAGTGTCCAGCAGCTCGGGCCGCTCCAGATGGACAATGTTCACCAGGTCACAGCCATCATCGAGGAGCAAGTGCGGATCGCTGTCCAGGACTGTGGTTAGGTTGTGTTCGTAGCTCATCGCATCCGGGCCCGCCCATGCGTTCATCGCCACTCCGTACTCCTCGACAAGCGCGGCAGCGGTATCCTCTTGGGTGAGGAGGGGGTTGGAGGAAGCCAGAGCGAGCTCCGCACCTCCAGCGTGCAGGGTCCGGAGAGCGTTGGCCGTCTCGGCGGTTACCGGCATGCACACAGCGATTCGCAGCTCCTCCAGTGGGCGTTCCACAGCGAAACGTTCACGGACCCGGCGTAACGCCGGCATGTTGCGCTCGACTGAATCTATGCGCTGGGCTCCTGCCTGAACCAGATCGCGATTCACGACGTCATGTGACATCCCGCATATGTTCAATTCTTCCATGATGAATCAATGTCGCCGGTGGAGCAGAGCATCCCTCGCGCGAGAATCGGCCACGGCGATCCCTTGTGTCTGTGTTTCCATTGCGGTCGTGCGCAGCCAGACGTTCGCGATACTAGGCTGGGGGCTCCGCACCATCGGTGGCGGTGCGGAGCCCCCAGCCCTAGACGTACTACTACCGCATGTCCGCGAGATCCGACTTAGTAGCGGTAGTGGTCCAGCTTGTACGGACCGTCAACGTCCACCCCAATGTACTCAGCCTGCTCCTTTGTGAGCCGGGTAAGCTCTACCCCAAGCGCATCGAGGTGTAGGCGTGCCACCTTCTCATCGAGGTGCTTGGGCAGCATGTACACGTCTTTACCGTAATTCACGGCTTTGGTGAACAGCTCGATCTGCGCCAGCGTCTGATTAGTGAAGCTGTTTGACATGACGAAGCTCGGGTGTCCCGTGGCGTTGCCCAGGTTCATCAGGCGTCCCTCGGACAGAACCAGCACCGCATGCCCGTCCGGGAATGTCCACTCGTGCACCTGTGGTTTGATCTCATTCTTGACAATGCCCGGAATCCTCGCCAATCCAGCCATGTCGATCTCGTTGTCGAAGTGGCCGACGTTGCATACAACGGCATTATGTTTCATCTGCGCCATGTGGTCGGCCATGATGATATTGAAGTTGCCAGTCGTGGTGATGAAAACGTCGGCTGAGGCGAGCACCCTCTCCAGGGCGACCACCTCCAATCCGTCCATCGCTGCCTGCAGTGCACAGATCGGGTCAATCTCGGTGACGAGGACACGTGCCCCCTGGCCTCGAAGTGCTTCCGCAGACCCCTTGCCAACATCCCCGTAGCCGCACACAACGGCGGTCTTTCCACCCAGCATCGTGTCAGTCGCCCGGTTAATCCCGTCGGGTAGGGAGTGCCGGATCCCGTACTTGTTGTCGAACTTCGACTTCGTTACCGAGTCGTTCACGTTGATCGCCGGGAAGAGTAGGGCATCCTCCCTAGCAAGTTGGTAAAGGCGCTTGACTCCGTTCGTGGTCTCCTCTGAGACACCGCGGATATCCTTCGCCATATTGGTGAAGCGCTGGGGATCCTGAGACATACTCGTCGCGATGGTGCGCAGCAGGAGCTGGTAATCCTCGGGGTCGTCATCCTCGGGCTGCGGGACGCCGCCGGCTCCCTCGAATTCAACCCCCTTGTGGACGAGCAAGGTTGCGTCGCCGCCGTCGTCGAGGAGCATCGTTGGGCCCTTGCCTCCACTGAACTGGAACAACTGGTCGGTGCACCACCAGTAATCCTCGAGAGACTCACCCTTCCAGGCGAACACTGAACTTCCCTGCGGCCGATCCACCGTTCCCTGGCCAACGACGACAGCGGCTGCTGCCTCATCCTGGGTGGAGAAGATGTTGCAGCTAACCCAGCGGACTTCGGCGCCCAACTCCACCAATGTCTCGATGAGCACGGCGGTCTGCACGGTCATGTGCAGTGAGCCCGCGACACGGGCGCCCTTCAGCGGCTTCGACTCGGCGAACTCACGTCGGACGGACATCAGCCCGGGCATCTCGTGCTCGGCCAACCGGATTTGCGTGCGACCAGCCTCTGCCAGAGATAGGTCGGCGACGGCGAAGTCCAGGCCATTGAGCTTCTCAAGCTTGGTACTCATGACTCTCCTTTTCGTTCTCCACTATCGGGATGCGTAAATATGCCACATCCTGCGGTTCGGGTGACCTGGCCACCACTCCATATCAGTCGAGCACATTCCTTCGCTGGAAATGATTACGAAAGATGTTCAGTGCAGATTCCTTGACACCTGAGCTCCCGGACCATGTTTATCGATTCCGAAGAATGAACGTCCGCAGTCCGTTCTTGTAGGGACAGTGCGGTCACGCGGACTAGCCGAAAATCCGCCCTGAACAAGGAAGCCGACATTGAGACCTGACTCGCTTGAGCAAGAAATGCCCTTGATCTCGAAAAAATTTCACAATCTGCGTGTCCAGCGGGAATCGTGAACGACAGACAAGAGGAATTACCCATGCAAATACGAATCTCAGATGAAAGCCAAGGTCACCCTCCTAAAGGAGGCGCCCTTTCATCCTGCACCCATAATCGAGCGTGGCGGACATCGTCCGTTGCAGCGCCTCTCGACTATGGCAGCGCCGACCGAGTCGACACTGAACCTACAAACCTAGGTAGTTGAACTATTACAGTTGATCTTGACACGTGTCAACCGCACTACAGTCCTATCCTCAGAGCTGGCCAATCCTGGCCAGACAGCCAGGCCGATACTATCGAGATATCCATATGAACTAAAGGCGTGAGCAGGCGATTTACTGTGAAAGCTGGGAGGATCCAAGATCATTTTTGCTACCTGCCCGACCATAGTGTCCTGAGTCGTTAGCACGACAGCCGTAGTTCGTTGTGTTGAAGGCTGTCTCTCCTCTTCGGTGTGGTGGATGATGATGTGGCGGTGGAGGACGTCTCGGTGTGGAAGGCGGGGCTGGAGGATGCGTTCGCACTGGTAGCGGGAGTGTTCGGCCGTGTGGAGGCCCGACGTCGGGCGCAGTCACATCTGGTGGGGCTGCTGGCGTCGGTGGAG
>NZ_JAVLVT010000022.1:0-11210 GCF_031628175.1 Lipingzhangella rawalii | reverse complement strand
GAATCAGGACGACTGAAGAGCCTTCTCAACTACGTCTGTGACCGGGTAAATATCTGGGTAGACTTCCCACCAACGGTATCGCTTAACATGAAGATGCCAGTAGATGAATCCTTGCATATAATTTTCCAGAAAAGGCCGCTGCTCCTCATTTCCGAGATCCATAATTCGATGGTAGGCATCAACCCCAGAATTAAGTGTATCCCCGTAGCAGTCGACATACGCCTTCCTGGAACGAATTGCGTTTCGGTAAATCCGACTTACAGCGAAATCATGCTCATTGACTGCTTCTTTGTAGAACGACAGAAGGTCGTTGAAATCGTTCAGAAATTTAACCATGAAGGAAAGTGATGGCGCCCAGAACCCCATGTTTCTGCTGAAGTAAAGACATGGATCCAGGAACTGGAGCGAGGTGAACCACATCTCACAGAACCCTGTGAGGCTTCGGACATACTGAGTGTCAATGCTGTCGGTCACATCCTCGGCGAACTCGTTCTCAACAACACATCCGAGCACCCCCATGTAGAAGAAAATCCCGAAAGGCCCCATGAATTCTTTGTCGCTGAATTCTCCCAACTCATTCAGCATCATATCCGCGTAGGAGCCGAGCTGAGATGTCTCTCCTGGTTGCCTAGAAACGCACCCCTGAAGAAGATCGAAAGAATCGTTTCGGCTTCGACAGCAGATGTCGTCAGCATACGTTCCAAATACGTAGGCTCTACTCAGAGCCAGCGCCAATTTATCTTCAGATGTGGGAAGCTGTATCCCGCGCATAAGGACAAGGTCTTTGATCAGCGCCCTAGGTACATTAATTCCGTAATCCTGGAATTCGGATGTGAGAACTTCTATCTCTCGGGCGATCTGCGCACGGTTTACCTGGGGCCTATAAAGTCGGCCCATTTCAGCGGCCTGGCCGAAGAGGCCGGAGTGGATGACATCTCCGACCATGGATCGGTAATCGGAATTCTCGATAAACCGAAGGTTAGGGGAAGTATTGTTTCTGAACATCAACAAGCTCCTGTCCGCATATACGAAATATGTCCATGAATTCACAGGGCGACAAAGCGAGCCACCTTACTGATGTTCTGGCACCTTCTCCACTCGAAAGCACTCACTCGACAGAATCTCATCCAACCACTTCCTAGAAATTACGAAACTCCATCCTGCAAACGAAATTCCGCGGATTCGACGAATTAAGGTCTCACCAGAAGAGCGATGCATTTGCGAATCGAGGTCTTTCTTCAATTCTGCTTTCCATTTATTTTTCATCTCTAATGAGCTTCGGCAACTGCAGGTGCCACCTGGATCCCCACAAAGAAATATCGATTGTCACGATGTTCGCATGGCCGCCTGCAGCATAGTAAAGCTGAATTCCGCGAGAGACAGAGCGGCGCAATAGGAGAAAAATATAATCCCAATATTGTCCGGGAACCCATCGACACAGCCAGGCTTCCTGGCATGCGGAGAGCACAAGAGAGTGCGAATTTCTTCGTTCCGAAAAGGGGGTTCTTCGATTGCAGAACGGACGTCGCGGTCTTTATCTCTCCCGCCATCACTGCGTATCCTCGCGCGGGACGTCAGTTTCCACGAGCGACTGGGCTTCGTCGAGGAGGGCTTCGACGATTTTCGATTCGGGGACTGTCTTTATGACGTGACCCTTGTGGAATATCTGTCCTTTGCCGTTACCGCAGGAGACGCCGATGTCGGCCTCCTTGGCTTCACCGGGGCCGTTGACGACGCAGCCCATTACCGCGATACGCAGAGGGTGGGGGAAGCCGTCGAAGGCGGCCTCGACCTGACCAGTGAGCTTGTGGAGGTCGACTTGGAGACGTCCGCAGCCGGGGCAGGAGACGATCTCCAGCTTGCGGGGGCGCAGGTTCAGTGAGGAGAGGATCTGGCAACCGGCCTTGACCTGTTCGACGGGCGGGGCGGAGAGGGAGACGCGGATGGTGTCGCCGATGCCCTCGCCCAACAGGATGCTGAAGGCGGTGGCGGATTTGATGGAGCCCTGGAAGGCGGGGCCGGCCTCGGTCACCCCCAGGTGTAGGGGGTAGTCGCACCGTTCGGCGAGGAGACGGTTGGCGGCGACCATGGTGAGCGGGTCATGGTGTTTGACTGCGATCTTCACGTCCCGGAAGCCGTGCTCTTCGAACAAGGAGGCTTCCCACAGCGCGGACTCGACGAGGGCTGCGGGGGTGGGGCCGCCGTGTTTGGCCAGGAGCCGCTTGTCTAGGGAACCGGCATTCACGCCGATCCGGATCGGCACACCGGCAGCCAAGGCGGCGGAGGCGATCTCACCGACGCGGTCGTCGAACCGCTTGATGTTGCCGGGGTTAACGCGTACCGCGGCACACCCGGCCTCCAGGGCAGCGAAGACGTAGCGGGGCTGGAAGTGGATGTCTGCGATGACCGGAACCGGCGACTTGGCAGCGATGGCCGGCAGGGCCGCCGCATCGTCGTTGGTGGGTACAGCGACACGGATGATATCGCAGCCCGCTGCGGTGACTTCGGCGATCTGCTGCAGCGTGGCGTCCACATCGGCGGTTTTGGTGGTGGTCATCGTCTGTACGGAGATCGGCGCGTCGCCGCCCACGGAGACATCGCCGACCTTCAGCTTTCGTGTGCGGCGGCGCACCGGAACTTGCGGGGCCTGGCCCGTGCCCGGGGTGCTGGGAGCGGGCATGCCGAGGTCTGTACTGGTCATTTCTCAGCGCTCCTTAGCGGGCTGGAAGGGCTCTGGGGCACAGGCTCGCAGGATGGCCTGGGTGATGCCCTCGGCGTCGAGACCGGCCTGGGAGAGCAAGTCATTGCGGTTTCCGTGCGGGATGAAGCGTCCGGGCAGGCCCAAGGCCCGCAGGGGTGTGGCGTTGCTGGCATCGGCGAGGGCGCGGGTCAGGGCGGCGCCGAGCCCTCCATGGCGGATGTTGTCCTCGACGGTGACCACCAGGTGGTGGCGTGCGGCGAGTTGGGTCAGCTCAGGCAGGATGGGAAGTGCCCAACGTGGGTCGGCGACGGTGACCCCAATGCCTTGCGCCTGGAGGGCTTCGGCGGCCTCGATGGCAGGGGCGGCCAGCGGCCCGGCGGCGACGATGAGGATGTCGGCGACACTGGAACGGTGCAGCACGTCGACCTGGCCGATACGTTCCAGGGCCGGAATGTCCGCCCCGGCACTTGCTTTGGGGAAGCGCAGTGCGGTGGGACCGTCCTCGTAGGCGACGGCTTCGGCCAGCAGCTCGCGCAGCTGCGCGGCATCGCGTGGGGCGGACACGTGCATGCCAGGAACGGCCCCCAGCAGTGTCAAGTCCCACATTCCGTGGTGGGAGGGGCCGTCGGGGCCGGTGATGCCCGCCCGGTCCAAGACGAAAGTCACCGGCAGTCGGTGGAGGGCCACGTCCATCAGGACCTGGTCGAAGGCGCGGCCCAGGAAGGTGGCGTACACGCCCACCACCGGATGCAGCCCTCCGGTCGCCAGGCCAGCTGCGCTGGTGACGGCGTGCTGTTCGGCGATGCCTACATCGAAGAACCGTTCAGGGAAGCGCTCGCCGAATTTCGCCAGTCCGGTGGGACCCGGCATGGCTGCTGTCAGCGCAACAAGTTCCCTATGTTCGTCCCCCAACGCGCACATTTCGTCGGCAAAGACGCTGGTCCAACCGGGCGCGGAGGCCTTCTTGGCGGGCGCTCCGGTGGCCGGGTCGAGGACGCCGCAGGTGTGCATTCGGTCATCCGGCTCACTCTCTGCCGGCTCGTACCCCCTGCCTTTGGCGGTGACCGCGTGCACCACAACCGGCCGCTCCAGCTCCCGCGCCAGGTGCAACGCCTCCTCCAGCGAGGGGCGGTGATGTCCGTCGACAGGGCCGAGGTAGGCGAAGCCGAGCAGTTCGAAGAGGCTGTGAGCGACCGGCAGCGGTCCGCCAGTTCCCTCACCGGCGCTGATGCGGGAGCTGTTCTTCACCAGCCAGTCGATGCTGTCGTCGCTCTGCCCGCGCAGCTGTTGCAGGTGGTCGGCGAGGCCGCCGACGGTGGGTGCGTAGGAGCGTTCGTTGTCGTTGAGAACCACGATCACAGGCCGCTCCGGAGCGCCGCCGAGATTGTTGAGGGCCTCCCAGGCCATGCCCCCGCTCATGGCGCCGTCCCCGATCACCGCCACCACCGCGCGGTCGTCCTCGCCGCTCAGCTGCCGGGCTTTGGCCAGGCCGTCCGCATAGGCCAGGGCGGTCGAGGCATGCGAGTTCTCGATCACGTCGTGTTCGGACTCGGCCCGGGAGAGGTAGCCCGACAGACCGTCCCCCTGGCGCAGGGTGTCGAAATCCTCGACGCGGCCAGTGAGCAGCTTATGCACGTACGCCTGGTGGCCGATGTCAAAGAGCAAGGTGTCGTGCGGGGAGTCGAAGATCCGGTGCAACGCCAGTGTCAGCTCCACCGCCCCCAGGTTGGGGCCCAGGTGGCCGCCCACGGCGGCGACTTTCTCGATCAGGAACTCCCTGATCTGCTGCGCCAACGCGTCCAGCTCCTCACCGGACAGCTCTCGCAGCACCTTGGGATCGGCGGCCCCGCCCAGAAGTCGGCGAGCATCGGTGGTCGTGGTCATCGTTGCTTCCTCACGGCGGCGGGTGGGGCGAAGTAGACGTCCTCGACGGTGGTGGCATGCTCAGTGACAGTGAGCGGACCAAAGGTGCGCAGGTGCTCGACGACTTCCTCGACCAGTCCTTCCGGGGCGGAGGCTCCGGCGGTCAGTCCGATGGTCTCCGTCTCGCGCAGCCACTCGGGGTCGACGGCACCCGCGTCCTCGATCAGGTACGCCGGGGTACCCAGACGACGGCAGACCTCCACCAACCGCACCGAGTTGGAGGAGTTGTCCGAGCCGACGACGAGTACGAAGTCGGCTTCCCCAGCGATGGCTTCCAGCGACAGCTGACGATTGGTGGTCGCGTAACAGATGTCCTCGGACGGCGGGTCCTTCAGCGCGGGAAACCGTTCGCGCAGCGCCTCGATGACTTCACGGGTTTCCTCTACCGCCAGCGTGGTCTGAGTCAGGTACGACACCCGCGCGGGGTCCGCCACCTCCAGCGCTGCCACATCCTCAGCCGTCTCGACGACGACCGTGGACTCGGGAGCCTCACCGAAGGTGCCCTCGACCTCTTCGTGCCCCACGTGGCCGATCAGCACCACCGTCTCCCCACGGGCAGCGAACCGCCGTGCCTGAGAATGCACCTTGGTCACCAGCGGACAGGTCGCATCCACCACCTCAAGACCGCGCACGGCAGCTTCTCCGCGCACGGCAGGAGAGACACCGTGCGCGGAAAAGATCACCAGCTCCCCCTCCGGAACCTGGTCCAGCTCGTCGACAAAGACGGCGCCGCGCTGTTCCAGCCCCCGCACAACATGGGTATTGTGGACGATCTGCTTGCGTACGTAGACCGGGCTGCCACGCTGCGCCAACACCCGCTCGACCACCTCGATCGCCCGCTCCACCCCGGCGCAGAAGGAACGCGGGGAGGCCAGCAGCACCCGGCGGGAGCGGAGCGCTCCATCCCCGCCCGTACCGTCGTGCCCGTGCTCCGGCTCACGTGGGGCAGGGGCTTGCCCTATGTGCGTGGGGGACATCGTCAGCTCCTTGATCAGTGCTCGCGGTGGGTGAGCAGGTGGGCCAGCGCAAGCAGTTCGCGGTGCCCGACCGGGGCGGGGTCGGCTTCGGCTAGGGCGGCGTGCGCCAGCTTCAGCTCCTGATCCACTGCCTGGCGGGCTGCACGCACCCCGCCAGCCTGCGCCACCAGCTCCGCCGCACGCTCTACCGCGGTCGGCGTCAACTCGCCCGTCCAGGAGTAGAGGTCGGCCAGTTCCCGGCCTGCCGGTGTTTCGGAGGCGAGGGCAGCGAGGACGGGCAGCGTCTTCTTGCGGGTGGCGATGTCGCTGCCCACAGGCTTACCGGTCACCTGTTCCTGGCCGTAGATGCCAAGCAGGTCATCGCTGACCTGGAAGGCCACCCCCAGATGCCGACCAAAGGCCCTCAACAGTCGGACGCGAGACTCCTCGCCGCCGCCGGCCAGTGCACCCAACGCACAGGCACACCCCATCAGCGCCCCGGTCTTGGCCGTGGCCATCGCGGTGTACTCACTCGGCCGCACGGTCTGGCGCTGCTCGAAGGCCACATCCTCTGCCTCGCCTTCGACCAGTTCCACTACCGTCTCCGCCAGCTGAGCCAGGGCCGCGGGGTCATAGTCCGCGTCGGCGAGGGTGGTGAAAGCCAGCCCCAGCAGCGCGTCCCCGGCCAACACCCCGGCCGACGTGCCGAACGCGGCCCACACCGCCGGACGGTGACGCCGCGTTTGGTCACCGTCGATGATGTCGTCATGCGCCAGGGAGAAATCGTGCACCAACTGCACTGCCACCGCGGCGGCGCCCGCCACCTCGGCGGCGCTGCCAACCGTCTGGGCTGCCGCGAAGCACAGGGCCGGGCGCACGGCCTTCCCCGCCCCGGCTGCGGAGGGGCGGCCCTGCTCATCCAGCAAGCCCAGGTGGTACCCGACCTCCTGCCGGTTCTGGACCAACCGCGCTTCGACCTGGTGTCGCAGCCGAGGCCGCACCCGGGCCTGGGCCTGCTCCAGCAGCCCGCGCCCCGTCTGCTCCAGTGACTGCACGGCCGGCGGCGACACTGCCATCACATACCCCTCTCCTGCCCTTCTTCTGCCTTCCAGACACGTGCCGGGGCGGGGGCGCGGGCCCGCACCGGCCGCTTCTTCCATGGGAACCCTCAATGCAGCCCGACAAAAGGGAGTTTCGTCTCCAGATGCGTGAACGGGTTGAACACTTGCACGTTTGTGAATGGCGAATTGAGGTGGGAGTGACACGTGTCCACATAACGCAGCCCGCGGGGCGCTATCTGGTGCGCCCCGCGCGCCCAGTATCCGCCCCCAACCGCTACCTACTCCACAGCGTTGACCAGATCGCCCATTACTCCACCTACAACCTGGTGCGACCTGGTGTCGGCGTACGAATGCAGTGCTCATCTCATTGGAATTCTCGGTACCCTGGCCGCGTGTCGATGGTCGAGCGGCTGGTCCCGGACGGGGTGTGGGAGCTGCTCCAGCAGATGGTGCCCGAGATGCCCGCTTCCAGGGCGGTGGCCGACGAAGATAGGCCAACCGCAAGATTCTTGCCGCGATCGTCTTCGTAGCCACCACGGGTTGCACCTGGGGCCAGCTCCCGCCGGTCTTCGGCCCCTCAGGTCCGACCGCACACCGCCGCGGCATCGAATGGAGCCGGGCCCGCGTATGGGCCAAGCTGCACCGCCTGGTCCTGGACAAGCTCGGTTGGCGCGGCGAGCTGGACTAGTCGCGGTGCGCGATCGACTTGATCAACACACGGGTACTCAAAAAGGGGAGCTGGCCGGCCCAATCCCGGAGCGGGCGCCGCCGCCGCAATCCCGGATAGCTGCATGCGGCCCAGTGATACGACTACGTCCACCTGCACCGTTGGCTCCGCGAACGAGGTATCCGTTCACACATCGCCCGCAGGGACGTCGAGATCCTCCCGGCGATTGGGCTTGGCACCGGTGGCAGGTTGAGCGCACCATAGCCTGGCTGGCCGGATGCCGAAGACTGCACCGCCACGACCAACGCACAGGGGCGCATTTCCTCGTCTTCGCCGGACTCGCCTGCACCGTGATCTGTTTCCGCGGACTCACCAAATGAGACGACCTCTTCTACGGAACCGTCCTGGATGCAGACTTCCAATCACTGGTATCTCCCATGTACTCGCCACGCGCAGCCGTGGACACTTCGGGCGACCCGGGGACGTTGCGTGGCCCGTGTCGGGCCGTGCGATGGGATGTTTGGGGGTGCGCTGATCGGGACGACTTCCCGGGGAGTTCCTATGATTAAGAAAAAGCTTCAGAGCTCATCTTGTTTATGTACTCGCTATTCTATTCGCGCAGCGACAACGAAGAAATATCCCTGTTTAGGCCGCCTCGCTTCCACTAAATATCCACGACCTCTCAAGTGGAGATTATCGGACTGATTTCGATTCCCGTTACCATCGAAACCGGACGTTCCCCGCGTCCCACGAAGCACGGTAGCCAGTCGAGTCCACACCCGAGACTGAAGTGCGCTTTGGACTCGCTCCTGCCGTGTAGCCGGCTACGAGCACTGAGGTTCGTGGGAACAGATCCCGAATTTTTATCATGTCACCAGCCCGCCACACTTGTCATTCGGTCATGGCCAGGAGAGGACCTCTCTGACTAGGATCTGAAGTGACAGAACCACGGAAATGGACATATTCGTTTTCCCTTCCCCGCCCAGCTCTCTTCGGGAGGTGCGGATTGGAAACCCCCGGCAGATCCTCGACGAGAGCAACAGAGCGCTCTGCCCTGGTCCAGGACTGGCTGGCGAGAATGTCGGAAGCGTGTGGACGGGCGGTCTTTCCCGAGGAGGGCACTGAGCTTCCAATCAGTGACCTCCCTGCCCTGGCATACGGTGCGGCCGACCAGCTGCTCCGAGAGGGCACCGGCGGCGGGCGGTGGTGGTCCTCGCACCCCCGGGCTTCGGCGTGCGCTCGTGAAGTACCGGAGGAGGCATAGTGGGCCGGGAACCGAACTACCGGCTGGCCGCACTGCTCGGGGAGGCGGGGTGGAGTCCCAGTGACCTGGCACGAGCCGTCGGCTCACAGGCCAAGGGCCAGGGAAGGGCGGTGCGGTGCGACCGCACCTCGGTCGCCCACTGGCTCTCCGGCTCTCGCCCGCGGCATCCGTTACCGTCCCTGGCCGCCGCCGCACTGAGCCGACGACTACAGCGGCTGGTCGCCCCCTCGGAAACGGGGCTCGTACCGCTGGCGCCTGCCGCACCGTTCCCCTACACGGTGGCAGCAGGGGGGACAGGGACCGAAGAGTCCTTGATCGCCTTGTGCCGCCAGGACATCGACAGATCCGCCCGACCGTCGCTCACCGGCCTCGTCTATAGCGCCGCAGCCCTGGAGCTTCCGGGGTGGCAGGCCGACACCGCACTGCCCGTGGACAACGCTCCCTCAACTGCGCCCGAACTTGTGATGGTGCGCGAGATGACACGGATCTACGCCGCGCTCTTCCGCAGCCGAGGCGGAAAATACGCCCGTTCTGCGCTGGCCGGCTTTATCGCCGACGATGTCGGGCGACTCCTCGCCGCGCCGCTCGCCTCCAACCTGCGGCGCGCCGTGCTCGCCGAAGTGGCACGTCTGGTCCACGTTCTAGCCACCATGAGCGCGGATGCAGGCTACTCCGGGTTGGCCGAGCGCTACTTCCATACCGCCCTGGGCATGTCCCGGCGAAGCGGTGACCAAGGCCAATATGCGGTCACCCTACGAGCAATGAGCAGTCAGGCCCTGAGTCTGGAGCACTTCCGCCTCGCCGAACGGCTGGCCACCAGCGCCCTCGAAACCGCCCCATCCAACGCCGTCCCGATGCAACTTGCCTACCTGCTCGCGCAGTACGCCCTTATACGAGCGCGAAGCAACGACGAAGGCGGGGCCCTTGCCGCATTGGAGGATGCCGAAGAGCGCCTGACCCCTGACTGCGCGGGACACGACCCGTTCGAAATCTACCCTCGTGCCGGCCTGGACTATCTGCGTGGAGAGGCCCTGCTGGCACTCGGGAGACGAGCGGATGCGCAGCGGGCGCTGACCACCTCGCTGTCCTCCCGCCCTGACCACCACCACAGACCGAATGCCCTCACCCACAGCCGCCTCGCCGAAATCCTCCTTCGGGACGGTTTATTAGAAGAATCATGCCGTCACTGGAACGCTTTTCTCCGCCATTATCCGCATCTGATTTCCGGCTCGGCGGACCGATCTTTGGACCGCCTCCGCAGCTCTCTCCTTCCCTTCGCCTCCCACCCTCAGGTCTCCGCTGTCCTGGAATCAGGGGAATCAATCAGAAGAATATGATGTGATAGGGCGGGCGCGCGTACGGTTGTCATGCGTCACGGAGCATTCGGTGGCGGCGGTTCCGGCAATTCGATATTTCAGGAAAGAGGGTGCAGCTCGTCGATGGCGGGATCCGGTTCACTCCGCACTCCCGCATCGGATGCACCGTCAGACAGATGTTCCCTTGCATGTTCGACAAGAGGGTGGTCGGACAGTTCTGAAAGCGGAATTGGAATCTCAAAAACAAGAGGATCATCCATGTCGTGATTATATCGGGTCACTCTGTTGCAGAGCCATTCGGAGCTTCGGCGTGTTGCACACGGGTCCGAGTAAGGCAGGCTCTACCTCTTCGCCGCCGACCACAGAATGCGGTCGATGAGGGCTCATCTCAAAAGCTGTGGGAGGTGTCCCTGCGCCTGGCATGATCACACCTTGTGAATGATGTGTTGCCCGATGGGCTCTGAGAGATCGTCGAGCCGCTGCTGCCTCCCGCGCCGAAGACCGGCCGTCCCCGTGTGGACCAGAGAGCTGTGTTGACCACGGTGCGGTTCGTGCAGGTCTCAGGGTGTTCCTGGGGGAAGGCCGACGGCCTGTTCGGCGTCACCCGTGCTACCGCCCACCGCTGGTTCCAGACCTGGACCGAGATGGGCCTGTGGTCCACGATCCACCGCACGATCTTGGATGAGCTGGGCAGACCGCGCCCTGCTGGACTGGTCCCGCGCCACCGTCGACTCCCAGTCGATCCGCGCCAAGAGAGGGGGAGAACACGGGGCCAAACCCCACTGATCGTGGCAAACCAGGCTCCACGCTCCACCTGCTGTGCGACAACCAGGGCCTCCCGCTGACCTGTGCGATCTCCGCGGCCAACGTCAACGACATCGAGGCACTCCAACCCCTGGTCCGGGGTATCCCCGCAGTGCGGTCGCGGCGAGGCCCCCGGCGGCGGCGTCCGGCCAAGCTCCACGGTGACAAGGCCTACCACTCCCGGGAACAGCGCCGCTGGCTGCGCGAGCGCCAGATCGGGGTGCGCTTGGCCCGTCCCGGCATCGATTCCTCCCAACGCCTGGGACGACACCGCTACAAGGTCGAGCGCTCGATCGCCTGGCTGGGCTCCTACCGCAGGTTGAACGTGCGCTGGGAACGCACGGCCTCCACCTTCCTGGCCATGCTGGGAGTCGCTTGCATCCTCATCTGCTACAAGCACCTCGCCAAGCACGCCGACAGCTTTTGAGATGAGCTCTAAGCCCCTACTGCCGGACTAACTCGGTATCGGGGTGCACCCACCACCCTGACACCGACTCCTCACCTTGATTGGGTAAGTA
>NZ_JAVLVT010000021.1:0-11895 GCF_031628175.1 Lipingzhangella rawalii | reverse complement strand
CGTCGCGCCGAGGACCACGCCGCCCCCACGGCCACCGCCCCCACACCCCGCTGGCCGTCGTGCGGGGGAGCGCCCCCAGGGCGCGACGCCGCCGGCGGCCAACACGACGCACACGGACCGACGAAAACCGCACCCTCGCCCCTCCCCGCGAGCGGTGGAGGGCCAGGATGGTCCGCATGCCGCCGAGGGCACATCCACGCCGGGGCGCCGTGCTCTCCCCCACACGCCACAGGCCACCGGGCAGAGGAGCCCGGTGCTGGGGGTGTGTCCCGTTCCGCCCCGGACTTCGACCGGCCGGGGCCGGAACGGGAGTCGACACCGCGAATCACGCGAAGCATCCACACGAAACCGGACCGCAGCTACTACTCTCGCAGTGTGCTGACGACGACACTGAACGCACTACCCGTATTCGCACTACTGCTCGGACTGGGCGGTCTGGTTCTCGGTGGTCTCGCGTTCCTCCGAGTCCAGCGCGCTACCGAGGACAGTCGGGCCATGATGCAACGGCTGCTTCCCGACTCCGGAGGTGTGGACATCCACGCGATCCGCGACGTGGCCCTGGTTCGCTACAACGCCCTGGCGGAGATGTCGGGTGCTCGCTCCTTCTCCATGGCACTGTTGAACGCCAACGGGGATGGATTCGTCCTCACCTCGATCAACGGGCGCAGCGAGACCCGTACCTACGCCAAGGTGGTGGCCAACGGCCAGGGAGAGGAGCAGCTGTCACCCGAGGAGTACCGCGCCGTGCGCCAGGCGCGGCTCGGTCAGGGACTGGGCCACCGGCCCCCGCCCGGGGTCGCCGAGTCACCCACCACCCCACCGGGAACCGACACCCCCACGGACAGCGACGCGGAGGAGCTCGGCGACGCCCCGGAAATCACGGTCCAGATCAGTGGCAGCTCCGGGCGCCCCTCCCGCAACTCCTGACTCACCATCGCGGACAAGTGCAACACGCGAGGCGGTGACCTCCGACTATCCTGCGGGGTATGTCCAGTCCCGCCGCCTTCCTCGGCCCCGAGGGCACCTTTACCGACGCTGCCCTGTACGTGCTGCGCCCCGATCTGACCTCGGAGCAGCGGCTCGCGTGTGACGGGGTGGAGGCGGTCTTCGAGGCCGTACGCAGCGGCGCCGCCGCAGTGGGCGTCGTGCCGCTGGAGAACTCGGTGGAGGGCGGAGTCACCGCCACCACCGCCGAACTCCTGAACGGCGACCCGCTGCTGATCACCGGGGAGGTGACACTGGACGTCCGGTTCAGTCTGGTCGCTCGGGAGGGGACGCACCTGGCCGACGTGAAACACGTCGTGACACATCCGCACGCCCAGGCGCAGTGTCGCGGCTGGCTGGGGCGCACCCTGCCCCAGGCGCAGACGCTTCCGGCGGCATCCACCGCAGCCGCGGCCCAGATCGTGGCCGAGCCCGGATCGGGGTACGACGCGGCCATCAGTGCACCGATCGCGGGGGAACGGTATGGCCTGCGGGAGCTGGCCACCGATATCGGGGACCGGAGTGCGGCAGCCACCAGGTTTGTTCTCCTCTCACCACCGGGGCCACTGCCCGAGCCGACCGGCCATGACCGAACCTCCTTGGCCGCATTCCTGGCCGACGACCACCCGGGGGCACTGGCCGAGCTGCTGAACCAGTTCTCCGTGCGGGACGTGAACCTGACACGTCTGGAGTCCCGTCCCACCGGCGACCGCCTGGGCAACTACTGCTTCGTTATCGACGCGGAGGGACACGTGGTCGAGTCGCGGCTCGGGGAGGCCCTGATGGGCATCCGGCGCAGCTGCCGGGATGTCCGCTTCCTCGGCAGCTATCCGCGGGGGGACGCCAGTGTCGAGATTCCCACGCTCCTGCCGCGCCGCACCGCCACCGACACCGACTTTCACCGGGCACAGGAGTGGTTGGAGCGGATCCGCGCCGGCGGGGTCAGCTGACCCGCCGCGGATCGGACCCCTCCGGGTGACCACACGGTGGCGGCACGGCGGCTGGGTGGGTACCGGCCGGATGCACCGACCGATCTACGGCAGGGGCCGGGGATCCCGCTCAGCGCGCCCCTGCTGTGTCGTGGGGTCAGGTGGTGCGATGCCCGGCGTGCTCGCGGCAGGCCGCGGGACTGTTGTCGTCGAAGAACCGGCGGCAGTCGAAGCAGTATGCCGCGACACTTCCGAAAGGCGGACTGGCCATGCGGCCTCCTCGGTGGTGTCGGTTTCTGGACTGGAATCTCGCTGGTTGACGTTCCGGCGACGGTGCCGGAACAGGTCGTGTGGGGCATGGTGCACCCCTGACCGTTATCCCCGGGCCGCTGGCATTGCAGCATCGCCGGACAGTGACGATAGTGGCACCCCCGGACAGTTTCGGGCCTGCGGCGGGTCCGGCACCAGTCCGAAACCCGATGAGGGGCGACGGCGCGGGGTCGTCACCCCTCGGGGTGGGTTCTACTCCTGGTCACGGTCCGGGCGGTCGCCGACAGCCGAGGGTTCGGGGCCGGCTGGGCCACACCCGGCCGCGGCCCACCGACCGGCTCCGCACTCGGAGGCCCTGCCGTGGACGCATGCCCGGCCGGGGATACCTCGGGCACCACGGAGTCGGCCGGGGTGCGGGGGACGGCGGCCGCATGCCGTTGCTCCTCGTGGGCGTCCTCGGGGCTGGTGGTGTCCGCAGCGCCCACACGGCCATGATCGCCACCCCGAGGCCCAGAACGGCGCTGAGGAGGTACTACGGTCTCCAGGCTGGAGCCGAATGCGAGGTGTGCCGCCTCCCGCAGCTGCGCTCCGGCCGGATCGGGCAGGTCCGCGGCGCCGCCGAGCAGGCTGGTCAGGTAGGCAGGTTCTGGCCCGTGCTCCACGAACTCCTAGAGGCCGAAGATCACCGCGATGATCCCGCCCAGGGACAGCGCCACACTCCACAGATCCAACGGCCGCGCGGTCTCGTCGCGGGGCTCCGGCAGCAGCGGTGCCATCGTCAGGGTCAGCGCGGCCACGGGAACATTGACGAGGAACACCGCACCCCACCAGAAGAACTCCAGCAGGAGTCCAGCCATGGGGGTTCCCAGCGCCATCCCGGCGGTGAATGCGCTCATCTGCACCGCGATCGCCACCGTGAGCTGCTTGCGGTCCCGGAACGTGGTGCGCATGATCGCGTACGACGCGGGCATGAGGGTGGCCCCGGCCGCACCCAAGAGTCCACGCATCACGATGAGTGTCTCGGGGTTGGGGGAGAAGGCCGCCACGAATGAGGCGAGACCGAACAGGCTGACTCCGATCGCCAGCAGCCGGCGTCACCCGATGCGGTCCCCGAGCCGCCCCATGGTGATGAGAAAGCCCGTGTTCAGGAAGCCGTAAATGTGCAGCACCCACAGGAACTGGGAGCTGCTGGGCCTGAGGTCGCCGGAGAGTGCGGGCATCGCCGGGAACAGGGAGGTGATGTCCGTGGCGAGCATCATCATTGGCAGGGTCAGAACCGCCAGGCCAAGCCACTGCCGCCAGGTTGCACGAGGTGGGGCGGGTGCGGTCACGGGGTGCCAATCACGTTGGGAGCGACAGCCGGTCGACCGTCCGGGCGTTGCCCGACGAGACCAAAACTTGAAGTTAACTTCAAAACAAGTACGCGTGCGGACCGCCCAGGCCGACGTGGCACACCCCCTTCTCCCCACCGCTCCACCGGCTGGGATCGCCCTCGGTCAGGAGGTGTGTTCCTCGAACATCCACTGTTCCCGGTCCAGACGCACCAGTTCGCGACGTAGCGCGAGTTCGAGGGGCCCGTCCTCGAGTTCGCGGACCTGGTCCAGAACCGCCACCAGTTCCGGGCGGGACATGGTACCCAGGGGCTTCCGTCCCCGCGCCCCCGGGGCGGAAACGCCCGCGCTGTACACCGTCACCGCCGATCCCCGTTGCGGTGCTGTCCGGGTGGCCGTCGCGGCTCCCGCCCGTCCCCGCTCGTTGAACATCCGGACTCCCCTGGTCGTTCGTGGTGTTCACGCGGCGGGGGTCACGGCCGGCGACGCCGTGACCCCCGCGCGGGCCGGGTCCGCCCCCTCCTCGGACCCGGCCTCACTCCCAGGACGGAGCCCCCGGCCGGTTATGACGCGACATGGCGGCGAAAATTCGGGGAATTCTCCGCAGGCAGGGGTTCGGCCGGTGTGAACCGGCCGCGGCATACCCGGGACCAGTCCACGAATCCGAGGTGTGACACCACGACTGTTCCCGGTAACCTGCACACGTGATTGACCTGCGTGCGTTGAGAGAAGCCCCGGACCGCCTGCGCGAATCGCAGCGGGCCCGCGGGGAGGACGTGTCCGTGGTGGACCGGCTACTGGAACTGGACGCAGAGCGACGCGCGGCGTTGAACCAGTTCGAGTCGCTGCGTGCCGAACAGAAGAGTGTCGGGAAGTCGGTGTCCGCCGCAACAGGTGCGGAACGCGACCAGCTTCTGGCCCGCGCGAAGTCACTGTCGGCCGAGGTCAAAGAGGCCGAAGCCCGGGCGGAACGCCTCGGCAGCGAGGTGGAGCAGCTCGTGACCACGATCCCCAACCTCGTTGAGGACGGCGCCCCCGAGGGCGGTGTGGACGACGTGGTCGTCCTGGAGCACCACGGAACGCCCCGAGAGCTCGACTTCACCCCCCGCGACCACCTGGAACTCGGGGAGCTCCTGGGGGCTATCGACACGGATCGGGGCGCCAAGGTCTCCGGCGCGCGCTTCTACTTCCTCACCGGGGTCGGGGCCCAGCTGGAACTGGGGCTGTTGAACCTCGCCATGCAGCAGGCCCTCGCCTCCGGCTTCACCCCGATGATCCCCCCGGTACTGGTGAAGCCCGAGATCATGGACGGAACCGGTTTCCTGGGGGAGCACTCCGCCGAAGTGTACCACCTCGCCGATGACGACCTCTACCTGGTCGGAACCTCGGAGGTTCCCCTGGCGGGATACCACTCCGGAGAGATCCTCAGCGCACAGGCCCTACCGCACCGCTACATCGGCTGGTCCTCCTGTTTCCGGCGGGAGGCCGGGTCCTACGGCCGGGACACGCGTGGGATCATCCGCGTCCACCAGTTCAACAAGGTGGAGATGTTCGTCTACACCCACCCGGACCAGGCGCACGAGGAACACCTGCGCCTGCTGTCCTGGGAGCGGTCGATGTTGGACAAGCTGGAGTTGCCCTACCGGGTTGTGGATATCCCCGCGGCGGATCTGGGCACCAGCGCGGCCCGCAAATACGACTGCGAGGCCTGGATCCCGACCCAGGGCCAGTATCGGGAGGTCACCTCCACCTCCAACTGCACCGACTTCCAGGCCCGGCGCCTGAACGTCCGCTATCGCGATGACGAGGGCAAGCCTCGCTTCGCCGCGACGCTGAACGGCACCCTCGCGACCACACGGTGGATCGTCGCCCTCCTGGAAAACCACCAACAGGCCGACGGCTCGGTCGTCGTTCCAGAGGCCCTGCGCCCGTTCGTCGGCCATGAGGTACTCCGGCCGCTCGGCTGAGTTCACCGAAACACCGTCTGTGGCCTGCGTCGATATCCGGCGCTTCCATCAACTCGGGGTGTGGCCCGCCTCGGTGTCCACGGAGGGCACCGGCGTGGACCGTCGACGTCCTTCCGCTGCCGCCGGATCGGCGGCAGCGGAAGGACGGGCTGGTCACTCCTCGACGCGCGTACACACCTCAGCCCGTTCGTCTGCCTGGAACTGGGGGTCTCGCGTGTGGCTCCCGTCGCAGAAGGGTTTATTTGCTGACCGGCCACAGCGGCACAGCACCGCGGTGCTGCGACCCCCCAGGTCAAACTCCTGACCTTCGCGATCGACCACCACGAAGTCGCCTTTGATCTGGTACGGACCGTTGTCGATCGCCTTCACGACCGTACTCGGACGCTCACCGGAGGTCTCGGACACAGTTACCTCACCTTCGTTGTCGTCAGTTGTCGGTCCGGTTGTACCGGTCCGGGACACCACTGGCCATCCTTTCCCCAATACCATAGGGGGGTATAGTGTGGGTGGTCCTACGGTAGTACATCCGGGCGCGCAGCCCGAACGGAGATGGGAGTTCTCATGGCAACCGCCACGTATACCGTCGAGGGCATGACCTGCGGGCACTGCGTCTCTTCGGTAGAGGAGGAGCTGAGCGACGTCGCGGGGGTGACCAATGTGGACGTCGACCTCGCCACCGGCCAGGTCACCGTCACCAGCAGTGAACCCGTCGACGATACGGCGGTGCGCGCCGCCGTTGCTGAGGCGGGCTACACCCTGCGGGACTGAGCCCCGCGACACCGGCGCTGTTCCCGGACGCGGGTGCCGGGTGCAGCGCCGGTCGCCTACTGCGAGGTGGCGGCCGAGCGCACTGGAATGTCGGTGAGGGAACTGAGGGCGACACGCCCCGGGGCGTGCGCCGTGGGCAGGGCTCCCGGAGACAGCAGTACCGTGCACCCGGCGGTTTCCGCCGCGTCCGCACCGCTCGGGGAGTCTTCCACCGCCCAGGACTCGGTTGGTGGCACCTCGAGTCGACGCGCTGCCAACAGGTAGGGCTCCGGGTCGGGCTTGCGATGGCGCACATCCGCAGCGGTGACCACAACGTCGAACCGGTCCGACCCCAAAGCTGTAAGCGCGATTTCGGCGATGTCCTGGGGCGAGGAGGTCACGAGGGCCATCGGAGTGCCCGTACGCCGCAGCGCCCGCAGGATCTCCTCCGCCCCCGGAAGGACGGGCGTGCGTTCCATGAGGAGCGTGTGCACGTGCTGCTCCACCCGGTCGCGCAGCGCGAGCAGCTCCTCGTCAGCCATCCGCACACCCGTGTAGTCGGCCAGCATGCGCATGGTGGTCGGCCCGTCGGTGCCGGTCATCTCGGAGCGTGCCTCCGAGCTCAGCGGCCGTCCCAGCTCGGTGGCGACGTCGTTCAAGGCGACCGTCCACAGGGGTTCCGAGTCGACGAGGGTCCCGTCCAGGTCCCACAGCACCGCCCGGGGGGCTGGCAGCTGGGTCAGGACGTGTGGCGTGGTCATCGGACTCCTCGGTACGAACGACGACAGTGGTGAAGCGGGAACAGGAAACCGCCCGGGAAAGACCCGCGCTGGCCCGTCTGGGCGCGCAGGACCGAATCGTCACTTTCGACGGTACCCGCGGCTCCCGACATTCGGAGTGGGTGAGCTTCGCCACAGCGCGATCCGGCGCCGGGGCGCGGACGACACCAGCGCAGCTCACGCCCAATGTCACCCGGGTCGTCCCGACCGGCCGTGGCCTGGGTTACCTACCTGTGTGCACGATCCGACGCCTGGATCTCGGCCTGTGCCGTCACCGCCGCATCGGCCCCGGACAGGGCGGTGAGCTCGACCGTGCCCGCATCGCCGCCCGGAGTCTGCCGCAGCAGAACCGCGCGCCCAACATAACAGGGAGAGCGCAGTCTGAACCGGAAGGCCCGCACGGCGTGGCCGGCGCGACGCGGCAGCTCGAGGAGTGCCAAGGCGAGCAGGGGACCGTGCACGACCAGGTCAGGATAGCCCTCCACCCCGGTGGCGTAGGGGTGGTCGTAGTGGATGCGGTGCGCGTTGTAGGTCAGGGCACTGAACCGGAACAGCAGGGTGGAGCTGGGGGTGAGCCAGAATTCACTACTGTTGGCCTGGGCCGGCGGCGGGTGTCCCGTGCTCGGCCCGGCGGGCGGTGGATCCCCCTCCTCGGCCTGGCGGTACACGAGGTCCTGTTCCTCCACGACCCGCGGCTCGCCGGCGACACTCAGCCGGTGTTCCACCGTCACGAACAGCAGCTCACCACGGCGCCCCTGTTTGATCCGCCAGTCGGTGATCCGGGAGTCCCGGGTGACGTGCTCCCCCACCCGCACGGGTGCGGTCACGGTCATCCGGCCACCGGCGAACATCCGCACCCTGCGGGCGATCGGTGGATAGAAGTGTCCCTGGCTCGGGTGTCCGTCCGCGCCCAACTCGGACTCGGCGGGACGATCGAGGAAGTGTAGCCAGTGCCACAGTGCGGGCAGCGCGTCCCCCTCCTCCCGGACCGGCGGTGGCTGGTCCAGGACTCCGGCCAGGGCCTGGGCCGGTTCGGCCGCAATCACCTCGCTGCGACGGACCGGGGCGGGATCCCAGCCGGTGAGGGCATCCGCCAGGGCAGGCGGGCTTCCGGGCGCGGGGTGAGAGTTCGAACCGGTTTGGGCAGTGGCCACGAGGATGTGCTCCTTCGCTCCTGTGCGACACGGACAGGACCCGCGTCCGCACGGTACCCGACGCCGCTCCGCCAGGTGCGGCCGGCTGCGGAGGTCCGGCACACCGTGGCCCGGCCCGGTAGCCGGCGGTCGGCGGGCATCCGTGACCCGACAGTACGCCCGCCCACTTCCCGTGCGTACGCTACTCGTGTGGTGGCTCACCGGTGACGACGTGGTCCGCGAAGTTGAGGGCTTCCAGCACGAGGCGACGCAGATGCCCGTCGCGGAGGCGATAAATCGCGTGCCGGGACTCCCGTCGGGACTCGACGAGTCCGGCCAGCCGCAGCTTCGCCAGGTGTTGGGACACCGCGGTGCGGGACACTCCGCAGGCCTCGGTGAGCTGGGAGACGTCGGCCTCCTGGCGTGCCAGTGTCCACAGCAGGTGCAGGCGCGTGGTGTCGGACAGCAGTTGGAACACGTCCGCGGCCACGGCGAGCTGTGCTGCGTCGGGAGGCTCTGGATGCTGGAGGCTCACGGTCGCCGGCTCGCGGGGAGGCATACGGGCAGTCTATGCGGCAGCAAAGTCCGCAGGTTCTGCCTGCCGGATGCGCCACAAGACTCGGGCTGCCACGGCGCAGCCACCAGTGAGGACGGCGCAACCGACCAGGGCGGTCTGTGGCGCGAGGTGGGTTCCGGCCCAGCCGGCGAGGGGGTAGGTGACGAGGAACCCGGCGTGGGACAGGGAGAACTGGGCCGCGAGCAGCGCCGGGAGTTCCCCGGAACCGGCATGGTCGCGCAGCAGTCGCGCGGTAGGGGTGAGCACCAGGGAACATCCGGCACCCAACAGGAGCCACGCCCCCAGCAGGGGCCACCACCAGCCGTCAACCATGCTGACGACAGTGGCGAGCAGCGCGAACGTGCCCGTGTGGAGCAGGGGTGCGGCGAGGAACAGGGGACGCTGCTCCCGGTTGTCCAGCACCCGGGGGAGTGCGAGCGCCACCACCATCGATCCAGCGCCGAAGGCCCCCAGCGCCACGGCCACATCCGCTTCAGAACCGCCGAGGTCCTCCCGCACGTAGGTCACGGTGGTAACCAGAACCAGTGCGGTGGCCACGGCCACGGACAGGTTCAGCACCGCGAGCGAGCGCAGCGCCGGCCAGCGGGCGAACATGCGTACCCCAACGGTGATCGCGGCCCACCGGCCCTGCTGCTGGGCCCCAACCTCCCGGGGTGGGAGTACGACCGTGCCAATGAGGAGGGCGGCAACCGCGAAACCCAGCGCAGTGCCCAGGAACAGTCCCGGATAGGTCAGCACCGTGAGCAGGGCGGCCGCCATCATCGGGCTGAGGAGACTCTCGAGATCGTAGGCGAGGCGGGAGAGGGACAGGGCCCGCGTGTAGTCCCGGTCCCGCGGCAGCACCTCCGGGATGACCGCCTGGAACACGGGGGTGAACGTCGCCGAGCTCGCCTGTAATACGAGGATGAGGACATAGACCTGCCAGACCTCGCTCACCAGGGGCAGACAAACCGCGACTCCACCGCGGATCAGGTTGGTGCAGATCAGGAGCGGTCTGCGGGGCAGTCGGGCGGCCAACGCGGTCAGGACCGGCCCCAGACCGACGTAGGCGACCATCTTGATGGTCAACGCCGTTCCCAGCACGGTGGCGGCTTCGGCTCCGGCGAGATCATGCGCCAGCAGCCCCAGGGCCACGGTGGCGAGTCCCGTCCCGAGTAGCGCCACCACCTGTGCGGTGAACAGGTGCCGGTAGGTCCGATTGCGCAGTACCCCGAGCATGACGGGTACACCCTCCAGCCGGTCCGGTGTTGCTTCCGAGCACGAAAAACATAGCAAACATGTGCGCAGATACGCACATATTTGTCAGGATGGGCGCTGGCGAACGGCAGCACTACGGTCACCGTGGACGACCTCGTGGCGAACGGGCCCGCCCGCACCAAGTTGGCCACCTCCGTGCCCGACGCCGGATGGGCACAGTCCGTGACCATGCTCACCGACCGGGTCACGGGCGAACCCTCGGGACCACCGCCCGGCGCGAACCCATCTCCGAACCCTCCGCACCCTGCGGAGGAAAGCAGGGCGCCAACCCCCGCCACATCCGCACAATGCGAGCACGACGCGCGGAACCGCCCTCGAGCGGGACACCCGCGCGGCGGTCACCGTCGCCACGGCGGCCGGACTGACCACAACCGCCCGTGGAGCGCTGCTCCGACCGCAATCTGTTCCGACACGGTGCAGCAGAAACCCACCCGGCGCCACAGCGCACCCAGCCTGAGGAGACGGAAATCGCCACGGCGCACGAAGGCGAGGATGTCACCAACGGATCATGGCAACGGAGGTCCGCTCCGCCCGCCCCTTTTCCAGCGAAGCGCGACGCTCCGCATCCTTCCCGCCCCGGACCATCGACGACAACGACCATCGCCGCCACGGCACCACCGGCCCTCGGGTTCCCACCTCCCCACCGGCACCACCACCCCTGCGCCCCTGCCGTCACCCCGTGGCCATCGGCCGCGCGGTTGGGTGCACGGTCAGGTGGTGAGCCCGGCCCGCAGGAACGCGGTCGCCAGTACGTCGTCCCCCTCGATGCGCAGAGCACTGTCGGCGAACCGTCGACGCTTCCACAGCACGGTCAACAGGTCCGCTGCCGTGCCGGAGACACGCGCCGCCCCAGCATCGTCGGCCTCGGTCGTCGCGGCCACCTGCGGCGCGGCGGTCGCCTCGCCGTCGTCCGCCTCCGGTGGCGGGTCCAACCGCCAGGCGTGCCCCGTGTCCGTGCTGTGGATCAGCAGGGACGCCGGCAGTGGCGGTGCCTGCCCGGAACTGCGCACCAACCGCGGCAGGATCACCGTGAGTACCTCATCAACCCCGTCCGCTGCCACCCATGCATCCGGCTCCCGGTGGATTCCGCTGGCCAATTCGGCGTCGATCCGGTGCACCACGGTTTCCAACGCCTGTCGGCGGAACCAGAAGCCGGCCTGGCGATGGTGCCGGTTGAAGGTCCAGCATGGCGCGTCTGGATCGGTCTGCCGCAGTGTGTCGAGGAGGCCGGCGGCGCTGTGCGCGTAGGTGGCGGCGAGGGCGGCGCTGTCCTGCACGGTGGGGGCGGCAGGCCGCTGGGCCACCTCCCCACTGCGCACGATCGCCGTCGCCCACGTGTGGACCTGGTAGAGGTGCACCCCCAGGGTCCACAGGTCCCACTCCGGGCAGGTGGGCACGGAGGCGTTCGGGTCGCCGTTCCGCACGAGCTTCTCGAAGGCCGTGGTGTCCCGGTCCAGGTGCGGTAGATACTCGACGGCTGGACGTGGGACTGCCGGGGCGGCGGAACCGGAAGGGACGACCATACAGCTACTCCTGGGGCGCGGGCGCGGACCACCCCAGCATCGAGCATCCTCTGTGGGCGTGTCCATACGGGTTTCCGCCTGGCTCACGTCCCCGTCGGACGGTTGGAGACGTCCTCGCGCCCGGTTCGTCCGGGGATGTGGTGGCGGTGTGTGGTTAGGGGCGCGCGCCGTGTTGGCCGCCGGCGGCGTCGCGCCCTGGGGGCGCTCCCCCGCACGACGGCCAGCGGTGGGGGCGGCGGTGGGCCGCGGGCGGTCCCCCGCAACCCGAGGGAGCGCACTCTCCGGCCCAGCGGTCGGTGGGGCGCGGGTGCGGGGTGTGCTGGGGGCGTTGTGCCGGGCCGGAGGGCTGGGGAGGGTGCTGGTGACGGTGCGTGGTTAGGGGCGCGCGCCGTCTCGGC
>NZ_JAVLVT010000020.1:0-12002 GCF_031628175.1 Lipingzhangella rawalii | reverse complement strand
TCCCGTCATGACCAGCCACCAGGAACCCGCGCAGGCCCGGGGGCTGGGCCTGGCAGAGACGCACCGGCTGCACCGGGCGATCCAGGCCCTGGACCAGGCCGCGGGCGACCTCGCGCGGGTGTATGCCAGTGGCGCCGCCCGGGACCTGTGCAACGCCCCGGGGGTGTCCCACCTGGGGTCGTTGTTGGAGCCCGGCGCGGCCCAGGCGCACCAGCTCGCCGAACAACTCCGTGCCGCGGCCTCGGGCACCGCCATCGTGCTCCCTACGCAGGCACACCCCATGGGCGGGGGTGGGGACCATGTGTGAGTTGTTCATCCGCACCTTCCCCGGCATCCCCGCCAGCGCGGCCCACGCCCGCGCCTGGGCCACCGAGATCCTCACCCCCCGCATCACCGACGACGAAGCGATCGGGGACACCCAACTGGTGATCAGTGAGCTGGTCACCAACGCGCTGCACCACACCACCAGCGGCGGCAGCGAGCACGACACGACCGGGCGGGCCGAAGCCCGACTGCGGGCGATCCTGGGGCGGGTTCACCTCCGCCTGTTCCTCACCCCCCGCCGCATCCGTGTGGAAGTCACGGATGCCGGCACGGTCTCGCGAACCGGTGGCTCATCCCCACACGGGGATAGCTGGGACGACGCCGGCGCACCAGGCCCCATAGTGCGCTGCCCCGACCCCGACGCCGAACACGGCCGCGGACTCGCGTTAGTGGACCACCTGGCACAGCGCTGGTTCTCCCGCGGCGACAATTCGGGCCGCACCGTCACCGCCGACCTCACCCACCAACCCGCCAGCACAGCCCAGGGTGCCGCCCCAACGAGCACCGGCGCCGCGCCCACCCCGCACCCGCCCTAACCCCACACCACACAGCACCCCACCCGAATGGTGACACGCACCCCACACGGCCCCCAGCCGCGCCGGGGCAAGCCACACCACCCCACACACCCGCCAAACCCTCCAGCCCCCGCCCGGCCCGGTTCCGTGTCCTTCCCCAACCGGGCTGGGTGGGCCTGAGGCCGCCCTGGCGCCTCGGGGCCACCCCCCAGACGATGAGAGCCCTCAAAAGCCAATGGGGGTGAGGAAAAGCCGATGGGGGCGACACACGGTAGGAACAGCGGCCCCAACCGGCCCACTGGCCGTCATGCGGCGGAGGGCGACCAGCGCCCGACGCCGCCTGCGGCGGCGACGGCGCGGGCGGCGATTCAATCACCGCCACTCAGGCCAAACTGACGGCCTCACCTGCGTATTTGGTGGAGCCAAGGGGAGTCGAACCCCTGACCTCTGGTATGCAAAACCAGCGCTCTGCCAGCTGAGCTATGGCCCCGTCGTTAGATGATCCCTCACAGGATCCGCATGCGAGCATACCTGGTGGGCGACACCGGTGTGTGCACATGATCCGAGATCATAGAACACGTCGGCACGCTCGTGGATCTCACACGCATGTGGCCGCACCGGATCAGGGTTGCGGCCGGTGCGGCCCCTGAACGTGATGATGCGGCAATCCCCGGAGGGAGCCCACGCGACGGCAGCGGCCCGTTGCTACGCGCCGTGGCTGACCGTCACGTGGTTTCTCAGTTGTCGCTGGCGGCGCCCGCTTCGCTCCACAGGTCCATCTCGGCCCGGTCGGCCTGAAGCTTGCGGTAGATAACGAACGCCCCCAGGGCCACGAGCGCCAAGACAATCAGCTTCTTCACGGTGTGGTCCCCTTCTTCCCTCACGGATATCTGGTCGAATCCTAGCTGTACGTCGCAGCGACACGGCCCACGGGTACCGATGTCCGGCTGTGGGTCCCGGGGGACTTCCGCCGGTGTGGCGCCCGTGTCCCCGCGCCTGTCGGCCGTGTCTGTGGTCTGAACGTCACGGATTCATCGATAGCAGCCTAGCAAGCCATTCGTCTATGACACGGCAGCACCACCCCAGCTTGTTCCGGTCCATATCGCTGGCGTTCCTTGGGCATGCTGACCTGCACGGCTGCTCGTAAACGAGCAGCCGTGCCGCGGTGGTGGGTGGTTGGGGTGGCCGGTTCAGGCCAGTAGGGAGAGCCGGTTGAGGGTCCGCACCGTTGTCTCGGGTGGGTGGGCCAGGCGACACAGCTCGTTCCACAAGGCCCGACAGTCCGCGACCCCATCCTCCGTTTCCAGGATGTGCCCGCCGCTGGGATCGGCAACATAGGCCAGGGCAGATTCGTCCGACTCGAATTCGAAGAGGGTGAAGGGTCCCGAGCTTCCCCGGTGTGGCCCGGCGGAGGTGGGGATGAATCGTAGTGACACCGGCCCGTGCCCGCCGGCTTCCTCGATCAGCCGCCCAAGTTGGAGACGCTGGATCTCCGGGGCGACCCGCCGCAGTGCGTCCTCGTCCAGGATGGCTTCGTACCGGGCCATTCCCTCGCGGTCGAGGAGCTGCTGACGCTTGAGGACGGCGGCCACAGTTCGATCGACGGCGGGGCCGGTTCGTCCGAGACCGCGGGCCATGGCTGCGGTGTATTCGGGCACCTGGAGAAGGTCGGGAATCAGCATGCCGCCGTAGGTGTCGATGGCAACGGCCCCGGCCTCATTACCGACGTAGGCTGACGAGACCACATCCTGGTAGTCGGTCCACCATGGGCGTAGCCGGGACTGGCGCACCATCGTGAGGATGGCCTCTCGCTGGCCTCCGGTCACGCCATAGAGCTGGAGCAGCGCGGCGACCTCCACAACCGAGGGCCACTTGCGGATTCCGGTTTCGATATGGCCGAGTTTCGCAGGCGACCAGTCAAGCTCGTCCGCGACGTCGCTGAGAGTCAGACCTGCTTGCATGCGTCGCCGCCGCAGCTCGGAGGACAGGCGGCGACGTCGGACCGTAGGACTGGTCATGGCAACAGTTCCATGCACGCTGTGTACTGCCCGTGTGGCACTAGAGAACCACCCGTGGGCGGCTGAGGCAATCCGTATGTACCGACAGAATTCCTACGGAGACGTGCGATGCACCGGCGCGAGCCCGGCACCGGCCACCGTCTCGGGTCCTCGTGCGGGGCGGTGCCTGTGCCCGGACGAGGAGTATCCGGACATACGATTCAGGTGGCGGGCGGAACCCGAACTGTCGGCCACCGAAGCGAAGGGGGCAGCGGCGCGTATGCCGCGGTGCCCGCCGTCAGATGCCCGCCGCCTTACCCGCGGTCCGGCCGCTCTCGGCCCGGAGTGGCGTGAATTACGAGGATCTTGATGAGCTATCCGATGGACGACACCGAGCAGTTGATCGCAGCCGCGACGGAGGAGCTACCTCCGTCTCTGCGCTCCCGCCTGATCGCGCGGCTACGCAAGGGTGAGCATGTGGACGATGCCGCCCGTGACCTCGGGGTCAAACCGCGTCGCGTGTTCGCCGCGGCGCGACTTCTGACATCCTTCGGTGCGCAGCTCGATGAGACGCTCCTGGCCGAACGGGATCCCGAGCTTCCACACGGAACGGTGACGGGGTACAACAAGCGCTGCCGCTGTCCCGACTGTCGGGCGAGCATCAACCGCGGGGGCTGAGCCGGACCGCAGTCTCAACTCTTGCGACGTCCCAGCACACACCGCCGCGAATCGGTCTTTCACAAACAAATGGTGTGTGGAGGCTTACTGATCTTGATTCCGGGGAAGTCGCACTGACATGAGCGAGCGAGTTGACTGGGCGTCCATGACCGACGAGGAGTTCCTGGCGCTGGCGCGCCACGCCGTGGAAACTCCGTCCGACGTGGACGGCCGAGACGACGACACGGATCTACACCGGCGCGCGGGATCGGTGTGGGAGCGACGCGCCGGATGAACGGGGGACCGTAGTCAGCCCACTGTGGAGGGTGGCTCCACAGTTCCCGGGAAAAACGACACCTCGCCGGCGACCCGCACCCGAACCCGGGATCCAACCTCGGGGGGCGGGTAGGCGTGCAGTCGAGCGTTGACCTCGGTCCCGCATTCGGCCAGACACAACCGGGCTACGGTGTCGTGCCCCTGAAACTGAGTGTCCTTCACCTGTGCGGGCACCCCACTGTCTGGGTCGAGCACGAGCTGCTCCGGGCGAAGGACCACCGTGCCGGGGCAGTTCGTGGCCTCGCCGTTCGAATGGGCACGGAGGATACCCAACGGGCACACGACACGTCCGTCCTCCGTTTTTCCGTCGAGAACGACGGTCTCCCCAAGGAAACCGGCTGTGGTCACGTCTCGGGGCTGAGTGTAGACATCCCGGGGGGTTCCTGCCTGGACGATGTGCCCACCGCGGAGCAACGCGACCATGTCCGCGGTGGACAGGGCCTCCTCCTGGTCGTGGGTCACCAGCACCCCGGTGGCCCCGGCATCCCGGAGCACAGCGCGCACCTCCGCGCGCACCTCCGCACGTAGCCCCGGATCGAGGGCGTTGAACGGCTCGTCCAACAGGACGAGGCTGGGGTTCGGGGCGAGCGCCCGAGCCAGTGCCACACGCTGCTGCTGCCCGCCCGAAAGTTCGTGTGGCATCCGGCGGCCCAGGTCCACGAGTCCAACCAGATCCAGAACCTCACGAACGCGCTGCGCGCGCCCCCGCCGCGGCAGCCCGAACGCGACGTTGTTCCAGACCGTCAAGTGTGGAAACAGGGCACCTTCCTGGGGAACGATGCCGATCCTGCGCTTCTCGGGAGGCACGTGGCGCTGTCGCGAACCGATGAGGTGACCGTCTGCCTCGACGGTGCCCGCGTCGGCGCGCTCGAACCCGGCGAGAATCCGCAGCAAGGTGGTCTTGCCGCATCCCGAGGCGCCGAGTACGGCCGCGAGCGCACCGCGCGGAACGGTCAGGTCCAGTCGGTCCAGCACGGTCGTGCGGCCGAAGGACTTGCTCAGTTCACGCACCACGAGAGTGCTCATCAGTGTCCTCCGATGGAGTTCGCTCTACGTCCCAGTAGGTAGGCGGGTATGGCAGCCAACAGGATCAGGAGTGCCGCGTAGGGGGCCGCTGCCCCGTACGCGCCGACTTCGGTGTAGGTCCACAGGCGCGTCGCCATCGTTTCCATGCCTGTGGGGCGGAGCATCAGCGTCGCCGGCAGCTCCTTCATCGCGGTCAGGAAGACCAGCGCTGCCCCCGCTGCCACGCCCTGTGCGGCCAGGGGCAGGGTGATCCGCAGGAACACGGACGAACGCCGCGAGCCAAGGGACCGGGCCACCTCCTCCAGGACCGGGGGTGACTGGGCCACGGCGGACCGGACCGCCCCGACCGCGGCGGGCAGGAACAGCACCGCGTAGGCGGCGACCAACAGCGGGGTCTGCTGGTACAGCGGATAGGCGTAGCGCACGGAGAAGTACACGAGGGACAGCGCCACAACCACCCCGGGCAGGGAGTAGGAGACCCAGGTTGCCCGCTCCAGCATCCGCGGCACCACTCCGCTGTGGCGGGCCGCCAGGACACCGACCGGCAACGCCATCAGGGTTGCCAGCATCGCCCCGGCAGCGGACACGAGCAGTGTTGTGCTCGCAGCCCCGCCCAGCTCGGCAACGTCGATACCGGTGGAGGTCCCCCGCACCATCCAGAACGCGATGCTCACCACGGGGAGACCGACACCCAGCGCGGCGACGACCAGGCATACTCCCAGCGCCGGGAGGCGCCAGGGGCCCAGCTGCACCGGGGATGTACGGCGGCTCGCTCCGGAGCCAACCCGCGCGTAGCGGGAGCGCCCCCGGGCTCGACTCTCGCCCCACAGAATCAGCAGGGTGGCCACGATGAGCACACACCCGAGAATCGCGGCCGGGGTACGGTCGAAGCTGGCACGGTAGGACGTGTAGATCACCCGAGTGAACGCGTCGTAACGCATGATCGACACGGCGCCGAAGTCCGAGATCACGTACAGGGCGGCGAGGAGGGCTCCGGCCGCTGCCGCGGGTTGAACCTGAGGCAGGGTGACGCGGAAGAAGGTGCGCACCGGCCCCTTTCCGAGGGATCGAGCCACCTCCTCCTGGTCGGTGTCGGCACGGTGGAGCGCGGCACTGACGGGCAGGAGTACGTAGGGATAGCAGGACAGGGTGAGGACGATCGCCGATCCGGCGAATCCGTGGAGCCCGGGAAACGCGGAGATCCACACGAAGGCGGCAACGTAGCTGGGGATGGCCAGCGGCAGTGTGGTAACCACCAGCCAGCCGCTGCGCCAGGGCAGGTTGCTGCGGGTGGTCACCCAGGCGAGCCCGACCCCCAACACGAGGCAGCCCAGAGTCACGGTTGCGGCCAGTCCCAGACTGCGAAGGATCAGCCAGGCCGTGCGCTCGCGGAAGAGGACGTCAACAATGGTGCCCCAGCCCCCATCGGCGGAACGCACGAGCAGGTATCCCAGCGGCAGCAGTGCAAGAACGACGACGAGGGAAGCGAGGAGGTAGAGCGGCAGAACCCTCACGGCGAACGGCACCGTCGCCAGGGAACGGAGCGCGCTCAGAGAACGACCGCGTGGGCGGGCCCCGGTCGGGGCCCGCCCACGCGGCTGGTCATCGACCGGTGTTGTCACACCAGCCCAACTTCTTCGAGGAGCTCCAGGGTTTCGTCCAGCGCGTGCAGATCGCCGAGGTCGATGTCCGGTTGCTCCAGGTCGTCCAAGTCTGGCAGCTCGTCCAGGGTGGGGGTTCCCTCGACCACCGGATACTCGGAGGTCTCGTCGGTGAAGTACTCCTGGGCATCCGCGGTCAGGAGGTACTCCAGGGCCTCCAGTGCCGCGTCCTCGCTGGCGCTGGGTGCGAGCACCCCGGCGCCGGCGATGTTGACCAGGGCACCGGCGTCACCATCGGGCAGATAGTGCAGCTCGGAGGTGACGGAGTCCGGGTCTTCCTTGACACGCTCGTACCAGTAGTAGTGGTTGTTGAGGCTCAGTGAGATCTCACCGTCCTCCAGGGCGTCCAACATCGAGCGGTTGTTGTCGTAGAGCTGGACGTCGTTGTCCTGGAGGTCGCGCAACCACTGCTCCGTGGCGTCCTCGCCCTCGATGACCCGCAGGGCGGTGACAAAGGCCTGGAACGAGGCGTTGGTGGGGGCGATCGCGACTTCGCCCGCATATTCCTCGCCGGCGACATCGAGGACCCGGTCGGGTGGGGTGTCAACCTGGTCCGGGTCATAGGCGATCACGCGGGACCGGCCCGAGAGGCCCACCCAGGTGTCGTCGCTGGCGCGGAACTCCTCGGGAACCTCCGCGGTGATGTCCTCGGGCAACTCCGCGAGCATGCCCTCGTTCGCGAGTGCGCCCAACGCGCCGGCATCCTGACCGTAGAACAGGTCGGCGTCGGTGCGGTCGCCCTCCTCGAGCAGCTGGGCCGCCAGTTCCGCCGTGTCGCCGTACCGCACGGAGATGTCGTAGCCGGTCTCCTCCTCCAGCTGGTCCAGAAGCGGATCCACGAGCTCCTCGCCCCGACCGGAGTAGATCGTCAGCGATTCCTCGTCGGGGTCGTCGGGGTCGGCCGTCCCGTCCGTGGCACAGCCGGACACGAGCAGGGCAAGCGCGGGCAGCGCGGCGGCCGCGAGGTGGACCGGACGACGTCGGGCATGGGACACAGGCACGGATACTCCTGTCTGAGACGGTCGGGGATACTCCGAGAGCCGGGGCAGCTCCCAAGTGAGCCTAACCTAAATTAGCATTACCTCACCTAAACCGTACAGACCCCCATAGTGAACAGCCACGCGGGGGTACCTAGTGTCATGTCGACCCAGCGCCACGGAAACAAAGAACCAGGGCAACAGAACGACACAGCGACACAGCGACCACAGCGACCACAGCGACCACAGCACCGACAGCCAGAGCCCCGCAGAGGCCATGTCAGGAATCCTGGCGTCGCGGCGGATCCCGATATCCCGATCCCCACGCACCTGGGGCCTTCCGAACGACCTCCTGACGCCACGAGACCCCCGGAATCTCGGGTCAGGACCCAGCGGGCTCACCGTCGGGATCTTTGTCCACGACATAGACCAGTTCGTTGGACAATTCGAACTGCTCCACCCGCCACGAGCGCTGCGCGGCATAGGCGTCGAAGGCCGAGGAATGCGTCTGGAACATCCCCTTGGAGCGCTGGCCAAGAGACTTTGTGGGAAAGGTCACGACCAGCCACCGTGAGGGAACCCGCTCCAACAGCTCCCAGCCCACTCCCGTGCGCTGTCGTTCGAGACACGGAACGGTCTTCAGGAGCAGGGTGAGATCCGCAGGCGCCAACTCGGGTTCCAGCACGAGATCCAGCACCTCGGATCGGTGCTCCACCCCGAGTAGGGTCAGGGCCTCGCCGAGAAACCGAGCCTGTTCCGTATCGATGTCCGAGGCGAGGTAGGTCACCGACGAATCGAGCCCCATCCAGGGGATGGACAGGGGATTCAGGCCACAGGCGAGATCGGCGATAACCGTGGGTTGGGGAACCCGCCGAAACACCTCCCGGTAGAACAGGGATAGTTCATCGAGACGTTCCCGCGTGGAGGCGTGGACACGCATCGCCGAATCCAGAGCAGCTTCCATCTGCTCCGCGTCACCCGACTCGGCTGCCGGCCGTAGCCGCCGCAGCATGCTCCGGTAGTTGGGGGCGCTGCCGGGCAGGTAGGCCCCATAGATCTCGTGCAGACCCCGCTTGGTGCGTTTGACGGCATCCGGCACGTTCCCCTGCGACGAAACCAGCGCCTTGCGGGCGAGACGCCGGACCGTGTCCGGGGCCACGACCGTGTACCGCTTGCTGCGCGCAACGGCGGAGGCGACCGCCTGGACATCGTCCGCAGACACGTCCTGCCCATCCATCCCGGCCCCCACGTCAACACCCCGGCCTTGCGTGACCGAACCGAGTCTAGCCGGGGAGGCGAGCACACGAGGTCACGGCGCATCGGGCCACGGAATCCGCCCAGCTCCTCCACCCGTGTTCCCGGGATTACCCGCCCCTGGGGCCTACCCCACCCCTGATGTCCGGAAAGGTGGGATAGTCGTCATTGTGGCCATGCCGGGGCCGGGAGCAGCATGGTTCGTATGCGGAGTCGAACCGTGCTGATCCTCCTCTTCGAGGATGTGCAAAGCCTGGACATCACCGGGCCCCTCGAGGTCTTCACCGGGGCCAATTCCTGGTGCGCGGCCCGGGGCACCCGGCCGGCCTACGCACCTATGACCGCCAGTCCCGACGCTGCTCCCATCCGGACGTCCAGCGGCCTACGGATCACACCCGACGCTGATCTCCACTGCCAAACCGCCCCTGACCTGCTTCTTGTTCCCGGGGGAGCGGGCACGCGCCACCCCCCGCCGAAGGTACTCACGTGGCTGCGCGAACAAGGGGCACACGCCACACGGCTGATCTCCGTGTGCACCGGGGCGTTCCTCCTCGCCGAGGCCGGCCTCCTGGCAGGACGCCGAGCCACGACCCACTGGGCGCACTGCCACACCCTGGCCAACCGGTTCCCCGAAGTCACCGTGGCCACCGATCCGATTTTCGTACGGGACGGCCACATCGCCACCTCGGCCGGGGTGACCGCCGGCATCGACCTCACCCTGTCCCTCGTTGACGATGACCTGGGAAGCGAGGCAGCCCTGGCCGTCGCCCGAAACATGGTGATGTTCCTGCGCCGCCCCGGCAGCCAGGCTCAGTTCAGCGCCCAGCTGGCGGTCCATACCGCGCGAAGCCCCCGCATGCACGAACTTCAACAGTGGATCGCCGAGCACCCCGAGGCCGACCTGTCGGTCGAGGCCCTGGCACGCCGGACGCATCTGTCTGCCCGACACTTCGCCAGGGCGTTCACCAGCGAAATCGGCATGTCACCGGGGCGCTATGTCGACCTGGCCCGAATCGAGAGCGCACGTCGCAGGTTTGCGGACAGCGACGCGGGCGTCGCCGAGACGGCCCGCGCGTGCGGCTACGGCACCCCGGAGGCGCTGCGGCGCGCCTTCCTGCGCCGCCTCGGGGTCGGCCCATCCGAATACCGCGAACGGTTCCGATGCCCCATGTCACGCTGTCGACACAGGGTCCACCGCAGGCGGGGGGCGAAACCCATGCGGCGCCCGAGTCGTCAGTCGTACCCTAAGACTCCAGCCGTAGTTCGGGTTGTTCATGGTTGTTGGGTTCGTTGTCGACCCCGGGACCGGGGCGTCGGTGGACGCGCAGTGGCCGCTTGGGCGGAACCAGAACTATTCTGGCCACAGGATGGATTGGGCGGTGCGACTCACAGTCCTGTAGTCGCCAGCGATCGGCGATGGTCGCCAGTACAAGCGTGGCCTCGGTGAAAGCGAAGTTATTTCCGATGCATTGACGTGCGCCTCCACTGAAGGGGAAAAATCCATCACGAGGACGGCAGGGCGTGGAGGGGGACAGCCACCGGTCAGGGTCGAAGTCCTCGGGGTGGACGAACAGATCGGACCGGTGATGGAGGATGTACTGGCTAAAGACGATGGTGGAGCCAGCGGGGACGGGATATCCGGAAAGCCTCGTGTCTCGGGTGACCGTTCGAGTGAATAGCCATCCCGGCGGGTATAGGCGCAGTGCCTCGGTCAGGACCCGGTCCGCTGATTTCAGCCGGGGCAGGTCTTCCCACGTTGCTACCCTCCCACCGAGGACTGCACGGGACTCCACGTGCAGGCGCTCCTGGCATTGGGGGTGGTGCGCGAGCAGCAGGCAGCACCAGGTAAGGACATACGCTGTGGTTTCAATACCGGCCACAAGCAGAGAGAGGACTTGATCGTATATTTCGGTTTCACAAAACGCGTCATCTTCACCTCGGGATTCAAGGAGTGCCGCCAGAATACTGCCGTCACTCCTTGCATTCCGTTGCCTTTCGATGATGCGGCGAACCGTAGTGAAAAGGATCCTCTTTGCGTGCGCGTATTTCCGATTCGCCGGAGTTGGGAGTTTGGCAAGTGGCCCCGGAGTGAGCATCTGTCGGAACCCGTTAGCCACAAGCACCCCCATGGCCTGGCGGATCTCAGTGACTTCCGCATCGGTCATTCTTGTACCAAACAAGGTGGCAGCGATGACGTTGGCGGTCACTCTATACATTTCCTCGACAGGAAAAATATCCTGACCATTCTTCCATGAGGAAGTCATCACATCGGCATGCTTGCTCATCACCGCTGCATAAGCGGGAAGACGACCACGATGAAAAGCCGGTTGAACGAGGCGCCGCTGGCGCCGATGTTCTCGGTGCGGACAAGCAGCCAGCCCGTTTCCCACGAACTCCCGGGCTTTCTCGATTAATGGCCCCCCTTTGTCGAAGCTCCGATCATCCAGCAGTACCTCTGCCAGCAAATCGGGATGACACACCACGTATGCTTGCTGCCGTCCAATCTTGATTCGAACTAGGTCGCCATAATTGGGGAGCGATGTCAAAAATCCTAGAGGGTCCCGGAGGATCTGCGCCGCATGGCCAAGAACAGGAAGCGCATCGGGGACGAGCGGGGGCTGTCGCGTCGTCGGTTTGCTCATGATGGTGATCTCCCAGAAGGGGGCATACGGATGGACTCCCGCCACAATCGCTGCCGGGCGTCCCTAGCGTCACCGGAGCAACCAACGTCCCGGATAACGCCCTCCCACTCGACCATTCCAAGACCAGAAAGGGAATAGCTTAGATGCGGGAAGTGCGTGAACGCGTTGAACTATTGTGCACTTGTGACTCCGGCACGGCATCCGCACGGACTCCCCTCTTGGACGACCGCGCCGGCGTTCCCATAAACGGCTACTTCTGTCGATGATCAAGCCGCCCCGAAGGGGACCCTACGTCCTGCACTCTGCTCGATCATAATCTCGCACAGAACACCTTCCACACAAATCCCTTGGGCATCTCCCGCAATATGAGCTTAGCTCATTTGGATTCTCGGTAGCTTGGGCGCATGTCGATGGTGGAGGGGCTGGTGCCAGATGAGTTGTGGGAACTGTTTCAGCGGGTGATGTCTGAGGCGCCTGCCTGCTCTCAGGGCGGAGGGCGGGCGGGTATGGCGACCGCGAAGTGCTGGCGGCGATCATCTTCGTGGCCGATACCGGCTGCACCTGGACCCAGCTTCCGCCGGTGTTCGGCCCTTCCGGGTCCACTGCGCACCGT
>NZ_JAVLVT010000019.1:0-13091 GCF_031628175.1 Lipingzhangella rawalii | reverse complement strand
GCGTCCTCGGGCACCGGCGGTGTCTCCCCCGCCGGGGTGGAAACGTCACCACCCACGGCGCCCGACACCGGTTCGGTGACCGCGTCCACGAGGCCGTCTGGGCCAGGGGCCGCGGGGGCGGTGTCCAGAACGTCGGCACTGGCGAAGGCCGAGCCGAAGCCCACGAAGGTGGCTGCGCCGACGGCGACGAAAACGGCCTTTGCGGAGGTGGAAACGGTACTACGCATTCGGGAAACCCCTCGTTGTCTTCGGTAAACGTACTGGTGTCGACGCCACATCGCTGTGATGTGGCCTGTGGGATCCACTCCCCGGAACCGAGCGAGAGTGCTGGTGGGGATCGCTCTGGGAACCGGTGAGCTCAGCCGAGAAATCTGGCGGATCTCGGGCTGGCGAACGCCGCGTGGCTCAGCCACGAGGCGCACGTCAACCCTCCGAGCAGGTTCGGCTGGTCAGCGCTACCGCGCGCTGGTCTCGGTTCGACGAGGGGCGAGGTGGGGTCGCGAGCGAGTACCGGTGGTCGGCAGGTTTCCGGGAGATCGATACCAGGATCGGTGCTGTCCCCGGGCCACCGACGGTGCTGCTACCACGGGCCGTCGTCGAGCCGGAACGGTTCCGGAGCTAGTCCGGGGAGAATCCCGGCGAGTCACCAAGGCCGCGAGGTCCGGCCACCTCAGGATCCGGCACCAGGCGCAGAAGCGCGCCTGTCGCTGGGGGGAGGCCCTGAACGGTGTGCTCCACCGCGGGCACGAGACTGCCGCCGGCCTGCGCGGTGGGGCCGTTCGACGCGGCGCCACCGTGCCGCTCGACCATACTGTGTCGCTCGACCGGAGAAGATGCTAGGCCCGGGGATCCGTGACTCGACTCCTGGGCAAGGGCCACGGCGTCGGCTGCCGCCGTGGTGACGAGGGAAGAAGTGTGCTCCCCTGGCGGAACCATACCGATACGACTCGATCCGCGAGGTTCAGAAGCGTCGCCGCCGACACCCCCGGGCGTTGTACTCTGCTCCGGTGCCACGTCCGCCTCTGGGTGGGGCTTGCGGGGCGCAGGCTCCACACCATCGGGGCTGTGGGCCGCCACCGCCCCCGGAAGCTGTGCCGGGTCCTGCGGCAGTACGCGGTCCAGCACATTCCCGGCTGCACCGCGAACCTCACCGGCAGTCTCGGCGGGATCCGGCAGTGTGTCCGACTCCTGGAGCCCCAGCGAATCCACGGGGCTCTCCGATGCCGGAAGCTCCGCGTCCTGTGTGCCAGACAGCCCAGACAGTGGGGTGGAGCCGTCCACGGTCGCGGACGAGGACAGAGTCTCGTCCGCGGTGTCCACGGCCGTGGTGACGGTGTCCTCGGAAACGTCGGTGAGCCCCGCCCCGGTCGAGGCGGTGCTGTCGGCCGTATCCTCGATCTCGTTGGTGGGTCCGGCTACCGCTTCTTCTGCCGCCTCGGCGGAGACCGCCACGGCGACCGCCCCGGATCCCTCGGACTGCGGGGCGCTGTCCTCCGCACTTGCGATCGAGGTTCCCGCCAGCCAGGCACAGCAGAGAAAGCCGGTCGTGGTGAGACTCCGCAGCAGGATGCCGCGCATGGCCGAAGCTTTCGTCGAACGACGCGCATCGCGCCGCCGGAAAGCTGCCCATGCCATTGCTGCTGTCCCTTCGCCGTGCACCACGGACCTATGGAAACCAAGAGAGACGAACGAATAACTCTCTGTCGTCGTCGCCGACACTAGCACCCCACTGGGGCGTGTGTGTGCCGTTTCGAAAAATCAATACCCACGGGTGGGATCCCCGTGCAAGTCGCACGCGTCCGGCCCCGCCGGGACCGAACAGGGGCCGGACGCGTGCGGACTACTCGCCGACGATGGGCATCGCTGAGGTGGGTGCTTCCGACTGGTCCGGCACCGGATCCGGCAACAGGGGCCGCAGCCGCTGCTGAATGGTGTGTGTAATGCTCTCCACGGGCTGTTGGGCATCCACCACCAGGTAACGGTCCGGCTCACGTTCCGCGAGGGCTTTGAAGCCCGCCCGAACGCGGGAGTGAAACTCGGCAGGCTCGTCCTCGACACGGTCGCCGGGCTCCCCCAGCCGGGCCGTGCCCTGCTCGTGCGGGATGTCCAGCAATACGGTCAGATGGGGGGTGAGTCCTCCCGTCGCCCAGGTGTTCACCGAGGTGATCTCCTGCTCGGAGAGCTCCCGGCCAGCCCCCTGGTAGGCAAGACTCGAGTCCACATACCGGTCACTGATGACGATGGCCCCGCGGGCCAGGGCGGGACGGATCACGGTCTCGACGTGTTCGGCACGGTCCGCAGCGTAGAGCAGCACCTCGCACCGGGGGCTCGCTCCGATATTCTCCCGGTCCAGCAGGAGGGAACGCAGGCGCATCCCGAGTTTGGTGGCTCCGGGCTCGCGTGTGGTGACCACGTCGAACCCTTCCTCCCGAAGCCAGATGGCCAGCTGCCGCACCTGTGTGGACTTGCCGGCTCCCTCGCCACCTTCCAGCACGATGAAGGTCCCGGGCAGGTCCGCCTGGGTCCCCGCCTCGCCGCGGGTCTTGGTTCCGCGCAGTGCGGAGATGATCTCGCCCAGAACCGGCTCGCCGGGACGATCGTTCATCTGCCGGAACGTAATCACCGCAACGATCAGGGCAAGCAACCCACTGACGACGAGGACGGCGCTCGACCCGTACAGGTCGTAGCTCACCTCGCCCATGCTGAATCGTTGGTGTCCCACCGCAGCCGCAACCAGCGGAGCCAGGGCCACCGCACCCAACAGCACCACGCGTGCCGAGGCGTGCAGGAACGCGAACGTGCGTCCGCGTACCTCGTCCTCCACTTCCTGACCGAGCAGGGTGAGACCGATGATCCAGGCGATTCCGGCTCCGGCGCCCACAACGAGAGCCAGCAGCGCGGCAAGAACCATTTCGGGCACCAGCCCGATGATGATCATCGCCACCCCGGACACTCCGATCCCGACCCCGAACATGCGGCGGCGGCTGACGTTGTGCAGCAGCCGAGGACCGAGGAACATCCCGGCAGCCATACCGGTGAACACGGCGCCGAACAACAGGCCAAACCCGGCGTTACCCGCTTCGAGAGTGTCCACGAAGGGGCGTGCCACTCCGACGACCGCTCCGCCCGCGGCGAATGCGCCCAGCATTCCCAGGAGCAACCCCCGCACGAGCCGGGTGCCGGCCGCATAGCGCCAGCCCTCCCAGATGACCCGCCACATGTTCTGTTGGGGCGGGATGTTGTGCGAGTTCTTGGGGATCGACAGGCTGAAGATCACCGCACCGGCGATCAGGAACGTCACACCGTTGATGTACAGCGCCACGTCTGCGGTGTCCGGGTTCAGGCCCGGAACCGCCCCGGCAACCACCGTGCTCGCCGCGGCGAGCACGGTGAACAGTCCGGCGGCCACCGGGGCTGAACCGTAGGTGGTCAGCAGGCTGAGCTGGTTGGCCTGTTCGAGTTTCCGTTTGGGCACCAGGTTGGGCACCGTGGCGTCCTTGGCGGGCGTCCAGAACAGGGCGATGCACTCCGCCAGGAAGTTCGCGATGAGCAGCCAGTCCAGCCTGCCCACGAGGGGGATCGAGATGTAGAGGGCTGCCCGGAGCAGGTCTCCGGCCACCAGAATGACTTTGCGGTCTACACGGTCCGCCAGCCATCCAGCGATCGGGCCGAAGAGCAGGTATGGGGCGAGCTTCAGAATGACCACACCGCTGACCGCGAAGTACTGCACGATCGCGGGGTGGCCCTGCGTATAGATGGTCGCCAGGGACATCAGCGCGAGCAAGCTGAGCCAGTCACCAAGGCTGGACAGGGACAGCGAGATCCACAGGCGACGGAACGACTTGATCTGCAAGACGTTCGTGACGTCTACGGGCGCTCCAAGGGGGCCGTGTCTGCTCATTGCGTCAGAGTATCGGTGGTTTGTGGCGGATTTGTCGGACCGAGGCGCGTCGCGTCGTCGTGTCGCCAACGCCCCAGCGCTGTTCCAGACTATCCCGGGACCGTGCCCTGCCACGCCGCGCGTACTCGGGCACAGCGGCCCTGCGGCCACGCACCCATCTCCGCGACAGCCCCGGTGGACTCCGCTGGCCCCCTCGGGGACGCCTACACCACTCGCTTGGTCTGCGGGGTCACGTGGCTGTGTCCCGGGTCCCGGCCCTTACTCTGGGTGCGAATCTGGGTCCGACTCGCCACCCGTAGTCGTACGCGCGGCCGTGGTCTTCTTCTTGCTGCCGGTGCTCTTGCCGGCGGTGCTCTTGCCGGCGGTGCTCTTGCCGGCGGTGCTCTTGCCGGCGGTGCTCTTGCTCGCCTGCTTCGATCCGCTCTTCTTGGCCGGGGCCTTCGCTCTACGGTCGGCCATGAGCTCCGATGCACGTTCGAGGGTGATGCTTTCAACCTCGTCCCCCTTGCGCAGCGAGGCGTTGGTCTCCCCATCGGTGACGTACGGGCCGAAGCGACCGTCCTTGATGACCAGTTCCTTTCCGGTCTCGAGGTCCGAGCCGAGTTCCCGCAACGGGGGGGCCGTCGCGCCGCCGCGCCGCCCTCGCTGTTTGGGCTTGGCGAACAGCTCGCGGGCCTCCTCCAACGTGACGGTGAAGATCTGCTCTTCGGTTTCCAGGGACCTACTGTCCGTTCCCTTGCGCAGGTAGGGGCCGAAACGGCCGTTCTGCGCGGTCACCTGTTCGCCGTCCAGCTCGCCGACGACCCGCGGCAGCGAGAGCAGGCTGAGGGCCTCCTCAAGGGTGATCGTCTCCAGGGACATCGAGCGCAGCAGGGAGGCAGTGCGCGGCTTGGGCGCTTTGGACTTGCTCTTCGTCGACTTGCCCTTGGTGGTCCCGGAGTCCGCGCCGGCTATGGTTTCCGCGTTCGCGGTCGGATCCTCGATGATCTCGGTGACGTAGGGGCCGAACCTGCCGCTCCTGGCGACGATTGTCCGTCCGGTCTCCGGATCCTGTCCCAGTTCCCGGTCCCCGGACGGGCGGGCGAACAGCTCTTCGGCGAGCTCGGCGGTGAGCTCATCGGGGGCCAGATCCTCGGGAACGTTAACGCGCTGACCGTCCCGTTCCAGGTAGGGGCCGTACCGTCCCACGCGAAGGACAATGTCCGAGTCGGGGACCGGCAGGGAGCTGATCTCTCTGGGGTCGATTTCGGCCAGCTGGTCACCAACCAGCTCCCGCAGCCCGGTCTGCTCCTCGTCGCCGAAGTAGAACCGACGTAGCCAGGGCACGCGCTCGGCCTCGCCACGGGCGATCTCGTCGAGGAGTTCCTCCATGCGGGCGGTGAAGTCATAGTCGATCAGGTTGCCGAAGTGGCGTTCCATGAGCTGCACAACCGCGAAGGCCAGGAACGCGGGGACCAGGGCGGAGCCCTTCTTGAAGACGTAGCCGCGGTCCAGGATCGTGGCGATGATCGAAGCGTAGGTGGACGGGCGTCCGATCTCCCGTTCTTCCAGCTCCTTCACCAGGCTGGCCTCGGTGTAGCGGGCGGGCGGGCGGGTGCTGTGGGCCTCCGCCTCCAGCTCCGTCACCGTCAACGGATCGTCCTCGGCCAATGGCGGAAGCTGTCGTTCGCGGTCATCCAGTTCGGCCTCCGGGTCGTCCGACCCCTCGACGTAGGCCTTGAGGAAACCGTGGAAACTGATCACCTTCCCGGTCGCGGTGAACTCCACCTGCTCCCGCGCCGTGGAGGTCCCCGCGATCCGCACGGTCACCGACTCGCCCACCGCGTCCTTCATCTGTGAGGCGACGGTGCGTTTCCAGATCAGTTCGTAGAGCCGGAACTCGGCTCCGGTGAGGCCCGTCTCCGCGGGGGTCCGGAAGGAGTCTCCGGCTGGACGGATCGCCTCGTGTGCCTCCTGGGCGTTCTTGACCTTGCTGGAGTACACCCGCGCCTTGGGTGGAACATAGTTCTGTCCATACAGCTCGATCGCCTGGCCGCGGGCCGCGTTCAGTGCGCTCTCGGACAGCGTGATGCTGTCGGTTCGCATGTAGGTGATGAAACCGTTCTCGTAGAGCCGCTGGGCCACCTGCATCGTCTGCTTCGCGGAGAAGCCGAGCTTACGGGCGGCCTCCTGCTGGAGGGTGGTGGTACGGAACGGTGCGTAGGGAGCCCGCTTATAGGGTTTGCGCTCCACGGAACTCACCGCGAACTCCGTGCCGTCCAGCCGTTCGGCAAGGCTACGCGCGGCGGACTCGTCCAGGTGTACGACCCCGGAGGCCGCCCGTAGCTCTCCGGTAGAGCTGAAGTCCCGCCCCTGGGCGACGCGGGCTCCGTCCACCGAGGCCAGAGTTGCCGTGACCACTCCGGGTGTTTCTGCCGTGCCCGCTGTAGTGGAGAAAACACCCTTGAGGTCCCAGTACTCGGCGGACCGGAACGCCATTCGTTCACGTTCCCGCTCCACGACCAGTCGCGTCGCGACCGACTGGACGCGGCCAGCCGAGAGCTTGGGCATGACCTTCTTCCACAGCACGGGGGAAACCTCGTACCCGTACAGGCGATCCAGGATGCGGCGGGTTTCCTGCGCGTCGACCAGTCGGGCGTTCAACTCCCTGGTGTTGGCGGCCGCCTGCTGGATCGCCTCCCGTGTGATCTCGTTGAAGACCATGCGCTTCACGGGGACACGAGGCTTGAGTTCCTCGTTGAGGTGCCAGGCGATCGCCTCGCCCTCCCGGTCCTCGTCCGTGGCCAGATACAACTCGTCGGCCTCGGCCAAGAGCTCCTTGAGCTTCTTCACCTGCGCCTTCTTGTCGCTGTTGACCACGTAGAGCGGCGAGAAGTCCGCCTCCACGTTCACGCCGAGGCGTGCCCAGGGCTCGGACTTGTACTTGGCGGGAATCTCAGCGGCCTTGTCCGGCAGGTCGCGGATGTGCCCGATGCTGGACTCGACGACGAATCCTCGGCCAAGGTAGCCGGCGATCGTCTTCGCCTTGGCGGGCGACTCCACGATGACGAGACGGTTCGCCTCCGCGGAATCGATGGCCTCGGTGGCCTGGTCCGACGAGCCGCCCTTGCGGGCGCTGCCCTTCTGGGATGGCACGCTGTTCCCCTACGTCTAGCCGTACTGCGCTGTCGCGGCGATCTACTCCTATGGACCGTGGGTCCCTCATTCCAGCAACCGACGGTAGCCGACATATGGTCCGTGACACCGCTCACGGGGCCCGGTATCCCAACGGATTCTGGGCGGTCCGCGTGGGCCACACCGCGCGGGAGCCCCTGTGGAGGGGACCTGGCGCGGACGGTATCGGCAGTCGCAGAATAGGGCCAATGCTGGAGTACGAGTATCACGAACTCCGCCTTCCGCGGGGAACAACGCGGTCGGAAGCCAGACAGGTCCTCGCCGACCGCGCCGAGTATGGGCACTGGGAGCTCGCCAGAATTCGGCTGTTCCCCGACGGAAGCCGCCGGGTTGTGCTGCGAAGACGCATCCTCCGCCGGCCTCGCTGGATGTGAGATCAGCCATAATCGGGCGGACGCTGCGCTGGGGCACGTTACGGCGATCCGGCGACCACCGGCCCCCGGACGCGCGGCATGCGTCCGGGGGCCGGTTGATCAGTTCAGTACTGTGTCCCGCCGCGCCCACGCTGTGGGGCGCGGGGCCCACAGTCGCGCGGCGCCGGGGCGCGGATCACTCGATGTCGAGCAGCTCCGTGGCGCCGTCCTCCACGTCGGCCAGGACGTCGTCGCCGACACCGTCAACCGGGCCCTGGAGGTCAGTGTCGATCTCCAGCGGGGCGTCCTGCGCGACCGTGCTCTGCTGCTCGGTCTCCTCCTGGGAGTTGTGCACCACAGCGTCACTCTCGGTGGTCTCGGCGCTGCTCACCGCACCGAGCGCGGAACCGGCGTTACCCGAAACGTTCACTGGCACGTTGGCGTCCACGACCCCCTGGTTTCCGGAGCCGACCGAGCCGTCCCCGGAGGTGGTCACGTCGCGGTCGCCGTCCCGGTGGACCTCGGCGTTGCTGTCGGTGGACTCGGCATCGGCGACGGCCAGACCGCCGGCGATCGCGTTGCCGGTGGCGTTGATCGGGGCGTTGCCTTCGGCAACAACCTGGTTGCCGCTCGCCACCGAGCCGTCCCCGGAGGTGGTCACGTCACCGCGCTGGTGCTCGACCTCGTCTTCGCTGCTCTGCTGCTCGACGATCGCGTCGCTGTCTGTGGTCTCGGCGCTGCTCACCGCACCCAGGATGGCGCCCGCGTTGCCGCTGACGTTCACGGGGATGTTCAGCTCGCCCACGGCCTGGTTTCCGCTCAGCACCGAGCCATCCCCGGAGGTGACGATGTCGCCCCCGTCACCGTTGGCGTCGTTGCCGTTGTCGTTGTCGCCGTTGCCGTCGTTGCCGTTGTCGTTGTCGTTGTTGTCGTGGTCATAGCCGGGGTAGCCGGGGTAGTCGTCGTCGCCGTTGTCGCCGTTGGCGTCGTCGTCGTTGGCGTCCTGCTGGGTGACGATCGCGTCGCTGTCCGTGGTCTCGGCGTTCGCGACAGCCAGCACGCCCGATACTGCGTTTCCACTGACGTTGATCGGGGCGTTGGCCTCACCCACGATCTGGTTTCCGGAGCCGACCGAGCCGTCCCCGGAGGTGGTCACGTCCCGGCTGTCGCCCCGCTCCACAATGGCGTTGCTGTTCGTGGACTCGGCGTTGCTCACTGCGCCGAGCGCCGCGACGGAGTTGCCGGTGACGTTGATTGGGGCGTTGCCTTCGGCAACCACCTGGTTTCCGCTCAGCACCGAGCCGTCCCCCGAGGTCTCGACGTCGGCGTAGGAGACCCCCGCTCCGAGTGCGATGAAGCCCGCGGTGAGCATGATGGTCTTCGCCGTGGTCGTGATCCGCTGGTGCATCGTTGACCTGTCCTTTTCGGTATCGGTGTGTTCTCTAACGTGCCGCCGGGCTGCGGTGGGAGCACCTGGCGGGACTCCCCCTGGTGTGGGACCAGGCCGCGTCTCCGGCTGTTGTGTCGCGTGGTTGCCGGGTCGGCCCCATGCGCGCTCAGCTCCGTCCTGGCGAGACGGAGGCTGGCGTGGGCCTCGCGTCGGTGACGGCGCGGGGCCCGCGTCAGCCTCCGGTCCGGGGACCGGAGGGCCGCCGTTCAGGCGGTGGGGCGACGGCCGAGCAGCCGGGCTGCGATCCCGGTTCCGATTGCCGCAATCGCCCCCATCACCAGCGGAAGCAGCTGAGCTCCGGTGACGGGGAGGTGGTCCGCGGCAGCCTCCGGGGCCGGGCGCTCCTCGTCGGGCTTGTCGCCGTTCTTGTCCTTGCCGTTGTCGTCCTTGCCGTTGTCGTCCTTGCCGTTGTCGTCCTTGCCGTTCTTGTCCTCGCCGTTGTCGTCGTCGCCGTTGTCGTCGTCGCCGTTGTCGTCCTTGCCGTTCTCCTCCTCGCCGTTGTCGTCCTTGCCGTTCTCCTCCTCGCCGTTCTCGTCCTTGCCGTTCTCGTCCTTGCCGTTCTCCTCCTCGCCGTTGTCGTCCTTGCCGTTGTCGTCCTTGCCGTTGTCGTCCTTGCCGTTCTCGTCCTTGCCGTTCTCGTCCTTGCCGTTCTCGTCCTTGCCGTTCTCCTCCTCGCCGTTCTCGTCCTTGCCGTTCTCGTCCTTGCCGTTCTCGTCCTTGCCGTTCTCGTCCTTGCCGTTCTCGTCGTCGTCCTTGTAGTCCTTGTCCTCGTCCTTGCCGTTGTGCTCGGTGGGTGGGTACTCGGGCTCCGGCTCGGACACCTCGGCATCACTGTCGGTGCAGCTGCCGGTGGCCACACCGCCCACGGCGACGGCGTTGCCGCACACGTTCACCGGGGCGTTGACCTCGGCGACTACCTGGTTTCCGCTGAGCACCGCACCGTCGCCGCTGGTCTCCACATCAGCGAAGGCCGAGGGAGCTCCCGCGAACACCGCGACGGTGACTCCGGCGGCCACAACGGCGCTCCGGCTGGTCGATCGAAATGCAGAAATAGCCACAGTCATCAGTTCCGTTTCCGAGTTTTGGACAGTTGGTTGGTGCAGAGAGAGTGCGCCGAAACTTGCACGGGATGTCCGTACGCGCGGCGCGTGGACGAGGAAGGCCGCGCGGAACTCGGAATGCGGGCTCGTGGCCGACCGGATCCGCCTATCGCGACATACCTCGCGCGCGGAAGTCCTCAGTCAGGGGAGTAGGAAGGGTCCTCGGTCGCGCCGGGCACAACAACTGTGGGCGCGTCCGGGACGGCGATGCGCTCAATCACGAGGCGCAGCGACTCGATCTGTGGCGTCAGATCCGCGGCGACCGCCGAGGCCACCGTCGAGGCCGACGCCGAGCTGGTCACTCCAGCGGTGGCTTCGCTCGTTGTTGCCGGAAGGCCGGGGGCTGGCGCGGCCGTGTCGCCAGCCGTGGTGGACACCGAATCCTGGGCCAGCTGGATACCGTCGCCCTGTGTTCCGGCGTCCTCATGCGCGGGGGCCGGCCGTTCCCCGGCCGCGTTCGCGCGTGCGTCCGGGTGGGTTCCCGCGGTCTTCGTGTCGACCGCGGTGTTCTCGTCCTGTTCCCCGGAATCACTGGGGGCGTCCGCGGAAACAGCGTCTCCCTGGTCCCGCCCGCGCTGCGCACTCTCCGGGTCCGCGTCCGGCTGGAGTGTCTCCGAGGAGCCGTCCAACAGCTCCTGGCCACCCAATTCGGGCGAACGTCCGGTGAGCGCCTGTGCGGAGTCGTGAGCCGCGCCGTCCAGCGCCGCCCCTGCCTCGGCGAGGGACTCCTGGGCACGGTCGCCGATGTCCTCGGGGTCCGCGAGAGTCCCGGAGACCTCATCCAGCTCCGGCAGTGACGTGCGGGTCGTGTCGATCACGGTGTCAGAGAGCCGGTCCGTGGTGGAGCGGGCCTCGGCCCCCACGGCGCGGACCACGCTCGGGTCCTGGGCATCGGTGTCGGCGGGAGCCTCCTGCGCCTCCGGCACAGGTTCAGTGTCGACCTCGTCCTCAGCGCCGGAGGACTGTGCGTCGTCTCCGCTGTCCGCGCCGGTCGCGCCTCCCGATGCGGAGATGTCCACAACAGATGAGACCGAGGGATCCACCGGGAGCTCCTCCGCGGCCGCCGCGGCCGCGCCGCCACACAGCCAGGCGGCTGCACCGAGCCCCGCCACGGCAAGCAGCCGGCGCAGGGCAGGCTGACGCAGAACCCGCCACTGGAAGCCCGTGGGCTTCCCCGGGTTCGCGAGCACCATTCCTGCCCCCTCGTGGCTCGGCCGTCTCACCGCCACCGACTGAAAGCGTTCAGTCATCTTCCTTGGACTAAGAGTAACCGTACCAGTTTCGGTCCACTCAGGTGCAAGCTGTTCGGACCAATAATTGAGCGTGTCGAGCGCGGGCAATCATCACGACGGGTCATTACGCGTGTGCCGTTGGGAGGCCCCGGTCAGAGCAGAGGGCGGAGGGGACGCACCAGCGCCTCACCCAATCGGGCGATCAGGGAGCGCTGCTCCCACTCCGCGAGCGAGACCGGTCGTGCGTTCGTCGTGTCGCTGGCGAACACGCGCTCCAGGTGCGCGGCAACCTTCTCGTCGAAGATCTCCAGGTTGATCTCGTAGTTCCCGGTCAGGCTGAGCCGGTCTACATTGGCCGTGCCCACGGTGCTCCACCGCCCGTCGATGGTCGCGGTCTTGGCGTGGATCATCGCGTCGCGAAACAACCAGATCGATACACCGCCCCGCAGCAGCTGGGTGTAGAGCCCGCGGGACAACCAGTCGGGAATAACGTGATTGGACGACTCGGGAACCAGGATCCGCACGTTCACACCCCGCTGCGCGGCCGCGATCAGGGCGTCCCGAAACTCCCGGTCGGGAACGAAGTAGGCCTGCGTGATGAGCACATGATCCTTGGCCCGATCGATCGCTTCCAGGTACATGGCCCGAATGGGATAGATCAGCTGCTCGGGCACATTGCGGTAGGCGCGGATGTCGGGGGCCCACGGCGCCGCCCCCTCAGCTGCGATCCGTGGCTGGTTGGGGCTGCGATGCATGTTCCAGAAGTCAGCGAAGGCATTCTCCAGCTCCCAGACCGAGGGGCCCACCAGCCGGAGATGGGTGTCGCGCCACTTGGTGGCGTACAGGGATCCGATGTTGTACCCGCCGACAAAGCCGGTGTGCCCATCCACCGTGAGGATTTTGCGATGGTCCCGCCCCGATTTGCGAATGTTCAACAACAACGCACCCGGGCGCAGGGCCGGATAGCGCAGAACCCGCACCGACGGGGGAAACCAGAAGAACGACGGCGGAACCACGAGGTTGGCGAACCCGTCGTAGATCACATAGACATCGACTCCGCGCTCCGCGGCTGCCACGAGCTCCTGCTTGAACTGGCGCCCCACCTCGTCACCCTTGACAATGAACGACTCGAACAGGACGCGACGTCGGGCCGTCCGGATCGCCGACAGCATGTCTCGGTAGAGGTCATCGCCGTAGGTGTATACCGTCACGTCGGTGTCCCCCGCGGACAGTTCCGTGGGGGGTGTTCGTGGAAAGTGGCCACGCTGCGGGCGGATGCGCTTGCGCCAGCTCTCGAGCCCAACCAGCCCGGCTAGTGCCACCAGCTGGGTGATAACCAGGCCGACCAGGATTCGCTTCACCACTCGCCACAGCCTGATCCGTCGCGGCATCGCGTTGTCTCCAGTCCGGCAACCTGTGTGTGCGAGTACCTACCCAACCCCCACGGCAGTCTATGGACCGACCTAACCCGTATGTCCGGGTTTCCCGGTGCGTCGGATACCTCGATATCCGTCCGAGATGGGGCACTCGACACTACGGCGCAGCCTACGCCGGAACGGCCCCGCGCGGCTGGCGACGCACCGATCGACGGCGGGTGACGCCTCGCGACCAGACACGGCCCGCCCGGCGAAACGCGGGGACTGCGGCACGCGGCGAGAGTGAGCCGTGCGCAGGCGTGGGGGCCGGGCTCCGATCACGGTTCCACTGCGCCCCTCGGGGGGAACACCGCGCGCCCGTTCCCCACTCCCCCGCCTCCCCAATACCCCCATCGGCCGTTCCAGGCCCCATCGGCCTCTGCTCACCCCCATACGCTGGAGGCCACCCCGAGATGCCGCTACGCCCTCAATCTCGCCCCGATGATGCAGCGCCCCGACATCGGAC
>NZ_JAVLVT010000018.1:0-13482 GCF_031628175.1 Lipingzhangella rawalii | reverse complement strand
CGGGGCCGGTGGGAGGAGGCCGAGGCCGAGCAGCGCGCCACTCTAGAAGTACGCCGCCGGGTGTTGGGTGAGGACCACCCCCACACCCTGACCAGCCGGGCCAACCTCGCCCGCGTGCTTGCGGATCTGGGCCGGTGGGAGGAGGCCGAGGCCGAGGAGCGCGCTGTGTACCAGGCGTTCAGCCGGGTGTTGGGTGAGGACCACCCCCACACCCTGACCAGCCGGGCCAACCTCGCCCGCGTGCTTGCGGACTTGGGCCGCTCCGAGGAGGCAGAAGAACTACGGCGCGGCCCCACCACGCCCACCCGACAGCAGTAGAGACGGCAACGCGGTCCGGCCTCCTGAGCAGACCAATGCTCTGCCACACGCCCCCGGAACGAACTGCACCGGGGTACCCTGCCGCCTTATCCCGGATGCCGACGCGGACCACGGCGTCAAGGACGCTTCGCGCCGCTAACGCGGTGGCCTCCCGGCCATCCGTGACCCCGCGCCCCGCTCTCGGCCAGCTCGCGGCGACACCAGGGCACACCAAAAGAACAGGGGGAGAGAAAGGACACCCCGTCTACCGTGCCCGCTGTGTGCCCGTCACGGCGGCGATTCACAGTGACGCACGGGAACTCGCCGGCCGAACTCCCGCTCCACCCCAGGTCAACGAACTACCAGGTTGTCGAACTCCCGCCCGCCTTGCTTCCCAAGCTGAGAGCGGTAGGAACATCGAGGCGGGTAGCCCCTGCCGGACAAACCGTGCATAGACGGGCCCACCGACCACGCCCGAGCGATGCACAGTCAGTGCACATGGCGCCGGGAGACGGCCGGAAACCACGGGAATTCACCAGAAGTGATCCCCGCCGTGACCAGCTACCTCGTTACTCCGCTCCCGTTCTCAGCGGTGCCCGAGTCCACCGAGAGGTCGTGGGTTCAAATCCCGCCGTCCCGACCAGCAGGGCAGACGCTCCCGATCGCGGTGAATAGCGGCCGGGGGCAGTTCCATCTGCTGTTTCCCTCATTCCACCGCATAGCCCGGGATGGAGGGCCAGCGCACCGTCAGGACCACGGTGTCGCTCTCGGCCAGCCAGGAATGGTCCGTCCCCGGACCCCACAGCACATAGTCACCCTGCTCGGCCAGGACCACATCCCCGCCGGGGAAGCGCAGTCGAAACCGTCCGCTGATCAGGACGAGGAGAGCGGTTCGCTTCTCCTCGGTGGCCCAGACGGCGCGTTCCTCACCGGCGGGGTGGGTGCCCCACTTGATCTCTACCTCGTGACTGTGGCGGGGATCCCCTTCCGGTTTGAAGTGTCCCAGCAGCCAACCACGGTCCAGAGGCGCCTCACGCCCGGCGTTTCCCACATATACGTTCCTGTTCACGCCTGGCGAGGATAGGTCCACACCAGCTCCACACCAGCACCGTGCGGGTGATCCACCTGGTGTGCACTGGCGGGTTTCTCCCGGACGGTGACGCGGTGCAGGATGGGGCAGGCGGCGTCCCCGAGTCGTACTGTCCCCGTGGTGCAGAGGCCGTCGCTGCGGGTCCGCGGGGATTCCGTGCCAAGCAGATACCGTCCCGGGTGTCCCGACGCCGTTGGAGGTTCGTTGGTTTCCGTCGACCCGCCCCTCCCGGGAGCTGGGGCGGTGATCGCAGCGCTCGCCGTCATCGGCGTTACGGTGACGGTACCGCTGGCCCAGGCCCGATCCGACCAGCTTCGTATTCCCGAGATCCAGGGGCCCACCACGTCCTCGAGTTTCGAGGGGGACAATGTCGCCGGTGTCGTGGGGGTCGTCACCGGGGTGGACCGCTTCGGATCGGCCCGGGGATTCTGGTTCCAGGACCCGAGACCCGACGACGACCCGCGTCGTAGCTCTGGAATGTTCGTCTATACCGGGGACGCCACACCGGATGTGGAGCTGGGTGACGAGGTGGTGGTTGCGGGAACCGTTGACGAGTACCGGCCCGGCGGCGCGGAGTCCGCCCATCGGTCGGTGACCCAGATCGTCGACGCGACGTGGGAAGTGCGAGCCACTGGACTCCCACTTCCCGATCCGGAATTCCTGGACGCCGACACCCTGCCCACCACACTCGCACCGCGGGATGACGACGGCACCGACCGGGAGCTGCACCCCGACGACTACACCGTGGACTTTTTCGAGTCGCGGGAGAGTATGCGCCTGGCCGTGCAGGATCCGCGGGTCGTTGGGCCCAGCGACGACTTCGGGGCCCTGTGGATCACGGTGCAGCCCGACCAGAATCCGACACACCGCGGGGGCACGGTCTACAACTCCTATGACGAGCCCAACACCGGTCGGCTGCGCGTGGAGTCCCTGATCCCCTTCGACGATCGGCCGTTCCCCGACGCCGACGTCGGCGACGAACTGCGGGGGCCCACCATGGGGCCGTTGCACTACAGCGAATACGGCGGTTACGGGATCCGAGCGACAACACTCGGCGACCACGTGTCGGGCGACCTGACCCCCACCGTCGCCGAGGAGCAGCGGGACTGGGAGCTGTCGATTGCCACGTACAACGTGGAGAACCTCGGAGGCACCGATGCCCAGTCCGACTTCGACCGGCATGCCAGCGGGATTGTGGACCAGTTGCGCGCTCCGGACATCGTGAGCCTGGTGGAGATTCAGTCGGATTCGGGCTCCGAGGACGACGGGGTCGTGACTGCCGAGGAGACCCTCGACCGTCTGGTGCGGGCTATAGCCGACTCCGGCGGCCCCGACTATGCCTGGCGCCAGATCGACCCCGTGGATGGTGCGGACGGCGGTCAGCCCGGAGGCAACATCCGCAATGCCTTCCTGTTCCGACCGCAGCGTGTGGACTTCGTGGACGCGCCGGGTGGAGACGCAAGCACTCCGGTCGAGGTCGTGCAGCGAAGCTCTGGGACACACCTGAGTGTCTCTCCGGGACGGATCACCCCCAACAGCCAGGTGTGGGAGAACAGTCGAAAGCCCCTGGTCGGCCAGTTCGAGTTCGAGGGGCGCGCCGTGTTCGTCGTGGGCACGCACTTCACGGCAAAAGTGGGTGACGGTCCGCTCTACGGAATCCGACAACCTCCCGAACAACACAGTGCCCCGCAGCGTCATGGTCAGGCGGATGCGGTGCGGGAGTTCACCGACACGATTCTCGACCAGGACCCGGCGGCGAACGTGATCGTGGCGGGAGATCTGAACGACTTCGAATTCTCCGAGACCATGCGAGTGCTCACCGTGGACGGTGGCCTGTACAACCCCATGGCGGAGCTGGATCCCCAACGGCGCTACACCTACGTTTTCGACGGCAATGCCCAGGCACTGGATCACGTCCTGACGAGTCGGAACCTTGCACACCGGATCGAGTTTGAGCCAGTGCGGATCAACGCGGAGTTTGCTGACCAGGCCAGTGACCATGACCCCCTCCGCGTCCGCTTCCGGCCACGGAGTGGGGATGGCGCCGTGGACATCAGTGAGGATGACCGCTACTACGACGGCGCGCAGCCCCCTCCCGACGACGAGCTGGACGCCCTCGTCCCCTCACCCGCGCACGACGCGACCGGGGTGGCGGAGCGGCCGGCCGCCGCCTCGGCCGTGACCGGTGTCGTGCTTGCGGTGGCGGCGGCGCTGGTCTGGTGGATCTGGCGCCGGTGGTCCCGGCGGGACACCTCCTCGTTCTGAGACATTGGCGGGATCACGATGACGGATATGGCACCATGGCGCACGGTATGTGTTCCGCCAGCCGTATGTGAGCTAGTCGGGTTCCGCAGCCTCGCTGCCCGCGCCGGTCACCGGAGACGGGGGTGGCTGTCCCAGGATCCCGGCGGAAAGGCAGCTGCCCGTGTTCCCGGAGCTCTCGCTGTCCCCGATGACGACACCGGCACTCGCGTTCTCCGAGAGTGCCGAACCAGTTGTCGCCTGGGCGATGCGTAACAGCGAAGCGATGATCTCCGCTGTGGTCAATGTCGCGGTGATCCTCGTATTGGCCGTTGTGGCGCGGTTCGTGCTCGGGCGGCTCGTCACTCACCTCACCAATCGGGTTGTGGAGGCTCCAACTCCCGGCTCGGGACGTGGTGCCGCCGACGGTAGCGCGGCCCGGAAACAGGCCCGGGTCCAGACCATCGGATCGGTGCTGCGCAATCTCGCGTCGATCGTCGTCTACGGTGTCGCACTGTTGATGGTCCTGGGGGAGATCGGGATCAGTCTCGGCCCGATACTCGCCAGCGCCGGTGTGGTGGGACTGGCCATCGGATTCGGCGCACAGGGGCTGGTGCGCGACTTCGTCTCCGGGCTGTTCTTGATGATGGAGGATCAGTACGGGGTCGGCGATGTGGTCGACGTCGGTGACGCCGTGGGTACCGTGGAGGATGTCGGCCTTCGCATCACCAAGATCCGCGACCTGGACGGCGGACTCTGGTACATCCGCAATGGCGAGATTCTGCGGGTGTGCAACATGAACCAGGACTGGGCGAACGCCGTCGTGGAGCTGCCCCTGTCGTATGCAACGGACCTGGAGCAGGCCACTCAGGCGATCGAGCGGGGGCTCGCCGAGATCAGCAGTGAGCATGCCGACCAGCTGGTCGAGCCGCCCGAACTCGCCGGCCTGGTCGGGGTGTCCGGTGGTGCTCTGTCGATGCGGATCATCGCCAAGACCCGCCCCGGCGAACAGTGGGCGCTCAGCCGCGCCATGCGTGCTCGGATCAAGCGCAGTCTCGACGAGGCGGGCATTGACCTGGCTCGGCCCGTGGTAACCACGGTGTAGCCGGTCACCGGGGCCCACCCGATCCGCCGTGGGCGACCTGGTGTGGTCAGGCGGGGTGCTGTGTGGGCCGCTGGCGGTGCAGAGCTCGGTGCCGGCCGTGTGTCGCAGTGGCATGGAGCACACCCGATCGCCTGGAATGCTTCTGGAGCGAACGTGGTTGGGCATGCCGGTACTGATGAGACGAACAGTGAACTGATGGACGTGGAGCGATACATGACGACGGTTCCCGAGATCACCCTCAACAACGGCGTGCGGATTCCGCAGCTGGGTTTCGGGGTGTGGCAGGTCGATGACAACGATGTCGTGGAGCCGGTCCGCGTCGCACTGGAGGCCGGATACCGCAGCATTGACACGGCTGCGGCATACGGCAACGAGCGTGGGGTGGGCCAGGCGATCGCCGAATCGGGGGTCCCCCGCGAGGAGCTTTTCGTCACGAGCAAGCTGTGGAACTCCGAGCAGGGCTATGACCGGACCCTGCGGGCCTTCGACGCCACCCTGGAGCGTCTCAAGCTCGACTACCTGGACATGTACCTGATCCACTGGCCGCTGCCGGCTCGGGGCGCCTTCGTGGACACCTGGAAGGCATTCGAGCGGCTCTACACCGAGGGCCGGATTCGAGCCATCGGGGTATCCAACTTCACCGAGGAGCACCTGCGGCAGCTGCCGCAGGAGGGCGCGATGATCACACCGGCGGTGAATCAGGTCGAGCTGCATCCGCGTTTCACCCAGGAGCCGCTGCGTCGATTCCATGCAGATCACGGGATCGCGACCGAAGCCTGGAGTCCGCTGGGGCAGGGAACTCTCCTGGAGGAGCCCACTATCGCCGCGATCGCGGCGAACTACGGTAAGACTCCGGCCCAGGCGATCCTCCGGTGGCACATCCAGCGGGGAACCATCGTCATCCCGAAGTCGGTGACACCCGAGCGGATCCGCTCCAACATCGACGTTTTCGACTTCAGCCTCGCCGAAGCGGACGTGGAGCGGATCTCCGGGCTCAACACCGACACCCGGATCGGCCCCGACCCGCGGACCTTCGACTACGTGGGAGAGTCCTGAGGCCCCGGGACGGAAGCCTCAGCCGAGGTCGCGGCGGCGACTGGCCTGGCGCAGCGTGGGTGCCGTTCCGCGCCGCGCCAGGCGCACGACATACACCACAGCCCCGGCGAGGATGCTGGCAGGCACCCCGAGGATCACCATGAGGAGCAGGAGCTCCTGAGTTCCGATTTCTCCCATGCTTCGATTCTAGGGAGCCGTACAGGCAGTTCCGCACGGCTCCCTGCCGGGGCTGCCCGTGCCTGCTGGTCAGGCCGTCTGGAGGCGGGTGCAGCGCCACTGGTCGCCGTGGACCTCCACCCGCAGTGCCAGCGCGCGGAAGCGGTGTCCGCAGTGCACCACCGCACAGACCTCCACCGACTGGCTGGTGGGACGGTAGATTCGGGCAGTTCGGGTCCGTGGACGGGTTGGCCCGCGATAGTAGCCCACGGCCCGGGACAGTCGGTGGTAGGCAAGGGCGTCCATGCGGGCTCGCAGCTGCTGTGGGCGACGCTGGTTGGCGAGGACTTCGGCGACGGCCTGGATGAATCGTTGCAGTTCCCACGGACTCGGAACGGGGGCGTGAGCGCGGTCACGACGGGCGGCAGGTGATGGTCGGGTGGGGTCCACGGGGGCTCCTCTCGACGAACGGTGCCGGTGCGGAGTGCAGAACATCCCGCGGTGCTACGGATCATCGAGATGGCTGTGCCAACCACGTGGAATTCCGGATTTCTGTTCGGGTGGTGGTCTCCGAAGTGGCTTGGGGTCAGTCGTAACCGAGCCGGGCGAGGTCGGCACCCACCGTGCGCATGACGTCACGGTGCTCGTGGACGGTCAGAGTGCGACGCCAGGAGCCGATGCCGTCTCGATCGGCCTGCACAAGGTCGGGGGCGGACACGAGCCCATCCACGAAAGCCGTGAGCTGCTCTGCCGTCTCGACCTCCCCGCCAACGATGTCCTCGTAGCGCAGCGTCAGCAGCCGGTGCGTGGGCAGCACGGAACGAAGCTCCGCCGACCGTCGGACCGCACCCCGCCACCGTAGCGCGCAACGCTGCGGCGGCGACATGCGCTCATAGTCGTGGCGTTCCTGTTCGGTGTCGAGCCCGAGGAAGGCATCAGGGGCCGAATCCGGTGCCGTTCCGGCGTTGATCCGGATCGTGTCCAGAGCCTGCTCGTCGTGGAGCATCCCTGCCACCACGTCGCGCCCGTCCCGGATCACCTGAATAAACAGGGCGTCCTCGAAGACCGCGGCCAGGGTTTCCGCACTGTAGAGCAGGTCGGGGCTGGCGTCTCCGTAGCGTTGTGTCCGTTGGCCGTGCACACAGCTCACAGCGGTGTGTTGTCGGGCGGCCTCGGCGGAGGTGGTGCACGAACACCAGGGGCAGGTGTACGGGGTGAGCTGCCATGCTTCGGCAAAAGCCTCGCGGAGGATTCGCACCGCTCCGAGTCCGCGTTCGGTCGCGATGGAGGGGCGCCGGGCCAGGGCATGCGCGCAGCGTCGTACCGGGGGTGCGGCGTCGGTGACATGGAAACCGGGGGAACGCCGAACGGCATGCGCCACCAGGTCGATCCCGGAGTGCGGGAGTCCCAGGACGAACACGGGGCGGCGGACCATGGTCTCGTTGACGACGAGAATAAAGGGGGCGTGTTTCATGGCACTGTCGATTGTCCCTGGAATCGGGCACGTTCCGAACGTCAGGTGGGCTGTGGCGTGTCCCCGCTCGGATGGTCGTCCTCCGGAACGTGGTGTCGGACCCACATTTTCCACATTTACCGCATCCGGGGTGTCCGGAGGCACGCAGTGGGTACGGAGTAGGGCACGTCTGGTTCCGTTGCGACTGGCGGCAGGTCATCCGTGCATCCGCGTCCCGTGTCCCTACCCTTCGTCGATCGATCCGACGCCGGCCGTCGGCTCGCCGAACGTGTTCGTCCGTTCGCGGCCGCCGATCCGATCGTGCTCGCGCTCCCGCGTGGTGGGGTAGCCGTAGGCGCGGAGCTGGCCAGAAGTCTGGGGGTGGACCTGGGCGTGCTGTTGGTGCGCAAGCTCGGACTTCCCGGACAGCCCGAACTCGGGGTGGGAGCTCTGGCGGAGGACGGACAGGTCACCTATGACGATGCCGCCCTGGCGCGACTGGGCGTTTCGCGGGATCGCCTGAGTGCCACGGTCCGTGCCGAGCAGCGTGAGCTACGGCGTCGCAGCCGGAAGTACCGCGGGGATCGACCCGTGCCACGTATGCACGGGCGGGACGTGCTCGTGGTCGACGATGGGCTCGCCACGGGGGCGAGTGCCCTGGCGGCACTGCGTATGGTGCGTCGCCATCATCCGTCCCGACTCGTGCTGGCGGTTCCGGTGGGGTCCCTGACCGCGGTGGAACGACTGCGCAGCGAGGCCGACGATGTGGTGCTGCTCTGTGCCCCCGAGAACTTCCGTTCCGTGGGGGAGTGGTACCAGGACTTCGACCAGCTCACTGACGAGCAGGTGACCGCACTGCTCACGGAGCTGGACACATCGCACCGTCTCCCCGAGCAGGAGCAGGCTGAACGTGCGGTACGCATCCGTGCCGGAGACGCGGATCTGGACGCGGATCTCATCCTGCCTCCGCAGGCCCGTGGGACGGTGGTCCTGGCCGTCCTGCACGGCAAGCGTCGGGAACGCAGCCGAAGGCTGGTTTCTGAGCTGGTCGGACGTGGCTATGCCACCCTGGCCGTGGAGCTGCTCAGTTCCCAGGAGGTCATCCCCCGCGAGCGTTCGACAACACGGGCCGGTGTCGGCACCGGGAACAGTGCCGACACCGGCGTGGAGCGAGACCGTACGGAGGCTGTGGAGCCCACAGTTGACCCCGAGGTCGGGCCGTTGGCCCACCGACTCCAGGTGGCTGTGCGCTGGCTACGGCGTTCGGCCGCACCGGCGCGGAATCCGGTGGGTCTGCTCGGTGTGGGACCGAGTGTTGCACCGGTTCTGGTCGCTGCTTCGCGTTGTCCTGCGGATGTTGCCGGGGTGGTCGTGGCCGGTGGCCGTGTCGACGACGCCGAAGGTGCCCTTACGGCAGTGCGGGCTCCGACCCTGGCGCTGGTCGAAGGCGCGGACTCGGTGGTCTATGAGCTCACCGCCTGGGCGGTACGCCGGATCGACGCATACCACGAGCTGCGACGGGTGGCCGGAGCCGAGTCACTCCTGACGGAGCCGGGACAAGCTGGGCAGGAGTATGAGGTCGCAGCTGCGGCGGGGGACTGGTTCGAGCGGCATCTGTGACTGGTCGCGAGCAGCGAGCCGGGGGTGCCCCGGACGGCGGTGGGCTCAGGCGGCGTTGGCGCGACGCATCCGGCGGCGGCGCTCCGAGGCACGCTCGTCCTCGTTCAGTCCGCCCCAAGTGCCGTACTTCTCGGGCCGAGAGATCGCGTAGTCAAGGCACTCGGTGCGAACCGGGCACTGCGCGCACAGCTCCTTCGCCTTGCGCTCCCGAACCTCGCGCTCCGGCTGGCGCTCCCCGTCGGGACCGAAGAAGAGTACGAGGTCCTCGCCCCGGCACGCGGCAGCATCCTGCCAGCCCCAGCTCGGGCGAGGGCGCGGCGCGGGCTGCCGACGTACCTGCGTCATGGTCATGGTTGAACCACCTCTACTGAGATCACTAGTAAGCTGTTGAAAGCTGGGTGTGCTGCGGCAATACGGTGTGGGCTACCCGCACGAGCGCAACGTCGCACGAAAGCCGGATGTTCCCGAACGTGGCAGAGACCACGACAGAGCCGGATCCGTCGATGAAGACGGGCACTCACGGGGTGTACGCGTAAGGCGAGAATCGCCATGCCTGCGAGCCGGTTAGTCATGATGCCATCTCCACCCGCGGTCGCGCACGGGGGGGTGGCAATTACTCGCTCAACCGTTACCGAAAACCGAGAGCGGCACTCCCGTTTCCGAGGCTTTTGAAGAAGTATAGGCGATACATCCCATTTGGGAGATGAGTCCAGTATGTGACATTGTGCGCTGTGTTGCAGTGGGGCCCACACTGATGACCGCGCAAGAGCCGTGGCTGCCACCGGGTGGACCGCCCGCGTCTGGGCGATGCGGAGGGCTACCATGGAGCGGTTCGTGGGCGCCGGCGCCAGGCTGGCCGGCGGGGCCGCGGACCAGAAGCGAGGCGAGACGAGGACACCGCGCAGCGTGCGGAGGGTGGGACTGTGGCACTACTGCGACTTGTGCTCAACATCATCTGGCTGTTGTTCGCAGGCGTGTGGCTGGCGCTGGGCTATGCCCTGGCGGGGATCGTGTGTTTCGTGTTGGTGATCACGATTCCGTTCGGGATCGCGTCCTTCCGGATGGCCAACTATGCGCTGTGGCCGTTCGGGCGGAGCCTGGTGCGACGGCAGAGTGCGGGTGGCCTCACGCTCGTGGGAAACGTCGTCTGGATCGTCGTGGCGGGGTGGTGGCTGGTCCTTGGCCATATCGCCTCTGCGGTGGGACTGGCGGTGACGATCATCGGGATTCCGCTTGCCTGGGCGTCCCTCAAGATGATTCCGGTGGCGCTCGCTCCCTTCGGTAACGAGATCGTGTCCAGCGGCGTGCCGCGTGAACCCTGGCAGATCTGATGACACGATCGGATTGGTGGGTAGCTTTGCGAGCTCTCGGACGACTCGGTTGGCCGTGGATCAATCGTCGACGGGACCAGCCGGAGCAGGCCGTGGTCCAGCCCACGACCACCGAGGATCCGGACGAGCCCGGAACGGATGATGGTGCTGACGTGTTGCGCCGTGTGAGTGACACCGCCTGGCGGCTGCTGCTGCTGGGCGTGATGGCTGCGGTCATCCTGTGGGGGCTGGCCCAGATCAGCTTCGTGGTCATACCCACGCTGCTTGCGATTTTCGTGACGGCGTTGCTGATGCCGATGGCCAACGCGCTGCGCCGGCGCGGTATGGGCCGTGGCTCCTCGACGGCCGTGACGATACTGGGGTCGCTGGCGCTGTTCACCCTGGTGATCTACTTCATCGTCGACCGGGCGATCGCGGGGGTGCCCGAACTCGTCGAGAGCGTGATCGAGTTCGTCACCGGTGTTCAGGAGGCACTGCTCCAGCTCGGCTTGGATGTTCAGGTGTTGAACGCCTGGATCCAAGAGTCCCAGGTCGAGATTCAGCAATGGCTTCAGGACAATGTCCAGCAGAACGCCCAGGAGCTGATCGGTGGTGCGTGGACCGGTGCCGTCGCGGTGGGTCAGGTACTGGTCGGGATCATCCTCATCCTCGCTCTGACCGGATACTTCGTTCATTCGGGCGACAGGCTGATGCAGTGGGTGGGAACCCTGTTCCCGGAGCAGACCCGCAGGGTGGTGCTGCACACGAGCGACGTTGCCTACGGCGTCATGGGGCGCTACGTGCGTGGCGTGGCCCTGGTGGGGCTCTTCGACGCCGTGGGGATCGGACTGCTGCTCGTGGTGCTGTCGGCTCTCGGTCTATTCGACTTCAATCTGGCCATTCCCCTGATCGTGCTCACCTTTATCGGTGCGTTCCTCCCGGTGGTTGGAGCGGTCATCACCGGGGCACTGGCCGCGATTGTTGCGCTCGTCACGGGGGGCTGGGTGGTCGGCCTGATCGTGTTGGGCTGGGTCATCCTGATCCAGCAGCTGGAGAGCAACGTCTTCGCCCCACGCATCTATGGGCGCGCTCTTCAGCTGCCCTCACCGGTGGTGCTCCTGGGGATCTCGGTTGGGGCGATCGTGGGCAACCTCTTCGGGATGTTCCTCGCAACCCCGGTGATCGCGGTTGCGGCTGCCCTGCTTCGGGATCGCCCGTCCCTGGGTGCAGAGACGAGCGACAAGACGGTTCCGGCGGAGTCGCCCGGGGCGGAGTCGGCCAGGACGGGTGTCCAGAAAACCCGTGTTGGGGGAGAGGACCCCGCCGAGCCACCGAGTGGGGGGCAGGACGACCCGTCCACATCCGCGGGGGGAAGCGGGGACCGCGGGGACTGACCGCCGGACAGCGGTGGCGCCCACCGGCTGGCGACTCGGGCCCGATGGGGAGCACTCTCGGTCGTGTCGAGATGCGAAGCCGGTAGCCTGCCGGGGGTCGCCCTCGTCGTCCACGGGGGAAATCGCCACGAGGAAGTCGCAGGGAAGTCACCGCACTATGCTCAACGCCACCGATCTCGAACTCCGGGTGAGCTCCCGCCTTCTGCTTTCCGGGGTCAATACGCGAGTGGGCCCGGGTGACCGGATTGGTCTGGTCGGCCGCAACGGCGCCGGAAAGACAACCCTGACCCGAGTGCTGGCCGGCGAGGACGTTCCCACATCCGGGACAGTGACCTCGAGTGGAACGGTGGGGTATCTTCCCCAGGACCCGCGGACTGGCGACCTCGAGGTGCTCGCCAAGGACCGGATTCTCTCCGCTCGGGGGATCGACGAGGTGCTGCGCCAACTGCACACGGCGGAGCAGCGCATGACCAGCTCGGATCCCAAAGTTCGAGATCGCGGGGTGCGTGGCTACGCTCGGGCCGAAGAGCGGCTGCACCAGCTGGGTGGCTATGCCGCCGAAGCCGAGGCCGCGACGATCGCGGCGAATCTTGGCTTGGAGAGCCGCCTGCTCGATCAGCCCTTGCACACGCTCTCCGGAGGACAGCGGCGTCGGGTCGAGCTGGCTCGCATCCTGTTCAGCGGGGCGGACACCCTGCTGTTGGACGAGCCGACCAACCACCTGGACGGGGACTCGATCGCCTGGCTTCGGGAGTTTCTGCGGACACACCGCGGTGGCCTGGTCGTCATCAGTCACGATGTCCAGTTGGTGGAGCACGTCGTGAACAGGGTCTGGTATCTGGACGCGACCCGGTGCGCCCTGGACGTGTACAACCTGGGCTGGCGCGACTACCTGGCCCAGCGGGAGGCGGATGAGCGGCGTCGGAGCCGCGAGCAGGCCAACGCCCAGCGCCAGGCCTCGGCCCTGCGCGAGCAGGCGGACCGGTTCCGCGCCAAGGCGACCAAAGCCCGGGCCGCCCAGCAGATGCAGCGCCGTGCCGATCAGCTTGTCGAGTCGGCACCACAGACGGGGACGGCGGAACGTGTCGCCAAGCTCCGGTTTCCCGATCCAGCTCCGAGCGGACGGACTCCGCTCAGCGCGCGGGGCCTGGTCAAGGGGTACGGATCGCTGGAGGTCTTCGCCGGGGTGGATCTGGACATCGACCGGGGCAGTCGTGTCGTTGTCCTTGGCCTCAACGGTGCGGGCAAGACCACCTTGCTGCGAATCCTCGCCGGTGTGGAGGAGCCCGACCACGGCTCTGTGGTTCCCGGGCACGGGCTGCGCCTGGGCTATTACGCCCAGGAGCACGAGACGCTCGATGTGAACCGCACCGTGCTGGAGAACATGATGGCGGCCCAACCCGAGCTGCCGGATGTTGAGGCGCGACGTACCCTCGGTTCCTTCCTGTTCCGGGGGGACGAGGTGGATAAGCCCGCCGGTGTGCTCTCCGGCGGGGAGAAGACACGCCTGGCCCTGGCCACCCTCGTCGTGTCGAGTGCCAACGTGCTGTTGCTGGACGAGCCGACCAACAACCTGGATCCGGCGAGCCGTGAGGAGATCCTGGCCGCCCTGCGTGGCTACAAGGGGGCCATCGTCCTCGTCACCCACGACGAGGAGGCGGTCGAAGCCCTCCAGCCCGAACGGGTGATCATGCTTCCGGACGGTACCGAGGACTTCTGGAGCCCCGATATGACCGAGCTGATCGCTCTCGCCTAGCCCG
>NZ_JAVLVT010000017.1:0-16783 GCF_031628175.1 Lipingzhangella rawalii | reverse complement strand
ACGGGACACCTCCCACCGCCCGAGGAGAGCGCACGTACCAGCACAGCGGCCAGCGGGATCGGGGCGGGGTGGACGTCGCCAGGCCAGGTCCAGCCTCGCTTCCAACTCCAAGAAGCAGGCACCAGCCCGGATCAGTCCGCAGCGCGCCCAGGCGCTGTCGTGGCCGGAGTCGGCCAGACGTCACGGGAGAGTTCACACTGCCAGGTGGGAAGAAATCCCGCCATCGTAGTCCCCCAAGTCCCCCACAACGATGGCGGTACCTGCGATGAACAATGTCACCACGGAGACACCCATCCTGGACTACCTGCGTGCTGTCGACCGCGAGCACGCAGACGCTTTCGAGTTCCCCATCAACTTCGACTGGCACGAGGCCGAGGAGCGGATCGACGAGCTGACCGAGCGCCTGGGCGCGGTGCACCCGTACCCGGCCGCGGTTGCGTGGGTGCAGGACGCGACCTACCACGCCGCGGTGACGCTTCCCACGGAGAGCGGCACCCGTCTGATGATTCGAGCCAGCAACTTCGCGGCACTGGCGGCGGTCGAACCGGCCGATACGCGGGAGTATCCGACCCTGGACGAGGCCGTCGCCGGGGGAGCGGTCACCGAGGAGGAACGCCGGCGGGTGCTGGACGCCGTGGCCCACGCGGAGTACGTGCATGTGCCCGAACACGTCCTCGACCATCCCTACGACGGCGTGTATACGTTGCGGGAGATCCATCCGGGGAAGCCCCCCACCTGGCGTATCCGGTTCTTCGGTCAGCTGTAGGTGTTCCGCCCACGGAGCTCCTGCTGCGGGGCGGCGCGGTCCGGTGTGCGAGCCCAGATTGTTGCTCTGGGGCCGGCCCGGTAACGAGATCGGACACCCGCCGGTCGTGGGTGGCCCGGGCATCGACCTCGGGCAGCTTCCGGATCCGTCGCCCCGTCGTCGAGGGAATACCGTCGCTGCCGTCCGCCTGTTCGGGCGACAGTGGTGCGGACGTCACCAACCGCACCTGGGCCTCCAGTCCGCACAGCGTGACCGCACAGGCCCCGGGGCGGCGTTGCCCGCGTCGACGTGATTCGTCCAGCCCGCATTGTTCCCGTGGTTTGCACAGCCGAACGGTCGGGTGTGACTTCGCTACTCTGCTGCGGTCCGGGTGTCTGGCCTGGGTGCGGAGGTCACGGTGTGGTCGCGCGTCCGCTCATGACCAGGACCGGCGGGGGTGCCGTGGGGCGGATCACGTAGGGCCAGCGTGGCGCTGGCCGCCAGGAGACACAGCGCGATGACGTAGCCCGCGGTGCCCGACCAGCCCAGTGCTGCGTAGACCAGTCCGCCCAGCCAGCCGAACAGACTGGATCCCAGGTAGTAGGCGAGGGTGTAGCAGGCGGAGGCCTGGGCGCGGGCGGTGCGGGCTCGCTGGCCCACCCACCCGGCGGCGACGGTGTGCGCGGCGAAGAAGGCCACGGTGAATATCACCAGCGCGGCGAGTACGACCGGCAGGGTGGGAGCAAGCAGGCCAGCCATCCCCGTGACCATCAGCGCAGTGGCCCCGAGCAGGAGGCGGTGCCGGCCCAGACGTTCGGTGATCCGTCCGGTCACGGACGAGCTGAGCGACCCGGCCAGATAGGCCAGAAACACCAGGGAGACCAGTGCCGGGGACAGGGCGAACGGTGCATCCAGCAGGTGGAAGGCCAGGAAGTTGTAGACGGTGACGAAGGCCCCCATCAGGAGGAGAGCCTGGGCGTACAACGCCAGGAGACCACGATCGGCCAGGCTGGTGCGGATGCGTCGCCGTAACCCCGCGTCTGCACCGTGGCTTGCAACGAACCCGCGTGGGCGCGGTAGCGCCACCAGAAACACCGCCACCGCGAGAACCGCCAACAGGGAGTCGGCGGCCAGCGCCCATCGCCAACCGGCAAGGTCGGCGACCAGTCCCGCCACGAGCCGACCACTCATTCCGCCCAGTGTGTTTCCGGCCACGTAGGCGCCGGTGGCGCGGGTGAGGTGCCCGGCGTAGATTTCGTCGGCGAGGTAGGCCACCGCCACCGCGGGCATACCACCCAGGACCGCGCCCTGCACGGTGCGCAGGATCAGCAGCAGCCACAGGTGATCCACGAGCGGAGCGAGTAGTCCGAGTGTGGTGGAGGCGATCAGGGCCAGCCCCATGACCCGGGCACGTCCGAACCGGTCGGCGACACCACTCCACAGCAGTACGAAACCGGCCAGTGCGCCGGTGGCCAGCGACACCGTCAATGCCACCCGCGCCGGCGAGGCCTCGAAGCGCACGGCGAGATCCGGCAGGATCGCCTGGACCGAGTACAGCTGGGAAAAAGTCGCGATTCCCGCCGCCGTCATCGCGGTCAGTACCCGGACGTAGGCCCGGGTCCCGGCGTGGTGCCCGGGCCAGGGGGAATCCGGCTGACGTAACGCTGCTTCCGTCACCGTGTCCACGCTAGAAACGGGGAATCAATGCGTCCAATGTTTGTGTATACAGTCACTGATACTGATTCGTATGAATGACGATGCGCGTGATCGAGTGCTACGGGCGCTTGCTCCCCAGCTGCGGATTCTCAGTGTGGTTGCCGAGCACGAGCATGTGTCCCAGGCCGCCGAGCGTCTGGGTATCCCCCAGCCGACGGTGAGTCGAAGTCTCGCCCGGCTCCAACGGGATCTGGGCATTCCCGTGCTGGAACGCACCGGCCGCGGGGTGCGCCTGACCCGAGCGGGACGAGCCCTGCTGCCCTGGGTGCGGCGTGCGGTCGCGGAGCTTCAGGATGGCGTCTCCCAGCTGGTGGGGCCCGCGTCCGGGCGGATCACCCTGGCCTTCCTGCCCACCCTCGGCGCCGAGGCCGTCCCGGCTCTGATTGGCAGCTTCCGCAGCGAGTATCCCGAGGTCCAGTTCGCCCTACACCAGTTGACCTGGGCCGAGGCGGTACGCCAGCTGCGCACGGGGGACGTGGATCTGGTCCTCACCTCGCCACCGCCGGCAGAACCGGGCCTGACCACGCATGTACTGCACACCCAGCCGCTGCGCCTGGTGGTTCCCTACCGACATCGGCTTGCCGCGCGCTCGCACGTTCGACTCGCCGACATCGGTACCGACAGTCTGATCGCACTCAAGCCCGGCCGGGGGGTGCGGCACCTCACCGACGATCTGTATCGGCGCAGTGGACTTGTTCCCCGGATCGCCTTCGAGGGGGACGACATTCCCACGGCGCGCGGCCTGGTTGCGGCGGGACTCGGAGTGGCCGTGCTGCCCCCGCAACCGGGCGGTGCACACACCGGAACGGTGGAGATCGGTCTCGACGAGCCCGGTGCTGTGCGGCGGGTCGGGGTGGCCTGGCGCAGTGAGGAGTACGAGCCGCCGTCCCTGGCGACCTTCCGCGCCTTCGTTCTCACCGAGGGCCCGCGACTGGTGGCAACGGGGCTGCGGTGAGGACCACCGGCCCGGGGTGCGCTCACTAGCCGAGCCGTGGCAGGAGGGCACTGGGCCGGTTCACGTAGGAGACGTACAGCGCGTCCCGTGCCCGGGTGCAGGCCGTGTAGAGCAGTGCCCGTTCCCGGGCGAGTTCCTGTTCGAGGCCGGCGGTGTCACCTTCCGCGGTGTCGAGAGCCGCGCGTGGGGGCAGCAGGGGATCGCTGAGCCCAGCGAGACCCACACACCGGAACTCCAGTCCGTTGAGCTGGTGCAGGGTGGCGGCGCGCACTCCCGCGACATGCGGGCCGGCGCCGGCGGGTGCGGTGGCGATGCCACAGGCCTGGAGCTCCTTGGTGAGACTGCGAACGATCCACCGGTTCCGCCCCGCGACGGCGATATCGGCGCCCTCCAGGCCGCCCTCCAGCCAGCTTTTGACCCGGCTAACCATAGCGGCATACTCCGCTGCACGGCTCGTCGCCGCGTACACCCGTGGCTGTGGGCCGCGCAGGACCGAGTGGGGGTGCGGCAGGGTGCTCGGGGCACCGGTCGCGGTGCGACCGCGCCCCAGGATGTCGTCGGCCCAACCCAGGATCTCGCGGGTACTGCGGTAGCTGTTCCGCAGCCGCTGGGCACGCCCCTGCACCTCGACGCCGACGGCGCGGAGCGAAACCCCCCAGTCCACCGTGGCCAATCGCGGGTCGCCCACCAGGAACAGGTCGTTGTGGCCCCGGGGCGCGGCGGCACGCAGCATGCGCAGGTGCGCCGGGTGCAGCTGTTGGGTCTCGTCCACCAGGATGTGGCGGTACATCGGCCCGACGCTGCCCAGGATCCGCGCTGCCTCGGCGGCCAGCTGCGCGCGGCTCAGCCGGCGCTGGGTCCGCATCTGTACGGTGTAGCGGTCGATCGCCTCCCACACCTGCGGGCGGTACTCGGGGGCCAGATGGGTCAACCGGCCGCGGCGTTCGGCGCGCACATAGTCACTCACCTCGGTGAGCTGATGGGCCAGAATCACCTGTTCCCACTCGTCCACCAGGAACCGCCCGGAGTAGGGCAGCCCGTCAGCCGCCGCGTGGTCGCGCCACCGCTGGCGTACGGAATCCCGGTCGAGCACCTCGGGGACCGCGCCCGAGTTCCCGTGCACCACGGACCGGGCCAGGCTGTCGACCGTGCTCACCTCGATCCGCTGCCTGACCTCGGGGTCATCCACGAGGTCGTCCAGCCAACGGCTCAGCATCTGGGCCAGAAGTTCGCCGCGGGTGGTGACCAGGATGGGGCGGTGACCGAGTGCGGATCGTCGGGCCTCGTCCTGGCGGGCCAGGTGGGCGGCGCGGTGGAGCAGCACCACGGTCTTTCCGGTTCCCGGGCCGCCGCTGAGTCGTGCCGGTCCGGCCCGGGACGCGGCGATGAGTCGCTGTTGCTCGGGATGAACCGTGACCCGCCAGGTGGCCAGGTCGGCGGTGAGGGCGGCGGCGATCTCCGCGGGGGCCAGTACGGGGGGAGCCCCCACGTCGACGGGAGCGTCCTGGGGGGTGTCCCCGGCGAGTTCCAGGGCGGGGCGGTCGAGCCCATAGCAACTTCGGGCGAAGGACACCGCCTCGTCGTGGGGGCGCACGGTCAGCAAGCAGTAGGCCTCATCGGTGGTCGGGATCACGACGCCGGACCACTCCGGGCCGATGCGCAGGATCCGGACCCGGTCATCGAGTGCACCTGCGGGCGGACCCAGGGGTGGATGCTCGCCGCGCATGAGGGCGTTCAGTACGGAGAGGGTCGCGGACTGGACCGAACGGTCGAGATGGCGGAATTCGTCGAGAAAGGTCGGGGCGATCGCTAGCTGCGGCACTGGGGCATCCCTCCGGTCATGGAACCCGGTCGTGGGGATCCGCGAGGGGAAGAAGGCTGGGGATAGCCATCGCGTCCACACTGGATGCCTACACATGGCCACATTTCGGCAAACCGGCTGCCGCCGGCGAGTTCTCGGCGGTGTGCGTTCCGGATGGCCCCTGCGTCTGCGCAGGTCAAGACGGGGTCTCGTGGCGTGCGTGCAGATTCGAGTGCGGGGGGAGCTCCGGGCGCCCCACCAGCACCATCAGGTGGGACCAAATGGCGATGTTATATACAACCGAAATCCAGGATCCCGGGGAGTGAAGCGATGGGAACGACGTCCGAATATTTGTCCGTATCCGGCTGGCGCCGGGACGTCGCCCGCGGTGCCGGGAGTGGGGCACATTCCCGCCGCACCGGATCCGGGAATCCGGGGAGCGATCGTAGGATGGGACGGCAGGCGACACACTCCAGTGGGAAGCGTGGGGTTCCGGTGACAACGCACGGATCTTCAGACCCGGGGTCGATGCGCGCCTCGGATACCGATCGCGAACGGGTTGCCGAGGTGGTTCGCCAGGCAGCCGCTGATGGCCGGATCACTCTCGACGAGCTTCAGGAGCGGCTGGAGGCGGCCTACACCGCACGGACCTACGCCGAACTGGAGCCGATAACCGTCGACCTGCCGAGCGCGGAGAGCGACACCGCACCCGCGGTGGGGTCCCCCGCCTCCGATGTGGCCACATCCGGCGAGCCGGCCCTCACCATTTCCGAGCGGCTGGGCACCGTACGCCGCGAGGGGAAGTGGCAGGTTCCCGGAACGATCTCGGTGTCCAATCCACTGGGGACTACCCACCTCGACTTCCGCGAGGCCACGTTTCGGAGCCGGGTGGTCGACGTGCAGCTGGACGCGACTGCTGGCTCTGCGGTGCTCATCCTGCCGCTGGGCGCCACGGCCACAGTCGACGTCACCACGTCCTGGGGCGGGGTGGTCCGGCACAAGGTGGCCGAGGTGCCCGATCCGGGGGGTACCGGCCCGCACCTGCGGATCACCGGCAAGGCGAGTGCCGGAACCGTGGTCGTCCGGCACAAGAAGAGCTGGATGGGCTGGTTGTTCGGGGACGACGAGGGCTGGTGACAGCTCACCCCGGACGCCCCAGATCCGGAGGTTCGATTCGACGGCGGCGGGGTGTCTGCGGCTGATTGCGGTGCGGAGTGTCGGTGGGATCGGCCCTGCCTGCCGGCACCGGATGTCGGGTTGGGGCGGGCGGCTCCGGAACCTCGGGTGTCCCCCATAGCCCAAGGGGCGCGGAGGCGAGGCAAGCCGCTCCCGGCGCGACAATATTCCCCACCTGGCTAGACCGCGACCGCCTCGCTTCGGAGCTGTGTGCCGGTGCCGGTGAAGCGGTCGATACTCATCGGGCCCACGTCCACGAGGGGCTCGACCCCTAGGTACAGGTCACGGACTATCGTGCCCACAGCCGGCCCCATCTGGAATCCGTGTCCGGAGAAGCCGGTGGCGTACAACAGCCGGGAGGGGCGGGTGAACTCCCCAACGATCTGGTTGTGGTCCGGAGTGACCTCGTACAGCCCCGCCCAGCCGCGCTCATCCAGGCCCACATCCAGCAACTCGGGCGTGCGCACGGCCATACGCTCCACCATGCGGGAGAGCCAGGGCTCCAACTGGTACCGGGCGTCGTAGCCGGGCTCCTGGTGGGGGTCGGAGTAGCCCAGGAGCAGACGGTTCCCCTCGTAGCGGTAGTAGAAGTTGTGCGGGATCTCCACGGTCAGCGGGACGGAGGGCCGGGGCAGGCGTAGTGGTTCGGTGAACACCACCTGGCGACGTACCGGTGTGACCGGAAGATCCACTCCGGCCAGCGCCCCCACCTGCGCGGACCAGGCACCTGCGGCGATGACGACCGTGCCGGTGGCCACCGGCCCGTGGCTGGTGTGGACGGCGGTGATGTCCCCGGTGCCATCCCCTGCGCGTTCGATCGCGGTGACCGTCACACCGGTGCGCACCTGGGCGCCGTGGGCGCGGGCCGAGCGGGCGTATCCCTGAACCACCGCCTCGGGAGCGGCGATCGCGTCCCGGGGTGTCCACACGGCGGCGCGCAGCCCGGTCGGGTCGAGATGGGGGGAGAGCCGCTGCGCTTCCCGGGGTGTGATCATACGACTGTCTACACCGTGGGCGCGCTGTAGCTCCACACACCGCTCGAACTCCGAGAGATCGGCCTCCTCGGTCACCAGGTACAGGTAGCCGATCTCGGTCAGGTCGATGTCCTGGCCGTGCACTGTCGCGAACGAAGCATAGGCCTGCCTGTTGTGCCGGCCGAGACGGATATTGGTCTCGTTGCCGAAGGAGGTGCGGATTCCGCCGATGGCTCGGCAGGTGGACCCGCAGCCCAGGGTCCCGCGTTCCAGGAGCATCACCCGGGGTACGCCCGCGGCGGCCAGGTAGTAGGCGATACTGGTTCCGATCACCCCGCCCCCGATGATCACGACGTCGGCGATCTCGGTCCGCGCGGCCGTTGACGCGCCAGCGTTCTGGCTCGGTATCGCTGCCACCACAACCTCCGGAGTGCAGGGGACTGTGAGTCTAGCCACTCTCCCCCAGGTCGTAGTAGGGGTGCCCTGGCTTTTCCCCGTATGGCTGGAACCATCCGTGCACCACGCGTTCCTCGGCTTCGCCCGCCGATCCGGGGGCGTCGGCACCGGTCTCCGTGCCATCCAGCCCCCGCCAGAACAGGGCTTCGTGCGAGCGGTCCACGAACGCGGCGGCGGAGAATCCGGCCAACATCGACCGGGTGACCGGGGCAGGAACACCGGCCTGGCCGATCAGCAGTGTGGTGGCGTTCTCGACCAGCAGGTGGAGCGCGAGGGCCTCCGCGGTGCACCGTGGAGTCTGCCAGGCCGGGTCGGTCAGCCGGGTGAACACCGTCACGGACGCCACCAGGAAACGTTTGGCGAAGGTGGAACCGTAGAGGTGTCGGTATCGCACCGGCAGGTCGTGGAGCACGAACATGACCTCGTGATCTGCGGCGGTCAGTTCGACATCCACCGGCTCGTCGAAGGTGTCCGGCTCCTCCAGGGAGCTGAGGTCGGCGAACAGCTCCTCGGTGAGGATGCCCGCGCAGTGGATGAGCGCCCCCGCTGCGAGTCGAATGTCCTCGGATGTGACCACCGTTCGGTTGCCATCCTCGGCGGCCTCCGGGTAGTCCGCGGCCTCCTCGCTGCGGTCGGTGTCCTCGGTGGCAGCGGCCTGTGGATCGTGGCGGTGTTCCGCGGGCTCCGCTGCGGAGTTGGTTGGGTCCTCGACGTGGGCCTCCGCCGTCCCGGGGCGGAACACGTCTGCGGAGAACGCGGTGAGCTCTGCTGCGCGTGCCAACAGGCGGCGGCGCTGCTCGGTACGCACCTCGGTGGGCACCGGCTCCTCGGAACCGGCCGCGAGCTGACCGGCGTACGCGTCCACCCGTCCCGAGGTTTCCTCCCCGGAAACCGCCTCGGCCAGTTCGGCATCGGTGACCGTCACGGCGCACTTGCCGACCCGCCATCCCGACATGTGTTCCGTCCGCTCCAGGATCTCCTGGAGCAGCGCGGCGGCTCCGTTCTCCGCGAATTCCAGTGCGGGGGCGTCCACCAGCAGGCGTACGACAGCGCGTTCGGAACGGGTGTCCACCTCGTGGTCGTAGGGGGTGATCTCGACGCCGTCCGGACCCTCGACCGTGGCGACCCGGTCCAGCCACTCCCCGAGCAGGGCGGCCACGCCGTAGCGTTGCAGCTCGTCGAGGTGCGGTGTCCCCTCCGGGGGCACCAGTTCGGCAGTCAGCCGGTATTCCACTACACACTCCCGTTGAATCGGCTGGTAAGAGGCATTAGAGCATGCCTGTTCGGGGCTCGTGCCACACTTTGCCCGCCCGGCGTCCTCTCAGCCGCGACGCAGAGCCACGTCCAGCGCCGCACGAGCCGTCGCGGCCACCTCACGTGCGTATCCGTAGTACGTGGCGCGGCGTCGCACGCTGAGACTGGCTACCCCCACGCCGACGGCGTCGATACCCGCCACGCGGGCCAGGGCCAGGGTCCGCGGCAGATGGAACGCCTGGGTCACGAACACGGCCGAGCGCACCGGTGGGCCGGGGGAGGAGGACACGGCGTGTCGGCAGGTGTCCCAGGTGCGAAACCCATGGGGGTCGGCACGGATCGCCCGTGTGGGGAGGGCGTGCACCTGGTGGAGGTAGCGGGCCATGGCGTCGGTTTCGTGGTTAGCGGCGGCACGGTTGTCGCCGGACACGAGCAGGCTCGAGACCACTGCGTTGTGGTAGAGCTCGGCGGCCGCGTCGAGTCGCTGGCGCAACAGCGGCGAGGGGTATCCGCTCGGCGGAACCAGGGCTCCCAACACGACGGCGACCTCCCGTGGCGGGCAGTCGACCGTGGTGAATCGGCGTCCGCGGCTGGCGAGGTAGGCCCAGCCGGTGGGGAGGAGTAGGAGAAGGGGAGGCAGAACGAACGCGATTCCCAGGCCCATACCCCCGCTCCCCTCGCTGCCTCAGGTGCCGCCGAGTTCCCGAAGCGCACCCCGAACCGAGCCGCCTGCTGCACGGACCGCGGTGGCGGCGTCCGTCGCGTCCACCCCGGCCAGCAGGATCACCAGCGCGGTGCGCGTCTCGCCGTTGGCGGCGGCCAGCGCCGAGGCACAGTCCTCGGCGCTCTGTCCGCTGGCGTCGGCGAGAATGGTCACCATCCGTCCCCGAAGCTTAGCGTTGTTGGCGCTCATCCCGACCATCAGATTCGAATAGGTGTGGCCGAGCCGAATCATGACTGCGGTGGACAATGCGTTGAGCGCCAGCTTCTGGGCCGTTCCGGCCTTCATCCGGGTGGATCCGGCGATCACCTCGGCTCCGGTGTCCATTCCGACGTGGATGTCGGCCTTGTCGGCGAGGTCGGCATGGGGGTTGGCGCTGATCAGAACGGTGGTGGCCCCGGCCTGCCGGGCGACGCGCAGCGCCCCGGCCACGTAGGGCGTCCGTCCGCTGGCACTCAGCCCGATCGCGACGTCTCCCGATGCGAGGTCCGCCGCGTCCACGGCTCCCTGCTGGTCGTCGTCCTCGATGCCTTCCACCGCAGTGACCAGCGCGTCCTGCCCGCCGGCGTGGTGCGCCACCACACGGTGTGGCTCCACCCCGTAGGTCGGCGGCAGCTCGGCGGCATCCATCATGGCCAGCCGACCGGAGGTACCGGCACCGAAGTAGTGCACCCGACCCCCGGCACCGAGGCGGTGGACCGTGTGGTCCACCGCCTCGGCCAGCTGCGGGAGTACGGCGGCCACCGCTGGAGCTACCCGGTGGTCCTCACTGTTGATCAGGCGCAGTATGTCCAGGGTCGGAAGCGTGTCGATATCGTGGGTGTCGGTGTTGCGCTCTTCGGTGGGCGAACGCACGATCGCCACCTGGTCCGCCTGGGAACTCATCGCCAACGCGTTCCTTTCCACGGGGCGGTTACCGGTCCACCCGCAGGTCGCGGACCGCTTCGTAGGTGGACTCCAGTGCCGAGCGGGTCTCCGTGTAGCGAAGCTGGGCCAGACCGACGAACACGCAGTCGATCACGGTGAGCTGGGCCAGACGGCTCGCGGTCGCACCAGACCGGAAGGTGGTCTCCCGCGCTGCCGTGGTCAGGACCAGGTCGGTGGTGGTGGCCAGAGACGAGCGGGGGAAGTTGGTGAGCGCCACCGTATGTGCCCCCTGGTCGCGGGCTTGGCGAATCGCCTCGATCACGTCGACGGTGGCTCCGGTGTGGGAGATGCCCACGGCGACATCGGCCGGGCCGAGTACCGCCGCACTGGTGCGCATCACATGGGCGTCGGACCAGGCATAGGAAGCCAGTCCGATTCGGTGTAGCTTCTGCTGGAAGTCAGCGGCGACGAACGCGCTGGCGCCCACACCGTAAATGTCGATTCGGCGGGCGCTCGCCAGTGCATCGATCACCTGCTGGAGTGCGGCGACATCCAGCTGCGCCCCGGTTTCCTCGACGGCTCGGGCGTCGGTGTAGGCGATCTTCTCCACAACGGTGACCAGCGTGTCGTCCGGATCGATGTCGCCGGCAACCTCACGGGGGCTCTCGCGGGCCCGTTCCTGTCCGGCCTCGGTGGCCAGGGTCAGGCGCAGCTCCCGATAGCCGGAGAAGCCGATCGTGCGGCAGAACCGGATGACGGTCGCCTCCGAGGTGTCGCAGTCGCGGGACAGCTGGGTGATGGAGCAGGAGGCGGCGCGCTCCGGATCGTCGATGATGTGGTGCGCCACCCGCTGTTCGGCGGGGGCCAGCGATGGCAGGAGCGCGCGGATGCGAACCGCGGTGTTGGGCGCGGAACGTTCGTCATCGGCCGAGGAACCGTGGTCCGTGCCCTTCCTCGATGTCGACATGTTGGAAACTTACATTCATGACTGGGTCAGAGGTCAATAGCTTTAGTCGAAATTGGGTGTCTCGGCCGCAACATACCGGACATTTCTCGCTACTCGCCGCGCTGCGGCGGGTGACCTACGGTGACACACATGACAGCTGAACTCGTGGTCGGGATCGACGCTGGGGGGACCAGCACCCGCTGCGTCGTGGTCACGACGGCAGGGGAGATCCGGGGGCGGGGCATGGCCGGTGGGGCCAACCCGCATTCCAGCCGCGATCCGGTGGGGGCGGTGCGGGCGGCTCTCAGCGAGGCGCTCGGGGCGAATCCGTGCGGTCCGATCGTGTCCGGAGTCGTCGGTATTGCGGGTGCCGCGAGCCGGCCCGAGGAGACCGCGGCCGTCGCGCACCAGGCGTGGTCCCAGGTTGGACTCACGGGGACGCCGTTCGTCACCGATGACATCGTGGTGGCCTACGCCGCCGGCACCGTCGCGAGCGCGGGATGTGTGCTCGTTGCAGGGACCGGAGCCGTGGCCGCCCGGATCCATGACTTCACGGTGCGGCGCCGCGCCGACGGGCATGGTTGGCTGGTCGGGGATGAAGGGTCCGCGGTCTGGTTGGGCCTGGCCGGAGTCCGCGCCGTGCTGGCCGCCTGGGACGGGCGGGGGCCGGAGACCGTGCTCACCGAGACGATTCCGGCCGAGTTGGCCGTGGCTCCGGGGGACGCTCCGTCGATGCTGGCCGCGGTCCATGGTTCGGCTCCCGCCCGGCTGGGGCGGCTCGCGCCGATGGTTACCGCCGCCGCGGCAGGGGCCGACTCCGTGGCCCAGGGAATCGTGGACACGGCCGCACAGTGCCTGGTGCGCACCCTGGGTGCGGTCCGGCCCGAGGGCCGGGACGACGGCCCGATCGTGCTCGCGGGGTCCGTGCTGACTACGGATCCGGTGGGTGCGCTGGTGCGTCGCGGGCTCGCCCAAGCGCAGGGCAGTCACGGGGCGGTGGTTGCGGCAGGGCCGGGCGAGTTCGGCGCGGCCGGCCTGGCGTTGCGCCGTGTCGCCGCGAGCGCGGGACACGCTCGGCTGGTGGAGACATCCGGGGGAACCGGCGCGGCAAAAACTTGGTGAGGCTGTGGGTGAACGCCCCGGCGAGTCGCTAGTGTCGGGCACATGGCCACAAACGAGGAAGAACACCAGGACCCCGCTGGGTCAACGGGACGGTTCCAGCGGTTCGTCGAAGAGAACGATCCTGCCGACGCTGCCGAGCCGCGGCGTTCGGTGATGCCCTACGTGCTTGCCGGGGTGGGCGTGATCGCCGTGCTCGCGATCATCGTCGTACTGCTGGTGGTGCTGTAGACGCCCCCGGAGCGTACGGAGCGTGGCCGGGGCCACGATCGGATCCGTTCGCGCCCAGGGCAGGACACTGCTAAAGTATTACCCGTTGCAGCGGGCGGTGTCCGGCACCAACAGCCCCCGCAACACGCGGCATTAGCTCAATTGGCAGAGCAACGGACTCTTAATCCGTGGGCTTGGGGTTCGAGTCCCTGATGCCGCACATTTCACGCCGGACCGTGGTGGTGATCCATCATGGTCCGGCGTTTTTCTGTAGTTCCTCGTCGTTGGGGCGCTCGCCGGGACGGTTCGGTCGGTGGCAGTCCGCACGTCTGGCTTCTGCGCATCGGTTCGCTGGGACGTGACGAGCGCTAGACATACCCAACGTGGGATGAAACCGAACCGGAGTCGCTCCCCGAGCAGCGTGGTCCCGCGGACTTCCCGCGCGACGTGCCCCTTGCCCGACACTCGCGGGGATCGGTCCGGGCGTGGCGGGGAACGCGGGGTATCGTGCGGAGACGTCGCCATTGGTGTCGGGCTCCCTGATCGACGGTGCGTTTGATCGCAATCGGCCGTGGTGCGGCCGGAGGGCCCCGGGGCTGGAGTGGGTTCCCTGCTGGTGGCAGACGCTATAACGACACCGCGTGTTCTGCTGGAGAGGAAACACCGGTGCGGGAGGCGGCGTCCACGCTGGTCGGGGCTGTGACCGCTCCGGTGGTTGACGCTTCCGGGGCTCTGCACGCGATTGTGCCCGAGATCGATCCAAGCAGGGATCAGGTCGATCCGGATCTCCGCACCTCGAGATGGCCGCTTTCCCGAGGGCCGGCAGCGAGCGCCGCGCAGCGTGGGGGCGGTGATGATCCGCTCGGTCGTCACCACGACGGAACGGAGCGATGTCGCCGAATGTTGTGGGGCCGGGGCGCGGGGCGACGGGACCAGCTGCGCGGAAGCAGCCCCGCGATGCGCAACCACCGGTATGTGCCGTTGCGGCCGGGCCCAAGGCCCATCGCATCAAGGTCCGATGTCACTGGTGCACACCCCGGAATTCGTCGAAGCTGAAGACCAAGGCGCGATGACCACGGTGGGTGGGGCATGGGCCCCTGGCCGATCAAGGGAAGCCACGGAGCAGACCCGGCAGAACCGCGGTGTGTGCGCGGGGATGATTCCCGGATCCCGCGGAACACGCGTTTCGGGGTGTGGCAGTGCGAGGGGGAGCGATGAACAGCGACAACAAGGCCCCGAGCGCGATTGTGGGGTGGGGCGAGGTGAGCCGTCAGGTCGCGCGTCGCCGGGCTGAGTTGGGGTTGTCGGTGGTGGAGCTCGCACAGCGGGCCGGGCTGTCACCCGGATACGTGACACATTTGGAGCAGTACCCGACGGACCTGGGCGCGCACGTGGTCGCTCGTCTGGCACGGGCATTGGAGACCTCCTCCACGGTCCTCTTGGGCGTGGATGCTGAGCTCCTCCCGTGGTACGCGAGATCGGACACCGGGGTGCCCGGGGTGGAGACACTCACCTCGACGCAGTGCATGCACCTGCTCCGTCCTGGAGGCGTTGGCCGGGTCGCCTTCCTGTGTGAGCCGCAGGCCGCACCACTTGTGTTTCCGGTGAACTTCGCGGTGGTTGACGAGGACATCGTTTTCCGTACCGCGCCCCGCGGTATAATTGCCCGCCATGCCGACGGACTGGCGAGCTTCGAGGTTGACCAGATTGATGAAGCGCGGAGTGCGGGCTGGAGCGTGCTGTTGATGGGTCGGATACAGCGAGTGTGGCACGTTCGCGATCTGGAGAAACTGGCCACTGTGTCCATGCGGTCCTGGGCGGGAGAGGAACGACGTGCCTGGATGCGGATCATCCCGGACGAGGTATCCGGGCGCCGGGTTGTGCCTGGTGTTTCACCATAGCGCCGCTTTCTGACCGAAGACCGGGTGCGGACGTGCTCCCACTGGCTGCGCCGGTTTGGACCTCGGATGTTGGTCAGGCCTGGGGCGCTCACCACGGGGGGCCGTCCCTGCATACTGTGGCTTCCGGTTCTCACCGCATCCCTGTGGGGCGACCCTGCGGCTGGCCGCCTCGTTGGATCAGGTGTCGCCGCCTCCCCTGGCTGTGGACATCGTGCGGGCAGCCTGTGCCGACGGGATGCACACGGAGCCACCGGTGTACGTGACAGGGGAGCCCGGGCCAAGGACCCATGGGTGGTCTCTGGGGGAGAGGTCCCGGTCGGCAAGGCGGGGGTGGGCGCCCCCGGGCACGGCCCGGTCGGACATCGAGGCCGTGTCGCGTCGTGCGTGCCCGAGTAGAGTTTTGTCCGTTTTCGTCGGCGTTGGCGGTGTGCCGGCCGGAGCCTTACATCTACATGGGCTCCAGCGGGCTGACGCGTATGAAACGCTCCGCCCGTTGCGAGCCCTGCGGCCCCACAGAAGCGTGGGAGAGTAATCCGAGCGCCGATCCCCGGGGCTCGAGCTACCCCCGGGCAGCTGGTTTCCTCGCGACCGTCTCCGACTGCGATCCTGCGCGATTCTCGGACGGATGACGCGGGGTATCGGAGGCTCCGGCCCCTGAGCCGGGCCGGAGCCGATTCGGGCTGCCACGGTCCGCGAAGGGAAAGCGGTCGCTGCACTGGGCCTGGACACATGGAGTCCCCCAGGCCTGGCGAGGAGGGTCGACACATGTGTCACGTGGTCTGCGCGCCGTGGGCGTTCGGAGCACAGTGCCCGGGGGCGGTACCCGTGGTGTGTTCGGCATCATCCCAGGTTCGGCGGGCCAAGAACCGCCTCTTGCTACGAACTGCCTCGTACTAGGCAAGTGTGTCCCGGCTCGTTCCATGGTGAGCGGTACGCATATAGGTCACGTAGTAGACGAGTGCCACCATCAGGCTGCCGCCGACGATGTTGCCCGCGGTCACCGCGACGGTGCTCGTCAGGGCACCGACCGGAGAGATTTCTGGCATGTCGGCCGCGGCCGTCGAGTCAATCCAGGAGAGCAGTAGGCCGCGGGGTACGAAGTAGAGACTGGCCGCGACATGCTCCAGACCAATGGCCCCCAGCGCGGAGAGCGGCAGGATGCTCCCTACCACCCTGTCGGTCACCGACCGGCCGGCCAGGGACACCCAGATCGCCAGGCACACGAACAGGTTGCCGAGTACTCCCAGCAGGAATGCGTGGACCAACGGCAGGGAGGCGTGTTCCGCGGCCAGGTCAATGGCTCGGGCACGGACCGCCCCGTCTTGGGCGTCGGGTAGCCCCGAGAAGACGAACACGACGGCCAGCCCTACCGCTCCGACGGCGTTCGCCGCCAGGACGAGGGTCCAGTTCCGGAGCAGCTGCCAGCTGGTCAACCTGCGAGAGGCCCATGCCATCGCTAGCAGGTTGTTGCTGGTGAACACCTCGGCGCCCGCCAGGATCGCCAGCATGTAACCGGTGGAGAACACGACACCGCCAGCCAGTAGGTGCCACGTGCTGTCGTCCGTGGTCACGACCGTGAAGTACAGGCCTCCCAATCCGATGAAGCCACCGGCGAGAATCCCTAGCATGAGCGTGCGCAGCCACGGGGAATTCGCTTTGGCCACGCCGAAGGCCTCGACCCGCTCTGCGATCTGCGGGGGTGAATAGGCGTCCAGACTCATGGTCTTACCCCTCCCGTTCTGGTCTTGGGTACCGGCGGGCGACGGAGGGTCGGGGCCAGGCTGTCGTGGTGGGAACGCGAGCATGCCGCCCGGTGCGACGCAGCCACTTGCCGGTCTCCACGCTGGGGCAGGTTGCCCCCGTCACCGCGAATACACGGACCCAGATGGCGACACCCACGGGAACCGAGCGGACCAGGTGGTTTATCCAAGGTTCCTAGTGC
>NZ_JAVLVT010000016.1:0-17188 GCF_031628175.1 Lipingzhangella rawalii | reverse complement strand
CTCCAGGGATGGGGCTGATCGCCCGCAGAGAACGCCCCCACCCCGATGCGCAGCTGCGCATCACCGACGCCGACGGACGCCGCCTTACCTGCTCCGCGACCAACACCCCCACCGGCCAGCTCGCCGACCTCGAACTACGCCACCGCCAACGGGCCCGGGCCGAAGACCGCATCCGCGCCGCCACAGACACCGGCCTGGCCAACCTGCCCCTGCACGGCTTCAACGCCAACCGGATCTGGCTCGAACTCGTCCTCCTCGCCCTGGACCTCACCGCATGGACCCAGACGCTCGCCCTGGGGCGGGCATGCGGTCTGCCGATGGGAACTCAAACGCCTACGCCTGCGCCTCTTCTCGGCCACGGCCCGACTGGTGGCCACCGGGCGACGACGGCTGCTGCGGTTCAACCACGCCTAGCCCTGGGCCGACCCACTGACCGGCGCGATCGACCGGCTGCAGCTGCTGCAAACCCCACCCTGACCGCCGATGCCCTGCACCGACGACACGAAAGGCCCCTCCGAACCCCGTGGACTCCGGCGACCCACCCGAGCGCATCGGGCCCCTGCCATGACCGGACCCCAACCTTCCGGCCACTGCCGACACATGAACCGCGCCCCTCACCCCGGCGACGTAACCTCAGGAAAGACCGAGGCTAAGTCGTGAGCAGGAAATCTACTGAAACAGAACGAGACATCAAGATCATTTTTATGACTCGCCCACCCTTAGTCTAAGATAGCCTTGCCCATATCAAGCTATCATCAGATCTGGCCGATTCTGGCCAGGTAGCTAGACGGATACATCAGGATACCCCTATAAACTAGAGTCGTGAGCAGGAAATCTACTGAAACAGAACGAGACATCAAGATCATTTTTGCGACTCGCCCACCCTTAGTCTAAGATAGCCTTGCTCATATCAAGCATTGAATTAGGTGATGTGAGTTTAGTTCCATTGAGTTCGACAGTGTTCGAAATGATATGATAAGAAAACAGCCTTAACTACTCCCTCTGCCTATCCTACCTTGCTCGCGCTAGCAGTAACATGGAGCGTCTTGTACCAGTGCTATGCCAGGAGCGTGAATTCGCGCTCTCCTAGGAAACTATAGATCATGTTGCAGCTGGTTTTGGTAGAGGTTGTCGACCATGAGAATCTCTGGTCGTCGCTTGGAATTGTCTAGGGGCGAAGATCCAGATTCCTGCGTCGACATATTAAGCACGGCGGTCAACGTGGAAACCCTCTGAGCAGTTACTAAATTCAGAACTCCCCGCAGACAATGACGCACTGCAGTCAAGTCGATGCCCAATCCGGGTTCGTCCTCAACGAACATCGGCTAGCCATCGGCCATGAAAAGGGACTATAGGCCAGCGCGACGTTGAATGATTTTTCTAGTTATCATATTCTGATACCCGCATCCAGGATACGAATAAACTTCTCCAAGTAGTGATAAATGCAAGTACGACATAGAGGTCCAGCCGAGGAGTCACAAAATTTCCCTGAAGTAGTAGCGCATGACATACTAGGAAATCGCCGAAACTCCTTGAAAAATAAATTACTCGAAAGAATTATATTTCTAAATCCTCGATTCTTCTTTCTGAAGAATACAACGCTAATTCACAAATCAAGAATTTACAATACAATTAATCAAATATCTGATAGAATCTTTAGTAAATGGATAATCTATACACATAGAAGCATACCTCTCAATCGATTCTCCGCAATCTCGCCGAACAAATTGGAAATATAGTGTTTGATCGAAACCAAACCCTCAGAACCGATGGGCGTTACCTTCTGATCCTTGGAGCAGATATTCTAATGCGCGAACGAGCGATCGTCTCCGCATTACGGTACTACTCTGGTCCGGTTTTTGGAATGAGTCGGTCACCGATGAACAAGAACCGTTGCTTCGACCACGTGCTTTCCGCAGATTACTACGACGCGGAGGAGGCGTTGGAAGCCGTTCAGCAGTACGAACGCGATACAGGCATGCGTCCGTCGGCAGTGGTTCCCATCCTCGAAATGAATGTGCATGTCTCCGTGGAGATTGCACGAAAGTACGGTCTTGCATCAGTGTCGGACGCATGTCTTTCGACTGCGAGAGACAAGCACAACATGAAGGAAGCTTTCGAGAGCGCAGGAGTACCCTGCGCCCGACACCGCCCATACTCCACTCTTACCGAACTAAGGAAGGTCGCAAGGGAGCTGAGGTTTCCGCTCGTGCTCAAGCCGCGCGACTTCGCGGGCAATGTCGGTACGGTCAAGGTGGATTCCGAGAAGGAGCTCGACGCCGCGTTCGAGTATTGCAGGGAGGGGTTACTGGACATCGCACCGATATACAAGTTCAAGGACGGCCGTTTCCAGGCAGAGGAATTCGTAGAATCGACTCACGAGGTCTCGGTGGAAGTCCTCAACCACGGTGAGCAGCGCGCGGTCATTGCGGTGACAGATAAGGCGAAGCTTCCGCCACCGTACTTCACGGAATTTGGCCAGCTCGTGCCGAGCAGGGAAACCTATAACCAGACCATACGGGAGCTGAGTATCGCGGCGTGTGAAGCGCTCGACATCAGGCGAGGGCTCGCACATGTCGAGATCCTGGTGAACGATTCTGAGCTCAACGTGGTCGAGGTCGCAGCACGCCCAGGGGGCGACGGAATCATGGATCTTGTTAGCCGTGTTTATGGGTTCAATCCCTATGATTTGCACTATGGCAGCTACCTGAATAACTTCCATCAAATTCCGGAACTCCCTTCTACTCCCCTCGGCGTCGGAGCCACTGTTTTCCTCAAGGCCGACGTAGGCCGCGTGGAACAGGTAAACGATGTCGAGAATCCTACCGATGACGAGGTCGCCCTATATCCGGTACTCAAAGAGGGAGCAGAGTCACGGCCGGCTACGTCGTATCAGAGTCGTGATGGGGTCATGGAGTTCTTTCGCCCTGGGGCCGGGACCGAGGACGCCGTGGATTTCCAGCGCGAGGTCTTGACGATCGCTGCGCAGCGTAGTCAGGAAGTTTTCACTGTGACGTCGTAGCCAGATGCCAGAAGTTTGGTGAACACCGAGCACTAGCAGTTTATAGTCATCTCTAAGAAGACTCGAAAGCCATGGTCTTCTAGAACTCACGCCAGAAATATGAGCTTGACTTTCACTTTCTCTTTGGCTTCACTAATTACTGACTTTGGTGGCCTATTGGATATTAATTAATGCCCGAAACCCCTGAGGGGAATTTATTCAAAACGCAACACGCAAACAAATTGAGCTGATGCTCAAATCTTGGGATTGAATTAGTAAAAACGGATTCAGGCATCACGCTGACTCTGCACAATGTTCCTCTGAAAAATGCATCGATAGAATTATCGATGCATCACAAGCCATATTTCCAAATATAAAAATAGTGCAAAACTCTCCATTTTGGAGATCCAACCAAGTTCAGAGATCCTTAGAACTAATATGCTCACGAGTAACGTTTGAATACTTCCATATATTTGCACTCCCTGTGACATTTCTAATTTCTTTCAATGTGGTCAATGGGTATCATTGAACGATCGATCTCGCGATGTAGTTCGAGTATTCTATCGCTCTCACTAAGAGCAGAGAATGGTCACGAATCATGAAATGGACGGACGGCAGACTCTCAATCGCGATAATTGGAGGCGGAGCCGCCGCCGTGTGCCTACTGGACGCCCTTGCGCAAGCCTCGGATCTCCGCGGACGCGTTGTCGTGGTCGAGCCGTCTCGGAAGCTTTGGCGTGGACGGCCATACCAGGAGGATATTCATTCAGTTCGGGTGAATATTCCACCGAAAGGGATGTCAGTTCGTCATGGCGATACTAATCACTTCAGCCGGTGGCTTGCGGACCGGAGCCGGAACACCTTATCCGACGCGATCGCCGAGTATGACGATCCCTACTGCGGTGTTCCCTTCGTACCCCGTACGGTCTACGGCGAGTACCTACAGCAATGCGCTTGGGAGGCCATCACAGCACTCCGCCGCCGCGGCTTGGAAGTTGAGATCGTCCGCGACACTGTCGAAACAATTCTCCGCGACGACCATAGGACGATGCTTTGGACTCGTGGCGGGCTAACGGTCGACGTCGACCACGCAGTCTTGTGTATTGGGCGTGGTGCGCCCCCGGACAACTATCGCTTGGACGGGGCGATGGGCTTCGTCCGTGACCCGTATCCGTTGACGACCAGCTTGGAATCCATTGACCCGAGCGCGGACCTGGCGATTTTGGGCAGCGGTCTGACGGCAATGGACGTAGTACTTGCTCTGGCGGCGCGCGACCATCGTGGTCGAATCCGACTGCTGTCCAGGCACGGGGTGCTCCCAGCTGTGCGGCAGCGCCCTGTGTCATATGCGCTACAGCACTTCACCGCCGATCGGTTCCGCGCTGCGGCGGCCGACGGCGTTTCCCTCACCACAAAGGAGCTCGTTGCCCTGATGCGAGCCGAGCTTATCGATGCTGGAGAGGAGCCTGACGCGGTTGCGGAAACGGTCTGTACACTGCAGGAAACTGATCCTGTTGATCGGTTGCGGCGCGAGCTAGCTGCAGTGGACTCTAAAAGTATCGGACTGCGAATCCTCCAACAAGCCGTTCCAGAAACCGGTCCAGACGTGTGGCCGCTAATCACAGCGAGGGAGAAGACCCTGCTCCTGCGGCGATACTACCGAACCGCCATGAGCTTGTGCTGCCCGATGCCACCGTCAACTGCGGGTACGCTGTTGTCCCTTATCGACAGCGGCCAGCTGGAAGTAGTTTCGGGCGTGCGATCTGTCAAGGCCAGCGGCAAAGGATTCGCTGTCGAGGCAGGGAGTCGTACGTACCAAGCCCATGCCGTGGTGAACGCGGTGAATTCGTCGGTCAGTGATATCCCGTCCACCGCAGAACCGTTGGTTGCATCACTCGTGGGGGCACGCCTTGCCCAACGCCATGCACACGGTGGCCTGGCCGTGGAACGGGCAACAAGCCGACTAGTACACAACAGAGAGGCTGTTCCTGGCTTGTTTGCGCTTGGTGACCTGGCCTCAGGAAGCTTATTCTTCACCTTCGGACTTCCATCTCTGGTGGACCGCGCACACGATATCGCCGAGCACATCACCCAGGGATTTCATTCGAGATTTCAAACCAAACAGCCACACTTTCTGCAACGTATTTAACATCTTTATTAACGGAAGAGGCCATGGTTACACTCGGAACGACATCCGCACCTCCGACGGCCAGGAGTACCCGACCGATGACAGGCACGGAGTACCTGGAGTCACTGCGGGACGGCCGTGAGGTCTATATCTACGGGGAACGCGTCGGCGACGTCACCAGTCATCCCGCGTTCCGCAACAGCGCACGATCGATCGCACAACTCTACGACTCGCTACATGATCCCCAGGCCTCCGGCGTTCTCCGAGTCCCTACCGATACAGGAAGCAGCGGGTTCACCCATCCATTCTTCCGTACTGCCAGATCGTCGGACGATCTCATCACCGCCCGCGACGCGATCGTCGCTTGGCAACGCATGGTGTACGGCTGGATGGGCCGGACACCGGACTACAAAGCATCCTTCCTTGGAACCCTCGGCGCGAACGCCGACTTCTACGCCCCCTTCAAAGAAAACGCCCTGCGTTGGTACAGGCAGGCGCAGGAACAGGTACTGTTCTTCAACCACGCAATCGTACACCCACCAATCGACCGTGACCGATCTGCAGACGACTCCGCTGACGTGTGCGTTCATGTCGAAGAAGAAACCGACGCCGGCCTGGTAGTCTCCGGGGCAAAGGTGGTGGCGACCGGTTCTGCGCTGACGAACGCGAATTTTGTTGCTCATTACGGTCTCCCGATAAGAGATAAGCGATTCGGCGTGGTATTCACCATTCCCATGGACGCTTCGGGACTAAAACTGCTCTGTCGCACTTCATACGAAATGACCTCCGCCGTCATTGGGAGTCCATTCGACTACCCCCTATCAAGTCGTATGGACGAGAACGACGCCATTATGATATTCGATCGCGTTCTTGTTCCGTGGGAGAACGTCTTTATGTATGATGCGGATTCAGCAAACGGATTCGCAAACGGGTCTGGATTCCTCGAACGGTTCACGTTTCACGGATGCACACGTCTCGCCGTAAAACTTGACTTCATCGCCGGCTGTACGATGAAGGGCGTGGAGATGACCGGCACATCTAACTTCCGGGGTGTACAAGCACAAATTGGGGAGATACTCAACTGGCGTGACATGTTCTGGGGGCTTTCGGATGCGATGGCAAAGTCTCCCCGTCAGTGGGTCGGTGAATCGGTTCAGCCTAATCTGAACTACGGATTGGCATACCGAACTTTCATGGGTATCGGATATCCCAAAATCAAAGAGATCATTCAGCAGACCCTCGGAAGCGGCCTCATTTACTTAAACTCACACTCCAGCGACTGGAAAAACCAGGATATCCGTCCGTACCTTGACCGTTATATCCGTGGATCGCATGGCATTGAGGCGATCGACCGGGTGAAGCTATTGAAGCTGCTTTGGGATGCCGTGGGAACGGAGTTTGGCGGACGCCATGAGCTATATGAACGGAATTATGGTGGTGATCATGAGACTGTCCGTTTACAAACTCTCCAGAATTATCAGGAGAATGGCCAGGCAGACGCCATGAAAGGTTTTGCGGATGAGTGTATGGCTGAGTACGATATCGACGGATGGACACGTCCCGACCTGGTAAATCCAGACGACCTGACTATCGTGCGCGGCAAATGAAAGATTCGGAATCGACCACGGACTTGCGCACCGCTCTCTCGAGGTTCGCAAGCGGAGTAACGGTAATCACCACGGTCACTGGAGGTCGCGAACTGGATATACACGGAATGACGGCGAATTCATTTACTTCCGTCTCGCTAAACCCGCCTCTTGTGCTCGTTTCTATAAGCATCAATGCAATAACCCATAAACGAATTTTGGAAAGTGGAAGATATGGTATCTCTGTTCTTGAAAGAAGACAGCCGGAAATTTGCCATCACTTCTCTGGATCCACAAGGAAAAGCGAAAAGATTGATTTTGTCTGGCGGGATGGGATAGCTTTCGTTTCAGGTGCACTGGCGCACCTGGCCTGTACCGTATGGGACTCGTTTCGAGTAGAGGATCACACGCTGCACGTTGGGGAGGTCACGCACTTTTGGTATCAGAATGGAACACCACTACTATTCTTTAGCGGGACACTGAGTACGGACACCCCGAAACCAGTTTTGCCCGGAATGCACGCTACGCCAACCAGTTTCGTCGAACCTTAACAGAAATATAGTGCCATGTCTTTGGTCACGAATGAGTGTTCTTGGTGGAAACTCTTTTCCCGAGATGCTCGTGATAACTCTGATAACGAAATCGAATCAATACTCAGCCAAGCCGCTAGTTCCGACCTTATCGCCTTCTCCGGAGGCTTCCCGGATCCCGCGACATTTCCCACCGAGGAATTTCTCGAAACCTTCCCCGAAGTCGTCGCGGATCCCGCCTCTCTCCAGTATGCACCTACCCTTGGCCTTCCCGGACTGCGGGAGTGGTTCCGTCGGTGGCTCAAGGAGCGAGAGGGTATGGCCCCTGGGGAAGGTGAACTCCTCGTCACCAGTGGTGGGATGGAAGGGCTGACGCTACTGGGTCGGTGCCTGATCGACAGGGGCGATCGGGTGATGGCCGAGGGGCCGACGTTTATGGGGGCTCTCATGGCGCTACGCGCGGCCGGTGCACGGGTGGATGCGGCTCCAATGGACTCTGAAGGATTGCGGGTCGACGACCTCGATCGGGACGTGTGCGGGCCCGGGGGTGCACCGAAGTTCCTGTACGTCATCCCCGACCACCAGAACCCCATGGGCGTGAGTCTGTCGGCTGAACGCCGACACCGTCTGGTTCAGATCGCCCGTCGGCACGGGATCCTCATCGTTGAGGACGTTGCCTACCGCGAGCTGGGCTTCGATGGGGCGCGACTGCCGAGTCTGTACAGTCTCGGTCCGGATGTCGTCGCGCAGGTTGGAACATTTTCCAAGACCTTCAGTGCCGGCTTACGGACGGGGTGGATCAGCGCGCCGGCCGAGATTGTCAGAGTGTTGGCGAGGGCGAAACAGTATACAGACCAATGCTCGGCCGCGCTTGGGCAAATGCTGCTGGAACGCTACGGGCGTTCCGGCGGATTTGATCGTGGGATTGCCTCCGCGCGATCGTTCTACGCGAGCCGCAGTCGTGCCCTAACTCGAGCACTGGAGACCCACCTGCCAGCGGGTGTCGAGTACACGCACCCCACGGGCGGTTTCTTCAGCTGGCTGACAGTACCGGATTCCGTAGACAGTATCGCCCTGCGTGAGGAGGCCCTGGCCGAGGGTGTTTCCTACGTTCCAGGAACCGCGTTCTATCCGGACGGCCGCGGTGCTCAGGAACTGCGCCTGGCGTACAGCAAGGTTCCCGAGGAGCAAATCGAGGAAGGTGCCCGCCGCCTTGGGGACCTGCTGTCCCGGGCCTTGCGGAGCGCCTAACCGCCGTTCCCACGTGGCGAATTGGTCCTTTCAGAACTTCAGTCTGCCGCCGATATTACGGAGGAAGCATGCAGATCGTGCACAACGATGTGAAACGTCCATCTCCGGATGTCATCGACCGCTATGAGAAAGTGCTGTTGACGGAATACAGCCCGAGCTGCCTCGTCTCGGATGCGCATCCGGAGGTGAAGACCATCGGCCGGCTTCACATGGTGGACCACCGGCACAAGGTGGTGGGACCCGCACTAACCGTCAACCTGCGAAAGGATAACCTCGCTGACTGCATGGCGGTGCTCCCCCGTGCGAACCCTGGAGATGTCATCGTGATCGCCGCCCATAATGCCTCGGACCTCGCTATTTGGGGCGGTCTGATGACTACCCTATCCATGATGGCTGGAGTTGCGGGAAGCGTGGTGGACGGGCTCATCCGAGACGTCGACGAACTACGCGAGTTGGACTACCCGATTTGGTATCGGTCAACACAGCCACGGCGGGTGCCGCCACCGTCACCTGACCGTCCCGCCCCAATCCAGGTGAACGTGCCTGTGATAATCGACGGACAGACCATTGACCCCGGCGACATTGTCGTTGCGGACGAGAACGGCCTCGGAATCGTCCCTGTGCCGATCGCCGGAGAGGTGCTAGCGGGCGCAAGCGCATTGCTGGATAAGGAACAGCAGATCCGATATAAGTTGGATAGAGGAGTCACACTTCCCGAACTGCTATCCGAGTTCGGCCACCTCTGAACATATCCCTCAGCAGAGAGTGACAGGAAAACCCATGATTGCCGAAGGCCAGCAGCCCAGCCCAAAATATATCGGCCACCTCATCGGGGCACAGATGGCGGTCGGGGCGGATGACTCCGCGACATTCGAGACCTGGGACCCACACGATGGTTCGCTACTCGCAACGGTCGCACGCGGGTCCACCCTTAACGGCGAGCGAGCGATTGAGGCCGCTCGCCAGGCGTTCGACCAAGGACCTTGGCCGCGCATGACACCCAAAGAGCGTCACCGGGTTCTGCACACCCTCGCAGACCTCGTCGACAACCAACGTGATGCACTGGCCATGCTGGAGACCAAGGACAGTGGCAAGGCCATCAACCAGACCGTGCACGCTGATATCCCGCGCGTGGCCCAAAACCTCCGCTTCTTCGCTGACTACGCTGCGCTTGTTTCGGACGAGGCTTACCCTGACGGTTCGCTGCTGTCCTACACAGTGCATCCGCCGGCAGGTGTCGTTGCCGCGATAAGCCCATGGAACGCTCCGCTCATGCTCGCCAGCTGGAAGATCGCGCCTGCACTCGCCTTCGGCAACACGGTCGTACTCAAGCCCGCGCCGCAGACTCCACTGACGGCCAATTGGTTCGGCCAGCTGGCGCTGGAGGCGGGTTTACCCCCGGGGGTCCTCAATATCGTGCACGGGTTCGGCAGCGACGAGGTAGGAGCGCGCCTAACGACTGATCCTCGGGTGGACCGCATAACGTTCACTGGCTCCAGCACTACAGGAGCGCAGGTTATGCGGGCTGCGGCGGGGAATCTGATACCCGTCTCCGCCGAGCTTGGTGGAAAATCGGCGAATATCGTCTTCAACGATGCCAATCTCGACGTTGCTATTCCCGAGTCGATTCGAGGAATCTTCGCTGGTAATGGCCAGGTGTGCTTATCCGGGTCGCGGCTATTCGTTGAGCGGGGGATTTACGCGGAGTTCCTCGATAGGTTTACAGCTGAGGCCAAGAAGCTGACTGTTGGCGACCCGAAGGATCACTCGACCTACCTGGGACCACTGATCGAACAGGAGCATCTCGACAAGGTTCACAGATACGTTGAACTGGCCCAGAACGGGGGTGGAACGGTAGTAACCGGAGGCTCGCAGCTAGTAAATGGCGAGTACGCCAACGGATTTTACTACCCGCCTACCATCATTACCGGGATGGACAATAGCTCGCAAATATCCCAGGAGGAAATATTCGGTCCTGTCGAAATCGTGATTCCCTTCGACTCTGAGGACGAAGTATTAGCGATGGCCAACGACAGCCAATACGGACTCGCGGGAATCCTTTTCACCACTAACCTAGACCGTGCACATCGAATGGCCGCCAGGTGGAAGGCAGGGACGATCTGGGTGAACTGCTTCTTCGAACGCGACCTACGTCTGCCATTTGGAGGAGAAAGAACAAGCGGCGTGGGACGCGAGGGTGGAAGATACTCGCGTGATTTCTTCACTGAACCCCGTGCGGTAACGCTCAGAATACATTGATAGCACCTACAAACTACGGAATTTATATATTGCCGAAAACACACAGGAGAGTCGCTGTGGCAACAGAAACGTCGCAACATGCATCAATGTATCTAGAGCAGGACGAACCCATACGGCCGCTCACATCTATCTGGCCACAAGCCACAATGCATGACGCCTACCAGGTACAGGACGAGCTCGTCCGGAGAAGGACCGCAGAAGGTGACGCCACAATCGGATACACGTTGGGTGCAGCCTCAGTGGCAGTGCGTCGACAGTGGGGCGTCAAACGTCCCTGCTACGGGCGGATTCTGCGCAGCATGGTTCACCCTCCGAGTCAGTCCTTGTCGGTGTCGGGGCTCCGGAGCCCTCGCGCCGCGACGGGCATCGGCTTCCTGCTCGAAGCTCCACTGTTCGGGCCTGATCCAACGATCGCGGCGCTCACCCGTGCGGTGAGCGCCGTCATGCCCACGATCGACCTTCTTGACAGCCGTACAGAGGAATGGGCGGGCCCCGACGTCGATGCCGTAGCGGACAACGCCCGCCGCGCCGGTGTCATTACCGGAACCCCCTCGGAGATTCCAGACATCCCTGACCTTCGGCTGGCGGGATGCCTCCTACACGTGAACGGGTTCATGGCTGCAACAGGAGCGGGTGGAGCCCTGCTCGGATCGCCCTGGGACGCGGTGCGCTGGCTGGTTGACGAATTGTGCAAGCAGGGGCTCGGCCTTGAAGCGGGGGACCTTGTGCTCACGGGATCTGCAACCCCAGAGGTTCCGGTACGGGCCGGAGACACCATTTCGGCCGAGATCGCAGGGCTTGGCGCGGTCAGCGTGCCTCTCGCCACGTAGTCCCGCCCCTCTCGACGAAGAAAGGTAAGAACAGCATGACTGAGAAAGCGTCCGAGTCTATGCGGATCAATATGAGAGACGTGAGCCAGGCCGCTCGGACGATGCTCGCTGCCGAACAGTCCGCCACCGCGTGTCCCCCGCTCACAGCCGACTGGTCTGATTTGGACATGGCGACCGCCTACACAATCCAGGACGAGGCGTTGGACCAGCGCCGACAGCGGGGGGAAACACTCATCGGGATCAAGCTTGGCCTCACCTCCCGTGCCAAGCAGATACGGATGGGCATCGACACGCCGTCACTGGCGTGGCTCACCGACGCCATGGTTCTGCCGTTCGGAGAACCGCTCACTCGAACGCAGATGATCCATCCGCGCGCGGAACCGGAGATTGTGTTCATTCTAAAAGACAGACTAAGCGGTCCGGGTATTACCGCCGCCACAGCGCTCCGCGCAGTTGGTCAGGTCTATGGCGGTATCGAGATTATCGACAGCCGCTTCCAAGACTTCAGCTTCACCGCTAGCGATGCGGTCGCGGACAACGCCTCCTCCGCCCGCTTTGTACTCGGGCCGATTGCGCGCGCACCGGATGGGCTCGATCTCACCCAGGAAGCGTGCCTACTCGAAGTGGATGGCGAGGTGGTTGACGCGGCCACGGGGGCCGCAGTGCAGGGGCATCCGGCCGAAGCGCTCGCGCTCGCCGCCAACCAGCTCGCGGAGCGCGGAATCTCGCTGGAACCCGGATGGATCATTCTCACCGGTGGAATGACCGACGCTGTCCCCGTGCCGCCCGATACCCAGATCACCGCGCGTTTCACCAACCTTGGCGCTACGACCATCGCTGGAGGTACATCGTGCCCATCATCGAAGTGACCATGGCTGAAGGACGCGACTCTGAACAGATCCGACGGCTGATCCACGAACTCAGCCACGCGGCGAGTCGCTCAATCGATGTACCAGTGGAGAATATCCGATTGATCATCCGAGAAACTCCACTTACACATTTTGCCGCCGGTGACGTGACGACCATTGAAAGACGGGAAGGCCGCATTTCCAGTTCCTCGCATCCGCCTCCTAATCCTGTTTATCCCAGCAATCAGTCTCACCAAGGCGAAGGGCAGTCCCTGTGACACTCTACGAGATCAAGCATGAAATCGCGCATCTGGCCTCTGCGGAGTTGCAAACTCCGGATCCCGAAGGCACTCTGTGGTTCTTCAAGGAACTCCTCGGTATGTACGAGACGCACCGTTCCGGGGCATCCGTGTACCTGCGTGGCTACGAAGACCCCTATCTTTGGAGTCTGAAAGTGACCGAAGGACCGGTGGCAAAGATGGTGCATGCGGGTATGCGGGTCTCGTCACCCGAGGCGCTTGAACGGCGCGCAGCTGTCCTTGCAGAATCGGGGCTGCCCGGCGGATGGATGGATGGCGAGTTCGGATATGGCCACACATACTGGTTCCACACTCCTGATGGGCATGAGATGCGGCTCCACTGGGAAGTGGAACACTATCACGCCCATCCGACGATGCAGAGCAAAATCCTCACACGCCCCTCGAAGAAGCCGTTGCAGGGTATCCCTGTGAAACGGATCGACCATCTCAACCTGCTGGCCGCGGATGTCACCCCGGTCAAGGAAACATTCGAACAGCATCTTGGAATGCAGACCCGGGAACGACTCGTGGATGGTCCAGTCGAACATGGAGCTTGGCTAAGCAGCAACTTGCTTGCCCACGAACTCGCAATCATGCGGGATGGACACGGGGCCCGGGGCAGGATGCACCATATCGCGTTCTTCTACGGCGTCCAGCAGCACAATTTCGATGCAGCCGAGATGTTCCGCGATTACAATGTAATGATCGAGGCTGGACCAGACCGGCATGGGCTCACCCAAGGCGCATTCCTGTACGTTTTCGAACCTGGCGGCCACCGTGTTGAACTGTTCGGAGATCCTGGGATCCTGGAAAGAGAGCCCGATTTCGATACTAAGACTTGGACGATGGAGGATATTGATACTGTGACAGCAATTGGAGGAGCTGGACTTCCGCGCGAGACGTATTTTACCTACGGCACTCCTCCCGTTTAGGATTTCGAGTTAATCATGGTGGATCCAGTAGATGACAGACACAAACCAGTATTCCCCAGGGATGCAGCGCAAGCCGGAGTGTTTTGGATATCGCCGTAACTGGCACAATTCACCGTATGGCTGTGGACTCCGCATCGAACAGACATGCAGGTAATCCCTGACTCAGAGAATGGATCATGGTTATATCCACTTGACTGCCTGGCGTTAGCGATCTCGTAATCTCTGCATCCTGGAAACCGATATCGCTTTCAGGATTCAATTGCTGATGTTACACAGAACTTAAATTGAAGACTATAGATGCAAGGAGAACGAGAGATTCAAGGATGGGCATATCCTTCAGTCGCGCCCAACTTTGTCCATCGATCGCAACACAGTGAACATCAAGTGCATGCCAAAAGTGGATCAATATTACATCTTTGAGGCTTCCTGAAGCTTCAGTTATGCGATGATCTTAAAAGAAATAATCTAGTACAAATATGTCATTATTTAGCAGATCGACCCACCCGCCCGAAATTCTTTTCTTGCGACGATGCTTCTCGAGCAAGATTGTCCAAATTATTTTTCTATACTCACAAGCTGGATAAACAATTATAACCAGATTCAAAGAAAGAACAAAACAGAGAACTCCGGATAGATGTCGTTGCGTCTTATTGTAAGTGGATTTCACCATAACCCAAGATCGCCCCAGTCAACCGGCGGAATTATGGACTCCTAATCCAAAACCTCGGAATGTACACATTGGATATCAGACTTTGACTCTGTCAGTCGCCTTTGCTGTCCACAGAAAAAAGCATGATATCATGAGAACTATTTCCGAGTCCGATCGGATGGACAGCAGGCCTAGGCCTCCCCCGACCTTCCAAGGTTTTTCCTGATCGAACGAGTGGCGAAACGTTCTCGATTAATAAGATCCGCTTCATAGTGCGCTTGCCCGAACTTCGTCATCCCTGTCATCGATTGGAGGTCGTTGATGCACATCCTTGTCCTTCACCGCGTACCTGATTCACTCATCTGCTATGGCGCATGTATTGACCACAAAAAACACGAAGTTACCTATGTAAGCGTCCCCAGCCGATGGTCGACGCTGCCAGCGGACGTCCGGGCACGCAGGATCCAACGTCCCGGCGAAGGAGAAGCCTCGACTGAGGTCCTTTCTGCGGTTGGGGACCTACCCAAGCCAGATACCGTTATAGCACTATCCGAATACGACCTCCTTCCAGCAGCACAAGTACGGGAGAAACTCGGCGTGCCAGGGGATACCGTTCGCGATGTGCTACCGAGCCGGGACAAGGCAGTCATGAAATCGGCGATTGCAAGTTCCGGCCTGCGGGTCCCTCGCTTTCATAAACTTAGCGACATTTCCACCACGCCACGGTCCGGAGTCAACTTCTGGACGGGACCGACCGTCCTCAAACCGCTAGCCGGAGCGTCCAGTGAAGGGGTGACCCTCCATCCCTCGGTGGCCGATGCTCTGGAGGCGGCGGGTTCCGCAGACCCCGGTGAATTCGAAATCGAGGAGTTTCTCGACGGACCGATCATTCATGTCGACGGGGTAATGGAGGGGGGAGCGCTCGTCGCGGTCCAGGCTAGCCGTTATATCGGTACGTGCCTCGGATACGCCCAGGGACAGCCGTTCGGATCGGTGCAGATTGAAACCGACTCTCGTGTCATCGAATGGACACACCACTGCCTCCGCGCGATCGGAATCAACAATGGCCCATTCCATCTCGAAGGAATCGAGGCGACAGATGGTCTGGTGTTCCTAGAGGTGGGAGCCCGGTTCGGTGGTGCAGACGTGGTCGACACCTTTGCGCTTGCGACCGGTGTCCACCTGCCGTCAGCCCAGATACGCCTTCTAGTGGAGGGCCGGACCGGAATCCAGGAGGCCCGGATACCGGACCGCGATGCCCTGTATGGCTGGTTCGTCTTCCCAGGACACCACATCGGATCCCAGTACTGTATCGTCAAGGGCGGCGACAGGTTTCGAGAGGACCCGCTGGTCCGGCGCTGGGTACAACGCGCCACAGACGAGCCAGTCAAGCCCACGGTCACCTACGCGGATTCGGATGTACCTCTCGCCGGGGTGGTCGGACCCGCGCCGGCCCCCGAACTCGAGACACTTTTGACGTCGATGTTCGCCTCAATCACGGTTGAGCCGCTGTGGTAGAAGGCATTGTGATTACAGGTTAGATGACCGCGGTGGCGTTACAGCGCTGCGTTTCCCCCGCATTACCAATCACACGGACCATTCGTCACGCACAGAGCTCCTGAGTCATCGGGATCAGTATCCTGTGGCCCGCATCGTTATCAGAACACGAAGGGAACACGAACCACGTGCAGACATTACTTATGGTTGGCGTAGGAAAGGCGGGTCGCCCCTACTTGGACGCTGCCCGGCGACTCGGGTTGCAGGTGCATGTGGTAGAGACGGCCGAACACGTGAGCGCGCTCGAAAGTAGGGTGGACGGGACCACCGTGTGCCGCGGTGGGACTGACGAACTATGGACCGAAGCCGCGTTCATGGCTGCGCATACCTGTCGGCCCGATGGGGTAATCGCGTTCAGTGAGCCGCACGTGATGGCCGGTGCGCTGGTAGCCGACGAGTTCGGCTTGCCGGGCCCGTCACTACGGGCAGCAGTCTTCTCCCGGAACAAGGGCCTGCAAAGGGCCCGGTTCAGTGCTGCCGGAATCGACCAGCCCGAGTACCTCGTAACGAATAGCGTCTCCGATGCCACGGAATGGGTTGCGACCCGGATGCCGGTCGTCCTCAAACCACTGTCCTCAGCTGGGAGCAACGGTGTCGAACTTGTGGCGGACGCGAAGGAATACCAAGAGGCAGCTGTCCGCAGAAACAGCAACGGTCGGATGCTCGTAGAGCGGGCAATGGGTGGTCCAGAGTACAGCTGGGAGGCGCTGGTCCTCGGGGGCGAAGTGTGGGCCTCCAACCTCACCGCAAAGGAGACGACAGGGCCGCCCAACTTCATCGAAGTGGCCCACCGTGTCCCAGCTGATGTGGATGGTGCCACCCGCACACTGGTCACCGATTTGGGAACCGCTGTCCTCAACGCGATCGGCATGCGCACCGGCCTCATCCACTTGGAGTTCCGACTCACCCCTGGCGGTCCGGCAGTGATAGAGGTGGCAGTCCGTACTCCGGGTGACTGTCTCATGGATCTGCTCGGCCTAGCCTATGGCCTGGACTGGTTCGAGTTGGTGATTCGAGCCGCCATGGGCTGGGAACTACCATCGCCCCCACAGGCTCCCCTCCGCATTGCCGCGAGTTATCTGCCGTCGGCCCCGTCTGGGACCGTCGTTGCCATCGAAGGTCTAGCCGAGGTCTTAGCACAGCCGAACGTGGTGACCGCGGAGGTGAGCGTGTCGCCCGGAGATCGGATCGCTCCGCTGAAGTCCTCGAATGAGCGTGTCGGACAGGTAGTGTTGGCCGCCGACGCGCCGGAGGAACTGACCCACACGGTCTCGGAGGTTCGGCGGATTCTAGCTGTGGTCACCCGGCCCGACTGATA
>NZ_JAVLVT010000015.1:0-26614 GCF_031628175.1 Lipingzhangella rawalii | reverse complement strand
CCCACCGCTGGCCGTCGTGCGGGGGAGCGCCCCCAGGGCGCGACGCCGCCGGCGGCCACCACGGCGCGCACGGCCAACCAACCACCGCCACCACAATCCCCTCAGGCACGGGGTGGCCTGCGGCTTCCTCGTACCGCCCGGTGCATCCCCACGGCGGGGACGCCGCATCCACCCCCCGCTGGCCGTCGTGCGGGGGAGCGGTGATCACGGGACACTTCCCGCCGCCCGGGGAGAGCGCACGGACCAACACAGCGGCCCGCGGGCATGGGGACGGAGGATGCCGAGAGTGTTCTGCCGGGCCGACTGGCTCTGCGCACGACGGCCAACGGTGGGGGGTGGCGGTGCGTGGTTCGCCCCCACGCCATGGTGGTTGTGGGCGGCGTCGGGCGTGGGGTGCCCTCGTGATGGGGGCGCCCCGTAGCGCCTGCCGGCACTCCCGAGAGCGGGCGATTCAGCCGCCCTGCGGATCCTCTTCTTCGGAGCTTCCGGTGTCTCCGGTACCGCCCAGGCCATCCGCACACGGATCGGCTTCGGCGGTGAAGTCCGCGTCGTCGACATCGGTGTCGGACACGTCCGGGACCAGTCCGGACCAAGCGGGCGTGAGGTACAGCTCCAGCGTGCCCTGCTGTTGTGGGGTTCCCGGTTCCAGTTGCACGTCTCCGTCGATCTCTTCGGCCAGGGCCTCGGCTGCCTGTGCGGCGCCCTCGCCGTGCCGGATCAGCACCGTTCCATCGCGGGGTTCGCCGGTGACTGTGTCCAGGACCGTAATCTCGCGCTCCCCCAGTGCATCCGCGACCTCGCCCGCGAGGCCATCGATTCGAGTGGAGTTGTAGACCACGACGGGCAGGGACTCAACGGCGTCGTCCCTCGCGTCGGCGGTGCTGTCCTCGTCATCGGCGGCCTCGGCGTCAGTGGCACCATCGGAGTCACCGTCGGAGTCCTGGTCAGGGACGGCTGTACCGTTGGCGATCGCCGTGAACAGGGCCTGGGACTCGTCCTCGATCCATTCCACCCGGTGCTCGTGCGTCTGCGACCATTCCCACGGCACGGTATAGAAACGGATGTCGCCGAGGTCAGCGTCGCGCATATCGTAGGCCATACCCGCCATCACGTCGACGGACAACCCGTCATCGGTTTCGAGGGCGTCGGTGACGGCCCCCAGCATGTCCATGGTGCGTTGTGGGTTACCGAGCACCTCCCGGCTCATCATCTCCTGCGCCAGCGCCCCGATGAACATCTGTTGGCGCTGCACGCGCCCCACGTCGGTTCCGTCGCCGATATTGTACCGGGCACGCACGAAGGCCAGGGCATCCTCACCGTCGAGGACCTGGTCACCGGCCGGCAGGTCCAGTTGGGCCCGCTCGTCGGACAGCGGCTCGGGCAGACACATGGGAACGCCGTCCACCGCGTCGACGATATCGCGGAAACCGACCATGTCCATCTTCACGAAGTGGTCCACGTGTATGTCGGTGAGTTGTTCGATGGTCCGCCAGACACAGGGTGGTCCACCGTTGCCGAGCGCCTCGTTGATCGGCCCCACGTAGGCGTCACTGCCGGAGAAGTCCTCCCACGGCTCGCAGGACGGCATCTGCACCACGGAGTCACGTGGGAAACTGACCAGAACGGCACTGTCCTGGTCCGGGTGGAAGTGCGCGAGGATAATGACGTTGGCACGCGCCCCCTCGGCGCGACCGTATTGGGCGTTTTCCCCGGTGCGTTCGTCGGAGCCGATGATCAGGACGTTGCGACTCTCGCCGTCGGTGGCGGGACGTGGACCGAGGATGTCGTCCTCCACGGCGGACTGGTTGATGTTTCCGTACACCTGCCAGTACATTCCGTAGGCAACAAGGGCCCCGGTGATGATGAGGGCCGTCACCGTCACAGATAGCGCCTTGATCGGACCGCTCACCGTGGCCGACTCCATTCCGCGCGAGGGAAACGACTGCGACGCCATCACGCAGCTCGCGATGCTGCTGATGGGGCGCCGGTGGAGCACGGTGTCGAGTCATCGACTCAGTGCACGACCGCGCCTGGGACACGCCGGATTCTAACGGAGGGCGAGAGGTGACGGACGCCCCCGGATCTGGAAGCCCGCCGTACCAGCGCCATTCGACCGTCACCCCCTCCGTGGGCACGACGTGGCCTTGTCGGCGCGTACATCCCTCGTTTCCCGAATGACACGAGTAGCATCGGGAGTGTTACATGCAGTCAACCCGATCGGATTCTGCGGGTTGACCCGGTCGATTCCGGCCACGCCTCGTGGTGCGGCCACGGCCACTGACTTTCGCCGCTGCAACCAGTCTCGGGGACGATGAACACCGCCGACCGTATTCCACCGTGGCGCGGGATCGCACGCCACAGCGGGCACCGCCGGTCCGAGGTTGGACCGATCGAGCTCTACTTCGATCTTGTCTACGTGTTCGCGATTATTCAGCTGTCCCATCTCCTGTTGGACCAGCTCACGTGGCGTGGTTTCGCGGAGACCGCGGTCGTGTTCGCGGCGCTCTGGTGGGGGTGGAACTACACAGCCTGGGCCATGAACTGGCTCAATCCGGCCAACAGCCGGGTCCAGCTGCTGAACGTGGTCCTGATGGTGGCCACACTGGGGATGGCGGTGTCTCTTCCGGAGGCGTTCGGTGACGCTGGGCTGCTGTTCGCTGGCTGCTTCGTGTTCATGGGGCTGGTGCGGCCACTGTTCATGATCGTCGGATTCTGGGGCCAGCAGCTGGCAGCCAACTACACGGCACTGCTGAGCTGGTCGGCTCTGGCCGGGGTGTTCTGGATCGCGGGGGCGGTTCTGCCCAGCGAGCTGCGACTGTGGCTGTGGCTCATCGCGGTCCTCATCGACTATGCGGCCCCGCTGGTGAACTTCCGAATACCCGGCCTGGTCAGCGCGCCGATGGAACGGTGGGACACCGATGCCGAACATCTGGCCGAGCGCAACCGCCTGGTGTTCATCATTGCCCTGGGCGAGTCCATCCTGCTGATGGGTGGGGCGGTTGCCGCCACGGAAATCCTGAACACCACCACTCTCCTGAGCTTGCTGCTGGGATTCGCCGGCCTGACGGTGCTGTGGTGGAACTATTTCGCGCTGGCGGGTCACGATGTCACCGGCGGCGAGGGGGGAACGGGGGCGCTGCGGTTCGCCTTCGCCTACGCCCATGCCCTGATGGTGTTCGGTGCGATTCTGGTGGCCGTGTCCATCGAGCTCCGCGTCACCCACGAGCATCTGAGCCTACCGATGATCCTCGTCACTGTGGGTGGTCCGCTGGTCTATCTGGCGGGGAACGTGCTGTTTCTCCGGTCACGCTTTGGCCGAATCGCCCGTTCCCGGTTCGTGGCCGCACTCGTCCTGGTCCTGATCGGGGCTATCGCCGCCGCTGCACGCGAGGACGTCTCCCCGGTTCTCCTCAGTCTGGCGGTACTCGCTGTCATGGCGACGCTGGCGGCCCTCACCGCCCGGTCGCGGGCACGGAGCACCGTCCTGGCCCGGTAACGGGCTGGTGAGCCGCGGTTTCGACGCAACGGAGCTCGGACAGCGAGCTGCGCACCGCATCACGTACCCGCCCTGTGCCGCGGCGGATGCACTGCCGGGGATGCGGGGTCTCCTGGCACCCCGGGCGGCGGTGCCTGCTCGGTGCCAGCTCAGCAGGGCACCGGACTGGTACTCGGTAACGCGGGTTTCGAAGACGTTCTCGTCTTCTCGACGTCCATGGCTACCGACAGCTGGGGAAAGGGTGCTGGGGAGTCATGATGGTGTATCGACCGGCGTTGGCGTATCGCCCTCCTCCTCGTGGGGTCCTTGGGCGTCGTCCCGCCGAACGAGCACGATGGTGACCAGCACCACGGCGAGACCGACCAGTGCCGCGCCTATAGCGGCGTAGGTTTGCAGTCCGGCAGCGACCGCGTGATGCACGGCGGTAAGTAGTTCCGGGCCTCCAGCACTGAGTTCCTGTGCGGTGGCGATCCCTTCGTGGACGCTGTTCAACGCACTGGTGGCGGCTGTATCGGATACTCCGGCGGGCATGCTCGCACTCAACGAGGCCCGATAGACCGTCATTCCGACCGCGCCGCCGGCGGCGATGCCGAGGGCTGTGCCGAGTTCCCCGCCGACTTCCTGTGCCGCGGCCGCCGAGCCGGTCTTCTCCGCCGGTGCGCTGGAGACAATCAGATCCACGACCAGGGCCATCGCTACACCGTGTCCCAGCCCGACCACCGAGATTCCGGCGATGATGAGCAGCAGCGTAGTGTCGGGGCTGGTGGCCACCGTGAGTAGCGCTGCTCCGCTTGCTCCGCAAGGCGACCTGGTCGGGCGGTAGGGCGTGTTCGTCGTTGCCCATCAGCACCACGGTTAGCGCCTGTTCGGCCTGGTCATCAACGGCCAACTCGATGTCGAGCCTGCACGGGTCCGCTCGGCCGTCCACGCCCCAGGAGTAGGCCCGAACCGGTCCGTGCGGGTGCCGCCGACCATCAGTAGTACCCGCTACTGGCGGAGCGTTGGATGTCGCGGGTTGGGGGATCGAGTTCACCGGTTGGTTGCTTCATCAGTAATCAGGGACTCCGCTCAAATTAAGTTACGTATCGTATCGTAAAGTTCAAGTAGCAACGCCAGCAACCATGCATTCCGTTGCGAAACGCAACAGTTCGGTACGCTTGCGTCCATGACAGAGCTGCCACGTCCAGAGCCACGGGGTGCTGCTGGTCGTCCTAGGGATCAGCACATCGATGAAGCTGTGCTCACCGCGACGCTGGCCATCCTGGATACGGACGGTTATGGGGGGCTCTCGTTCGAGGCGGTTGCCCGCCGCGCCGGCACGTCCCGGCCGGCGATCTATCGGCGCTGGTCCGGGCGCGCGCCGTTGGTGCTGGCCGCTATCGCCCAGCGACTCGACATTCCGGAGCCGCCAGATACCGGATGCACTCTGTGCGACATTGGCGAGAGCTTCGGCGTCTTCCTGACCGCCTATCGCTCCATTCGTCCGGAGGTCCTCAGCGCGCTGTATGCCGAATGCGCCCCTGATCCGGAGCTACGCACCCGCTACCTGCAAACCCTCGTGGAACCCGCTCGAACAGCGGTGGGATGCGCCCTGGACCGCGCCATCGCCAAGGGTGATCTCCGGTCCAGCATCGACAGAAACCTGCTGCTGGACCTGGTCGGCTCCCTGGTGCACTACCGCGCCATGTTCGGTCCCGAACACCTCGGTGATACGGAAGCCGAGCACGCGATCGAGATGCTGTTGCAGGGGGCGGCTGTGGACTACGGTGCCCTGCTGGCACACAGCGAGGCGCTGAAACAACAGCACATCGGTGGCTCCGGCAACCATCACGTCCACATAGCGCAGTAGTGCCCCGAGAACGGCAACGCCACGAGTGCCGAAGGTCAGGGCGTGATCGTCGACTGGCGACTCGGCTGCGCTACACCAGGGTCAATATCGGGAAAGACCGGGAAGCTGCGGCGTTCGCCCGCTCGGTGGCCGGCCCGGCAGGCACCGAGGCTGCGATTCGAGCGAAACCTGGCAATCACCAAATGCAGGCTCGCATGCTGTCCGTACGTGGTGGAGCTATGGGGATTCGAACCCCAGACCTCCTCCATGCCATGGAGGCGCGCTACCAACTGCGCCATAGCCCCGCGGTAACTTCGGGGCCGCTGTGCTTCTGCGGCGTCCCGATGACCAGGTGCCACGATATCGGAAACTCGGGCGTTCGTCGAAACGAGCCGTGGCGCCGCGCTGTCGGCCGGCACTCACTGGTCGTCGCTGAGGACCCGGACTTCCGGAAGGGTGGCTGCGTTGTGTTCAACCAGGCACCAGTGTCCTTCGGGGCGTGGCTCCAGGACAGACCAGGAGCAGTTACCCAGGGGGCCGAGCATGCGCAGGGACTGCGGGGGCAGCCCGAGAAGCTGGGTAATTCCGGCGCGGAGGGCGGCGCCGTGGCTGACAATGACGAGGGTTGCGCGGTCGGGGAGTTCGGTGACGGCGCGCCGAACCACGTCGGTGATCCGGGAGCCCACCGTCTCGAGGTCCTCGCCTTCGGGGATTTCCCACCGTTCGTACTCGTCGGGCCAACGGCGCATGATTTCGCCCCGGGTGAGCCCTTCCCAGACGCCACCGGCACGTTCCCGGAGGCCCTTGTCCAGGGTGACGGTCTGTCCGGTTCGGCGTGCGAGCGCGGCGGCGGTGGCGGTGGCCCGGCTCAGGTCCGAGGAGAGGATGGCGTCGGGCTCCAGGGCGGCCAGCAGTTCGGCGGCCTGCTCGGCCTGGCGCAGACCGATGTCGTTCAGCGGAATGTCGGTGTGCCCTTGGAACCGACGTTCGGCGTTCCATTGGGTCTGGCCGTGCCGCCAGCACACGACCCGCCGGATGCGCACGGGGTCAGGCATGTCGGCGCTCCGGCTGGAGTGGCCGGCGGGTCGAGGTCGTTCTCGCCGCGTCTGCGGGAGCAGGTTCGCGGACGCCGCCGACCCGTGGGGTGGTGTTCACGCCTGCACGTCCTCGGGGTGCCTGGCCATGCCCTGGGCTTCTCCGGGCAGTTCCACTCGCGGGCAGTCCTTCCACAACCGTTCCAGCGAGTAGTAGTCACGGTCCTCTTCGTGCTGAATGTGCACGATGACGTCACCGTAGTCGAGGAGGACCCAGCGGCTCTCCTGCTCCCCTTCCCGCCGGACGGGTTTGGCTCCGACATGACGCATGTGTTCCTCGACCTCGTCCACGATCGCGCGGACCTGCCGATCGTTGGGTGCCGAGCACAACACGAAGGCGTCGGTGATGACCAACTGCTCGCTGACATCGTAGGCGACGATGTCCTGGGCGACCTTCTCAGCCGCGGCTCCGGCGGCGACACGGACCAGTTCGATGGCCCTTTCCGTGGCGGTCACGACGTTGTTGCTGCCTCTCTCTCGCCTGTCCGCGGCTCGCGGTAGAGCCCGGTCTTGTTGATGTACTGCACAATACCGTCCGGAACGAGGTACCAGATGGGTTCGCCGGCGCTCACCCGGCTGCGGCATTCGCTGGACGAGATCGCCAGGGCGGGGATCTCCACCAGGCTGACCTTACCGTCCGGCAACCCCGGGTCACTGAGCTTGTGGCCGGGGCGGTTACAGCCTACGAAATGCGCGAGTTCGAACAGTTCCTCGGCGTCCCGCCACCCCAGGATGGCGCCCAGAGCGTCGGCACCGGTGATGAAGTACAGGTCGATGTCACTGCCGTAACTGGCTCGCAGTTCACGCAGGGTGTCGATGGTGTAGGTGGGGCCGGAGCGGTCCATCTCGATCCGGCTTACCCCGAATCTGGGATTGGATGCGGTGGCGATGACCGTCATGAGGTAGCGATGCTCCGCCGGGGTCACCTGTTTCCCCTGCTTCTGCCACGGCTGTCCGGTCGGCACGAACACGACCTCGTCGAGCCCGAACAGATGGGCGACTTCACTGCCGGCCACGAGGTGCCCGTGGTGGATCGGATCGAATGTTCCGCCCATGATGCCGACACGGTGCCGTGGCGCCTCTCGGTCGTGGGTCGCCTGCGCTTCCACTCGTCCCCCTCACTTGTACCGCAGTCGGTGGACCGGTTCCGGCTGCCCGATCCTCCAGCTTCGCTTGAGCCTAACCATCCCCCCGCACCCAGCCGGAACACGAGGAACGAGAATCGCGTCATATCTCGTCTGTGGGAACCGTGGCGTCGTCCGGTAGGTGGCGCATAGCATGCCGACATGGCCACTTCACCGGATCGCAGCCGTATCCGCCTCACCAACATCTCTTCCCGCGCCTACGAGCACCCGGCGGACCGGGGCGCGCTGACTGCGCTGCGGTCCATGAAAGGGTTCGACGAAGTCGTCAAACGATTCTTCGGCATGGTGAACATGCGCTCGTTGCGGCTGATGCACCTCGCCACGGCCGTCCGCGTGGACGAGCGGCAGTTCCCGGACGTGTACAACTACGTGCGGGACGCGGCCTACACCCTCGACCTGCCCGAGGTCCCGGAGCTGTACGTGCGCCAGGACCCCAAGCCCAATGCGATGGCGATCGGGTACAACAAACCGTTCATCGTCATGACCACGGGCCTGTTCGACCTGCTGGACCCCGAGGAGCAGCGGTTCGTGGTGGGCCACGAGGTCGGGCACATTCTCAGTGGGCATGCCCTGTACCGCACCATGCTGCTCTGGCTGATCAATCTGGCCTCACGGATCGCCTGGATCCCGCTGGGCTACGTGGCTGTCGGCGCGATCATCGCCGCGCTGGAAGAGTGGCACCGCAAGTCGGAGCTCTCCTGTGACCGGGCCGGGACTCTGGCCTGCCAGGATCCGGAAGCGGCCAAGCGCGCCCTGATGAAGATCGCGGGCGGCTCCCGGCTGGCGGAGATGAACACCGACGCGATGCTGGAGCAGGCCCGGGAGTACGACGCCGGTGGGGACGCGCTGGACAGCGTCATCAAGCTACTTCAGGTCTTTGGACACTCGCACCCCTTCGCTGTTGTGCGGCTGGCCGAACTGCACCGATGGGTGGAGGAGGGCGAGTACCAGCGCATCCTGGACGGACAGTACCCGCGGCGTGACGAGGACTCGGAAGCCTCCATCGGCGAAGAGGCCCGCAACGCGGCCAACTCCTACCGGGAGTCCTGGGAGCGCAGCGAGGACCCGCTACTGGGAACACTGAAGGATATGGCGGGCTCGGCTGCCGACACCGGCGGCAAAATCTTCGACAACATCGCCGAGCGCTGGCGCGGTACCGGCCGACAGGACCGCGACGGCTCCTCGTCCAACAGCTGAGTCGCGCATCCGAACCACCGAGGCCCGCCCCCACCACGAGCGGGGGCGGGATCCCGGGGTGCTCGCACCGGAGGGGCGGCGACGAAGCCGAGCCTGCGCACCCGCGGCCCCGAAGCCCCCATAGGCTGCCACACCACGTGGAGAGACCGATTCGACATGGACACCCTCGTCGGAATCGTCGTACTGCTCGTGCTGGGTCCGGTGGGGCTGTGGATGCTGCTGCGCCCGCACAGCTACCTGGCCGCCCTTTCGCACCGGCGGCTGGAGCCACGCTCCGAAAGCAGCCCCACGCTCACCCGCATCATGGGTGGAGTAGCCGTGGTCATCAGCCTGGTCGGGCTGTCGCTGGCAGTACTCGGCCCACGTTGGGACCAACAGCGCGCGGACGCCGAGGAGCTGGCCGAGGACCACTGGGGGCACCGGCTGGGTGACTCGAGCAGTGGTCTGCGCCTCGACGATGCCGAACTACGGCACACCCCCACAGTTCCGGAGTCCGGCCTCCAGCGGATCGCGGGTTATGTGATCGTCGACCATGACGCCACGGAACCGTCCTATCTGTGGGATCCACGCCTTGGCGACGCGCCGGCGGATCCGGCCACCCTGGTGTTCGGGGTCAGTGTGGAGCCTCGGTGCCGGGTCGAGTTTCTGGTTGCGGAGCGTTCCGACGACGACGCCACCGGACTGCACGTGGGAGCGCAGGCCAGCCCGATCCCCGACGTGGATGGTGCGACGCCACCGGACTGCGACTCGGGTTCCTGGAACAGGCCACCCGAGCTCCTCCTGTTCGCGGTGGCCGCGGACCGTGACGTGGTCGAGGCCCCGGTACTGGTCGACGCCAGCACCGGGGCTCCGATCGAACGTCGGGACCACTAACGCACGTGCCCGTCCCCGGTGACCACGTACTTGGTGGAGGTCATTTCCGGCAGGCCCATGGGACCGCGCGCGTGCAGCTTCTGCGTGGAAATGCCGATCTCCGCGCCGAACCCGAACTCGCCCCCGTCGGTGAACCGGGTGGAGGCGTTCACCAGCACCGCCGCAGAGTCCACTCGGGACACGAATCGCCGCGCGGCGGCCTGGGAGTCGGTCACGATCGCCTCGGTGTGCGCGGTGGAGTAACGGCGAATGTGCGCAACCGCCTCGTCCAGGGAGTCCACAACCCGGACCGCGATGTCGTGGGCGAGGTACTCGGTGCTCCAGTCGTCTTCGGTAGCGGGAACGGCGGTGGTCACCAGGGGGGTAACCCGCTCGTCACCGTGCAGGACCACACCGCGCTCGATCAGTTCCGCCGCCACCCGGGGGAGGAACTTCTCGGCGATGTCGGCGTGCACCAGCAGCGTCTCCGCAGCGTTGCACACCGATACCCGGTGTGTTTTGGCGTTGACGGTGATGTCGGTGGCCTTGTCGAGGTCAGCGGCGGCATCCACGTACACGTGGCAGTTGCCCTCACCGGTCTCGATCACCGGAACCGTGGATTCGCGCACCACGGTTTGGATCAGTGACGCCCCGCCCCGGGGGATGAGCACATCGACAAGACCGCGGGCGCGCATCAGCGCCTGCGCGGAGTCGCGGCCCGAGCCCGGCACCAGCTGTACCGCGTCCTGCGGCACCGCGGTGTCGGTGAGGGCGGCGCGCAGCACCTCGACGATGGCGCTGTTGGAGGTGAAGGCCGAGGAGGAACCCCGCAGCAACGCCGCGTTGCCACTCTTGAGGCACAGCGCCGCGGCGTCGGCAGTGACGTTGGGACGCCCCTCGTAGATAATGCCCACCACGCCGAGGGGAACCCGTAGCTGACGCAGCTCCAGACCGTTGGGCAGGGAAGACCCGCGGACCACCTCACCCACGGGGTCCGGGAGCTTGGCGATCTCCCGCACGGCCTCGGCGATCTCCACCACCCGCGCCGGGGTGAGGGTGAGCCGGTCCACCATGGCTTGGGGTTGGCCGTCGGCCTGTGCTCGTTCAACGTCGGTGGCGTTCGCGGAGACGATTTCGGCCGCGCGCAGCTCCAGCGCCTCGGCCATGGCGTGTAGCGCGGAATCCTTGGCGTCGCGGGTCAGTGGTGCCAGCTCTGCGGCGGCCTCCCGGGAGCGCTCCGCAACCGCATGAACCTCCTGCTCGGTGTCTGTCATCGTGGTTCGGCTTCCTGAATCGACACTGGACCTGGATAGCCCAGCCTACGCGGACAGCCCCGCCGCGCGCGGGATCCGGAATCTCCAATCACGGCGGATCGGCATCCAGGACGCCTCCCTTGAGCGTGGCGAGGAAAGACACCCAGGCATCCGCCGGCACAGCCACATGCCCCGCCTCCGGGTGCTTGGAATCCCGCAGTGCCACGCCGGTGGGCAGACCGGCGACCTCGACACAGTTGTCGTGGGAGTCCGAGTACGAGGACTTGCGGAAGCTCAACACCGGGGCGACCTCCACGCAATTCTCCTGCGAGCTGGAGTACGAGGACTTGTGGAAGTAGAGGTACATGGTGGACTCACTCGGTCAGCTCATCGGCGGCGGTAGTGATGAGCGCGAGGGAGCGTTCCGGACTGAGCGCCACCCCCTGCACCGCATCAAATATCAGGGTATAGCGGTCCACATAGTCGGTATCCTCCACATACAGGGACTCCACCGCGTTCGAGAGCGAGACGATACCCGGTTCCGGCCGCGGGAAGTCGATCAGGCTAAATGCTCCCGATACTGCGGCATGTGTGCCGACTTCGTTCGGCACGACCAGCACGGTCACCTTGTAGTGCGCGGCCATGCCTGCCAGGAAGCGCAGTTGCTCGGCCATGATCGCCCGGGAGCCGGCCACCTTGCGTAGCGCGGCCTCGTCGACCACCGCGGTCAGGTGCGGCCCGTCCGGCGCGTCCAGAACCCTCCGGCGGGCCATTCGGGACTCCACCTTGCGGGAGATGTCCGCCTCGGCTACCACCTGGCCACCCCGAAACACCGCCGCAGCGTACTCCGGCGTCTGCAACAGGCCGGGAATCAGCAGTGCCTCGTAGGACCGAATCCGTACCGCCTCGGCCTCGAACTCCGGGAGTGGACCGACAAACAAGTCCTGGTATTGGTGCCAGTCGCTGCGCCCGCGAGCCTCTGCCACCAAGCCCAACAGGTGCTCGCGGTCGCTTCCCTGCACCCTGTACAGGTCCAGCATCGCGGCGACCTCGTCCCGCTTCGGCCGCTTCCACTCATTGCGCTCGATCCAGGTCACCTTGCCCGGCGACCAACCCAGCTGCTCGGCTGCCTCCGCAGAAGTCCACCCGGCATCGACACGGATCTTGCGCAATGCCGCGGAGAGTCGTCGTCTGCGGACCCCGGGGCTGTGCCGGTCAGCCACTGACCACCTCCTCGTTCATCCTGCGCCGATCGTACTGTGACGCCACAACCAACACTTTTCTTGTGCACTAAGAAATAATCCTTGAAATCTTGATGCATCAATATAATACTGAGAGTCCACCCCGGCACTCCCAGTAGTGCTCCCTCCTCAGTCAAGGAGTTCCGATGGCCTCCAGCCTTGCCCTGTCCATCACGTTGCTTCAGGTCGTCCAGGGCGGCACTCCCGAGGACGATCCCGCCCTGGGATTCCAACTGACCGACCTACCGGACCCCAGCCGACTCTCGATGCTGGGATCGCGGTGTGCCTGCGAGCGCACCGCCCTGTTCCACCAGCTGTGGGAGGTGATCAGCCAACACGACCGCTTCTCTCCCAACACCGACATCTGGTTGCGCACTGTTGACCCGGACAATGTCCCCCCGCTGCCGCCCGGCGCGCGACTGCTGGACCAGCACACCGTGATGTTCGGTGTCGACTGAGTGCCCCACCCACAGCCGCACCGCGGCCCCTCCCCGCGGTGCCCGTTCGCCTGCGGCTCGCGCCGTCGTCGGCCAGACGGCCGGGACGCGGGGATCCCGTTCCCCTGAGGACAGTCGCCGTGTCCCCGTCACTGCTCCTCAGGCCAGCCCAACAGCTGCGCACCGACAACGGCGGTTTCCAGGGTGAAGCGCTGGGTGGAGTCGGTCGGGGTGTATCCGGTCAGGCGACGCACGCGCTCCAGCCGGTAGGTTACGGTGCGCACACTCACGTGCAGCCGGCGGGCGACCGCAGTACTGTTGCCGTGGCAGGCGAAGAACGCACGCAGAGTGGCCAGCAGCGGTTCGGCACCACCACGCGCCTCGCACAGTGGCCCCAACACTGTTGTCACCAGATCGGTGATGGCTGCGCGATCCCGGAGCAGCACGGGGAACACCAAGAGTTCGGCGGCGTCCACCACCCGGGCAGGCAGCTCCAGCCGCTCGGCGATGTCGATGGCGTCGGTGGCCTCAGTAACCGAGCGCGCCACTCCACTGGGCCCGGGGTGGGGTCGGCCGATACCCACCCGCCAGGCGGATGCCTCGGTGAGCACGGAGCGCAGACGATGCGTGAACTGCCCCGTTGCCGCCGTCAACGCCCCCGGGACGACGCAGACCAGTTTCCCCTCCCGCACCGCCAACAGAATGTTGCGGGTGCCGTAGCGACCCACCAGGTCACGCTCGACACTGCGGACCCGCGGATCATCGGGAGAGAACGGTGGTTGGGCGCGGGCGACCGAAGCGCGATGCTGCGTGGCCAGCCGCAGTCCGAAACGCTCCGCGCGGGAGGCCAGTTCCCCCTCGTCTCCGCGTCCGTAGAGGAGATCGTCCAGGAACTCCTGGCGGGCGGTCTCGGCCACGGCGGCAATGTCCGCGCCAGCCCCCTCGTAGCCTGCGCAGGCCGCACCGGTGGCCCGCCGTAGTGCCGTGAGGGCTGCCGCGGTCGCGCTCCGGGCCTGGGTGGCGGTGGCTGCGTCGCTGATTCCGGGGAGCTGGTCCCAACCGATTTCGGCTGCGTGCAGGTAGAGGTCGAGCAGGGTCCGCAGGGAATGCCCGTTTTCGGCGGCGCGTGCCCCCTGTGTCCGATGGTGGTCCAGCTCCGTCGAGGTGGGCTGGCGTCCGCTACGGCTCGCCGCAGCGAGTATCTCCACAAGTCCGGCCAGATACTCGGCGGGCATTCCGCCGCGTCGGCTCGCCTCGGTGGCGACTGCGGCACCGTCCAGGCCATCCGCCGTGTCATCGCTGGTCACGAGGTTCATGCCTCAGTCGGTCGGCTCGGGAACGGGGTCGTTGCCCTCATCGGTGTAATAGGCGAGGAAGATCTCCTCCAGGTCGGGTTCGAAACTCACGAACTCCACCACGGTGAACTCCGCCGCGGCCTTGATCAGCGCGTCTGGTCGCCCGTCCAGGACGCAGCGCACCAGGGTTCCCTCCACGCGCACATCGCGCACCCCGTCCAGATTCGCGAAGTGCTCGGGCGGGACCGGTGCGTCGAAGTGTACTTCCACCCGGCGCACCGCCCGTTCCCGCAACGCCGCAACCTCGTCGACCGCGACCACGTGTCCCGCACGGACGATGCCGATCCGGTCGGCGATCTGGCGCACCTCCGCCAAAAGGTGCGAGGACAGGAACACGGTCTGCCCACAGGCACGGACTTCCCGCACCAGCGAGAGGAAGTTCTGCTGCATCAGTGGATCGAGGCCGGTGGTTGGTTCGTCGAGGATCAGCAGTTCGGGATCGTGCATGAAAGCCTGCACAATCCCGAGTTTCTGTCGGTTGCCCCGGGACATCGCCCCGAGGCGTTGGCTGGGGTCCAGTTCGAAACGCTCGGTCAGCTCCTCGATCCGCCGCCGTGTGACGCCACCGCGCGCCTCGGCAAGGTAGCGCAGCAGCTCGCTGCCGCGCTCCTGGCGCCCGGGCTGGTAGTCACCGGGGAGGTAACCCACCCGCTGGCGGACTGCTGCCCCCGCGGATCGGGGATCACGGCCGAGCACCCGTAGGTGGCCGCTGCTGGGGCGGAGCAGGTCCAGCAGCAGCCGGATGGTTGTGGTTTTCCCGGCCCCGTTGGGGCCGAGAAAGCCGAACACCTCCCCACTGTGCACCGAAAGACTGATCTGGGAGATACCTCGACGAGCCCCGTAGTGCTTGGTGAGGTGTTCGGTCTCGATCACTGTGGACACGTCGCCTACCTTCGCCTCGTGGTCACTCCCGGCATATGTGGAGCGGCGGTCACACTCCGATGTCGCGACGTTCGAATGTCACGGTCGCGGCGACCGCCAGGATGATGATCACACCGAGCAGCACCGCATAGGAGCCGAGCGGGATCCCGTCCCGTAGTGGGTCCGCGTCCAGGTAGTAGTGGAACGGCGAGGCCCACCGCAGCGGCTCGACCAGTTCGGCGCCGGCATCGGAGAGGACGTGCACAAGGTAGGTGCCCACGGCCACGGCACCGGTGACCGTGAGCCCCAGCCCGCGGCTCCCGCTGAGCCCGCCCACGGCCACGGTGAGGGTGCCGAACAGCAGGGCGAGCAGACCCACCCCCACGCTGATCGCGACAATGTTGCCGAGCGCCACCCCCATGTCGAGCCCCACCGCGAAGGCCAGGACGATAGCGCACAGGACCGCGGTCAGGTAGACGACTTCGATCGTGAGGGCCGCGAGGCGTTCGTGCACGTAGCGTTGGCGGCTGATGGGCAGGGCCAACAGTTGGTCCAGTCGACCCGATTCCTCCGGCACGGCGATGGCACGGTTACCGAGAACCACCGCATAGACCACCAGCAGCAGGGGACCGTAGAGGTTGAAGACCATGGACTCCAGGAAGCCCGCGCCGGTGAACAGCTCCTGCATGCCCATGGCGGTGCGCATTCCCTCGGGGATGACCTCCAGCATCTCCTCGGCACCGGCCGTGTCCTCGGCGAACTCCGAGTAGAACGGCAGGTACACGAGCAGGAAGGCGGCCACCCCAACGGTCCAACCGAGGATCGCGCGGCGGTCGTCACGCAGGGCCTTACGTAGCAGGGTCAGCCGCATGATCGCTCTCCTCGGAGTAGTGGCGCAGGAACATTTCTTCCAGATCGGGTTCGGTGCTGAGCAGGTCGACGACGGTGAACCGGGCGGCCGTACGCACCAGTTCGTCCAGGGGACCGTCCACCACGCAGCGGACCACCGAGCCCTCCACGGAGAGCTCACGCACCCCGGCAAGTCCGGTGAAGGCCGCCGTGGGTACGGGACCGTCGAAACGGATGTGGACGCGCCGGGGTGTGTGGTGCAACAGCTGTGCGACCGGCTCCACCGTGACGAGACGGCCGTCCTTGATGATGCCGACGCGGTCGGCGACCTGCTGCACCTCGTCGAGGACATGTGAGGACATGAACACGGTCTGTCCCGCCTCCCGGGCCTCCCGCACCATGGCCAGAAAGGTCTGCTGCACCAGCGGATCCAGACCACTGGTGGGCTCGTCGAGGATCAGCAACTCCGGCGCGTACATGAACGCCTGGACCAGTCCCACCTTCTGGCGGTTGCCCTTGGACAGGCCACGTACCTTGCGGTCCAGGTCCAGTCCCACACGTTCGGCGAGGTCGGTAATCCGTTGGTGGGGAACCCCACCGTGCACCTGGGCGAAGAACTCCAGCAGGTTCCGGGCCCGTTCCCGCCCCACATCGGGCAGCTCGCCGGGCAGGTATCCGATACGGCTGCGTACCGCCACACCGTCCCGGTGCACGTCCAGCCCGAAGATGGTGGCCTGGCCGGCCGTGGGCCGCAGGAGGTCGAGCAGCAATCGGATCGTTGTGGTCTTCCCGGCACCGTTGGGTCCGAGGAAACCGAACACCTCCCCACGTTCGATCTCCATGGTGACGTCACTGATCCCGCGAAACCGGCCATAGGACTTACCGAGTCCCGAGGTCCGTACCACCGCGCTCATGAGGTCATTCCCGTTCTCCTGTCCGAACTGGCTGTACTCTCCAGCCTCGGCACCAGGACCGGGGCCGTGCCAGGGTCGCTCTCGGACAACTTCACCCACCGGCACTTTCCGGAACCGGGCAAGAACGTGGCTGGGCGCCGGAGGAGCGGTGCTGGCTGCTCCGGCGCCCACGGTGGCCGACTCGGCGAGGAATCAGTTCTGGTCGCGGAAGTCCTGTCCGAGGCTGTCGATGTGCAGGTTCGCGGACTCGGCCAGCGGCTGGTCCACCTCGACATCGGTCACTGGCGTGATCGGCAGCAGGAGGGGCGGTGGAAAGTCCGGGGTGAAGGTGATGGGAATCCCCAGGATGCGCACCCGCATCCGCGTGGCGAACAGCACCACGTCATCGCGCATCCGCATGTCCGGAAGCGCCATCGTAGACCGGGACCCCCGGTCCTCGAACCAGAGATCCGCACGGGTGAAGTTCGCACGGTTCATGCTCAGCTGGAGGTACCGCTGTGGGCCGTCACTCGTGGTGCACTCCACCACTCCCTCGAACCGCGGACCGTACATGGTGAGCCGATCCGCCGTCATTCCGGTGGGACTGGCCGTGGGGGGAAAGCAGGCCTCCTCCGAGCGGGTGGGAACCTCGGGCAGCTCCCCCTCCTCCTCAGCCGCCTGGCACGCTGCCACAGCCTCGGCGAGCTCCTCCTCATCCTCGGCGACCGCGTCCTCCCCGACGGCGAGGACACACTCCTCGGCGTCCGCGTCGTCGTCGCTGTCCTCGTCGTCCTCGGCGTCCTCGTCGTCGCTGTCGTCGCCATCGTCGTCGTCCGGCTCCGTCTCGTCCTCCGTGTCCCCGTCTCCGGGACTGGGGCCACCTCCGGTTCCGGAACCGTCCTCGTCATCCGTGCCCCCGATCCCACCGCTGGGGCTGGAGGTGGGCGACGGGGATTCCGCTGGCGACTCGGACTCCGCAACAGGCTCGTCGCTCTCGGTGGAATCAGAGGGGATCAGCCAGTCCCACCAGTTGGAGCGGTCAACGGGAACCGCCAGCAGCACCAGTGCCAGGGGCAGCGCAATCGCAACGCGGTAGTCCACGCGGTCGCTGGCCGTATCCCCGGCGGGGTCCTCCGGGCTCTCTGGCCCCGACGCGGACGATCCTTCCGTATCGGACTCCGTCGCGGAGGTCGTGTCGGTTTCGCTGCGGGTGGCGGGGGTGTCCCGCCTACGTGCGAAACGTTCGCGGAGGCGATGCCACCGGGGCGTGCCGGGCTCGGTGGCATCGCGGACGGGGATGGACTCCGACCAGGCGAAAACGAGTGCCCCTCCGACGATTCCGAGGAGCATCCCGATGACGAAGCCACCGAAGTTCGAGGTGACAAAGGAGGTGAGGGCAAGCAGAGTACCCGCGATTCCGAAGAAGGCGTGTTGCGCGGGCTGGAGCCACGCGAGCGCGCCCACCACGATGAGGAGGCCACCGATGAGGTAGCCGGAGACTCCCGCGATCCCGGCGTAAATGATGAGGTCCACCGGGAGGATGAGGCGCTGTGCCGTGGGCACCACGAGGATCTCCACACCGGCGAGGATCAGCAACAGCCCACCCCAGAACGGGCGGCTGCGCCGCCAGGCCCGGAACTGGAGCCGTCCTGCACCCAGCCAGGACATCAGTTGCGATCCCATGTCAGTCACACTCGTGCACGCCGGGCCGGATCGACATGTTGAGTCCGGTGAGGTTCAGGCTGCCGGAGGTCACGGACCAGGTGGAGACGTTGAGGTTGTCGACCACGATCGTGTCCGACTGCAACCCGAAGTTCCCCACCGGCCCCTGGGCGCCGTCCGCCTTGTCCAGGGTGCTGGCGTCCCGTCCGATCTGGATGTTGGAGAAGTCGGCGTCGCCGGACATCTCCTCCATGTCGAGGGTCAGCGAACTTCCCTGCACCGGCTCGTTCTCGCCCGCGGTGATGATCAGCGAGGCGTCCCCGATGGCGAGATCCCACTGCGCCGAGAGACACATGTTGTCCAGCTCGGCGGAGTCCACGTGGGCGAGCCCGACCGGGCGGGAACTGTCGTCGGCCGAGGTTGCCACGTCTCCGTACTGGGCGAAGCCCTGTCCGTCGAGTTGGTCCGCAGTGAGTTGGAAGTTGTCGCCGGACACCGCGAAGGACGCCGCGAGCAGGCCCTGTGTGGTCATCAGCCCCATCACTCCGGCGGCCAGGAAGCCGGGCACGGCCAGCATCGCGAACTTGCTCCAGCGGGTACCGGCGGTGGGGGCGGCCGCCGTCGCCGCTGCGGTCGGCGACGTGGATCCGGTGAGGTCAGAGGGGGACATCGCTGCCTCCTGCATTGTCAACGCGCACCAGCGGTGGCGGGGGAGGGGCTTGCGTTCGGAACGTACTCATGTGTTGCATGAACCACATCTACTCATGAGTAGTTACGGATACTACAATAACTAATGTCACATTCATAGATGTCACACTTCACAGGAAGAGTTGGGTCCGTGGCAAGCGATACCCCCCCGAGAGGCACTGACAGCCCCGACCGCCACGACTACGACGTACTCGTGGTCGGCTCCGGGTTCGGCGGCGCCGTGAGCGCCATGCGACTGACCGAGAAGGGATATCGGGTCGGTGTCCTGGAAGCGGGCCGCCGATTCACGCCCGAGACGATGCCCGAAACCTCGTGGGACCTACGCAGCTTCCTGTGGGCTCCCCAGTTGGGTATGTACGGGATGCAGCGCATCCATCTGCTGCGGGACGTCCTCATCCTGGCCGGAGCCGGAGTTGGGGGTGGGTCGCTGAACTATGCGAACACGCTGTACTACCCCATGGACGCTTTCTTCAACGATGCGCAGTGGCGCGACATCACGGACTGGAAGGCCGAGCTGGACCCGTTCTACAACCAGGCCCAGCGCATGCTCGGTGTGCGCACCAACCCCACGACCACTCCCGCTGACCGACATATGCGCCGCGTGGCCGCGACCATGGGCGTGGAACACACATTCCGACCCACCCAGGTGGGAGTGTGCTTCGGCGACGGTGCGGACGGGGACGGCAGCGGCACCGCGGCGCCCGGCACGCCGGTGGGTGATCCGTACTTCGGGGGTGCGGGGCCACAGCGTCGCGCCTGCACCGAGTGTGGGGAGTGCATGACCGGATGTCGCCACGGCGCGAAGAACACGCTCACGGAAAACTATCTGTACTTCGCCGAACGTGACGGCGCTGTCATCCACCCCATGACCACCGTCGAACGGATCCGTGAGCTCGACGGTGGGGGCTACGCGGTGGACACTCTCGTCACGGGCGCACGACGTCACCGCCGCAACGCCCGCACCTTCACCGCCAGCCAGGTGGTGGTGGCCGCCGGGGCCTACGGCACCCAGAACCTGCTGCACCGCATGCGCGACCGGGGGCTGCTCCCCCGGATCTCCGCGCGGCTGGGCACCCTCACCCGCACCAACTCCGAGGCCCTCGTCGGCGCCATGAGCAGGCATGTTCCGCCTCCGGAGGACCTCACACACGGCGTGGCGATCACCTCGTCCTTCTATCCGAACGAGTACACACATATCGAGCCGGTGCGCTACGGCAAGGGATCCAACTCCATGGGGCTGTTGACCACGCTCCAGGTCCCCGGAGGGGGCCGTATCCCGCGGTGGCTCCGGTGGTTGGGCTATGCCCTCCGGGACCCCTACACCTTCGGGCGCAGCCTCTCGGTCCGCCGGTTCTCCGAGCGCACCCTGATCGGCCTGGTGATGCAGTCGCAGGACAACTCGCTGACCACCAGCCTGACCCGGGGGCTCTCGGGCAAAGCCAAGCTCACCTCGCGCCAGGGGCACGGGGAACCCAACCCCACCTGGATTCCCGAGGGCCAGCGCGCCGCAGAGCTGATGGCCCAACAGATCGACGGGCACGCCGGCGGAACGATCGGCGACGTGTTCGACATCCCCATGACGGCACACTTCCTCGGGGGGTGCCCCATCGGCAGTAGCCCGGAACACGGCGTGGTGGACCCCTACCACCGGCTGTACGGCCATCCCGGGATCCACGTGGTGGATGGTTCATCGGTCAGTGCCAATCTCGGGGTGAACCCGTCGCTGACCATCACGGCCCAGGCCGAGCGCGCGATGTCGCTGTGGCCGAACAAGGGGGACGCCGATCCCCGGCCCCAACCGGGAAGCGACTACGAGCGCGTGGCGCCGGTCGCCCCGCGGCGTCCGGCAGTCCCGGCAGGGGCCTTCGCGGAGCTTCGGTTCACGACCCCGCTGTCGATCCATCCCGCGGGGTAGCCTGTCCCGGCCCCCGCCGCCACTGCGGTCAAAGCCGGCAGTGGCGGCGGGACTGCCTGTGGTCAGGGCAGGCGGGACCGGTCACGCAGAACGGCTATCCCGGTCCTGTTCGGCCCGAAGAAGCTCCATCACCTCGGCGAAGTGCGCACCCATCACCTCGTCCAGATGCCGGGCCATGGACTTGGCCAACATAGCGTCCACCGCCTGCTGGGCCAGGGGACGCAGCCGCCGCACCAGCTCGGCTGCGGCGGGAACATCCTCCCCGGAAATCATGCCGTTGGGGGCGTGCTTGGTGAGAATGTGCTCGGAGACGGTGCCCACGAGGTCCGCGGCGAGGGTGTCCACCTGCCGGCCCAGCCGTTCGGCGATGTCCAGAACCGTGGCCAGGCTCATCCCGGCCGACACAAGCTCGGCTCCGGCGTGCAGCAGCCGGGGACTCGGAACCCGGAAACGGTCCCCGTCCTCCTCCAACAGCCCCAGGCGAATCGCGCGCGCCGTGTTCTCCGGCGTCACCTCATCCCCGTAGAGCTCCTGCAAGCCCGCGACGTCGATGTGGGAGGGAACCTCATCGGTCCAGGGGTCGCCGATCACCGACTCCAACCCCAGAACGTCGTTGAGATCCCCGCCGCGCTCCCAGGCTTCCACGAGTTCCGCAATGTTGGCGAAGGTGTAGCCACGCTGGAGCAGGTGACCGATCATGCGCAGCCGCACGAGATGGGCCTCGGAGTAGATTCCGACCCGCCCCTCCCGGCGCGGCGGGGCGAGCAGGCCCCGGTCCTGGTACACCCGCACATTGCGCACCGTGGTTCCGGCGAGTCGAGCGAGCTCATCGATGCGGTACTCGGCCATATCTCCCAAGCCTAGGCTCTTGCCAACACAGTGCGGGGCACGCGGAGGCTATCGAAGTCGCGACCGGTCGTTCCACCGACCTCCACACTCCGGCTGCCGCCCACAGGACACCGGTTCGGGCCTCCCGGTCCCCCGGCCTACGAGGGCGTCCACGCACCTCGTGGCCCACCCCCTTCTTACTGAGCAGTAATTTCTCCTTCGTTTCCCATTGCATTGTGACAATGATCGTTGTTAATTTTTGGACATCAACTGTGCAGGAGGTCACATGCCCGATCCCCACCGCCCACCGCGCCGGCTGCGCAGCCTGCCCGGACAGACCGCGCTGGTCACCGGCGCCTCGGGTGCCTTCGGCAGCGCCACCATGGCCCTGCTACGACAGCTCGGTGTCACCGCGGTCGGACTCGACAACCAGCCCGGGCCGGGCGTGATCGAGTGCGACATCACCGACGAGGACCAGGTGAAGCGCGCCGTCGGTGACGCCCTCCCGCGTCTGGGTAACCGCCTGGACATCCTGATCCACTACGCCGGGATCGGACCGGCGGTCGACATCGGCGCCATGCCGGACGCGGCGGCCCGCCAGACGATGGAGGTCAACCTGCTGGGCGCCTGGCGGGTCACCTCCGCCGCCCTGCCCGCCCTCCAGGAAGCGCGGGGCCGCGTGATTCTCACCGCCTCCCTCCTGTCCGGCATCTCCCTACCGTTCGCGGGTGCCTACACCGTGTCCAAACGAGCACTCACCGCCTACGCCGACATGCTGCGGGTGGAGTACGGCACCCACATCGACGTCACCTCGGTGTACCCCGGATACGTCGACACGGCCATCCACGACCGTTCCCGCGCCGCCGGGGTTGCCCTCGACGGCCTGGTTCCCGCCGAGGAGGTCCGGGACACGGTGCTGACCGTGCTGCGCACCGCGGCCGCCCGCCGCCCGCCCCGCGACACCGCCAGCACCGGCCTCGGCAACCTCGGACTGCGGGTCAGCCGCCACACACCGCGCGCCGTCGAACGTGTGGTGCAACTCCAGGTGGCCGCCCTCGCCCAGACCCGACACTTCGGGGACGCCCCCATAGCCCACGGCCTGTATCACCGGCACGACGACGCTCGCCAGCCCATCGCGCGGTAAGGAGAGACCGATGACCACAACCGCCCCCACATCCGCCCCCACCCCGACCGACCGCGAGGACATCGCCAAGCGACTGCTGCGCTCCTCCGCCAAGGCCTCCTTCGACCCCGTCATCGAGGTGGACTGGGACGCCCCGCTGGACCGGGACAAGTGGGCGATCCGCCCGGAGCGGATCTCGCTGTACGGCACCGAGCTCTGGGAACGCATGACCGAGGAGCAGCGCAAGGAGCTGAGCCGCCTCGAGGTCGCCAGCATCGCCACAATCGGGATCTGGTTCGAGACCATCCTCATGCAGATGCTGGTTCGCCACGCCTACGACCGTGACCCCGCCACGAACCACGTACAGTACGCCTACACCGAGATCGCCGACGAGTGCCGGCACACCGTAATGTTCGCCAAGATGATCGGCAAGCTCGGGTCCGAGGCCCACCGCCTTGACCCCGTGGCCCACAACCTCGGTCGACTGTTCAAGACCATCGCGCACGGTCCACTGATCTTCGCGGGAGCCCTGTTCGTCGAGGAGGTCCTCGACCAGATCCAGCGCGAGGCCATCAACGACGAACAGATCGAGCCCGTGGTCCGCTCGGTGTCACGCATCCACGTGGTCGAAGAGGCCCGGCACATGCGCTACGCACGCGAGGAGTTCCAGCGGGACTGGGCCCAGCGCGGCGTCGTGCAGCGTGCCTACAGCCGCCTGCTGCTCGGGCTGGTCTCCTACTACTCCGCGACCCGGCTGATCAATCCCGTGGTCTACGAGAAGGTGGGGCTGGATCGGCGCGAGGCCAAGCGTGCCGCCCGCCGCAACCCCAACTGGATCGACACCAAGACCTGGGCGGCCCGCAAGGTGGTGGCCACCCTCAACCAGGCGGGTGCGATCCGCGGTCCGGGTAAGTTCTTCTGGCGGCGTGCCGGCCTCCTGGGCCGCCCCGGTGCCCCCGCGACGGCGCTCGGCGGAGGCGCCAAGTGACCAGTCAGCCCACCGAAACCCCCCATTTCCGGGTGGCCATCGTCGGCACCGGATTCGCCGGAATCGGCATGGCCACCCGGCTCAAGCGAGCCGGAGTTGACGACCTCGTCGTCCTGGAACGCGCGGATGACGTCGGAGGCACGTGGCGCGACAACACCTACCCCGGTGCGGCGTGTGACGTCCCCTCCCACCTGTACTCGCTGTCCTTCGCGCCCAACCCGTACTGGAGCCGCAGCTTCTCGCCGCAGCCGGAGATCTGGGACTACCTGGTACGGGTCGCCAAGGACGAGGATGTGATGCGCCACATCCGCTTCGGGCACGAGGTGCAGGAGGCCCGCTGGGTCGAGCAGGCCAACCACTGGCACATCCGCACACCCATGGGTGAACTCACCGCCCAGTTCCTCATCAGCGGGGCGGGGGCACTCGCCGACCCGGCGCTGCCGGACATCCCCGGGCTCACCGAATTCGACGGCCCGGTGTTCCACTCCGCCCGCTGGGATCACAGCATCAGCATGCGGGGCCGCAGGGTGGCGGTCATCGGTACCGGTGCCTCTGCGATCCAGTTCGTCCCCGAGATCCAACCCCAGGTGGACCAACTGCGGGTCTTCCAGCGAACCCCGCCCTGGGTGATCCCCCGGCATGACCGCAACATCACCCGGGTCGAAAGCTGGCTGTACCGGAATGTTCCCGGTGCACAGCAGCTCGCGCGCAGCAGCATCTACTGCGCCCGGGAGAACTACGTCGTCGGGTTCGCCAAGTACCCCAAAGTACTCAAGGGGGTGGAGGCACTCGCGAAGTTCAACATGCACCGGCACATCACCTCGCCGCAGCTGCGGGCGAAGCTCACCCCGAACTATCGGGCCGGCTGCAAACGCATCCTGCTGTCCAACGACTACTACCCGGCGCTGGCTCAGCCCAACACCGAGGTGATCACCGAGGGCATCACCGAGGTCCGACCGCACGCGGTCGTGACGCGGGACGCCGCCGGTGTCGAACACGAGCACCCGGTCGACACGATCATTCTGGGGACCGGCTTCCAGGTCACCGACCCTCCCATTGCCGAACGCGTCATCGGCCCGGACGGGACCCGCCTCAGCGAGCAGTGGGGCGAGGATGCCCAGGCCTTCCGGGGCACCACGGTGTCCGGATACCCCAATCTCTTCCTGCTGTTGGGCCCGAACACCGGGCTGGGACACACCTCGCAGGTGTTCATGATCGAATCCCAGATCAACTACACGATGCAGGCACTCAAACACCTGCACGACACCCGCACTGATCGGCTGGAGGTCCGGGCGGACGCCCAACGCCGATACAACGAGCGGATCCAGGAGAACATGCGGGGCACCGTGTGGACCTCCGGTGGTTGCGACAGCTGGTACCTGAACTCCCAGGGCCGCAACACCACCCTCTGGCCCACCTTCACCTGGCGGTTCGCCCTGGAAACCCGCCGCTTCGACGAACACAACTACCGAGTGAACAGACGAGAGGACATGGTGGCGTGAACGCGCACGAGGAACACGGCGATCACGACGCGGAGGAGTTCCGGGGCACCCTGACCGTCACGTTCGTGCCGTCCGCCACCGGTGCCGCGGCGGCCTCGCAGACGGACGGCCCCGCCGCCGAGCCCCCCACGGCTCCTGCCCCGGTGGCCGTGGCCGCGCATGTCGCCGGCAACTTCGACCCCCTGACCGGGGGGTACCGCTGGGTCGGACGTCTGGCCCCACACGAGGACCTGAAACACGCCTTCGAGGCCGGGTGGACCGAGGTCACCCTGGAAACCCCGGACGGCGATGTCGGACACGGGACCCTGCGTGAGGCCAATCTGTGGGGCGGATACCGGGTCACCGGAACCGGAAGCCCCCCGTTTCCCGTCCCGGAGATCGTCCTCGACGGGGAGACCTCCTAAGCGGCATGGAAGGATCACCATGGCTACCACCCACCTGACCGAACCGCGCCGCACCCAGGTGCGCTCGGCAGACGGCACCCGGATCAACGTGGAGGTCCGCGGACCCGACGACGGCACCACCGTCGTGCTCGCCCACTGCTGGGCGACCTCGCTGGACAGCTGGGCCCCGGTCGTGCGCCAACTGCCCCCGGACCTGCGGGTTGTTCTCTACGACCAGCGTGGCCACGGCCGTAGTGAGCACCCACCGGCGAGCGGATACCACACCACGGCACTCGCCGACGACCTCTGCGCGGTCCTCGACGAGACCACGAACGAACCGGCCATCGTGTGCGGCCACAGCATCGGTGGTATGAGCATCATGGCGGCGGCTCCCCGCCCCGCCTTCCGCACGCGGGTCGCCGCGGCGCTCCTGGCCAACACCGGATGCACCAACCTCACCGGCCAGTCCAACGCCCTGCCCGTACCCAAAGCGCTCTCCCGGGGCGCCGCCGCTGCCTTCCTCCGCGCGCCGGCCCCGCTGGGACCAGCCAACCCGGTCACCGCCGCCGCCCTGCGGCACATGACCATGGGGCCAGCGGCCAGCCCGGAGGCCGTACGTGCCTGCGCCCAGCTGGTCCACCGCTGCTCCGCCCTCCCCCGCGCCCGGTGGGGACATGTCCTGTCCACACTGGAGCTCAGTGACCAGGTGCGGGAGCTGACCGTGCCGACCATGGTGCTATCCGGCAACGCGGACCGGTTCACCCCGCCATGGCACGCCCGCCGCCTGGCGGAACTGCTCCCGCACCTTCTCGGGGTCGTCCACGTGCCCGATATCGGGCATATGGGCCCCCTCGAGGCCCCCGCAGAGTTGGCTCGGGTCATCAACCAACTCGCCACAACACACACACCGTCCCGCAATGGGACAGCGAGCGCGGCGCCCGAAACCGAGCGGGCCGCATAGCTCTCGTCCAGCCGGCCGGGGGGGGGGGGGGGCCCCCCGCCCC
>NZ_JAVLVT010000014.1:0-33303 GCF_031628175.1 Lipingzhangella rawalii | reverse complement strand
ATCACGGCGAAGGGTCGAGGAGCAGCGCCCCGCGGGCCAGGGCACCCGCACCGGCCAGCACATCCTGCACAGTGCTGATGGCGGGTATCCACCGCTCGGGGGTCGGAACGGTCTGGCTCCCCAAGGCTGGCGGGCTGTCGGGCTGTCCGGGGCCGCGCAGTCCGCCGGGAGGAGTGCCGGAACCCGGTCCACGAGCGTCGTCCACGTGATTCGTGGCGGGGGCATCGGCGCCGCTGTCGTGGATTGTCTGGCGTACGGCACTATGTAGGGGCACCTGGTGCCCATCCCATCGCGTCCGGGAGGTTCCCGATTAGCCAGTTGATCTTGTGGAGCATAGACAGGACCCTTGTCGACGTTGCCCAGGTGACCCGACGGGCCTACGCCGAGGCCTTCGAACAGGTCACCGGACAGCCCCTCGTCTACCTGACGGCGACCCAGGGGCTGAGTGACTCCGAACTGTTCTACGAGTTCCTCGCTCGGAACAATCTGCCGGTCGATCCTGAGGACGACCAGCTGCCGTTCTTCGTCGAGGCGCTGGAGGAAGCCTTCGCCAACCACCGGCACGAGCTGACGACCAAGGGCCACGAGATGCCCGGGGCCCGGGCCGCGCTGGACGCGGTGGCACGCATGCCCGGGACGGTGCAGACCGTGGTCACCGGCACCATCCGTGCGAACGCCCTGGCGCAGCTGTCCGCGTTCGGGATGGACAACTACCTCGATCTGGAGATCGGTGGGTTCGGATCCGACACCTACACCATCGCCAGCTTGTTACAGCTCACCCGGATGCGGGCCGAGCGGGAACGTCAGAACGTCTTTCCCGAGGAGACCACGATTCATGTCACCAACTCCACCCGCGGGGTGGAAGCTGCACGGATCGGCCGTGCCGTGCCCGTGGCGGTGGTCAGCGGCTCGGCGACCCGCGGTCAACTCCAGAATGCGGGTGCGGAGCACATCCTCGACGACATCGCCGACACCGCTGCCTTCACCTCGATAGTGCAGCGCATCGGGGGGAACCGGGAGTAGCTCCCCGCGCGTCCCCGAACTCCTGCGGTCCTCTCCCCGCGACTGGTGCCGCCACCGTTGTGCGACGTGACCGACAGCGTCCCGGAATTTGGCGATTCAACCGAGACCATCGGGAACGCTGCGCAGTACGCTGGACGTGCGTTCGGTGTGGGACAAGGGAGTCCCGCACGCGATCACCCCCCTGCGGGGCCCGACGAAACTCGCCTGCCCTCACAAAGGAGTGAGATCGCACATGCACGGCCAGTCATCCAGCGAGAACGACCAGTTGGTTCGGGAGGCGCTCGCGCGGTGGCGCCGGGAGCAGCCGCAAGCCGCCGACGCGCCCCAGGTTCCCGAGGGCAAGGACGACGCCTGGGCCGAGTGGTTCCTGTGCCGCTACTACCGCAACGTGCCCGTGGATCAGCTGCGCAGACGTGGTGACGCCGAAATCTGCGGTCCGGCCCTGGGCCATCTGCGTCTGGCCCAGACCCGTCCGCAGGGACGAGCGAACCTCCGGCTGTACACCCCCGACCGGGACACCGACGGGTGGGACAACGGGTGCTCCGTCGTGGAGATCGTCACCGACGACGCGGAGTTCCTCGTCCGCTCGGTCAAGAACGCCCTCAGCCGCAACGGGGTGGGGGTCCGGTTGGTTATCCACCCGCAGCTCCGGGTGGAGCGAGATCTGCTGGGCGAGCTGCGGGCGGTGGAACCCAGCGGTTCCACCGCCACAGGCATGGAACCGCTGGATGAGTCGTGGATCCACATCGAAGTTGACCGTCAGACGGATCCCACCGTGCTCAAGGACGTGGAGCGTGTCCTGTCCGGGGTTCTTGCGGACGTACGCCAGGTGGACGAGGACCAGGACCGCATGGAGCAGCGGGCTCGGGAAATCGCCACGGAGCTGGCGTCCGGCGATCGAGGGCTCAGCGTCAGCGGGGTCGACTCCACCGAGGTGAGCGAGAGCGTGGAGTTCCTGGACTGGATGGCCGCTCGCAACTTCATTTTCCTCGGGTACCGCGAGTACGACCTCGTGAGCGTCCCCGAGGGGCAGAACGCCGACGCCGACGCCGACGCCGACACCGACGCCGACACCGACACCGACGCTGCCGCGGCGGAGCTGCGACTCACCCCCGTTGTCGGTACCGGTCTGGGGCTGTTGCGGGGCCACAAGTCGCACTCCAAGAGCTTCGAGGCTCTCAGTCCGCAGGCCCGGACCCGTGCCCGGGACGCCCACCTGCTGGTGCTGTCCAAGGCGAACTCGCCCTCCACGGTGCAGGAGGATCGCTACCTCGACTACATCGGGGTCAAACGGTTCGATGACTCCGGGGCGGTCATCGGGGAACGCCGGTTCCTGGGGCTGTTCGCGGCCGGAACCACCAGCATCGCGCACATTCCGATTCTGCGGCGCAAGCTGGATCGGGTCCTGGAAATGTCCGGGGTCAGGGCCGACAGCTACGACGGTCGATACCTGGTGGAGGTACTGGAGGATCTGCCTCGGGAAGAACTGTTCCAGGCCTCCGAGCAGTGGCTGCTGGATGTGGCGCGCGGCGTGCTGGGAACCCGGGAGAGCCCGGGCACGAAGCTGTTCCTGCGCCGGGAGATCGACGGTCGTTACGTGTCCTGCCTGGTGTACATGCCGCGGGACCAGTTCAACACCCAGGTGCGCGAGGCCGTACGTGACACGCTGAAACGCAAGCTGGGCGGCGCGAGTGCCGAGTACCGGGTTTCGGTGACCGAGTCGTCGCTGGCGCGCCTGTATGTGGTGGTGCGCGGGGAGGCCGGTAACGGCACCACCGCCCTCCCGGAGACGGATCCGGTCGAGCTGGAGGCGGCCGTGGTTGCCGCCGCACGCTCCTGGGACCTCGAACTCCAGCGCAAGCTCGCCGAGGCCTACGGGCCGGACCGGGGGGCGATCCTGTTCCGCGCCTACGGACAGGCCCTCCCTGACGGCTACAAGGCGGACGTGTCCGTGGACACCGCCATCACCGATCTCGCCCGGATCGACGAGCTGGGTGAGGACGCCCTGGCGGGGCGCCTCTACCAGCCCAGCGGGGCACGTCCCGACGAGTGGCGGTTCAAGGTGTACCGCACCGGAAGTCCGCTGGCGCTGTCCACGGTGCTGCCCTTCCTGGAACACATGGGTTTGGAGGTGATCGACGAGCGTCCCTACGGCATCAAGCAGTCTGGGGGGAGGCTGTGGATCTACGACTTCGGCCTGGGCAAACTCCCCGTCACGGATGGCCCCCCCAACCGGAGCCAGTTCGAGGACGCGTTCCACGCGTTGTGGCACGGGTACGGCGAGTCCGACGAGTTCAACAATCTGGTGGTCAGTGCCGATTTGAGCTGGCGACAGGTGACGGTGCTCCGTGCCTATGCGAAGTACCTACGCCAGACCGGCAGCACTTTCAGCCCGAGCTACTACGCCGACGTGCTGCGCCGCAACGCGCGGATCGCGCGGCTCCTCGTGACCCTGTTCGAAGCCCGCTTCGACCCGCGACACGAGGTGGGCCGTTCGGACGTGTGCGACGGCATCACCGAGGAGATCCACGGCGAACTCGACCAGGTGGCAAGCCTCGACGAGGACCGGATTCTGCGCGCCTTCCTGGCGGCCATCGAGGCGAGTCTGCGAACCAACTACTACCAGCACGATCCTGATTCGCCCAGCGCGACCGGCAAGCCCTACCTCGTGCTCAAGCTGGATCCCCGCGCCATACCCGACCTTCCCGAGCCCCGCCCGCGCTACGAGATGTTCGTGTACTCGCCCCGCATGGAGGGGGTGCACCTCCGGTTCGGGGCGATCGCCCGGGGCGGACTGCGCTGGTCCGACCGACCCGAAGACTTTCGCACCGAGATTCTCGGGCTGGTCAAGGCCCAGGTCGTCAAGAACGCGATCATCGTGCCCAGTGGAGCCAAGGGAGGCTTCGTGTGCAAGCGGCTCCCGACGGCCGGGGATCGGGACGCGGTGCAGACCGAAGTGGTGGCCTGTTACGAACAGTTCATCCGAGGGCTGCTCGATGTCACCGACAACCTGGTGGACGGGCAGATCGTGCACCCCGACCGCGTCGTGCGACACGACGACACGGATTCCTACCTTGTGGTTGCCGCGGACAAGGGAACCGCGACCTTCTCGGACATCGCCAACCGCATCGCCGCGGAACGCGGATTCTGGCTGGGGGACGCCTTCGCCTCCGGTGGCTCGGTCGGCTACGACCACAAGGCCATGGGCATCACCGCCAAGGGCGCCTGGGAGTCGGTGAAATACCACTTCCGCGGCATGGGGATCGACGTCCAGACCGAAGAGTTCACCGTCGTCGGGATCGGGGACATGTCCGGGGACGTGTTCGGTAACGGAATGCTGCTGTCGGATCGAATCCGGCTGGTCGCGGCCTTCGACCACCGCCACATCTTCCTGGACCCCACCCCCGACGCCGCCACCTCCTACACCGAGCGTGCGCGACTGTTCGCGCTGCCCCGCAGCTCCTGGGCCGACTACGACACCAGCTTGATCTCCGCCGGCGGTGGCGTGCATCCACGAAGCGCCAAGTCCATTCCCGTCACCCCGCAGGTCCGCACCGCCCTGGGCATGCCCGAGGACATCACCTCGCTGACCCCGTTCGAACTGATCTCCTACATCCTGTGCGCCCCCGTCGACCTGCTGTGGAACGGCGGCATCGGAACCTACATCAAGGCCTCCAGCGAGACGCATGCCGACGTGGGGGACAAGGGCAACGACGCGCTACGTGTCGACGCGGCCGATCTGCGGTGCCGCGTGATCGGCGAGGGTGGAAACCTCGGGGTGACCCAGGCCGGGCGCATCGAGTTCGCCCTGGCCGGGGGCCTGGTCAATACCGATTTCATTGACAACTCCGCCGGGGTGGATACCTCGGACCACGAGGTCAACATCAAGATCATGCTGGACCGGGAGGTGGACGCCGGAGCGCTCACCAAACCGGAGCGGGACCAGCTGTTCCGGGACATGACCGACGAGGTCGCCGAGCTCGTGCTCCGGGACAACTATGACCAGAACGTGGTGATCGCAGCGTCCGGCACGCAGTCCGCGAGTCTGCTGCACGTGCACGAGCGATACATCAAGGCCCTCGAACGCCAGGGGATGCTCGACCGCACCCTGGAATGTCTGCCGGACAAGCGGGCGCTGGCCGCTCGCCGCAGTGCTGGACAGGGGCTCACCGCCCCCGAATTCGCCACCCTGCTGTCCTACACCAAGATCGCTCTCGAGGAGGAGATCTCCGAGTCCGACCTACCGGGCGACCCCTACCTGCGGGACACCCTGGTCGAGTACTTTCCCACGCCGCTGCGCGAACAGTTCGGGCACGTCATGGACGACCACCCGCTGTGGCGGGGCATCATCACCACCTCGGTGGTCAACGATCTCGTGAACAGTATGGGAAGCACCTTCGTGTTCCGGATCAACGAGGAGACCGGAGCGTCAGCCACCGACATCACACGCGCCTATCTCGTCGTCCGCGAGGTGTTCGGGCTGCGGGAACTCTGGCGGGAGGTGGAGGCCCTCGACCACAAGGTGCCCCTGCACCTCCAGCTCCGGATGCTTCTGGAGGCACGCAAGCTGGCGGAACGGGCGAGCCGGTGGCTGCTGCGGCGCCGTGGCTCCTCGTTCAAGCTGGGCGACGAGATCGAGCATTTCCGGCCCCGGGTCGCGGAGATCATCCCCATGCTGCCCGGGCTGCTTCGAGGGGTGGACGCCGCCGCCTACGAGAACCGGGCGGACAGTTTCACCGCCCCGGCGCCCGAGTCGGTGCCAACCTCGCTGGTGCAGTGGATCAGCAGTATGGTCCCGGCCTTCTCCACCTTCGACCTGGTCCAGGTGGGTCAGGAGACGGGGCGACCACTGCGGGAGGTTGCCGACGTCTACTTCTACATCGCCGACCAGCTCGGCATCAGCCGGCTGCGGGGGCACATCATCGACCTGCCCCGCGACGACCGGTGGAACACCATGGCCCGCTCCGCGGTGCGCGACGAGCTGTACGAGGTCCACGCGGCACTCACCCGGGACGTTCTGCGGTCTAGGGATCCGGGAGCCTCGCCCCAGGACCTGCTGCACGAGTGGCAGCAGCGCAACGCCGCCGCGTTCACCCGGTCAACCCAGACCATGCAGGAGTTGGAAGAGGCCCAACGCTACGACCTCGCGACCCTGTCCGTAGCGCTACGGTCGGTGCGGTCCCTGGTGGCCTGAGGAGTCCGCACCCGGGCCGTTCCGACGATGGGGGCGGCCGTTCGGCCGCGGGGGCTGCGTGCCGCCGCGGCCGGACCACCGCCCGGGGTCGAGGGGCCGTCCACTCCGCCGCCGCGCATCGCGGGGCGGGGGCGCGGAGCGGGAAGCACAGCCACCGGTAGCGGCGGCTGCTCCTGGCCAGCACTATCCTCGGATGCGTAACCCCGGTAATGTTCGCATGCCGCAGGAGAGTCCCAGGAGTCCGTGTGGAATCCCCACCATCGTTGTCGTCCACCCCGCCGCTGTCCCGAGGGACGGTTGATCCCGCCGCGCACCGTCGCACGGATGAGGTGTGGCTCAAGGCTGCCTGGTCAGATCCGCGCACCCGGGTGTTGGTCCTGGAAGCCGGAGATCCGGGCACCCACGGTTGGCAGGCGCTCCAGACCCGGCAGTCCGTGGTCCGCGTATGGGACGGCCCCGCGGGTCCCGAGCTCGTGTTCCTGCCCCCGCAGGAGGCCCCGGCGGGAGAGTGGTACTTCCTGGGGCAGGACGCCGAGGAGCGCGCCTACATCGCGGTCCGGGTCCACCCCGGGGATCCCGCCGATACTGGCAATACTGCCGATGCCGCCGATGGCGCGGATCCGCACCAGGATGGCCCGTGGGTGAATCCCGCAGCGCGCCGGGAGGGAACCCGGCCGGCCTCCCTGCGCGCCGTGGGTCCGCTGCTCGGTGCCCGGGACTCCGGTCTCCTCACCCATGCCGTCGCCCTGGGGAACTGGCATGCCACCCACCAGTTCTGCCCACGGTGTGGGGCCGCAACCAGAGTACGGTCCGCCGGGCACGTCCGGCAGTGCACGGTCGACGGGAGTGAGCACTTTCCCCGACTCGATCCCGCCGTGATCATGCTGGTGCACGACCCGCAGCCGGACGTGGACCGCTGCCTGTTGGCACACAATCCACAGTGGCCCGACAACCGCTACTCCGTCCTCGCCGGATACGTCGAGCCGGGAGAGTCCCTGGAGCAGGCTGTGGTGCGGGAGGTCGCCGAGGAAGTGGGGGTTGCGGTCACCCAGCCGCACTATCTCGGTTCCCAGCCCTGGCCGTTCCCCCGCAGTCTGATGCTCGGATTCACCGCCCGCGCCGCGGGAACGACCCTGCGGACCGACCACACGGAGATCGAACGGGTGCGCTGGTTCACCCGCGCTGAGCTGGCCACGGCGACGCAGCAGGGCACGATTCTGCTGCCCGGGCGCTCCTCGATCGCTCGGGGCATCATCGAGCACTGGTACGGCGGTGCCCTGCCGGGCGAGTGACCCGAGCCCCGGTGCCCGGGCCGTCCGCCCACGGGATCCCGGATCGGCTTACGTCCGGGGAGCCTCGGTCACGGATCCCGGACGCGCCAGTTCGGGTGGAAGAGCAATGAGTGGGTCGTTGGTGCTGGATACCACCGAACGGGCCAGGTCGGCCACCTTGCGGCCACGGGCCCGCGCCGCCCAGCGCAGCTCGTTGAACGCCGTCCTGGGGTCGATGCGTTTGCGTTCGGCGAGGATTCCGATCGCCTGTTCCACGACCACCCGCGAGCACAGTGCGTGTTCGAGCTGGGCCACAGTGACGCGCAGACGCTCGGTCTCGCTGGCGTTGTCCTCCGCCCGGCTGGGGGCGGGACGGGAGCCGGGGCTGTCTTGCCCCGCCCCCAACAGATCGGCAAGCACCATGGCATTGAGGAGATCGGGCAGGTCGTCCTCACCGACCCGCCATCCGTCCGGGGTGCGACGGACCACGTGACAGCTGGCTGACTCCTCGGTGAGCGTGCTCGTCTCCGTCATCCACTTCCCAATCTCTGTGCTTGGCCCGGCCACGTGGGCTATTGCATAGCCAACCGTTGCTTCACCTCGGCCACCGACGGGTTGGTCAGCGCGCTTCCATCGGCGAACACGAGGGTCGGTACCGTCTGGTTCCCGCCGTTGACCCGCATGACATGGTCCGCGGACTCCGGGTCCTGTTCGATATCAACCTCGGTGACCTCGATGTTCTCCTGACGCAACTGCCGCTTGAGCCGGTGGCAGAAGCCACACCACGGTGTCGTGTACATCGTGATTCCGTTCATGGCGCCGTGTCCCTCCTGTCGATGCCTGCCCCCACCGGGGTTCACGTGCCGCGTGGCACGTCGATCGATGGCAACATCGTGCACGGCTCCGCACTTCCCGGATCACGTAATCCTTGCGTCGACTGTGACGTGGGCTGCGGCGCGCTCGGTTCCATGGTCCTGACCGGTGGCTGCACGTGCGCGTCGTGCTGCGGAGGGTGGTGCGTGGGAGTGCCGCTGAGCCTTGCGGGACTTGAGAGAATGGTGCGGTGCCGTACGGCCGGGCCGCCGCGGCGACCCGATGACCGCAAGCACCCCGGACGAGGGAGGCCAGGAGACCGGATGAACCCGGAGCGCGTGCTCGACGGGCTGGATCCCGAACAGCTTCAGGTGGCGCGGAGCCTCCACGGCCCCGTGTGCGTGCGCGCCGGTGCCGGCACGGGCAAAACCAGGGCGGTCACGCACCGGATCGCCTATGCGGTCGCGAGTGGTGTGGTTGCCGAACAGCAGGTGCTGGCGGTCACCTTCACCACCCGGGCCGCAGGGGAGATGCGTACGCGCCTACGCGCACTGGGTGCGCCACGTGTCCAGGCGCGGACCTTTCATGCGGCTGCCCTACGCCAGTTGTCCTACTTCTGGCCGCAGGCCGTGGGCGGACCACAGCCAACCCTGGTCCAGAACAAGGCTACCGGCGTCGGGCAGGCCGCCCGGTCCTGTGGACTGAACCTCGGACGGACGGAACTACGCGATCTGACATCCGAGATCGAGTGGGCAAAGGTCACCCAGACCCGTCCCGCCCACTATGAGGAGGTCGTCGCCGCAGCCAACCGCGCCACGCCACTGCCCCCACGGGATGTGGCCCGCGTCTTCGACGCCTATGAGGAGCTCTGCCGGGAGCAGAACCTGCTGGACTTCGAGTCACTGCTGGAGCTGACCGCCGGGCTACTCAACGATCGTCCCGACATCGCCGAGACGGTGCGGCGGCAGTACCGCTACTTCGTGGTGGACGAGTTCCAGGACGTGAACCCGCTCCAGAAGCTCCTGCTGGACGCCTGGCTGGGTGATCGCGACGACGTGTGTGTCGTGGGGGACTCCAGCCAGACCATCTACTCGTTCACCGGCGCCAGCCCTCGATTCCTGCTCGGCTTTCCCGAACGCTTTCCGCACGCCACGGTGGTGGAGCTGGTCCGTGACTACCGCTCCACCCCGCAGGTGGTTCATCTGGCCAATGAGCTGTTGCGCAGTCAGACCGGGACCAGCGGGGCGGGGCACCTGGAGCTGGTGGCCCAGCGGCAGCCGGGGCCGGATCCCGTGTTCCTGGAGTGTGACGACGAGCCGGCGGAGGCCGCCGCGGTCGCCAACCGGATCACCGCCCTGATGGACTCCGGAACTCCGGCCCGGGAGATCGCCGTCCTGTTCCGAACCAATGCCCAGTCCGCCACCTACGAACAGGCCCTCGCGGATGCGGGGGTGCCCTATGTGGTGCGTGGCGCTGCCCGTTTCTTCGAGCGTCCCGAGATCCGGCAGGCCGTGCACACGCTCCGTGGTGCCGGTAAGGCCGCCAGTACCGACGCCGAGGACCCGGACCTGGTCACCACCGTCCGGCAGGTGTTGGGGCCGCTCGGGATGACCGAGCAGCCGCCCGAGGGGCGACAGGCCCGAGAACGGTGGGAGTCCCTGGCGGCCCTGGTGCAGCTGGCCGAAGAGGTCGTGCAGGAGCACGGGCCCGCCGCCACGATGGCGACGTTCACTGCCGAGCTGGATGCCCGCATGGCCACCGAGCACGCCCCGGAGACACCCGGAGTGACCCTGGCTTCGTTGCACTCCGCCAAGGGGCTGGAATGGGACGCGGTGTTCCTGGTCGGCCTCACCGAGGGCACCATGCCGATCGTCTACGCCGAGGACGAACCCCAGATCGCGGAGGAACGCAGACTCCTCTACGTTGGGGTGACCCGTGCTCGGGAACATCTGTACCTGTCCTGGGCACTGTCTCGGTCTCCCGGCGGGCGACGGAACCGGACCCCCTCCCGGTTCCTGGACGGACTGCGCCCCGCCAGTTCCGCCGGCACCACCAGATCGTCGTCCAGGTCCCGCCCGGTGCGGGTGGAGTGTCGGATCTGTGGGGCAACCTTGGTGGAGGCGGCCGAGCGCAAGCTGCACCGGTGTTCCGACTGCCCCGCGGACTATGACGAGCAACTGCTGGAATGGTTGCGCGAGTGGCGCCGGGAGGTCGCTGTCGAGCAGCGGGTCCCCGCCTACGTTGTGTTCACCGACGCCACCCTCCAGGCCGTCGCCGAGCGGGCCCCCAGCGACTCCCGGCAGCTGGGGCGAATTCCCGGCGTCGGGGCTGTCAAACTGGAGCGCTACGGCTCGGCTGTGCTGGAGTTGTGCGCACAGGCCCGGCAGCAACGTTCAGCACACGCCGAGAGGAGCTAGCGGGTGGAAGACGTGCCGGAGGGGACCGGGTCCCAACAGTCCCTCGCGGAGCTGTTGGACATTCTCGATCTGGAGCGTATCGAGGTGAACATCTTCCGGGGGCGGAGTCCGGAAGGTGGCCCGCAGCGGATCTTCGGTGGACAGGTGGCCGGCCAGGCGCTGGTGGCGGCGGGACGCACGGTTCCAGAGGACCGCCCGGTGCACTCCCTGCACGCCTACTTCCTGCGTCCGGGCGACCCGACCGTTCCGGTCGTGTACAACGTGGACCGGATCCGGGACGGCCGCTCCTTCACCACTCGCCGGGTCACGGCCATCCAACACGGAAAGGCGATCTTCGCGCTGTCGGCCTCATTCCACCGCGCGGAGGCGGGGCTGGAGCACCAGGCCGCCATGCCCGACGTCCCCCCTCCGGAGGAGCTGCCCACCGCGCGGGAGCGCCTGACCCGCCTGTTCGACACGCTTCCGGCTTCGGTGAACTGGCATCCGATCGAACTTCGCCCGGTCGGCCCGTTGTCTGTGGAGACGGCGCACAACCCGGACCTCCGCAGCCAACAGAACCTGGTGTGGCTGCGGACGGAGCGTCCACTTCCGGATGACCCCCTGCTGCACGTCTGCCTGATGACCTACGCCTCCGATATGACCTTGCTGGACACTGTGGTGCGTGCCCACGGCCGGACCATGGACGATATCGCGATGGCCAGTCTCGACCACGCGATGTGGTTTCACCGGCCGTTTCGGGCCGACGAGTGGCTCCTCTACGCCCAGGACACGCCGCGGGCGAGCGGCGCACACGGTCTGGCGCGTGGCCTTGTGTACACCCGCTCCGGCGAGCTGGTGTGCTCGGTCGTCCAGGAAGGGCTGCTGCGGCTCTAGCCACCGCGCGCCGATCCGTCGTGCCCCGTAGCTCCACCTCGACCGCCCCGCACGGCCGTCACGCCAACGGGGCCGGGCACCGGAGCCGGCGCGCCGAACTGCCTGCGACCCGGCGCTGGCCACGGGCCAGCCGTGGCCAGCGCTACACCGTCATCGCAGGTCAAAAAATTTGTTGCCATTCCACGGTCGCCTATCTAAGGTGAGTTTCGTAGTTGACCGCGCCGCGCCCTGGACCGAGCTCCAGCGGTCGGAGCCGTAGGAGGTGTCCGCACGTGCTGATGATTTCGTACACCGGCACCCGAGTCCTCGACGGCATCGCGCGCGGCGCTTTCGCATGTGCAGGGTTCGTCCTCGGCCCAGTCCAGGATCGTAGCCTCGGCATGCTCGGCCGTCGCAGGAACCCCGGGCTGCTGCACGCAGTCCTGCGCCCGCACGGCGCGCTGGGGGCCTGTCCACGGAGCTGTTCGGCCTAACGGCCGGTATTCGACTTCGTGGCCGCGGTCCCCTGGCGGGGTCGCGGCCTCTTCGCTGATCTCCACCGAGTGTCGTTCCATCGGACGCTCGTCGCTCAGCCAGGTGCGCGACCCCCTGGATCCCAGATCCGCATGTCACGTCATACACATTGCGCAGCAGAACCAGGGAGGACACCGATGCTGGCGTCGGTCCTACAGGCCCCATGGCTGGAAGACGTCGAGGTCCCCTGTCGGCGGGAGCCCGACCTCTTCTTCGCCGAGGCGCCGACCGACATTGAGGCCGCGAAGACGTTGTGCGCCGACTGTCCCGTGCGACAGCAGTGCCTGACCGGTGCCCTGGAGCGCCGGGAACCGTGGGGCGTCTGGGGCGGTGAGCTTCTCGTCTCCGGCCAGGTCGTTGCACGTAAGCGTCCGCGCGGCCGGCCCCGCAAGAATCCTCAGCCGGTCGCGGCCTGAGACCAACCAATCCTGGCAAGCGAAGGAGTCGAACACGTGCTGTTCTACGAGTACGTCCAACAGTGCCGAGACGCAGAGCGGCGAGAGCGGGAGCACCGTAGGATGCAGGCCCGTCGGCGGCGCGTACTGGCGCGCGCAAAGCGCCTGGTGCAACAGAGGGAGCGTCCACCCAGACCGTGACGCTGCCCGACCGCCAACGGCCGGGCTGCGGGGATGGCCGAATCCGGCCATCCCCGCGGCTTTCCCGGGAATCAGAACAACAACACCGGCCACACGACTACCGGGCCTCGCCGGCGGCATGTGCCCGGCAGCACGGCGTCCAGTGCACCCCTGTGGTCGCCGGCCGGGGGTGAGCTACCTTGAGCGTGTGCCTGCCACCCCCGAAGTCGAGGTTCGTCGGAGTTCGCGACGGCGGCGCACCGTGTCCGCCTACCGCGAGCAGGACAAGACGGTGGTTCTGGTGCCGGCGAAATTTACCCCGGAGCAGGAGGAGCGCTGGGTCCAGCACATGGTGCGGCGTCTCGCCAAGCGCGAGCAACGTCGCAGCCCCAGTGAGCCCGAACTGTACCAGCGGGCCGCGGAGCTGGCCCGACGTTACCTGGACGGTGCGGTCCGGCCGCACAGTGTGCGGTGGGTCGATAACCAGCGAACGCGTTGGGGCTCCTGCACCCCTGCGGACGGCACCATCCGAGTATCCCGCCGACTCGTTGGGATGCCGTCCTGGGTGCTGGACTACGTGCTGGTGCACGAGTTAGCGCATCTCCTCGTTCCCGGGCACGGAGCGGACTTCTGGGAGCTGGTCCAGAGGTATCCGCGTACCGAGCGGGCACGGGGATACCTGGAGGGAGTAGCGGCGGCACCCCGCCTACACAGCTCGTGGGGCACCCGCCTCGACGCGGCTGGCACTGCCACCGACACCACCCATGCGAGCGCCAACGGGCACGATCCCCCGGGTGACCGCTAGGTCGCTGGCGGGCGCATGCCGGCGCCGGGGCCACGCCCGGTGCCCCGAGCGGCTGTTCCCGGCCCCAGGGATTGGCCGGCACACCCGCCACTCCGACCGCAGCCCCATCTCCACCTGACGCCCGGCACCCGTGCGTGGAGCGTTACCGAACAGAGCCGACGCCCGCCCCGGCCGCACGCACCCCGCACGGTTCGTCCCGCCGTCCCGGTGCGAGCGTCAGGACGTCGATCCTCCCGAGCCGTCCTCGCCCGGATCGGACTCCTCGGTGGATTCCGGTTCGGTGAGTTCGGTGATGTCGAGCCGGGCCGCATCCGCGTCGGACTGGCGCCGCACGAATGCCTCCGGATCGTCCAGGTCGTCTCCGGAGGGCAACAGATCGGGGTGCTCCCACAGCGCGTCCCGACCGGAGGTGCCCCGCGCCGCACCCAGGGAGCGCCACAACGTGGCCGCTTCCCGCAGGCGCCGCGGCCGCAGTTCGAGGCCGACGAGGGCGGCGAAGGTGTGCTCGGCCGGTCCGCCACTGGCGCGACGCCGTCTGATCGCTTCGGTCAGCGCCGCCGAGCTGGGCAGCCGCTCGGACACGGCACTGTCCACGACGACGGAGACCCAGCCCTCGATCAGCGCGATCGCGGTCTCCAACCGCCCCAGGGAGGCCTTCTGCTGGGGTGTTTCCTGCGGCTCGAACAGGCCACTACCGGTCCCCGGGTCGTTCAGGATCTCCTGGAGCGCCTGCGGATCGGACATGTCGATCTCGCTGAGCCGCTCCTCCAGGCCGCTCATGTCCACCGACATGCCGCGGGCGTACTCTTCGACCAGGTTGATGACATGGGACCGCAGCCACGGCACGTGACCGAACAGCCGGTGGTGCGCGACCTCCCGAGCGGCCAGGTACAACCGCACCTCATCCGCCGGGATTTCCAGACCGGATCCGAACGCAGCCACGCCCTGCGGCAGCAGTGCGGCGGTTCCCGCACCGGCAAGGGGCAGCCCCACATCTGTGGATCCGATGACCTCCCGTGCCAGGGTCCCGATCGCCTGCCCGGCCTGCTGGCTCACCAGCATGCCGCCCATCTGGCGCACCATGCCCAGCAGCGGCCCGGCCATGGACTGCATCTCCTCCGGCAGGCTCTGGCCCATCGACTCGACGATCCGAGTGGTCAGCGGCTCACAGAGCGCGGACCAGCTGGACATCGTGTTTTCGACCCACTCGGATCTGCTCCAGGCCGCCGTGGTGTGCACGCCGGAGGGCAGAGCCGCGACGTCGTCGAGCCAGAGGTCGGCAAGGCGTAGCGCCTCGCGGGTCTGCTCGCTCTCGCTGGCGCCGACACTGGGATCTCCCTGTTCAGCTGCGGCGTGTCGAGCGATATTGCGCGCCATGTCCCAGTTGATGGTGCCGCCCGGCTGGCCCTGACCTCCCGTCGACGTGGAACTGGCCTGCGACATCATGTCCGCGAACTGGCGCAGCATCTGCGCCATCTGCTGCGGGTCACCGAACGGGAACTGTTCGGAGCCGCCGGCGCCGGGGCCGCCCGTGCCGCCGTCACCACCCCCGGAGGCGGAGCCACCGCCCCCGCGTTGGGACTCGTCGTCGGGATCGGGCGGCATATGGAATCCGAAGGGCTGGTCACTCACGATTCGACCTCAGGCAGGATAGGAATGTCACCACACTGTCACGTTAACCGGGAGCCGCGGCGAGTGAGTACTGAATCCGGCGAGGTTCGCGCACAGCACACCGCGGCCGACCCACACCGCGTCGTGGCGGTTACCGGTGTGGCCCGTGGAGCCGGCCGTGCCCTGGTAGAACGACTGGCGGTGCGCGCACGTTCCGAGACCGGGCTCCGGGTGGTGGCGATCGATGCGCGGCAAGTTCCTCTCACGCCCGGGGCCGGCGACCACGTCGCCTGGCGCGCGGCCGATGTACGCAGCCCTTCCCTCGCGGGACGCCTGGGCGACGTCGACACCCTCGTCCATCTGGACGATGACCGCACGCTGGAACGTCCCGCCCCGGAGCGGCGCAGGTACAACGTCCGTGGTGTACAGACGGTGCTCACTGCGGCGGCCGCCAGCCGTGTCCGCCGGGTGGTCCTGGTGACCAGCACGATGGTGCACGGTGCCCATCCCGACAACCCCGTGCCGCTGCCGGAAACCGCACCCGTTCCGGCGGAGTCCGGACCGAGCCTGGCCGGTGACTTCGTGGAGATCGAGGAGCTGGCGGATGTGGCGCGTCGGGCCCACCCCGGCCTCCGCGTCAGTGTGGTCCGGCCGGCGCCACTGGTGGGGCCCGACATGGACACGCTGTTGACCCGCCATTTCGCCGCCTCGCGGCTGTTGACGGTGCGAGGATCTGCCCAGCACTGGCAGTTCTGCCACGAGGAGGATCTGGCCAGCGCCCTGGAGCACGTCATCCGCACGGGAGTGGACGGGCCGCAGGGGGCACTGGCGGTGGGATGTGCCGGGACACTGGACCACCCGCAGGTCGAGGGGATCACGCAACGCCGGAGTTTCGAACTGCCCGCGAATCTCATCTTCGGAACAAACCAACGTCTGCACCGCATGGGGGTGACCCCCGTTCCGGCCGCTGACCTGCGTTTCCTCGTCTACCCGTGTGTTGTGGACTGCCAGACCCTGCGGGCCAACGGCTGGGAGCCCGCGTTCGACAACGAGGCCGCGTTGCGGGAACTCCTGCCGGCGCACGGAGAAACGGCGCCAGCCGGGCGCGAGCTGGGGTCCAGGGACGGAACAACTGCCACCATCACCGCGGCCGGAGCCGCGGGTGCCGCGGCCGCAGTGATGGGAACCGCTGCCGCGGTGCGGCATCTGCGGAAGCGTCGCCGGGATAGCTAGGGCTTGGTTCTTGGGGTGGGCGCGAGGTTGGTCCTGGCCTGGCGGCGTCCACCCCGTGCCCGAGGGGATTGTGGTTGCGGTTATCGTCCGATCCGCGCGCGCCGTGGTGGCCGCCGGCGGCGTCGCGCCGTGGTGGTCCCTGGTGGTGTGCTGTTTCCGGGGGCGCTCCCCCGCACGACGGCCAGCGGTGGGGGTGGGGGCGGTGGCCGCGGGTGTGCCCCCGTCGTGGGGGCGCCGTAATCGTCTGGGCCACGGGCAGCGGGGATGGTGGGGTACGGTGATGGTTCACCCGCGGGTAGGGGGATGTGTTCCACGGCCACCGCATCCGCCCTCGTTGGGTGTCGTTCCGGGGAGTGCGTTCTCCCGGATAGCGGGATGCGTCTCAGGGCCACCGCATCCACGCTCGTTGGCCGTCGTGCGGGGGAGCGCCCTCAGGGCGCGACGCCGCCGGCGGCCGAGACGGTGCGTGCGGGTAATCGATCACCGCTAGCACGCTCCCTCGGAGGCGGGGTTTGCGGTGCCGAGCTGTGGCTTGGCTCGCCGATGGCAGGCACCTGGTCTCGGGGCGCCGCGGCGCCGGCGGGTGAACGATCTTCGCACCCCCCGGTGCCCGGTGTGGCCTGTGGCGTGGGGGAGGCCACGGTACTTCGCCGCGGATATGTCCCGGGGCATGCGGACCATTCTGGCCCCACCACTCGCGGGGAGGCGCGGGGATCGTGGTTGCGGTTATTGTCGATCCGCGCGCGTCGTGGTGGCCGCCGGCGGCGTCGCGCCCTGGGGGCGCTCCCCCGCACGACGGCCAGCGGTGGGGGTGGGGGCGCGGTGGCTGTGGGGGTGCCCCGTGGTGGGGGTGCTGTGGTCCGCGGCACGCCGGCCAGCGGGGGTGGGTGCGGTGGCCGCGGGTGTGCCCCCGTGCTGGGGCGCCGTGGTCTGCCGCACGACGGCCAGCGAAGTGGGGGAGCGTCGGCGGTCGCTGGGCTGGACGCCTGCGATGTGCTCCCCGGTGCCACGACGCGGATTTCCGTGAGTAGTGGGACCACCCGGGCCAGTCCGAACATTGGGCCGCACGGTCCGCGAGCCGCGCGGCTTGGTAACGTCACCAGCGTGGATTCAATCACCTTGGCTGGTCTCCGGGAGACCCCACTGTCCGTGGACGAGGTACTGACGGCGGTGCAGGACCCGCGGGCCGGGGGAACGGCATTCTTCATCGGTACGGTTCGGGATCACGATCACGGCCGCGGGGTTACGGAGCTGACCTACTCGGCGCACCCGACTGCCACCGCCACCATGCGTGCGGTCATGGAGCGGGTCGTCACCGAGGCCAACACCGAGGCCAACACCGAGGCCAACACCGAGGCTTCCTCGGGGGGGAATCCTGCCGGCGCCGAGGCGGGGGACGGGGGCAGCGCCGCGACCCGGCAGCGGCGGGTGTGGCGTGTGGCGGCCCTGCACCGGGTCGGTGAGCTGAGCATCGGTGACGCGGCCGTGATCGTGGCAGCTGCCGCGTCACATCGCGCCGAAGCCTTCGCGGTGTGCCACCGGCTGATCGACGACATCAAGGATCAGGTGCCGATCTGGAAGCACCAGCGCTTCATCGATGGCGGAACCGAATGGGTGGGTTCCTGCTGAGACCGGTGGATTCCGGGTTTCTTCCGCCGCGCCCGTGGCGCCGCACGGCGTCGCTGCTGTCAGTCCTCCTCCACCCCGCCTAGACTGCCGTAACGGGAAGGAGATGGGCGGAATCTTCCGACTTCGTGCCCGGCGGGTGGGAGATCAGCCCGAGTAGAGGTCTATGACGCAACGTTCAGGTGACGGTGACGCCGCTGCCGGCGGCAGCGGGACCTCCGAGCCGGCCGGCACCAGCCAGGCCCAGTCGTTGCTGGTTCGGCGAGGCTCGACCGTGTTGGTGACGGCGTTGGTGCTGGTGGCACTGACCCTGGCCAGTCATCAGCTTCCGGTGCCCTACCTGATCGCTTCTCCCGGGGTGTCCCTGAACACTCTGGGTGAGCAGGACGGGGATCCGATCATCGAGATCGAGGGTCGGGAGAACTTCCAGCACGAGGACGCCGGGCTGTCCATGGTGACGGTGCAGTACAGCGGGGGTCCGCAGCATCGGGTCAGTCTGCTGGCAGCCATTGGTGCCTGGGTGCGACCGAGCCTGGCGGTGCTTCCCGAGGAGGCGGTGTTCCCACCCGGCAGTACGGTCGAGGAGGTCACCGAAACCCAGAGCCTCCAGATGGACAGCTCGCAGCGTCTCGCGATCGCGGCCGCCTTGGACCAGCTGGAGATCCCCTACGACGAGTCACCGCTCGTGGCGGAGGTTTTTCCCGATATGCCCGCCACTGACGAGCTCGAACCCGGCGATGTCATCCGTGCGGTCGACGGTGCGGAGGTGGACACCCAGGCCGAGGTTGTGGAGCGCGTGTCGGCCCGGGAACCCGGTGATCCCGTGGAGATCACCGTGGTGCGGGCGGACGGCGACGTCGACTCCGTCGAGGATGTGGATGTCGGCGAGGGCGACCGGATCGACCTGACCCTGGACACCGTGGCGGCAGACGACACGGTGGAAGAGCGGCCCGAGGGAACCAGGGACGAAGACGAAGGCGAAGACACAGCCCCGGACGCGCGTATCGGGATCCTCGTCGAGAGCAAACTGGAGTTCCCGTTCGAGATCGATGTCAGTGTGGACGACATCGGCGGCCCCAGCGCCGGGATGATGTTTGCGTTGGGCATCATGAACCGGCTGTCCGACGAGGATCTCACCGGTGGGCACCACATCGCGGGTACGGGAACGGTTCAGCCACAGCTGCCCGAGGATGCGGAGGACCCGCAGGACCCGGAGGTCCGGGAGTGGCGTGTGGGGTCGGTCAGCGGTGTCGCCCAGAAGATGATCAGTGCGGAGGATCAGGGTGCCGACTACTTCTTCGTCGCCGAAGACAGCTGCCCGCAGACCGAGTCCTCCGCAGCCACCGACATCCAGGTTGTGTCCGTGACCTCTCTCGCCGATGCTGTTGCGGCCCTGGAGACCATCCGCACGGAGGAGGATCCCGACGGCTTGCCGAGCTGTTCGGACTGAGGGGCAGGTGGCCACACCGGCCACACCGGCGGCACCGGTGTGGCCGGTGGCGCCGGTGGGGCTTCTGAACGACCGCCCCTCAGTCAGCCTCCAGGGTGAGGGCGAGGGCGGAGGTGAGTCCGGGGATCAGCTCCCGACCGTTGAGGACGGAGTCCGCGGAGTCGTGGCTGCGCATCCGTAGCGCCGAATGGGTGCTGCCGTCGCGCAGCACCCCGGCCACCATGCGGACCTCCTCGCAGTTCTCGCTGGAGGGGTCAGCCGGCGTCTCGGTGTCCAGCGGATCGAGGGTTGCGTCCGAGCCACGGACCACGAGTCGCTCCATGACCATGGCGCATCCGGTCACCGCCTCCGGCCAGGCGAGCCGGCCCAGGACGTCCTCCAGTGACTGGTCGGTGGGGAGGGGATCCTGCTCCACAGGGGTGAGGGCGTCCGGCGGAACCGGTCCCTGAATCCCCAGGAGTTCGGCCACATGCGGCTCGCGTTCGACCAGGTCTGCGGTGGGCACGAGCGCGTAGAGCCGGATCGGCTGGTCCCATCCCTGTTCTGCGGAATGGCGCTCCAACTCCAGCACGAGGTCCTGAAGGATGTCGTCGGGGGGGTCCTGGTCGGCCCCGCTCCCGGCTCCGGGTTCGGGGTCGGCTGGGTGCTGCACAGTTCTCTCCGATCGGGTGTGCTGTGAAACGGGGGGTCCCCGTTGACTCTCCGCTTCGATCCTGCCATCAGGCGAGGCGGATATGCCCACTCCGGGTTCACGGCGAGTAAAGTCGAAAGCGGGAGTGGACGGTGCACCCAGGGCACCGTTGTGTATCGGTTCGAGACGTGGTCGATGCTGTCCTGACACCTTTCGGTGTGGGATTTCGGGAACCACGGCCGGCTCCAATAAGTTGCCCTGGCGAGGGGTGGGCTTCGACTCGCACCGATGCTCGGCACCGGTGACGGAGCTCGACCCCGTCGTGACGCTCCACAGCCGAGTGTCCGTCGCTACCCAGCCCAGGTACCAAGGAACGACGAGGGGGAGGCGTGAGCTTCCGAACGCCCGGCGCACCGAACGCGCGAAGTAACCGTCGGTCGCGACTGCTCGCGCCCGTGGCGGCGATCACTGTCGTGATCATCGCGGGGATCATGTTGGCCGCCAACTTCTGGACCGACTACAAGTGGTTCCAGTCCGTTGGTTACACCCAGGTCTTCACCACCGAGCTGATGGCACGCGGAATCATGTTCGCCGCGGGTGCGGTGGTCATGGCGGTCGTGGTCGGGGTCAACATCTACCTGGCGTACCGAACCCGACCCGCATTCCGGCCCTTCAGCCTGGAACAGCAGGGACTGGACCGGTACCGCGAATCCGTGGATCCGCACCGGAAACTGTTCTTCTGGGGGATCGTCGCCGGGCTTGCGGTGCTGACCGGCGCAACCGCCAGTGGCGACTGGCAGCCCTACTTGCAGTTCATGAACGGGGCAGGTTTCGGGGTCCAGGACGAGCAGTTCGGCATGGACATGTCGTTCTTCGTGTTCACCTACCCCTTCCTGCGCATCATCCTCGGATACCTGCTCGCCGCGCTGATCATCGGCTTCATCGCGGCCCTGATCACCCACTACCTCTACGGCGGAGTGCGGCTACAGACCCAGGGCCAGCGCACCACCGACGCCGCCCGGGTGCACCTGTCCGTCCTGCTCGGCGTGTTCATGCTGCTGCAAGCGGCCCGCTACTACCTCAACCGGTACGGGCTGGCGTTCTCCGAACGCGGGTACACCACCGGGCCGCACTACACCGACGTCAATGCGGTGCTGCCGGCCATGATGATTCTCGCCGTCATCTCGATCGTCTGTGCCGCCCTGTTCTTCGCGAACATCTACTTCCGCAACGCCATGGTCCCCGTGGCGAGCCTCGGCCTGCTGGTCCTCTCGGCGGTGTTGATCGGCGGCGTGTGGCCCCTGCTGGTGCAGCAGTTCAACGTCAACCCGAACGAGCAGCGGGTTGAAGAGGAATACATCCAGCGCAACATCGAAACCACCCGGTACGCCTACGATCTGGAAGACTCCGAGGTCACCCACTACGACGCGGCAACCGACCTCAGTGTCCAGGAGGTCGCGGACGAGTCGGAGACTATCCCCAACATTCGTCTGATCGACCCCAACGTGGTCTCCCAGACCTTCCAGCAGACTCAGCAGGTGCGTGGCTTCTACCAGTTCCCCGACGTTCTCGACGTGGATCGCTACGAGAACGAGGATGGCGAGAAGATCGACACGGTGGTCGCCGCCCGGGAGCTCTCCGGTCCGCCCGAGGACCAGGACCGCTGGCTGACCCGGCACCTGATCTACACTCACGGTTTCGGCATGGTGGCCGCCGCCGGAAACGAGCTCGACGTCGACGGGCGCCCGGTCTTCACCGAGTACGACATTCCGCCGCGGGGCGAACTCTCGGACGTCGCCGGCGAGTACGAACCGCGGATCTACTACGGACGTGAAGGCGCCGAATACGTCATCGTCAACGCGGAACCGGAATACGACCGGCCCGCCGACTCGGGTGAGACCGACATCACCACCACCGAGGACGAGGACGCGATCGACGACGGCACCAACGCCGAGAATAACGACGCGGACGAGCAGTCCGCTCCCACGGATGGCAACGGCGCCGACGGGGACGCGACCGACAACGGTGGGCAGGACGCCGACAACGGCGCGGAGGGTGCTGCCGAGGACGTCGCCGAAGACGAGATCGACTACCACTACGACGGTGACGGTGGTGTGCAGCTGAGCTCGTTCTTCGACCGGCTGCTGTACGCGGTCAAGTACCAGGAACCCCAGATCCTGCTGAACAACGCGATCCAGGACGAGTCCCGCATCATCTACGACCGGGATCCGCTACAGCGGGTGGAGAAGGTCGCGCCGTTCCTCACCGTGGACCGGCAGCCCTACCCCGCCGTCGTCGACGGGGACATGGTCTGGATCGTGGACGGCTACACGACCAGTAGCCACCTGCCGTACTCCACCCCGATCGACCTGGACGCGGCGACCACGGACGCAGTCACCGAGGGTGTGGGCGGCGTCGACGCGCTCCCCGCCAACCAGGTGAACTACATCCGGAACTCCGTCAAGGCCACCGTGGACGCCTTCGACGGCTCCGTCACGCTCTACGGCTGGGACGACGAGGACCCGGTGCTTGAGACCTGGGAGAATGCCTTCCCGGACCTCACCACCTCCTCGGAGGACATCAGCGACGAGCTGATGGACCATCTGCGCTACCCCGACGACATCTACAAGGTGCAGCGGGAGATGTTGCAGCGGTACCACATCACCGACGCGGGCGAGTTCTACGGCGGGCAGGACTTCTGGGAGATCCCGGACAGCCCCACCACGGACGCCGATGTCCAGGAGCCGGCCTACCGGCAGACCCTGCACTACCCCGGGGACGACGAGGCACGCTACTCCTTGACCTCGACCTACGTTCCGCGCGGGCGGGAGAACCTGGCGGCGTTCATGGCCGTGGACTCCGAACCGACCTCGGAGAACTACGGGACGCTGCGGATTCTCCAACTGCCCCAGGGGACTGCGATTCGGGGCCCCGGCCAGATGCAGAACGAGTTCCAGGCGGACTCCGACGTTCGGGACGTGCTGCTGCCCTTGCAGCAGGGATCCGAAGTCACCTTCGGTAACCTGCTGACCCTGCCCTTCGGGGATGGCCTCCTCTACGTCGAGCCGGTCTACGTGCAGGCCGAGGGTGGCGACCAGTCCTCCTACCCACTGCTCCAGCAGATCCTCGTTGGGTACGGCGAAGACGTCGGTATCGGAACGAACCTCCAGGAGGCGATCAACAACCTCATCGGTGAGGGTGAACTCGAGGTCGGCGGCACCGACGAGGAAGCCACCGAGGAGGATGCTCCGGAGACCGACATCATCGAGTCGGTGGACGACGCCCTGGCCGAAGCGGAGGAGGCCTACCAGGACGGTGAGGACGCCCTGGCCGAGGGCGACTTCAGCGGATACGGCGAGGCTATGCAGCGCCTGGAGGACGCGCTCCAGGACGCAGCCTCCGCGGCCGACAACGGCGACGACGAGGACACCGAGGACGAGTAGCCCCGAGGAGCGGCACACGATGAGGGGGACGGGCCACTCGGCCCGTCCCCCTCATAGCTGCGGATGGGGGTGGGAGCCCCGCAGCTGCCGAGTTGGTACTGTCGGCCCGTTCGCGCTAGGATTGCTACAGCAACGACGCGGGGTGGAGCAGTTCGGTAGCTCGTTGGGCTCATAACCCAAAGGTCGCAGGTTCAAATCCTGCCCCCGCTACGCGAAGAAGGGGCTGGTGGGTTCGAACCCACCAGCCCCTTCTGTGTGCGCATTCCGGAATCCGCCCGGTGTTCCCGACACCGGTGGGATCTGGGGCGCCTACTCCACCTCGAATCCGTCACAGGCCAGGAAGGTCCGTTCGCCCGCACCGTCGATGGACCACACCGCCGTGTACACGCCCGAGGGCACGTCCGACGGCTCCGGGTCGAAGTCCTCGGGGAAGTCCACATAGGTCCAGTCGTCCCCGGCCAGGGAACCGCCTGCCGTCACCCAGTCCTCGTCGTCCGGCAGGTACACCTCGACCTGCACACTGAGTTCCGTGTCGCCGCTGCCGCTCTGGTCCCGCAGGCCGAGCTCGACGGGAGGATCCTCGACCTCCACGCGCGGTGCGGAACTCTGCCAACTGCCCGAGACCACCGGGCTCTTGTGCGGGGAACACCGCATCGACTCCGGTTCGAACCGCAGCTCGGATCGATCCGGGGTCTGGCTCTCGGCTGTGTCCGTGTCGGCCTCGTCCGCCGCCTCGGCGACGATCTCTTCCTCGAGTTCGGCGATTCGGTCGTCGCCCGGGCCGGAACACGCCACCAGGAGCAGCGCACCGGAGCAGGCGAGCACGGGGAGCACGGGGAGCCGCTGTACGGGCATGGCTGGAGACACGCCAGGAAGAATACTACGCAGCGCCGATTCGGCGTGACCTCATGTGCCATCCACGGCAAACCGTCGTGGTGTCGGCCCACCGTTGAGTTGCGTCAACACGGAGTCGTGGAGTGTCCCGTTGGTGCACACGAGTGCTCCACCGTCGGTGAAGGACTGTCCGTCCAGCCCCGTGGCGCGCCCTCCGGCCTCCTCCAACAGCAGCGGCACGGGTGCCGCGTCCCACAGAGACAATTCCGGTTCCGCAGCGATGTCCACCGTGCCTTCGGCCACCATCACGTGAGACCAGAAGTCACCGTAGGCGCGGGTGCGCCACACGTCCCGGGTGAGGCTGAGAAAGGAACCGAGCCGGTCCTGTTCCTCCCAGCCGTGCAGGGAGGAGAACGACAGGGAGGCGTCCGACAGCCGCTCGACGCCGGAGACGGTGCAGCGGCTCGCCTTGGTCAAACTGCGTCCGCTCCAGGTTCCACCCCCGCGCGAGGCCCACCAGCGTCGGGTCAGGGCCGGGGCGGACACCAACCCCACGACAGGGGTCTCCCCCTCCAACAGGGCGATCAGGGTCGCCCACACGGGAACGCCGCGCACGTAGTTCTTGGTGCCGTCGATGGGGTCGACCACCCAACAGCGCCGACTGTGTCCCGTGTGTCCGTACTCCTCACCGAGGATCGCATCCCGAGGCCGTGCCCGGCTGAGCACACTGCGCAGGGCTTCCTCGACCGCGCGGTCGGCGTCACTGACCGGCGTGAGGTCCGGTTTCGTGTCCACGTGCAGATCCAGGGACCGGAACCGGCGCAGGGAGATGTCATCGGCCGCGTCGGCGAGGACGTGGGCGAGACGGAGGTCGTCATCAAAGTCCGCCATGGCGCGTAACGCTACCCGGTACTAGCCCCCGCGGGCAGTAGCGGGACGGCGCGCGTTGGGCTGCAATCCGGTCTCAATCCGTCGGCGCCCGGGCCGCAGGTGACCCTGGGGTGCCGCCGCGCCGGGAGACGTGCCGCAATCGGGGTGCACCGAGTTGCGGCAACGAGTGGTGTTTCGCCCCGATGATCTGCTTCCATAGCCGACATGGTCGAGATCGATCCAAACCGTATGCTGTGGCTGCTCTCCGCTCCGGAGCAGCTGCGTGTCTTTTCCGCGGTCGTGTTGGGGGCGAGTACAGCGGACGATGTCGCCGCGCGCGCGGAGGTGACGACCGGGCAGGCCTTGCGTTCCCTGGCGCAGCTCGCGGACGGGGGACTGGTCGAGCACCGGGCCGGTGCCGGCTGGTCGGTACGTCCACGACCGTTTCGGGACGCGGCCCGGTCCTCGGCGCGTCCATGGCGTCCCGCGGAGGATCGCTCGATCGCCGATTCGGTGGTTCTGGAGCGCTTTCTCCACAACGGGCGGATCACGACGATGCCCACCCAGCGCACAAAACGGCGGGTGGTGCTCGACTACGTCGCCCGGGCGTTCGAGCCCGAGGCCAGCTACCCCGAGCGGGAAGTCAACGCGCTGCTGCGCGAGTTCCACGAGGACTGTGCCGCGCTACGGCGCCAGCTGGTGGAGGAAGGATTCCTGGAACGCAACGGCCAGGTCTACTGGCGCACGAATGCCCTGGCCGGCGTGGAGTCCTGACCTGCCCCGGTGCCGCCGGAGCCAGCGCCGGTCACTCCTCGCCGGCGCGGCTGGCCAGGAGTCGACGGAGGGAGTCCACACGTGCGGCGTCGACCCGTCCCGTGGCGCGCCACGTGTCCAGGGCACATTCGGTATCGGCGCTGTGGGCACAGCCCGGGGGGCACTCTTCGATCGCGACCTCGAGGTCCGGGAACGCGGCGGTGATGGTCTCCGGAGCAACGTGGGCGAGTCCGAAACTCCGCACGCCCGGAGTGTCGATGAGCCACCCCTCCCGTAGAGGGAGGGCGATCGCCGAACTGGAGACGTGACGGCCGCGGCCTGTGACGGGATTAACGGTCCCTACCGCCCGGTCCGCCTCCGGGACAAGCCCATTGACGAGTGTGGACTTACCGACGCCGGAGGAGCCGACCAGAACACTGCATCGGCCCCGAAGCCGCTCGTAAAGTTCCTCGCGGCCGCTGGCTTCGTCACAGCGGGTTACGACGATGTCCAGGCCGAGTGGGGCGTAGTGGCGGGTCATGTCGGCGGGGGAGGTCAGGTCTGCCTTGGTCAGGCACAGCAGGGGGAGGAGACCTGCGTCGTAGGCCGCGACAAGGCAGCGGTCGATGAGCCGGGGTTGGGGAGCCGGGTCGGCGAGTGCGGCGACGATCACCATCTGGTCGGCATTTGCCACGATCACCCGTTCGCTGGGGTCGGTGTCGTCAGCGGTGCGTCGAAGGGCCGAACTCCGTTTCTCCACCCGCACCACCCGGGCGAGGGTGTCCGGCTCGCCGCTGAGGTCCCCCACCAGCGCGACCCGGTCTCCCACGACGATGCTGCCCCGGCCCAGCTCCCGAGCCTTCATCGCGGTGACGGCCCGGTCCCCGACCAGACACTGGTAGCGCCCCCGGTTCACGGCCGTCACCATACCGATACGGGCATCGGCGTGTTCTGGCCGGTTACGGGTCCGGGGGCGCGAGCCACCGCGGGCACGCACCCGCACGTCGTCCTCGTCGAGATCCCGGCTACGTCGCCGCATGCACGACCTCACCCCACAGCTCCGGAAAGTTCGGCATGGTCTTGCCCGTGGTCGCGATATTCTCCACGGATATCTCGGGCACAGCCAGCCCGAGGACGGCGCCCGACGTCGCCATGCGGTGGTCGTCATAGGAATGGAACACGCCACCGTGCAGCGGCCCGGGCTCGATCACCAGCCCGTCCTCCAGCTCGGTCACATTCCCACCGAGGCGTGTGATCTCCCGGGCCAACGCGGCGATCCGGTCGGTTTCGTGGCGACGCAGGTGGGCGATCCCGGTCAGCCGGGATGGCGTCTCGGCCAGCGCCGCCACGGCGGCAATCGTCGGGGTGAGTTCGCCGATCTCGTGGAGATCGGCGCTGATGCCCTGGATCGTGCCCGTGCCGTGGAGGGTGAGGCCGGCCGGGTCCCGGTGGACCGTGCCCCCCATCCTGGTGAAGAGTTCGGGAAGCACCGACCCGGGCTGCGTCGTATTTTCGGGCCAGCCATTGATGGTGACACGCCCGCCGGTGACCAGTGCCGCGGCCAGGAACGGTGCGGCGTTGGACAGGTCCAGCTCGACCGTGATCGCTGTGGTCCGCAGCGGCCCGGGGGCCACCCGCCACACGTCCGGAGTGTCCGTGACGACCCGGGCTCCCGCCTCCCGCAGCATGGCCACGGTCATGTCGAGGTGGGGGCGCGAGGGTACGGGCGCGCCCACGTGCCGAACCTCGACTCCCTGCGCGAACCGGGGGCCGCTGAGCAGGAGCGCGGAGACGAACTGGGAGGAGCTCGAGGCGTCGAGGGTGACCGTGCCCCCGGGAAGCTCGCCCCGGCCGTGAATCACCAGCGGCAGGGCTCCGCGCCCGTCGTCCACCACCGTGGCCCCGAGGTCGCGCAGTGCGGCAAGCAGCGGCCCCACCGGACGTTCCCGGGCGCGCGCGTCCCCGTCGAAGGTGACCGGTCCATCAGCGAGGGCCGCAAGAGGGGGAACGAAACGCATCACGGTTCCCGCGTTTCCCACGTCGACCGTGGCCGGCCCACGGGGCGGGTGTGGGGTCACGCGTAGATCCGTCCCTGAACCGGTCGCGGTGACCTCAGCGCCGAGTCTGCGCAGGGCCGCGGCCATGAGCTCGGTGTCGCGGCTGAGTAACGGGGCCCGCACAAGCGTGGGTTCGGTGCCCAGGGCGGCCAGGACCAGTGCGCGATTGGTCATGGATTTCGATCCGGGCAGACTGACCGAGGCGTCGACGGGCCGTCGGGTCGTAGGCGCGGACCAGTGCGGTGCGGTGGTGGCCATGGCTCCCAGGGTAGCGAGGGGGTGCGAGGTGACACAGCCGTGGCCGTACCGAGGCACGGTGACCGAGGCACGGCGTGGGCCGGGGGTGCGGTCTGCGACGATTCCCACATCGGGGGGTCTCCCCGGGACCGGGAGCGAGGGTGGAGGATACGTCGTGACAACAGGGCTGCGGGACCACCATTACGAGGTCGAGGTGCGGTGGACCGGGAACACCGGGACCGGAACCACGAGCTACCGGGACTTCTCCCGGGCCTACGAGATGCGGGCGGAGGGCAAGCCGGTCGTGGCCGGATCGGCGGATCCGGCCTTTCGCGGGGATGCCGCACAGTGGAATCCGGAGGAGCTCCTGATTTCGGCGCTCAGCGCCTGCCACATGCTGTGGTTCCTGCATCGTGCCGCTGCCGCCGGGGTGGTGGTCACCGAGTATCGGGATGCGGCGACCGGAACGATGTCGCTGCAACGCAGCGGCGCGGGCCAGATGACCGAGGTGGTGTTGCGTCCCGCGGTGACGGTGCGAGAGCCCGCCATGGTGGGCCGGCTCGCGGGGCTGCACGAGGAAGCGAACGAGCGGTGTTTCGTTGCACGCTCCGTCAGTTTTCCGGTCCGGCACGAGGGAACGGCCACGGTCGCCAGCTAAGGAGTGGTGCGCGCGGTCGACTCGGGGGAGGCCACCCCGGTCGGACCACCGGGGCTCCACCCACACGGGTGAGGCTGCCCGTGGTCGAGGTCCATCAGGTGGCAGGGAAATTCCGGGTTCCCACCGCCGGCCCGAGATCCTGGTCCGGGCACTGGCCCCCGCGCGCGCCGTGTTGGCCGCCGGCGGCGTCGCGCCGTGGTGGTCCCTGGTGGTGTTCTGTTCCGGGGGCGCTCCCCCGCACGACGGCCAGCGGGGTGTAGGGGGGCGGTGGTTGTGGGGGTGTCCCGGTGGTCGGGGTGCGGTGTTCTCGTGTGCGGTGGCGCGTGGGCGCGGTGATCGGGGTGTGGGGTGCTTCGGCGTGGCTAGGAAATCGCTTGCACGACGGCCAGCGGGGTGGGGTGGCCGTGCTCACGGCATGGTCAGCCAGGATTCTGTCCTGCACTGCATGGTCAACTCCGAACCTGCCCCACGCTCTATGGCCCGGGGCGCCCATCCACCGGAGCGTGGGGAGACCGCCGGGAACCCCTCCTTGCCCATTGGCAGTGGCGCCTGCGGATCGGAGATGGACCGCAAGCACAATCCCTCCCCCCGGGGGGCGGTGTGGCCCGGGTGTGCGTCGTGCTGCCGGGTGCATCCCCGCGGGGGTGCGGGGCTGCGGGGGCACCATGGTCTCCCACGCGCCACGGGGCACCGGGCAGAGGGGAGCGGTGATGGTTCACCCGCAGGTGCCGTGGCGGGGCTTTCGGGCACGACGGCCAGCGGCGGGCTGCGGGCAGTGTGGGCGGGTGCGCGTGCGCCTCATCCGCCCGCGATGGGCTCGCCGTTGGCGGCGTACACGACGGTGTGTTGGTCCTCCAGGTCGAAGAAGTCGTAGGCGCAGCTTACGATGGCACTGCCCAGTTCGTTGGCGCGTGGCGCTTCGGAACTGGGCAGGTCGGTGTGAATCTCCACCTCTCCGGTTCCCCCGAGGTTGTGGATCGCAGTCACCCGCGGCACCGCTTCTGCGGCAGCCGTCGCCGTTTCGTAGTCCTGGGCGAACGCGACGAATTCCGCACGTTCCTCCGGGCTGGCCGTCGTCCCCTCGGCGACTGTCGGTGCCGCCGGCTGGATCTCGGTGGCGGGGGTGTGGAGCAGTCGAGCCGTCAGCACCGCGGCGCTGCTCACCACCACCACGGCAATGACCGTGAGTAGGATCCAGCGTGCACCCATGATTCACCCTCATTCGCGCGCTGTCCGCTGCCGACCTCGATCGTGGCAGCCACGCTGCCAGGTGTAACGAATCAGGACAGCGAGGTTTTCCCTGTGTCGGCACTACGGTTGGTAAAACCTGGGGACGTCGTCTGGTTCGGGGACCCCGGGAGCGTTACCGCGGCCTGTCGGCGGGGGAGTCTAGGCTTACTCCTATGTGTGGTCGCTACGCGCAGTCGCGGAATCAGCATCAACTCCAGCTCGAGTTCGAGCTTGCGGTGCCGGAGGATCCGCCGCAGCCACAGCCTCGGTCCTGGCCGCCCCGCGAGGAGCTGCAACCGGACTACAACATCGCCCCGGGCAAGCACGTCTACGCCGTCCTGGGGCCGGCGCCCGGTGTTGCGGAGCCCGGACCTGGCGGGCCGCGCCACCTGTGCACTCTGCGGTGGGGACTCGTGCCGTTCTGGGCGAAGGACCCCAATGTCGGATACCGGATGATCAACGCGCGACGTGAGACCGTGGCGGATAAGCCCGCCTTCCGGGCGGCGTTTGCCAAGCGCCGCTGCCTGATCCCCGCCGACGCCTATTACGAATGGCAGCTGCTGCCCACGGACGCGCCTGGAACGAGTGAGCCCAGCACCTCGCCGGCCACGGATCCGGAGCATAAACAGCGCAAGGCACGTGCGCGTAAGCGGCCGTTCGCCGTGCGCTACAACGACGGGAGCCCACTCGCGTTCGCGGGCCTGTTCGAACGGTGGCGGGATCCGAACCGGGACGAGAACGACCCGCAGGCGTGGCTGTGGAGCTGTTCGGTCATCACGGCCGAGGCGGCGCCGGAGCTTGCCCACATCCACGACCGGATGCCGGTGGTGGTCGGGGCCGAGGACTGGCCGCTGTGGCTCAGTCCGGAGGCCACAGCATCGGAGCTGGGGGCCGTGCTGGAACGCACCCCGGCGTCGAAACTGGAGTCGTTCCCGGTGGGGACCGAGGTCAACAGTGTGCGCAACAACGGTCCGCACCTGCTGACGCCACTCTGGTCCGAGCCTGCCCAGCCGGGGGACGCACCGGGGGAGACCCTGTTCTGAGCCCGCACTCCGGTTGTCCACGGGCCGGTATGGATTCCGTGCCGCTGCTGCGGTTAGGGTGGCGGCGGCCCCGGTTGGGGCTGTTCGTCGAGATCGGCGAGCGCAGACAAACGAACATCACCCACGCGGGAGCTCGCGCCATGGCGGGCTGAGAGGGCGGCTGTCCCCCGAGGACCGGTGTCGCCGACCGCAGAACCTGTTCGGGTAATTCCGACGTAGGGAGGCATGCCGTGACGGCTCTTGACGACCGTTCTGTCCAACCCACGCTGACCACCGGCCCCATCATGGGGTCGACGAAGGTCTACGACACCGTCTCCTGCCCGGAGGGCGAGGTTCGGGTGCCGCGGCGCCGGGTTGGGCTTGCCAATGGCAGCCACATTGACCTGTACGACACGTCCGGACCGTACACGGATCCGGACGCGACCGTGGACCCGCATCAGGGCCTGACCCAGCTGCGTGCACCGTGGATCGCCGCTCGGGAGCCGGTGAACGGGGCGGTAAGTCAGCTCGCCTATGCGAAGGCCGGCCACATCACCCCGGAGATGCGCTTCATCGCCGCGCGCGAGGGCATGGATCCCGAGTTTGTTCGGGATGAAGTGGCCATCGGCCGGGCGGTGATCCCTGCGAACCGCTGCCACCCCGAGTCCGAACCGATGATCATCGGCAAGAACTTCCTGGTGAAAGTCAACGCCAACATCGGCAATTCGGCTGTCACCTCGTCGGTCCCCGAGGAGGTGGAAAAGATGGTGTGGGCGACCCGCTGGGGTGCCGACACTGTGATGGACCTGTCCACCGGAAAGCGGATCCACGAGACCCGGGAGTGGATCCTGCGCAATTCACCGGTGCCGATCGGTACCGTGCCGATCTATCAGGCCCTGGAGAAGGTGGATGGTGACCCCGCCAGCCTGACCTGGGAGATCTATCGGGATACCGTGATCGAACAGGCGGAACAGGGCGTCGACTACATGACCGTACATGCGGGGGTGCTGCTGCGGTACGTCCCACTCACCGCCCAACGCACGACCGGGATCGTCTCCCGGGGCGGTTCGATCATGGCAGCCTGGTGTCTGGCCCACCACCAGGAGAGTTTCCTCTACACGCATTTCGAGGAGCTGTGTGAGATCCTGCGGGCCTACGACATCACCTTCTCGCTCGGGGACGGGTTGCGGCCCGGATCCATCGCCGACGCGAACGACGAGGCCCAGTTTGCTGAGCTACGGACGCTGGGGGAGCTCACGCATATCGCGCGGGCCCACGATGTTCAGGTAATGATCGAGGGGCCGGGGCACGTGCCGATGCACAAGATCGCGGAGAACGTGCGCCTGGAGGAGGAGCTCTGCGGGGAGGCACCCTTCTACACCCTCGGTCCACTGGCCACGGATATCGCCCCGGGCTACGACCACATCACATCCGCGATCGGGGCGGCCCAGATCGCCTGGCACGGCACCGCGATGCTGTGCTACGTCACCCCGAAGGAGCACCTCGGACTGCCCAACCGGGACGACGTCAAGGCGGGGGTGATCACCTATAAGCTCGCCGCCCATTCGGCGGACCTGGCCAAGGGCCATCCACGGGCGCAGGAATGGGACGACACCCTGTCCCAGGCGCGTTTCGAGTTCCGGTGGAAGGACCAGTTCCATCTGGCCCTGGACCCCGAGACGGCCCAGGCCTATCACGACGAGACTCTCCCGGCGGAGCCGGCGAAGACCGCGCACTTCTGTTCCATGTGTGGACCGAAGTTCTGTTCGATGAAGATCAGCCAGGATGTGCGGGCCTACGCCGAGGAGCACGGCCTGTCCACGGTTGCTGCCATCGAGGAGGGCATGCGGGAGAAGTCGCAGGAGTTTCAGGAGCAGGGCAAGCGGGTGTACCTGCCCATCGCGGACGGCTAGCTGCCGCGGAGCGGGCAGGGACTACGGGGAACCGGCCCCGTCCCTGCCCGCTCCGAGCACCCCCGTGGCCGTTCCTTGCCCCCAACCATTGGGGGCCAACCCCGCAGGCCAGAACCACCGCAATCCCATCCCGACACGACGCCCCGGTGCCGAAACCACCGGGGGCACGTTCCGGAATCGGCCGCGGTGCGATCCACGCGGGTACCGCACGCGTTACGGGTGGGCACCTCCCTGGGCACTACAGCTAGTGC
>NZ_JAVLVT010000013.1:0-35495 GCF_031628175.1 Lipingzhangella rawalii | reverse complement strand
GCTCCAGTCGATGGGGGATCGGGCGTTTCGCCGGGACGGCCGCCCTGCCGCCATGACGCAGACCATCCTGGGGGAGTGGGGCACGCCGCTGGGGCAACCGTTACCCCCCGCACGGGACAGCTACATCTAGGCAGAGTCCTCGCAGTACAGCTCCAGCTGGAAGCCGTCCGGGTCGGCGAAGGTGAGGGCGCGCCCCTGTTCGGCGTGGACCACCGGGGAGTGGTCGATGTCCAGTTCCGTAAGGCGCTCCTCCCACGCATCCAGCTCCGCGGAGGAGGACACCGTGAACGCCAGATGGTCCACGCCCACGCGCCGGTGGTCGAACACGGCGTTGAAATGATCCTTGTGCTCGATCAGACCCAACACCACACCGGAACGGTGGCGACACATGGTGCGGCGCCACTCGCCACAGTCACGTGTCTGGAACTCCTGGAAACCGAGGACGTCCCGGTAGAACCGTACGCTGGCGTCACGGTCACGCACGGACAGCGTCAGGTGGGCGATGCCGGTGAAGCTGGGCACAGCAATCCCTTTTCGGCGTTCGGGTGTCCGAGACTTGGTACCTGGAAACAGCGTCAGCACGGTCGCCCACCCTAGTCCGCCACACCGATCATGTCAGCCAGCCATCGCACGGACGTTATGTGGGTTATACCCCTGTCGTGCGGTCGGGGGCCACGCCATGACACAGGCTCTGCGACGCCGGAGAAGAACGACTCGCGGATACGGACCGCCTGGTTTGGCTTGGACTGGTCTCGGCGTCTGCGTGGTCCGATGGTGCGGGATGCTGCCGGGCCGTGCGTGGCGGCGTCTCCGGGCTCTGGAGCTTTGGATCGGCATGGCATCAAGTGCGCACTGGGCCGGAATGTGGGACCCGTTCCTGGCCGGCGTGTGGAAACATGGCCGCATGACCGAAACTCGTTCCACCACGCTGCACGTGGTTTCTGTGTTTCTGGGCGAGAACGGTGTGGGCGGTAACCCGCTGGGAGTGCTCCTGGACGCGGCCGGGCTGCCCGACACCACGCGACAGGCGATCGCCGCAGACCTCGGGTTCTCGGAGACGGTGTTCGTGGAGGATCTGCTCACCGGGAGCCTACGCATCCACACCCCCGAGACCGAGCTGCCGCTGGCCGGACATCCGCTGGTGGGTACCTCCTGGCTACTGAACCATCAGGGACTCCAGGTGTCCACGGTGCGTCCACCGGCGGGCGCGGTGGCCACCTGGACCGACGGGGACCTTACGTGGATTCGGGCAAACCCGGCCGATGCCCCGGTATTCGATACCCGACAGCTCACCGACCCCGCGGGCGTCGAGGCTCTGGACGGCGGGGAACCCGGAACCGACCTGCACGTGTGGGCCTGGGAAGACGAAGAGGCCGGCCGGGTGCGGGTGCGGGTCTTTCCCACCGGACTCGGCGTTGCCGAGGATGAGGCCACCGGGGCCGCGGCCATGCGCCTAACGGCCCTGCTGGAGCGGCCCCTGAGTATCCGCCAGGGGGCCGGCTCCCGTATCGAGACCAGACCCGGGCCGGAGGGGACCGTGGACGTCGGTGGACGGGTGCGCTACGACGAGTCGCGTCCCTACCTGATATCGGACGTGGTGCCCCGCTCCTGACGATCGACAGTGTTGCTTCCAGCCAGTGCCGACTAGCTTGACAGGCATGCGACTGCTGCGCGGGCTTGACCCGGAGATCTGGCGGGGCGCGGTTACTCCACTCGCGGAACCACGCCCCCGGCGCTGGATCCTTCGCGATCTTCTCCTGTGGCTGGGGCTGAGCGGTTTCGGTGTTTCCGGTGTGCTCAGTCAGTACTGGGAACAGGGCGGCCTCGCCGTTACCGCGTGGGCACTGGGTGTGCTGTGTGTCACTGCGTTCCTGGTTGCTCTGAGTCGTCCACTGCCGCTGCTGGCACTGGCCTCGTCAGTACTGGCCACCCTGGTCACTCCGGCCTTAACCCCGGCGATGGGGGTTATGGCCTACCTGGTCGGACGCCGGATGCCACGGATCGTGACCATGCTCGCGTTATTGGAGCTGGTGATCATGACCGGGCTGGTATACCTGCTCTGGTTCGGCGTGCTGGACCTGGAGGTCCTGTCTGTCCTGCTGATGGTTCTGCTGTTCGTGCTGGTGCCTCCCTGGCTCGTGGGTGTATACCGACGTCAGCAGAAACAGTTGGCCGATGCCGGCTGGGAGCATGCCAAGCAGCTGGAGCGGGAGCAGTGGATCGTGGGTGAGCAGATGCGGGTGCGGGAGCGTTCCCGTATCGCCCAGGACATGCACGACTCCCTGGGGCACGAACTGAGCCTGATCGCGCTTCGCGCCGGCGCGCTGGAGATGGCCACGGACCTGGCACAGCAGCATCGCCAGTCCGCGGGGGAGCTGCGCGCGCACGCCACGGCGGCGACCGAGCGGCTCCAGGAGATCATCGGGGTCCTGCGCGAGCGGCAGGACCCGCTTCCGTTGGATCCGGTCGGGGAGGGGGTCTCGGCATTGGTGGAGCGGGTGCGCTCCTCCGGGGTGGATGTCGCATTGGAACGCGTCGGGCCGGCGGCTGCACTCCCGGACATGGTGGACCGAGCCGTCTACCGCGTGGTGCAGGAGGCCCTGACCAACGCAACCAAGCACGCCCCTGGGGCATCCGTGCTGGTGCAGATCGTGCACGACGTCGACGAAACGACGGTCAGTGTGTACAACGATGCCGGCACCGCCGATCCGCTTCCGGGAGCGACCCAGGGGCGGCGTGGGTTGGCCGCTCTCGCCGAGCGAGTGCGCGTGGCGGGAGGGACATTCGACGCCGGGGAGGAGCGGGATGGCTTCCGGGTCACCGCCCGGTTCGGGCACCGTTCCGCTCCCGTGGACGCGACCGGGACACCCGAGCCGGCGGGGGCGTCCGTGGACCTTGAGGGCTCGGCAGTCGGGGCGGAGATGCGGCATGCCCAATTGCGTTCCCGACGCGCGGGAATCCTGGTCGCCTCGGCGTTCGCGGTGGTGACCGTGGGCGGATTGGTCGTGGTGTCCGGAATACAGTTGAGTGCTTTGGATCAGGCCACCCTCCCCACGGAGGACTTCGATCGCATCGAGGTCGGTCAACCTCGGGGAGAGGTGGAGGAGGAGTTGCCGGTGCGGGACTTGGTCACCGAAGCTGACCGGGACAGTGCCTCGCCACCTCCCGACGGGGCGATCTGTAGCTACTATCACGCTGCTCCGGTTGGTGAGGTACAGCTGCCTGGAGGAGAGGTCTACCGGCTGTGCTATGTGGACGACATTCTGGTCGCCAAGGACCGGATCGGGCAGTGACGGTCTCCGAGCGGGGCCGGCAGGGACGGGAGTACACGTGATCCGGGTGCTGTTGGCGGACGACGAGGCGATGATCCGTGCCGGAGTGATCGCGATTCTCGGGAACGATCCGGAGATCGAGGTGGTCGCGGAGGCGGGCGATGGACGGGAAGCTGTGGAGCTGGCGCTGAGCCATCGTCCCGATATCGCCCTGATCGACATTCGGATGCCGAAACTGGACGGGCTCGCCGCCACGGCCGAGTTGCGCCGTGTCCTGCCGGAGGTGCCGGTGGTGATCCTCACCACCTTTGGGGAGGACGCCTACATCGCGCGCGCCCTTGGCGACGGGGCCAGTGGTTTCCTACTCAAAGCCGGGGACCCCCGGGAACTGATCACCGGGGTTCGGGCTGTGGCCGAGGGCGCGGCGTTCCTATCGCCCCGGGTGGCCCAGCGTGTGATCAGTGAGTTGACCGGGCAGCGAATGAATCGAGGCCAGGAGGCCGCCAGGCGCGTGGGCGAGTTGACGGACCGGGAGCGCGAGGTCCTGGCGCTGGTTGGTGCCGGGATGTCCAACGCCGAAATTGCCCGGCGGCTGCACCTGGTTGAGGGAACCGTCAAGAGCTACGTCAGTGGCATCCTGACCCGGTTGGAGGTGCGTAATCGGGTGCGGGCGGCGATCCTGGCCTATGAAGCCGGCATCGTCGAACCGGAGTGAGTGGGTCACAGCCGCAGTGTGCTGAGATCTGGGCCAGCCACAACCTGGCGGTCTACGCACCACCGCCACCACCGTCTCCCCCACCGCCAGGTGACCCGGTTCCGTAGTCGCGCGCGAATCCGGCGAGTAGGGCCGACGCGACCGTGTACATCCCCGCACAGATCAGCCAAACAGCCAGGAAGGACGCCCACTCCCGGTCCAGTCGCGTGGGGGACAGGACCGTGGCACCGACGAAGCCCACGAAGAACGCCACCAGCAGTTGCACCACCGGAATGATCACCAGGTGGGGCCAATAGGGCCGGCCAGCAACCCCCCAGCACCACAGGCAGGCAGCCCACGTCAGTATCGCCCCGATCAGTGCGACCGGGGCGATTGTGGTGTCCCCGCCCAGTGCCACCACGATCGGGGATCCCACCATGGTGAGCAGGATGGCCGCAGCTAGCGTCGCAACTCGGTACCGTCGGGCCATAATCCCCTCGTTCTCGGAAGATCGGTACGGCCAGCGTGCCTGGCACCCCAAGGCGGTGGCGACGCCAGAATGCTCGACCGCAGCTGGCACCTCCGGGAACTCCTCTCGACTGTCGCCGATGCGGGCGATCCTGACAACCCACTCCACTCCGCGGGTACCTGGCGACTGCCGTCCGGTTGGATCCCGATCGGGCTGTCCGGGGCCTGGTCCATACGCAGTACTGCTGGCCGGCTCGGGGCTTCCTGGCTGATCCGGTAGCCCAGGCGGCACTGTGGCCGTGGGGCACCATGGCCCTGACGTCCCGTGGCAGTATCCCCATCCCCATCCCCATCCCCATCCCCACTCACCGCCGGGAGGGGTGGCGGGCATCGGCCGTGGACCCACATCCCCCGGGGCCTGGTTATGCCTCAGCCACCACGAGGTGTGGACGTTCGATCCGGTCGGCGACGAACCGCAGCAGCCCGGCCGCGGTCTCCCCGTCACATACCCGGTGGTCGAAGGCCAGCGTCAGTTCCACCACGTCGCGGGGGCGCAGCTCTTCCCCCGTGTCGGTGTGTACCACCCAGGGGCGGCGGGTGATCCGGCCGATTCCCAGGATGGCGGCCTGCGGATAGGGGATGATGGCCGCCGAGCCATCCACTCCGAACACGCCGTAGTTGTTCACGGTGAACGTGCCCCCGCTCAACTGTTGTGGGGTCAGCTCCCCGGCGCGGGCCGTGGCGGTCAGCTCAGTCAGCTCCGCTGACAGTTCCCGTGCGGATTTCTCATCGGCGTTCGGTACCACCGGAACCATGAGCCCGCGGGGGGTCTGTGCGGCGAAGCCCAAGCCCACATGGTGGTACCGCAGAATCTCGCCCTGCTCGGGGTCGAAGGTGGCATTCAGGTCCGGGTAGCGCCGCAGGCCCAACAGGCAGAATCGGGACACCAGAGCCAGGAGTCCGACGGAGTGTTCCGGGGAGGAGGCGTTGAGGTCGCGGCGCATGCGCATCAGCTCGGTGGCGTCCGCGTCTACCCAGACGGTGGCCTCGGGGATCTCGCGCCGGGACCGGGCCAGCTGCTCGGCCGCGGATCGGCGTGCCCCCCGCAGTGGTACCCGCTGCACCGCCTCCCCCCGCGTTGTGACCGAGTCCGAGTCGCGGGGTGGGGGAACGGTGCCGTCGGTGTCGGTGGACTGGGCAGCGATCGCCGCGGTGACGTCGCGACGCAGGACGAGACCATCGGGGCCGGACCCGGCCAGTGTTGAGACGTCCAGAGCATGCTCCCGCGCCATGCGCCGCACCAACGGCGATACCACCGCCACGGTGCGCTCCCCGCGGCTGCCCGCGACGGTTACGGGTGCAGGAGGCTGCTTGTGGGATCGATTCTCGGTGGGGGAGTGGGTCCGGGACGCCATTGTCCCGGACCCGTAGCCCACCAGCACCGCTTCCGAATCCGAGGAGGTGGCTGCGGCGTCACTGCCGCACTCCGTGGGATCGGCGGCTCGGCGGCTGTCTGGATGGTCGGGTGACTCTGCCGCTGCGGCAACACTGACCAGTGGCGCTCCCACTGCGATCACATCGCCGGGGGAACCATGCAGGTGCTCCACCCGGCCGGCGTGGGGACACGGCAACTCCACCGATGCTTTCGCCGTCTCCACCTCGACGACCGGTTGGTCCACAGCCACAGTATCGCCGACTTGGACCAGCCACCGGAGAATTTCCGCCTCGGTCAGTCCTTCGCCCAGGTCCGGTAGGACGAAGCTGGTGGTATTGGTGCTCACGCGACCACCCCCGAGTCTTGGTTGGCCGCGTGGGGTGCGGCGGCCGCCACTCGAAGGGGACTGGGATCGTTCTCCGTCCACTGCGACTCCCACTGCAACCGGGACAAGGCCGTGCGCAGCCGGTCCACGGTGGGGAGGTAGTACCGCTCCAGGAGCGGTGGCGGGTAGGGAGCGTCGTATCCGGCGACCCGCAGCACCGGGGCTTCCAGGTAGTGGAAACAGTGTTCGGTGACCCGGGCGGCGACCTCTGCACCGTATCCGGCGAAGGACGGTGCCTCGTGGGTAACGACCGCGCGCCCTGTTTTGCGTACCGAGGCGGTGACGGTCGCGTCATCGAATGGGGTGAGGCTGCGCAGGTCGACGACCTCCACGTCGTATCCGTCCGCCATTGCGGCGTCCGCGGTGGCCAGGGCAGTGTCCACGGTGGGCCCGTAACACAGCAGCGTGACGTCTCGGCCCTCGCGGCGGACCACGGCCCGGTCCAGTTCCTCGGTGGTGACGGGAAGTGACATCGTCGCTGTGCTGCGATAGAGACGCTTGGGCTCCAGGAACACCACGGGATCTGGGTGCGCGATCGAGGCACGCAACATTGAGTACGCGTCGGCCACGGTAGCCGGGGTGACCACGGTCAATCCGGGAGTGTGCGCGTAATAGCCCTCGGAGGAGTCGCTGTGGTGTTCGACCGCGCCGACCGCCCCACCGTAGGGAATCCGGATGACCAACGGCAGGGTGACAGAGCCACGGGTGCGGTTACGTAGCTTCGCCGCGTGCGAGACCACCTGTTCGAATGCTGGGTAGGCGAAGGCATCGAACTGCATTTCCACCACGGGCCGGGCGCCATGCATCGCCATCCCGATCGCGGTGCCCACGATGCCGGATTCGGCAATGGGGGTGTCGAAGCAGCGCTGCTCGCCGAACTCTGCGGTAAGCCCGTCGGTGACGCGGAACACGCCCCCCAGCTGGCCCACGTCCTCGCCGTAGACCACAACGTCGGGGTTCTCGCGCATGGAGTCGCGCATCGCGGCGTTCAGCGCCTCGGCGAAGGAGATCTCGCTCATGCCCGGGCCTCCCCGATCTCCGCGGCGAGGTTGGCCTGTTGTTCCCGCAGCATCGCACTGGGATGGGTGTAGGTGTGTGCGAGGATCTCGTTGGGGTCCAGCTCGTCCGGCTGGGCCATGTGTTCCCGAACTCGGGTGGCCAGCTTCTCCGCAGTGGCGTCGAGGTCGGCGCGGCCCGCGTCGTCCAGCTGACCCTCCGCTCGCAGGAGGCTCTCCAGCCGGTCGATCGGATCGTGGTTCTGCCAGCGTTCCACGTCACTGGGCTCCCGGTAGCGCTGCGGGGCGTCTGCATTGGTATGCGGGTCCATGCGGTAGGTGCGCGCCTCGATGATCGTGGGTCCCTCACCTGCACGTGCTTCGGTGAGAGCCTGGGACACCGCTGCGTATACCGCCGCCGCGTCATTGCCGTCGACGTGCAGCCCCCGAATGCCGTAGCCCATGGCTTTGTGCGCCAGGGTGGGCGCGCGGGACTGCTTGCGGACCGGAACGCTGATGGCCCACTGGTTGTTCTGGATCAGGAACACCACCGGCGCGTTCCACATAGCCGCGAAGTTGTAGGCCTCATGGGCGTCGCCTTCGCTGGTGGCTCCGTCGCCCATCAGTACCAGTGCCGCCGTGTCGGCCTCGACCTCGGCGGGATCAGCGCTGTTGGACGGTGCCGTTGACGCCTGGGCGGGCACGGATGCCTGGTGGCGCTTCTGCCGGGCGGCGTAGGTCAGTCCCACCGCGTGGGAGGCATTCGTCGCCAGGGGGGTGCACTGCGGGGCGCAACGGTGGGCATGGGCATCGTAGCCGCTGTGCCAGTCTCCCCGTAGCAGGGTGAGTGCCTGGACCGGGTCCACGCCCCGGGTTACCAGGGACACGGTGTCCCGGTAGGTCGGGAACAGCCAGTCCTGTTCGGCGAGGGCCAGTACCCCACCCACCTGGCACGCCTCTTGTCCGAAGGAGGAGGGGTAGACGGCGAGGCGTCCCTGGCGGGCAAGCGCACTGGCCTGGCGGTCGAAGCGACGTCCGATCACCATGGCCCGGTGGAGGGCACCTAACGTGTCGAGCTCGGGAACCGGGAGGGGAGGAGTGCTCACGCGTCCCCCCTGGGAATCCACAAGGCGGAGGGGCTCCAGGGCGGGCGGTACCGTCACGCCGGACGTGGCCGTGTTGCGCTTCATGTCTTGAATATGCGCTTCATCACCCAATAGTGTCCATGAGTAGCGCCAAACCCTGGACAGTTGGTTCGCCAGGAGCTGCCTGAGGTCCATATGTCTGCTACGTCCACAATATGGACGGTGTGAGGTGAGACACATGGCCGTGTCCCTGGATGCGGTGGATCGTCGGATCATCGAGTTGCTCCAGGCGGACGGTCGAATGGCGATTCGAGCGGTGGCCGAACGGGCGCATATCTCGCGGGCGAACGCCTACGCGCGCGTGGCGCGGCTCCGGGACGAGGGAGTGATCACCGGATTCACCGCGGTGATCGATCCGGAGCGGGCCGGACGAGGGCTTGCGGCCTACATCTCCCTACGGATCGAACAACATTCCTGGGAACGGTTCCGGGAGCATCTGCGGGACATCCCGGAGATCGCGCACGCCGCGCTCGTCTCCGGGGACATCGACCTGTTGTTGCTCGTGCGGGTCGCGGACGCCGCCGAGCTGCGCGCACTGGTCCTGGAGCGACTGCAACGCCTTCCCGAGGTGCGCTCCACGCAGACCATGTTCATCCTCGACGAGCCGCAGCTGGCACCTGCCCCGGCCCGTCAGCGTGACCGGGACGGCGAGTGAGCCCCGGACCGCCTGCCGGTTTACGACGAGACCGGAATGGCCATCATCGTCCAGTGGGCACTCGCCGCCTGTTGGGCCAGTGGGGGCGGAGGCCAGCGACGGGCCGCGCTGCTCGGTGGGCGGTAGCGGGTCGGAGGACCACGCTGTCGCGGCACTTCCACGAGGCCGTACCGGCCCCTGGCATCGTCTCGCACGACGGGGAGGACACCGCCGGGCTTCATCTCCGCTGTCCGTAGGGCACGCGGGCACAGGCGCGTGCGGGATAACGAATCAGTCTGTGCGGAGCGGCCACGCGGGGTCCACAGAAGCGGTGTGGAGCGCCGGACCGTCGCCGCATCGCGGTTTCCGGCCCTTGGCCGTCCGTCATGGTGGTGAGGGGAAAGAGGGTGCACGGGCGTCGGGCAGGCGCGTGGCGATCCGGACGACCGCGTGGTGCCGCCGGGTCGCCCCCGTCGTAGGTGTCGGGGAGGCCTCTCCAGAACGGCTGAAGAGTAGCTGCCGGCGGCTCCGCAGCGGATACGCGGCAGTAGTTAGGCTGGATAGAGTGTCTCCGCCTTTCGCCAGGTCAGGCCCATGGCCCCCAGTGGCGCACCTCGCCGAACAGGTGCGGCGGCGCGAGACTCGCGCGGTGAGTGTGGCCCGCGCCGCCCTGGAACGCGTGACCAACGGTGACGACCACCTGCGTGCCTTCCAGGAGGTCTGGCCACAGCATTCCATGGAGGTGGCCCGTGAGGTGGACGCGGCCGTGAAGGCAGGGACACACCTACCGATGGCCGGTGTCCCGATCGCGGTGAAGGCTTGGGGCCGCACCGAATCCACGGTTGCGCGCCGGCTCCTGGCTGCCGGATGCGTGCCGATGGGTGTGACCTCGGTCCCGTCCGGGCGCACCAGCTGGCAGACCTGGGGCACGACCGCGCGGGGGCCCACGCGTAATCCCTGGGACGGTACACGGAGTCCGGGCGGCTCCTCGGCCGGGTCCGCCGCGGCGGTCGCGGCCGGGATGGTTCCGCTGGCCACAGGGGGCGACAGCGCCGGGTCGTTGCGCATTCCCGCCGCCTGGTGCGGGGTCGTGGGGCTGAAACCCACCAATACCTGGTTGCCCACCAGTCGTGGTGACGGCCTGGGCGCCCAGGGTGTGCTCACCCGGGATGCGGGTGATCTGGTGACCGCGCTGGACGTGGTGTTACCCGAAGCAGGCCCCTGGCTGCTCGCCGACACTGCCCCCGCGCCGCGCACCGCCGTGTGGTCCGGGACGCTGGGCTATGCATCTGTGGAGCATGAGATCGCCGCCGTGGCCTATCAGGCTGCCCGTCGGTTGGAGGGCGCTGGGCGTCTGCACCTGTGCACCGAGCCGGTCGTCCGCTTGGACGATCCGTCCGAGGTGTGGCATGCCAAACGGGAGGCCGTGTCCCCACCGTCCCCGCCCCGGTCCCCGTCGTCCGGCGCATCACCGGTCCGCGCGGCGGGCACGGGTGGGGACGACGCGGCAGCGGCTCACATGGAGGCGGTGCTCAGCGAGGTCGATCTGGTACTTACCCCCACCACCCCTACGCCCCCGCACGGGCACGACGGGCCGGGCGAACGGATGAGTGTGTCACTGACCTGGTCCTTCAACGTGACCGGGCATCCTGCGCTGACCGTGCCCGCCGGCTTCACCACCGACGGGTTACCTGTCGGCCTCCAACTGGTCACCCGGCACAGTCAGGACTCCGTGTTGCCCGCCATGGTCAGTGGGGTGCTCGCTTGAGCCCTTCCGCCAACCGAACGGTTGGCGCTGTCGCCGCGGTGGGCAGGCGCAGCCGCGTACGGGTGCCCGCCCTGAGCCCGTTTCCGATAATCAGGATCTCGGCCAGCTCATGGACGAGCACCACTGTAGCCAGGCCAAGAACCCCGAACAGAGCCAGCGGCACCAGGGCGGCGATCACGAGCAGTGACAGCCCGATGTTCTGCCACATGATCACCCGGGCCCGGCGTGCGTGTCCCAGGGCCCGTGGCAGCAGCCTCAGGTCCGAGCCGAGGAGCGCCACATCCGCGGTTTCGATCGCTACATCATTGCCAGCGGCTCCCATAGCGATCCCCGGGTCGGCGCTGGCTAGTGCCGGTGCATCATTGATGCCGTCACCCACCATGGTCGTGGGCCGCTCAGATCGCAGCACTTCGATGCGGTATGCCTTGTCTTCGGGACGCAGGTCGGCGTGAACGGCGTCGGCGGGAATACCGACCCGACGGGCCAGTGCACTGGCCGTGGCATGGGTGTCCCCGGTCAGAAGGGCTACCTGGCAGCCCAACCGATTCAGGTCAACGAGCACCTGGTAGGCCTCGGCTCGGGGTTCGTCCCGGACCGCCACGGCACCGAGTACCACCTCGTCCGCCTCCACCAGCACACAGGTGGCACCCTCATGCTGGACTCGGGCGACATCGGCTTCCAGGGGGCCGGGTTTGATCCATCCCGGCCGGCCCAGGCGCACCGTGCTCCCCGCCACCCGTCCCGTGAGGCCCGCCCCGGGGACGGCGACGACATCGCGTGCCGAGAGTGTGTCCCCGGAGCTGGCGGCGGTAATCGCGGGAGCGAGTGGGTGTTCGCTCTGCTGCTCCAGGGCGGCCGCCACGTCCAGGACCCGCTGTGCGGCCTGTCCGGGGGCGGGACGAACCTCCACGACAGCGGGGGTGTTCCGGGTGAGGGTCCCCGTCTTGTCGAGGGCCACGGTGCGCACCCGGCCGAGCGCCTCCAGCGCGGCACCCCCCTTAACCAGGACTCCGGTCCGTGCGGCGGCGCCGACGGCGGCGACTACCGTGACCGGAACCGAGAGAGCCAGGGCGCAGGGGGCCGCGGCCACCAGGACCACCAGGGAACGCTCGACCCACAGGAGCGTGTCCCCGAACATTGAGCCCAGTACGGCGACGGTCCCGGCAAGCGCGAGAACACCCGGAACGAGGGGGCGAGCGATCCGGTCGGCGAGGCGCTGCCCGGTTCCGGAACGGGCCTGTTCCGTCTGCACGATCTCCACAATGCGGGTGAGGGAGTTGTCCGCAGCGGTGGCGGTGACCGTCACCTGGAGCGCACCCGTTCCGTTCACGGATCCGGCCAGGATCTCGGTTCCCGGACCGACCTCCACGGGCAGCGACTCCCCGGTGACTGCGGAGGTATCCAACGCCGAATGTCCGGAGTCGACCCGGCCATCCGTGGCCAGGCGTTCCCCCGGGCGCACCAGCATCGTGTCCCCAATGGCCAACTCGGGGGGCTCCACGGTGGTCGGTGTGTCGCCGCGCAGCACGGTGACTCGGCTCGGCACCAGTTCCAGCAGGGCGCGTAACCCACGCTGCGTACGTGTCACCGCATAGCTCTCCAGACCTTCGGCCACCGCATACAGAACCGCCAGCGCAGCCGCCTCGCCAAGCTCGCCCAACAGAACCGCCCCGAGGGCAGCCAGGGTCATGAGTGTGCCCACATCGAGACGGCCGTGCCGCAGCCGACGCAGTGTCCCAGGGACAAAGGTCCAACCCGCCACGGCCAGTGCGGCGGCGAACGCCAGCAGGGACACGGCCTCCGGTCCCTTGGTCAGTCCCGCCCCGTACCCGCCCGCCAGCAGCAGAGCGGCCACGGCCGCGTAGTGGAACTCGCGTACCCGCCAGAGTGTTCCCGGTGCTGTGTCGGTCGTGTCTGCGGCGGGGACCTTGGGGGTGGCTGCGCAGCAGGGGTCACTCACGCTGCGGCCCTCCGGTGGCGTCGGGGCCATAGTTGGGGCACAGGGCTACCGCGTGACCGGTGGCGGTGAGGAGAGCTTCGGCAGCGGTGAGCATGTGTAGCAGTTCAGGGTGTGTGAGGTGGTAGAACACCTGCCGCCCCTCGGCGCGGCCATGGACCAGTCCGCAGTCCCGTAGGCAGGCCACATGCTGGGACACCGTGGATTGAGCCAGACCCAGCTGGGCCACCAGGTCGGATACCCGTGCCTCCCCTGTGGCCAGGCGGCGCACGATCGCCAGGCGTGTGCTGTCGGACAGGCTGTGAAACAGGGTGGCTGCGGTATCCAGCTCGGCCTGATGGGGGGTGGAGTTCCCTGTTGAAATCGCCATGGAACGATTATATCTAATTTCAACGATACATGATGGGGGGTGATCGGGGGCTGCCGTCCCCGGGAGCTCGAGCGCTATCCTGGATCACGCGCCCCATCCGGAAGAACGGCGTTATGGATCCAGCAAACCGACCCCTCGCGCCTGACTATCGCTCCCGGGTTCGCGGCTGCCTGCTCGGCGGCGCGATAGGGGACATTCTCGGCGCCCCGGTCGAGGGCCTCCCCCTGGAGACGATCCATCGGGAGTATGGCCGTGCTGGGGTGCGCGCATTCCACGGCAACAGCGTTACGGGCTGGTCCCGTGCCGGTCGGATTACCGACGACACCCAGATGAACCTATTCACGGTGGCCGGACTGGTAACGGCGGGCATCCAACGCGACTCGGTGTCACCACACGTCGATTTCGACCCGGTGCGGGAGCTGCATCGCGCCTACCTCGCCTGGTACGACACCCAGACCTGCGAACAGCCCCCCGAGCATCCTGCCAACTGGCTACACGCCCAACCCTGGCTCTACGATCCGCGCGGCCCAGGACGCACCTGTATGCGGGCACTGGCCACAACCGCCCAGGACCGACGTCTCGCTGTTCCCGCTGCCAACGCGTCCAAGGGGTGTGGGGGCGTGATGCGCAGCGCCCCGATCGGGCTGCTCCCGCCGGATCGGGTTCGACAGCAGTGGGTGTTCGACTGGGCTGCCACCGCCAGTGGGCTCACCCACGGTCACCCAACCGGGCAGCTTGCTGCCGGAGCATTCGCGGTGCTGATCCACCGCGTGGTGGCGGGCGATCGGTTGCCCCAGGCACTGGACGCCGTCCTGGCCGAACTGGCCAGACACGAGGACCACACCGAGACAACCCGCGCCCTGAGCGCTGCCCGGCGAGCGGCCGAACAGGATCCGGTCACGGCCGACACCGTGGAGTCCCTGGGGCAGGGCTGGACCGGGGAGGAGGCCCTCTCGATCGCGGTGTATGCGGTCCTGGTGCACGGGGAGCCCAGCCCGGACAGCACCCGGTCGGCCTTGACCACCTCCGTCACTCACTCCGGGGACAGCGACTCCACCGGCGCCGTGTGCGGCAACCTCCTCGGAGCCCTGCACGGCCTGGACTGTCTGCCTCCCGAACTCGCACAGAACGTGGAACGCAGCGAAGTGATCCTGGACGCAGCCGAGGATCTGGCGCGTGCCTTCAGCGCGGACCACGCAGCAGACAGCGCAGACCTGCGCCGACGCTACCTCGCCACGACCCGGTGACGGAGCGGGGACACTGGGGAGGACGGTACGTGAGGACCCGTTGAGCGGCTGTTCCCAGAATACTGGCGTGGTCAGTACCCATCCGTGTCCAGGGCCCAGCGGACCGCCGCCTCGGCGTGCAGGCGCGTGGTGGGAAATACTGGCACCGGGGCGTCCTCGGGACGGATCAGCAGCTCGATCTCGGTGCAGCCCAGGATCACACCCTGGGAACCAGCACGAGTCAGGTTCGCGATCACCTGCTGGTAGGCCGCCCGGGACTCCGTACGGATCATCCCCTGGCACAGCTCCTCGTAGATGATCCTGTGCACGGTGGCCCGCCCATCGGCATCCGGCACATGGACGCGAAGGCCAGCCGAGCGGAGCCGTTCCACATAGAAGTCCTGCTCCATGGTGAACGCGGTGCCGAGCAGGCCGACCTCCGTAAGGCCCGCCTCGCGAATCGCGGTAGCGGTGGCCTCGGCCAGGTGGAGCAGGGGAACCGACACCGCGGCGGAAACCTGGTCGGCGACCGCGTGCATTGTGTTGGTGCACAGCAGCACCAGCTCCGCACCAGCTGCTTCGACCGATCGCGCCGCCCCCGCCAGAACGACTCCAGCCTCATACCAGTTTCCGGTGACCTGGAGCTGCTCGATCTCCGCGAAGTCCACCGAGTACAGCACGCACCGCGCCGAGTGGAGCCCGCCCAGCCGCTGACGGGTCAGCTCGTTCAGCAGCCGGTAATACTCGGCCGACGACTGCCAACTCATGCCACCAACGAGTCCGATCGTTCGCACCCGTCAATTCTGACAGGCCACCACCGGGGCCGAGCCAGCACCACCGCAGACCGCCACGGCGCAGGACACCTGCGCCGCTCTACCCCCCTCCGTCCTTCCTAGCTGTGACCAGGAACGTCATCGGTAGCCGCCGGCGGGTCTCCTCGTCCATATGCGCGAACACGGGCCAGAACTCCTCGGGGCTTTCCCACAGCCGGGTGAGCCGCAGGCCGGCATCCACCAGGGCCTGCACTATTTCCCCCAGGGGCCACAGGCGTTCGTGCTTGACCGCCGGATTCGCGCTGACCGTGCCCAGGTACTGTTCCGGCCAGCCCCAGTTCCGTTCCGCGTGGGCAAAGTAGTCCACGCCGGAGTATTCCGGATGTGGCTCGCGCATGTCGAACAGCCAGTTAGCCGGATGGTCCTCGTAGAGCAGCACTTGTCCACCGGGCCGCAGAAGCCGAGCGACCACCCCGGCCCAGGCCGTGAGGTCGTGTATCCAGTACACGGCTCCTCGACCCGTGTAGATCAGGTCGGCAGTACCGTCCAGCTCGCGCGGTGCGTCCAACACGTCACAGCAGTGGAATGTCGCCGGAGCGTCCAGCGCCCGCGCGCACTCCTTGGCGTTGGCAATATGTGCGGGGGAGATGTCGATCCCCACCACCTCGGTGGCGCCTTCGGTTACCAGGGAAAGCGTGTCCTCCCCCGACGCGCACTGAAGGTGGATCGCCCGATGGCACCAGGAACGCAGATCGCCCAGCGCAGCCTGCTCTACCGGATGCGTCGAGGAATGCCCGAGCCTCAGACCCGCAATCACCTCGGGAAGGTTCTGTGTGTAGCGACGCGCCGCCTCGTCCCAGGCCACACGGTTGGCCGCGTGTCGCTGCCGGACCTGGTCGGTGGTGTGGGCGGGTGACTCGGTCACGGTGCTCTCATCCGCATCCACCTCCCCTTCCCGATACCCGGCCCCGGCCCCGCTCGCGGCGGTGGCGTTGTCGTTCACGAATCAGTCTCGGTGTGTGCTCGGAGATAGGGTCGAACAGGACCCTATACCAGTCCTCCCGGGAACAGCATTGGGACTGTCGGCTGTCCGGGAGTGCTGCGGCCCGCCCGGCGGGAAGGACGTGATCGGAGCGGAGTACTAACGTAGGGTCACGACGGCCGCAGGGCGGGGCCCGGACACATCGACCAACGAGGAGAATCACGCATGTCCGCACGCCACGGGGGACGCGATGGTGCCCGGTCGGGAGGCCGCGGCGGTTCTGGCGGACCGGGGCAGAAGCAGGGGCACGGCCGGGGCGGCGGTGGCGCGGGCCGCGCAGGTTCGCGCCGTGATCAGCCGGAGATCACCGGCCGCCGGGACGAGGATCGGCTGCGACAGGAGCTGCGCCGGATGGAGGGCGCCTCCTACGGGCGGTACAAGTCCCTGGCGGGGGAGTGGGACTTCGGTGACTTCACCGTGTCCATCGACAAGGTCCAGGCGGACCCGTTCGCACCTCCCTCGCGGATCTCGGTGCGGGTTCCGGCCGAGATCGCCCAGCTGCCGCAGCGGGCGTGGAGCCCCGAGCCGCGTCGTCGTGGCACCGCCGACTACCTGATTCGGCGCGTACACCGTGTCCTCAAGGGGGCCCGGCTGCGCATCGACGCCGGCGGCCAGGAGGTACTGGACCGGGCCGCCTGCCAGATCCATGCTGGAGAAATTCGGCTGCGCCTGGGCCTTGAGCTTCCCGGACACGGGCGCAAGATCGACGCACGCAGCGCTGAACAGGAGCTGTGCGACCGGCTACCCGAGGCGGTGGAGGCCCTCTACTGGGATTCCCTCCAGGAAGATGGGCTGGCCACCGACGCGACCACCTTCGCCGACACGGTGGAGGATGCCTGTTCACTCCGCGATCAACTGGCCACACATGGGCTGGTCGCCTTCGTCGCCGACGGTGCGGTGCTCCCGCGGCGCAGTGGGATCAGTGAACAGCCGATGCCGGCCGCCGAAAAGCCCATCGCCTTCGATTCCCCCGAGTCGCTGCGGGTCAGAATCAAACTGCCGCATCGGGGAGAGGTCACCGGGATGGGGATCGCCGAGGGCATCACACTGATCGTGGGCGGTGGTTTCCACGGCAAGTCCACGCTTCTGCATGCTCTCGAACGCGGCGTGTACGACCACGTGCCCGGCGACGGGCGGGAACTGGTCGTGACCAGGGACGACGCGGTTAAGATCCGGGCCGAGGAAGGGCGGCGGGTCGAACGCAGCGACGTCGGCGCTTTCGTGCGTAACCTGCCGACCGGAGCCGACACTCGTGACTTCCGTACCGAGAACGCGTCCGGATCCACCTCGCAAGCCGCCAACATCGCCGAGGCCCTCGAAGCCGGATCCGGGCTGTTGCTGGTCGACGAGGATACCACCGCCACCAACCTCATGATCCGGGACGCCCGGATGCAGCGGCTTGTCCACGGCGACCGCGAACCGCTCACCCCCTTCGTGGATCTGGTGCGTCCGCTCCGTCGGGACCATGGGGTCTCGACAGTGCTGGTCATGGGGGCCAGCGGCGACTACTTCGACGTCGCCGACCAGGTTGTCATGCTGGACGCCTACCATCCCTACGACGTGACCGACCAGGCTCGGGAGCTGGCATCCGAGCGTCACGACGCCGACTTTCCCGCGCCCGCGCGCCGAGTGGTCGACCCGGGCAGTGTCGACTCCACAGCCCGAGGTAAATCCCGGATCAAGCGCCGGGATATGGACGTGCTCACCTTTGGCGAGTACGACATCGATGTGCGACACCTCACCCAGCTGGTGGATCCCAGCCAGATCATCGGGGTCGGACTGGCGCTGCGCACACTGGCCGCGGAGGGCTACCTGGACGGCCGACGCAGCCTTGCCGAGGCGCTCGACGCTCTTGAGGAGCGCCTCGACGACGCCGGGGTCGTCCTCCTGGGACGGGGGTTCGCCGGTGATTACGCTCTGCCGCGGCGGCACGAGATTGCCGGGGCACTCAACCGGCTCCGCTCCTTGCGTGTGTCCGGATTCGCCGAATCGACGGGGCAGTGACCCCGGGCCCGATTCGGGAATAGACACTGGCCTGTGCGAGGTTTGGAGGGGCTGCGGGCTCCTGGCGAATCCGCAGCCCACCCGCAGCCGGGCATATCCGATGGCCAGTCGGTATCCTCGGCACGAGGTTCCCATCCCGATCGTTGACGAAGGAGAGCAGACCACGGTGCGAGATCCCGCCGCACTCTACGAGCTCCGTTCCACACCGCCCGAGCTGAGCATGCCCGTGCTGCTGGTCAGCCTGGACGGATTCGTGGACGCCGGGTCCGCGGCGCGGCAGGCGGTCACCCACCTCTTCGAGACCTGCGAGTACACCGAACTCGCCACCTTCGATATAGACCGTCTGTTGGACTACCGCTCCCGCCGCCCGGGGATGACCTTCGTCGATCACGAGTGGACCGAATACAGCGAGCCCAAGCTGGCGCTCTACCAGATGTGGGACCGCGCGGACACACCGTTCCTGTTGTTGACCGGGTTGGAACCCGACCGGGAATGGGAGGCGTTCGTCGCGGCCGTGCGTCAGCTGGTGGATCGCTTCGGGGTGGAGCTGGTTGTCGGGTTCCACGGCGTGCCGATGGCCGTTCCGCACACCCGCCCGGTCACAGTGACGGCGCACGCCACCCGGACAGACCTCGTTCCGGAGGAAACCACCTGGCCCGGCCGGCTACAGGTGCCGGGGAGCGCGGAGGCCCTGCTGGAGTACCGGCTTGGGCAGGCCGGCTATGACTTCATCGGCTACGCCATCCACGTGCCCAGCTATCTCGCCCAGTCCGAGTATCCGCGCTGTGCGATCGCGGCCCTGTCCTACGTGGTGACGGCCACGCAGCTGGCCCTGAGCCCCGAGGACATGGAACCCGAGGCGCTGCGGACCGAGGAGGAGATCGAGAAGCAGGTCGCCGCCTCGGAGGAGGTGCAGCGGGTGGTAGAAAGCCTGGAGGAGCAGTACGACAGTTACATGTCGGCGCGCGCCGACCTGAGTGGTGGCGATGCCTCATCCCTGCTGTCGGAAACCGGGGCGACATCCGGGCCGGGACTACCCAGCGGTGACGAGCTGGGTGCTGCCCTGGAACGTTATCTCGCCGAACGTGACCGCGGTGAGGAGAGCTAGGCGACCGGCCGACCCACATGCTGTATCAACTTTGTTTTCATGCCGTGCTCCGGCACCTGGACTCTGAGCGGGTCCACCGGGCCAGCTTCGCCGCGCTGCGCGCGATGGCGCGGATTCCTGGTGCCGCCACCGGCGCACGGACGGTACTCGCCCCCGTATCCCCCGACCTTCGGGTGCGGGCACTGGGCCGGGAGTTTCCGGGCCCGCTGGGTCTAGCTGCGGGATTCGACAAGAACGCCGAGGGCATCACCGCGATGCACGCGCTCGGGTTCGGTTTCGTCGAGATCGGAACCGTCACCGGACAGCCGCAGCCGGGCAACCAGCGTCCCCGCCTGTTCCGCCTCGTGCGGGACCGGGCCATCGTGAACCGGATGGGCTTCAACAATGACGGTTCGGCCGATGTGGCCGAGCGTCTGCGACGCTACCGGGCGCGCGTCGGTAACCGTGGCGCGGTGGTCGGGGTCAACATCGGGAAGACGAAGGCGGTGCCCGAGAGCGAGGCCATCGCCGACTACACCACCAGCGCGCGCCGCCTGGCAGGGTTGGCGGACTATCTCGTCGTGAACGTCAGTTCACCAAACACCCCCGGCCTGCGAAACCTCCAAGCCGTGGACCAGCTGCGCCCCCTGCTCCGTGCCGTCCGTGGCGCCACAGCCGAGGCCGGACACGGTGCCCTTCCGCTGTTGGTGAAGATCGCCCCGGATCTCAGTAACGCCGAGGTGGACGCTGTCGCCGATCTCGCCGTCGAGCTGGGGCTCGACGGGATCATCGCCACGAACACCACCGTCTCCCGCGCGAACTTGGCCACCGATCCGCAGCGGGTGTCCGCCGTTGGGTCGGGAGGACTGTCCGGCGCTCCGCTTCGTGGACGGGCCCTGGAGGTGCTCCGGCGGCTACGGGCCCGGGCCGGCGATGATGTGGTGTTGATCGCCGTCGGTGGAATCGAGACTCCGGCCGATGCCTGGGCACGGATCCGGGCCGGGGCCACCCTGGTTCAGGGATATACCGGGCTGATCTATGCCGGCCCGCTATGGCCGTACCGACTCCAGCGGGGGCTGGTGCGGATCGCGCGGGCCCAGGGCTGGCCCAGTCTCGCCGCAGCCCGCGGCACCGCGCCCGCATCCTCGGCCAGCTGATCCCACGGCCCCGGCGTCCCGTCGCAGTTCACGGTTTCCCGGGTCTCTCTGGGAATGCAGGTCGGAGTGTCCACCCTGCTTCGACCGGACCGGTGAATCTCAGAAGCCCTCGTACTCGCCGGTCCCGTCCCAGTAGTCCTGCCCGGGTTCGGTGGCGCCGAGCAGTTCGGTCACGGTGACGAAGGTGTAGCCGTCCTCGTCCAGTTCGGCCAGCACCTCGGGAATTGCCTGCACCGTGGTCGGGTGGATGTCGTGGAACAGAATGATAGCGCCCTCGGTGGCCCCCTCGATGGCTCGCTCCGCCACCACATCCGAGTCGCGGTCATCCCAGTCGAGCGTGTCCACACTCCACATGATCTCGGCCATGCCGGTGTCCTGCATCACCTCGGCCACGTCGTCGTTCGTCGCACCGTACGGTGGACGGACCAGATCCGGGCTGTGGCCGATCGCCCGGCGGAGCATCGCCTGGAGCGGTTCGGTCTCCGCGCGAATCTCCGAGGTGGACAGATCCGTGAGATCCGGGTGGTTCATGGTGTGGTTGGCTACCTCGTGGCCCTCCGCGTACTGGCGGCGGATGGTGGGTATGTGTTCACGTGCCGGACCCCCCGTCACGAAGAAGGTCGCCCGGGCGTCGTACTCGTCGAGCGTGTCCAGCAGCTCCGGTGTCCCATCGCCCGGACCGTCGTCGAAGGTCAACGCCACACAGCGGGTTTCGTCATCGTCGCAGTCCACCGAGGTCGTTGGTTGCGGATAGTGGCCGGGAATGTCTCCCGGGTCACTCGCCAGTGACACCGGGTCGTCCTCGCTGACCTCGAATTCCTCCTCGACCGTGGCGGCAGCTTCCAAGGCACGTTCCCCGAACTCGCTCAACAGGGGTTCGACCTGTTCGCGCTCCACAATGGAGTAGACCCGTCCCTCTTCGGGGGGTGCCACGGCGCCGGCAGCGAACTCGACAACCAGGTCACCGTCGACGTTGAATCCCATAGACCGGAAGAGCTGGGCCACGGGTACGACATGGTCGGGGTTGACGTCGATCTCATCGACGTCGGCGAGCCGCTCGGAGACGGTGTCGACCAGTTCTTCGAAGGCCTCCTGATCGGACAGCAGCTCGGTGCTCTCGGCGACGTGTCCCGCCGCAGCGTCGTACCACAACGTGGTGTAGGACGCGCGGGGTTCGGGGTCGTCTCCGGGCGAGGTCGATCCGGTCTCCTCCATCGTCATCCGGACCCCGGTCTCCTCGGTGATCAGGCGCACGCCCACCACATCCTGAGCGGCAGCGGTGATCTCCCAATTCGTGGTTATGTGCTCCGCTCCGGGATGGGCCAGTTCGAAGTCTTCCACCGCGCGCGTGGTGTCGTCGTGCAGGCGACGGTTCAAGGGGGCTGCCCCCGGAATCTCCGGAATAGCGATGTCCACCTCGAGGCCGTCCTCGTCGGTGGACTCGGTGTGTTCCTCCAGACCCAGCATGCGCTCCGAATCCACGACCGTCAGATGTTCGGGGTCACCAACGGTCGGTTCCTCGTTTCCATCGGCTCCCGCGGTGTCCGGCACCTGGGTGGTGGCCAGATCCGTCGCCGCGGGGGTAACCGCAGTAAGGATGGCCGCCACGAGTAGCGCGAGGGCGCGGAGCCACATTGATGTCGTGTTTGTGCTGGGCTGCGCGGTGAAGGGCGAGGTGGAAGACGTCACCGGTGTTCGTTCTGGAGTGGGTGGACACTGGTTGTAGGCGCCCGATATCACCCGATGGCCGTCGTGGTGAACGTGACTCGGCGGGACAGCGGGCCGTTGGTCGCCCACTCATGGTACGGCGATTTCCGCTGAAATGAACAGGGCGTAGGCGCTGAACGCGCCTACGCCGCCGGTGTTGCAAGCCCGCGCCGGTCCGACCACCACGGCGTGGACTCAGCCCATGTTGTCGAGGGCGGCCGCTCCCATGTCGGGGAGGTAGTCCTCCACGTCCTCGTAGTCGGCCGGGGCCGGTGCGTCGTCGTCGAGGATGTCATCCGGGTCGAGGGTCCAGCTGAATTCAATGAGCATATTGTCCTGTTGGATCAGCAGGATGGCCTCGTTGGACATCCATACGCTGTCGACCTCACGGAACACAACCTGTGCCTGGTCGCCCAGGTCCAGAGGCTCGTCTTCGAGGACCGTGTACCCGATGATGTCGCTGGACTCGTCCATGGCCGAGTCCAGGCGGAAGTCGAAGTCGCTGGCGGCTTCGCTCTCCGAGTTGTTGTCGATGTAGGGGAGCTGGTAGGTCAGCGTGATCTGACCATCGATGTCGACGTCTCCCCGCACGTCCCACGTGCAGCTGGCCCGGTTGTCATCCGTCTGGGTGCGGGACTCAGCGGCGTCCAGTGCCTCCACGGTGTCCTCGCTCAGGCCCGCGCAGGCGTCATCCGGCAGCGCGTGCGGGGGCTCACCCACCTCGGTGTCCGGAACAGGGGCGTCATCAGTGTCGTCATCAGCATCCGTGTCATCGTCAGTGTCGCCGTCGCCGTCGCCGTCGTCGCTTCCGGTGTCGTCATCGGCCGCGGTCTGCTGGCCGGCGTCATCATTACCGGTGGCGACCGGGCCATCATCACCGGCGCCGCGGACCAGCATGACCACCACGAGACCGATCAGCACGACGATGACCAGGCCGCCACCGAGGACGATCCACAGGCCAAGGTTGCTCTTCTTGGGTGGTGGATATCCGCCGGGAGGCATCCCCGGCCCACCCGGGCCGCCCGGCCCACCAGGACCATAGGGTGGCATCCCGCCCTGAGGCATGCCCTGCTCCGGGCCCGGACCGTAATGCGGGCCCGGACCGTAGGCGCCGTGCGGGTACGGGCCACCGGGTCCAGGTCCCTGGCCTGGCCCGCCCGGTCCTCCCGGGGCCCCTGGACCATAGGGTCCCGCAGGTCCGTACGGGCCGGCGGGTTGACCGCCACTCTCGTCACCGTACGGATACTGCGGTGGCTGCATATGAGGTCCGTTGTCGCTCATGACTCCCCTTGCGCCAAGCACTGTCGAATCGCTGGGTGGGACGCGTCGCTGTGCGTTATGGTTCCGTTCGACCCTGTCAGCGCCTGCTGCACACGGGATACATCATCGGGTGGCGCTCGGCACCGGGACGCGAACGTAGTGCACACACGGGAAAAGCCCGCCCTGTGCCTCGCACCGGCAGCTGACCCAGGGCTGCGCGAGGGGCGAACTTTTCTCCGGAAAGAGCCTAGCTTGCACTGTCGGGATAGATTCCGTCAGGGGGTCCCCTCGGGGGGATCGTCACTGATTTGTGCTGTATCGGGGAGCATCTGGGGTCGTCAGGAGAAGCCACTACGGAGGCGGGGGAGTGATGAGCAGGGTCGGGGATGGATCTGGAGCCCGGGGGGCCGGGCGGGGGGAGCCTCGACGCGGGCCGGTGGCCTGGCTTGTGTTCCTTGGGGCGCTGGCCATTGTGCTGGTTCTGGCCGGTGGCTGTCTGGCCGTGCTCTACGGTCCCCTGCTGACCGGGGCTGAGGCCATCGATTAACCCCGTGCCTGCCTTCGGGCGGCACGGGCCTTCACACTGCCGCGACCGACACCGATCGCGACTCAGAACATCGAGATGTGCACATGGTCGAAGTGGTTATCGGTGATGCTTCCACGGTCGGACATGGGGCGCCAGTCGGTGTCTCCGCGGCGCACGTCCCAGATCTGCTGCCGGTAGATCACATACATCACACCGTATTCCTCGGCGTTCTCCCGAGCCCATTCGGAGATCGCCCAGCCACGGTCGATCTCGTCCTGGGGTGGCATGACGCCGTCATTGGTCATCATGAAGTCGCAGGCTCGGCCGAGTGGGTGTTCTCCGTAGATCGGGCCGCCGTCGTGGGGGCGATAGCAGCCAACTCCCGGCCCCTCACCGAACTCTTCGATGACGGTCTGCCGCATCAGCTCGGTGCGTGGGGTCAGGTTGTAGGGTCCCTGCTGTTCCTGGTCCGGGTAGTCGGCGATGAGCTCGTGAACCTCGGAGCGCCGTTCCTCCAGTTCCACGAGGTCGTCCTCGAACTCCTCCAGCCGTTCCTCGGCGTTCTCCTGGGCCGTGCGATCGCGCTCGATGGCCTGTTCCAGATCCTCGATCTGGCTCTGCTGACTGTTGGAGAGGTGTTCCACCAACACGGCGCGGTCGATGATCTCCTCGGGGGATTCCTCGACGAAGATGGTCAGGGCAGGGTCAAGGCCGTCCTCCTGATAACTGGTGATAGCAAGCTGACGAACCTGCTCCTGGGCCTCGGCAACATCCTCCTGGGTGGCCTCGGCGCGTTCTGTCGCCCGTTCGGCGTCATCCATGATGGCGCTCATGTCCATCAGTTCGCCGCTGTACTCGTCTCCCAGTTCCTGGGCCTCCTCCATGAGAGAGTCCAGGTCCTCGCTTGGTTCGGCTGGCAGCGTGGCGGCGTGAACCGAGGTGGCCGGCATGAGTACGGCACACAGGACGCCGACGAGACCACCGGTCAGCGCTCGGCTGGGTACGGATGCGGACCGCCGCGCTCGCGCCGTCGGCCTGCGGGAGCGGAGATGGCCGTGGCCGCTGTGCGCGTCGTCCCAGAAGCTTTCCTGCGCCCGGGCACAGCTGTGGCATGTGGACCGAGTGTGATCCACTCTGTTCACTCCTCTGGTCGACTACAGCACTCAACCTCCCGGGGCGGGCGTGCATCGTGCCCGCAACAGGATGGGGCGAGAGAGGCGTGGGCACGATTCTATGTGGTGTCGGGGAACGCGTGAGCGCACGTCGCTGCGTCTGCTGCGGAACTGAGAGGCAGATGAGGGGCAGATGAGGGGCAGAGCTGGGTGGGAGGTTCCGGCAGTCATTGCGGCGAGGGCCGGTGCGGTAGTCCGGATGTTGGGGAACCACCGTGGGACCTCTATCACATATGTCCCTTTTATTCCGATTCTGTGGCTAGCCTCACAGTCGGATCCGAATGCATTCGTCCAGTTGAGATGGTTGCCTGGAGACGTGGATGGTTATCAGCTACGTGTGAGGCTCCCCCGGACACAGTCGTGCGTGCGGCCCCTGAGTGGGTTCTGCGGTGCGCGCTGTGGCTGTTGTCCGATGTGTTGTTGAGCCCGCGTATCTGTCGTTGAGTGGCTCGGCTGTCGAGCGGCCGAGCCTGTTCGGACACACAGCTGTCGCACCAGTCGCGGCGACGTAACGCGTCGTCTGTCCCGCTTCCCGGAGCTCACCCGCGAGTATCCGGGATCCTGCCCGGCGTCCCGGGCTCGGTAGGCAGCCCGACGTGTGTGTCCGGACCGCAACCCACGTAAGGAATCCCGTGATAGAGGCGACCGACCTGCGTAAGCTGTATCGGATCGCAGACCGTGAGGTGCTCGCGCTGGATGGCGTCGATCTGCGGGTCGCGCCGGGTGAGGTCTACGGCGTTGTCGGACAGAGTGGAGCCGGAAAGAGCACGCTGCTGCGGTGTGTCAATCTTCTGGAGCGTCCGACCTCCGGTTCGGTCCGTGTGCACGGCCGCGAGCTCACCGCCATGAGCGAGTCCGAGTTGCGCGGTGCCCGTAGGGACATCGGCATGGTGCACCAGCACTTCGCGCTCCTGTCCTCGCGCACCGTTGCTGGCAACGTTGCTTTTCCCCTGGAGATCATGGGGGTGCGCGGAGCCCAGCGCCGGCGCCGGGTCGGCGAGCTGTTGGAATTGGTCGGACTCCAGGACAAGGCGCGTGCCTATCCAGCTCAGCTTTCCGGAGGGCAGAAGCAACGGGTGGGAATCGCCCGGGCGCTCGCGGCCCGCCCGGCAGTTCTACTCTCGGACGAGGCGACCTCGGCGCTGGACCCGGAGACGACCGGGTCCATTCTGGAGCTGCTGCGGGATCTGAACCGTGAACTCGGTCTGACGATCCTCCTGATCACACACGAGATGGACGTGATCAAGCAGATTTGCGACTCGGCAGCGATCATGGAGGACGGGCGGTTCCTGGAACAGGGACCGATCCTGGATCTGCTGGCCCGCCCTGGATCCCTCCTCGCCCGTTCCCTGTTCCCACTGCCGGCACTCGAGGATCCCGACACGGTTGTGTTGACCCACACCCGTCAGCCCGAGACCGCGGTACTCTCCGAGCTCACCCGGCATTTCGACGTGGATGTGCACATGTACGGCGGTGCCGTGGACACCATTGCCGGTAGCACGGTGGGCCGACTCCAGTTGCGGATTACCGGGGCAGCACGGGCGGCAGCCCTGGACCACCTGCGGGAGCAGGGCATGGGTGTGGAGGTCGGTGCCTGATGGACTGGATCACCGAACTTCCCCAACGCTGGCCCGAGATGGCCCCCGAGCTGTGGCTGGGCACCTTGGACACGCTGTACATGGTCTGGTGGGCCACGGTGTTCGCGGTGCTGTTCGGCCTCCCGCTGGGAGTGCTGCTCGTGATCACCGAACGCGGCGGGCTCACACCGGCGCCTGTGCTCAAAGCGGCGCTGGGAGCGATCGTCAACATCGGCCGGTCCCTGCCGTTCATCGTGCTGATGGTGGCCGTTCTGTCCCTGACTCGGCTGCTCACCGGAACCACATTCGGGCCGACCGCGGCCGTCGTGCCGCTGAGTATCGGCGCCATCCCCTTCTTCGCCCGATTGGTCGAGACCGCGGTGCGCGAGGTGGATCGGGGCGTGGTGGAAGCGGCCCGGGCCATGGGGGCGCGCAGAATCGGGATCGTGGGCAAAGTTCTGCTTCCGGAGGCACTGCCCGGGCTGGTCGCGGGGTTGGTCATGACCGTGGTCACGCTCGTGTCCTACTCCGCTATGGCCGGTGCGATCGGGGGAGGCGGACTTGGCGATATCGCGATCCGCTACGGCTATCAGCGTTTCGACGACCTGTATCTGGCGGCGACGGTCGTGCTGCTCATCGCGATCGTTCAGGGCGTGCAAAGCCTGGGCGACGTCTGCGTGCGACGGCTGTCCCGCCGTTGACAACCACACATCAGTACCGACGAGGAGGACACAGAGATGAACAAGGTATGGCTGGCGGTGCCCGCCGTTCTGGCGGTCGGGCTGACCGCCTGCGGTAGTCCCAGCGAACGTGATGATGCCGGGGCCGACAACGGCGAACTCACCACGCTGCGGGTCGGGGCGACCCCCGTTCCCCAGGGTGATGTGCTGGAGTACATCCGGGATAATCTGGCCGAGGAGGCCGGCCTGAACCTGGACATTGTTGAGTTCACCGACTACAACCAGCCGAATGCCGCACTGGTCGAAGGCGAACTGGACGCGAACTACTACCAGCATCGTCCTTTCCTCGAGGAGTACCTCGAGGGTAACGACGAGGCGGATCTGACCTATCTCGAAGACGTCCACCTGGAGGCGTTCGGTCTCTACTCCGCCGCGCTGGAGGACGTGCAGGACCTGCCGCAGGGCGCCGAAATCGGGGTCCCCAACGATGCCTCCAACCTGGCCAGGGCTCTGCTGTTGCTGGAGGAGCAGGATCTGCTCACCCTCGATGAGGAGGCCGGGGAGCTCGCGACTGAGGACGACATCGCGGAGAACCCGAATGACCTGGACGTCCGTCCGTTGGAGGCGGCACAGCTTCCGCGGTCTCTCGAAGACCTGGACGCGGCCGTCGTGAACGGTAACTACGCCATCGAGACCGATCTCGCGGCGGACGCCAACGTGCTGGGCTTCGAGGAGACCGACGACAACCCCTATGCGAACGGGCTTGTGGTGAACACCCCGGATGCCGATGACGAGGACATCCAGGCACTGGACGAGCTGCTGCACAGTGACGAGGTGCAGGACTACATGGAAGAAACCTGGGATGGTGTGGTCATCCCGGTGTCCAGCGACTGAGTCATGATCCGGGGTGTAACCGGAAGGTAACAGGTGTTGGGGTGTCCTACTTCCTGCGGGATACCCCAACACCTGTTCGTGGCCTCTGTGCCAGGGGTCTCAGGTGCCGATGGGGTTTGCGGCCGGTGTTGTGGCCATAACGGTTGTGTTTCGTGCAGGAGCGGGGATTGACGAACCCGACACACGCGCAGTTTGCTTGTGGGAGCGCTCCCAAAGCGGGGGGATCGGGACGCGACCATGCAATTCGCTCGTGAAGAGGGGTCGCAGCATGAAACGACGCGCACGCCCAACGATGTTCATGGCCGTAACATGCAGCGGGGCACTGCTCGCGGTGACGGCCTGTAACGCCGACGGAGATGGAGCCGACGCCGCGGACGCGGAACTGGTGGTGGAGACCTTCGGGAACTTCGGCTACTCGGAGTTGATCGAGGAGTTCGAGGACGACACCGGAATCACGGTCGAAGAACGTGTGCACGGTGAGCTGGCCGACTGGAACGAGGTCCTGCAACAGAACCTCGCCGCGGGCAGTGGCCTCGGGGACGTCGTCGCGGTCGAGGAGGGAATCATCCTCGACGTCATGGAGTCCGCCGATGCCTTCCATGACCTGTATGACTACGGGGCCGGGGAGATGGAGGACCACTTCCTTCCCTGGAAGTGGGAACTCGGCCACACCCCGGATGACGAGCTGCTCGGGCTCGGTACCGACATCGGCAGTATGGCGGTGTGTTACCGCACCGACCACTTCGAGGATGCCGGGCTCCCCACCGAGCGCGACGAGGTGTCTGCTCTGTGGGATGACTGGGAAGACTTTGTCGATGTGGGAATCGAGTTCCAGGAGTCCGATGTCGACGCCCACTTCGTGGACACGGTCACGGAGTACGTGAACGCGATCTCCCGGCAACACGGTGACTTCATCTTCTTCGATGACAACGAACAGCTCTACATCGAGGAGAGCGACGCCGTCGCACATTCCTGGGATATTGCCGAGTCCATGATCGAGGAGGAGCTGACCGCCGAGCTGGCGATGTGGTCGGACGACTGGAACGCCGCGATCCAGGCGGGGACCTTCGCGACCATGCCCTGCCCAGCCTGGATGCTCGGGCATATCGAGGAGCATGCCGGTCCTGATGCCGAAGGACTGTGGGATGTCGCCGAGGTGCCCGGTGACGGAGGGAACTGGGGCGGATCGTGGCTCGCCGTTCCCGAGGAGACCGAGTACCCCGAAGAGGCCACCGAGCTGGCCATGTTCCTGACTTCTGAAGAGGGGCACCTGGGGGCCTTCCAGGAGGCGAACACGCTCCCCTCCTCGCCCTCCACGCTGGAGAGCGACGAAGTTCTCAGCGAGGTCAACCCCTACTTTAACGACGCTCCGGTCGGCGAGATCTTCGGTGAGGGTGCGATGGACCTGGAGCCCGTCTACCTGGGGCTGGGCCACTTCCCGGTCCAGGAGGCCGCCGGGGACCAGTTGGAGGCTTGGCAGACGGGACAGATCGACCGCGATGAGGCCTGGGAGGCAGCGGTCGAGGAGGCAGAGCGGGCCCTGTAACGCTCCAGCCGTCCCGCTCACTGGTGCTCCGTCCGGCGGGTGACCCATCGGAATCACGGCCCCTCCCACCTTCCACCGTGGTTCCGTCATCCCCGGGCGGAGCGCCCCTGCCTGTGTCAACCCCGACACCGAGGAATCCGCCGTCATGAACCTGTCTACGAGGGGCGTCCGGGAGCACACCGCCCACCCGGAAGCCAGCGCAGCCGCCAGCACGCAGTCCACCAGCCGTCGGGAGCGGCGACAGGTGCTGCTGTCCTGGCTCGACCTCCGACTGTCTCCGTACCTCTTCATCGCTCCCTACTTCCTGTTGTTCGGGATCTTTGGCCTGTTCCCCGTCCTGTTCACATTCTGGGTTTCCCTCCATGATTGGGGTCTCCTGGCCGGGAACCAGGGATTCACCGGGCTCGACAACTACGTGTTCCTGTTCCAGGACAGCAGGTTCTGGAACGCGCTGCTCAACACCCTGGCCATATTCACGATTGCTGTGGTTCCGCAGCTGGTGATCGCGCTGCTGTTGGCGGACACGCTAAACCGCCGGATCCGGTGGCGGGGATTTTTCCGGGTCGGCGTTATCATTCCCTACATCACGTCCATCGCGGCCATGGCGATCGTCTTCGGTCAGCTCTTCGGTCGGGACTTCGGGCTCGTCAATTACGGCATCGAGCTCCTGGGAATGGAACCGATCGACTGGAGAAACAACCGGTTCGCCTCCTGGACCGTGATCGCCGTGATGATCGACTGGCGGTGGATCGGATTCAACACGCTGATCTATCTGGCGGCCATGCAGGCAATTCCACGGGATCTCTACGAGGCCTCAGCCATCGACGGCGCATCCCGGATCCGGCAGTTCTGGCAGATCACCATCCCCATGGTGCGGCCGACCATCATGTTCACGGTCATCATCGCCACCATCGGACAGATGCAGCTGTTCACCGAACCAGTAATATTCTCCGCGGATTATAGAGGTGGAGCGCAGGGGCAGTTCCAGACAGTGGCGATGCTGATGTTCGACGAGGCGATGCGTCTACAGAACTTTGGCTACGGGTCCGCGATTGCCTGGGTGATATTCCTGCTTATCATCGTATTCGCCTTGATTAATATTCTGTTCATCAGTCGCATCCGTAGCGCAGCCTGAGTGGTGGAAAAGGAAATGACAAACCGAGTTATTCAGAAGTTCGGTGGGCTGCGGAAGAACGACTCCAGGAGAGGAAAGAAGTCGGTGGGTGCCCGCGGTGCTCCTCCTTTGCGGGAGGCAGGTCCGCTGACCTACATCGCGTTGAGCATCACCGTGCTGCTGTCCGTGTTTCCGCTGTACTGGATGTTCGTGGTCGCGACCCGTGGAAACGAGGCGGTGGCGAGTCGGCCGCCAGTGATGGTTCCCGGCGGAGCGTTTTTCGAGAACCTCGTTCGCACCCTCCAGAACCCGCAGGCAAATTTCGCGCTGGGGCTGCTCAACTCCGCTATCGTGGCGACCGTCACCGCCGTCTCTGTCGTCCTGTTCTGTTCCCTGGCGGGTTTTGCGTTGGCGAAGCTCAGGTTCCGAGGGAGAAACGCCATTCTCATCGGAGTGGTCCTGACCATGATGGTTCCGGTGCAGATGGCGGTCATTCCAATGTTGATCATGATGGACGCATTCGACTGGCGTGGTGATCTCCAGGCTGTGATCGTTCCGTTCATGGTTACCGGTTTCGGTGTATTCATGATGCGCCAGTATGCGATCCAAGGCGTTCCCAGCGAGCTGATCGAATCCGCGAGGATCGATGGCTGCTCCATGATCCGAGTTTTCTGGAGCGTGGTTCTTCCGGCGGTGCGTCCCGCGATGGCCGTCCTCGGGCTACTCACGTTCATGCAGAACTGGAACGAGTTCATCTGGCCGATCGCCGTACTCGGTCCCGACAATCCCACAGTTCAGGTTTCGATCAACCAGCTCAACCGTGGATACACGACAGACTTCGCTCTCATGTTTACCGGGGCGACCATGGCAACAATTCCATTGCTGTTGGTGTTTGTGATCTTCGGGCGTTGGCTCATCGGCGGAATAATGGAAGGTGCAATCAAAGGGTGACTGTTCAGAACTTTCCGGTGCAGTCGGATGTCGAAACATCGGGCCGGATGGAAAAATCTGTAGAGGTCCGTTTTCCCGAGGATTTCTGTTGGGGGGCGGCGACGGCTTCCTACCAGATCGAAGGGGCGACCACGGAGGGAGGGCGGGGCCCCAGTATCTGGGACACGTTTGTCGCCCAGGCCGGAACCGTGCTCAACGGCGATACGGGGGACACCGCGGCCGACCACTATCACCGGTTCCGGGAGGATGTGCGGATCCTCCAGCAGCTGGGAATCGGAAACTACCGGTTCTCCATCGCGTGGCCCCGCATTCAACCCACCGGCACCGGTGCAGCAAACGCACAGGGTCTGGACTTCTATGAGCAGCTGGTGGACACACTGTTGGCGGCGGGCATCCAGCCGTGGCCGACTCTGTACCACTGGGATCTGCCGCAGGAGCTGGAGGACGCCGGGGGGTGGCCCGAACGGGACACCGCCTACCGGTTCGCCGACTACACGGAGCTGGTCGCCGAGCGACTCGGCGACCGGGTCAGCCACTGGTGGACCGTCAACGAACCGTGGGTGGTGGCTAACCTCGGATACGCAACCGGCGAGCACGCCCCCGGACGTCGCGATCACGCTGCGGCCGCCGCAGCGATCCACCATCTGTTGCTGGGACACGGGCTCGCGACGCAGCGGCTCCGCTCGGTCGTGGCAGAACCCTCCTGCGCAGTGGGGATCGCGTTGAATCCGCAGCCCATCCGTGCGCGAACCAGCAGCGTCGCGGACCTGGACGCGGCACGGCGGATCGACGGAACACGGAATCGTATATTCCTGGACCCCCTCTACTATGGGCGCTACCCCAGTGATGTCTGTGCGGATCTGGCCGACGTCACGGACTTCTCGTTCGTTCGGGACGGTGACCTCGCCACCATCGCGAGCCGGCTGGACTTTCTCGGAGTCAACTACTACAACTCAGCGCTGGTCGAAGCTGCGCCCGCAGGGCAGGATCCGGACAACGCGGTACCGCTGGGGCATACCGGGGTCCGGGACGTCCCCCGCCCCGTGCCACGCACAGACCAGGACTGGGAAGTCGACGCCAGCGGCCTGACCGAGCTGCTTACCAGGATCACCGTTGACTATCCGGAAACGGCGTTGTACGTCACCGAGAACGGGGCCTCCTACCGGGATGAGCCGACCGCGAACGGGGAGGTGCACGATCCACAACGGCTCGCCTTCCTCGACTCCCACATTCGGGCTACACACGCGGCACTAGAAGCAGGAGCTCCGGTACGCGGCTATTTCGTGTGGTCGTTGCTGGACAATTTCGAGTGGGCGTTCGGCTATCGGGAACGCTTCGGGATCGTGTACGTCGACTATTCCACCCAGCAACGCATCGTCAAGGACAGCGGGCACTGGTACTCGGGGATCACTCGAACCGGACGCCTTCCCGCAGGCTCCGACACGCCGGATCCCGCGAACAGCTCGGGAACAGCAGGAGCATAGTCCGGGGCACGGGTCCATCCATGGGCGCTGCTGAGGGTGCGCACGCCCCTGGCTGCGCTGCCGCACGGGCCGTCGCCGAGCCGTGCAATGCCCCGGGGCGCCCCGCCCGACTGCGGCCCGGCCACACGGCGTGGCGTGCTGCTGCCCGCAGGTGGGGATGGTGGTGGGCGAAGTCTGCCCGCGCAGAGTTTGCCCACCACCACAGGCGCTGGGGAAGTCCGGGACCCACCCAGCGCGGCCCCGATTCCCCCGGGTGCCGGATAGCGTTACCCAGGGGCGAAGACGAGGGGAGTAGCAGCATGAGCGCGCGGCGGCGTCCCACCCTGGAGATGGTGGCTGAGCGGGCCGGAGTGGGGCGTGGCACGGTCTCTCGGGTCATCAACCGTTCCGCGAACGTCAGCGAGGACACCCGAAAGGCGGTACTCCAAGCTGTCTCGGATTTGGGATACGTCCCCAACCGTGCCGCCCGCACACTGGTGACCAGACGTACCGAGACGGTGGCGCTGGTCGTGTCGGAACAGCACGAGCGTGTCTTCGCCGAACCCTTCTTCGCCCGCATCGTCAAGGGTGTGAGCACCGTCCTCCACGAGCACGGGCTCCAACTCATGTTGACCATGGTCGGGTCTGGTGCGGAACACGAGCGTGTGGGCCAGTATCTGACCGAAGGACACGTGGACGGTGTGATGCTGGTCTCCGAGCACCGGGATGACCCGCTGCCCGCCCGACTGGCCCATGCCGGCGTGCCCTGCGTCCACGGTGGGCGACCGTTGGGCCGGCAGCTGGAGTCGCTGAGTTTCGTCGACATCGACAACCTCGGGGGCGGGCGAACGGCAACGCAACACCTGGTGGATCTTGGGCGCCGCACGGTGGGAACGCTCACAGGTCCGCAGGACATGGTGGCCGGTGTCGAACGGCTGGAAGGCTATACCCGGGCGTTGCGTGATTCGGGACAGGAGTACCGTCCGGAGCTGGTCTCCGAAGGGGACTTCAGTTACGAAGGGGGAGCCGCCGCGATGCGGACACTACTGTCACGTGCGCCCGAGCTTGATGGAGTTTTCGCCGCATCGGACCTGATGGCGCTTGCCGCACTGCGCGTGCTACGGGAGTTCGGTCGACGGATTCCCGAGGATGTCGCCGTGGTCGGCTTCGACGACGTGGCCCTCGCGGAGCACTCCGACCCGCCGCTCACCACGATCCACCAGCCCACCGAGGAGATGGGATACCAGCTCGCGCAGCTGCTGATGGAGCAGCTGGAACAGACCGACGTCGTCCCGCCATCCCAACAGACGATTGTTCTGGACACACACCTGGTCCGCCGGGCATCTGCCTGAGGACACCGGCTCTGGTACAGCGGTCACACTGCCCGGTGCGTCCGCCCCACCCGGCGGTCGTCCCCCTGGGGCAGCGGGCAACACCGCGAGCGGTTAGGGCCTAACGTGGAGAGGGCCGGAATCGCGTGAGGTGGGAGGTGGAGCTGGAGTGCGCTGGGTCGTGTACCTGTCTCCCAGCGGGGGAGACCACAGGGTCGGAATCGTCGACGATGGTTGCGTCCACGGATATCCCGGCGCCGAACAACTGGCCCAGCTCCTGGACGCACCCGAAGCCGACGTATATACCGCCCACGAGCATGCCCTCAACGACCCCACCGAGATCATCGTGGAGTTCGAGGCCCGCCTGTGTGCGCCAATCCAGCCGCCCGAACCGGTCGCTGTCCGACGCGAGAGCGGCCCGGAGGAGCGGCTCGACCCACGTCTGCTGGTGGGTACGGATGACGGCGCGCCGCTTCCCGCGAATACCCAGGGTCTGTGGGTGGAGTCCGGTCTGACGTGTGTGCCCTGGGGGCGAGAGGGCGGCGTGGGATACGCCCCGGCCTGCCTGTGGCGGCACGATGAGGGACACACACTTGCCGTGACGACGGGGCCGGCACTGGTCCTCCACGGTGGTGCCGATGCTGTGAAACCGCAGCTCCGGCTCACCGTGACCGGTGAAACCATCGGTGATCAGCGCGAGGGCGTCACCGTCGCGCTGGAGAGCCCGCCGATGCCGGGCAGTGGCCTTGCCGAACCGGTGATATGGCTCCGTGATACGGGCATCCGGCTGGATCCCGGGATGGAGCTGCACATCGACGGGGGGATCCTGGGCGAGTTCGAGATCCGTCCGGGCGAATAGCGT
>NZ_JAVLVT010000012.1:0-39143 GCF_031628175.1 Lipingzhangella rawalii | reverse complement strand
CTGTAACTACAGCGGCTGGAAGTTCCACCGGAAGTCGGGGTCGGCGGAACTGCGGTAGTCGAGCTTGAGGAACGATCCGGTCCACGCTGGGTTTTCCAGAGTCGTTCCCAGGTGGGTGTTCCGCACCGGAACTATGTGGTGGCCGTTGTCGCCCATATACGGCAGGAGCCACTCCTGGCGGTCCCGTCCGGTGCACTGCCGCTGTTCCACGCGCTGATCGGCCCGGGTCAGGCCGTCTTTGGGCTCGAGGCAGAGGTTACTGTGTAGGTTTCGGATTTCGTAGGTGGGAAGGTTGCCCTGGAAGCCGGTCTGGGTGAGTTCCCAGTCCATTCCCCGGTAGTCGACGGGCCATACACGGACGTCGGTTCGTGTGGCGGCACCCCCGTAGGGGACCATCCGGGCGTCGTTGGGTTCGAATTGGATTTGGTAGTCGATCCCCTGGGCAATGGCTGGGGAGTGTGCCGCCGCCGGAAGTGGGGCGAGGAGAGCCATTCCCGCGGCAAGAGCCAGGGTTGTTGCTGATGCATACGCGACTATGCGCTTCATTTATATGGCGTCCCTTGTGTGCTCGGAGTAAGGGGCTGTGCGGCTCCCTGGTGAAATGTGTTGGGGATCCGGGGTGCCGCCGCCCAGTATTTTTACACAATAATGTGTGCGAGCCCAGGGTTTCTTTTAATTCTTTTGTGGCGTGGGGGTGGGTGGGGCGTCCGAAAAGATGGACACGAGGGGCGTTCCTGGGTGTCCTGGCTGGATAGCCGGGGTTGGGGGTGGCGTCAAGATGACTGCTCGCGTGTCCGAGTGAAATGTGTGTTCGGTGCCATAATTCAGGCGGTTGTGTTTTTGGTTGGATGTCGAGAAAGGGTCTACCATTTCGATGTGGAAATATGCTGTGTTTCGTTGATGTACGAAAAGAGGTATTGGCGTCATAGATTTGCGTTTCCGGGTAATGTTCCGGTTTGTGCTGGTGCGCGGATGCGGTGCTGCGCTCGTCCGTGGTGCGGCGCGGGAGAGTGAACGGAACGGTCCGCTGGGGTGGCCACTTAGATCACGAGGGCGTGCGCCGCTGCTCCTGCGGGGTGTCCCGTTCCATCGGTGTCTCGCCCGCCCCGCGGCCCCCACGCATCAGGAAGCCGGCGGCGGTCGCGGTGCCGAACATCACCACGCCGTAGACGGCGGCGGGAACCGCCATTTCCGTGCTGTCCAGCAGGGCCGGGCTCAGCGCGATCGCCATCGCCAGGGTGCTGTTGTGCAGCCCGATTTCGAAGGAGCACGTGATCGCATCGGTACGGCGGACCCCAGAAACCCGGGGGACGACATAACCCACGGCCAGGTTGAGTACGTTGAACGTGAGTACGACGGCCCCGACCGCCGTGATGTACCCGGGGAGGTTCTCCCGTTCGGCGATCAACGCCACCGCGATGACCCCGGCCAGGACCAGCACGGAAGCGATCCGGACCGGCAGGTCCATACGTGTGGCATAACGGGGACGCAGGTGCCGAATCACCATACCGACGGCTACCGGGACCAGCACGATCGCGAATACCTGGACGACCTTGTCGAACTGGAGACCCAGGGTGCCGTCGTCGCCTGCGAAGTAGACGAGGGACAGGTTCACCACCAGCGGCATGGTCACCACCGCGATCACCGAGTTGACGGCGGTCAGTGTGATGCTCAGTGCCACGTTGCCGTGGAACAGGTGCGTGTAGAGCCCGGAGGTGGTTCCCCCCGGGGAGGCCGCCAGCAGCATCATCCCCACGGCCAGTGCCGGGGGCAGCCCGAACAGGTGCACCAGGCCGAAGCATGCCAGTGGCATCAGCACCAACTGGAAGCCCATGCACAGCACCGCCGCCCGCGGATGGTGGACAAGTCGCGTGAAGTCAGCTGGTCTCAGGTCCAGGCCAAGCCCCAGCATGACTACGGCGAGAGCGGCGGGCAGGGTTACGGTCGCCAGGGTCGAGTCCATGCGGGCCGCCCTTCGGTCTGGGGGAGACGGAGGCACCGCGTCGCGGTGTGGGGGCGGGCAGCCCGCCAGGGGTTACTGGTGAGTTACCCAAGTCACACCGGAATATAGGCACACACCCCGGTCCAGGACAAGAGGAGAATTCTCCGTGGACTCTCCGGATCGGCCGACCTTCGGCCCGGCGGTCTCCAGAGGTGGTGTCATCGCACGGGGCCGGGCCGAAGGGGCACGGAGATCCTCAGCGGTCCTTGACCACCACGGTCCCGGTGAACTTGTCGTTGAGCGAGTGCCGCCAGGGCTGGTCCCAGAGTGGCCACAGGCCGTTCACCAGGACGAAGGCGATGGCGAGGAGCAAGCCGATCATCGGGATCGGCAGGATGAAGTCGATGAGGCCCGGCCCCCACCAGACCGCTCCGCGGGCCAGAGCGGTGTTGGGGGGCAGGTTTCCGTCCTGCTGGGGTGGATGTTCCTGGGGGACGACCCGCAGTCCGAGGGCCATCTTGCCCAGGGTGCGACCGTTGGCTCTGGTCAGCATGAGGAACTCGTAGACCACCAGCCCCGCGACCACACTGAGCCCGGCCAGGAGGTCGAACAGGGTCCAGGGCTGGAGTGTTCCGGTACCGACCGTGACCAGTTGGATCACGCTGAACAGGAGGACGATGACGAGGTACACGGGGACGGCCACCGCAAGGCAGTCAATGATCCGGGCCAGAAGGCGTTCCCCCCACTCGGCCAGCGGCTTGCCGTGGACGTGTGGCACCTCCCGCGGGGCGCCGTACGGAGGCATTCCCGGAGGTGGGCCGTGCTGTGCCCCGGGAGGTGGTGGAGATCCGGGCGGCTGGGGATACCCGTGCTGGGGTGGGGGCGGGGTGTCGCCCGACGGCGGGGGGACTTGCGGAGGGTGGTTGGTGGGTGTGCTGGGCCATTCGCCCTGACCCGGTGCTGGTTGCGGGGGCTGGCCTCTGGCCGGGGAATCGTTGTGGGGATCGTCATCTGATGACGGATCGTGGTGGGGGTGCGGGTCACTCATCGGAAGTTTCTCTACATCATCGTTGGGGGCTCGTCCGTCGCACGCGACGGACGGTCGCGAACGAGCCTAGCAACGTGCACCTCAGGGCACCGTGTCCGGACGTTCTGATGACGGGCGCTTGACCCCCGGTGGTCCGTGCCTCTCAAGGTCACCGGGGGTCGGAGCTGTCTCCGGTGATCGCGGCGAATCGGTAGTCCAGCCCGTCCAGGAAGGATTTCAGGGCCAGCTCGAAGCTTTCGTGATCCACCTCGTCGGCGTGTTCGGCCAGCCGGTGTGCCTGGGACAGATTGGGGTATCGATCGCGATACACCCGGGCGTCGTCGTCGAATCCGCGAGCGAACGAGTTCATGGCGGCGCCCACCACGAGATAGGTGGTGGACGCGCCGATCAGCGTGGCCTCCCTGGGGGGCCAGCCAGCCGCGACGAGACCTCCGTGGATGGCGTTGGCTCGGCGTAGTGCCGCGTCCCGCCGGCCCGGACCGGATGCGATGAAGGGAACCATGTTCGGGTGGCGGGCCAGCGCGGCGCGGTAGGACCGCGCCCATATCTCCAGACCGCTGCGCCAGTTGCCGTCGGCGAATCCGGTCGTGTCCACGTCGTGGGTGATCTGGGCCGCGATATCGGCGAGCAGTTCGTCCTTGGTGGCGTAGTGACTGTACAGCGAGGCTGCCTGCACGTTGAGTTCCTGGGCGAGTTTGCGCATCGACAGACCTGCCAGCCCATCCCGGTCGATGAGACGCAGGGCTGCGTCGCGAATCAGTTCGGTGCTCAGCAGGGGGGTCTTCGGCCGCGCCACAGTGGTCCCTTCGGTCGGTTCGGGAGGGTGCCCAGTACCTCACACTCCTACCGCAAGCTATCCGTGTGGTTGTCAGCGCTGCGGTATTCCCTCTAGTCTGCCCATAACCAAACGGTGTTAGGTAAGTGTTGCACGAGGGGAGAACGTCGCGGTGGTCGACTTCGCACTGTCCGAGGAGCAGGAGCAGATCAGGGACTGGGTTCGCACCTTCGTCGAGCGTGAGATCAAGCCCCTGGAGAACGAGGTGCTGCGCCGGGAGCGCACCGGCGAGGGTGCCGGACTCACCGCAGACGAGCAGTCGCGGCTGCGGGATCTGGCCCGCAAGTCCGGGTTCTGGGGGGTGCAGACCCCGGTCGAGTATGGCGGGATGGGGCTCGACGCCGTCAGCGCGGCCGTGATCGAAGCCGAGCTTGGCAGGTCCTTCGTTCCCTTCTACTTCGGAGGTTCCGCCGACAACATCCTGTTCTACGCCAATGCGGATCAGCGGGAGCGTTACCTCCTGCCCACCATCGAGGGTGAGCGCATCAGCTGTTTCGCGATCAGCGAGCCCGGGGCCGGATCGGACGCGAAGGCGATTCGGACCCGGGCACACCGGGACGGCAACGACTGGGTGATCAACGGGGAGAAGACGTTCATCACCAGGGGTAACGAGGCGGATTTCTGCATGGTGTTCGCCGTCACGGACCCAGAGCTCGGGGCGAACGGCGGAGTAACCTGTTTCCTGGTGGACCGGGATATGGGGTGGCGTTCCGAATACATTCACACCATGGGCGAGTGGGGGCCGGCGTCGCTGGTCTTCGAAGACGTGCGCGTGCCCGAGGAGAACGTGCTCGGTGAGATCGGCCAGGGTTTCGCACTGGCGATGCAGTGGATCAACTCCGGTCGGTACCTTCTTCCGGCCCGGGCTCTGGGAGCCTGTGAGCGCCTTCTGGAACTCGGTCTGGAACACGCCCGCACCCGGGAGACTTTCGGCGCACCCCTGGCCGACCGTCAGGCCATCCAGTGGATGCTCGCCGACTCGCAGGTCGAAATCGAGGCTCTGCGGCTGCTGGTGTTGCGGGCGGCCTGGCAGGTTGCCTCCGGTAAGGACGCTCGGCACGGACAGTCGATCGCCAAGCTTTACGGCGGGATCAAGGCCAACGAGATCGTGGATCGGATGCTCCAGATCCACGGGGGTATGGGCTACACCAGGGAACTGCCCCTGGAGCGCTGGTACCGCGAGTTGCGGCTGCTGCGCATCTACGAGGGCACCGATGAAATCCAGCGGCGCACCATCGCCCGCGATCTGATCAAGGGCCATGTGACCGTCGGGCGGGTGTGACCACCGAGGTGCTCCAGCACCGGGGGCCGACCGAGCCGTGTCCTGAGAAGTCCGGTTCTGTGTCGGCCCCGGGACAGCGTGCCCGGTCAAGCAAACCAGCCGATCGGGTGTTGGATCGGGTGTCGGATCCGGCGGTCTGTACCCGGAACGGTTCCGGATCCCGGTCCCCGGCCTGCTGTTTGGAGTTGGGAGCGCGGTCGGGCCTGGCCTGGCGATGTCCACCCGTCCCCGGCCCCGCTGGCCGCTGTGCTGGTACGTGCGCTCTCCCCGGGCGGCGGGAGGTGCCCGCGATCACCGCCCCCATGCTCGCTGGCCGTCGTGCGGGGGAGCGCCCCCCAGGGCGCGACGCCGCCGGCGGCCGACACGGCGCGCACAGGCAACCAACCACCGCCACCACCATCCCCCGGAGGCCGGAGCTCCCGACACCAAGCCCTGGCCTGACCCACCGACGGCAGGCACCCGGCACCAGGGCCACCACGACGCCTGCGGGTGAACCACCACCCGTGCCCCCCTGCGCCTACTGGCCTGGGGCGTGGGGGAGGCCACGGTGTTTCGCCGCGGATATGTCCTCGGCGGTATGCGGACCATCCCGGCTCCACCGTCTCCGGGGAGGCGCGGGGGTTGTGGTTGCGGTTATCGTCAATCCGCACGCGCCGTGTCGGCTGCCGGCGGCGTCGCGCCACAGTGGGTCACCGATGGTGTGTCGTTTCCGGGGTGCTCCCCCGCACGACGGCCCGCGAGCATGGGGGCGGCCTCGGGGATGGTGACACCGAGGGAGTCCCTCGGGCCTCGCCCCCGCGGACACTCCACGAACACACTTAGCCGTTGGGATCCTCCCAGTCCTCCTGGGGGCGCAGACTCGAAACGATGACGTCGAGGTCGTCCTGGGGTGCTGCCTCGTCCCCGGTGACGTCGGCGTAAAGGATAAAGTGGTCGACCATGTTCCGGTCGGGGTCGGCCACCGAAACAACCTGCACCTGGGCCTGTTCCGGGTAACAGTCCTCCGTGGCCGGAGCGACCTCAACCGTGACACGGTGCCCGTCCAGACCGTTCTCTGTGAACGGTTCCGCGGCCCCCACGGTCAGCTCCGGGTCTCCAGCGTCGTTTCCGTAGGCGGCCTCCGCCCAGTCGGTGGCCATCGCCTCCGCACGCTCCGCCGTGTCACCCAGCCCCTCCGAGCTGGAGGTTCCGGCCACGGCCGGATCGGCCACGTACTCGCAGTCCCCGGCCCGCGCGGCGTACACCGCCACGCCACTCATCCCGACGGTCGGACTGTAGCCGAACGGCGCGTCGGGGTCCTCCTCCTCGAACCCGGAAATCATTCCCGGGCTGCGGACGATCCAGTCAGCGGGAACGTCGTAGACGAACGGACGACTGCGTACCAGCACGCCCTGCCACCCCTCCACCTCGGCGTCCGTGAGGGCATCCGGGTCGCTCGGTGTGTCCGTCTCGGGGGTGGGATCCCCGGTGTCCGCGGTCTCCGTCTCCTCGGGTGTGTCCGCGTCCACCGTTGCGTCGGGGGAGGACTCGGGGGTGGCCTCCGTGGTCACTGCGGCGCCGGCGCCGATACTCTCACTGACCTGGCGTGCCACCAGGACACCGATCACGATAATGACCACGATCAGCGCGACGGCGAGTAGCCCGACGACCACGCCGACAATGCGTCGATCTGCCTGATTCGGCGGTGAGCTAGGGGAGGTCATCGATGATCACAGTAGCGAATTCCGCGGTGACCGGGGCACGCGCGGGTGGGGATGACCGGTTCCGGCCATCCCCACCCGCGCGTGCCCCGGATTGGTCGACCGTAGGCCGGCCGGGCACGGATCCGGTGTCCGGCTACGGGTTCCCAGATCGCTGGATTCCGGGGGCGCAGGCGGGTAGGTCCGGTACTGCGTTCCAGGCAGACCGTGTCCGATGCGACAGGTGCCTGAGCGGACCCGAGAAGACCAGGTGACTCAGCTCTGGCGGGCTGGGCGTGGACGGCCGCCCAGCCCGCGGAGCGGATCAGCGCAGTTCGGCTTGGGCGTGCATGCGACGCACATCCGTACCGAGGGGTGGCCCGTACTGGGTGTTGGGATCGTCGGCGTACTTGAAGCTGATAACCGAGCTGATGGAGCCGCGGCCGGTTTCGGGATCAAAATCGGTCAGCCACGGGCCGCCGCTGGACCCCCGGGTCATCTGACAGGCCATCCCCGATGCTGACGTACTGCGAGTGTCCGGGGTGGTCTGTCCGGAACAGAAGTACAGGTGCTCACCGTCGAAGCGTCCGTCTGCGGGAAAGCCGAAGGCATGGACATGTCGCACCTCGGGACTGGAGAAGGTGATGTTCTGCGCACCTACCGCATCGGCCACGGCCACGTCCTCGTCGTTGGGGTGCAGCACGGCCATACCGACGTCGGCGCTGTCGTCGGCGTCGTTGGCCCAGCGCCCGGTGACATAGAGGTCTCGGGCGACGAAGGTGCCGTGTGGACGCTCGCCCTCCGCGTATCCGGGCACGAAGACCCAACGTTCGGCCCAGTCACCGGTGCCGTCCTTGAGGCAGTGCCCGGCGCTGATCACCGTGGCCGCGTTCTCGGCGCTGACCACCGAGGCGGAGCAGCTGAGATCCCGGCCGTGCATGGTCATGAATACCTTGCCGGTCGTCTCGGCGACCCGGCCACCGCCGGTCCAGCGCTCCGCGCTGCCGCTGGTGGCCGGGTGCGGGGCGGATGTGTGGGACCGGGGGCCAGGAGTGAGGGGAAGGCGCCCGGAGACATCGTCGAGGAGTGCCGCCACCGGGGTCGCGGTTGCCATGCGTTCCGGGGTCCAATAGTCGAGGACGGCCCGCTGGTCTGGTGCTGCGTCAGCATCGTCGGTGACGGTGACACTGTGGTGCACGACCTCGGGATCGTCGTCCTCGGCGAGCGTGGCCTGAGCGGCGGTGCTGGGGCCGAGAAGGAGCACCGGAACAAGGGCGAGCCCGGCGATCGGGCGTAGGAGTCCACTGAAGCGAAGCACGGTCATGGACCGTTATCATGCCACACAACGTGTAGCTGGTCAGTTACTTCGCGTTTGTGTAGCGCGTTTTCCGGGTAGGGAAACGGGCCGGCCCGATTCGGGCCGGCCCGCGCGGATTATCCGAGGGGAACATTCAGGTGGGCCGGTTCCTCCTCGGGGGAACCGAATTCCACACGTTCGCCGAATTCACTCTCGTCCGTGTACCGAGGATCCCCGGTGTCCACGATCAACGTCAGGTGGTGCCCCGCGGGGATGTCGCGCACGACGGGCTGTAGGTCCACGTCGACTGTGGTGGGTTCGTCGGGGGTGACATCCCGCAGAGTGTAGGGCTGGTGGGAGACTAGCGCCCCGGTCCCGTGCCGGTTCGTGGAGAACAGGTAGAAGTACAGGGACTGTTCGGCTGCGGTCGGGGTGACGGTGATCTGTGCCCGTGGAGTTCCACTGACGGTGGCGCCGTCCGGGTACTCCGGTCCGGTCCAGACCCCCGCGCGGTACCGGTTGACCAGCGGGAGGGAGACCCCGGTGGGCAGGTCGAGGAACTGGAGTAGCGCACCGCTGACCAGCAGGGTTCCGCTGTGGGCGGTGGTCCCCAGGCCGGCGCGGATTCGGTAGTCCCAGCCGGTGTCCGGTTCCGGCTCCATTCCACCGGTAGCCTGCCACTGTCGCAGGGACCGGCGCGGCTCGGAGAGGTAGTGCGTCTCGGTGGTTTCGGTCACCGACTCCCAGTCCGGATGGCTCGACCATGCTCCGTTCTTGCTGTTCTCCTGGATATGCACCGGGTCCTCGGCGTCGATCCCGTTGTCCGCTCCGGTGAGATGGTGATCGAACCAACGACCCAGATCTTCCCAGACCGTGTTGGGCAGGCCGGCGGCTCCGAACGCCTCGGGGGTGGCGTGGTCACCGGGGGTCAGCATCAGCCTCTTGGGCAGCTCCAGTTCGGAGTAGAACTCGGTGATCTGGCGGGGCGGGAAGATGCCGTCATTCCACGGATGGGCGATCATGACCGCTGGTTGGTTGGCGTTGAGCTCATCCAGGTGGGTGACAGCACTGCGTTCGGGGGCCATGTCCAGCGCCGGCTGGATGTTTCCCTGTCGGTACTCGCTGGCCACATGGTCCAGCGTTTCACCGTAGTCGCCGAGCAGGTCCCCCGCCAGGAGGAGGGCTTCGGCGGCCTGTACGTTGATGGTCTCGTTCGGGTACAGCGACTCCTCGAGATCGGACCAGCCGCTCATCGCACCCACTGCCCCGACACGGTCGTCATTGGCGGCGGTGAGCAGGCTGATTCCGGCGCCGTAGGAGATGCCGCCCATGCCGATGGCGCTGGGGTCAGCGTCGGTGTTGTCCAGGGCCCAGTCGATAACGGCCTGGGCATCGGCGATGTCCTCCGGGCCGGCGACTTCGATGCCACCGTCCGAGTCCCAGAAGCCGCGGGCGGTGTAGCTGACGACCTGATAGCCGGACTCCTCGGCCAGGCGTTGGGCGGCCCCGACATAGATGCTGCCATGCATGCCCCAGGGGGCGGGGAAGACGAGAAGCGGGTGGGGGCCGTCTGTATCGGGAGTGATCACGTAGGCCGAGAGGTCGGTGTCCTCGTGACCGGGGATGGTCTCGTATGACTTGTCTACCCCGGCCGCCGCGGGGGCGGCTGGGGCAAGGGCGACGGCGGTGCCAAGAGCGGTGAGTACGGTGCAGACCCTCAACCAGATGCGTTGCATGGGGACCTCGGGTGCGCTTGGGGGATGGGGCACGGCAATCCGTGGCATCACCGGCCGCGGTTGCCTCGGTGTCCGACACGTGGGGTCGGACCAGCGGTCGACTCTGGTGTTCGGCTCGGTCTGGATGGTCGCCAGCGGTCAGTGTGTGACCTGAGCCATATTGTTAATTATGAGTAACTTACTCGCTGGTAGATATCAGCGTCAAGATCGTGTTCCTACCCCCGGAGCCCGACCACCGGCGGGCACGGTGTGATCGGGGGCCGCACCATGCCAGCCGAGGCCGGGTGCACCGTCGGGCCGTTCGATACGCCCGCGGGTACGTCACAATGGGAGACGTGCGAATCGCGGAACGCCTGGCTGCCACGTCCAGCCACCAACGTCGGGACATCGTGATCCTGGGCTCCACGGGATCGGTCGGGACCCAGGCCGTGGATATTGTGCGGCGCAACCCGGACCGATTCCGGGTTGTGGCCCTTGCGGCCGGGGGGAGCCGCCCGGACCTGCTGGCCGATCAGGCCGTCGCTTTGGGGGTGGAGGCGGTGGCCGTCGCCGATACCGCGGCTGCCGAGGCGACCCGCGCCTGTCTGAGTGACCGTGGCAGCACTGCCAAACTCCTCCTTGGTAGCTCCGGAGTGGCCGAGGTAGCCACATGGCCCTGTTCCGTGGTGCTCAATGCCATCACCGGAGCCCTGGGGCTGGAGTCCACCCTTGCCGCCGTGAACGCGGGACGCCTGCTGGCCCTGGCCAACAAGGAATCTCTGATCATCGGGGGACCGCTCGTGCGGGCTGCCGCCGAGCCCGGCCAGATCGTGCCCGTGGACTCGGAACACTTCGCCCTGGCCCAGTGCTTTCCACGGGTCGAGTTTTCCGGCCTCCGCAGCCTCGCCCAGGGCATCGTCGGTGCTCAGACCGCGGAACTGAGCCGGCTCGTCATCACCGCGAGTGGGGGACCGTTCCGTGGTTGGTCGCGCGGTGACCTGGCCGGCGTCACCCCAGAGCAGGCCCTTGCCCACCCAACCTGGAGCATGGGGCCGATGATCACGGTGAATTCCGCCACCTTGGTCAACAAGGGGCTCGAGGTCATCGAGGCTCACCTCCTGTTTGATGTGCCGTTCGAGCAGATCCGGGTGGTGGTGCATCCCCAGTCCGTGATCCACTCCATGGTCGAGCTGGTCGACGGCACCACGCTGGCCCAGGCCAGCCCTCCCGACATGCGGCTCCCCATCGCCAACGGAATCGGCTGGCCCCATCGGGTGCCTGGTGCGAGTACGCCGGTGGACTGGACCTCCGCCCACACCTGGACCTTCGAACCGCTCGACCCGCGGGCGTTTCCAGCGGTCGAGCTCGCGGCCACGGTGGGAGCGACAGGGGGAACGGCTCCCGCCGTGTACAACGCGGCCAATGAGGAAGCCGTTGCCGCGTTCCTCGAACACCGCCTGGCATTTCCGGCGATCGTGGACACGGTAGCCCAGGTAGTCTCGGAACACAGCGGCGCCGCGCAGGACACCGGGCTGCCGGCTGTGTACGCGGCCGATGCGTGGGCTCGGGCGCGCGCGCGGGAGCTGATCACCCGGGCCGGCTGAGGAGAGGTGTCGATGCTCGCAGTGTTGACCACGATCGGGATCGTGCTGTTCGTTCTCGGGCTGCTCTTCTCGATCGCCTGGCACGAGCTGGGGCATCTGGCGTTCGCGAAACTCTTCAATATCCGCTGTACGCAGTACATGGTCGGGGTTGGCACAACCCTGTGGTCCCGGACGTGGGGAGAGACCGAGTACGGCATCAAGGCCGTTCCCATCGCCGGCTACGTGCGCATGGTTGGCATGATCCCTCCGGCCAGGCGGGACGAGAGCAGCTCCGGGACGCGGATGTCGCGGTGGCGGGCGATGATCGAGGATGCCCGCGAGGCCCACCTGGTGGAGGTCGAACCCGGGGACGAAGACCGGATGTTCTACCAGCGCAAACCCTGGAAACGCATCCTGGTCATGGTCGGCGGGCCGGTGATGAACCTGATTCTGGCCCTGGTTCTGTTTGCCTCGGTGCTGATGGGGATCGGCCTGCAACAGGAGACCACCACGGTCGGTGTGGTCAACGAGTGCGTCGTCGCCGTTGACGAGAGCCAGGAGGAGTGTCCCGAGGACGCGGCCCCGACACCGGCCGCCGAGGCCGGAATGTATCCCGGTGACGAGATCGTGGCTGTGAACGGAACCCCCACCCCGGACTGGCGCAGCCTCCAGGAGACCATTCGCGACGCCGCGGGACCGGGCACGATCGAGGTTGTACGCGACGGTGCGACCCACACACTGGACATCGAGATCACCCGCAACGAGGTTGCTGTCCTCGATGAGGACGGGACGCCGGTCCAGCGCACCGACGCCGACGGTGAACCGGTGACCGATGCTGAGGACCGGGTGCTCGTGGAAACCGAGGAAGCCGGTTTCATCGGGATCCAGCCAGCCTACGAGCGTAGCCCGCTCAGTGCCGGGGAGACGGCCGCCCATATGGCGGACACCGCCTATCAGGTCGGGGAGCACCTGATCCTGCTGCCCACGAAAATTCCGGATCTGTGGAACGCGACATTCGCCGGCGCCGAGCGCCAGCCGGACTCGCCGGTCGGCGTGGTGGGAGCGTCTCGGATCGGCGGTGAGATCCTTACCCTCGACATGCCGATCGTGGATCGGGGCGCGGTCATGCTGATGATGCTGGCAACCGTGAACCTGTTCCTGTTCGCGCTGAACATGCTGCCACTGCTGCCGCTGGACGGCGGGCATATCTTCGGTGCGCTGTGGGAGTCCGTCCGCAGGCACCTCGCTCGGTTGTTCCGACGCCCCGACCCCGGCCCCTTTGACACGGCGAAGCTGATGCCTGTGGCCTATGTCGTGATCCTGGCGTTCGTGGGACTCAGTGTGCTGCTGTTGATCGCGGACATCGTCAACCCGGTGCGGCTGGTGCAGTGACTCCCCCACGACTGACTCCCGGGCGCGCCGGCTCGCGTTCCGCCGGGGTGTACTGCGGGGCAATACCTGGTGACCAGCTTGGCGGATGCGTCCCAGCCGGATGATTCGGCCGGTAGCCTTGGCGTCGAAACCGCCCCCAGCGGCGGGCTGATCTGTGACCACGAGGGGACTCCGCCGGTGGGCAGCTGCCCACCGGCCAGCGAGGTGAGATGGCGTGAGTGTCGATCTTGGTATGCCTGCGGCGCGGCCGCGCCCGATCGCTGATCGGCGGCCGACTCGGCAGTTGCAGGTCGGGAATGTTGCGGTGGGTGGGGATGCGCCGGTGTCGGTGCAGTCGATGACGACCACGGTGACCTCCGACATCAACGCGACCTTGCAGCAGATCGCGGAGTTGACCGCGTCGGGGTGCCAGATCGTGCGGGTGGCGGTGCCCACGACCGATGATGCCGAGGCGTTGCCGATCATCGCGCGCAAGTCCCAGATCCCGGTGATCGCCGATATTCATTTCCAGCCGAAGTATGTGTTCGCCGCGATCGAGGCCGGCTGCGCGGCGGTGCGGGTCAATCCGGGCAATATCAAGAAGTTCGATGACCAGGTGGGCGCGATCGCCCGGGCCGCTGGCGATGCCGGGGTCCCGATCCGGATCGGGGTCAACGCGGGCTCATTGGACCAGCGGCTGTTGGCCAAGCACGGCAAGGCCACCCCGGAGGCCTTGTGTGAGTCGGCGCTGTGGGAGTGCTCGCTGTTCGAGGAGCACGGTTTCCGCGACATCAAGATCTCGGTGAAGCACCACGATCCGGTGGTGATGGTGCAGGCCTACCGGCTGTTGGCCCAGCGGTGCGACTATCCGCTGCACCTGGGCGTCACCGAGGCCGGTCCCGCGTTCCAGGGCACCATCAAGTCGGCCGCGGCGTTCGGGGCGCTGCTGTCCGAAGGGATCGGGGATACGATCCGGGTCTCGCTGTCCGCGCCCCCGGCCGACGAGGTCAAGGTCGGAATCCAGATCCTGGAGTCGCTCGGGCTGCGCGAGCGCGGCCTGGAGATCGTGTCCTGCCCCAGCTGTGGGCGGGCGCAGGTGGACGTCTATCAGCTGGCCGACGAGGTCACCGCCGGGCTCGAGGGTATGGACGTGCCACTACGGGTCGCCGTGATGGGCTGCGTGGTCAACGGCCCCGGCGAGGCCCGCGACGCCGACCTCGGAGTGGCCTCAGGCAACGGTAAGGGACAGATCTTCGTCAAGGGCGAGGTCATCAAGACCGTGCCCGAATCAAAAATCGTGGAGACCCTCATCGAAGAAGCCACCCGCCTGGCCGAAGACATGACCGACGCAGGCATGGAATCCGGCCACCCCAGCGTGTCCGTAGCAGAGTGACGGTCACGTCCTCACCTAGGCTGGCAGGTGACCAGCCCAGGTGAGGTGGGGGTGATGAGGCATGCTCGGTGTCTCACCCGTGCGGGTCGTCCGGCCCGGCGACTATCCCGAGGTGCAGCGGTTGTTGGACCGGGACCCGGTCGGCAACGTATTCGTGAGCTCCCGGGTGCGTGCTGCCGGAGTGGACCCGCAGCGACTTCAGGCGGAACTGTGGGCCGTGGATGACGGTGGTGCGCTCAGTGCACTGTGCTACTCGGGAGCAAACCTGGTCCCGGTGAACGCCGGACCCGAGGCTGTGCGTGTCTTCGCGGCCCATGCCCGCAGCCGTGGACGTCGCTGTTCCTCGATCGTGGGCCCGGTGGACACGGTTACCGAGCTGTGGCGGCGTTTGGCGCCGGCCTGGGGACCGGCACGTGAGGTTCGGCCTCGGCAGCCGGTGCTGGAGCTGGATGCACCAGCCCCGGCGGTGGAACCCGACCCCATGGTGCGGCGGGTGCGCGCCGAGGAGTTCGACGTGCTCTATCCGGCGTGTGTGGCGATGTTCACCGAGGAGGTGGGGGTGCGCCCGGATGTGGGCGGCACGGCAGCCCTCTACCGAGCCCGGATCGAGGAACTGATCCGTTCTGGCCGGAGCCTGGCCCGGATCGAGGACGGTCAGGTGGTGTTCAAGGCCGAGATTGGGGCGGTAACTCCGCACGCCTGCCAGATCCAGGGCGTGTGGGTCCACCCGGAGTTCCGGGGGCGTAACCATGCCGCTCCCGGGATGGCGCAGGTGGTGCGGATCGCACTCGCCGAGTACGCCCCCCGGGTGACCCTCTACGTGAACGATTTCAACTCCCGAGCCCGGGCGGTGTATCGCCACGTCGGTTTTCGGGAGGTGGGCTCGGTCATGACGGTGCTGTTCTAGGTTGGGAGCCCGTGTCCCCGGCGGTGTTGCCTTAGGCGGTTTCGTGGACGGTCCCGCACACCGACGACGCTACGCGAGAACCGACAACCGGTCTCGCCTCGATGCTCGCGTGGTCGAGGCGAGACCGGCGGGATACCGGTGTCGGTATAGCGCCTCCATGCCGTTTCTGGCTGACCTCGACGAACGATATGGAGGAGTCTGCTCGACGTAGGGTCACCGGCTCTCGGGCCCCATAACGAATGTGGGGTCCACCTGTTGGGTGAGGTCTGTTCCGGTCGCCGCGTTGGCCCACTTCCTGGCGTTGCGCAGATGGAACTCGACCGCTTGGCGTGTGAACCGCGGCCAGTCCTGGGGGGTTGCGTCGACGACGTCCCGCATCCAGGCCAGGGCCTTGAGATTCTCGTCTTCGAGTGTCTCGAAAGCCGGGCGGCGCCCCTTCTCCAGGGCGCGAACGTAGTCGGACGGGCCCACACACACGGCCAGCGCATCGCCGACGTGTTCGCGCAGGAACTCCATGTCCTCGGCTGTGTGTACCTTGTTACCGACCACATGGATGGTGACCTCATGGTCGCGGGCGTACTCGGCGTACTGTTCGAAGACACTGACCCCGCGTAGCGTGGGCTCGGCGACCAGGAAGGTGACGTCGAAGCGGGTAAACAGGCCGGAGGCGAACGCGTCGGCGCCCGCGGTCATGTCAACCACGACGTGTCCGTCGGCGGAGTCCACCAGGTGGTTGAGGTAGAGCTCCACCGCCCCCACCTTGGAGTGGTAGCAGGCCACTCCAAGATCGTCCTCGCTGAACGGTCCGGTGCGCATCAGGGTGATTCCGTCCACGTCATACCCGAAGCGGTTGTGAACGGGATTGTCGCCCGGGAAGGGCACCAGGGTGGAGCCCGCCCCGGGCGGGGTGGTTTTCACCATCTCCTCCGCCGAGGCGATTCGGGGATTGTCTCCCCGCAACAGCTCCTTGAGCTCCGTGATGTGGGATCCCATGGCCGGAGTGGCGTCGAGCTGATCCTCGTCGGCGCCGAGGGCGGCACCGAGGTGTTGGTTGATGTCGGCGTCAATCGCGACAACCGGCAGGTCGAGGCTGGCGAGGTACCGACAGTACAGCGCGGACAGGGTGGTCTTGCCACTGCCTCCCTTGCCGACGAACGCGACCTTCATCAGGCCTCCTTCATTGATTACGTTTGGTGCCTGGATGGAAACTCACCGAGCATGATATCGGAAATGATTATCATTGCATAATCCGGCGGGGAGACGCGAACCACCATCCCTGGGGACGCAACACCCATCCTGTGCCTGGGCTTTTCGGATTCTTTGCCCAGGTGCTGCCGTGCCACGCGCGCGCGTACCGGGGGGCCACCCGGATCCTGGATTTGGCGGTGTGTTGGGGTGGTAACGATGCGCGTGGCTGGTCGTGGCTCGGGCACGCACCAGCCGGGAGGGCCTGCTGATGGGAGATCTGATGTGTGAGACCGGGCCGCTCGGGTGGACCACGGCGGATGCTCCCGCTCTGGACGAGGGGGAGTTCGGCGACACGATCTCGGATCACACGGTGTGGAGCTGCGCGGGAAGTATGACCGCTGTTCGCTCGATCCGTTCGCGGGTGCGGGAGTTCCTCACCGAAGCCCGTGGGGCCTCCAGTGGGCGGCCCCCGATCCCGAGAACCGTGCTCGACGACACCGAACTGGCCACGAGCGAACTCGCCACCAACGCGCTTCTGCACTCCCGCTCCGGCGAGATCGGCGGTGTGATGACCCTCTTCCTGCGTCTGGACGCCCAACGGCTGCGCGTTGCCGTCGCCGACCAGGGCCACCGCTCGGTTGCGGAACCACACCCTCTGCGTGCGGGGGAGGACACCTTCGGTCGGGGACAGCTCATTGTGGACAGCTGCACCTCGCGCAGCGGCGAATATCACACCGAGGCCAGTCACGTCGCGTGGTTCGAGATCGATTTGGTGCCCCAGACCCCCGATGATGGGGAGGACGGGGTTGTGCAGCGGCAGGGTGTCCGGCCCTGACGCTCCACCACGTCCGGTACCCCGGTCAACCGTTCGCCGGTGGAGGGACCCAGGGTTCCATGTCACGGATCGGCCACACTGGCGCCGAACCGCGAAACCGGTCCGTACCTCCCCTCGTCAGGAAACTCGGGCCAGGTCACGCACGGTCGCTCGATCCCGGTGTTGAAACTTCTCCAGGTCGTCCCCGCTCGTGGTCGAAGCGAGCAGCACGCGCGCTCCACGTCGGAGTGCCAGCACGGACAGTGCGGTGCGTTCCGGTTCCGGCACCGCCGTGCTCACGGCCACCACGTCTTCTCCGGTGATTCGGAGCGTACGGTCGATATGGTTGACCAGCTCGGTCAGCTCCGGATTCCGGTACAGCCAGGAGGAGGTGCGCGGTGGCATCGCTTCTGAGCTTGGGCTGCTGGACACCACTGTGGGGTGGATTCGAATACCGTTGTCGAACAGGACATGGTCCGGATCGTACTCTCCGGGATGCGGTGCGCAGAGAAGTACGTCACTGAGGGCGGTGGTTCCGGGAACGTCGCTCTCGAAAGCGATCACCTGGCGAACCCGCGAGCGCTCCGCCAGCGCCAGGGCCGAACCTCCGGTCCCCGTTCCGGCGAGCATCATGCGCGTGTCGGTTTCCAGTAGCGCCCGCACCAGAAGCTCCGGATCCGTGCGAAGTTCCATGGGCAGTGCGATGCCCCCGGCCGTGAGGATCGCTAGCTTGCCCACCAGGCGTTCGCTCCCCGGCGGGGCCAGGACCCCGACCGTGTCCTCGGGAAGCAAGCCCCGACTGACCAGCCCCCGGGCACCGTCCCGAATCCAGCCTGCGAGCTGTGTGGCGGTGATCCACCCGGTGTAGGGATCGACGACCGTCGGCCGGTCCCGCAGGGAGTGCAGCTGGTCGAGCAGTCCCCCGAGCATCGAACTGTGCGGGCCCGCGCTGGGGGTGGCAGAGGGGCACTGGTCCATGGGAACGACGCTAGGGTTCACAGCTGGCCTCCGCATCCACAGGAGTGTGTAGGCAGGTATGTAGATGTGGGCCCGGGCTCACCACGCCCCCTCCGCGTAGCGAGCCCGGGGTCTGACCGTCACCACGGCGGGCGACGGTGGCTGGGTCTGGGCTCCGCCTCTCCTGCGGCGCCGGCGTCCTCCTCCCGCACGGCCCCCGTAATCCCTGCGGCAGGTCGAGATGAACCACGGTGGTATTCGCGATCCTCGCTACACCGGTTGCGGCGCCGGGTGGGCGGACCTCGTGCCAGCAACACAACTGACCGTAGTTCTCGCCGGCCGGTTCGGACATCCACTGTCCTGTGCAGAGCCGTATGTAATTTCGGTCTGGGATGTGTAGCTTGTTCGGGGCCGGGACGACAGGACCGTGTAGGTCCGCCCGGGGTCCGGTCACTCCCGAGGGGATGAGCCAGGACGGGGACGCCATCACCCAGCTTGTGTGGAATGTCTGCGGGGTGGTTGAGCGATACTCCCATGAGCCCGTACCACATTCACCGTCGTGGGGGGAGCTGGGGGACTGCCGTCAGGCGCTCCGCCCGCGGCCGTACCGTCATGTGCCCCGAAAGTGGAGACGAAGCGCGGTCCGGGCTTCCCCAACCGGCGGTGCCAACGCACCGAGGTCATCATCTGGTCTCTGAAAAGCCAGCTCGGCAGCGAGCGTCACACGGCGGGTACGACCGAGAGCCCGTGGGCGCCGAGATGGTCCACCACGGCTGCGGCCCACACATCCGCCCGCTGGCAGAGCTGGCGGATCGACGTCCCGGTCAACCGCTCCCGCCCCACCGAGGAGCACTGGTCAGGATGTGAAATCGCCGTTCAGTCCCGATGCTGGTGGGTGATCCACGTGGCGATCTGGGTGCGGGAGTGAAAGTCCAGCTTGGTGTGGATGTTGGCGACGTGTCGAGCCACCGTCGCCGGGCTGATGAACAGACGTTCGGCGATTCCTCGGTTGCTCAGCCCCTCCGCGATGAGAGCCGCGATCTCCAGTTCCCGAGCTGTCAGCAGCTGGGGTTCGGCGCCGGTGGACGCCTCCTCGGTGACACTCTGGTCGGTGTCGGTGTAGGTGCCGGCGTCCGACGGGGATCCGGGTTCACGGCCGAAGCGCAGCGCCAGCGCAACCGCGTCGTCGATCGACATGGAGCGTCCATCGGCCCAGTGCCGGTGAGCCCGGGGGTCCCGCGTATCCGCCTCGTTCAGCCAGATTCGTCGGGATCGGGGGAGACCGGACCGTTCGCGAATAGCGGCTCCCGCACCGGCCAGGCGGTGTGCGACCCCGTGACGCCCCTGCTGATGGGCGAGTTCGGCGAGAGCGGAGAGGCCACGGGCCACCCCCATGCGCTGACCGGTGCTGTAGCTCAGCCGTAGGCTCTCACTGAGGTAGTCGTGTGCCTGATGGGTGTCCCCCCGCCGCGCGGCAACACGTCCGATTCCCGCCAGGCATCGGGCCAGCTCCGGAGGCGCGCCGATACTTCGTTGCAGTTCGAGAGCCTCGCGGAAACTCCGGTCGGCCGCTCCCAGGTCTCCTTCGGCCTCGGCAACCATCCCCTGGCCGATCAGCGTGCGTCCCACCCCCCAGCGGTGGTCGATCCCGCGCAGGATCCGCAGCGCCGTCTCGAAGTAGTCCTTGGCCGTGGCCAGATCTCCCAACTGGGCGGCCAGGGCCCCCTCGGTGCCATGGGCGATGCCCTCATTCCACGGATCTCGCCCCCCTCCGGTGAGTCGAATAACCTCCTGGAGTCGCTCGTGCGCACGGATATGGGCGTGCGCGCGCATATCGACCATCGCGAGAATGTTCAGTGCGAGTGCAACCGACTGGGTGTCGCCCGCCGCTCGACAGCGGTGCAGCCCCTCCTCGCCCAGCCGTTCGGCCAGCGAGTGATCCTGCTGGTCGAAGGCGAGTTCCGCGCGCCGCACCATGGCCTGGCCCACCAGCCAGGGATCTACCGCCGCCGCAGTGGCAGCCTCCAGAAACCGGTCGGTCCACAACGCCCCTTCGGCGAACTGGCCGGTGGCCATCCAGTACGGGCGCAGCGCCACGCAGAACCGCAGGCCGTGGCTGATGTCCCCCTGTTCGTAGGACCAGGTGATCGCCGCGCGTAGGTTGTCGTATTCGGCGACGACGCGATGCCAGATCTGGAAGCGTTCCGGCCAGGTAATTCCGGTCCCCAGTACGGTGTTGTGCGCTACCTGCTCCGCGAGTGCCAGCATGTGTGCCCGAACCCGATCGCGGAACAAGGGTTCCTCTCCGGAGTTGCGCAGGAGGTCGGCCGCGTAGGCGCGGATGGTGTCCAGCATGCGGTACCGGGCCCGGCCGTGGTGTTCGCCGCTGAGGACCACGAGGGAGCGGTCCACCAGGGAGGAAAGCAGGTCGAGTATGTCCTCCTTGGCGATGCGCGGACCGCGGCTCCCGGCCGGGCCGGCCGAATCGGCGGCATCGACCGTGTACTCGGGGTCGGCGCAGACCAGCTCGGCGAGTTCGAGGTCCCACCCGGCGAAGACGGACAGCCGCCGCAGGAGAACCTGTTCGGCTTCCGGGAGCAGGGTGTGACTCCAGTCGATAACGGCGCGCAGGGTCTGTTGCCGTTCGGGTGCGTTCCGGTCAGTGGCTCGTAACAGCCGGAACCGGTCGTCGAGCCGCTCGGCGATCTGCGTCAGGGACAGCACCCGAACCCGGGCCGCGGCGAGCTCGATTCCGAGCGGGATGCCGTCCAACACCCGGCAGATTCCCGCCACGATCCGCAGCTGTTCCGGGGTGGGGGTGAAGTCCTGGCTCACGGCCCGGGCGCGGTCCAGGAACAGTCGCACAGCCTCGGAGTCGGTGCCGTCGGGTGCGGAGTCGGACCCCAGCGTGCAGCCGGAGACGGTCGAGTCGGATAGGGGGATGGCCAGTGGCGGAACGCGCCAGACCGCCTCGCCGCTGATCCGGGCGGGCTCGCGGCTGGTGATCAGGACCGACACGTCCGGACACGAGCTCAACAGGTCGGTCACCAGGGAGGCCACCGCGCCGATCACGTGTTCACTGTTGTCCAGCACCAGCAGGAGACGCCGGGGTCGGATGGTGTCGGTAAGCGTCTCGTCCAGCGGCCGACTTCCCTCCTCGGCGACCCCAACCGAGGCGGCGATCCGGGAAACGATATGTTCGCGTGCAGAGGCATCGGCGAGCTCGGTGAGCCACACGCCGTCCGGATAGGAACTGGCTGCCTGCGCGGCTACGCGCAGCGCCAACCGGGTCTTACCGATTCCACCGACCCCGCAGAGGGTCACCACGCGACTGGTGCGTAACAGCTGTAACAGGTCGCTGAGGTCACGCTCGCGGCCGACGAAACTACTCTGTTCCAGCGGCAGGTTGGTGCGCGCCGGAGTGGTGTGCACTGCCATGGGGGTGGCCCAGCTCTCTCGCGCCCACCTTACAGTGGCGGATCAGGGGCGTTTCGGACGTGGCTTGGTACTGCACGCGAGGAGGGGGACTCGCTGGAGCCGATTGTACGATCCGATCCGCCCCGCGGGGGCGTCCCGGAAAAATCGGTTCGGTCCACGACGGTCGGTGACCCGTACGTGCCCTGGTTGTTCGCTGAGAGAACCGGTTGTGTTACTGCTCGGTGGGGTGCCAGGTGTCCGGGTCGGTCTCCTTCTGGGTTCCGGTAGCCAGATCCTTGACCTCGTGTGGATGGCCGTCAGCGAACGGGGGGAACCACACGTGGCCGATCCCCTTGCGGGAGGCGTAGCGGACCTGCTTCTTGACCTTGTCGGCCTGGTGGTACATCTCGGTGGCGATGCCGCGTGCACGTAGCCGTGCGGCGGTGGCACGAGCCTCGCCACGTCGCTCCGCACTGGGAACGACGACCAGCACCCTGGCGGGTGACAGTGGCCCCCCAAGCACCCGGCCCTCCGCAACGAGCTTGGCGAAGATGCGGGTAAAGCCGATCGAGATACCCACTCCGGGCAGGCTGCGGCGGATAAAGGATCCTGCCAGGTCGGCGTAGCGTCCCCCAGCCACAATGCTGCCGTAGCCGGGGTCCTCGTCGAAGGTCGCTTCGTAGACGGTGCCGGTGTAGTAGTCCAGTCCGCGCGCGATGGAGAGGTCAGCCAGCACGGTATTCGTGGGTAGCTCCCGTAGCCCGTCCAGAGTGAAAGCCAGCTCGTCCAGGCCCTCGGTCAGGAGGTCCGAACTCACCCCGAGCTTGGCGACCTCGTCCACGACCGAGGTGTCATGTCCGTTGATCTCGGCCAGGTCCAGACACACACGTGCCTGGTCGGTGTCCATCCCCAGCTCGTCGACGAGGATTTGGCGTACCCCGTCCGCGCCGATCTTGTGTAGCTTGTCCACGGCCCGCAGTACCGGCAGTGGGTCCGTCACTCCGAGTCCGGAGTAGACGCCCTGAAGTACCTTGCGGTTGTTCAGCCGTAGTGTCCACGGGGGGAGGTCCAGCCCGCCGAGGACCTCGTGGACGACCTGCGGCAGTTCGGCGTCGAAGTGCAGGGGCACCGCGTCGGGATTGATGACGTCGATGTCGCACTGGGTGAACTCCCGGAACCGTCCCTCCTGTGGCCGTTCCCCGCGCCACACCCGTTGAATCTGGTACCGCTTGAACGGAAAGACCAGCTCGTTGAAGTGTTGGGCGGCATACCGGGCGAAGGGCACGGTCAGGTCGAAGTGCAGGCCCAGGCGGGCTTCGCTGTCGTCGGCGGCGTTGTCCTCCTGGAGGCGGTGCAGGGTGTAGACCTCGTTGGAGGTCTCCCCCTTGGCCATGAGGACGTCCAGCGGCTCCACCGAGGGAGTCTCCACCGAGCCGAAGCCGTAGCGTTCGAACCCCGCACGGATATGGTCCAGCCAGCGCTGCTCCACCGACCTGATCTCCGGCGTCCACTCGGGGAAGCCGCTGATGGGGGTGGGACGGATGATGCGCTGCTCAGACATGGAGGCTGTGCGCTCCTCGCTCGACGTACGGATTCGACCTGATCGATGCTACCGCTCCTCGTGCGGCTGCTCGGAAGGTGTGCGTCCCCGCAGCAGCCGACGGCCCGAAATGTACAGAATCCTATATAGTAGCGGTATGGGTGCGGAACAGGACCACATCGAGTTGACGGTGACCGAGGCAACCCGTCGGGGGGTCGCAGGGCTCGTCGCCGACGCCGAACAGGGGGAGGAGGTGGTCGTCACCCGGCGGAACCAGCCCGTCGCCGCCGTGGTGAGTATGCGGCGGTACGCCGAAATGGAGGCCGCGCAGGCGGACCTGACCGATCTCGCACTGGTGCTGGCGCGAGCCGTACACGACACGGGCGAACGCAGCTCCGTGGACGATGCGCTCACAGCCTTCGCTCAGTCCCGGGCCGCACCGGAAACGACGCCGGTGGGGGAGGCCCGCGCGGGAAACCGTGCGCAGGAAGGTGGCTGAGCGGTGGCGTCCGTCGTCCTGACCGCCGATGCCGTGGATGACCTGCGCCGAATCGGCCCCCAGGCGGCACCGACGGTGCTTCGCGGAATCCTGCCTCTCGAAGACAACCCGGAGCTGGGGTACCCGCTGGGAGGTGAGCTGACCGGCTGGCGCAAGCTCCTCGTGGGGCAGGGGTCCTGGCGCGTCATCTACCATGCCGTCCGAGATCGCCGGGTGGACGTCGGTGCGGTCGTCGCCACCGGAGCCGCAGCCGATGCGCAGATCCATGCCGAGGCGCTTCGTCTGGTGCGCTCGACCCGAGGAGGGGGCTCGGCGGTCGCGAGGCTGGCTCGGACCCTGGAGCGGTTGGGGCGCCGATCCCGGGAGGCTGTCCCGCTCACGGCGGACCAGCCAGGCCAGGTCGTGCCACAGTGGCTCGCAGATCGGCTCGTGTATACGGCAGGCATGCCCCGGCTCCAGGTCGCCGCACTGGACCTGGAACAGGCGGTGGACCGCTGGACCGAGTTCTCCTCGACGTTCGAATCCTCCTGAACGCGACCTGCCCGCGCGGCCGGCGGCCCGGGCGCGGGCACGCCGCTTCGCGGTCAGGACCGCACCAGCGGGGTCTCCACCAGGTGTTCGGCGAGGAACCAGGACTGTAGCTCACCGGTACGGATGACATCGGAAACGATCAGGTCGTTGGTGCCGTCGTCCCCCTGGTCCTGCACGCGCCCGGCCGCGTCGTGTGCGGCGATGAGGATGGTCTCATGCCCCTCCAGAAGCCGGGACAGCATGGCCGGAACCTCTTCGACTCCGTTCGGTGGACGCGGAATGGTGGTGATCTCGGCGACGTGCCGTGGGTCACCCACCGCGACGCCTCCCAGGGTCTGGACCCGTTCGGCGATCTTGTCGATGATCTCGATCTGCTCTCCGGCGTGCTTATCCAGGAGAAGATGTAGCTGGTAGAAGGTCGCGCCCCGCATCAGCCAGTGGTGTTTCTTGTAGAGGTTGTAGAGGATCTGGGTGTCGGCGAGGAGCTGGTTGAGGCGCTGGCAGGAGTACATGCGGGCCTCGTGGGACAGCCCCACGGGAAACTGCCGTACGGTACCGAACTGTTGGACTTCCGCCCCATGCTGGTGTAGCCAGGGTTGGCTCGAGGTCGGCTGTGGAATCTTGGCGTTGGAATCGACGCTCACGACTGGTCCCCCGTGTCAGGATTTGCCTCTGGACTCTCTCGCGCAGTCGTTCCCGAACACGTTCTGCTCAGCCTCGGGTGCGGACCAACTTCCGGTCATGACTGCGGCAAGTGGTGCCCGGGACCGTCAGGACGTCGGTTGGGGAAGCTCGGGCGCCTCCGCGGCCAGCGCCGTCAGTGCCTGGATGAAACATGCCGCTGGCGGTTTCACCAGCCCGGCGCCGACCTGACCGGTTCCGGGGATCTTTCCGGCCATGCCGGTGTTGATCTGCGGCAGGATACCGGTGGTACACACCCGGGTCACGTCGATGCCGGTCGGGGCACCGCGAAAACCCAGGATCGGAAGCTGGAGGGCTGGGTTCTCGGCCAGGGTGATCTCGTACATCAGCTGTGAGGTACGAAGCGCGAAGTTCGTGTCACCCCCGACGAATTTCACGATCGCCGGGGCCGTGGCCATGACGAAGCCGCCCAGCCCCGCGGTCTCGGCGATCGTGGAGTCCCCGATGTCGGGATTGGCGTCCTCGGGGCCGTATTCGCCAAGAAACAGCCCGTCCGGCAGCTCCGCGGGAGCGGTGAACCAACGGTTCCCCGTGCCCGAGACCTGGATGCCGAAGTCCGTCCCGTTACGGGCCATAGCAACCACGAGTGTGGATCCGGGAATGTTCCGACCCGCGTCCATCATGAGCTTGGCGGCGGGCATCGCCGCGTTGAGGAAGAAGTGGTCGTTTCCGCCGATGAACCGGATCACCTCAGCTACCCGCGAGGTGGGCGCGTCCCCGCTCACCAGGTGGGGCACGAGTTCCCGCATCAGCATCAGGGTTCCTGCGCGGTTGCGGTTGTGCGCCTCGTCTCCCATCTGCACCATCTGCGCGAGGATCGCCCCGATATCGATGGGGCCGTGCGCGCGGACCGCATCCTGCATGAGAGGCCCGAGGACCGTCGACATCCAGCGCAGCCGGTCCGTGACCTCCGTGCCGTAGGCGCCGTAGCGGAGTACTTTGCCCAGCCCCTCGTTCAGGCTGCACCAGGAGCGCTGTCCGGTACTCGCGTCCGCCAGCTCCATCAGCCACATGGAGGGGCTGACCAGACCCGCCATCGGCCCCACTCCGCCGTGATGATGGCACGGCGAGAACCGGGCTTCACCGGTCGCCAGTCTGCGCTCGGCCTCGTCGGGGGTGTCGGCCACGTCTTCGAACAGCATTGCCCCGATCAGTGCCCCACGCAGCGGTCCTGCGGCCTGCTCCCAGGAGACCGGGGGGCCGGCGTGGTGGAACTCGCCCGGGCGAAGTCCCAGTACCTCGGCTGCTGGTCGGACGTCCACGAGGTGCGGGCGTACCGCCAGCACCCGCTCCAGCGCCGTGCTGTTGGCCTGATCCAGACGTGGATCGGCGAGGAGGCGGACCAGAGCTTCGGTTGTGGCCGGACCCTCGAGGGGTGGGGTGAAGGTGGCGTGGGTGCTGGGAACCGCCTGTTCGGCCAGCGCCTCGGCGAAGAGGCGTGTGCCTGTCGTCACCACGGACGGTGCTAGCTGGGTCACGGGCAGGCCACGGTCCCGCGGTGTGTATTCGCGTTCGACTCCGGTGTCCATGGTGTCGGCTCCCTTCGTCAGGCAGTGGCTGTGCTCGGTGTGCCCCGGACCGTGCCCGCGGCCAGGTGTGCGGCCCGACGGGCCGCGGCCGCATTGGAGGCGTAGACCTCGGCACCCGACCGGCACAGCAGTTCCGCCTGGGTGGAAAGGTCCTGGGGGTCGTTCTCCGTACCGCAGAGGCTCACCACCACGGCGGGCATCGCTCCGTTCGCGCGTTGCGTCCGCATGGTGTCCGCGATCTCCCGAGCGGGATCGGGATGGCATCCGTGGCCGAGCACCACGTCCAGGAGCACCACGCCACAGTCGGCGCTGCGCAGTTGGGCCGCGAAGCGTTCGGTACGTGGGGCGGGATCAATCATCGGGTGTGGACGTCCCGCCGTGTACGTGTCGGCACCCAGGTCCACAATCCGGTGCCCCGGGGCGTCCTCAGCCGTTGCGATGGGGCCCAGCACGGGCTGGGCGCACAGCAGCGCCTCCTCGGCAAGCGTGCCTCCACAGAACAAGCCGCGCAGCGCGCCCGGTTGTGGTTCGGGCCCCTCCGCCGGCAGCCAACGGGGCCAGGTGACCGTGTCCTGGTTTCGCCCCAGCCCGGCCAACACCTGGGCGGCCACCGAGGTGAGGTCCGGCTCCTCCGGTCCGAGTAGGACGGTGTGCGCCGGAGTAGCCAGGGCCTCCAGAGCCGAGGTCACCCGTGCGGCGACCTCCGGGGCTGGAGGTTTGGACACCACCACGATGCGTTCGGTCGCAGGGTCCTCCTCCAGCAGCTCCAGGGCACGCAGGGTGGAGAGCCCTCCGATCGCCGAATGGAGGTCGCGGCCACCGACTCCGATGCAGTGACTGATGCCGACCCCGGCTGTGTCCAGGAGGCACATGAGGTGCTGGGCCCCGGTGCCGGAGGCGGCCACGATCCCGACCGGTCCGGGGCGTACCGCGTTGGCGAACCCCAGAGCCGCCCCCGACAGCAGGGCCGTGCCACAGTCCGGGCCCATCACTAGGCGTCCCGTCCGCTGGGCGTGCGTTTTCAGCGCCAGTTCGTGGTGGAGGGGAACGTTGTCGCTGAACACCAGAACATCGAGTCCGCACCGCAACGCCTCGAACGCCGAGACCGCGGCACTGTCCCCCGGAGTGGCCACCAGTGCGACCGTGGCTGGAGTGTCCGCCCCGGCTGCCCGGTTCACGGCACTCCGGATACTGCGGGGCTCGATCTGCCCGGAATCCGATCCAGATGTGCCAGGGCCCGCGCCCGTCGCATCCAGCTCCTGCGCAGCGCGCCGCAGTGCGGCCTCCCGGGTCGCCTCGTCGGCCGCACGAACTGCGATCAGGAGGTCATTGGCTGTGGTCCCGGTGGGAGCGGTGCCCCCGAGCTCCGTCAGCAGCTCCAGATTCAGCTCGGTGGCCATCGCCACCAGTGCCCCCTCGACGTCGGGGAGCTGGCGCAGTATGCGGCTCACCCGCATGAGCGCGACCGAGTCACGGTAGCTGCCGCGACGCAGGTGCACGGCGACCCGGCTGTCCGTTCCGGTGGTGGATTCCGGGGCATCACGGGGTGTCTGCTGAGTCACACCCACACCTCCTCATCAGGAATGTCCGGGATGTTGGGGAGCTCGGGGCTGTCCCGGTGGCCCCCGGGAGTGGCCCCATACCGAGGGGCTCGGGGGCGAGCCGATGCGGTTGACGACAGTGTCGGGAGCCCATCCCGGTGGCGCAGGGACGCACGGGCTCCGGCGCAGATGCCGAGGGCCAGGTCGGCACCGGAGCTGTGCCCGACCCGAAGCAACCGGCTCAGGGCCACGTCCACTGCTCGGTGCCCACCGAGTGCGTCGAGGAGTGCAAGTGCCTCCGGGCAGGCGGTGCCGTGGGCGGCGTGCCCGAGCAGTGTCGCGGACAGGCTGGTTGTGGCGTCTGGCGCCTGGAGCAGGGTCTGACGTGCCAGGGGCTTGGTGGCGTGGTCACCGGCGAGGTAGGCATGGCCCAGCAGCAGTCCACACAGGGCATCGTCGCCGCTGGGGGTCAGTCCCGGACCACACCCCAGCAGGAGCCGGCACACGTCTGCGGCTGCTCTCGCGTCGGTGAGATCCTGCCGCGCCTCCGGTTCGGCCAGCCGCGTGAGTGCCGCTATGCGAGTGCTGTCCAGTCCACTGCCTCGGTGCGGGGATGTGGCGAGGCGTTGCTCCACGGCATCGAGTGCGCTGCGAACCCGGCTGAGGCTGCGTGGCGGCCGCGGTGGCGGTGGGCGCCACCAACGCAGGATCCGTACCGTGATGCGCCCCTCGGCTGTTTCGGCCTCCACCCGTCCGCAACCGACGGTGATGCGGTGTGCTGAGGCGAGTGTGTCCAGTACCGTCGTGGCCACCTCGCTGCCGAGACTTGCGGTTCCGGGGAGTCGAACCGCGTCGGCGGCCAGGATCCCGGTCACCGCGGGCGGGCCCTGCGCGGGCACCTCCAGGTAGACCGCCCGAGTCGTGCGGCCCAACATGGTCACACCGCAGCGTGGCCCGGCGAGGTGTCCGGGATGGCCGGTCCCCACGGCGGGAATGTCCGGGCCGGCGGACGCTGTGCGCTCGCGTTCCTCGGGCGATGGTGCCACGTTGCCTCCCCGGGGTGGGGCATGGTCGACGGGTGCCGGTGCCCGGTCTGTCCGCGAGGTGCGCGCACAGACCGGGCAGGGCACGGAAAGATTCCATTTCTCGGTCAGCTATCCGAGACGCTAGACGTGGCCGCTATCGTCACCCCATGGAGAACCTTGCCAAGGATTCGGCGTCGCCTGCACAGGATCTGCCGAGTACGATGCGGATGCGGCCCGCAAGCCAGCTGGCCAGGGGACTCTCCGTCGCCGAGGTCCTCGAATTGTCCAGCCTGGCCGGAACCCAGGTGTTGGCGGGGCGAAGCGGACTCGATCGGGTGGTCCAGCGTCTCAACGTCATGGAAGTTCCCGACATCCTTCCCTGGGTCAAACCGCACGAATTGCTCCTGACCACCGGCTACCCGCTGCGGGACACTCCGGAACAGTTGGCTCGACTGGTACGGGATCTGGCACAGCGTGAGCTGGCCGCGGTGGCGATCAAGGTCGGGCGCTATGTCGAGACACTGCCCCCCGAGCTGTTGCGGGCCGCCGACGAGGTGGGTCTGCCGTTGCTGCACCTTGCCGACGATGTGGCCTTCGACGACATCCTCAACCAGGTTCTCACCGACATCCTCAATCGACAGGCCGCGACACTGGCACGCTCCGAGGAGGTGCACCGGGTTCTGGTCAACGTGATTCTCGCCGGAGGTGGGCTCGCCGCCATTACCAACGAGCTGCCCGCCCTGCTGGACGGCGGGGTTATGGTCACCACCCCGGATGGCAGGGTCCTGGCCCGGTCCGGCCTGAGTTCTCCGACGCTCCGGGACACGACCTACTTCACCGAAGCCGGGGACCGGTTCCGGGTGGAGCGGTTCAAACACGGGGTCCGGGCCCTGGACGATGAGGGTGCACAGGTGGCGCAGGTGCCGATCCTCGCCGGGAACCTGGATCACGGCCGGGTCGTGCTCATCACCGACGGGCGAGCCATCGACGATTCCGACGTGCGGGTTCTGGAACGGGTGGCCGCGACCGCGGCTCTGGTCATCACCAGGGACCTGGCGGTCTCCGCGGTGGAGAGCAAGTACCAGGGCGACTTCCTGCGCGAGCTGTTGACCGGGCGGGCGGGTGAGACGCAGGACACGGTTCGACACTGCGCCAACCTGGGGTGGGATATCGACCGTCCCGTGGTGGTCCTCGTGGCCGAGCTGGACGCCGCCGCACCCGAGCAGGTTCCTGCCGCCGGAGAACTCCGCCCGGCCCACGAACGGTTCGCGAGTGCGTGGAGCATGGTGGTGCGCGAGCGCGATCCGCAGGCAGCCATCGCTGGCTACAGCCAGGAGGTGGTTGTGGTCATGGGCGCCGACTGTGCCGAGCCGCGCCGGCGTGGGGCGCCTGCGAGTGCCGCCCGGGCCGACGCCGCCACCGCGACGGAGACCGCCGCCACCGTGCAGTCCGAGGATGTGGATCGGCTGGTACGCACCATGGTGTCGCAGGTCGCCGGGGATGGCGGCGGTGGACGTCGGACCTTCGCCACCGGAGTGAGTCGGGTGGTGCACGGGCCTGCCGGCATCCCAGCCGCCTACGCCCAGGCGCAACAGGCCGCCAGGGTAGGACGGCAGGTGCACGGGACCGGGGCCGTCGCGAACTTCGACAGCTTGGGGATCCACCGGCTGTTGAGCCTGGTCCCGGACGGAGCTGAGCTGCGCGGATTTGTCCAGGAGACACTCGGCCCCCTGGCCGAGGAGGACGGTGCGGCGACGGACCTGCGCACCACTCTGGAAGTACTGTTGGACAACAATCTCAACGTCGCCGAGACCGCGCGCCTGCTGCACTTCCACTACAACACGCTGCGCTACCGCATCGGCAAGCTGGAACGGATGCTGGGCCCGTTCACCCGGGATGCACACCTGCGCCTGAATCTGATGGTCGCCCTGCGCGTCGTGCGCATGCGCGGGGTGGTGGGGTGAGCGGCGCTCTGCATTCCGGGGCGGGCCGGTAACGAGGTGTGCCTGCGCGGCAGTTCGCGTGTGCCGGAGAGCCCTCGGCATCGCCCATGAAGCCGATCCCGCGGCAGGTGCCTCAGGGAGAGACCCCGGCCTGCTGTAGTGGACAGCCACCGTACACACCGCGCGGGGCGGCGTTTCCGCCACGCAACTGTTCGGCGATAGCGCCGAAACATCCGTATGGCGAAACTTGGGCGGGCCGCCGCTGGAGTCGCCGTTGGGCAGCACTACCCAATCGATCTGTCCCCGGTTGGCAGCAATAGCCAGTGAGCTCACCGTGCGCGCTCCCTAGGGTTGCCCAGATCCGGTGATTTGGATCACGTTTCGGACTGTCGTGGTGACCGGAAACCCACCGGCGCGCCACCGCAAGGGGAGGCTGTATGCGCGTGCTACGCAGGCTTGGTGTGGGATGGGAGCTGTACGGAGACGGGAGCGCTCCACCTCCCGGCGCGTCGGTGAAACCCCACGAACGCCTGTCCTGGGGACGTACCACCGGCCTCGGGGCCCAACACGTGGTGGCCATGTTCGGCGCCACCTTCGTGTTCCCGATCGTTATGGGGCTGGACCCGAACGTGGCCATCATGATGTCCGGACTGGCCACCATGATCTTCCTGCTGATCACCGCGGGGAAGGTGCCCAGTTACCTGGGCACCAGCGCCTCCTTCGTCGGGGCTGCGGTCATCATCTCGCCCGGCGGGGAGAATCCGGCCGTGCTCACCGGGGCGATCCTCGTCGCCGGGGGAGTCCTGGCCCTGTCCGGACTCATCATCCACCTACTCGGCCCCACGGTCATCCTCGCGGTCTTCCCACCCGTGGTGACCGGGGGTGTCGTCATGCTCATCGGATTCAAACTCGCACCTGTGGTCGCGGATCTCTACTGGCCGATGGAACAGTGGATCGCCCTGTTGACCATGTGTTTCGTCGTGCTGGCCACCGTGCTGTTGCGTGGCTTCCTCGCCCGGATCACGATCCTGCTCGGCCTGGTGTTCGGGTTCGTGATGTCGGTGATTTTCGACGCGACCTTCGGCCCCCACACCGCCCACGACAGCGAGGGCGCGGTTATCCACGACGGGATGCGCGTCGACCTCTCCGAGGTTGCCGAGGCCCCCTGGATCGGCCTGCCGGATTTTCACAGTCCGAGTTTCGAGACCACGGCGGTCCTGATAGCACTGCCCGCGGTCATCGCCCTCATCGCCGAGAACGCCGGCCATGTCAAAGCCGTTCAGGAGATGACCAAGACCGACCTCAACCCCTATGTGGGCCGGGCGATCTTCGCCGACGGCGTTGCCACCTCCCTCGCCAGCTCTGTGGGTGGTTCCCCCACCACCACCTACGCGGAGAACATCGGGGTCATGGCCGCCACCCGTGTCTACTCCACGGCCGCCTACTGGGTAGCCGCACTGGTGGCGGTGCTGTTCGGGCTGTGTCCGAAGTTCGGCGCGCTGGTTGCCGCCACCCCCGATGGCGTACTTGGGGGAATCACGGTGGTGCTGTACGGCATGATTGGTCTCCTCGGGGCAAAGATCTGGATTGAGAACCGCGTCGACTTCGCCAACCCGATCGTGTTGGTTCCGGTCGCGGCCGGGCTGATCGCCGGGATCGGTGGAGTGAGCATGACCTTCGGTGAGGGGTTCGAGATCGAGGGAATCGCGCTCGGCACGATCATTCTGTTGGTGGGCTACCACCTGCTGCACTGGATCGCCCCGGCCCATATGCGGCCCGCCCCAACCGACCTCAGCCCACACACCACGGCCACCGATGCGACGGAGGCCACCACTCTGCCCGGCCACGCCAACCACCCACCCTCCACCGATCCCCGCACCTGAACCGGGGCGCGGCACGGCCGTGTCCCACTCCGACCGGCAGGGAGAACCGCATCGTGAAACCACCGGCCTTCTCCTACCACGCGCCCGACACCGTCTCCGAGACGCTGCGGCTGCTCTCCGAGCTGGGTGGTCAGGCCAAAATCCTCGCCGGGGGACAGAGCCTGATCCCGTTGTTGAACATGCGGTTGGCCAGTCCTCGTCACCTTGTCGACCTGCGCAGAATCACCGAGCTGGACACCGTGACCGTCGACGCGTCGGGTGTTGGGGTTGGTGCCATGGCCCGGCATGCGCGTGTGGAACGGGACGCAGCCACGGCACACGCCGTTCCGCTCCTGCCCACAGCCCTACGGCTGGTTGCGCATTCGGTGATCCGCAACCGCGGAACCGTGGTCGGTAGCCTCGCCCATGCCGATCCCTCCGCCGAGCTCACCGCGGTCCTCGCGCTTCTGGATGGGACGGTGACCGTAGCGGACAGCTCGACCCAACGGACCGTGTCCGCGCGGGACTTCTTCGTCGGCCCGCTGGAGAGCTGCCTGCGTCCCACGGAGTTGGCAGTGCGAGCCCATTTCCCCCGGTTGCCCCGCGGTAGTGGGACGGCAATCCGTGAGGTGGCCCGCCGCAGTGGCGACTATGCGCTGTGTGGAGCCGCGGCAGCGGTCACCCTGGACTCCGACCGTCGGATCCGTTCGGCTTGGCTGGCCTACCTCTCCCTGGCCCCCGTCCCCCTGGTCGTCGACGTGACCCCCGCAGTCGCGGGGAGTGATGCACACGGCGCGGACTGGGACGCGGCCGTCCACATCGCCCACGGGTGGTGGGAGCCCGAGGCCGATATTCACGCCACCGCTGCCTATCGCGGCCACCTGGCCGCGGTACTAACCCGCCGGACCCTGTGCGAGGCCGCTGCCGCAGCCCTCGCGGACAGCGGCGGTGCTGCGGACAGCATCGCCGCCACAGACAGCGCGGTGACCTCGGCCTCTCCCGTGGCATCCCAGCAACCAGCATCATCCCGTCCCAGCGGAAAGGGGAACCCGGATGCCTGACCAGCCTGACGAGGAGCTGCACGCAATCCGACTTCAGGTCAACGGCGTGCCCCACGACCTCCGGGTGCCAGCACGGCGACTGCTGTCGGACTGCTTGCGCCACGACCTGCGTCTCACCGGCACCCACGTTGGTTGTGAACACGGGGTGTGCGGGGCCTGTACCGTGCTCCTGGACGATGAGCCCGTCCGCTCCTGCCTGACACTGGCGGTCGGCGCCCAGGGCACCCGGATCACGACAGTGGAGGGGCTTGCCGCTCCGGATGGCAGTCCGCACCCCGTGCAACGCGCCTTCGCCGAGTGCCACGGTCTCCAGTGCGGCTTCTGTACTCCCGGATTCCTGACTCTGGTCGCCGCGTACCTTGCGGAGAATCCCGCACCCACGGAGGAGGAGGCCCGAGCAGCGATCAGCGGCAACCTGTGCCGATGCACCGGATACCAGAACATCGTTGCCGCCGTGCTCCGTGCGGCCGAACTCGGCGCCGCAGGTGACACGGCGGGAGAGCGGCCTGAGTCGTGCGGTGAAACCGGAGATATCCGCCGCGAGGACAGTGTGCCGACGCAGGCGACAGCGCAATCACCACGCGGACGGGGAGACCTACGATGACCACCCGGCATTTCGGCGAGCCGGTCCCACGCCGTGAGGACGCCCGACTGACCACCGGCCAGGGCACCTTTGTCGACGATATCGCCGCACACGCCGGCGCGAACTGCTACGCCGCAGCGTTCGTGCGCAGTCCACACGCCCACGCCCGAATCCGCGACATCGATGTCACCGCCGCACTCGACGTGACGGGACTGGTGGGGATCTACACCCATGGTGACCTCACCGGAGCGATGGCCGAACCACTGCCCCTGCTCGTGCCGCATCCGGGAATCGTGGACGGGCGCACCCCCCACGCTCTGGCCAAGACTCACGTGCACCACGTGGGTGCGCCCGTGGCGATGGTCCTAGCCCGGGACCGCTACGTCGCCGAAGACGTGGTGGAGCGCATCCGTGTGGACTACGAGGTGCTGGATCCCGTCGTTGGGATCGAGGCGGCGTGGACGGCCCGCAGTACCGCGCACTCCGACATGTCCGACAACGTCGCCGCGCGTCTGGTGCAGGAGGTCGGCGATGCTGCCACCGCCGTCGCCCGGGCGCCGCACCAGCTCGACCTGACCTGGGAGATCGAACGATCGGCCGCCATGCCACTCGAGGGGCGCGGCGTGCACGCACGGTGGGACAGCACGGACGAGCGGCTGCGCCTGTACAGCTCCACCCAGACCTCCGCGGGAGTCCGGGCGGCGGTCGCGGCGAAGCTGGGCCTGCACCTGGGGCAGGTGGAGTGCATTGTCCCGGACGTCGGTGGCGGCTTCGGGGTGAAGGTTATGCATCCCTGGCCGGAGGAGCTGCTGCTGTGCTGGGCGGCGCACCTGTTGGGGCACGAGGTTGCCTGGACCGAGGACCGCAGGGAGCACTTCGTTTCCTCCGCCCACGAACGTGCTCAGGAACACCGGGTCCGGGTCGGGTTCGACGGCGACGGTCGTCTGCTGGGGCTGGACGTGGACATCCGCCACGATAACGGGGCCTTTCTGAACTACGGCATCATCGTTCCGATCATCACCTCCACCCAGCTCCTCGGCCCCTACAAGCCCGAGACCTACCGGGTTACGTTCCACAGTCTCTACACCAACACGGTGCTGGTCACCCCCTACCGAGGAGCCGGGCGCCCACAGGGTGTCTACGCCATGGAACGCACGATGGACGCCATTGCGGAGTATCTGGGGCGGGATCGGGCTGCGGTGCGGGCCAGCAACCTGATCCAGCCCGAGGAGATGCCCTACGATCACGGACTCACCTTCCAGGACGGCCGGCCGCTCGTGTATGACTCCGGGGACTTCCCGGCCAGCCTGGACAAGATCCGTGCCCTGGTGGGGTGGGATGACTTCGAGAGCTACCGGAGGCAGGCCCAGGCCGAGGGACGGCGGGTCGGGATCGGCCTGGCCTGCTATGTGGAGGGAACCGGGGTCGGGCCCTACGAGGGTGGACACGTCCAGGTGGAGACGGACGGATCAGTGCGCGTGGCCACCGGGCTGACCACACAGGGACAGGGGCACCAGACCATCCTGGCCCAGATCGTCGCCGACGAACTGGGTGTCGCACTCGACGACATCGCGGTCACCACCGGGGATACGCGACGCATGCCCTATTCGGTGGGCACCTACGCCTCCCGGGGCGCCGTCACCAGTGGCAGTGCGGTGGCTCTGGCCTCCCGGCGATTGCGGGACAAGGCGGTTCGGGTGGCCGCCGAGGCGCTGGAGGTAGACCCCGGCGATCTCGAACTGGCCGGGGGAAGGGTCCGCGTTGCGGGGCACCCCACGTCGGGGATCCCCCTGGGAACCGTCGCGGTTCTCGCCAATCCGCTGCGCTACGCCTTTGACGAGGCGTCGGCCGCCGCAACCCAGTTCTCCCAGCCCGCCGATCCGAACGTTCCTCCGGTTGCCGAGGACAGCGAACCCGGGTTGGAGGGGACGGGCTTCTACTCGCCGGTCCGCTCCACGTTCGCCAACGGCATGCACGCCGCGATCGTCGAGACCGATCCGGACACGGCGGAGATTCGCATCCTGCGCTATTGCGTGGTGCACGACTGCGGACGGATCGTGAATCCCACCATTCTCGAGGGACAGGTGCATGGCGGCGTCGCCCAGGGAGTGGCCGGAGCCCTCTACGAGCGCATGGCCTACGACGACCACGGTCAGCTGCTCAACGCCTCCTTCATGGATTTCCTGATGCCCTACGCCTCCGAGGTGCCGGCCGTGGAGATCGACCACCTGGAAACCCCCAGCCCGCTCAACCCGTTGGGGGTGAAGGGTGCGGGTGAGGCCGGAGTGATCCCGGGATCGGCGGTTCTGGCTTCGGCGATCGAAGACGCGGAAGGGTTCCCGATCACCCGGATGCCGATCTCCCCGAGCGAGCTGTTCGAACTGCGACGACGTCACGCGGCCGGAGAGCTCCGGTCCCTGTGCCGCGACCTCCCAGCGCAGCGCCCCGCCTGACCTCAGGAAAGGAAACCCGATGCACATCACCGGCAGCGCCACCGTGCACGCGCCCGTGGAGCAGGTATGGTCCGGGGTACTTGATCCCGCGGTACTGGCACGCACCATTCCAGGCTGCGAACGACTCGAAACCGTCGGAGTCGACCACTACCGAGGCACGATCCAGGTCGGGGTCGCCGCGATCAGCGGCGCCTTCGACGGAGAGGTGAAGCTCGAGGACAAGCAGGAGCCCGCCACCCTCACCCTTCGTGCGTCCGGATCCGGATCTCCCGGAACGGTGCAGGCCGATGTCGCCGTGCATCTCGCTGAGGACACGCCCGGGCAGACGACAGTGACCTACGACGCCACCGCGGTGGTGGGCGGCATGATCGGTGGGGTGGGCCAACGCGTGTTGGTCGGGGTTGCCAAGCGCACTGCGGAGGAGTTCTTCCGTGCCCTGGACGCGGAGCTCACCGAGGCTCAGCCCGCCGTCACGGTGCCCGAGCAGGCAACGGCGCCGTCGACGGAGTCCGTGCCCGGTGGCTCGGCCCGTGTGCAGAGTTTTCCGGGGCGGGTCGCCACCCGTGGGGGTAGCCAGGATGGGTTCGTTGCCGGAGCGTTGTTTGGGGCCGCTGTGGCGTTGGCTGGTGTCCTGGTGGGAGCCGTGGTGGCGCGACGGCGCTGAGTAGGATGAGGACAGCAGGTCGGCGCAGCTGCGGCCGTGTGGTGTCCTGCATCACCGCACGCCCCCAGGGCCGGGCCTTCACGAGCGTCTGCCGTGTCGGCCGTCGGCTCGCGTGTTTGGATCAGGGCAGGTAGAGTGGCCACGGTTGGTGTGCCCTACATCTCAGTCGGGCGCGATGGGCGAAACTGCCACCGAAGCCGCAGTGGGAATGCTAGCGTCACTTGTCGCAGCGGTCGTACCAATCGGTGACTGTTCCCCCGACATCACCGGAGGGAAACCGCAGCGCCACCGTCTCCTTCCCGGCTCCGAGGACTGACCCCAGTGAGTGAATCTCCGAAACTCTCCACGAAGATCATCGTCGCCGGTGGGTTCGGTGCCGGCAAGACAACCTTCATCGGCGCCATCTCCGAGGTGCCTCCGGTGCGGACCGAGGGTGCGGTCACGGCCGCGAGCACGGGCGTCGACGATCTGTCGGCCACACCGGACAAGACCAGTACGACGGTCGCCATGGACTTCGGGCGGATTACGCTCGACAACGATCTCACCCTCTACCTGTTCGGAACGCCTGGCCAGTCCCGATTCATGTTCATGTGGGACGATCTCGCGCGGGGTGCTCTGGGCGCGGTGATCCTCGCCGACACCCGACGTCTGGCGGAGTCCTTCCACGCGATCGACTACTTCGAGCGCCAGTATCCACTGCCCTTCGTGTTGGCGTTGAACGAGTTCGAAGGCGCGGAGCGCTATCCGGAGGAGACCCTGCGGGACGCGCTGGACCTCCAGCCGCACATCCCGATCGTGGACTGTGACGCCCGGGACCGAGAATCCGTTCGTGGGGTGCTGGTCAGTCTGGTGCAGCATGCCATGGTGCTGTCCCAGAGCCAGGGGCGCCATCTGGTGCACTGAGACTGACCCCCCGGGGGGATCAGCGCTGCCCGCTCTGCGGGGAGCGCGCGGCCAGTACGTCGACCAGTCCCAGAGCGAACCGGTGGTACTCGTCGATGTGCATCCCCTGTTCCCGCACGATTTCCAGGGGGCGGCGCCGTGGCGGTGTACCCCGGATGCGGGAACGCAGCCCCTCCAGCCACCGCAGCGGAATCTTCGTGTACTCAACGTGGTCCATCAGCAGCAGCGAGCCCTCCGGACGGAGCACCCTGCGCATCTCCCGGAGGGCGTGCTCCTGGTCCGGGATCTCGCACAGGGACAGCGTGCAGATGACCGTGTCGAAGCTGTCCTCGGAAAACGGGATCCGGGTAGCGTCGGCCGTTCCGAGTTGCACCTCGCGCCCCAGGGTCTCGGCACGCTCGCGAGCCTGCTGCATCATGCCCGCGCTGAGATCGATGCCGGTGACGGTCGTGTCCGCTGGTAGGTAGTCCAGGTTGAATCCGGTCCCCACGGCGACATCCAGAACCCGACCGTGGGCCAACGCACAGAGCCGGATGCGGGCGTCGCCGAGTAGCCGCCGTTCCCAGCGTGCGCCGCGGTCGTAGTAGGGGGCCATCCGGTCCCACCGGCGGCGCAGGCGCCGGGTGGCTGCGCCGCCGGCGTTGTTGTTCGGCTCGGTGCCCATCATCCGGCCCTGTCTCCCGAGTCTCCGTAGTGCTGTGACCCACAGCATACGGGGCAGGTGCCCTGGCTGGCCCGGGATTGGCACGCTCCACTGCGTGTGCGGAATGTCGATGACGCGCTGCGACCGGATAGGCCCGGTTCGTAGGATTCCGTCATGGCCGAGCGCGAGCACGAAGTGCTGACCCAACTGTTCCAGAACCAACCCTCCCTCGCGGC
>NZ_JAVLVT010000011.1:0-47177 GCF_031628175.1 Lipingzhangella rawalii | reverse complement strand
GGCCCTATGTGGGGGCTGCACAGGGCCAGCAGGCTGGCTACGAATACGGCGGCGTTCTGCGGAAACCGTAGCCGGACACTCCTGCGTCCCGGTGCGGCACCCCCGGCATGTGTCGGATTCGGCCCCAGTACGCACGGTAGCGGTTCGGTGATGCCGGCAGGTCTTCGTCGCCGGCGCGGGCGTGCCGTAATCCACTGGCTGGGTCCGGCGTCGCTACGGCACACTCTCGTCACAACGGACCGGTACGGCACTGTTTCCGGCGGGAGGGCTGATGACGCGACCCGTGGTCGGGCAGCGACTGGGCCGCTGCGCAGAGTGTGGGGAATTCGAGTACGGCGGGGCTCCCAGCTGCGTCACCTGCCGTGGGCTCGTGGACACCATCGTGGAGGGCGAGTGGAGTTCCTTCCTGGGCCGGTGCCGCGCCGGCCCCAAGGATGAGGCCACCTTCGCCGCGCTGGTGACTGACGAGCCGGACCAGCACGACTGGCGGGTTGTGGACGCGGCGCTGGACCGGCTGCGCTGTCCCGAATGTGGTGGGCCGTTGAGTCGTGGCCCGGTGGGGTGCGCCTCCTGTGACCGCGCCCACGGTTTCCGATATGCGGCAATCGAGCGGGACCAGCCGGGGGCTCCGCCCCGCAACGAACATGCGGTCCGGGTGCACGTGTCGGTGGTGCGCCGCCCCGCGGTCACCTCGCAGCGGGAACTGCTGGTGCGGCGCCTGCTGTTGCCGTTCCTGCTGACTGGGGTTCTGCCAAGCACGCAGGAGGCGCAGCGCATCAGCGCCCTGGCCAGGGAGACGTCCGCGGGGCAGCGCGCCCGTGTGGTGGAGCGGGCCATTCTGGAGGTCGCAGCGCGGCATCCCGCCTGGGCGGCGGGGTAGCCACGGAGTTGGCCACCCGGGGGCTGGGAGTACGGTGACGCCGCCATCACGCCCGTACGCGTAACGCCCGCGGGCACTGTCGGCAGGCGTCCCGACCGCGTCGGTCACCATTCGCATCCGGACGGGTGGCTACCCCAGATGCCCTCGGTAACCACGACGCCATGTGATTCACATCCGTCGTGTACGAACAATGACCATGTTTGCGCAGACCGAACAGCGATATTCAGTCAGCTTTTTACCTCTGCTCCCACGACAGCCATGAACAAGCGAAACGAACATCACTAAATAAATTCAATTGACAACAGAGAGTATTTTATTTCTATCCAGAAAAACTATTGATCCGGCATTGCAGTCACCTGTACCCCTAAACAACCTCCAAGCGTCTCATTTATTGCTGCTACCAAGCAGTAGATAGCTAAGGAAATGCTTCCCTATCGACACTGACACCGCTCAGACACAAACATAGGACGAATGTTCACCTCGATCAACATCTTGAAACCCAGAACTGATCATGTAAGATGCGATCTGCATCCCCCCGTGGAGCAACTACTCAAAGGACCTCCAGAAGCCTGCACACGGAGTGTGGTTAATTGATTTCGGAGGGATGGTTGTCTGATTTCTGGCAGCACCCCATAGATTTCCGACATTGACCCCTCTCGAAGAAGGTGAACTTGATGAAAAATCTTCCACCGTAACGAATCATGAACTTCCTCGGAGTCTGAGCAACGGAGCAACGATATTCGCCGACCGTGCACACGGCCGAGGCACACCTCCCCAACGTGGAATCTGGGAAACATTTGATGATCAGACTTTCGGGTTTCGTTGGCATAGAGCTCGCTTCGTCTTCATTCCGTCCCATAACGAGCGCCAATGTCCAGGTCGCATTTGCCAGGCTGGTACTCGAGCGAAACCGGGGAACCGGCCGTGAGCAGCTGGCAGAGGCCGTGTGGCCAGACGGTCCGCCAAATACGTGGACCTCGGCCCTCCGCAGCATCGTCAGTCGAGTACGCACATATCTCAACGAGCTGGACACGCCGGGGCTGGAAACGACCCTGGCCTGCCAAGGAGGGCGCTATGTACTTACTTTTCCTGATGACGTCGTCGTGGATATCGAGAGTGCCGAGCGCTCGATCAGCGATGCCATGGCCAAAATGAAAGATGGGAGGAATGCGGAGGCCTTTCAGAGCTGCGAGGATGTCGCCGCGAAACTGCAAGGCTCCTTCCTTCCGACACACGACGGCGAGTGGGTGAACAGTGTCCGACAGCAGGTGGACTCGCTTCGGCTGTCCGCACTGGAAGTTGCGAGCCTCACCGCAGCGGCCCTGGGCAGAACTCACCGCGCTCTCCAGTACGCCAACGAGGCCATCCGGCAATCGCCGTTCCGGGAGAGCGCACACAGATGCCGCATCACGGCACACGCCATCATGGGGAATCGGGCCGAGGCATTGAGCGCCTACCATGAGCTGCGACTGCTGCTTGCCGAGGAGCTGGGCATCGATCCGGCGCCCGAGGTGCAAGCCGCCTACCTGGACCTGCTCCAGGCCTGCGATGACAGTCTCCGTGCAGCACCCACGCTGGGCGTCCACGGTTCCATCCTGTCGTCGTCGCAACAGGCCGTCCTCGGCCAGCTTGCACCTCCGCACCTTTCCCGTCGTGCCTGACACTGGCTGCCGACAGGAGACACACCGCGTTCCACGTGCTGCTCCGTCGCTCTTCGCCACGGCCCGATGGACAAGCTGGCCGAGCCCCGTCATCGAGCCCTGCCGTGTAGCACCAGCGCCCGGCAGAGCAGCCCAAAGGCAATGGAGCACAGCACGGTCCGTGCGGTGTTGGCGTTCCGCCAGGGTCGCTCGAACCGTTCCCGCAGGTCCCGAAGGTCCTCCGGGCGTGCCGTCGTCGATGCCGGGCCGGCCCGGGCTAACCGGGTATTGAGGGGAATATTCACCCGCGTGGTGACCAGCAGCATTCCCGAGTAACACCCGAGTGCCGCCCACACCAGACGGGCGATCCGATGGTGCCCGATACGGTGGTGCAGAGTCGCGGCCACTCCGGTCGCCAGGAAGGCACCAACGAATACCAAGCCGAACAAGCCGTTCTCGATCGCCCGGTTCACGTCCTGCATCACGGTCACAAACGTCCGGTCGTCACTGCCTTCCAAGCCGGGCATAACGCCCACGTCGAAGGCGAAGTACAGGCCGGCCATGAATCCGACACCGAGCGATGCTCCGATCAGAGCTATACCAGCTCCCGGACCGCCCCTTCCCCTGACCTGATCCGAATCAGGAGTCACACCGGTTTCGCGTCCGGACAGCACCACGTCCCCTTCTCCTTCACCTCGGCCAGAACACCACCTATCGTCGCGTCCCTGGTCAGGGTGTCCACGCCCCAGCGGCGGCCGCCTCCCGAGCAAACTGGGCGAAGTCCTTCGGGGCGCGCCCAAGGGCCTGCTGAACCCCATCCATAAGATGGGCGTTGCGTCCGTCCAGGACCTCGCTGAACAGATCGGCGAGCTCTTCGGGAAGGTCGTTCTCCTTGAGGTAGGCCCGGAACTCCGCGTCGGTGATCCGCACGTACCGGATGGTGCGCCCCGTCACCTGGGACAGTTCGTTGGCGATGTCGTCGAAACTCAACAGACGGGGCCCGGTGAGCTCATAGACCTTGCCGGCGTGCGCACCGTCGGTGAGCGCCGCGACCGCAACGTCGGCGATATCATCGGCGTCAACGAACGGCTCCATTGCGTCACCGGCGGGAACCGCCAGCTCGCCCGCCATGACCGGCGGCTGGAAGAAACTTTCGCTGAAGTTCTGGTTGAACCAGCTACACCGAACAACCGTCCATTCCGCACCCGCCTGCTGCACGGCCTGCTCAGCCGCCAGTGCGCCGTCTTCCCCACGTCCGGACAGCACCACGATCCGGTGGACCCCCTTGTCGACGGCCAGGCGGGACAGCTGGCCGACGATGTCGGCGGCGCCGGGAAATGCGAGATCGGGCTGGAACGCGATGTAGAGGCTGTCGGCCCCGTCCAGAGCGGGCTCCCAGGTGTTCGGGTCCTCCCATGAGAACGGAGGGGTCCCCGAACGTGACCCGACATGCGGCTGGGCACCCCGGGCGATCAGCCGCTCGGTCACTCGCCGGCCGGTCTTCCCAGTGCCTCCGGTAACCAGTGTCTGCCGCGCCTGTGCATTACGTGAGTTCGTCATGGTTCAAGTCAAACCCCGAACGACAGAGACAGACCATAGCCGTGAAGCTCACTTGTATACGCGTTCGTCTCACCCGACCGAAACTCAGGGGATCGCGCGGGTCGGCCCCCACCCTGTGGCGCTCGCGCACGCTCCCACGGAGCCGGCTGCGGGGCATCGATCGCTGCCGTCCCGGAGCGTAGGGAGCTCCCGCTCACCGCGGAGTTTCGCGTTCCTATTGCGCCGGCTTTGCGCAGCCCGTCTTAGGAATGCTGCGAGGCCGGTGCACAACGCGGGCCCAAGAAGGTACCGGCAACGAGCGGATCGGAGGAGTCACGCGTGGATCCAACAGGACCGTGGGCTGCCCTGGAGCCGAAACTGGCCGCGACCAGGAAACGAGTCCAGGAACTCGAGTGGGAGCCGCAGCGCCGAAACAGCTTCGTCCCCTACACGGTGGACCGTGACTCCGCGCACGCCGATGCGGGCGGCCAGCGCTGTCTCATGATGTCGGGGTACAGCTATCTCGGCCTGGGCGGCGACGAACGGGTCATCGACGCTGCTCGGCGAGCACTGTCCGTATACGGAACCGGCTGTCACGGGGTACGGGCACTGGCTGGCACCATTCCGCTACACGAGGAACTGGAGGAGGAAGTCGCCCGGGTCGCCAACCGCGAGGCCGCGATGGTCTTCAGCTCCGGCTATGCCGCCAACGTCGGCACTGTCGGCGGTCTTGTGGGGCCTGGGGACACCGTCTTCATCGACAAGTACGACCACGCCAGCATCGTCGACGGCTGTCGCCTCAGTGGGGCCACGGTGTCCCGCTTCCGTCACAACGATCCGGCCCACCTGGACCGGCGGCTGGCATCCTCCTCCACGCGGGGCGTTCGGTTGGTCATCGTGGACAGCGTCTACTCTATGGACGGAGACATCGCGCCCCTGCCCGAGCTGCGCCGCGTGTGCGACGCGCACAATGCTCTGCTCATGGTCGACGAGGCACATGCTCTCGGTGTCATCGGCGCAACCGGACGCGGGATCGAGGAACATTTCGACAACGCTGTCCCGGTGGACATCAAACTCGGCACCCTGTCCAAGGCCATCCCCTCCATGGGAGGTTGGGTCGCCGGTCATCGCGACCTCATAGCGCATCTGCGCTACGCGGCACGGCCGTTCCTGTTCTCCGCGGCGCTGGCGCCGGCCTCGGCCGCGGCCGGGTTGGAAGCCCTGCGCATCCTGCAACGGGAACCCGAGCGCGTTACACACATCCAGCGAGAGTCCGAACGGCTCCGCGCGAACCTCACCACGGCCGGACTGCGCACCGGAGCGAGTTCCACGGCGGTCATTCCGCTCATCATCGGTTCTGACGAGGCGACGTACGACTATGCAACCGCCTGCCGCCGCGAGGGGGTGATCGGTCTTCCCGTGGTCACTCCCGCCGTACCCAACAATCTGGCACGGCTACGGGTGGCGGTGACCGCGATACACACCAAGGCCGATATCGACACTGCCGCCGAGGCCTTCCGCGCGGCGGCCAATACCTGCCCTGCCCTCGCCGGCTAGTCCACCGTCCACGACGATCTGGGGCCGTCATGCCGTTTTCCTCCAGGGATTCCGTGGTGATCACCGGCTGGGGCGTTGTGACCCCGGCGGGCTGCACTCCGAAGAGCTTGTGGGACCAGCTGTATTCGGGACGATCGACCGCGGCGCCACTCGCCAACCTCGACCCGTCCGGTAACCGCCCGAGCTTCGGCTGTCCGGTACGCGGACTCGAAGAAACGGATGTGGGCGTCTCCGCCAAGGAGGCCCGCAGGACGGATCCCTTCGCTCGCTACGGCGTGACTGCGGCGCTGGGCGCCCACCGCGACGCCGCGTATCCGGAGACCGACCCCGACCGCACCGCCATTGTCATCGGCAATGCTGTCGGTGGCCGGCACACCAGCGACCACGAGTCGCGCCAGTTCACCGAGACCGGCCCCCATCGGGTCAACCCGCTGATGCCGCTGATGACGATGCCCAACGCGGCCGCGGCACGGATTGCGATGCTGCTCGGCTGGCACGGTCCCGCCGTCACCATCGCGACCACATGCTCCAGTGGTGCGGACGCCGTCGGCCACGCCATGCTGCTGTTGCAGACGCACCGTGCCGACGTGGTCATCGCCGGGGGCTGCGAGGCCACCCTGACGCCGGTCACGCTTGCCGGATTCCGCAACCTCAACGCCACTTCCACCCGCTACGACGAGCCTGAGCGGGCCTCCCGTCCCTTCGACGCCACTCGGGACGGGTTTGTCATGGGTGAAGGTGCGGGATGCGTGGTACTAGAGCGGCACTCCGACGCCATGGCTCGTGGGGCTGTTCCCTACGCGGAGGTGGCGGGCTACGCGGCCACCTCCGATGCCCATCATCTGTCGATGCCCGCACCCGGTGGCGCCGGTGCGGCGGCAGCCATGGCCGCCGCTATCCGCGATGCCGAGCTGACTCCCGAAGACATCGTCCATGTGAACGCGCACGGAACGTCCACCCCGCACAACGACCGTGCCGAGGCGGCAGCTTTGGGTGCCGTGTTCGGTGCGGACCCTCCACCGGTCACTGCCCCCAAGGGGGTTCTCGGGCACCTGATCGGCGCCGCGGGCACGGTGGAACTTGTCGCCACGGTCCAAGCCATGTGGCGCTGCGAGGTGCCGCCTACCGCGAACCACGACCGGCTGGAACCGGGATTGGATATCGATGTCGTGCACGGCCAGGCGCGTGCGGTGTCTTCCGGAGCGGCGCTGACGAACTCTTTCGGTTTCGGCGGACACAACTCGGCACTGGTGGTGAGGCCTGCGTGACTGAGAACGCGATTGTGCGGTCAAGCCCGACGTCCTGGAGCATCGAACGTGTGGTCGCGGAGGCTGACATCGCGGACCACCGGGAGGCGCTACGTGCCCACATGTCCCCGCCCGGGCTTCTGGCGTCCCCCACCCTTCCGTTCGTGCTCTCACACCCACTCGCCGACCAGGCGCGACAGCACCTGGCTCCGGAGGGCGCCCCAGCCCCCGTCCCAGTTCATCTTAGCCAGGAGATCCGGCTCCAGGACTCCCTGCGTGCCGGCCAACGGATCCGCACCGGTCTACAGCTCCAGGGTGCCCGGCCGGGAGCGGCTGGGGTCCGCGCGGCGCTGCGCGCCTTCATCACCAGGGAGGACGGGGGCCCCGTCGCCGAGTCGATCACCACCATCCTGCTGTCCGGGGACACCACCATCACTACGGCCTTCGGGGAGCTTCCCCCCGTGCGTCCCCCCGATAGCACCGACTCCGGCGAATCGCCCACGGTCCTCGGCCACCGGTTCGGCCGGGAGTGGACGGGGCGCTATGCGCGGGCCAGCGGGGACGACAACCCCATCCACCTTGACGACGGGGCGGCTCGGGCCGCGGGCTTCGACACGGCCATCGTCCATGGAATGGGACTGGTGGGTGTGGTCTGTGAGGAGGTCATTGACCGGTTCGCCAACGGAGACACTTCCCGGGTGTGCGGGCTGGGCGCTCGTTTTGCGGCTCCCGTGCCGGTGGACGAGGACGTGGACAGCGTGCTGTGTCCGGACGCCACCCGGCGCGTGGTTCGCTTCAGCTGCCGCACGTCCCACCGCACCGCGGTGAAGGGCGGCTGGGTTGAACTCGCCGCCGCCCGAGACACGAAGGGGGGCCAGCGGTGAGGTCAGACCGGACACCCCTGGGCGAACGCATCCTGGACCAGGCTCGGGACCGGCCAGCAGCACCGGCACTCGTGTGGCACGGGCAGGAGACGAGCTACGGGCACCTGCACCACCGGACGCAGGCCCAACGCACCCGGCTGGAACGGGTGGAACCCGAGTTCGATCGTCCCCTCGGGATCTGGGCCGCCAAGTCACCCGAGGCGGTGGCCCTGGTGCTGGCGTGTCTGTGCGACGAACGTCCCTTTCTGCTGCTGCCCACAGACCTACCGTCGGACACCGCCACCGACCTGGCCCGGAAAGCCGGATGCCGCTTCATCCTGCCCGCCACCGGGGATCCGGAGCAGGTCCACACTCCCGAGGAGTGGACCCGGCAGCGGATTCCGGACGGGACGACGTTTATGCTAACCACGTCCGGGTCCACGGGACGCCCGAAGATCGTTCCGTTGGGCGGGGCGGCCGTAGGCCGGTTCATGGACTGGGCTGGGCCGGCGTTCGACCTCGGCCCGGGGACGACGGTGCTCAACCACGCGCCGTTGAGCTTCGACCTGTGCCTGTTCGATATCTGGACGAGCCTAGCCCACGGGGCACGCGTCGTCCTGGTCGACCCCGAGTACGCCGCCCAGGGGCGACACCTGCTCAAGCTGATCGTGACCCATGAGGTGACGGTGATGCAGGCGGTGCCCATGGCCTACGGGCTGCTCCTAGATGCGGCACGAGCTGCGGATACGCCTCTCGCCGGAGTCAGGCACGCGATCGTCACCGGAGATGTGCTTCCGGAACGCACCCACGCGGGTTTGACGTGGCTCCTGCCTCGCGCCCGCGCCCACAACGTGTACGGCTGTACCGAGACCAACGACAGCTTCCGGCACGAAATCACCGGTACGGAAACCCACCGCGACGGGGGGCTGCCGATCGGATCCCCGATCCCCGGAGTCCGGGCACTCGTCCTGGACGACAACGGGGAGGAGGTGACGCACGCCGGAACCGGTGAGCTGTATGTCTGTACCCCGTTCCAGTCGGAAGGCTACCTCGACCGGGGCCTACGAAGCGACGCCTTTCTCAGCCATCCCTTGGGGCGGGACGAACGTCAGTGGTATCGCACCGGCGACCTGGTGCGGCGAGAGGCCGATGGAAGTATACGGCTCCTCGGTCGTGTCGACTTCCAGGTCAAGATTCGCGGCGTCGCGGTCAACCTCGCCGAGGTGGAACGCACCTTGCTCAGTCACCCCGACGTCCTGGAGGCCGGGGTGACTACCGTTCCCGACCCGGTGGCCGGGCGGGCCCTACTCTCCGTCATACGCCGCACCCAGGAATCCGAGCTGACCAGTCTCAGCCTGCGCCGGCACTGCGTCCAACGGCTACCTCGCGCCTTCGTTCCCACGAACTTCCGTGTTCTCGACGAGGCGCTCCCACGCACCTCCACCGGAAAGGTGGACCGTACCGCACTCGATCGCCTCTAGCTCGCCCCTATTGTCATTCATCTCGGAAGGAAACCTATGAGTCACAACGACGCCATCAAGCAGTTCATCATCAGCGAGTTCCTCCCTGACCTCACCACCGATCAGCTCGACGACGACCATGACCTGCTGGCCGACAGCGTCATCGACAGCATCGGTACGTTGAAGCTCATCTCCTGGGTGGAGAACAACTTCGACCTCGCGGTTGAGGACACGGAAATGAACCCAGAGAACTTCCGCACGGTCACGGCGATCTCCGCGTTCATCACCGAACGACGTCAACGGCGGGGCGTGGAGCCGCAGGATGTCTGACGTGCTGCGGAGCCTCGTGTCGGGGGAGCCGCCGGACCGTTCCCACACCTGGCGCCAGGTGTGGGAACGGCTCAACACCCACAACCTGGACCGGGCGTGGGCGGCGGCGCTCCTGTCGACCCTGGCCACTCGGCTGCCCGGCCCGGACGTCCTCCGGCCCCTACTCGACTCCCTGACCGAGCGTCACCACACCGGGGAGGAGCAGTGGCCGGGCACGGTCAACATTGTCGGCACCGGTGGGGGCCCGCACACGGTCAATGTCTCCACTGCGGCTGCGGTTGTCGCGGCCAGCACCGGGGTGCCCGTCGTGAAGACGGGGTCTCGCGCCTACCAGAGTGTCCTTGGTTCCTATGACCTCGTGGAGCAGCTCGGTATCCCGTTAACCGTCTCCCGGGGGCAGACGCACGACGCGTTGGACCAGTGGGGGCTCGCCTTCGCGGGTCCATTCGTCTATCCGTCCGAGCTGTCGCGGCTGGCCCGGCTGCTGGCACCGACAAGTCTGCGACCCTTCGGCCGGTTTCTGAACACGCTCGGCCCGTTCCTATCCAACCTTCCGGTATCGGCCCAGGTAACCGGCGTTTCCACGGAGTTTCCGGTGGACACGGTCCGGGCGTTGGCGGCGGGGGGATGCCCCGACACCGTCTGGATCTGCCACAACGAACTGGGAGCCGACGAACTGCTCGGGTTCGTGGATAACGTCGTTCACGTCAGCGCCCCGCCGAACGAGGACCGGGAGACGGTCATCGCCCGGGGGAGCCTGGTGGCGGCTGAGGGCACCCTCGAGGATCTCGCTCCCGTGGATCCGGATACCGCGGTGCCGCACTTCCTCGACATCCTGGCTGGTCAGACCAACGCCGCGATAGCCCATACGGTCCGGCTCAATGCTGCGGCTCTCGCGGTGGCGTCCGGGCACACCCCCGACTGGCGGGACGCGCTCCGGGCGGCCCGGACCACGATGGAGGGGGGCCAGGCCAGAGCCCTCGTGGAGCGGATGCGTGCCACAGCCCCCTCGGGTGGCCCCACCTCCACGGCGGTGGCACATGCCTGAGTTCTTCGGTTCCGCTGGGCCCGAGCGGCCCGCGTTGACCCTGTTTCTCAATGCGGGGGATCCCCCGCTTCCGGAACTTCACGATCTCGTGTTCATGCTTGACGAGGAGGGAGTCGACTGTCTGGAGCTTGCCGTTCCGTTCCCTGACTCGGTGACCGACGGTCCGGTGGTGCGGGAGTCAGCCCGGCGGGCACTGGCCCGGGGGGTGGGCGTCGAGGACGTGCTTACCGTTGTCGCCCAGGTGCGCCCAAGATTGCGCCAGCTGCGAATCGCCGTGTTGGCCGACTGGGGCCACACGATGCGGCCCCGGGGAATTGCCGCGATGGTTGCCGCGGTCGCAGATTCGGGTGCCGACGCGCTGCTGGCCCACGCCCTGCCGCCCCGGTTGAGCGAGGAGTACTATCGCCGCACAACAGCGGCGGGACTACCCGTCGTCAGTACCTGCTACGCACAGAGCACCCCCGCGACCATGGCAGCGGCCGCTGGCCGGGCCACCGCTTTCCTCTATCTCGTTGCCCGGTACGGACGTAGCGGTACGAGCCCGACCGTGGGCTACTCCTCGCTGGCCGAGACGATAGCCCACCTCAAGACGCTGACCTCGGCACCGGTCGCTGTCGGATTTGGGGTGCGGACCCGACAGGACGTGTGGTCGGTGGCAGCGGCGGGTGCGGACGCCGCGGTGATCGGGTCGGCGGGCGTCACCCACATTGCGCGATCCCAGGAGAAGGGCGGCGATGTTGTCGCCGACTTCCGGGACTTCGTTCGTTCCTGTTCTCCATCTCCTGACCACTGGAGTGCACCATGATCATTCGTGACCTTGCGAACGTCCGAACCGTCGAATGGGGCAACGGTCTGAGCCGACGATTTCTCCTCCAGGAGGACGGGCTGGGCTACAGCCTGACCGACACCATCGTCTGGGCTGGGACGAAGTCCCGACTCGAATACCCCAACCATCTGGAAGCCTGCTACTGCATCGAAGGCTCCGGCCAGGTTGTCGAACTCGACGGCACCTCCCACCCGATCACGGTTGGACGCGTGTACGCCCTGGACCAGCACGATCCCCACTTTCTGATCGCCAGTGAACACGAGGACCTCCGCCTGGTGTGCGTCTTCTCTCCGGCCCTGCGGGGCGACGAGGTCCACAACTTGGACGGACAGACACACTCCACGTACTAAGGAGCGCCCCCATGATCTCCGAAACGGTCGAACAGACCGAGGTGCGCGCGGAGCTGGCCCAGTGCGGCGAGGAGCTCAGTACTGGCCACCTCGCTCGCGACGAGTCCGCCGAATTCGCCTGGGACCAATGGCAGCTACTCCGAAAGGCCCGCCTGTTCGGTCTGCCCTTCGATCCCCAGTGGGGCGGTCGCGGACACTCCCTGCTCACCACCATGCATGCGCTGGAGAGTTTGGGCGAGCACTGCCGCGACTCCGGGCTCAGCTTCTCCGCCACCACAACCATGGCCAGCACCGGAATCCCCCTCCACCGCTTCGGGACTACGGCCCAGCAGGAAAAGTACCTCCCGCGAATCTGCTCCGGAGAGGCGATTGGTGCACATGCCATCACCGAGCCGGACAGTGGCTCCGACGCCCTCGCCATGCACACTCACGCACACCGGGACGGAGACGAGTTCGTCCTGACCGGAAGTAAGACCTTCGTCACCAACGGGCCGGTGGCGGATGTGTTCGTGGTCTACGCGCGTACCCACCCGGATGGTGGGGCGCTTGGCATCACCGCCTTCCTCGTCGACCGGGCCACCCCGGGGCTTGCCGTCGGGCCGGCGCTTCCCAAGATGGGGCTGCGAACCTCCCCCCTGGGTGAACTGTCCTTCGACAACTGTCGGATCCCCTCAGACCAGGTTCTGGGCCGCGTCGGTGGGGGCTTCCTCGTTCTCGACTTCGTCATGCAACGGGAGATCCTGTTGACGTTCGCCGTGACCACCGGGGAGATGCGGCACCGGCTCGCCCGCTGTGTCGAGTACGCACGCACCCGACGGTCCTTCGGGCGTCCGATCGGTTCCCACCAGTCGGTCTCCAATCAGATCGTCGACATGAAGATCCGCACGGAAACGGCCCGCAAGTGGATCTTCGACACCGGGGCGCGCCTTGCCGCCGGGAAAGACGTCACCACGGACCTGGCGATCTCCAAAACCATCGCCAGCGAGAACAACATGGCCACCAGTCTCGCCGCCGTGAACGTGTTCGGCGGACACGGCTACCTGACGGAGCAGGGCCTGGAGAAGGGCGTGCGCGACGCGGTCGGTGGCACGATCTACTCCGGGACGAACGAGATACAGTACAACCGCATCGCCTCGGCGTTGGGACTCAGTCCATGACGCCCGCGCGGGTTGGGAAACGGGCCTCGGACCGGCTCGTCAAGATCTGTGGAGCCACCACCCCGCAGGAGGTGCGCTCGCTGGCCGCCACCGGCGCCGACTGTGTCGGCTTGTGGCACGGGGTCCCCGAGGGCTCGGCGGACCTGTCGGAGCGCGACCTGGTCGCCCTCGCCCGGGCCACATCCGACACCGCCACCCTGGAGCCGGTACTGGTGACCTTCCTCAGCGATGCGGGCAGGCTGGCGTGGCTTGTGGAACGGTCCGGGGTGCGCTGGATCCAGCTGCACGCCTACCAGCCGCCGGGCGTGGTCCAGCGACTGCGTACCGCTCTGCCCGACTGCGTCATCATCAAGGTGCTGCACGTCGCCGACGGTGACTGTCCGGAACTTCCGCTGCTGGACTCCTACACGCGTGCGGGCACCGACCTGTTCCTGATCGACAGAGCGGGGGCGAACGGGCGGCTTGGCAGCACCGGAGAGCAGGTGTCCGACCAGGAGGTCGTTGAGATCGCCGGTCGCCTTTCCCGGCCGTTTCTCCTCGCCGGGGGCGTCACCGCGCACAACCTGACGGACTACACCAAGGTTCTGCGGTGTCCGGGGTTTCGTGGCATCGATGTCGACACCGGCGCACGCGGCCCGGACGGAACCCTGTCAGCCGCTGCCGTCCGGGAACTTGCCCACACCTGGCGTGGCACCGGCCGCACCTGCGTCGAGCGGGGATGACCCGCCACGACGGACCACCCACCATGGAACACCCCGTCCCCGAGTTGTACCGGACCCGGCCATCGTGGAAAGGACGATCGATGCCGCATCGCTTCATCGATGCTCTGTTGAGCGCGGACATTCCGGTGATCGCGGAGATCAAGGCCCGCAGCTCCGAAGGCGGCGACCTTCTGGCACACCGCTCTCCCCAGGACATCGCCGCCCGGTACGATCGGGCGGGCGCCCCGTGTCTCTCCGTAGTAACCGGACGCTGGTTCGGGGGCGGACCGCAGCTGCTTCGGGACGTCGCCGCCGCGACCGAACGGCCGATCCTGCGCAAGGACTTCATCACCAGACGCAAGCACATCACCGAATCGGTGGAGCTGGGGGCCTCGGCCGTACTCGTCACCGCGGGGCTACTTCCGAAGGCCACCCTCCCGTCTCTGGTGAGCGCCTGTCTGGGGAGCGGTCTCACCCCCTTCGTGGAGGTGACCGAGCAGGCCGAGGTGGACCTGGTCCCGCACCCGGACAAATGCGTGATCGCGGTGAACAACAAGAACATTCGCAACCGGGAGCGCGGCGGCGGAGAGCTCGACCGCAGTCTTGGCCTGCTGCCGTCGCTGATCGCTACCGGCACCCCGTGCCCGGTCAGTGCCAGCGCTATCGACAGTCCCGCGACAGCGGCCCGTGTGCTGGACGCCGGCTTCGCGGGACTGCTCGTGGGCACGGCCCTCATGCGGACCACCGCCCCCGAGGACTGGGTTGCGGCGCTTCGGGAGGCCAGGGACAGTTCCGCCGGCGGCCGGACCACGGGGGAGGCCCCCCATCAGATCCTTGGGGGGAACCCGTGACGACTGGTACGCACCCGCGTGCCGCACCCGCGGAGGTGCACGATGTGGTCCTGGACGCCGGCGGGGTGCGGATATCCGGCCTTCTCGCCCAGCCCCGTACCGCCGAGGCGGCCTCATCCCACAGTGTCGTGATCGTGGCGCTGCACGGCCGTGCCACCGGCGCCGGGTACTTCCACGGGCAGGCACACCCCGACCTCTCACTCCTCGATCTCGCCGGAGCTCACGGCTACACGGTCCTGGCACTGGATCGTCCGGGATACGGCCGCTTCGCGGATGACCTGCATGACGGGCAGAGCCTGGCCGAGCAGTCCACCACGCTGCACGGCGTGTTGCGTGCGTTCGCCCGCACCCTGCCGGGGGTTGCCGGGTTCTTCGTGGTCGCCCATTCCTACGGCGGCATGGTCGCCCTGCATCTGGCCGCTGACGACACCGAGAACCGCGTTGTCGGGCTGGACATCTCCGGATGCGGCTTCGGCTACAGCCGAGACGGGCTCCACCCGCCGAACACCTTCGCCGGCGAGATCCGGATGAACTGGGGGCCACTGCAACTCTACCCACCCGAGACGTTCCAGCAGTGCCGGAGGCTGGTCTCTCCGGTGCCGCCGCGGGAGGAGCAGGAGTGGCCACACTGGCCAGATCACTACGCACGGCTCGCGCCGCGGGTTACCGTCCCGGTACGGTTCACCTTCGCCGAACACGAGTTCTGGTGGCTCCTGGACGACGCCACGCTGACAGACATGACCAGCCGCCTATCCGAAGCACCGCTCGTCCGGGTCGACCACCAGGCCGAAGCCGGACACAACATAAGTCTTGGCTGGGCGGCCCCCGAGTACCACAGGGCCGCGTTGGGATTTCTGGCGGAGTGCCGTTCCTGGTTGGAGAACAACGCAGGGGGTTCCTGGGGTGACCGGAATGGCCACACCGCGACTCGATAGTCGTGACGGCCACCCGCGGTGCCCGTGGCGGCGCGCATCAGGCCACCAGCAGCGCCCCGACCATACAGCAGAACGCGGCGATCGACAGCAGCGTCCGGACCAGGTTCCAGCGCACCCAAGGTCCTTCGAACCGCTGCCGGGCCCGAGCCAGCTCCGCCGGGGGATCCGATGCCTGCGTCGCGGCAAGCTCGTTGTTCAATGGGATGTTACGGCCTCGGGTAATCATGATCATCGCGATGTACAGCACCAACGCGGACACAACCGGGAGCAGGGGACGCTGTGCGCCCGCCGCCTGGAGCGCCACTACCGCCGCCGTGGCCACCAGCCCGCCCACAAAGCAGGACACGAACCACACGTTGAGGATCGCCACGTTGATCCGGTTCATGACCTCTACGAACACGCGGTCCTCCACCCGGCGCAGCGCGATCATGACCGAGCATGAATAGGCGTAGAAGAGACCGGCAATCAATCCCGTGGTTACGGTCGAAACAAAAAGCGTGATTACGCGAGCTGTTTCCATGGACAGAGCGCTTCCTTCCGAATTTCCTGGTGCTAGCGGCAAATGGAGGAACACAGTTTATGATCGGTTCTATGGACGCATTGACGGCTCTCTTGGAAGGGCCGAAGGCTCGTGGGGCGTTTCTGCTGCGGTCCGTCTTCAATCCTCCCTGGGCCCTGCGGGTGGAAGACCAGGCCCCGGTCTCCGTGGTCACGGTGGTCCGCGGTGAAGCATGGCTGCTTCCGGCCCACGCCACCCCAGCCCGACTGTCGCCGGGCGACGTGGTCGCGATCCGTGGGCCGGGTCCCTACACCCTGGCCGACAGCCCCGAGACCCCCATCGAGATCACCGTGGGACCCGAGCAGCGGTGTACGACCTCCAGTGGTCGTGATGTCACGGAAAGCATGTCGCTGGGTGTACGTACCTGGGGCGAGAGTCTCCAGGAGGGCTCCACCGTCATCCTCAGTGGCACCTACCAGGCACCGAGCGAGGTCGGCCGGCACCTGTTGGCCTCCATGCCCGAGCTGCTGGTCCAGCCGGCCGGCGTGGGCGGAAGTGAGACGCTGGTCTCGCTGTTGGCGACCGAGTTGAACAAGGAGGAACTGGGCCAGGAGATCATGCTGGACCGCCTGCTGGACCTGCTGTTGGTGAACGTGCTGCGCACCTGGCTTACGGGCAACACCCCGGACACCCCGACCTGGTATCGGGCCCAGAGCGATCCCGTGGTTGGCACGGCCCTGCGTCTGATGCAGGAGGAACCCGCGCGTCCCTGGACCGTGGCCTCCCTCGCCAGTGCGGTAGGGGTTTCCCGAGCCGCGCTCGCTCGACGGTTCAATGCGCTGGTGGGTCAGCCACCAATGGCCTACCTGACCAACTGGCGGCTGACCCTCGCGGTGGACCTGCTGGATCAACCCGACGCTACGGTGGCCACCGTGGCACGCCAGGTCGGCTACGGCAGCGCCTTCGCGTTCAGCACGGCCTTCAAACGCTCCTACGGGGTCAGCCCGCAGGAGTACCGTGGTGGCACCACCGAACTGCCCCAGTCCACAGCGGCCCCACGCACGCTCGTACTCAGCCACTGAGCACGCCAGCAAGCGCCTCGTCCACCACGGTGTCCTCGGTCGCTTCGGTAGCGAGCGTGCACAGCAGGTCCCCGGAGACGAGCCAACGGCCGGCGAGCAGCATGTGGTCCGCCGCGGCCCCGGTGTCGCCGACGACACGGGGCACGCTGGCCGTAAAGATGCCCGACGGGTGCAGGCACACGGCCACGTCCCGAAGTGCCGACCAGCGTCTGGACCGAGGAAACCACGCCTTGTAGGCGGCCTCCTTCGCCGAGAACAGCAGTCGGTCCCAGTACGGGAACGGCTGGGTCTCGTGCAGTGCATTCTGGTGTTCCTGCTCCCCAGGAGACGCCACCATGGACAGGACTCCTTTGGGTAGCGCGGCCGCGGGTTCGGCGTCCAGCCCGACCATTGCCAGGTCCGTCGTGCGCCCCACGACGGCGCCACAGTACCCAGCACAGTGGGTCATACTTCCGACGATGCCTGCCGGCCACCGCGGTGCCCCGCAGTGGCCGGGCAGGATCGGCCCCGGTGGGACACCGAGCGTCTCCAGGGCTCGTCGGGCGCAGTCGCGCACTGTCGCGAACTGGCGGTGTCGACGCGGGGAACGCCCCGCCACGAACGGTAGCTCCTCCGGAAACAGCCCGGCCGAGTCACCGTCGTCGACGGCTTCGGCTCCCACGGCCGCCCGTGGGACCAGCTGCTCGATCACGGTGCGGTGGTCTCGGACTCCCTGCGGGCAGTTAGGCCGGTTACGCTGTCCACGATCTGGTGGGGAGCCTCCAGTGGCAGCATGTGGCCCGTGTCGGGCAGTTCTAGGAACCGCGCGTCCGGAAGGTTTTGGGCTACGGTCCACCCCAGCTTGCTCGGAACGATCCGGTCCACGGAGCCGGAGAGCACCACGGCCGGCACCCGCACCGACGACAGCCGGGGCCGTAGGTCCATCCCCATTGTGGATCCGAAACACGCGGCCCGCACCCGGGGGGTGGTGGCGACGAACATCTGCCGGTTGACATCCAGTACCGTCGGATCCACTCGTTTTCCCATGGTCCGGCGCAGGAACCGCCGGCCAAGCCCGGGGCGGGCGAGCGCGCGGGTGAACAGAGCGCTGCCCATCATGCGGACCTCCCGCTCTGGGGTGTCCTGGCCATGCGCCGCGGTTGCGGCGAGGACAAGCCCGCCTAACCGCGTGTTCGCCTGCTCCGGGACCGTACACACGTGGGTCAGGGCGGCGAAGCCGCCACCCGAGTGGGCCACCAGCACGGCCGGGTCCGTTCCGACGGTCCGGTCCAGCACAATCGCCACGTCCGCGGCGAGCCGTTGTAGACTGATCGGTTCCCGTCCGCCACTGGATAGACCGTGTTCGCGCTGGTCGTAGCAGACAACCCGATGTCCGGATCTCACCAGGCGGTCGGCGACCACCCCCCAGACACGCCGGCTCGCGGCCCAGCCGTGCACCAACACCACGGGGAACGGCTCGTTGGACACTGGGGTGGTGGAGCGGAGCGGCGGGAGGTCGGTGACGGCCAGATCCGCTCCGTCGTCGGTGCGGATCGTGTAGTCGGTGGTGGTGGCTGTGCCTCTGGTCATTGTGAGCGCTCCAGGTGGTCCTGCTCGGCTGCGAGGAGCGTGGCCAGTGCGGCGAAGGCCGCGTGCGCGGCTCGGGAGTGCTCCTGGTCGACCGGCGCAAGCCCGGCGAGGAGCCGCACCCAGCCCCGGGGCCGGGCTTGGAACCGCAGCCCCAACCGGGTGCGAGCCCCGTCTCCGACCGGTTCCAGGGAGAATTCGGCGCTCCCGTGGAAGGCTCCACTAACGTAGGCAAGCTCCAGGTGCGTACCGGGGGTGACGGATGTCGTTCGGGAGAGGAACCGGATCTTGGGGCCACCACGGCCCACGCCCCGGGTGTGGACGGTCCACTGCACCTCCCCGCCCATCTGGTCGGGTGCCCCCGAGCGGACCTCGAAGGTGTTGTAGGGCACCCACCAGCGGCGAGCTCCGCTCAGCTCGTCGACCAGGTGGCTCCACACCGTGGTGGGGGGAGCCGGGATCACCGCTTCGTCCAGCAGGTCATAGGTGCGCATTGGGAGTTACCTCAGGAATCGACGGTGGACCAACGACGGAGGGCGCGGCTCACGTGTTCTACTCACCCTGCTCCTCCTCCGCGGACCCGAGCCGGCCCCAGGGGAAGAAGCCCTGTCCCGGCGTAAGCACGTTCCAGGGGTCGTACCACATCTTCGCGCGCAGGAGGGTGTGCCAGCGCCAGCCGAAGTGCCACTTCCAGTCCCGTGTCGTCATGTCCGGGATTGCCCCGACCAGGTAGCGCTTGCCGCCCATCCGGACCGCCTCGTCGAACAGGTGCCGGTTCTGCTGCATCATCCGCTCGGAGTCGACATCTCCCGGGGGCGGGAACCGCAACAGATCGAAGAGGTAGGTGGTTTCGTCGCGGGGCTGTGCCACCATGGGCCGCGTCGATTTGGAGGTCGGGTACGGGTAGCAGATTGTGAAGCCGGCTCCCAGGTCCTGCGCCGTCACCTCCTGTTGGATGAGCTCCAGGAACTCCTGGGTACGGGAGGCCGGTAGGAAGAGGCTGAGCCAAGGCTTCTGCTGGTCCCAGAACCCGTTCGCCTTGAGGTAGTCCTCGTACTCGTTGAGACGGAACGCATAAGCCCGGTAGGGCATGGTGACGATCTCGGCTTCGGAGCGGTTGTCGTTCAGGTCCGCCAGGAGCTCGTCCCGGTCGGGCTCCTCGTCGGTGAAGTAGGCGACACCCTCCAGCTTGTATCTCCAGCTGGGCTGCCCCTCCTGAGGCACGAGGAGCTCCCCGGCCTGGGCGTCGAAGCGCTCCTCCTCCATGGCCTTCTCCTGGGCCGCCATGTAGGTCTCCAGGTCGTCATAGAACAGGGAGCAGAACAGGACGTATTGGGGGGCCGAGACGAGGTCGACCGTCGCACGGACGATGACGCCGCACTGCCCGCCACCACCGAGCGCGGCGTCGAACAGCGCTGTGTTCTGGGTAGGTGAGGCGGTGACCAGGTCCCCGCGGCCGGTGACGACCTCGAGCGACGTGACCGTATCCACCAGCAGGCCGTACCTGTGCGCGGTTCCGCCGATGCCACCGACACTCAGTGTCCCGCCAACCGACAGGTGCAGGTAGTCGGGAAGGGCTGGCGGGGTCATTCCGTGCTCCAGCGCCGCGTTGGTGAGGTCCGCCCAGGTAACCCCGGCCTCCACCACGGCGGTCCCGTTACCCGGGTCGAGGTTGGTGATCTCGGCGAGCCCTCGAGCATCGATGGCCACACCGCCGGGCACCAGCGCCTGACCGTGGCTGGAATGGGACTCGATGTCGTCGTCTCGGCCGCTGCGTCCGTTCACGGCGACCTTCAGGTTGTGCTCAGCGGCGTACCGCACCACTTTCTGCACGTCGCGCACGGAGCCGGGGCGCAGTACTGCCCAGGGGTCTCCCGTGACGAGGCGACCGAAATCGTGCCCGAAACTGCTGAGGGCGTCGGCGGATGTGGTGAGACTTCCGTCCAACTGGGGCACGGAAGCGACGTCGGTGTCGGCGTGGGCAGGGGCGGTGATCCAGGACCCACGGCTCGCGCTCCAGCCGACAACCAGAGCGGCGGCGATGCCTCCCAGGGCGTTGCGCCTCGACAGCGTGTTACTCACGAGTATATCCCTTTCCGATGCTAGGCGTGGACGGGGGAAGTGGTTCCTGCGATGTCCGAACGGCGCGCGAGCTGATACTCGTTGGGGTTGAATCGTCTGGTCTCTCGGCGGAACCGCCAGGTGTAGGTGGGCCAGATCGACGGGTTGCGCCCCTGCGCGTCGTGGTACCAGCTCGTGCAGCCGCCGGCTGTCCAGACGGTGCCTCGGAGGCGCCTGGCCAGTGTGCTGTTCCATTCCTGCTGGGCGTGTGGGCGAACCTCGACGCTGTCCAGGTCACGGCTGTCCATCAGCCGTAGTGCGTCCAGGACGTAGCGGATCTGTGCCTCGATCATCACGGTCTGAGAGGAGTGGCCGAGGGTCGTGTTGGGGCCCAGCATCATGAACAGGTTCGGGAAACCGGCGACGGTGGTGCCACGGTGTGCCGCGATCCCGTCCCGCTGCCAGACCTGCGACAGCTGCTCACCGTCGCGACCCCAAATGCGGCGGGCTATTGGCTGGTCGGTGGCCTGGAATCCGGTGCCGAGGATGATTGTGTCGACGTCGCGCTGGTGGCCGTCCTGGGTGTGGACGGAGCGCCCCTTTACACTCTTGATGCGGTCGGTTACCAGCTCAACGTTGCTCTGCTGAATGGCGGGATAGTAGGTGTTGGAGAACAACAGTCGCTTACACGCCATCACGTAGTCTGGGGTGAGACGCGCTCGCAGCTGCGGGTCTAGGACGCTCTTGCGCAGATGGTCGCTGGCCATCTTCTGCATCTTGGCCGCGACTCGGGGACGTGCCATGACGAAAGCAAGGATCTCGCGTCCCCACATGTTCCAGTTACGGCGCAGGGACTGGTATCCAGGGAGATTGTGCAGCAGCCAGGACTGCACAGCGGTGGTGGACTTGTCGTTCTTGGGGCCGATCCAGGGTGGGGTGCGCTGGTAGACGTCCAGCCGCTCCACCTGCGGTTGAATCTTGGGGATGAACTGAATCGCGGAGGCACCGGTACCGATGACGGCCACTCGCCTCCCCGACAGGTCGTGGTCGTGGTTCCAGCGCGAGGAGTGGAACATGGTCCCGTCGAAGTCCGCGAGCCCGGGGATGTCCGGAATCGAGGGCTCGCTGAGGTAGCCGCTGCCGGTCACCAGAACCTGGGCTAGATATTCACCCTGCGAGGTCTGCACCCGCCATCGACGGAGGTCACCGTCCCAGTGGGCGGCGAGCATCTCGTGGCCGAAGCGGATGTGGGGGCGCACGCCGAACCGGTCGGCACAGTCGCGCAGGTAGGCGTAGAGCTCTGCCTGATGCCCGAACGTACTCGTCCATCCGGGATTGCGGGCGAAGGAGAAGGAATACAGGTGGGACATGACGTCGCACTGGCACCCCGGATAGGTGTTGTCGCGCCAGGTCCCGCCGACCTCGTCGGCCCGTTCGAAGACCAGGAAGTTCTCGATCCCCTGCTGCACCAGACGAATAGCCATACCGAGCCCGGAGAAGCCACTGCCGATCACGGCAACGCGTAGTTCCCGAGGTCTCGGTCCGGTGTCGCTTCCGTCTGGGGTGGTGCGCACGGCCCCCTCGCCGGAATCGTGGGTCGGGCCAGTAACACTCGTCATGCGGACGGCCTCCTCAGGAACGGTGCTCCAGGGTGATGCGGAAGTTGTTGAAGAACCCGTCTTCGAGCGTGTAGGCGAAGATGTCCAGGTAGCGCTCAAACCGAGCCACCACGTCCTCACCTTCGAGGGCCACCGCCTCGTCTCGGCGCTGGGCCAGGCGCTCCAGCCAGGCACGACACGCTGCGGCAAAGGCCTCACGTTCGTTGACGATTTCCACGACGTGGAAGAGCCCCTCCGTGCCCCAGGTCAACTCGTGCAGGTGGGGAATGTGGCAACCCTCGAACTCCGAACGCTGGAGGAACTTCAGGTCGGAGAGCAGGGCTTGGTTCATCGGCAGCGCCTCGGCTGTCATCGTGTGCAGCACGAACCGAGCCCCTGGACGCAACGCAGTGTGAACCCGCTGGAAGAACGTGTGGTAGCGCTTCCTGCGATCTCGTGGCGGCAGACTGGCGTGCACGAAGTGTTCCAGAGAGTTGATGGAGAAGGCCGCGTCGTAGGGTTGGTCGGGCTCGTGCTCGTCCCAGCTCTCCAGCCGGGTCTGGATACGTGGGTTGTTCAATTCTTCGGTGAAGGTCTGCTGGGTCCGGCTCAACGTGAGCCCGACCCCGTGTCCGGCTCCGTGTCGTCGGGTGAGTCGGTCCAGCAGGGTGCCCCAGCCGCTGCCGATATCGAGCACACGATCGTTCTCGGCGACGCGGGCCAGCTCGGCGAACACGTCCAGTTTGCGTTCCTGAGCCTGGTCCAGCGTGGCCACGAGGTCCGCACCGGGCTCCCAGTAGCCACCGGAATACATCATCGTCGGCCCCAACAGAAGCCGGTAGAAGTCGTTGGCCACTTCATAGTGGTGTCGAATGGCGTAGACCCCGGGGTTGACCGAAATTTCGGTGTCACTGGTTTCCGTGGTGACGTTCATTTCGCGCCTGTCCTCGTGTCTCGTGATGCTCGTGTGGCGGGAGCCCTCCAGGGCCCAGCACAACGCGGGTCTCGCAACAGAGGCGCAACACCAGGGCGATATCGCTGCTGTGTTGCGCCTCGCTTGCGAGCACGGTTGTCCCATACAGGCGGGACCTGAAGTTTCGGCAAGAGAGGACCGGTGGTCATGTCCATTCCCACCGTCGAGGAACTGGCAAAGCAACTTGCGCAGGTATCCGGCGCCGACGAGGTACACCCTGACCATCCCATCCAGCACATCGCGGACGTCGACTCGCTTGACCTCATGGAATGGCTCTACGGATTCCAGAACGAACACCCAGACATTCCTGTCGATGAATCGCTCTTCGCCGACATGGACGACACCACGACGCTACGGAACGTGCACGAGCGGATTCAGAAGCTCGTACCGAGCCAGAACTGACGAGAGCCCAGATGACTGGATTCAGTATCGCCGGGTGGGGCGTAGCCGTTCCCGAGAACATCGTGTCCAACCAGGAACTCGGACAGCGGTTCGGTGTGGAGGAGGAGTGGATCGTCAGCCGGTGCGGTATCCAGGAGCGACGTGTGGTCTCTCCTGGACAGACCACCGCGTCCCTCGCTGTGGATGCTGGTCGGGCAGCACTGGACAAAGCCGGAATGACTGGCGCGGACATCGCCCACCTGATCGTCGCCACCGCCACACCCGAGCAGCTTTCGCCCGCCACGTCCGCCTTCGTCCACCACGATCTGGGGATCACCGGAAGCGCCCACGACGTGAACTCCGAGTGTGCGGGGTTCATCTACGGGCTGGTCTCCGCCCTCGGACTGATGGCCCTCGATCCCCGCCCGATCCTGCTGGTTGGTTCCGACACACACAGCCTCACGACAAACCCCCAGGACCGCGACCTGAGCATCCTGGTGGGCGACGGGGCGGGTGCGGTCGTCCTGATACCCGAAATCGCGCCGGGGCAGGTGCGTGCCTGGAACCTGGGCGCCGACGGCTCCTGCACGGGCAGTCTCAAGGTGCCCGCCGGTGGCAGCCGGATGCCACCCACGGAGGAAACCGTGCGTGCGGGACTGCACTACGCGCAGATCAAGGGCAATGAGATCTACCTCAACGCGGTTCGCTACACGGTCCAGACGGTTCGGGAAACCCTCAACTCAGCGAAGGTGGACGCCTCCGAGGTGCAGCACATCCTCCCGCACCAGGCCAATATCCGGATCATCAACTCCATCCTGCAACACACCGGTCTTCCCCGGGAGCGGCTGGTGAGCAATCTGGACCGGTTCGGGAATACCGCCTCGGCATCCATCCCGATCGCTCTGGGCGAGGCGCTCGACGAGCATCGGATCAAGGACGGGGACCTGGTCCTCATGGCCGGGTTCGGAGCCGGCATGACCTGGGGATCGGTGTTGTTCGAATGGAAAGGTCCGCAGACATGAGTGATGGGGGAACGGCCGAAACCCGTCCACACTCGCCCATTGCCCTGGTGACCGGAGCCTCCGGCGGTCTCGGCCAGGCGTTGGCGGTCGAGCTGGACGCATTGGGCTGCCGGGTGGCCGTCCACTACAACAGTGCGCAAGCACAGGCCCTGGCAGTTCAGGAGAAACTGCACAACGACTCGATGATCGTAACCGGTGACGTCGCCTCATACGAGGCGGTGACCAGCCTGTTCTCCGAGATCACCGATGGTCTCGGGCCGGTGGATGTTCTGGTCAACAACAGTGCGATCCGTAAGGACGCGCTGATGGCAATGCAGGATCCGGACGAATGGTCCCGCGTGATCACAACCAACCTGATCGGATCCTTTCACACGGCCCGGATCGCGGTTCCGGGCATGCTCCGGCGCCGATGGGGGCGGGTGGTCAATATCGTCTCGCCATCGGGCCTGATCGCGACCTCCGGGCAGACCGCGTACTCCGCGTCCAAGGCGGGGCTGATCGGCTTCACCCGGACCCTGGCTGCCGAGTGCGGCCGGCGCGGCGTCACCGTGAACGCCCTGTCCCCGGGATTCATGGACACTCCCATGACCGAAGGGCTCTCGGACCGCGTTGTCTCCGGGCTTCGGGAACAGGCTCCCGTCCAGCGGTTCGTCTCCCCCGAGGAGGTGGCGCGCAGCATGGACCTGTTCCTCAGCCAGGACTGTATGACGGGCCAGGTGGTCAGCATCGACAGCGGAGTGTCGATCACCTGATCCGGCTTCGCGGCAGGCCGGTCGTGGCCTGCCGCGAAGCGCCCGTCTCTGGCCGCTTCGGGCCAGCCACTGCTGTCCGTGGGCTGCACGCCAACTGCAAGCACACTGACCATGTGTGCTGCGCCGCGACGCCTCTGCGACCGCTGCCACCGCACCCGTCTCGATTCCATAACGCATCCCGGAAATGATGGAGTGCGCGTGGCGACGCCAATGTATGCGGCGCCAAGATCGAATTCGGAAAAACCTCAGTTCAGCCCCGAGATCATCCGTGGAACCAAGGGGAACGGCCGCCCACGCCGTGCCACCATCTCGGCCGAAACCATGCATTCCCGTGTCCGCGAAACCCGAATATGGTTGACGCAGAAACGAGCGCGGACGGGATGACTACGGGAGTGTCTCGTGGAGCCGAGCTTCCGGATTCTGGGACCGGTGGCGCTCCATGTTGATGACCAGGGGATGTTCGCACTCGGTGACAGTAACCGGGTGCTGATTCTGGCTGTCCTCCTGCACAGCCTGAACCGCCCGGTGTCCGACGGGGAGCTCCTCGACCACGTCTGGGGCGAGGCCACCCGCACGCGGGGCGCGCTGCATCCCGAGATCCGCCGCGCCCGCGAGATCCTGGAACGCCACGGTTTCGGCGCGGGGCGGCAGATTATCCAGCGCACCGCCGGTGGCTACATGCTGCGCGGGACCCCGGAGCAGGTGGACTGGCACCTGTTTCGCAGCCGGGTGGCCGAGGCACGGCAGGCGCGACACAACGGGGCGCTCGCGGAGGCGCGGGACGTGCTGTATTCCGCGCTGGACCTGTGGTCCGGGGATCCACTGATCGGCCTGGACGGGCCGCGAATCGACGGGTTGCGCCAGTCGATGAACGAAGCGCGCCGCCAGGCCCGGCTGGACCTGGTGGAGGTGCGGCTGGAACTCGGGGAAGAACACTCGCTGGTCGGTGACCTGGTCGAGCTCAGCGGACGCTACCGCAACGACGAGGCGGTGACCCGGCATCTGATGACGGCGCTGCACCGGTGTGGACGCGGTCACGAGGCCCTGGACGCGGCCCGGGAGTTCCAACGTCGTCTGCGCGACCAGGGCTTCGCCCCGAGCGACCGGATCAACGAGCTGTACCAACGCATCCTGCGCCAGGACGCGAGTCTGCGCGCCTCGGCCATCCCGGATCCGCAACCGGCTCCGGCCCCGAATCCCACCGTGGCTGATGTTCCCGCCCCACGCTCCCCCACGCCGGCCACCAGCGGCGGACCGGCGGGGCCGGCTGTGCCCGCCGACATCGGCCGGGTCCCCACCGAACCGCAGGCCTCGCTCCGCCCCCCGGACCGCCCGTTCACCCTGCACCGGGACACGCCGGACTTCGTGGGGCGCGCCGCCGAGATCGACACGATCATGAACAGTGTGCGTGGCTCGGGGGCCGTGCCCCGCGTCTGGAACATCACCGGCATGAGCGGAATCGGGAAGACCGCGCTGGCCGTGCGCATCGCCCACCAGCTGCGCAGCACCTTCCCGGACGCGCAGCTCCAAGTGGACCTGCGGGTGGACAGTGTCCAACGGACCCCGCGGGACTCGGCGGAGGTTCTGCATCAGTTGCTGCGTTCCTACGAGGGCGCGGAGGCGCGCATCCCACAGGCCCGGGACGCTCTGGCGGCACGCTGGCGGGACCGCACGGCGCAGGCGCGCATGCTGCTGGTGTTGGACGACGCAGCCAGCAGCGCCCAGGTGCGACACCTGCTTCCGGAGTCCCCGCACAGCCTGGTACTGATCACCAGCCGACGGCACCTCGCGGATCTGGAGGGTGTACGGACGTTGACGCTCGACGCGCCGGAGTGGCCGGACGCGCTGGCCCTGTTCCACCAGTGTTCCGGGCGTGACCGGGAGGAGGATGAGGCACCGATCGCGGACATTGTGCGGTGGTGTTCGTCGCACCCCCTGTCCCTGCGGATTCTGGCGGCCAAACTGAGAGAACATCCGGCCCGTAGCCCCGTTCAGGTGTACCGGCAGGTCTGCACCAGCCCGGCTCCGATCGCAGAGATCCGGGGTGGGGACCAGGAACTCGACAGCCGGTTCGAGCTGGCGCTGCACGACCTGGCCCCGGACCACGCCTGGGCGTTTCGCATGTTGGGACTGCTGGCCGGTGGCGTGTTCACCAGCTTCGCGGTGTCGACACTGCTGGACTGCGCTCCGGCTCGCGCGGACCGGATCGTGGAGGACCTGCTGCGGCACAGCCTGCTGGCGGAGCCGTCCAGCGGCTGGTACCGGTTCCATGACCTACTGGGGGCGTTCGCACGGCAGCAGGCAGACGAGCATATCGACGCGGAGGAGCGCACCGCGGCGGTACGTCGCCTGCTGGAGCAACATCTGGTGACAGCCGAGGCTGCCGTGCGCACCGCCTATCCCCACACTCGTCGACCTTCGGTCACCGACCACGGCGACCACCAGCCATTCAGCAACACCCAGGCGGCCGTGGAGTGGCTCCACACGCACCGGGAATGGCTCCTACACACGGCCCGAATCGCCCGCGAACACGGCTTTGCGGAGTACGAGGCCAATCTGGCCTACGTGTTGGTGGAACACCTCAGTGTGGATCCGACCGTCGACAGCACCCCACGGCTGTACATGCGCGCGGTGCAGGTGTGGGAGGAGAAGGGTGAGAGCAAGCGTACGGCGTGGGCGCAGCTGGACCTAGCCAGGATCTGGATGCGCCAAGGGATGCACCGTGCAGCGAAAGCATGTGGACACCAGGCCCTCGCTGTTCTTCAGGACGTTGGCGACGCTGTCGAGACTGCTCGTGCCATGAATCAGGTTGGAGACACGCATCGGCAACTCGGGGAACTCAACGACGCGGTGCGTATCCAGAGCCAGGCCTTGTCGATCATGCGGGAAGTTGGCGATCTGTCTGATGTGGGAACCGCATTGTTGTATTACGGAATCGCCTGGTTCGAGATGGGCAGCTACAACAATGCAAAACCCTACTTTGAAGAGGCGTATTCGATATTCACAAAAATAGGAGACGCCGCAAAATCCACCATGGCCATTGCCAATATCGCGGGGATCCATCTAAACAATGGAGAACCCCAAAGGAGCCTAGATATATCCGAGCACACGGTTCATATGTACCATAGCCTGGGAATGCGCCACCACGAGGCTCTCACCATCGGAAACATTGGGTGGGCGCATCATGAGCTCGGGAATTATGACACGGCCCTGGAGCACTTCCAGGAAGCCCGGAGTATGTTCAAAGAGATCGGAGCAACTCGCAGCATGGCAGATGTGGACTGCAATGCTGGGGACACGCATCTCCGACGAGAAGACTTTGGACGAGCTGTTGAGGCATACGAGCGTGCACGTACCACCACTGAGGGCACGCGGGAGTTCCCCGATCGGGCATGGATCACGGCGACCTTGGGGTTGGGCAATGTCAGGTACGCACAGGCCCGCTATGCCGAGGCAATCGATTACTACTCAGCCGCTGCTGAGGCTGCCCGAAACCTGGGGTCGCCACTACATGAAGGTCAGGCCGAGGAGGGAATAGGGGACTGCCGAAACAAGGTCTCGACGGCGCATGAAGCTCAGATCCACTGGCTGCGCGCTCTTTCCCTCCTGGATCAGCACGGAAGCTCCGGCGTCGATCGGATCCGAGCAAAGCTGAACCACTGACCCAAAAAACCACAATCGACCCCTGCGCTACCAATATTTCCGATTTGTACCATTGACGCAAAATACGAGGATCCGGCATGTACTACCGGTCCGCATTTGCCCTTTGAGCGCCTTGATGTCATAGCATCTCCCATGCCGGGGCTCCTGTTCCTTGTTCCCGGGCACACGTATGTCCAAAAACTCCCCAAACATACTGTTCGTGAGGACACCTGTGGCAGAACACGGCCTCTCCATCTGCGTAGACCACTGGCAGACAGGGCGCGGGTGGGAAACCAACGCGCCGGGGTTCCACCGGAAACGGGATCTCCAGCCCAGACACGGAGGCCCGCAAAGCTGTATTCAGGCAGGACGAAAGCTCCACCACCTGCAAGTGAGGTGAAACCGCAGCGCACGGTTCGCGCCATGCACGGCCGCCGAGGCTGAGTGTGCCGGTCCCCCACGGGGACCGTCCGCACTCGAATTCGGAGGTGTAGAGATGGTGGCGAATCAACCGGGCCGTGGTCTCGGAGCTGGCGGCATGCGTCGAGCGACCTGGCCGGTCCGCCGTCGCGTGGTGGCGGTGGTGCATCACCTGACCGCGGGGACGCGGCTCGCGGACGAGGTCCTCCCCCTCGTCGAAACCAACCCACACGTCGAGGTCACGTTCACGGTCCCACCAGCCTCGGATTTCGCGGGGTCGGGGACACGGTTCGTGCGGGAGCTGGACGGTGCCTACCTGCCCTGGGACGAGGCGACCCGGACCCACTTCGATCTGGCTGTGGCCGCCAACTACGGCGGGCTGGAGCAGCTCCGGGCGCCAGCCCTGGTCCTGAACCACGGGGTGGGGCCCGGCTCCCGGGACGCACGGCGCCCGGGACACGGGCCGGCGGTGTCCCGTCCGGTTCGCGGCGCCGTGCCGAACCAGCTGGTGCACCGCGGGCGCGTCGTCCCCGCAGCGATCGGGGTGGCCAACGAACGGCTGCGGGAACTCATCCGACGCGAAGTACCCGAGGCGGCGCAGGTCACCCACGTGGTGGGAGACCACTGCCACGACCGGATCCAGGCCAGCACGGCACTGCGGGACGCCTACCGGGCCGCGCTCGGGGTCGGTGATGGGCAGCGCCTCGTCGTGGTCTCCTCCCGGTGGGGGCCACGGTCCCTGCTGGGACGTCACCCGGAGCTGCCGCAGCGGCTGGTGCGGGAACTGCCCGCGGGCCGCTACCGGGTCGTGGTGGTTCCGCACCCGGTGGCGTGGTTCTGGCACGGGCGGCGGCAAGTGCGTGCCTGGTTTGCCCCCGCACAGCGGGACGGCCTGATGGTGCTTCCCCCGGAGTGGGGGTGGCAGGCCGCACTCGTGGCCAGCGATCTGGTGGTGGGGGATCTGGGCAGTGTCACCTGCTATGCCGCAGCCGCCACACGGCCGGTGCTACTGGGGGCCTGCCCGCGCGGGGATGTCAGCCCCCGCTCGGCGATGTCCCAGCTGGCCCGGCAGTTTCCCCGACTGCGCTACGACGAGGAGCTGGCCCCCCAGTTGGCGTCCGCGCAGCTGGAGCACGACCCGCGGGACGGCGACCGCGTTGCCCGCCGGCTCACCTCAGCCCCGGGCCGCGCGGCGCCGCTGCTGCGCAGCCTCATGTACCGGATGCTGCGCCTGGAGGAGCCGCAGTCGCCCGCGGTGATCGCTCCCGCGGATCTGCCTCGGCCACTGCCGGTGCTGGGTTCCCCCGACAGTCCCGAGGACGGGAGGTGGGCGGCGTGAGCCCGGCGCTGATCCACTGGGAGCACAGGGACGGCTCGGCGACGCCACCTGGGGGCGTCGCCGGGCTGGACACCCAGATCTGGGCCGACGCCGCGACCAGCTCCGCGGCCTGGCTGGGGATGGCCGACATCGTCACACTCGCCGATCCGGCCTGGGGTGCCGCACGGACGCTAACGCCCGCAATACTGCTGGCGCGCTATCCCGGATGCGCGCTGGCGGCCGTGTACCGCCCGGGTCGCTGGTGGGTGATGCGGCGGGACGGCGCCTGGTGGGTGCGCCCGGCACTGCGGGGATGTCAGCCACCGCTGCGGTGGCTGTCGGCGTGCTGCCTGCCGGTGGCTGCGGGGCATGGGCGGGGCGGCTACTCCGGCTCGGGCGGGTTCGCCCATTCGGCGAGTTTGCGGGCGGTGGTGTCGGCGTTGGGCGATTCGAGGTCGGTGTAGATGGTGTGGGCGTGGGTGAGGTGGGTGTGGGCGGTGGTGGTATGGCCGTGGTGCTGGGCGATGGTGGCGAGGAGTTCGTGCAGGCGGGCGACTTCGTGGCGCGCACCGATCCGCTCGGCGAGGTCGAGGGCCTGCCGGGCGGTGGTGTGGGCCTGGGGGTCGGCGGCGGTGTGCAGGGTCTGGGCAAGTTCGGTGCGGGCGCGCAGGTGGGCGTAGGGCTCGGTGGTGGAGTCGAAGTAGTCCAGGGCGGCACGCAGGTGGGTGGCGGCGGTGCTCGGCTGCCCCACAGCACGGTAGGCCTGGCCGAGGTAGCGACGCATCAGGGCCACGCCCCGGGGCCGGCCCAGGTCCTGGTGGATATGCAGGATGCGGTCCAGGTGAGGGATCGCCGTGTTCGGCTGGCCAGTGCGCAGGGCGGTCTTGGCGTGGCCTTCCAGTGCGGCGGCGAGGCTGAGCTTATGGCCGCACGCCTCGGCGAGGTGCTGGGCACGGGTGTAGTGCTCGGTGGCCTGGTGGGTCTGGTTCAGGTGGAGTTCCAGGGCCCCCAGGGCGGTGTGCATGCGAGCCTGGGCGGTGGGATCTTCGAGGGCTTCGGCGGAGGCCAGCCCCAGAGCGTGAGTCTCCCGCCATGCGGAATAGTGCTGGCGGCGGATGAACAGGCTGCTGAGTGCGTCGCACAGTTGCCAAGCCCGGTGGTGGTGTCCGCTGTCGTGGGCCAGGCGTACGCAGGTGCGGAGCGTGTCCAGCTCGGCCTCCAGCCAGGACAGGGCCGCATCGGCATCCACGAACCGTTCGGTTAACGCGGCCGGGTCGGCAAGCGGAGCCAAGCGCCACCGGTGCGGATTCAGCACAACGTCCGCCGCCATCGCGGTGGAAAGATAGTAGTCCAACAGCCGCTCCCGGGCCTGCTCGACCGCTGCGGAATTCTCGTCGTGGTGGGCGACCTCGGCGGCGTGCAGTCGGGTCAGATCGTGCAGGCGCCAGCGCGGCTGGGTGGGTTCCGGGCCGGGTTCGGGCTGGAGCAGGCTGGCTTCCACCAGCCGTTCCAGCAGCGCTTCGGCCTCCTCCGGATCTGTGTTCAGCAGCGCGGCCGCGGCGGCTCGATCGATCCCGGTTCCCGGGTGCAGTCCCAGATGGCGATAGGCCCGCTGGGCCGGGTCCGCGAGTGCGTGGTAGGAGGTTTGCAGCACCACGCGCACCGACACTTCCTCATCCCGGGATAGCGACCCCAGGCGGCGCCGCTGGTTGCCCAGCTCGGCCACCATGGCGGTCAGGTCCTGGCCCGGACGCATCGCCAGGCGGCTCGCGGCGGCGCACACGGCCAGCGGCAGCCCGCCACAGTGTCGCACCAGCGCCCGTGCGGCCTCGGCGTCGATGACCCGATGTGGTGCCAGCAGGCTGCGGACCAGCGTTACCGCTTCGTCTTCCGTCAGTGGCGCCACCTCGACCGGGACCGCTCCCTCGGCGACGAGCCCGGCCAGCTGCCGGCGGCTGGTCACCACCACCAGGTGTCCTCCCGTTCCGGGCAACAGTGTGCGTACCTGGGCCGCGCTGGCAGCGTCATCCAGCAGCATGGCCAGCCGCCGCCCGCTGGTGCGCGAACGTAGCGCCGCTGCCCGGTCGGCCACCTCAACCGGAATCTGTTCCGGCGCCATTCCCAGAGAGCGCAGGAACCCATCCAGGATCTCCGCGGGGTCTCGGCCGCCACCAACCCCGAACGCACCGAGATCGGCGTACAGCTGCCCGTCGGGGAACCGTTCGGTGACTGCGTGCAGGAAGTGGGTGGCTAAGACGCTCTTGCCCACCCCGCCCGGTCCGACCAGCATCATGATCACGCTCTGCTCGCCAGCCCCGGCCGCTGAAATCCGCTCCAGCTGCTCCAGCTCCGCCGTGCGGCCGGTGAATGTCGCGGGGACGGCGGGCACTTGCCGTGGCGGTTCTGCCCCTGTGGGCCTAAGGCCGCCCACGTACACGGACCCGTGGATATCGCGGGCCTGCACGAACCAGCTGGCCTGCTCCGAGGTGACGCGGTTGGCTTGCCCGGGTGATGGTGCGCCGTCGGGATCGCTCGGCTGGTCCTCGCTACTCCGGTTCATACCAGAAATCCACCGGACGGAACATTGGGGGCGTATATACCTAAAAGGTACTACTCGGACATCTGACATACAGCGGCGCGGTCCGGTCAACGACAAGCCGAACCCAACACCACCACGTGTTCCCCTGGTCCGCTCACCGCGAGGGTTGATGCCTCAACACGACCACCACCCCCGGGACACAACGCCCCGCGCCCCCAGGCCAAAGCCCCGAGGACGCGATGCCATATCGGACACAGCTTCGGCCCGGGGGTGTCGGGGTGGTTGTTGGGGATCAGGGGTGGGCTGGGGGTTGGGGGTGTCCGCACCAGGTGCAGGTGGACCCGGTTCCGGTGGTGGGGTGGGTGCACAGGCCGCAGCGGGGCAGGCAGGCCTGGGCCTGTTCCAGGGCCTCCCGCTGGGCCTGAAGCTCCCGGTGACACTGCTCCAACGCCCCCGCCGCGAAGTGCGCCGCGGCGGCCAGGCGACGTAGGAGCCGCACCGAGGTACCGACATCCCGCGCCCCAGCCGAGAACACGTATTCGGTGCCCTCCACCGCCAGGGCCACATGCCGATACTCGTCATCCACCGCGGCCCACGCCCGCCGCGCCAACCCGCCCGGCTCCGCACTCGGAGGGCTGCCCTCGGGGTGTCGGGGAGCAGGAATCACCGCCCACCACCCCCATGCACCAGCTGACCCAGCAGCTGCGGGCCAACCAGCCCCGCCAACTCCCGCCGCGCATTCGCCTCCGCCCGCCGCAACTCCGCGGCCAACACATACGGCCGCACCACCCACCCCCGACCAACCGACGCGCGATACCCCCGCACCAACCACACCGCAACTACCATGGACACATCCATCTGGACACCTCCCAGGTGGGCCACGCCCCGGGGAGTGGGACCAACACTCGCCGGGGCTCGTTTGTTTCTGGGTGTCTACAATGACAACCCCAGTTCAAGTCCGCGATGCCATCTACTGTCTTGTGGAGTCTTTTGGATTGCCAGGACAGGCCGAGAATCACTGTGGAATGCTGTAGTCATGGGTGATACTCGGGATGCTGTGTGGGCACGCTTTGGCGCAGAGGTCCGGCGTCTACGCGAACTAGCAGGGCGAACGCAGACCGACCTCGGGCGTAGCGCCTTGATGGCCAAGGCCACAATGAGCGCAATCGAACGAGGGACACGCGCACCGAAACAGCACCAAGCGGAAGCCCTCGACACGGCCCTGTCTACAGGTGGAGCCCTTGAACGCCTCCGCAGGGACCTAGCCGACCAGCAATCGGCACCCGAATGGTTCCGCGATGCCCTCCTCATCGAACAGCGAGCACAGACCATCCGCGAGTACGAACCGATGGTGGTCCCCGGAATCCTACAAACAGCCGACTATGCCGAGGCCATGATCCGCGCCCGCCACACGCGCAAGACCACCGAGGAAACCAACGAGCTCGTTCGCATCCGCACCGAACGGCTAGCCAACATCCAGGACAACCGCCCCCTGTTGCTGTTTGTCGTGCGTGAGACGGTACTTTCGCAGATAGTTGGCAATGAGATGATCATGAAAGGGCAGCTGGAGCGAATCGCCCAACTAGGCGAACAGGACACCATCCGACTCCAAGTCCTGCCCCACACACCGACCACCGCCGGCTTGTGCTCCCACTTCCGGATCAGCACACTCAGCCCGACGCAGGCCGTCGTGTACTTCGAACACCCGCTTGGAGGCACCACACACGAGTCACCCGAACATGTCGAGGAGATGTCAACTCTGTTCGGACAGCTCCAAGCCGAAGCACTGTCCCCGAACGCCTCACTGGACCTGATCAGAAAGACCCACGATGACCTCCAACGCGCAGTGGCTTAAGTCGAGCTACAGTCAAAACTCAGGCGGGAACTGCCTGGAGTGCCGCCACGACAGCCACCACATCGACCTGCGCGACACCCAGCACCGCCACCTGGGCCACCTCACCGTGCCCTGTAGCGAGTGGGCCGCCTTCCTCCACGCCCTACGCACTCACGAGCTATAGCCACCGACACCCCGGGGTACACACCCACCACCCCCCACCCGTACCCCGGGAGACCACACCATGTCCCACCCCACCTGGCACACGTCCAGCTACAGCGGAGCGGCGCACCAAGAATGTGTCGAGGTCCGCGAAACTCCACAGCATGTGGACCTGCGCGATGCCCAGCACCGGCACCTGGGCCAGGTCAGAGTGCAGCGACAGGAGTGGGTGGCTTTCCTGGGGCGGTGCGTACCGGGGAGCTGTAGCCCCGAACGGCGAGTCCCCTCGGGGCAATGGGACCGCGGCGAGATCTGACACTCCCTGGGCTAGTTGCATGAGGGTTGGACGTTGGTGACGCCGGCGTGTAGGCGTGAGGCCGGGGGCAGGCCGCCGGCGGCGCTGTGGGGGCGATGATAGTTGTAATGGATGTTCCAGGTCGCCAGGGCCGCGGCGCGTTCCTCCTCCCTGTCGTAGGGCCGAGCGTAGCGGACCTCCTCAGCCATGATCCGCTGGGGTAGCACTCACCCCTGCCGAGCATGCACAGCTGCCGTCACGCCGCACCGCGGACCCCACAGGCTGCTCTCCCGGATTCACGTATGTATGTGTGCCCGGGAGAGCTTGACAGCGCTACCGTGGACGTATGAAGCATGCCCCTGACCCACAATGCCCGGACTGTGGTGGGACTGGTGAGGTTCTGGTCCCAGAATGGGGGGAGATCGGATCCTGCCGCTGCGTCATTCTACCGGCATCCGAAACGACAGACGATAGCGATCAGCCGGAATCGTGATATCAGCTGCCTGTACCGGAGTATCCCCGGAGTAGAAGGTTTGTTGGATTTCGATCAGGGGGACCCCCGCCGCTATGTCGAGGCGCTCCCGCTCCTCAGCATGGGGCATGCGCCCTTCCACATCTTCACGCACGTCCGTAACGCGGTAACCGATCGCGTCCATACGCGGAACAATGCCCGTGTTTGCCAACGGTCCCTCATGTGGATCCTCGACGTCAGTTCCGGCAGTAATCCGTGCCGGCTCCCACGACAGGGATGCTGAGACAGGTTGGCCATCCATGCGGATCAGGTACTGCGTTCGCACCACATCCTCGCCCTCATCCAGGGCCAGGCGCTCGGCCAGCTCACCGTGCCCCACGCCGAGTGGACCGCCTTCCTCAACGCCGTGCGCACCCAGGAGCTATAGCCAGACCCCGGCGGGGTGGTTTGCCCACCCGGGTGGAAGCCTCAGAACAGGGTGTCCCACTCGGCCGGGGCAGGCCGGGCTGCTTCTTCCGGCTGCCCTTCTTGGACTCGCGCAACCCGGCCGCAACCTCGGCGGCGTAGCGCTCGTGGTTCAGCTCCAGCAGCCGACCCAGGATCTCGATGCGCACCACGGGCTTCCCCCCCACATTCGACACAGGCCCTGACCGGGGGCAGGGTCATCACGACAGAAGTCTGTGGAGCTGAACTTCGGCTTCTTCTACGGCGACAGTGAGGGTGTTCATGTGGGGGTGTGGCAGTGTGCCAGCGCCGAGCCCCGCTGTGCGGAGCACGACGTCGAGGTGCTGTTTCTGTTCGTCGTCCAGATACCGCTCCGCCCTGGGGTGGTTCCGGACGTCGCGGGCAGCGTAGGCGTCGAGAAGTGCCGCGTCGTGGAGAGCATCGTAGAGTCGGATCGACTGAGGGCCGTTGTGGTCACAGATTAGGTCGAGAGCGGCAAGGCCGACGCGGGCCTGAAATAGTGCGGTCGCGGGATCTGGGAAGGACAGCACCGCGACCGACTCCCGTAGAACATCGTCGAGCTCGTCTGAGCGTACGGATTCGGCCTGTGAGTGACAGCTTGCCCGCAAAAGAGCTGCGATGGCATTTTCCCAAGAGTCGGTGGAGGCTGTGGCCTCGGTGGCGGCGCGGGCCTGGTCATGGAGGCCACGTTCCAGCAGCGACATGATGTAGATCTGACGACCGTCCAGGAGACGATGCCCCACGCCGCGGTACACGGTCAAGGCATCAGCGGCATGGCTCCAGCGCCCACTGCGGGCCAGTGCCCGGGCACCGTCGACGAGGACGGCGCCCCAGAGTTCCTGGCAGACCCGGTAGTGGTCGGATTCGCTGGTGGTGAGAATCGAGAGATCGACCGTGTGGCCGCGAATGTCGGTCGTGCTGCGCTGTTGGGCGGCACGGTAGAGCTGGGTAAGAACGTCGTAGGCGCCGTCGCTGTCACCGCCCCGGGTGAGCAGACGGGAAACGTTGAGCAAAGGCATGAGCGCCATCACTGCGATGTCCCCGGTGAGACGGCCGGCCTCGGCGAAGACCCGGTGTTGCCTCCAACATAGATCGGCAGCCAGGTCGGGCATCCCGACGTCGGAGGCGATCAGCGCGGCGTAGTTGAGGACTCCGCTGGCACGCGCCACGGGGTTATGGTGACTCGCGCTGGCGGAGTCATCGACCTGTCCCGTGAGGTGGGTCAGGCGTTCTGCCAACGGTAGTGCGGGAGCCTTGGGTCGGCACACCAGTGGGATGTGGGCGGAAATTCGGGGAAGCATCAGCTCACCTGCGGCGCGGCCAGTCGATGACTAGACGACTGTTTGGCTTGTCGACGATGAACCGGGGCTCGGTGGCCGTCAGTCGGTTGCGTGTCGTGCCAGTGGCCATGCGGAAGGAGGGGACAGGGGCGGTGTTACCCCAGCCTCGGTCCCACTCCGCGATCTCGTGGGCGACATGCTCAGCGAGGTCGGTGGCGCGTGGCCCGTGGCCGATGGCACCGATTTCCCAGAATCTGCCTTGATCATCTTCTCCCTCACGCACGGTTAGGTAGGCCAGGCTTTCTCCCTGGAGTGCGGCCATAGAACCCCAGGCAAAGTGTGGGGTGAATCCCGGCCGGGATCCGGGCATGCGGGAGAGGCCGTTGGGTAGGACTGCGGCCAGGTAGAGGTAGAGCCATTCCCAAGGGTCCCCTTGGCGGAATCTCACTCCGGAGTAGACCTTGGTCGGGGGCTGGTCGAGCACGGTGCAAATCGCGTCGCGGTCCACGTCCTGCTCGCTGAAGGTCTCCAGGCGCACATTGCCCTGGCCTTCCATCTCAACAAGGGTGTAGATGTCGCCGCATACGCCACGCCGCAGTGGGATGAACGTCGCCATTTCGCATGAAACCGTCGTCCAGGTATCACCGTCGCGTTCGAAAGCGAAACTGCGGGAGATGCTGCCACGGATCCGCATGGGCAGAACGAGGCGCCCGTGCGGGGCGAGCTGGTCGAGGATCGGTGTGGGAACGTCACCGGCGCCCACAGTGAAGTGGATGCGGTCGTAGGGGGCATGGTCCGTCAGTCCGGCTGCACCGTCGGACTGCACAACAGTCACATTGGAAACACCGATATCAGCGAGGTTCTTGCGGGCACCGTCGACGAGGTCGGTGTCTACGTCCAGAGTCCACACGTGGCCTGTTGGCGCAGCGAGATGGCCAAGGAGCGCGGCGTTGTAGCCGGTGGCGGCTCCCGCTTCGAGGATCCGGTGACCGGGCTCTGCGCCAAGTTGTTCCAATTGGGTGGCGACGATGGACGGGGCAGAGATGCAGGAGATCATGTCCCCGCTCTCCTCGTGCTTGATGGCGACAGCATCCTCGGTGTACGCAGTCTGAGGATTGACACCGGGCAGGAAGCGGTGGCGTGGGGTGGCCCGGACAGCCGCGACGATCTCGGGGCTGCGCAGGTGTCCACTGCCGATGAGACGGTTCACGAGTGCTTCGTTCAGCTCGGCGGGATCGGTGGTAGGCGTCATATCTGCCCCTCGGGACACATTAGGCGTTGGGTGGGTGATCGGGTGGGTGGACACGTCAGTGACGCCTCCTACGGTGAAGGCGGCGTGACGGCCAAGCCAGGCTGTGGCGGCCTGGTGAACGGGTGATACTCCAGCGCGGTTGAAGGCAAAAACGGCGTGATGGGCGAGAACCGCCCGTAGGCCTCGTGTCAGCCGTCCAGATGTGGCCAGGAATTTCAGGTGGTGTCCGGCCTTGGCGAACGCGGCGACGCGTGCGGTCCAACCCGGTTCGGCCTCCGGCCGCCGCGCAGCATCGGTGTGCATCAGCTTCCGCATGGCCGCGACCGCGCGGTCACGTTCCGTGCCGCTGTCTGGGGTGAGGCCTGGACGCAGTGCGCCCAACTTCGCCCACACGTCGCCGACCTCGAAGGGGTCCAGGCCGGCGTGTCGGAACATGGTAGACATCAGCAGGATGCAGCGTTCCTTTGTATCTGGGGTGCCGGTTTGGGCCAGGGCAGCTGGACTGTCCGCGCAGAACAGTGTGTGCGCGACGGCCATACCGTCGCTGCCGCCGAAGGCTTCGGTTTCCGGTTCGTAGATGCCGCGCACCCAGCCCGTGGCCAGCTGGTCGAATACGAGACGGTCCAGGAGGGCGGCAGCGCAGTGTTCGGTGCGCAGCCGTATCCCGGTGCCCTTACGCAGGAAATGGAATCTCTGCTCGCCCAGTGCGGCGGCGAGTGTTCGGGCTGCTTGCGCGGACTTTCCGGGGGCGGCTGCGAAAGTCACACCAGCGTGCCGCCAGTAGGTCTCGGTGGTGGTAGGAAGATCCTCGTCGTCGGAATTCATGGGCTCGGCACGCTCCTTGGTTGTGGCCCTCACGGCGCGTGGTGATCCTGGTCAAGTGATCAGTAGTAGGCGAGTCCATCCGGTGGTGTCGGTGCCCTCGGCGGCAAGTTGGGCTCCGAGGCGGCCTTCCAGGAATCCGGATTCGGGCAAGTCGTCTATGTCGGCGATCAGACGCTGGTGCAGATCTGCGGACAGCGTGGCGAAGCGATCCGGGGTCGGACTGTCATTGGTGACGGTTCGGGTGACGCAGAGCAGTCCGGCCCATCCGTGACACAGAGTGGCGTCGTTGATCCGGCCCAGCCAGGCCGGGTCGGTCAAGGTCTGCAAGAGGGCTTCCTCTGCGGCATATCGCCGGGCCGGATCGTCGAGGGCTAACGCGGCCAGCTGTTGGGCGCGGGCGATGCCGGCTCGGCCGTAGCACCAGGATGGGCGCGACGGTGTCAGCGTGCGCGGTTGACTTGCCTTCAGCTGCTTACGGGTGGTCCAGTAGTCCCCGCCGTAGGTGTCGAGCCAGCTGGCGAACAACGCGATGGCCTCGTGGTGTCCCGGCACCTGGACACCATGCCGTACGGCGAGGGACAGCACGGCGAGGGGGCCGCTGATGCCGTGGGCGATACCGTTGTTGCCGTGACCGCCATCGAGTTCCGTACCGGAAGGGCCGGCGGAGGTCCACCAGCCTGGTAGCTTCTGACCAACGCTGTGGATTGGCTGTGCCAGGGAGACCAGGTAGGCCAGCACGTCCTCCAGGATCGGTGATGGGGTCCCCCGGGTCAGAAGCAGCGCCCCCAGCCCGGCGAGGCCCTCGATGAGATCGAATTCCGCCACGGATGCCAGCGCACCTGACTTCTGACGCTGGCGTGCTGTGGCGAGCCGAGCCACCACGACGCGATCTACGGCCTCGCGCACATCACTGCGATCTGCTCCTGCACAGTTGAGGACGAACTCTAGCGCCGGGGCGCCGTGAAACAGCGATGCGTTGCTTCCGGAACTAACCCCGCCGGCAACCGCATGCGTTAGAGCATGGCGCACCGCGTCGAAATCACCACGCTCAACGTGCGCTAGCGCGAGTCCCAGTGATCCTACGGCCAGGTCCTGGAGGCGCGGCAGGGGCAGTGTGGTCATGAGCGTGCTCCCAGCGGGAAGACGAGGCTGTGGGCACGCCCATCGATCCATCCATCGGCGTCACACGATGGTGATTCCACTAGAACCGCGACACTGTTGGGGGCTGTGGCAAGGTGGGAACGCAGCAGCTCCCGGTGCATTTCGTGACGCAGGTCAAGGGGAAGTTGCTGGTCGTCCTGGGCGAGCAGCAGCTGGTCGGGAACATTGAGCCGCCTCATCCAGTCGTGCAGGCCATCAGTCCATTCCTGTGATGTCGCGGCGTGTCCAGGCAATTCCCGCGCATGGAGTTTCCAGCGGGCCGGCGTCAAGATGGATCGACGATAGTGCAGCGCTGGTGTGAACGGCAGCGCCCATGCGGCTCCCCAATCGAACCACGTCACCTGCGGTGTTGCAGCCCGGCTGAGTTCGGCTAAGAACCGGACCAGGGGAGGGGTGTAGTTGTTCCACTGAAAGTTGATCGCGGTGGGTGCGAGCAACTCCAGCCGCGTTCCGGTCGCTGTCTCGGTGAGATACAACCGACCCTCGTTCAGCCCTACGGCCAAGTCACTAGGGAAGAGTATCTCTGGCGTGCGGGTCCGGAACTCACCGACGCTAACGATCCGGGGCAGCACCTGCGGTGTCCGGGTCAGCAGATCGCCTGAGGTACGAGCGGGATGGAAGGAGAGCTGGGCCAACTCCGCCCCGGGCTCGACCGTGGACAGATCCGTGCACCTCACGCCCGGATCGTCGAACAGGTGCCAGAACCGGCCCGTCATCGACCCCACCCCACGAGAGACGGTGGAAACCCGAAGACGAAAAGCCCCTGCGTCCAGGGCCGGTTTCGACAGGGCCTGGAGCTGGGCGCACAGTTCCAGGTGCGGTGCAGTAAGTGCGGGCCTCCCGGCTGCGGCCTCCAACCGTTCGATCGTCGACTCGGACAGCACTACCGCGGTGCGGCCTTCTAGAGCCGCAGTGGCGGCGAGTTCCAGCAACAAACGGTCCCGCAGGGTCATCGGCCGAGGCGGTTCAGCGACTCCTGCGAAGCCTTCGGGGAGGCCCAATCCCTGTTTCGGGTCGATCACCTGCTCCACAGGCACCTCAGCGCCGTCGCCGTAGTGCTCGGCGAATCTCTCGGTGTAACGCTGCCATGCCGGAGTTCCTCCGGGATATCTGACGAGCCGAGTCAGGGCAGTCGCGGCGGTCTCAGCCTCCGTGACGACCGACGCCGGGAGACGCACTGTCGCCTCCAGCCGTAGGTCTACCGCTGACCTGTAACCTTTCATGTGCTCGCGCAGAGCAGAGGGGAGCTGGGTCACCGGATCGGCAACGGTGGCGGGTGCACGCAAGGATGACTGCAACAGCCGTATCCGCAACAACTGTGTGAGCAGTGCATTCCAATGGTGTTCGGGTGTATCCGGAAACTCGACGGCGAGCTTGCCGCGGAGGACGGTGAAGGGCATCGGTGACCGGGCCGCCTCCATCACCAGCTCAATCTCCGGTGTTGCCACCAGGGAGAACTCCGAAGGCCCTTCGGAGGGGACATATAGGCGTCCTGCGCGTCGCTGCACCAGGTTGTTGACGCAAACATCGAAGTCGACCATTCGCTCACTGTCGGTTTCCCAAGAGCTGATCGCCGCGTCCAGAGCTTGGGGGTCCGCTCGAGTTATGACCCGATGGCGGTTGCCGACTCCTACCCTGGTCGAGCCACCGAACGTGATCGGCGCGACGCCGGCGAACCAGCCAAACGGGGTAGATCGGCACGTGTACCTGACCGCGTACCGGGCGATGGCCAGTGCTGCCCGCCGTACCCGCCGTGGCTTGGGCGAGTGACCATCGATGATCGACTGGACTCGGTGCTCCAAGTTCGGACTGGCAGCGGAGACTGCCCGACGAAAGGTATCGTCAGCCCATACTGTGACTAGCCATCCGCGCCAGTGCTCCAGCGGTGCCTTGGCTCCTGGCCACGGCGGCATGTCCGGTCCACCACGGTTCGCCGCCGCGCGCAGCATCCCCGCACCGATCCCTCGGTACAGGCGCCTGCGGGAACGTGCCACTAGTCTGCCCTCCGTTCGTTGCGCGTCACGGGCCGACCTACGGCCCACCTGGCAACCACAGCGTCACTCCGCCAACGGCACTGGACCTACGACGTGGTGCACGCGCTCGGGCAGGAACTTCCGCAGTTGTCACCCGTACTGCACATGAGCACCGACTCGGATGCGGGAGTGTTCTCGATGAACGTGATGTCCAGACCGAATGGATCGGACTGATCGCCCCCATCTTCGGTGTCCATGACCTGCTGAAACTCGTCATTCTGGGCGGTGGTTGGCATTCTCATCTGCTGCACTCCTTGATCTGTGCCGAGACCACGAGAGTTTCCGCTGGTGACCAGCGTGGGCAGTTCCGGCTCCGGAGACTGCTGCGACGGAGCTCATCACATGCGACAAGACCGTTGACCTCCCAGCGCTCCCGAGACCGGCAATCCCTACTGCTATGGCCCATGTTTCACTGAGAGTTCCAGAGTGATGGCGCACACGCCGTAGAGTCGAGATGCTGAACTGGACAACCGTCACTGTCCACTTCAGTCTTTATCGGAGGTCTCCGATGCCACACCCCCTAAAGGCGCTACGGCCAGGTCGTTCCCCGAGCGATTGGTTCGGAGCGGAACTGCGCCATTGGCGCTTGGCTCGCGGACTGACTCAAGCGGAACTCGGACGCCAGGTTTGGACCAGCGCAAGCATGATCGCCAAGATCGAGACCGCCGAGCGGGACTGCCCCGACGGGCTGGCCGCCCAACTCGACGACGTTCTGAATACTGGAGGCGTCCTTCGGCGTGCACGTGAGCTGCTGAAGCCCCAGCACCCCGCAGCGCTGGCACCGGACACGAGCCCACACCCCGAATCCACCCTGCCCGCCAATCCGCTGTGGATCTGGCGAGGAAACGTCACCGTGGGGCACCAAACCACCCTTGAAGCACTTCCCGGCACCTTTATGGGCGGCGCCATCGTCGAAGCGGGAATCTCCCGTGCCTCCCGCGAAGGTGATCATGTCTGGCTTTCGGCGCCCGAAACACCGACATCCCACCGCAGCCACCTCATAATCGGACTCAATGAAGCCGAACAGCAGGTGGTAGCCGTGGATACGCGCAAGGTTCGCCGCGGGCCACGAGCGCTCGAAAGCGACCGGCTGCGCATCCCGGACGCCTACGTTCTGGACGATCTATCCCTGGGGTTGCTGTGGGCGCTCAGCTCACTCGACACTGCGCTCCTGTTCGACGATGCGCTGCTCACCGCACAACGACAGGAACTAGGAAACTTCGCCGACCTTCGCCGTTCCGCTGTCGGCCGCGACATGGCCGCAGGACTCAGCGAGACCTCCAGGCTGTGGATCGGCTCGGATTTCTGTGCCCGCTACATCCTCCGGCAGTGCGAACACCTCACCTCCACACCGACCTTCTGGACCCGCGAGCGCACCGGTGAAGAAGCCAGCACTTGGCTCCTGTTCGCTCACAAGTACCACTACCTCCAAGCTCTCTCGGCCCGGTACCCTTCCGGAGCCACGCGCTCCTTCTGCGTACCCGAATCGGTGGTCCGTGCCACGCCACGGACAGCCAGGATCCTCGTATTGCTCGCCGCCGCACTGATGGAATCCTTCGCCATCCAGGTCCACCTCTCCCCCGATCCTGCCTATAGCACAGTGGAAGGATTCGTTCTCGATCCCGGACGCCAGGCGATCATCGCCACGTGGCTCGGGGCGGACGGCATCTGGCACGTGGACGCCACCGACAGCATCCCGACGGTACGCGAGTACACCGACGTCACGGGCGACACCCATGCCAGCTCCGTGATCGGCGCAGCCACGCCGGCGTTACGCCTCCAAGCACTCGCCGACTACCTCGACCTGGACTGGACATGGCTGGGCCACCGGTGCGCCCAGCTAGGCGCATACGGTTTCGCCGGCTTGACCCAACCGTCCAGTCGTCTGTTGTCCACCGAGGGCGTCGACCGTGCCTGCCGTTTCATCGGCAGCCTCCAGGCCCCCAGGCAGTAGGCTGCCCCACAGAATCAGCATCAGAGAAGGGAGAGCCCTATGCCCACCTGCGAGGACCGACCGCGTGTGGTGGTCTACGGGCTTGGCGGAACGATCGCCATGGCCGAAACGGGCGCCGGGGGTGTGGTCCCCGCGCTATCGGCATCCCAGCTCCTACAGGCAGTACCGGGGCTCAGCGAGACCGGGATCGACATCGATGTCGAGGACTACCGGCGCATGCCCGGCGCTTCCCTGGACCTCACCGACATCACCGCGCTGGCCGCGCACATCAACAAGCGCCTGGCCTCCGGCACTGTGGACGGAATCGTGGTCACCCAGGGAACCGACACTATCGAAGAGACCAGCTACCTCCTCGACGTGCTAAACACCGCCCCGCAGCCCATCGTGATTACCGGCGCCATGCGCAACCCCACCCTCGCCGGAGCCGATGGCCCCGCCAACCTTCTCGCCGCCATCCAAACCGCCGCCCACCCCTCGGCTCGGCAGCTGGGAGCACTCGTCGTCCTCGCCGACGAGATCCATGCGGCCAGCCGAGTCCGCAAGACCCACACCACCAGCGGATCGGCGTTCCAATCGCCCAACGGCGGCCCCCTCGGCTACCTCGTCGAAGGCATTCCTCGCGTGCATAACCAACCCACCCACCGATACGCGCTCCAACGCACGGCGCCGGTCACACATCCCCGCGTCGCCCTGGTGACTATGTGTCTTGGCGATGACGGTGTGCTGCTGGATGGCCTTGCTGAACGCAGCGATGGAGTCGTGATCGCCGCGTTCGGGGTCGGCCATGTTCCCCAACGCCTGCTGCCCATGCTCGACGATCTCGCAGGGCGCGTGCCCGCCATTCTGGCCTCCCGTGCGGGGGCCGGATCAGGCCTCGCCACCACCTACGCCTTCCCCGGCTCCGAACAGGACCTGTTGCACCGCGGATGGATTCGCGCCGGGTTCCTGGACCCACTCAAAGCCCGCGTCTTGTTGTGGACTCTGCTGGCCACCGGCCACGACCACTCGGAGATCACCGAAGCCTTCGCCGCCGCGGGCGGCTACACCCATCCCGCATCCACCCCATAACTGACGAAGCGGAGGAACCGTGCGCAGCCACGAACTTACCCAAGGGCGAACCTTCGGTCTCGTCTTCGAGCACGGCGAGGACTTCTTCTCCTCGTTACACGCGTTCTGTCACGCCAATGACATCCGGCAGGGCTACATTCCCATGTTCATCGCCGGCTTCTCCCACGTCGACATTGTTGGCACCTGCGAGAAGCTCACTGACCCTGACGCACCGGTCTGGTCCAAGGTCCAGCTCAGCAATGTCGAAGTCCTCGGTGGCGGCACCCTAGCCTACGCCGAGACCACCGGGTCCATCTCCCCACACATCCACGTCGCCGTCGGACTCAAGGAGCACAGCGCCGCTGGTCACACCAGCCATCTCCTGGCCGCGCGCGTCCAATTCCTCACCGAGATGCTACTCATCGAGACCACATCCCCGACCATGCACCGCACCCCAAACTCCAGCCTCTACGACGTGCCACTACTCCACTTCGCCGAAACAGGCCCCAACAGCTGAGAGCCAGCAGCCCTGACTGTGATTCCTCTGCCATCCAGGAACGCTTTCTCTCCACGTATGTGTAAACCAGCGAGCCTGGGATCCCGCTCTCAGGTTTCCCATCCAGCAGATCCGCGGCCGACACGCACAGCCGCCGGAGACTCCGTCGGTGGCGGGAAGCCCCCGGGGGGGGCGTGGTGCTGGACCGGGCACACGTTCCTCCCGGGGGTGTCGGGGTGGTTGTTGGGGATCAGGGGTGGGCTGGGGGTTGGGGGTGTCCGCACCAGGTGCAGGTGGACCCGGTTCCGGTGGTGGGGTGGGTGCACAGGCCGCAGCGGGGCAGGCAGGCCTGGGCCTGTTCCAGGGCCTCCCGCTGGGCCTGAAGCTCCCGGTGACACTGCTCCAACGCCCCCGCCGCGAAGTGCGCCGCGGCGGCCAGGCGACGTAGGAGCCGCACCGAGGTACCGACATCCCGCGCCCCAGCCGAGAACACGTATTCGGTGCCCTCCACCGCCAGGGCCACATGCCGATACTCATCGTCTACGGACGCCCAGGCCCGCCGCGCCAACCCGCCCGGCTCCGCGCTCGGAGGGCTGCCCTCGGGGTGTCGGGGAGCAGGAATCACCGCCCACCACCCCCATGCACCAGCTGGCCCAGCAGCTGT
>NZ_JAVLVT010000010.1:31293-410149 GCF_031628175.1 Lipingzhangella rawalii | reverse complement strand
CGCGTCCGGGATGACCTTCGTCGACACAATCGCCACCGATCCCGGCCACAAACCGGCCTTAACCCCCGGAACCGGAGCCGCCTGCGAACCGGGCAATGGGAGCGGGCGTGCCTGCGCAGTGCGCACTGCCACCAGCTCCGGATCGGCCACGGGTTCCGGGGGCGCGACCGGCGCTCGGTCCAGATCCCGTAGCCCCGCCAACGCCCGCTTCAGCACCGCCCGGTTCCGCACCGCGGGCGAGGACCAGGCGGCCGGCGGTGTCGGACCTGGCTCCGGCGCTGAAGGCCCCTGCTCACCCGGACCCCGCTTCGGCAACTTCCGCGGTGCTTGCTCATGACCCGACTCCGGGACGGGCTCCGGTTCGGTTCCGCCACAGGTACAGCGGTTCGCGGCGTAGGGCCGCGCCTCCTCCGGCGGAAAAGGACACGGATGATCCACCGGATTCACCGACGACCACCCGCACCCCTCAACCGGACACCGCCAGAACAACACCGGAGTGCGCGCCGGTTCACCGGATCGCCAGTCTGCGTTTGGCTGGCGAGATACTGCTTCGATATAGGGCCGCACGCGGGCCGCCCCTATCGTCCGATGACGCTGCCGGTGCGCTCTCCGTCGCCCCGGCCGCACGCCATCCGTAGCAGCCGGTGCCCACGAACACGCCAATGCCGGCCTCAACAACTGCAATCGCCGCTGCGCGGCAGCGCATCGCTCGAACAGGAATGTCCACACTTGCCCTAGTCTTGGCATGTCAGCAGCTCCAATCCAGCTGGTGATCACGCCCTGGGAGTCCTATACCGACTCGCCAGGGCTGTTTCGTTGGGGCCGGTGATGGCCCGCGACTATCCGTGAACTATACTGCTATTCGCGAATAGCATCAATATTGTTGTGAGGATGGATCACTGCTCGCCTACCGTGGAAGGCGGCACTGCCTACGCGGGATCACGTCGATACTGGAGGACCTAATGGCGTCCGGATCTTGGGTCAGTAGCTCCGCGGCCTATGTGCGTCCCCCCGAGGTGGGAGCACCGGACGCCTGGACCACCGAGGCCGCCCAGCGGGGCGGGCGGGGTACGCAACGGATCGTGCATGCGGGCGAGGTACGTGCCGGGCCACAGGTGGCCCCACTGCTGCACATGGAGGAGGACCAGACCGTGGTGGTCCGGCGCCGCATCATCTACCTGGATGACGTGCCTACCGAACTCACCGACACCTACTATCCTGCGTCGATCGCAGCCAACACCGCGCTCGCGGAATCCGCCAAAATTCGGGGTGGAGCGATTGCCCTGCTTCATGAGCTGGGCTATGTAGGCAGCCACGTCCGCGAAGAGGTCAGCGCCCGCCTCCCCGACACTGGCGAGCGCGACGTGCTGGACCTGGAAGAAACTCAGCCGGTACTGACCCTCGTCCGAGTCACGCTGGACGTCACCGGAACACCCATCCAGGCTGACCTCATGACCATGCCCGCACACCGCCAGCGCCTGCGCTACGAAATGCCCCTCCCATGAACACAGACATCCCCTCTGGTGGCACGGACTCCCGTCCCCTGCATGCCCGAATCGCAGCGGACCTACGGGAGGAGATCCTGTCCGGAACCCTGCCACCGGGCAGTGCCCTGCCGTCCACCACACAACTCACGCACCGGTTCGGCGCAGCCAACGCCACAATCCAGAAGGCCCTAGCGCAGCTGAAGTCAGAGGGCCTCGTGGTGGGACGGGCAGGCGCCAACGTCCAGGTCCGCCCCCACCGCCAGGAAACGATCCGCCCCGCCGACTATCTGACCCGCGACACACCAGCCGGCCCCCACCCATGGGTCAGCCAAGCCGCCCAACAAGGACGCCGTGGTCGCAGCCATCTGCTCACCGTCACCGAAACAACGCCTCCAGCCGATGTCGCCACCGCACTCCAGCTCGACGCTCACTCCCGCGTCATGCTTCGAGCGCAGCTCCTCACCCTGGATGACGAGCCGGCCGAACTCGTCCACGCCTACTATCCGCTGGAGATCGCCCGCAGCACAGCCCTCACCGAGTTCCGCCGCATCAAGGGCGGCGCGCCAGCCCTACTCACCGAGCTGGGCTACCCACCCCGCCGCACCTGCGACCGCGTCTCCGCACGCGTACCCGACCAGGAAACCTTCGCCCGGCTTCGCCTCCCCGGCGACCTACCCGTGTTGCGGACACTGCGGGTGCTCTACACCGACCACGACTGCCCCATCGAAGCTACCGTCATGGCCAAGGCCGGCCACCGCTACGAATTGCACTACGAACTCCACCCCACCTGATCAACCGGGCGACGAGCCTCCACCATCGGGCATCCCCACGTGAGTTCTATCGGTGGTTGCGAACCTCTCTGTCGAAGGAGTGTTCGATGCCGCGATGGGCTCATAACAAGATGTCGATTGTGGTGAAACAGCGGTACTTCGAGCTGCTGCGTGAAGGTTTGAAGGGTGCCGCTGCGGCTCGGGAGGTCGGGGTATCCGCCAGTTGCGGCTCGAACTGGTTCATAGAGGCTGGGAGCATGATCGTTCCCGACCCCGGCCCGGTGTCACCGCGTTTTCTCACCCAGGACGACCGCATCGCCATCGCTGACGGACTCCAAGCGCAGCAGCCCGTCACGGAGCTCGCCGCGGCCATCGGCAAGAGCGCCTCGACCGTCTATCGGGAAATCCAGCGGGGCAAGAAGCCCGACTATGGTCCACACCGAGACCATCGGCCAGAACATGGGCTCCACTGGTTCGGTGCTGTAGCCGATGACGATACGGGCACCCCGTTTGACCTGCGATGTTGCACTACTACCGGACTGCTGCAAAATCCCCACCCGGCGAGTGCTTCAACAGTATGATGACCTGCGACTTTACTCACAGGTCTCGGATCATCCCTGGAGGGATCACAACGGCATGCACTTGCCCCGACGGCGGCACACGACGCAGGTCTCGGATCATCCCTGGAGGGATCACAACGGGAAGGGCACGCGGTGCTGGTGGTTGCCAACACCGTGTCTCGGATCATCCCTGGAGGGATCACAACCCCCACCGTGTTTAGCCTCGCCGCACCCCAACTAGCCGCCCTGCCCAGCCCCGGGAACGGCTGCTGTCGGCGCGTAGAGCGTGGCTTAGCTTCTGGTTTGTTCTTGGGTGGTGTTGCGTATGTGTTTGGGTAATGATGGTGCGCAAGGTGATCGTCTGATTGCCCTGCGTCGAGGTCCCTGACGCGGTGTGATCCCCTGCCCCCGGCGCGCTGTGGCGCTCGGACGTGGTTTCCGATGCGCGGGCACGAGTGTGGTGTTCCCCGCTGCTCTGGTTGAGCGCACGCCCCCGAATCATAGGGGTATTAACTTGTCGCTCAATGTGACCTGTCCTGGCGTCGGTACTGGATCCACCACTCGATGACCAGCAGGTTCACCATCCAGCTGATAAAGCTCGCCGCGGGGCCACCGCCGTGCCGAGGGCCCCGGATCGCCTCCGAAGCTGCTGTCCAGCTGTGGGAACAGTGCGATGGTGAATGCGGCTTCTACGGGGCGGTCACGGTCAGCGAGCGGGGCCAGATCGTCATTCCCGCGCAGGCCAGGCGGGATCTTGGCATCGATACCGGGGATAAGCTCCTAGTCCTCGGTGATCCGGAGCGGGGCATCGCCCTGATGACAATGGACCTGCTGATGCGCAATCTGGATACCGCCTCCCCCTGTTCACCGAGGTGCAGAAGCACGCGGAGCCCGGGGCCGGTGCAGAGACCGCGGGTCCACCGGAGGTGGACAGCGAGGACCGCTGAGGCCGTCCCGCTCACGGATGCCGGTGCGGACTAGTCTCGGTGCGAAGCACACGAGCCCGGGGGAGCCGGACCCCAGTATCGTCCGTACGTGTGGGCCGCGGGGCGCCAGGAATCCGGTTGCTGGGCGGTGTGGCGGTATCTAGTCTGAGCGGACGGTTGCGGGGAGTACACGGATCATGGAGCGGGCAAGCATGACATCAGAGCCAGGCACGGGGATGGCCCCGTCTCTCACCGAGACCCTGGCCGGATACATGGGACGTACCCCGGACGAGAACGCAGACCTGGAACGCATGCGGCCCCTGCTGGAGACCGGGGATCCCTGGGACCGTGACACGCTGTTCCACTTCACCGGATCCGCGCTGATCGTGCATCCTCCCACCCAGCGGGTGTTGCTGCGCTGGCACGAGGGGCAGGGGGCCTGGCTCCAGGTGGGTGGGCATGCGGACCCGGGCGAGACCCGGCCGCTGGAGGTCGCTCTCCGCGAGGGCGTTGAGGAGACCGCACTGCCGGACCTGGTGGCCTGGCCGGACAGCGCGTTGCTGCATGCGGTGGTCGTCCCGGTTCCGGCCAGTGACCGCGAACCTGCGCACGAACACGCGGACCTGCGGTTCGTTCTGGCCACCGATCAGCCCGAGGCGGCCCGGCCGGAGAAGCCCGGTGCCCCGGTGCGGTGGCTTTCCCTGGACGAGGCCCGTGCCGCCACCGGCGAGGACAACCTGCGCGAGACCCTGGACCGCCTGGAAGGGCTGCTGGCCCGTCCCGTCGCAGGTTGAGGGGGGGCGGCCGGAATCCGGGGCGGGATCCAGTCTCCCGGCCCGGATTCGCGGTGGGGAATGTGCAGTTCCTGATTGTGGAACGCCCCCGGGAGGTGAGGATCAGCGGCCGGCGACCGTGTCATACACCTCGGTGACCACGTCGTCGTCGGACATCATCCCGATGTGGCCCAGACAGCTGGTCTGCCGGTTGTCCGCCCCGTCGAGCACGGTGCTGTCTACCGGGCTGATCACGAGGTCGCAGGGGCTCCGGAAGGTTGTGTAGGCAACGTTGCCGGGGGTGGGGTCGTCGGCGTTGAGCTGGTTGAGGAAATCTGAGCCTGCCTTCATCTCCTGACACGGGGTGATGAGCACGGAGCAGTATCCGGCGACGGAGGTGCCGTTGTTCGGCCCACCCAGCGACACCCAGTCACCCACGTTGTCGGCGCCGTCCAGTTCCTTGAGGTACCAGCGGGAGGAGAGGCCGCCCATGGAGTGGGTCACCATATCCACCTGGGAGGCATCCGTGTCCGCCAGGATGTCGTCCACGAAGTTGGACAGCTGGCTGGCGATGGTCATGTTGGAGCGCAGCGAGTCGTACTCGAAGGTGTGCAGACGCTCCTCGGGATGCCCCCGATCCTCGAACTCCTCGATCATGGCGGACCACTGATCGCCTTTTCCGAGGAAGCCGTGGACGAACACCACGGGGTCGGGGTCCTGGGCTTGGGCAGCGGGGGCCGCCGCGAGAGGGAGGAGTAGGGCAGCTGCGGTGACTGCACACGTGTAGAGCGGGAGGCGAGGCATCTGGGCTCCTGGGGGTGGTGGGGGATCAAGGCAGCGGGGATGGCCAATGCGGCGCCTTGCCGGGCTGTGCCCTGCATCGGAGCGCGTTGCCGAGATATTACTGAGTAGTAAATGTGGCGTGCAACACACTCTGGATGATCAGTTCTGTCGCCCTTGGGAGTGTTGACGAACCCCAGCCGGTTGTGCCCGGCTGCGTGGCGGGGAGGGGAACCCCCGACGCCTCGACGCCAGGAGTGGGAGGTGCATCGCCCCGCGGACGGGCCGCACGATGGCCGCACGGGACAGGGGGAGCGGGGACTCGCAGCAGCCACAGCGCGGGACAGCTGCCCCGGACCCACCCAGCACGCGACATGCGGACCCGCGCCACCCACCCGGGGGACACCCATCCGCCCCGGGCTCGCCCGGAGGGGTCGTCGTCGGGGTGGACACACCGACGGGGCCAAGAGCACGATAGGGATTCCACCGTGGGCCTGCCGGGCATCACCGGTGCCCCACCCCCGAGTTCCGGAGCCCTGGCCAGGTTCGGGAGCCTCTCGGCCGGCCACGACGCCGTAACGTCGGGGCCGTGCGCTACCGGAGCCCGGTCAGCAGGTCATCCTCCCGGTCGGGAGTGGGCACCGTGCTGGACTGGAGCTGGTAGGCCTCCTCGGCGAACAGGCGGTGCTGAAGAGATTCGGGTAGGCCGAGCAAGAAGGCACTGTCGCCCTGGCTGGCGTGGGCCTCCAGCGCGGTGCGCTTCGCGGGAACGTGGTCGGTGACGTCCAGCAGCGCGGTCACCTCCTCGTCCGTAACCCCCATATCGTCGTCCTCGGAGATGTCCTCCCCGTCAGTGTCCTCGTTTCCCTCGACGACGTAGGCCGCCAGCTCGTCCATGACGCTGCGTCGCAGCACACTGTGGTACAGCTTGCGCGGGATGCCGGTCGCTGCCGTGGCCGCGTGGGTGATCCGGTGCGCTTGGATGTGGTCCGGATGCCCGTAGCCGCCGTTGGCGTCGTAGGTGATGACCACCTGAGGCTGGTAGTGCCGAACCAGCTCGGCCAGCCGTTCCGCAGCCACCGCGACGGCAACGTTCGCGAAGGCTTCCGGATGGTGGTTGGTGTCCCAGCCATCCATACCGGAGTCGTGGTAGCCCAGCCGTTCCACGTGGGCGATCCCCAGCGCCTTGGCCGAGGTGTCGAGCTCGCTTTCCCGCAGCAGAGCCACCTGGTCGCCGTCGTGGCCCGCCTCGCCCGGTTTCACGCCGTTCGGCCCGTCTCCCTGGCGACCGTCGGTGCAGGTCACCAGGACGGTGCGCACCCCCTCAGCGGCGTAGCGGGCCAACGCTCCGCCGGTGCCAAGCACCTCGTCATCGGGGTGGGCGTGTACCGCCATCACCGTGAGATCCATGGGCTCCTCAGTCCTTGTCGTCGTCGCCGTAGCTAGCAACCATGGTCGAAGCCTAGACATTTCCGGTGACACGAATCCACGGGATGGCCCGGTGTGCGGCACGCATCCGGTTGGCCGGCCTCGGTGGACGTGACCGCGGCCGGCCAACCGGGAGTGCCGGGACGCTCAGACCCGGGCTGGCGCGGGCGCGAGTGTCTCCACCATGCGCTGGAATGCCTCGGCGCCGTGACCGGCCATCACCTGGCGATACACCAGGGACTGGATCGGTGCGATCACGTCCAGTTCGGCCCCCGCCTCGCTGCTGGCGCGTACGATCGCGTCCAGGGCGGCCTTGGTGAAGTCCAGGTCCTGAACCTCGGTGCTGTAGTCGCCACTGTCGACGGTGGCGGCCTGTGCCGGAACAGTCTGGAGCATCGCCGTCAACCACGGCACCACCCGGTTGGCGAACTCCGTGGCGGAAACCCCAGCCGGACGCAGCATCGCCGTTCCATGGAACACCCCGGCGAACATGACGTACATCGCCGCCAGGAGGGCGAAGTCGTACAGCGCCCCCAACCCCGGGTCCGCGCCGAGGTGCTCGGCCGAACCGAACAGGTCCAGGGCGGGTCGGTGCTCCGTGAAGGCCGTCTCATCCCCGCTGTACAGGATTGTGGCCTCCGGCTGACCGATCATCTCGGGGACGGCCATGATGCCGCCGTCGAGATAGGCGATGCCGTGGCGGTGGGCCCACTCGGCCGTCTCCCGTGCCTCGTTGGGGGTGGTGCTGGTCAGGTTCACCACGGTGCGTCCCCGTAGTGTCTCGGCCAGCGGATCCACCACCGCGCGTACGGAGGCGTGGTCCAGCAGGCACACCACCACCAGCGACGCGGACGCCACCGCCGCATCGGCTGTGGCGGCGCTCTTCGCCCCCGCATCCACGAGCTGGGTGTCCCGCCCCGGGGTGCGGTTCCACACCGTGGTGGGGTGGCCACCGTCGAGCAGCGCCGTAGCCAGGGCTCGTCCCATTGCCCCGAGCCCGAGAACCGTCACCGGGATCGGACGGGCTTCCGTCATTACCTGATCAACTCCTTGGCCGTTGTGCCATCTACGGTTCCGATCCTCCGCCGGCACATCCCCAACGACAAGTACCCACTATTTTGTTCGGTACTAACCAACACGTAAGTGAACAGTTCACAGGAGGTCCCGATGAGCTCACCCCGATCCGGCCCCTACGTGTGTGGCATTGACGCAGCCATGGACGTGGTTGGTGGTAAATGGAAGGCCCTGATCCTGTGGGAGCTGCACCACGGCGGGGTGCGTCGCTTCGGGCAGCTGCGGCGGGGACTGCCGGGCGTTTCCGAGAAGGTGCTGATCCAGCAGTTGCGCGAGCTGGAGGAGGACGGGATCGTGCACCGCGAGGTCTATCGGGAGGTGCCACCACGGGTGGAGTACACCCTCACCACGCAGGGCGAGGCCCTCAACCAGGCCCTGGAGCCGCTGGGCGCCTGGGGACGGGAGCGGATCACCCGGATCGGCGCGCATCGAATGGGGGACCCGTCCTAGCTGGACACTGGTTGCGGCCCGGGGGTGTCACCACCGGGAGCGGCATCGGGATGGGATCGCGGCGGCTGGCGGCACGCGACAGCCCCAGCAGGGGAAGGGAATGGCCGGGAGGGCATGGGGAAGCGCCCCAGTGTGTCGAGGCTGTTGGGCGCACGCGCCGTGGTGCTACCGGACAGCTCCGCACGGAGGCAGCTAACCTGCCAGGAGGCGACCGAAAACAGTTCCGAAGTTCCGCAGTTTCACAGTTCCGCGGTGCCGCGGTGCCGCCCTCCGGGAGGCCAGTGTGCGCAACGAACGGGCCCGCTACCGCCAGTGGGTTCGCCGCAACCATCCCGACCTGGGGGGTGACCCGACCGTTTTCGCTGCGGGCATGGCCTCCTGGCGCCGCGGGCGTGACCCGGACGCCCCGGGAACCGGGCCGGTCCACGTGTTCCGAGCCCCCCGCACCCCGCTGGGTGTGCTACTGCGGGGCGTGCGGCGGTGGTACGCGCGGCGGCGTGGCCGCCGCGTGGTGTGACGCGAGAGCCAACAAGGACCAACAAGGACCAACGAGGACCAACGAGGACCAACGAGGGCCAACACTGCGTGACCCCGGCGCGGCGGCTTCCGGAGGTGTCCCGGCCATCGGCATCATGTCCGGTGCGCCGGGACAGCAGGGGCTGGTGCACAACGGGGGAAAGGAACGCAATGGGACTCAGGGCGGGCGACCTGGCGGTGTTGGGCGTACGTGCGGCACTGGGCGGAACACTGTTCGCGCACGGCGCGCAGAAGCTCTTCGGCTGGTTCGGGGGCGGCGGCCCGGAGGGAACGGCGCAGGCCTTCGACCAGATGGGGCATCGTCCCGGACACGTGACCGCCCGTGCCGCCGGCGTAGCTGAGGCGGCCGGTGGTGCCGGGCTGGCGTTGGGGCTGGCCACGCCGGCGAGCGCGGCGGCGGTCGCCGGAACGATGGGGGTGGCCGCGGAGCTGCACAGCCCGAACGGCTTCTTCAACGCCAACGGTGGCCTGGAGTATCCGGCACTGATCGGACTGACCGCGATGTCGATCATCGTTTCCGGGCCGGGCAAGGTGTCGCTGGACCACGCCACCTGCCACGTGTTGGATCGTCCGTGGATGCGGGCCGTGGCCTTCGCGGCGGTGGTGCCGGCCGTCGGCGTGGTGGTCGCTCGCCGCCGGGCGGCCCTGGCCGCCGCGGAGCGGGACTCGGAGTCGGGGGGCTCCGGCACGGCCGAGCAAAACTGAGGAGCTGGGCGACCCGCCCTCGCGCACCAGGTGGCCGCTGTTCGGGTATCGCGCGGCTGGTGAGTTCCGGGTACGTACCCGGCAGGGTGTTGTACGGACGTTGTCGCGAGCTGGCGACCCTGCGGCAACTGCTCGATGGCGCCCGTGCGGCGCGCGGTGGCGGCCTGCTGGTGCGTGGGCCGGGGCCGGCAAGACCGCGTTGGGACAGCGAGGCCCGCAATGATGCCCAACTGGTGGCCAGCGAACTGGTCACCAATGCGACCCAGCACACCATCAGCAGTGGCGACAGCGAAAACGGCACCCGGCTCCCCCGCCCGGCCTGGGTGGCCCTGAGGCGGCTATGGCGACTCGGTGCCACCCCCAGACGACCGGAGCCAGTAAACCGATGGGGGTGAAGAAAAGCCGATGGGGGTGGCACAGGGTGCCCGCCCCGCACATCCGGCGGCGCCTGCGGCCCGTGGAATGCCCCGGGCCGCCCCAACGCTCCGACCGTCTACGACGTCATGGTTGGATCGTCGAAGCGCAGCAGGGCGCCGATACCGTCGGTGAGCTCCACGGGTTCCGTGCCCGCGTTTGCGGTGGTGGTGCGGTGTTGGGGGACGAGCAGGAGCTCTGCTGAGCCCGCGGCCGCCGCCCGCAGCAGGACCGGTGCAGCGTATTCCGCCACGGGGTCCTGCACACCCATGTCTCGCACCTCCTGGCTGGTCAGGGCAAGCTGCTCGGCGGACGGGCCGAACCACAGCCACGTCTCGGTGTCCCGGCGGGCGGTGGACCACAACAGGGTCCGTACCTGGCCGCGCTGGAGCGCGTGCACCACGCTGGCCAGGCCCTCGGTGGTGCGTTCGCGGTTCGCGCGCCCCTGCTCGAACTCCGCGATCGCCTCGTCCAGCTCACGTTGCGCGATGCCGGCCAGGATCCCGCGCAGCTCGTCGTTCAGCGGTGTGGTGCTGGAACCGGTGGGGCGGGACCCGGCCTCCAGGTCCACCGCCTTGGGCTCGGCCCAGTCGGGGAGCCGGGCCCGGACCTCGCCGCGCACCGCGATCTCCCCGGCAATCGCCACGATGTCCGCTTCGGTACCCCGTAGGGTCTGCGCGATGGCTCCGGCGACCCGCCCTGCGTTGTCGGCGACCCGATTGTCCACGGTGCGCTGCATCTGGTTGTGGTGGTAGCCGCCCTCGCGCACCTTGTGGACGGGCCAGTCCTCACCCTCGACGCGTTGCGTGGTGGCGCGCCCGTCGGCGTGTACCGTCCACAGGTCCGCGCCCAGCGTGTCCACCACGGCGAGCACGTAGGGAACGCGCGGGGACTCGCTGTAGACGTACAGCAGCGGGTCCGGCAGCGGCCCTACCCGGGCCCGGTAGTCCTGCGGGAACTCGGTGACGACCGCCTGCGCCAGGACCGTGCCGTCGGCGGCGTACACGACGTGTCCGTGCTGTCCGGGCACGCCGTGCGTGTCCCCCACGACGCTGTCCATGGCGGCCAGGGTCTCCTCGTCCGCCCCCTGGGAGCTCAGGTCCGCACGGGCCTTGCTCCAGCGGACCCGGACCGCGTGGTCGGTGTCCTCCGCGTCGCGGGAGGCGTTGACGATCACGGACGACACCGGTCCGGTGGTGCCGCGAATCGAAGTCAAAAAGGACAAGTCCATCGGTGTGCTCCGTGGGGACGACGGCGGTGGGGCGTTCTGTTCCTGTGGACTCGGGGGTCACGCCTCGCGGTCCCGGGGCGAGCCGTGGAAGAGCGCGGCCAGGTCCGGTGGGAGCTGGGCCAGCGTGTCGTCGACCTGGCGGTCGGGTGCCTCCTCCCGCACGGCGTTCAGCACCGCGCTGGCCAGCACCTCCATCTCCTCCAGGTCGGTGCTGGGGACCGATCCGCTGACGGCGTCCAGGAACGCCTGCTTATCGAATGCGGTGGCCTGCCCCGCCTTGGGGGTGCCCGGCTGGAGTGGCTCCGGCAGGTTCCGGACCAGCTGTTCCACCTGCCCACCACTCACGGCCACGGCCAGCTCGTTCAGGGTGGCCTCGGTCAGTCGCCGCGCTTCGGCGCGGTTGGTGAGCCCTGCGTGTTGCTGCACCCGGGCGAGGAAGCGTTCCTCCGCACCGTCGGTGCTCTCGTCGTACATACATCACCCTGACTGGATTGGGTCACTGACGTTTCGTCAGGGGTGATGCCGCACAGGACAGCACTTAAACTAAATTGTTATTTTTGTGACGCCACAATGTGTTTTCGAGTGTCTGGGGAGGTGTGTTCGGCACTGAATCCTGGAGCGCCCCACAGCCGGGGTCGAACCTGTCGCTGTGGGCGCGAGGGACGCGAATCCGTCGGCCGCCGGGCCGGCATCCGTCGATGAAGGGAACCCCGCGCATATGACCAGCACCGGGGATCCGGACACGCATTCCGGCGACCAGCAGAGCGAGCCCACCCCGCGGATGGGCCAGCTCACCACCAACCTGGACGACTTCTCTCCCCAGCGGGTGGCCGAGCGGGTTGAGGAGTTCGGCCTGGCCAAGTCCCGGTCCCATCCCCTCCAGTCCTTCGTGCTCGGCACGCTCGCGGGTGGTTTCGTGGGTCTGGGTGGGCTCTACTTCACCGTCGTGACACTCGGCGGCAGTACCTGGCACTACCTCGCGGGCGGGATCGTCTTCGCCATCGGGTACATCATCGCCATCCTGGCCGGAACCGAGGTCTTCACCAGCAACAACCTGCTGATGATGGCACTGGCCTCCCGCAAGGTCACCCTGGTGCAGGTCCTGGGTAACTGGGGCGTGGTGCTCTGCGCCAACGCGATCGGAGCCAGCGCCCTGTCCCTGGTGTTTCTCGCCTCCGGGATGCCCGAGTCCGAGGGCGGCGACATCGGCCGGCACGCCATCCAGATCGCCGCGGACAAGGCCGCGTTAGCTCCGCTGAACGCCTTCGCGCTGGGGGTGCTGGGCAACCTCTTCGTGTGCCTGGCCGTGTGGGTTGCGCTGGCGGGCCGAACCGTCACCGACAAGATTGTGGGAACCCTATTGCCGCTGTCGGCGATCGGGGCCCTGGAGCTGGAACACGCCGTCTCCACCCTGTACTTCATCCCCCGGGGTCTGCTGGTGCAGGCGTTCTTTCCCGCACTCGCCCAGGGCAGCCCCGAGATTCCCCTCCTGGGAGCGGCCACGACCTTCCTGGCGGTCACCGCAGGCAACATCATCGGTGGCAGCCTTGTCGTGGCCCTGTCCTACCAGCTGGTCTACGTCCGCCCCAGTCGCCGTGCCTGAGCGCCGCACGGCCCCCGCCGGAGCCCGCGCCCGCCCCCGCCGGGATACCCTGGTCCCCAGGTGCCCGGCACCACAGGATCCGTCAGCGCGCACCCGGATCCACCCGCCGCGTTCCGATCCGCGAACCGACGGCACCCCGCACGCAGACCCCCACAGACCCGGGATGGCGATGGGCAACCGGTACGTGACCCTGGAGGATGTCGCGCACCACGCGGGCGTGTCCCTGGCCACCGCGTCCCGCGTGCTCAACGGCAGCACCCGCGAGGTGGGCCGCAGCCTGCACGAGCGCGTCCTGTCCAGCGCACGGGAGCTCGGATACCTGCCCAACGCCTCCGCGCAGGCCCTGGCGCGCGACACCAGCTCCCTGGTCGGGCTGGTGGTGCACGACATCGCCGACCCCTACTTCTCCAGCATCGCCCGCGGGGTGACCCGCAGCGCCGAGCACGAGGGATGGGTGGTCGTCCTGGGCACCACCGGCCATGCCCCCCAGCGCACGGTGGAACTGCTGGCCACGCTGCGCTCGCACCGTGCCCGCGCCGTGGTGCTGGTGGGGAGCCGTACCACCTCCACGCGGGACACGCAGCTACTCGCGGACGAGGTGCGCAGTTTCGTCACCCGGGGTGGCCGGGTGGCCTGCGTCTCCCAGGCGGGTCTCCCCGCGGACACCGTCGTCCCGGACAACACCGGAGGCGCGGCCGCCCTCGCCCGGTCCCTGGTCCAGCAGGGGCACCGCAGCTTCGCCGTGCTGGCGGGCCCCACCGAACTGCGCACCGCCCAGGAGCGCCTGGAGGGATTCACCACCGCGCTGGCCGATTCCGGGATCCAACTCCCGCCCGAACGGATCGTGCACGGCGCCTTCACCCGGGACGGCGGCGCCGAGGCCGCCCACCGCCTCATCACAGACGGGACCGAGGTCACCTGCGTGTTCGCCGTCAACGACGTCATGGCCACCGGCGCCATGGCCGCGCTTCGGGAGCGCGGACTGCGAGTCCCGCAGGACCTCTCCGTGGCCGGATTCGACGACATTCCCACCCTGCGCGACCTCACCCCGCCGCTGAGCACCGTCCGGCTGCCCCTGGAATGGATGGGGGAGGAAGCGGCCCGGTTGGCTCTCCAGGCGGAGCCGTCCCCCGAGCCCCGAACCGTGCCCGTCGTGGGAGAGGTGGTGCTGCGGGCCAGCACCTGCCCGCCGACGACCTGAGACCCCGGAGACTCCATCCCCGGGCTCGGGGACCGGACTACGCCGGCCCGCCCAACACGGCCGTGCGGTAGCGCTCGGCCACCCGACGCAGCACCGTGTGCGGTTCCTCGCGCCACACCTCGGCGTTGAAGACCTCCACCTCGACGTCGCCGGCATAGCCAGCCGCGTCCACCGCCGCATGCAGCGCCCGAAAGTCGATGTGGCCGTCCCCCGGGAGTCCACGCCCAAGCAGCACGTCCGCGGGCAGCGGCGTGATCCAGTCGCTGACCTGGAAACTGGCGATCCTGGGGCCCGCGCGGGCGATCTGGGTGTCCACCTCGGGGTCCCACCACACGTGGAACGTGTCCACCACCACCCCCACGAGGTCCGGGGGAAACTCCTGCGCCAGCTCCACCGCCTGCGCGAGCGTGGACAACACTCCCCGGTCGGCGCAGTACATCGGATGCATAGGCTCCAGCGCCAGTCGCACCCCCCGCTGCGCGGCGTAGGGCGCCAGCTCCGCCAACGCGTCCGCCACGCGGGCGCGCGCCGCGCGCAGGTCGCGCGATCCGGACGGCAGACCGCCCACCACCAGCACCAGGCACGGCGCGCCCAGCTCGGCCGCCTCGTCGATGGCACGACGGTTATCGTCGATGCTCGCCCACCACGCGGTGTCCTCGGCGACGGTGACGAATCCGCCGCGGCACAGTGAGGACACGCGGAGTCCCGCCGCCCGTACCAGTGCCGCCGTGGTGCGCAGGCCGGTCTGGTGTACCGGCTCCCGCCACAGCCCGATCGCCGGGATTCCGGCCGCGGCACAGCCCCGCACCGCTTCGGGCAGAGTGCAGCTGTTGATGGTTTTCTGGTTCACCGACAGGCGGTCCAGCCACGCATCGCTCACCGGGCCACCCCCGCGACGTCCAGGAGCGCGTTCATCCGTGCCACGGCCAGCTCCGGGTCCGGCACCAGCCCAGCTTCGTCCGCGAGTCGGAACGCCCGGGCCAGGTGCACGATGCCGCGGCCGCTGTGCAGCCCACCGACCATGGCAAAGCCCGGCTGGTGCCCACACAACCAGGCAAGCAGGGCGATTCCGGTCTTGTAGTAGGCGGTGGGAGCCGCGAACAGGTGCCGCGCCAGCGGAACCGTCGGCGCGAACGCGGCGTCGTAGGCGGCCTCGTCCCCCTCGTCGAGGGCCTGGAATGCGGCACCGGCGGCGGGAGCGATCGCGGCGAAGATACCCAGCAGGGCGTCACTGTGGGCGGTAGCGTCGCCCTTGATCAACTCCGGGTAGTGGAAGTCGTCCCCGGTGTACAGCCGCACCCCCGCGGGCAGGCGTTCCCGGAACCGCACTTCGAGTTCGGCGTCCAGCAGGGAAACCTTCACCCCCTCAACGCTGCTGGCGTGCTCGTGCAGCAGGTTCACCAGCGTCTCCGTGGCCGTGTCCACGTCCGCCGATCCCCAGTATCCGGACAGGGCCGGATCGAACATCGGGCCCAGCCAGTGCAGGATGACCGGTGCGCGGACCTGGCGTAGCAGGGTCCCGTAAACGGTGTGGTAGTCCTCCGGTCCGCGGGCCAGGGCTGCGAGGTGACGGCTGGCCATGAGGATCACCCGGGCCCCGGCCTCCTCCACGAACTCGAGCTGTTCGGTGTAGCCCGCGATCACCTGGTCCAGGGTCGACACTTCGGGAGGCAGGTGGTCGGTGCCGGCACCCGCGGCGATGCGTCCACCGCAGGCCGCGGCCTCGGCGCTGCTGCGGTGCACCAGCTCCCGGGTGGCGTTCCAGTCCAGCCCCATGCCCCGCTGGGCGGTGTCCATAGCCTCGGCCACCCCCAGACCGTGGGACCACAGGTGGCGCCGGAACGCCAGCGTGTGGTCCCAGTCGAGTTCCGCGGGGCCGCCCGGGGTGGTGTCCCCCAGGGGAGCGGCGGCGACGTGCGCCGCGGCGTAGCCGATGCGGCTGTGCGGGGGGCTGTGCCGGCGTGGCCAGGACACGGGGTGGCGTAGCCGGTACTCGTCGATGCTGCCGTCCGCGGCGGGCAGCCGGATGGTGGGAGTCACGAGTGCACCTTGGATCTGGTGGACAGTCGGGTGGACAGTGCGGCGCGAATCGTGGGGGCGAGACGGAGAGACACCGCGACGGACGGTTCACTGGAGAGGCCGGGCCCCGTCGAGGTCCCAGACCCGCAGCAGCCCGCACATGCCGTTGCGCGGCGGCCCTGGCGCGGGCGGGGCCGTATAGACCGTGGCGGAGCTCAGATGGTCGCCACAGCCCGCGGCGAGGCTGGCCAGGTGTGTTCCGGTGGCCTCGGCCTGCGCGCGTGGTCCGCGCTGCCACTGGTGCTGCCAGCCCGCGGCCCGGTCCCGCACCAGCCCCACCGCGGCCTGATACAGCTCGTGCAGGGCGGCCGGCCCCTGCGCGGTGACCCGCTCCCGCAGCGTGAGGTAGCCGTCGACGGCCAGGTCCCGACGTTCGCGCGCGGCCCGCGCCATCGCCGCATGTGCCTCGGCCGCCGAGTCGAAGTCCGTGGCGGCGGGGATCGCCGTGGCTCGCCGGTAGGCATCCGGGTCGGCCAGGACCTCCGGTGGGTAGGTCAGCACGGCGTCACCCGCCTCGGGAAGGCCCGCGTTCTGCATCACCACGAGCAGCTCCAAGTCGGCACTGTGGTTCACGAGGCGGTGCACGGTTCCGGGGGTGAACCACAGCAGACTGCCCGGGCGCAGCGGCGTCTCCTGGAATCCCGCGCTACTCAGGGTCTCCAGAGTGCCTTCGCCCCGCACCACGACATAGCCCTCCGCGGAGGCCGTGTGCAGGTGGGGGGAGCCCCCGGCCAGTCCGTCGGCGGCGGGCCAGTCGTAGACGCGCAGGTGGGTGACCGCGGTGCCGCCGGGGAAGCCGGGGGTGGTGGATGTGGGGTCGGCGGTGCTCACGGGATACTCACCTCCGTGTGTGCGGGGCGACGCCCCAGTTCGGCGCGGCCGGTCGCCGCGAGCTGCGCCGCCCCCGTGGTGCCGCGGTCCCCGTCGGCGACGACCACGGCGTAGCGGTAGCGCAACGGCGTTCCCGGTGGAGCCGGAACGATCTCGCTGAAGAAGGGGGCCGGGCACACGCAGGCGAACATTTCGCTGCGTACGAACCACTGGGTGGGGTGTCCCGGATTGTCGGGGGCGTCGACGAACACCAGGGTGGAGGAGCGATCGCTTCCATCGTGGCGTCCGGCGAAGGCCATCCACTCCGCGCGGGTACCCATCATGTCGTCGCCGCCGTCGCCGTGCGGGCTGTACACCCGCCCTCCGGTGAAGGAACGGGGGCCGCGCCAGAACAGTCCGCCGTAGCCGGCGTTGTCCCGGCCCTCGGTCGTGGGACTGCCCAACGGGATAGGGTCCGGGGTCAGGTTGGTGAACGCGGTCTCGAAGACCAGCGTCCAGGACTGTTGGGTGGTGTCGACCGTCACCGAGAATCCACGCTGTTCGGCGAACCAGGTCTCGTTCTGCTGGGTGACCCAGTGCAGTCGTTCGCCGACGGTGACGCGGTTGGGATCGGTGGTGACCTGGTCGAAGTCCCGGTGCACAATCGCGCCGTCGTTGTCGAGCTGCTGATAGCCCTGCCCGCGCAGGTAGGTCGGCCCGCCCCAGAAGTTCGCGGTGCCGACGTTGGCCAGGGACCAGGCGATGCCCTTGTGCCACACATGGTCGTGCGGCCGGTACAGGCTGACCAGGTCCCCGTCCAGCGTCCGCAACGGGTGGAAATAGGGGCGCGGGGATTCCAACTGCACGTCCCAGGGCCGGTAGACGTACCGGGTGAGTTCCCGCCCGTCGTGGGTCACCAGCAGGGAACGTTCATGTTCGTGCACCAGCCCAAGCCCCCGGGCGGGAGGTTCGGTTCCGGCGCCGGTACGGGATGTGTCGATGGTCACGATGGGCTCCTGTCCGCTCTGCCCGGCGACCCGGCATCGGGACGCCGGGCACGTGCCGGGGCGGGGGTGCCGGCGGTACGGCGCCCCCGCGCTCGGGTCACTCGATGAAGAACTGCTCCGGGTTGGCCGGGGCCGGGGTGTTGTAGATGGAGGATTCCGGCAACGACGCGGGCACGTTGTGGAAGTCGGTGGCGACGATTCCGTAGCCGGGCTGGGGGAGGCTGATCCCGACCGCGTAGAACTGCTCCTGGGACTCGGCGAGCATCTCTTCCACCAACGCGTCGCGTGCGTCGGGGTCGGGCTCGGCCTGGATCTCGTCGTAGATCTCCAGGTGGTCCTGCACGTCCTGCGGCGGCTCCTGGGAGCGCGGGTCGTTCCCGTCGGACTCGTACCACTGCGCCCACGGGATCGCGAAATTGGACTCGCCGCTGTGGGCCGGCAGGTACCAGCGCGGGTCGTACATCACGTCGGCCATACCGTTGTCGCCGGACCACACGCTGATCTCGTGCTCGTTGTTCTCCGACTGGTCCTGCCACCGGGAACGCTCCGCCGTGTCGAGATCCACGTCCACGTCCAGGTCGTCCCAGAACTCGACGACCATTTCCATCGCGTCGATGATGTCGGGCCGGAAGTCACCGGGCACCGACAGCGTGAAACTCAACGGGGTTCCGTTCGGGCTCTGCCGCACTCCGCCGTCACGTTCGTCGTATCCGGCCTCGTCGAGGAGATCGTTGGCCTCGTCCACGTCGTAGTCGGTGTACTGCGTGGCCAGCTCCTCGTTGTAGTAGGGGCCTTCCTCGCGGGGTGCGGCCTGCCAGGGTTCGCCCTGCCCCTGGTAGACGACATCGATGATGTCTTGGCGGTTGATGCCCGTCGACATCGCCACCCGGAAATCCCGGTCCTGGAAGATCTCCCGCAGCTCCTCGTCGTCGGCGGTGAGATTGAAGGCGATCACGGCGGTGTTCATTTCCGAGAGCTCCAGCTCCATGAGCTCGTAACCACCCGACTCCTGGTGCTCCGTGACCACGGGCCGGTTCTCCGGAGTGTTGAAGTGCCGGGTGTGGAAGTCCAGTTCCCCGTTCAACGCCCGGGTCAGCATGACCTCCTCGTCTTGCAGGATGTCGAACACGACCCGGTCCAGGTAGGGCAGCTGGTTGCCCTCCGGGTCGACCTTCCAGTAGTAGGGGTTGCGCTCCAGCTCCATCTGCCCGGAGTCGGCCAGCGGCTCGGTGACCATCCACGGCTTCATCGTGGGCAGATCGGCGTTCTGCCACGTCAGCGCGGAGTCGGTAACACCGGCCTCCACTTCGAACATCTCGGTCCAGCTGTCGTAGCCCTCCTCTTCGGCACGCTCGTCAGCGTCCTCGTTGTGGTCGATGTGGAACTCTTCGAGATAGTGCTTGGGCTTGTTCACGATCTGGTAGCCCAGCAGGTCGTTCTCGGCCCACAGCGCGTCGGGCTCCTCGAAGGTGATCGTGACGGTGGTCTCGTCCAGCACCTCCGCCGTTCCGGGGTTCGTTGCCGCCACCGGGGTGAGGTCCTCGTTGTTGAAGATGTCGTTCATCGCGAAGGCGATGTCCTCGGCGGTGAACGGTTCCCCGTCGGACCACCGCAGCCCTTCGCGTAGCTCGTAGGTGAGCTCGGTGGCGTCGTCGTTGTACTCCCAGTCCGTGGCCAGGTTGGGGATGGTCTCGGTCCATTCGGTGTTCCAGCGGGTCAGCTGTTCATAGCCCACGGTGCGGCCCAGCCACGGCCAGTCCCCGATACCCATGATGGCGCTGTTCCAGGTGCCGCCGTAGGAGCCGATCTCGTCGACCGGCTCCACCACCAGGGGATCCTCGGGCAGGCGTTCCTCCAGCGGGGGAAGTTCGCCCTCGTCGACCAATGCGGCCAGTTCGGGCGCCTCGCCGGTGCCCTCGCCTGTCGCACCGTCCTCACCCTCGGGGTCGAGGCTGAAGAAGTCGCAGCCGCTGAGTACGAGGGATATCGCTGCCGTGGCCGCGGCCAGGGCCAGACCGCGCCGGGGTGGTGGCGCGGCGCCTCGGGGGATGGTGTGCATGGGTGACTCTCCTTTTCTCTGTGGGGGAGCAGAGGATTCAGGGCAGCCCGGCCAAGGACAGCTCCTCGGCGTGGTGGCAGGCCACCCGGTGTCCGGGCGTGATCTCCCGCAACGGCGGCCGGTCGATGGCGCAGCGCTCGGTGGCGTAGCCGCAGCGGGTGTGGAACGGGCATCCGCTCGGGGGAGAGGCCGGATCGGGAAGTTCGCCGGTCAACCGGATCCGTTCCCGGCGCCCCCGCAGCCGCGGATCCGGAACGGGAACCGCCGAGATCAGCGCCTCGGTGTAGGGGTGGCGGGGGTGGCCGTACAGCTCACTGGTGTCCGCCTGTTCCACGACCCGCCCCAGATACATCACTGCGACCCGGGTACACACGTGTTCCACCACCGACAGGTCATGGGAGACGAAGAGGTAGGTTAGCCCCATCTCGTCCTGAAGATCCTGGAGCAGGTTCAGGATCTGGGAGCGCACCGACACGTCCAGTGCGCTCACGGCCTCGTCGGCGACGACGAGCCGCGGGCCCGGCACGAGGGCGCGGGCGATACTGACCCGCTGGCGTTCCCCACCGGAGAAGGCGTGCGGGTAGCGGCGCAGGTGGTCGCGGCGCAGCCCCACCCGCTCCAGAATCCCCGCCACCCGCTCCTCCAGCTCGGCCCCGCCGACGCCCTGAAGCACGCGCAGGGGTTCACCGACGAGGTCCAGCAGGGTCAACCGGGGGTTGAGGGAGGCGTGTGGATCCTGGAAGATCATGCGAACCTCCTGGCGGTACTCCGCGAGATCCGCCGAGCCCAGGCGCGTCGCGTCCAGCAGCCGCCCCTGCCCCGACCGGTAGTACACCGCGCCGCGGACCCCGGACCGCAGACCCAGCACAGCCGAACCCAGGGTGGTCTTCCCGCAGCCCGACTCGCCGACCAGGCCAAGGGTCTCGCCGTGGTCCAACCGCAGGTCCACACCGTCGACCGCCCGCACCATCTGCGCGGTGCGACGCAGTCCCCGGCGCCGCACCGGGAAGTGCACCTCGAGGCCCCGCGTTTCCAGGAGTGCTGGTTCGCCGTGCCCCTGGGTGGCGGTGTCGTCGGCGGCCCCGGCGTGGACGCCGGGTGTGCCCGCGGCGGGGATGTCAGTCTCGGCGGGCATTGGGGGACTCCGATCTGGACGGGGTGTGGCCATCGGCCGCGGGTGGGGCGATGCCGGTGTCGGGGACACGGCCAGCCAGCTGTCCGCTCGTGCCACTGGTGGTTTCGGAGGGTGGTTCGACGCCCCCGTGCAGCAGACAGCGCACCCGCCGCCCGCTGTCGAGAACCACCTCCGGCGGGTCGATCGCGTCACACAGTCCGGGTATGGCGCTGTCGCAGCGGTTACGGAACACACATCCGCTGGGGCGGGTGGCCGGGTCGGGGACCGAGCCGCGGATGGCGGGCAGTCGCGACTGTCGGGGGCCACCCATGCGCGGAATCGACTCCAGTAACGCCCGCGTGTAGGGGTGCTGGGGGTCGTGGAACACCTCGTCCACCCCGCCCCGCTCCACCACACGCCCGAGGTACATCACCGCGACCTCGTCGGCGATCTCAGCCACCACCCCCATGTCGTGGGTGATGAACAGCATCGCCATGCCGCGCTGGTGTTGCAGATCGGCGAGCAGGTCGAGGATCTGGGCCTGGGTGGTGACGTCCAGGGCGGTGGTGGGCTCGTCCGCGATGAGTAGCCGCGGGGCGCAGGACAACGCCATGGCGATCATGACGCGTTGGCGCATCCCCCCGGACAGCTGGAACGGGTACACGTCCACCATCCGCTCGGGGTTGGGGATTCCCACCCGGGTGAGGAGGTCGATGCTGCGCTCGCGGGCCTCGGCCCGCGATACGCGTTCGTGCACCCGGATAGCCTCGCCGATCTGGTTGCCGACCCGGTGCACCAGCGACAGGGAGGACATGGGCTCCTGGAAGATCATGGCGATCTCGTCTCCCCGCACCGCCCGGATGCCGCGGCTGGTGGGCCCCAGCGCGGCCAGATCCACAGGCGGTTGCGTGGTCGCTCCCGTGGAGTCCGGTTCGGGGGGCGGATGGAGGAGTACCCGCCCTTCCGTGATCCGTCCCGGCGGTTCCACAAGCTGGAGCACCGAACGGGCCGTGACACTCTTGCCGCAGCCGCTCTCGCCGACGACGCACAGCGTGCGTCCGTGGCGCAGTTGGAGGTCCACACCGTTCACGGCCGGGACCTCACCCGTGTCGGTGGCGAACCGCGTGCTCAGCCCCCGCACGTCCAGCACAACCTCAGGGTGGGTGTCAGTTGACATGGGTCTCACCTGTTCCACGCGCTTACTGGTAGGGGTCTGCGGAATCGCGGATCCCGTCGCCGATGAAGTTCAGCGCCAACACCGCAACCGTCACCGCCACTCCGGGCAGCAGCGTCCACGGCGCTCCCGCGATCGAGTGGATGTTCTGCGCCTCCTGCATGAGCACCCCCCAACTGACCACCGGCGGTTGGAGGCCCAGCCCGAGGAAGGACAGTGCACTCTCGGCCAGGATCATCAGGGGAATGGCCAGGGTCAGGGAGGCGACGATGTGGCTGGTGAACGAGGGAAGCATGTGTCGCCGGATGGTGCGGGCCCGGCCGCAGCCGTCCAGGCGGGCCGCCAGGACGAAGTCCTCCTCGCGTAAGGACAGGAAGCGGCCCCGGACGACCCGGGCCAGGTCGGTCCAGCCGATCAGGGATAAGATCACCGTGATCGCGAAGTAAGTCGTGAGTGGCCCCCAGTCGTTGGGGACCGCGGCTGTCAACCCCATCCACAAGGGGATAGTGGGGATGGACATGGTGAATTCGATGAGGCGCTGGACGATGGTGTCGGTGCGGCCACCGAAGTAACCGGAGATCCCCCCGAGCGCGATCCCGATCAGGAACGCCAGTGCGACCCCCACCAGGCCGATGGACAGGGAGACGCGCGTGCCGTAGATGATGCGGGAGAGCATGTCGCGGCCGTTGCGGTCGGCACCGAGTAGGTACATCGGATCATCGGCGTTCACCGGGCCGATCAGGTGCCGGTTCGCCGGGAACAGGCCCCACATCTCGTACTCGGTGCCCTCGACGAAGAAGCCGACCGGGATGGTGTGGGACTCGTCGACGGTGTACTCCCGGGCGAGGGTTTCCGGGTCGCGTTCGGAGCTGTAGCCGTACACGTACAGTCCCAGATCGATGCCGTCCGAGGTGTCGATGAAACGCAGAGCCTGCGGTGGGGCGTGCGTGTGGTCCGCGCTGTAGTCCTCCGGAGTGGTGGGGGCCACGAATTCGGCGAAGATCGCCACCAGCGCCAGCAGCCCCACCACGATGGTGCTGGCCATGGCCAGGCGATGCCGGCGAAAGCGCCGCCACACGAGCTGGGAGTGCGATTCCGCGCCCGGTGTCCGTGTTCTCGCCGCGGGGGCTGTCGAGGCGGGCGCGCTGCCGGTGTCGCTGCCACGCCGCAGGGGATTCCGTCCCATGGGTCAGGCCTCCTCGAGCTGGGAATGGCGGATCCGCGGGTCCCACCAGGCCAGTAGCAGGTCCGAGAGCAGGGTTCCGATGAGGGTCAGCGCGCCGAGGAGGAGAATGAACGCCCCGGCCAGGTACATGTCCTGGGTGCGCAGCGCCTCCAGGAGCAGCGGGCCGGTGGTGTCCAGGCTCAGCACGATGGAGACCATCACCTCGCCTCCGACGATCGTGGGCAGCACCCAGCCGACGGTGCTGATGAACGGGCTCAGGGACATGCGCACCGGGTATTTGAGAATGACGCGCCACTCCGGAAGCCCCTTGGCGCGGGCGGTGGTGACGTAGGGCTTGCGCAGCTCGTCCAGAATGTTGGCACGCAGCACCCGGATCAGGACCGCCGTTCCGGCCGTCCCGATGATCAGGACCGGAATCCAGAGGTTGCCGGCAACATCCAGCAGTTTGCCGAGGTTCCAGGGTGCGTCCACGTACTCGCGGGAGACGATGCCCCCCACGCTCTGGCCGAAGTAGGCGAAGGAGATCCACACGAACAGCAGCGCCAGCATGAAGTTGGGGGTGGCCAGGCCCAGGAACCCGAGGAAGGTGAAGACGTAGTCCCCGGCGGAGTGCTGGCGCACCGCCGAGTAGATCCCGATCGGGAACGCGATGGCCCAGCTGACCAGTACGGTGCACAGCGCGATCCCGACGCTGATTCCGAGGCGGCCCCAGATCAGCTCGGACACGTCCCGCTGGTACTGGAAGGACTGTCCGAAGTCGCCGTGCAACACGATCCCCGAGATCCAGTTCAGGTACTGGACGTAGACGGGGTCGTTGAGTCCGTACCGCTCTTCCAGGGCCTCGATCTGGCTGCGGTCCACGGTCTCGCCCCGCGCGGACAGCTCGGCGATGTAGGTCGTGAGGAAGTTTCCGGGCGGCAGTTGGATGATCACGAACGCGACCAGGGAGATCGCGAACAGGGTTGGCACCATGTAGAGCAGGCGCCGGATCAGGAAGGCCCACATGTGGCCTCCCGGGTGTGGGGTGTGGGCGGCGCTGTGCAGCAGCCGAGCCGCGGACGTGGAACCGGAACGCTCACCATCGGGGACCGTCACCGTTCATCCGGGTGTGGAACGGCGAGTCCGCTCCCAGGTCCGCGGGGCTGATGGGCCGTTCCAGAAAGGCCGAGGCGTACACGCCCGCGACCAGGCGCATGGTGCGCAGCGCCTCCGTGGAGGTGACCGGCGGTGCCTCGTTCGCGCGGAGGCAGCGCAGCACGTGGGCCACCTGGGCGCTGTGGCCGCTGTTCACCCCCTGGGGGCCCGACCTCCAGGCCGCCCACACGTCCTCCTCGTGACCGGGGGCGGGTGTGATGCGCCAGTTGTCGTCGCCGTAGCCGTACAGGTGGGTCAGTTCGAGGGTGGCACGCTCGCAGTCGATCCGCAGGTAGCTCTCCTCCCGTGGGGAGAGCAGACTGTTGACGATACTGGCGACTGCTCCGTTGGCGAAGTCCACGTGTGCCAGGGACACGTCTTCGGTATCGATCGCGCGGGCCTGCCGGCGGGCCGTGGCCGAGACGCGGACCCAGTCCCCGAGTAGCGCCAGCAGCAGGTCCATCTGGTGGATCCCGTGCCCCATCGTCGGTCCACCACCCTCGGTGTCCCACCGGCCCCGCCAGGGCACGTCGAAGTAGGACTGCTCCCGGAACCAGGTCGTGTGGCACACCGCGACAAGGGGACGTCCCAGGGCGCCCGAGGCCAGCATTTCCCGCGCACGCAGTGCTCCGGAGCCGAACCGGTGTTGGAACACGGTCGCGACCCAGGGCCCCCGCGTGCCCTCGGCGGCCGCCAGTTCCTCAAGCTCGGCCGTGCTGAGGGTGGGGGGTTTCTCCACGAGGGCGGATGATCCCGCCTGGAGGCAGGCCAGGACCTGGTCTCGGTGCAGCCCCGGGGGTGTGCAGACATGCACCAGGTCGGGGGAGACCTCGTCCAGCAGTGTCGCCAGGTCGCCGTAGCTCCGGGGGACGGCGAGGTGGTTGGCGAAGGTGGTACGCGCCTCTTCGTTGACGTCGGCGACCGCGACGACCTCGACCTGGTCCGGCAGGGCGGACAGCGCCTCGGCGTGAAACCGGGCGATGTTCCCGGTGCCCAGGATGGCCGCGCGTACGGTCGGCGCGCTGTCCACAGCGGGGGAGGTGTCCATCGTGCTCCTTGTGGGAAATCGCTTTCCACGGGCTCGCGGGGCGGGGATGGGGGAGTGGGTGGTTTCCGTGGTCGGTGTAGCGAAGCCTGGGGGAAGGCTGACCGAAACTATCGGTAACGTTTCGGTAATACTGGAGGTCAAATTTACGGCCTCATTGGAACAAGGGTCAAGAGTGTGTTGTGATAAAACTCATACTCCTGGGCGATCCTTTGGTGATGTCCAGGTAGCATGACCGGGTGACTGCGCACTCGGCTGACTCGATCGGCAATGATGTTCCGCCAGAACCGGTAACGATCTCGAAAATTTCGGAAGCTGCGGGGGTGTCGGTTGCCACCGTGTCGAAGGTGCTCAATGGCCGGGCCGACGTCGCCCCCGCGACGCGGTCCCGGGTGGAGGACCTCATCGCCCGGTACGGCTACCAGCGCCGACGCGCCGCCACGACCAGTCGCTCCGCCCGGGTCGACCTGGTTTTCCACGAACTGGAGAGCGCCTGGGCGCTGGAGGTGATCCGTGGCGTGCAGCGGGTGGCGCGTGACGAGGGGTTCGACGTGGTTCTCTCCGAGTCCGATGGACACCAGACCCCTCGCGACGCCTGGGTGGATACCGTTCTCGACCGGCGTTCCGCCGCAGCGATCCTGGTGCTGTCCGGGCTGACCGACGAGCAGCACACCCGTCTGGCCACGCACGGGGTGCCGTTCGTGGTGGTCGACCCGGCCGGGGAACCGGCGGGAGGTGTGCCGTCGATCGGGGCCACCAACTGGAGTGGCGGTCTCACCGCGACACGTCACCTGCTGGATCAGGGACACCGGCGGGTGGGCGTGATCGGCGGGCCCGGTCACATGCTGTGTAGCCGGGCCCGGGTCGACGGCTACCGTTCCGCGCTGGAAGCGGCCGGACTCCAGTGGGATCCCACCCTGGTGCGGTCCGGTGACTTCCATGTCGACGGCGGCCGGCAGCAGGCCCGGGAACTGCTGACCCTGGACGATCCGCCCACGGCGATCTTCGCCGGCAGCGATCTGCAAGCGATGGGAGTCTACGTCGCCGCCCGGGAACTGGGCCTGCGCATCCCCGAGGATCTCAGTGTCGTGGGTTTCGACGACCTGCCGGTCGCGGGATGGTTGGGCCCCCCGTTGACCACCGTTCGGCAACCCCTGGTGGAGATGGCGGAGGAGGCCACCTACCTCGCACTGACCCTCAGTCGGGGGGAGAAGCCAGCCAACCTGCGGCTGGATCTGGCCACCGATCTCGTGGTGCGGGAGAGTACGGCCCCCCGGTCGCATCGCTGAACCGAGGCGTGTCCGTGGTGCGTGCTGGGGGCCGACGCTCATCGGCTCGGCCTCAGCGCTGCGCGGCAGCGACATCGTCCAGCTCCACACGGCGCCCCTCCCGGGAGGAGAGCAGCCCCGCTTCGGCGAGGCGGATCCCCCGGACGCCGGAGTGGAAGTCGTGGACGTGGTCCGTCCCGGCAACGACGTCGCGTATGAACTGTTCCCACTGGGCCTGGAAGCCGTTGGGTAGCTGCGCGTTCTCCGGGACCGGGGACCACTGGTGTCGGAAGGGTTCCTGCGGTGGGAGATCGGGGTTCCACACTGGGCGGGGCGTGTGTGAGCGGTGCTGAACCCGGCAGTCCCGCAGTCCGGCAACGGCGCTGCCCTCGGTCCCGTCCACCTGGAACTCCACCAGTTCGTCCCGGTGCACGCGCACACACCAGGAAGAGTTGATCTGAGCGACGGCACCCCCCTCCAGCTCGAAGATGCCGTAGGCGGCATCGTCGGCCGTGGCGGGGTAGGACTGGCCGCCTTCGTCCCAACGTGTGGGGATATGGGTGGCGGCGTGCGCCGTTACTGCCCGGACCGCTCCGGCAATGTCCTCCAACACGTAGTTCCAGTGGCAGAACATGTCGGTGACGATGCCGCCACCGTCTTCGGCCCGGTAGTTCCAGCTGGGGCGCTGCGCGGTCTGCCAGTCTCCTTCGAAGACCCAATAGCCGAACTCCCCCCGCACTGAGAGGATCCGGCCGAAGAATCCACCCGTCACGAGTCGACGCAGTTTCACCAGGCCCGGTAGGTACAGCTTGTCGTGTACCACTCCGTGACGCACACCGGCCGCGTCGGCCAGTTCGGCAAGGCCGCGGGCCTCGACTGCTGAGGAAGCCACCGGCTTCTCCGCGTAGACGTGTTTCCCGGCCGCGATGGCCGCACGTACGGCCGACTCACGGGCCGACGTCGCCTGGGCATCGAAGTACACCCGCACCGTGGGGTCGGCCAGTACCGAGTCCAGGTCAGTGCTCCAGTGGTCGAGACCGTGCCGGGCGGCGACGGTGGCCAGTTTCTCCGGGTTGCGGCCTACCAGAACAGGTTCCAGGAGAACGTGGTCACCGTCGGCGGTGACCACGCCCCCCTGGTCGGCGATGGCCAGAATGGAGCGAACCAGGTGTTGGTTGTAGCCCATGCGGCCGGTGACGCCGTTCAACGCCACCCGCAGTGTGGAGGTTGGCATGACTGGGGGATCCTCCTCAGTGGAAAGCGCTTTCCATTAGCGGTCGAAAATGTCCCCCGTGAACCGGGGGCGACTGGTCTGGCCGGAGCCGTGTGGTGGGACTTCGTGCGGGGGCGCCACGCTCTGGGTGACGCATCTGGTTGCTGAATTAGTTTGGCGGCTGAACTAATGCGGGTCAAGAGGAAGGTAGATCCGTGTTCGAGCCGAGGATCGGCAATCACCCGGGCCACACGCGAGGCTGGCCGTGGTGGGGTGCGAGCTCTGGGATGCGGTGGCGTGTGACTCGAGCCTGTGGGGAGGAACGCAGCCCCACATCGCGGCCAAGGGGAGTGTGCGGGCGCACCGGGGGCGCCCCAGCCTGCCGGGTCGTGCCCCGGCGCCGAGTCACACGGTCCCTGACCGCATGGAATGTCCCGTGTGGAGGGACATGTGGCATTCTGGCCGCGTTGCGCGAGCCGGTGCGGTCGGAACCATGGGGTGCCTGATGAACAGTGACCAGACCATGCCACCAGGGCGGGACAGCCTCCAGCAGGCTGGTGGGGGCAGCCCAGACGCCGACACATTCCCCCCGGACATACCCACTGACCGCCCCACCTCGGCACGGGCCTATGGCTGGCTGTTGGGCAGCAAGGACAACTTCCAGGTGGATCGCGAACTGGTGCTCGGCCTGCTCCAGGCGTTCCCCGAGTCCGTGGACGAAGCCCGGTCCAACCGCCGCTTCCTGTACCGGGCGGTGCGCTACCTCGCTCGGGATGTCGGTATCACCCAGTTCCTGGACCTGGGCTCGGGGCTACCTGTGGAGAACAACGTGCACGAGGTGGCCCAGCGTTTCCAACAAGCGGCCCGCGTGGTCTACGTCGACAACGATCCCATCGTGCTCGCGCACGGCCGCGCGCTGCTTGCCGACGACGACTCGACGACGGTCATCCAGGCTGACGTGACCGAACCGGCCACGATCCTGCACCATCCCGAAGTGACCCGACTCCTCGATCTCAGCCAGCCGGTGGGGGTGTTGCAGTTCGGGGTTCCGCACTGCATTCCCGACGACGAAACCGCCCGAGCCGCGGTTCTGGAGCCGATGGAACACGTGGTGTCCGGGAGCTACCTCGCCGTCTCCCACGTGGTCGCCGATGATCGGGAGACCGCAGACGAGGTCACCGCCACCATCAGTGGACTGGGCATGCCCTGGCGTACCCGCCTTCCCGACGAGTTCGCCTCGTGGCTGACGGGATTCGAGGCGGTGGAGCCGGGCCTGGTGGATCTCAACGACTGGCGGCCCGACCGGAACCAGCCGGCGTTGACCGAGGTCGACCCACAGCTGCGTCCCTACCTGGGTGCCACCGAGCGTTACGGCAAGCGCACCTACGAGTACGGCGGGGTGCTGCGCAAGCCCTGAGGCCGGACCCGAACGTGACGCGGTTGCGTGCCTACAGTGGGGACCGGTCCGGACCGGCGAATGCAGGGGGACGCGTGAACAGGACCGTGCTGATCTCCGGAGTGGCCACGGGCCTCGTGGTGCTCGCCGCGGGCGGTGGCTTCCTCCTGTTGGACGAGAACACAGCGGATACGCCGACGACGGGTACGGACGAGGACCCGACCGCCCCCGATGCCCCTCGGGTACCCGATCCCCAACCCGAGGTCGACATCCTGGCCGAGGGCTTCGACCAGCCGTGGGGCCTGGATGTCCTACCCGGCGCGGACCGGTTGCTGGTGACCGAGCGTCCCGGGGCGCTGTCCCTGGTGGACACCGCTTCCGGAGAGGTGACCGAGATTGACGGGATCCCCGAGGTGACCGCGCAGGGCCAAGGCGGCCTGCTGGATGTGGCGGTTCACCCGGACTTTCCCGAGTCCGACTGGATCTATCTCACCTACTCCGCCGCAGCGCAGGACACGGATACCACCACGCACCTGGCTCGGGCCCGGCTGGACCCGGCAGCAGCCCAGCTCGTTGAGCTGGAGCCGCTGTTCGCGGCGGAACCGTCCCTCCCCGCGCACCAGCACTACGGCTCCACGGTTGCCTTCGGCCCGGACGGCATGGTGTACCTGACGGTTGGCGACCGGGGCGACAAGAACTTCGATGACCATCCCGCCCAGGACACCACGACCACGCTCGGCACTACCGTGCGTCTGGAGCCCGACGGCTCGATTCCCGAGGACAATCCCTTCGTCGGCGCCCCCGGGGTCGCCGACGAGATCTACTCCTACGGGCACCGCAACGTGCAGGCTATGGCGTTCCACCCGCAGAGCGGACAGCTGTGGCAGGCCGAACACGGCGAGGAGGACGGCGACGAGATCAATGTGGTTCAGGAAGGCGGAAACCACGGTTGGCCGGAGGCGCACACCGGCTGCGAATACGGCACCGACACGCCCATCGGGGACCATCCCGCCGACCGGGAGGACATCGTGGACCCCGTGCACTACTGGGAGTGCGGCAGTGGTGGGTTTCCCCCCTCCGGAATGACCTTCTACCAGGGCGAGGAGTTCCCCAGCTGGCAGGGAGACCTGCTGGTGGGCACCCTGGCCGGCCAGTATCTGGCCCGGTTCACCGTCGACGAGCGGCGGGTTGAGGAGGCCGACCCGCTGTTGGACGGAGAGGGGATGCGTATCCGCAATGTCGCGGTGGGACCGAGCGACGGGGTCCTCTACGTCGCCGTGGACGACAGCGACGCCCCCGTCCTGCGGATCACCAACGCCGCGGAGCAGTAGTCCCCGAGCAGGCGACGCACCACCCTCAGGGGTGGGCTTCCGGCGGGGGTTGCATGCTGGGTGGGTCCCCCCAGTAGTGGTAGATCGCAGATACGACATCGCTGGCAGCGGCCCGCATCTGTGCCTGGGGGATGCTGGCGTCGAACCGGAACAGTCGCCGGTTGACGGGATGTAGAACCCGCTGGAGGCCCGTCACTGTGATCCCGTCGGCGGTGTGGGCGTACAGCGCCAGATAGCTGTGCTCCCCCATGCCACCCACCCGGGAACGGGCCAGATCCGCCCAGCGCACCCAGGCCCTGCCCGCACCCGCCTCCAGATAGACCCCCTCCGGCAGCAGCGCGATACCGCCCGGACCGGCGAACAGTGAGCGCAGCCCCAGAATCCCACACACCCCGAAGAAGCCGACCGCGAGCAGCCCGACACCGAGCGTGGCACCGGACGGAAACCCCCAGGCGGCGGACTGGATGCCCAGGTGGAGGCCGACGAGGACCATGACCGTGCCCGCCACCACGAACGCGACCGCGCCCACCAGCACCCCCACCGCGTAGGCGCGCCGCCCCGGAAACACCAGACCCACGGTCGCGCTGGTGTAGCGGCGTGCCCCGGGAAGCGTCCCGTAGGGCACGGCGCCATCCCCGAACTCCACCGGGCTGCCGCCTGTCGTGGGTGGGTGGCTGAGCAGCAGGTAGGACAGGCCGCAGCCACCGAAGAACACGACTCCGAGAAGCGCGACGGGCTCGCCCGTGGCCACCCCGAGGCCGCAGAGCACGGCCAGCAGGGTGCACGTTGTCAGCACGCTGGTCCTGGTCCCCACGGGAGGAAGTCTAGAAGTGGGGGGTATGCGAGACGCCGTCCAGGTCGTGGGGGTTGTGGGAGGTGGCGAGGGTTACAGGGGGAAGGTGGCCCTTGTGAGTTTCTCCGAAAGGTCCCACAAGCGGCGGGCCGCGGTGGTGTCGCGTGCTGCGGCGCTAGGGCGGTTGGGGCCCGGGGCTCCCCGCATGCCGCCCAGGCCGGTCGGGCCTGCGTAGCCAGCACCGGGCATATCCGCGGTGGCAGCGTAGTGGATGGGCTGGGCACCGGCGGCGGCACTTTGCGCGAACACCGTGTTGGCGATCCGCATCAACTGGTTGGTGATGCGGTTGCCGGTGCGGGTCTGGAGATTCGTGGCGGCGTAGCCGGGGTGGGCCGCGGTGGCGCGGACCGGGGATCCGACCTGTTCGAGTTTCTGCTGTAGTTCCAGGGTGAACAGTAGGTTGGCCAGTTTGGACTGACCGTAGGCGCGGGTGGGGGAGTAGCCGTGTGCCATGTTGACGTCGTCGAAGCGGATGCCGCGTACGGCGTGGTGCATTCCCGAGGAGACGGTGACGACCCGCCCGGTCACGTGCTCCAGCAGGAGGTTGGTCAGCGCGAAGTGGCCGAGATGGTTGACTCCGAACTGGGTCTCGAAGCCGTCCGCGGTGCGGGATTCGGGCACCATCATCAGCCCGGCGTTGTTGATCAGCAGGTGGATATCGCCCTGCCAGGCGTGGGCGAACGCGTGTATTGAGGACAGGTCGGCGAGGTCCAGCTGACGGACCTCGGTCTGGCCGGGGATGCGTGTCGCCGCCTGCTCTCCTTTGGCGGTGTCGCGCACCGCGAGCACGATCCGAGCGCCGTCGCGGGCCAGAGCCCGTGCGGTCTCCAGCCCCAGGCCGCTGTTGGCGCCGGTGATGATGGCGGTGGTGCCCGACAGGTCGTGGGGGGTGGCTCGCTCCGCGCTCATGCGGTCACGCTAGACACCCAAACTCAAAGTTGTCAATGACAACAATGGTGGCGGTGGCAGCATTATCTATGCTGGTGCACATGGCCGATCGCCCGTACCACCACGGACACCTGCGGGCCACACTGTTGGCCAACGCCGAACGGGCGCTCGCCGAACGCGGACCCGGTGCGCTGTCCCTGCGGGAACTGGCGCGGGAGGCGGGCGTCAGCCACGCCGCTCCCGGGCGGCACTTCCGGGATAAGCAGGCGCTGCTGGACGCCCTGGCCCTCAACGGTTTCCAACGCCTCAACGACGCGCTCGCCCGGGCCAGTACGGACGGTCAGGACGCACGCTCCCGCATGGGGAGCCTGGCGCGGGCCTACCTCAGCTTCGCACGCGACAACGCCGCCCTCCTGGACCTGATGTACACCCGCAAGCACGACAGCGACATTCCCGAACAGCTGACCGGGGCCATCGATTCCGTCCTTACCACCGTGGTGCACTGCATCACCGAGGGACAGCGCCGGGGCGAGGTGACCGACGGCGACCCCACCACCATCGCCTACACGATCGCCGCGACCCTGCACGGATTCAGCGCCCTCACCCCGAACCAGGAGATGACCGCGCAGCGGGACGCCTGGCTGGACGAAGTGATCGCCCTACTGTTCACCGGAATCAGCCCCCGGTAAGCGTGTTGGCGCCCCAGCTCGAGACCAGGGCACGGCCGATTCGCGCAGCGATCTCCCACAGTGCTCGCCCAGACACGGGGTCGACACCCCCAGCACCGGTCCCGGGGCGAGGCCCGAGTTCACGCACCACCCGGCAGCCGGCGCGCAAAGCCCGCGATGGCCCGGGTGAGCTCATCGGCGCGTTCGGTGTGCGGCCAGTGCCCACAACCCGGGCGCTCCACGCGATGTACCGGCCCGCCCAGGTGGCGTTGGGCCACGTCCAGCTGGTCCAGAGTGCCGTACTGGTCCACGTCGCCCTGAACCAACAGCACTGGGCACTCCACCCGGGTCAGGCGGTGCCGGACGTCCCACCCCGTTGCCCCGCCCCGGGACGGCCCGCCGCGGGGCAGGTAGCCGGCACACGCCCCCCACCATGGCGGTCCCCAACGGGGCACCTCGCGTGGCCGCTCGGGGCGTGCGCCGCCGAGCTCAGTCCTGTCCCTGACCCACGCGCCATCGGGCCGCGCGCTGGCGCTCGTCCCACAGGCCCGCGTAGCGCCCGGCCGTCTCCAGCAGTTCCGCGTGGGTGCCGCGCTCCACCACCCGGCCCCCGTCCAGCACCAGGATCTGGTCGGCATGCCGGATCGTGTTCAGCCGGTGCGCCACCACCAGCACCGTGCGGTTGCGGACCAGCTCCGCGAACGCCTCCTGCACCGCCCGCTCGTTGAGTGGGTCCAGGGCGGCCGTGGCCTCGTCCAGCAGGATGACCGGAGCGTCCTTCACGATGGCGCGCGCGATCGAGATCCGCTGTCGCTCCCCACCCGAGAGGGTGGCCCCACCTTCCCCCACCACGGTCTCGTACCCGTGCGGCAGCTCCTGGATAAACGCATGTGCCTGAGCCCGCCGCGCCGCGTTCTCCACCATCTCCCTGGTGGCCTCCGGACGTCCGAAAGCGATGTTGTCCCGTACGGTCCCCTGGAACAGGTACGGATCCTGGAACACGATCGTGAACATCCCGAACAGCTGTTCCTCGGTGAGGTCACGGACATCCACACCGCCCACCTGAACCGAGCCCGCGTCCACGTCGTAGAACCGGGCGAGCAGTGCGAGCAGGGTGCTCTTCCCGGACCCCGACGGCCCCACCACCGCGGTCATCGTGCGCGGGGGCACATCGAAAGACACCTCGCGCAGCACCGGGGTGTCCTCCTGGTACCCGAAGGACACGTCCACGCACCGGACCGACGGTTCGCCCGGATCCTCCCCGGGATGCTCCGGGGTCACCTGCGGGGCCAGGGCGTGCAGCGAGTCGATCCGGCGCAGCGCCGCGTCGGCGAGACGTGCCTGCTCGGCGCCGCCAGCCACCTCCAGCAGCGGCGTGTAGACACGCAGCACCAGCACCAAGAAGACGAGGACGGTGCCCGCGTCGATGCGCCCGCCGGCGTACCAGTAGCCCGCGGCCGCGATGGTCAGCGGGGTGCCCAGCTGCACCACGCCCATCGCCAGGAACGTGCGGGGCACCAGACGGGTGGCCAGGGCATTGTTGATCCGGCGGACATCCTCCACCGCCGCGCGGAACCGCTCCAGGCGCTGGGCGTTGCGGTCCAGTGCGCGGATGACGGCCAGCCCCTGGATGTACTCCGTGATGCGCCCGTTGGCGGTGGCCAGCAGGTTCGCCCGTTCCAGCGCGGTGGTGCCGAAGCTGCGGGTGGTCCAGATGTACAGCGGAGTGGCCACCAGGACACTCACCGCCACGGCCGCCGCCAGCGGCGGGTCCACCGTCAGCAGACCTACCAGAATGAACCCCGGAAGGGCCAGGGCGCCCAGCGTCTGCGGCAGCCCGTGGTGCACGTAGCCACTGACCGCGTCCATGTCGGAGGTGAGTGTGGTCGAGACGTCCCCCGAGCCGATGTCGCGCACCGTTCCGATCGGTAGGCGTTGCACATGCTCCAGGGTGCGTTCGCGCATGCGGCCCACCGCGCGGAAGGTCGAGGTCCACGCGATCCGGTAGCTGACGTAACTGAAGCCGTACTGGGCCGCAACCCCGGCAATCACCGTGAGGACGGCCGCGAGGACGCGCCCCCCGGTCAGGCCGTCGGTGCGGATCAGTTCGATGACCCAGACCAGGGTGACCACGGGGACGGCCGCGGCAAAGGAGATCAGCAGCCGCAGCCCCAGAGCGAAGGCGAACGGGCGCCGGTAGGGGCCGAACAGGGACCAGGCCGTGCGTAGCGGCCCTCGGGGAGATGGCTGATTGTGGTGTCGGGTAGCGCTGGAATCCACGTCGTTCTCCCTACTCGCCGCTGCCGGCCGATGCCCCGGCTACGGTCCCGTCATGGACCGCCCGGCCGAGGGCGATCTGTTCGGCGGACTCGAACGCCTGCCACATCTGGGCGTAGCGACCGTCGCGGCCCAGCAGCTCCGCGTGCCGACCGCGTTCCGTGACCTGCCCGTCGTCGATGACCAGGATTTGGTCGGCGCCCACCACCGTCGACAGGCGGTGCGCGATCATGATCACGGTGCGCCCGCGAACCAGCTCGTCGATGGCCGCCTGCGTCGCCACCTCGTTCTCCGGGTCGATGAAGGCGGTGGCCTCGTCCAACACGATGATCTGCGCGTCCTTGAGCAGCGCCCGGGCGATGGACAACCGCTGGCGCTGCCCGCCGGACAGCCGCGCCCCGTGCTCGCCGATCCGGGTGGCGTAGCCCTCGGGCAGCGCGGTGATGAAGTCATGGGCCTGCGCCGCGCGGCAGGCCGCCTCAACCTCGTCCGTGCCGGCTTCCGGCCGGGCCAGTCGCAAGTTCGCATCGATCGAGTCATCGAACAGGAAGGTCTCCTGGAGCACGAAGGACACGCGTTCCATCAGCTCGGCGAACGGCAACGCGCGGACGTCGCTGCCACCGACCCGAACCGCACCGGAGTCCACGTCGAAGAACCGGCAGACCAGCTGCGCGACTGTGCTCTTTCCCGCACCGGAGGGCCCCACGAGCGCGGTCACGGTTCCCGGATCGGCGCGGAAGCTCACCCCGTGCAGCGCCGCGCGGGTCGCCCCCGGGTAGCGGAAGGACACGTCCACGAACTCGACGGAGCCGTCGCCGGGATCCGCGGGGGCATCACCCTCGGGAAGCTCCTCGGCCGCCTTCAACTCCCGCACCACCCGCGCGGCATGGCCCAGCTCGCTGGCCTGGGCGCTGAAGCGGACCAGGGTGGTGACCTGGGCCCCGTACCCGAGGCCGAGCACGAAGAAGAAGAGCAGGTCGGCCAGGGCGATGCTGTCCGTGGTCCACAGCAGCAGGCCGACCGGGACCACGGTGAGCGCGGGCGAGGCGGCCAGCGTGAAGGAGGCGGTGAACGCGGGAAGCAACCGCAGCCCCCAGTCGGCCTGGTACTCGGCGGCGGCCCGGATCGCGTCCCGGGTCTCGGTGAAGGTGTCGCCGGTGCGGTTGAAGGTCCGCACGATGGGCATGCCGCGCACCATCTCCACCACGGAGCCGTTCATGCGGGCCATCGCCGCCAGGTAGCCCCCCATGAGCTGCTGGCTGCTGTGCACGGCGCGGCCCGACAGCCACAGGGACGCGGCGAGGCAGGCCACCGCCGCGAGCGCCAGCCTCCAGTCGATGAGGAACATCCACACCGTGGTGGCCAGCACCGCCACGACCGCTCCCGTGGCCTCGGGAACGGCGTGTGCCAGGAAGCCCTCGAGCCGCTCGACCTCATCGGTGAGGGTGCGCTGGATGGTGCCGGAGCGGCTTCCCGTCACCCGACCCATCGGCACCCGGGTGAGCCGCTGGCCGATCCGCGTCCGCAACCGCGCCAGCGTCCGGAAGGCCGCCCGGTGGGACACCAGCGTGGACACCGCGCTCAGCGCGTAGTAGGCGAGCAGGAACAGCAGCGCCGCCCCGGCCTGGGTCAGCATGCTGGACAGGGTCGCCTCGCCCGCGACCAGGTCCCGGATCGCCAGGTAGATCACGAAGAACGGCCCGAGCTGGCACAGCGTCCCCAGCGTGGCCAGCACGGTGGCCAGCACGTAGCGTCCCGCCTCCTCGCGCGTGAACGACAGCAGCACCGCGAACGCGCCCGAGCCGCGGGCGGCGGGCTCCGGGTCCGGGGCGGCCTCGTCGTCCACTGGCGTCCGGGCCTGCCCCGGGACGGGTTCCGCGCCCGCATCGGTGTCGGTGGTCATTGCAGGTCACCTACTCCTCTCCTCGGATGGACGCTCCGGCGGGGACCCCGCGCAGCGCGGGAACGCCGACCAGGGCGGCACTGGCCGCGGTGCGCGGATGGTCGAGAACGTCGGTGGTGGCACCGTCCTCGACGATCACTCCCGCGTGCAGCACCAGCGTCCGCTCGGTTCCGCGACGTGCGACGCCGACGTCGTGCGTGATGTGCAGGACGGCCAACCCACGGTCCGCGCGCAGGTCATCGATCAGGTCGACCATGGCCGCGGCGGTCTCCGCGTCCAGTGCGGACGTCGCCTCGTCACACACGAGCAGGCGGGGACCGGCCGCCAGGGCCCGCGCCAGCGCCACCCGCTGACGCTGGCCCCCGGACAGCTCCTGTGGGCGGCGGTCGGCCAACTCGGACGGCAGGCCCACCTGGCCCAGCAGCTGGTCGGCCTCCGCGCGGGCCCCCGCACGCGACAGCCCACGCAGCAGGTGCGCGGGACGGGCCACCGAGGCCCGCACGCTGCGCCGCGGATGCAGGGCGCCGAACGGGTCCTGTGCGACCAGCTGGATCGCGGCCCGCTGGTGTGCCGCCCGCTGCGGGGCGCGCGCCACCAGCGGCTCGCCGGCCAGGCTGACCCGGCCCCCACTGGGCACGTGCAGACCGGCGAGGACCCGCGCCAGGGTCGACTTACCGGCGCCGCTCGCACCGAGCAGGGCAACGGCATCCCCCTCGGCCAGTGAGAAGTCCAGACCCGCCAGCACCTCGGTGGTGCCCTGTCGGGCGCTGAGATCCGCCACCTCCAGCAGGGGCGCGGACGAGCGCGGCGGTCCGGGACGCGGGCGGTCATGTGCCACCCGCGGGGGTGCGCCGCGTGCCGCGCCAGGGGCGCCGCGGTCCGGGCTCCCGGGTGGACGCAGCCGCAGGGTCGCCGCGCACATCCGTTCCACCAGCTGCGCGTCGTGGGAGATCAGCAGGAGGGCGAACCCGAGCTCGCGGCGCAGCCGCTCGATCTCCGCGACCAGCACCTCGGCCGTGGCCCGATCCAGCCCGGCGGTCGGCTCGTCCAGGATCAGCAGCCGCGGCCGCGCCGCAAGGGCACGGGCCAGCGCGAGGCGCCGCTGCTGCCCACCCGAGAGCTCGCCGGGTCGGCGCCGCTGGAACGCGCGGTCATCCGGCAGCGCCACCGCCCGCAGCCGCTGCTCCACCGCCGCCGGTCCGGCACCCTCCAGCATCTCGGCGATCTGCCGGCCCACGGGCATGGTCGGGGTGAGCGCCGCGGCCGGATCCTGGCTCAGCCAGGCGACGGTGTTCCGGCGCAGGCGCCGCCGTCTGCGCTCCGGCAGGGTGCGGACATCCGTCCCGGACAGCAGCACGCGGCCCCCGGTCCAGTGCAGGCCCGGCCGCAGCGCGCCCAGCGTGGCGAGCCCGAGCGTGGTCTTACCGGCTCCGGAGTCGCCGACGATGCCGAGACTCGCGCCCGGATCCAACCGCAGGGAGCACTCGCTCAGCACCGGCGTTCCGGAGGAGTCCGTAACGGTGAGCTGGTCGACGGACAGGAGCGGGTGGGTCACCAGGACCTCCGGAATCGGTCGGCGAGCCGGTCGGCGACGAGGTTCACCGAGGTGGCGAAGGCGACGATGCACGCGGCCGGCACCAGGGCGGCCCACGGGTTGAGGGAGGCGCCGACCAGGTTCTCGGCAACCATGGCTCCCCAGTTCTCCCCGAGGACCGGGCCACCCAGGCCGAGAAACCCGATGGAGGCGGTGAGGTAGACCGCGCCCACGAGGCGCAGCCCGGCGTCGGCGAGCACGGGAGCGGCGATGGTCGGCAGCACTTCGCGGCACAGCAGCACCGTGGTGCGCTCGCCCAGCGCAGCCGCGTGCTCCACGTAGCCCCGCGCCACGACGGCCGTGGTCGCCGCCCACGTGAAGCGGGTCGTGGCCGGGGTGCCCAGGACGGTGATCAGGGCAACCAGGACAACGGCGCTGGCGTCGCCCGCCGCGTGCAGCACCAGGAGGGTCACCAGTAGCGGGGGGATCACCAGGACGAGCTCGGCGGCCCGTAGGGCGAGTGCCTCCACCCGGCCGCCGTGCCAGCCCGCCAGCATGCCCAAGGTGGTGCCGATCCCGGTGCTCAGTGCGGTAGCCAGGAGCGGTAGGAGGATCAGACCCGTGCCGGCGCCGCACACCACCGCCCACACGTCGCGTCCCCGGTGGTCGGTCCCCAGCGGCAGGTCCGGGCCGGGCGGCTGGAACGGCTGGCCGAGCGAGGTCGGGGGGTCGCCGGCGACCACCAGGGGGCCGCCCACGGCGAGGGCGATGGCGAGCAGCCCCGGCAGAGCCAGTGGAACCCAGGCACCCCAGCGCCGGGCCCGTCGCAGTACCAGGTGTGGCGTTGGTGCGCCTGGTTGCGGACTCACCGCCGAGCTCCCGCGCCGCTCGCGACGGCCACACCACCTGGGCGGCGCCGTGGGGGCCGCGCGACCAGTTCCGCGGCGAAGAAACCCACCACCGCGGTCGTGGCCAGCACCATCGCCGCTCCTCCCACCAGCACCGCGTCGCGGCGCGCGAGGCCCTCGGCGACCAGGGCGGCCAGCCCCGGATATCCGAAGGCGGTCTCCACCAGCAGCGCACCCCCGACGAGGTAGGGCACGGCGAGCGCCACCGCCTGGGCCACGGGGGCGCGCACCGACGGCACCAGGTGCCGGCACAACACGCGAATCTCCGGTATGCCGGCGATCCGGGCCGACTCGACGTGGGCAGAGGTCGCCGCCTCCGCCGTGGCGGCACGGGTCAGCCGCAGCACGAACGCGCCGGCCACCGCGGCCAGGGTGACTGCCGGGAGCACGAGCTTCTCCGGTTCCCGCAGGACATCCAGCCCTCCGCCGACGAGCGAGACCGGGGGCAGCCAGCCCAGGCCGTGGGCGAACACCGCGACGAGGACCGCCGCCAGCACGAATTCGGGTACGGACAGCAGCACCACGGCGCCCAGCGAGGCAGCCCGGTCCGGCGGGGAGCCCGGACGGCTCCCCGCCACGACGCCGGCGGGGATGGCCACGCAGAGCACGAGTGCCAGTGCGCAGCCGCCCAGGACCAGGCTGCGTGCGGCGTGTTCGGCCACGATCGGCCCCACGGCCTGCCCCGTGATGGCGCTGGTGCCCAGGTCGCCACGGACCAGCCCCGCAAGCCATTCCAGGTAGCGCTCCGGCACGGGCCGGTCCAGGCCCAGCTCCGCGCGTAGCGCCGCGACCCGTTCCGGATCGGCGTTCATGCCGAGCGCCTGGGTCGCCGGATCACCCGGCAGTACCTCGACCGCCAGGAAGGTGACCGCGCTGGCCCCGAGCAGCAGGACACATCCGCCGCCCAGGGCACGCAGCACGGCCATACCCAGGGGGCGGATGCTCACGACGTCCTCGAGACGCGCTCCAAGCGGGGCAGGGACTGGATGTAGTCGATGCCCTCGACCTCGGGCAGTGTGGCGTCCAGCTGCCCGGCGAAGCCCCAGATGACGTCACCGCCGTTCTCCCAGAGGTACTCCTGGAGCTCGTCGAGGGCCCGCTGGCGGTCGCCGTCGTCCGTGGTCGCCTGCATGTCGTCCAGGAGCTCGTCGTAGGCCTCGGTGGTCAGACCGGTGACGTTGAACCCACCGCGGGAGCCGGTGAACCCGGCGACGTGTGCCGTCGCCGGCCGGTTGGCCCAGAACATGGACTGGAACGGCGTGTTGAGCAGCGCCTCCATGTCGGAGTAGTAGGTGTCGGCGGAGTCCTCGTCGATCTCGACGGTCAGGCCGGCCTCCGCTGCCTGCTCGGCCAGCAGGTGCGCCGCGTCGACCATTCCCGGGGACAGCTCGGCCACCCGCAGGGTCACGCTGGAGACTCCGGCCGACTCCAGCAGGTCGCGGGCCCGGTCGACGTCGCGCTCGCGTTGCGGAAGGTCCTCGTTGAACCCGGCGAGCCCCTGTCCGACGACGTCGTTGCCCACCGTCCCCTCGCCGTAGAGGATCGTGTCGATCATCGCCTGCCGGTCCACCAGCAGCTTCATGGCCAGCCGGACGTCGGGGTCGTCGAAGGGTTCCTGCTGCAGGTTCATGTGCAGCGCCAGGATCCCCGAGTCGGACGGACCGCCCCGCACGATCTGCAGGGAGTCGTCCTCCTCCGCGGTGGCGGCGTCGGCCGGGCTGATCGCGTGGGCGTAGTCGATCTCGCCACCGCGCAGTGCCTCCATGCGGGTTTCGGCATCGTCGATGGAGCGGATCTCGACCTCGTCCAGGGCGGCGGTCTCGTCCCAGTAGTTGTCGTTGCGTTCCAGGAGTCGGGTACCCCCGTCGGTAGAGGACAGGCGGAAGGGACCGGTGCCGATTCCGTCCTCCCAGTCGTCGTCGCTGGTGCCATCCGGGAACACCAGCGAGAACACGGCCAGGCCGGCGGCCACGAAGTCGGCGCGGGGGCGGTGCAGGGGGACGCGAAGGGTGTGCTCGTCGAGCACCTCGAAGTTCTCGACGTCCAGGTCCGCGTAGAACTGCGCGAAGTTCGGGCTCGCTTCCGGGTCGGCGAGGGTGGTGAGGCTGTAGGCAACGTCCTCGGCGGTACAGGGGCGCCCGTCGTGGAACTCGACCCCGGTGCGGATCCGGATCGTGTACTCGGTCGCGTCGTCGTTGGCCTCGATGTCCTCGGCAAGCCGGAGGACCACCTCGTCGCCCTGGGTCACCACGAGTGGGTCGAACAGGGCGAACATGGCGATGTAGTCGGACATCGCTGAGGCGAGGGGCACGTTGAGGGTCTCTGTGGCCGCGCCGGCGGCTCCCACGCGCAGGAGACCGCCCGCGGCGCCGTCCGCGCCCCGCGAGCACGCGGCCAGGGTGCTGCCGAGAGCAGCCGCGGCGGCGAGTCCCAGCGACCCGGCCAGGAACCCCCGCCGGCCCACGCCGCGCCCGGGGGTGCGCATCTTGTCGTGGCTGGTCACGACACACATCCGATGAAAATGGTTATCATAACCATTAACCTTAACACGAGGGGCAGATCCCGGGACACGGCGCGGGGCGAGAGCAGAACCCTGGGGGTGTCCGAGCGGGAGCAGGTGCGGTGCACGTCGGTACTTCGGCGACTCCGGTGCGGCGCATGGCGCTGCCCCCGCAGCATGGTGCAGCGCCGGAGTACTCGCGGCGCGGCGCGAGCCCGCGGCGGCTGGGACGCTCGTCCAGGTCTCGGCCGGACAAAAAATCTACGGTGTCCACCATGGAATTTATTCGTGGGCATCCACAGAGATGATGCGTCGATCGGCTACGATCTGTTTGTCGTGTTGACAGTATGCGCTTCCGTGCTACGCTGGCCGACAGCTGCAGTTGTGGTTCCCAATGGATTTTCAGGATTCTCCATGCATGCCCGCGTAGGGTGTTCATGTATTTCGGTGCTTCCGGACGGGTGATCATGACGGCAACTCCGGGTTTCACGCGGTGTGGGACTCGGGATTCACCCTGAAGGAGATTTATTTTGGCAACTGGCACCGTGAAGTGGTTCAACGCGGACAAGGGCTTCGGCTTCATCGAGCAGGTGGACGGCGGCGCTGACGTCTTCGCCCACTTCTCGAACATCCAGGCCTCTGGCTTCCGCGAGCTGCTCGAAGGCCAGAAGGTGAACTTCGACGTCACGCAGGGCCAGAAGGGCCTGCAGGCGGAGAACATCGTCCCCGCCTGACGCTGGCGTAATTCAACGAATGTGGCCCGCACCTCCGGGTGCGGGCCACATTCGTGTGCTTTTTCGACTATCTTTTTTTGATCATGACCCGAGGTCCTTTTCGTAGGCGTAACAAGGATCGGAAGTCGGTTGGATCCGGTTTCCAGTAGTGCCTTTGTTCGATCCAGAGCTTCGGGGTTCGCCAATTTCATCGGCTCGTAATCGCGGGTACTCACGCCACTTCCCGCTGTCTGGAAACTTCCCGGTGCGTGCCGTACCCGATCAAGCCGAGAAAGGCTGTACATGAACCGCGCTACCGACACCCGAAGCCGTGCTCGCCGTCCCCGTGCGACCGGCTCCGGGCCCCGTTCGCGGTCGGGGGGCTCCGCTCGTAAGGACACGGAGTTCGCCCTGCCGCAGACCACCACCCCGGCCCTGCCTCCAGTCGAGTCCTTCGCGGACATGCCCCTGCCCGAGCCCCTGCGGGCGAAGCTCACCAGCCTCGGGATGACGGCCCCGTTCCCCATCCAGGCGGCGACGCTGCCGAACGCGATCGCGGGACGGGATGTCCTGGGCCGGGGCCGGACCGGGTCCGGCAAGACCCTTGCCTTCGGTCTTGCTCTCCTCGCCCGCCTTGAGGGCCGTACCGCGCGGCCCCGCCAGCCGCTGGCCGTGGTTCTCGTCCCCACCCGGGAACTGGCTCAGCAGGTCACCGACGCGCTCACTCCCTACGCCCGTGCGCTCAGGCTGCGGATGGCCACCGTCGTCGGTGGCATGTCAATCGGTCGCCAGACCGCCGTGCTGCGCGACGGTGCCGAGGTGGTCGTCGCGACCCCGGGCCGACTTGCGGATCTGGTGGAGCGGGGCGGCTGCCGGTTGGACCAGGTGGAAACGGCAGTCCTCGACGAGGCGGACCAGATGACCGACATGGGGTTCATGCCACAGGTCACCCACCTGCTGGACCAGACCCAGCCGCGGGGGCAGCGGATGCTGTTCTCCGCAACCCTGGACCGCAACGTGGACCGACTGGTCCGCGGGTATCTCCGGGACCCGGTGGTCCACTCTGTCGACCCTTCGGCCGGCACCGTGACCGCGATGGAACACCACGTCTTCCACGTCCACGCGGACGACAAGCGGGTGACCACCGTCCAGATCGCGGCGCGCGAGGGACGCGTGCTGATGTTTCTGGACACCAAGCACGCGGCGGAGCGGTTGGCCAAGCATCTGCTCGACAGTGGGGTCAAGGCGGCCGCCCTGCACGGCGGCAAGTCCCAGCCGCAGCGCAACCGCACCCTCGGCCAGTTCAAGGACCAGAAGGTCAACGTTCTCGTGGCCACCAACGTCGCGGCACGCGGAATCGACATCGCCGATCTCGATCTCGTGGTGAACGTGGATCCACCCAAGGACCACAAGGACTATCTCCACCGTGGCGGTCGTACCGCGCGTGCCGGTGCGTCCGGACGGGTGGTCACCCTGGTGCTGCCCAACCAGCGCCAGGAGATGGCCCGGCTCATGACAACCGCTGGAATCACACCGCGGACCCAGAACATCCGCCCGGACCAGACCGAGCTCGGCGAGATCACCGGGGCCCAGACGCCGTCCGGCCAACCGGTCACCATCGCGGCGGCCCCGGAGCGGGAGCCCCGGCCCCGCACCGGCGGGGCGCGCGGGCGCAGTCGCCGACCTGGCCGTCGTGGCGCGTTCGGCAACGCCGCCTGATCCCGAGCTGCCGCGGCGGTGGTCCCGGGAGGCCCCGTCGCGGCGCTTGCGCAGCACCCCTGTGTCTGCGGCGCGCTACGACTCCTCGTCGTGGCCGGAACGCATCTCCGCGTTGATGCGCTGGGCTTCCTCCAGCTGGTCCTCCAGGATGATGATGCGGCAGGCGGCCTCCAGCGGAGTGCCGTCGTCGACCAGCTCCCGCACCCGGGCCGCGATGCGGAGCTGGTAACGCGAGTACCGCCGGTGCCCGCCGGCAGAACGCAGCGGGACGATGACCTCCGTCCGGTCCAAGCTGCGCAGGAAGTTCGGTGTTGTTCCCAGCATCTCCGCGGCCCGGCCCATGCTGTAGGCCGGGTAGTCCTCGTCGTCGAACTTCCTGTCGATGTCCTCTGGTTCCGAGGCCACTACACCTTCCACGGGTCGAGGGCCCCGGCCGCTCTGTGCCGGGGCCCTGGGATTGGGCTGACTTCATCTACCGGCGCGAGCGCCGGTGCGTTGCTCCCGTACGTGTCCTGCACCAGGTGAGTACACGTCGGGACCGCGAATGCGGGACCGCAGACCACCCCCTTCACACGTGCCAGTACGACGCCTACTACGTAGTTCGCACTTCAGTGGCCAACGGGCGATCCGATGCGCCCGGCCCAACTCCCTTCTACCGGTCACATGCTCCGTCACTGTGGCTGCTCTCGGGTGAGCCCGGACACGCGCCTGGACTCGACCTGCCGGACAGTCCAGCACCGCGAGCGGAGGTACACCCCGCGTACCTCCGTGTGGCCGCCTACGGCGCAACACCCCCGTAGATCTGCGGCCCTCCGTTCGTGGAGATCCTCTCTCACCCAGAGACAGTCGAAATGTTATCGGTGCAGGATGCGTATGTCTACGTTCACCACAACAGGTTTTTTGCGTGGCCTAGCAGAAGACCGCGGTGTCGTCGTGCGGGGGATCGGCTGGTGCCCCCGCGCCCGTGGTTGCCCGGTGGAACCCGGGCCGGGGCCGGGCGGAACAGAACCCGGACACAGCGCGCAGCGGGGTCCACGGATGCTGGGCAACTCCGGGTCCACGTGCCATGATTGTGGATGTGACCAGCACAGACGGATCGATGTCGCGCTTGGAAGACCTCGCGCGGCTCCGCCGTGTTCGAGACCGGATCGACCGCGAGTACGCTCGCCCACTCGATGTCGAGGCGCTTGCGCGCGGCGCGCACATGTCGGCGGGGCACCTCAGTCGCGAGTTCCGGCGCGCCTACGGAGAGTCGCCGTACTCCTACCTGATGACGCGGCGCATCGAACGCGCGATGGCGCTGCTGCGCCGGGGCGACCTGAGCGTCACCGAGGTCTGCTTCGCGGTGGGGTGCTCCTCCCTGGGGACCTTCAGCACGCGCTTCACCGAGCTGGTCGGCATGCCGCCCAGCACCTACCGGCACAGCGAGGCACGTGCGACGCTCGGGATTCCACCGTGTGTGGCGAAACTGGTGACCCGACCGGTCAGGAATCGAGAAGCGCCCGCCATCGGGCCGCGACTAGCGTGACCGCCATGGACATCACCATTCACGCGAGCTATCTGCCGCACAACGACCCGGACACCTCCCTGGCGTTCTACCGCGACGCGCTCGGCTTCGAGGTCCGCAACGACGTCGGCTACAACGGGATGCGCTGGATCACCGTCGGTCCCGTGGGCCGGCCCGACACGAACATCGTCCTGCAGCCACCCGCCGCCGACCCTGGCGTCACCGACAAGGAGCGCCAGACCATCGCCGAGATGATGGCCAAGGGCACCTACGGCGGGATCATGCTGGCCACCACCGACGTCGACAGCGCCTTCGAGCGCGTGCAGGCCAGCGGAGCCGAAGTCATGCAGGAGCCCACCGACCAACCCTGGGGCGCCCGCGACTGTGCGTTCCGCGATCCCGCCGGCAACATGATCCGTATCCAGGAGCTGCGCTGAGCATGCCGACGAGTCCGGACACGCCGCAGCCGGCACCCCACGCCGCGGACACCCACGACCGGATCCGCGTGTACGGCGCCCGCGAGAACAACCTTGCCGACGTACGGGTCGAGATTCCCAAGCGTCGCCTGACCGTGTTCACCGGCGTGTCCGGTTCGGGGAAGAGCTCGCTGGTGTTCGACACGATCGCCGCGGAGTCGCGGCGCATGATCAACGAGACCTACAGCGCCTTCCTGCAGGGTTTCATGCCGAGCCAGGCCCGCCCCGATGTCGACGTGCTCGACGGGCTCACCACCGCGATTATCGTGGACCAGGAGCGCATGGGGGCGAACCCCCGCTCCACCGTCGGCACCGCAACCGACGCCAACGCGATGCTGCGCATCCTGTTCAGCCGGCTCGGACAGCCGCACATCGGGCCGCCCAGTGCGTTCTCGTTCAACACCGCCTCGGTCCAGGCCTCCGGGATGATCCGCAAGGGCGACGGCAAGGCGGAGAAGGCGACGTTCTCCCGCACCGGCGGCATGTGTACCCGGTGCGACGGCACGGGCAGCGTCACCGACGTTGACGTGACCCAGCTCTACGACGAGAACAAGTCACTGGACGAGGGCGCGATCACCATCCCGGGCTACAAGGCCGGCGGGTGGTCGGTGCGGTTCTACACGGAGTCCGGCTACTTCGACCCGGACAAGCCGATCCGGGACTACACCGCGACCGAGCTGCACGACCTCCTGTACCGCGAACCGACCAGGCTCAGGATCCACGGCACGAACATGACGTACCAGGGGCTCGTGCCACAGGTGCAGAAGTCGTTCCTCGCCAAGGAACGCGAGGCGATGCAGCCGCACATCCGAGCCTTCGTGGACCGCGCCGTGACTTTCGTGACCTGCCCGGACTGCGGTGGCACCCGGCTGGGCGCGGCGGCCCGGTCCTCGCTGATCAACGGGAGCAGCATCGCCGACGTCTGCGCCATGCAGATCAGTGACGTCACCACATGGCTCGGCCAGCTCGACGAGCAGGGACAGGCGGTGGCGCCCCTGGTGGCGAAGCTGCGGCACACCCTCGACTCGTTCGTGGAGATCGGGCTGGGCTACCTCTCGCTCGACCGTCCATCGGGCACGTTGTCGGGCGGCGAGGCACAGCGCACCAAGATGATCCGCCACCTCGGCTCGGCCCTCACCGACGTGACATACGTGTTCGACGAGCCCACCATCGGGCTCCACCCACACGACGTGCAGCGCATGAACGACCTGCTGCAGCGGCTGCGGGACAAGGGCAACACGGTGCTCGTCGTCGAGCACGACCCGGCGACGATCGCGGTCGCCGACCACATCGTGGACCTCGGTCCCGGCGCCGGAACCGACGGCGGCACCGTCTGCTTCGAGGGGAGCGTCGCCGGGCTGCGGGACAGCGGCACGGCGACCGGCCGCCACCTCGATGACCGGGCCACGCTCAAGGGCACCGTGCGCACCCCCACCGCCACGGTGGACATCCGCGGGGCCCGGCAGAACAACCTGCAGAACCTCGACGTCAAGATTCCGACCGGGGTGCTCACCGTGGTCACCGGGGTGGCGGGTTCCGGCAAGAGCTCGCTGGTGCACGGGAACCTCGCCGGGCGCGACGGGGTGGTCCTGATCGACCAGGGCGCGATCAAGGGATCGCGTCGCTCCAACCCGGCCACCTACACCGGCCTGCTCGACCCGATCCGCACGGCTTTCGCGAAGGCCAACGGCGTGAAGGCGGCACTGTTCAGTGCGAACTCCGAGGGCGCCTGCCCCGCCTGCAACGGTGCCGGCGCGGTCTACACCGAACTGGGCGTGATGGAGACGGTCGCCTCCACCTGTGAGGAGTGCGAGGGGCGGCGGTTCCAGGACGCGGTCCTCGACTACAAGCTCGGCGGGCGGGACATCAGCGAGGTGCTCGCCCTGCCGGTGTCCGAGGCCGCGGAGTTCTTCGGCTCCGGCGAGGCGAGAACGCCCGCAGCCCACACCATCCTGCGCCGCATGGCCGACGTGGGGCTCGGCTACCTGACCCTCGGCCAGCCCCTGCCCACGCTCTCCGGCGGGGAACGGCAGCGGCTCCGGCTGGCCACGCACATGGGGGACAACGGCGCCAGCATCTACGTCCTCGACGAGCCAACCAGCGGCCTGCACCTCGCCGACGTGGCGCAGCTGCTCGCGCTGCTGGACCGGCTGGTCGACTCCGGCACCTCGGTTGTTGTCATCGAACACCACCAGGCGGTCATGGCGCACGCGGACTGGATCATCGACCTCGGCCCCGGCGCCGGACAGGACGGTGGCCGGGTCGTCTTCGAGGGAACTCCCGCCGACCTCGTCGCCGCCCGCTCCACCCGCACCGGCGAGCACCTCGCCGACTACGTCGGAGCCTGAGCGCGCGATCCGCGCAGGGCACGGGGAGCGGAGCTGGCTGTGCGTCCCCTAACCCGAGTCCGCACGAAGAGGGGCCCCACAACCGGTGTTGGCGGCCGATTAACGGGCAGCATTCTGGTGACTACCTAATGTGGTTCGCGGGGCAGCGGCATGCGTGCCGAGCCACCCGCTCCGCGGACATGATCCGCGCCGTGCCCGCGCGCCCGCTCCCGGGGCACGCACCCTACCCTCCGTGGAGGTAGCCATGAGCACCCCTCCGGACCGCGCCGACCTCGTCGTGATCGGAGCCGGCATCGTAGGGAGCTCGGTCGCCTACCATGCGGCCGACCTCGGGTGGCGCAACATCGTGCTGCTCGACAAGGGGCCGCTGCCCGACCCGGGCGGATCCACCGGCCACGCCTCCAACTTCATCTTCCCGGTGGACCACTCCAAGGAGATCACCTGGCTGACCCTGGACTCGATGCGCCAGTACGAGCGGTTCGGCACCCACACCGCCAGCGGTGGTATCGAGATCGCCCGTACCGAGGAGCGGGTCGAGGAACTGCGGCGACGGATGTCCTCCGCCGTCGCCTGGGGCATCGACGCGGAGCTGATCGGTGCGGACCGGGTCGCCGAACTGTTCCCCTTCGTCGATCGGAACCTCGTCCGGGCCGGGTTCTGGACCCCGTCGGTGGCCGTCGTCGACCCCCTGCGCACCGGCGTGCTGATGCGCGAGCACGCAGGCGCGCTCGGCGCGCTCACCGTGTCCCCGAACACCGAGGTGACCGGTGTCGAGACCACTGCCGGCCGGGTCTCCACCGTGCGAACCGACCGCGGGGACATCGAGACGGACACGGTGGTGGTCGCCTGCGGCGTGTGGAGCCCGCGCATCGCGCAGATGGCCGGGGCCACCATCCCACTCACCCCGGCCGTGCACCAGATGGCCGACGTCGGACCGATCCCCGAGCTCGCGGACACCGGCACCGAGATCGCCTATCCGATCATCCGTGACATGGACACGCTGATGTACGAACGGCAGAGCGGCGCTGACCTGGAGATCGGTTCGTACGCGCACCGGCCGATCCTGCACGACCCCGCGGACATCCCCTCCGCCGCGACCGCGCAGCTGTCCCCCACGCAGCTGCCGTTCACCGCGGACGACTTCGACCAGCAGATGCAGGACGCCCTGGACCTCTTCCCGGATCTCCTCACCCGTGCGGGAGCTGGCATCCGCCACGCCATCAACGGCCTGCTCTCACTCACCCCCGACGGTGGCCCGGTGCTGGGCGAGACCCCCGAGGTGCGCGGCCTGTGGTCCGCGGCATCCGTGTGGATCAAGGAGGGTCCCGGGGTCGGCCGGGCGGTGGCGCAGTGGATGAGCGACGGCGCCAGCGAGATCGACCTGCACGGCGCGGACATCGCCCGCTTCTACCCCAGCCAGCGCACCCGCCACCACGTGCGGGCGCGCGCGGCGGAGGGATTCAACAAGATCTACGGGATCGTGCACCCGCGCGAGCAGTGGGAGTCCGATCGCGAGCAGCGGCTCTCCCCGTTCCACCGCAGGGAGACGGAGCTGGCGGCGCGGTTCTTCCAGGTGGGAGGCTGGGAGCGCCCACACTGGTACGAGTCGAACCGCCCGCTGCTGGAGGAGTTCGCCGACCACATCGAAGATCGGCCACACGAGTGGGACGCCCGCTGGTGGTCGCCGATCATCAACGCCGAGCATCTCGCGATGCGCCAGCGCGTGGCGATGATCGACCTGACCGCGTTCGCGCAGTTCGAAGTGACCGGCCCCGGCGCCCTCGACTATCTACAGACGATGGTGGTCGCCCAGGTCGACCGGCCGGTGGGGCGGATCATCTACACCCCGGTGCTCGCTCCGAACGGCGGCTTCCGCAGCGACCTCACCGTGGTCCGGCTCGGCACGGACCACTTCCGGGTCATCACCGGCGGTGCGGACGGCGCGCGGGACCGCAAGTGGTTCACCGACCACCTGCCCACGGACGGCTCGGCCGGCTTCGCCGATGTGACCTCCGCGGTGTGCACGGTGGGGCTGTGGGGTCCACGCGCCCGAGACCTGCTCGCCGCGGTCACCGAGGACGACGTGTCCGACGCGGGTTTCCCGTTCGGGAGCGGCCGGTGGATCAGCATCGGCAGCGTGCCGGTGCTCGCACTGCGGCTGTCCTACGTCGGTGACCTCGGCTGGGAGCTGCACGCGCCCTTCGAGCAGGGGCAACACCTGTGGGACACGCTGTGGCGGGCCGGGCAGCCGCTCGGCGTGCTCCCCGCGGGCATCGGCGTCTACGGCACGACCGGTCGCCTGGAGAAGGGCTACCGGCTGATGGGGGCCGAGCTGGATTCCGAGTACGGCCCCGTCGAGGCGGACCTGGCGCTGCCGTCGGTGAAGGCGCATCACTTCATCGGCAAGGAGGCCTACCTGCGGGATCGTGACCGCGCCCCGGCGGCGCTGATGTGCACTCTCACTGTGGACGAGCACACCGACCCGAGCGGCGTGCGACGCTACCCCCAGGGGGGAGAGCCGATCCTGTCGCCCGCGGGGGAGCGCATCGTGGACGAGCGGGGTCGCCCGTCCTACGTCACCAGCGCGGGTTCCGCACCGTCGCTCGGCGCGTACCTGCTGATGGCCTACCTGCCACCGCGGTACGCGGTGGAGGGCACCACACTCGCCGTGCAGTACATGGGCAACCGGTACCCGGTCTCGGTGGCGCGCGCTGGGCGGGTGCCGCTGTTCGACCCGGACAACCAACGGATGAAGGCCTGAGCCGACGGGAGAGGCAGCGATGGACGTGCTGGTGTGCGTGAAGCGCGTTCCGGCCACCGGCGGGACGATCCCGCTCACTGCTGATGGCAGGGACGTCGACACGCGCAGTCTCGGCTTCACGATCGGTCCCCACGAGGAGTGTGCCGTCGAGGAGGCCGCGCGGATCGTCGAGCGCTTCGGTGGCAGCGCGGCCGTGCTCACGGTTGGGCCGCCGCAGGCCGACGAGCAGCTGCGCTACGCCATGTCCATCGGGCTGCAGCAGGGCGTGCGGGTGACCACCGGTGAGGAGGAGACAGATCCGGAGGCGACCGCGGCGGCCATCGTGGACGCGGTCCGCACGCTGGAGTCCGAGACCCGGCCCTTCGACCTCATCCTGTTCGGCAACGAGTCGGCGGATGCCGGCAACTGCCAGGTCGGGATCCGGGTCGCCCACGCGCTGGCGCGGCCCGCCGTCGGCGGCATCAAGGGCATCGAGCCGCAGCCCGAGCACGGCACCGTCCGGCTGCGCCGAGAGCTGCCCGACGGCATCGAGGTGTACGCGGCGCCCCTACCGGCCGTGGCCGCGGTGCGGGAAGGGCTCAACCTGCCTCGCTATCCCGCCGTCACGGGGCGGCTCCGCGCCAAGCGGGCCCACATCCGCACGATCGAGCCCGAGCTGGTTCCGGGCGGGCTGCGCAAGGTGCGGCTGCGCCCACCCGCCGAGGCCGCGCGGGAAACCGTGGTCCTCGGCCACGGCGCCGCGGCGGCCGGACCCGTCGTCGACATGCTGGCCGAGCTCGGGATGGTGTGATCATGCTGGTGACGCTGGTGGAATCCGCGCAGGAGGGCCTCGCTGCGGGTTCCGCGAACGCCCTCGCCCACGCCCGTGAGCTGGCCGACGTCCTGGGCACGCACGTGGAGGCCGCGACGTTCGCGGGCGCACCGGAGGTGCGGGACGGGCTCGCCGGGTACGGGGTGTCCCGGCTGCACGTGGTCGAGCACGGGGAGTGCGTCGAGTACAGCCCGGAGTGCTGGGGCGAGGCGCTGGCGCAGCTGCTGGACGACACCCGCCCGGACGGCGTTCTCGCCGCGGCCACCGATCGCGGCAACGAGGTGCTGGCCCAGGCCGCGGCCCGCATCGGCCTCCCGCTGGCCACGAACTGCCTCAACGTGGCACCGGCGACCGGCGCCGCGGAGGGGGACCCCGCCTGGGCGCTCACCCGGCAGCGCGGCGGCGGCGTCTTGCTGGAGGACGCGGAGCTGAGCGCACCCACCAAGCTGGTCACCGTCCTCGCCGGCACCGTCGAACCGTCAGCGGGCGAAGCGGTGCCCGAGGTCGACGTGCGCACCTTCGTGCCGCAGCTCGACACCGACCCGGCACGCAGCAGGATCGTGGACCGCACCGCCAGAGAAGCGGGGGTTAGCCTCGCCACGGCCGCGGTGGTGGTCTCCGGGGGGCGCGGCGTCGGCAGCGCGGAGGGCTTCGACATGATCGAAGAACTCGCGGAGCTGCTCGGTGGTGCGGTCGGCTGTTCCCGCGTGGCGACGAACGACGGATGGCGCCCGCACAGCGACCAGGTCGGCCTGACCGGAACGAAGATCGCTCCGGAGCTGTACATCGCCTGCGGGATCAGCGGCGCCACCCAGCACTGGGTGGGCTGCCGGGACGCCCGACGCATCCTCGCGATCAACACCGACCCGCAGGCGCCCATGATGACCCGCGCCACCTACGCGGTCACCGGGGATGTGCACGAGGTGGTCCCCGCGATCATCGCGGAGATCCGCAGGCGCACCGAGTAGCGCCGTCCCCCCGGGGGAGGCATGGTCGGCGGCATCCTGCGCTGGCACGCCGGGCCACCCGCCGCCGTGGGTGGCCCGGGTCGTCGCTAGGCAGACCGAGGCCGCGGCAGAGTCAGGGGCGGTAGGGAACGCGCTCGCGGGCGTCGCGCAGGGCGTGGGCCCACCAGTCGAGCTGGTCCAGGAACCCCTTGGCGGCGTTCTCCAGCGACTCGCCGTCGGTGGTCTCGCCGTGTTCGTCGAAGCGCTCCCAGTAGTTGGCGAAGCTGATGGTGTTCCGGATGGTGGGCGAGTGAACCTCGTTGAACACTTGACGCAGCTGTTCGACGGCGTGCAGTCCGCCCCCGACACCGCCGTAGGACACGAATCCGACCGGCTTGGCGTTCCATTCGTAGAAGTACCAGTCGATCGCGGATTTCAGTGACGCTGGGTAACCCCTGTTGTAGACCGGTGTAACCACGATGAAGGCGTCCGCCTGGGCGAGCCGTGGCTGCAGGCGCTGCACCGGCTCGGGTAGGGGGGCGTCGGGGTCGTTGCCACCGAGGATCTCCGGCAGTGCCGCGTCCTTCAGGTCGATCAGGTCGACGGTCAGGTCGCCGCGCTGCCGGGCCCGCTTCGCGATCCACCGGGCCGGGGTGGGCGAGAATCGGTCCTGGCGCGTGCTGCCGATGATCACGGCCACGTGCAGGGGACGTTCGGTGGACGTGGACATAGTGATGCGCTCCTTTCGCTGTGCGTCTGCGAGCAGGCCATCCGGGATGGCCGCGCCGGTGCGGCTGTCCCGGTGGAACTCCGTCGCGGACGACGGTAAAAGTTAAAGTTGAATTTAAGTCAACAATTGGTCGAGAGGAGGGTCCGTTCGACATCCGGCACGGCGTGCCGGGCACGGACGGACGGCACCGCGGACGGATCGCCGCGGTGCGTTCCGGGTCCGGGGCACTGTCCACCGGGCGCTGCCGTTGCGGCCCGGCCGGCGATGACGGTGAAAGAACGGGTCATACAGCGACCACGGCTCCAGCGCCGCCTCGGTATCCAGCGGTGCGAGCGCGGCATCCGGCGGCACCGGCCCCGATACGGCCACCCCGGCGGTAACGAGGTGGGCGGCTGCGGCCTCGACGACCTCGGCCGTGAGCTCGGTTGGCATCCGGACCGGGGGTGGCCGCGGCACCGGCCCCGCCACCCCAGGTGCGGAGTCCCGCGCGGTGCCGGCGATTCCCGGACGCTCGCGCGGTGGGTTCCGTCAGGCGGTGGCCTCCTGCCACACCTGCGTCAGGGCCCGGTGGAACGTCTCCACCGGCTGTGCGCCCGAGAGCGCGTACCGCTGGGCGAACACGAAGGTCGGTACGCCGGTGACTCCCAGCTGGCGGGCCTGGGCCTCGTCGGCACGAACCTGCTGGGAGAAGTCGCCCCCCGCCAGCACGTGACGGGTGGCCGCGTCGTCGAGGCCGGCCTCTGTCGCGAGCTGGACCAGTACGGACGACTCGGAGACGATGGCGCTCTCGGTGGCGTAGGCGATGGACAGCCGTTCCCGCATCTCCTCGCCCCGGCCCACGGACTCCGCGTAGTGCATCAGCCGGTGTGCGTCGAAGCTGTTCGACGGCCGTGCCTCGGTGAGCCGGTAGTCCAGCCCGGCCTCGGCGGCCAGTTCGGTCAGGACGCGCAGCTTCTCCTCGGCCTGGGCGGGCGTAAGCCCGAGGTCCCGCTGCATGCGCTGGGGGATGGTGAGTTCGCCGCGGCCGGGGGACTCCGGGTCGAGCTCGAAACTCCGCCAGCGCACCGCGACGGCGTCGCCGTGCTCGAAGTGGGACAGCGCGGCCTCGAAGCGGCGCTTGCCCAGGAGGCACCACGGACAGACCACGTCGAACCAGACGTCGACGGTGATCTGCTCCGTGCGCTGCGTCGTGGTTGCTTGACTATCCATTTTTCCGTACCTAACTTAATCGGATACTACTTACCTTGAGGTAGGGGGCTGCATGACCAGATCCGAAGCGTCGGCGCCCAGGAGCGCGTTCGACAGTGACTGTCCCAGCCGTACCGTCCTCAACCACGTCGCCAGCCGGTGGGGAACCCTGATCATCACGTGCCTGCGCGGGGGGCCACAGCGCTTCTACGTGCTGCGGGACAGCATCGGTGGGATCAGCGAGAAGATGCTGTCGCAGAACCTGCGTTTGCTGGCCACCGACGGCCTGGTCGAACGACGGGTGGAGCCCAGCAGCCCGCCCCAGGTCACCTACGCCCTCACCCCTCTGGGGGAGGAGCTGGCGGAGCACCTCCAGTCGCTCGTGGACTGGGTCACCCTGCGCACCGACGAGATCCTCGCGACTAGGGCCCGCCACGGGGTCGGGGACAGCTGAGGAGTAGCCGATGGCGCACGGGTAACACGTGATCCGCATAGATTGCTAACCATAGGAGACTTGATAACTCCTGGGAAGTTCATACCTCTGGTTAATCAGCTATACATTCGTAAGTCGAGATGCTCGACCATGCGATCGTGGCCCTACAGCACAAACCTGAGCTGCGCTGGCACCCCTGGCGTAGCGCCCTCCGCACGCTTTCGCTGAGCGCTCGACCCGGCACAGCGTGTCCCGTACAGCCGCCCCCCCCATTCGAAAGGTGTGGCTCCCGGTCCAGGCTGTCGACCTGGGGCAGCCGCCGCGGGGGGAGTTGGTCCCCCAGGAGAGGGGTCTGAAGCCTCTGGGGAGGCCAAGCGCTGCTGCGTAGCGTGAGCGCTGAGGCTGCCAACGCTGAGGAGTGCAGATGAGCGCCACCGTTCGCGATCTGATGTCGACGAAGGTCGCGTCGATCGCACCCACCACGTCATTCAAGGACATCGCTCGAATGATGCTCTCGGCCGAGGTCACTGCGCTGCCCGTTGTTGCGGATGGCAGCGTCGTCGGGATCGTGACCGAGACCGACCTCCTGCACAAGGAGGAGTTCAAACGGGAGGGCAGCCAGGAGGATTACGAACCCCCGTTGCGCACGCGGATTCGTCGCGTACTTGGCGGCTCGGGCAGTGGCCGGCGCAAGGCGGCGGCCGTGGACGCGCGTGGCCTCATGAACCGGGAAGTGATCACCGTCCTGGCCGGGGACAGCGCGATCAGCGCGGTCCGGGCCATGGAGCGTCGTGATGTCAAACAACTGCCGGTGGTGGACGAGTCCGGTGCCCTGGTTGGCATGGTGAGCCGTCGGGATCTACTACGGATCTTCGCCCGCCCCGACGAGGACATCGCCCGGGATATCGGCATCGCCCTGGCCCAGACGCCCCGCTGGCTGAACGCCGGCGCGCTGACGTTCGCCGTGCAGGACGGTATCGCGACCCTGGAGGGCACCTTGGAGCAGCACAGCAGTGTCGTGCTGGTCAACCAGATGGTCCACGGGGTGGACGGCGTGGTCGGCGTGTCCAGCAACATCACCTGGGAGGTCGACGACCTCCTGCCGCCTCGTGCCCGGGTGCGGTGACTCAGACGGACACCGCGGATGGCCCGGGACTCCGCGCAGGTCAAGCCGGTCCGAGGAGACCTGACCTCGGCCGGAGGTACCACTACTCAGGAGGGTGGGAGAAACCATGTCGCAGCCGGCGCCGGTGGTGGTGGGTGTGGACGGATCAGAGGAGGCCCTGGCAGCCGTGACGTGGGCGGCTGGCGAGGCAGAGCTTATGGGGCGGCCACTTCGGGTGGTGCACGCTGCCAAGTGGGGAGACTTTCCGATGCGGTTCGGGTCTCCCCCAAAGCCACCGGAGTGGTCCGGGTTGGCTGACGTCGTTCAGCAGGTCGTCGCCGAGGCCGAGCAGCACGCGCGCAAGAGCAGGCCGGGGCTGGAGGTTACGGGTGAGGCCATCGACGGCTTCGTGCGACCGGTGCTGCTCGCCGAGGCGAACGAGGCCGCGCTGATGGTGGTGGGTTCCCGCGGACTCGGGGGCGTTGGTTCAGTGCTGATCGGCTCCATCGGTGTGGAACTGGCGGCGCGTGCGGCGTGTCCCGTGGTCGTGGTGCCGCACGGGCCCACGGCGGAGCCTGATGCCGAGATTGTGGTCGGGGTGGATTGTTCGGACTCGTCACGGCCCGCTGCGGAGTTCGCGTTCGCTGAGGCGCACAGGCGTGGGGTCAGCGTGGTCGTGACCATGGCCTGGGAGGGGCCCGGTAGGCACGCCGATTCCAGAGACGAGGAGCCACCGGCGGAGCATGAAGCCACGCGCCAGACCGCCCAGAAGCGGTTGGACGCGTTCGTGGAACCGCTGCGCAAGGAGTATCCAGGGGTGGTCGCGCACGTGGGGGTCCGGTTCGCCACTGCGCGCACCTTCCTCGCCGAGCGTGCCGAGCACGCCGGGATGCTCGTCGTGGGTTCCCGGGGCTACGGCGCGGCCAGAGGCCTGTTCATGGGCTCGGTCAGCCAGGCCGCGCTTCATCACGCCCCCTGCCCGGTCGCCGTGGTGCCCTTCACGGCGCTGGTCGACGAGACCCCGGAGGACTGAAGCGCGACATCGCCGAAGTCGAGTGTGGTCGCCACGCATGCGGCGTCCGGTGCACCCGACTGGTGACGAATCGTTGGCTTAGGTCGTAAACGGGATCGCCACCACGCGGGCGGTACGTCGTGAAGCCGTGCCGCTCGCGTGCCCTCGCGTGGTCAGGGGCACGCACTGCGGTGGCCTCCCACCGCCGACCGACCAGCTCAGGGGAGACGGCGCAGGTAAGGGTCGGTCCTGGTGACCGGTTCCACGCGGATGCGTACGTCCACGGCCTGGCAGTCCTCCTCGGTAACGATCACCGGGTTGAGGTCCAACTCCGCGACTTCCGGCAGGTCTGTGGCCAGCTGCGACAGTCGAAGCGCGATGTTCTCGACAGACGAGGTGTCCAGACCTGCGGCGCGTCGAGACTCGGGCTTGCCTGGCACGTTCTCGGGTGCTGTTGCCGGCAGGGTGGCGATCAGTTCGGCCGCGTCTGCCGTAGTGAGCGGGGTCAGGCGTGCCTGGCGCAGGTCGAGGGCGTCGGCGTGTACCCCGCCCAGGCCGTACACCAGCACCGGGCCGAAGACCGGATCGTGATGCACTCCGAACAGCAGCTCCAGTCCGGGCGTGGCCATGCACTGGACGAGCGCTCCATGCATCCTGTCCCCGAAGTGCTGCTGCAGTTCGCGGTAGGCGTCGACAACCGCCGCCGGGTCACCGAGGTTGAGCCGGAGCGCCCCCTCCCGGCCCTTGTGCACGACTCCCTCGATCTCCGCCTTGACTGCGATTCGCCCGCCCAGGTCGCGTGCGGCGCTGCCTGCCTCACGTGGAGATCGGGCCCAGCGCCACGGCATGATCGGGATGCCGTAGTTCGCGCACAGGGCCAGCGCGACGGATGTCGGAAGCCACCCCCCGTCAGGGTTCCCGGCAAGGAACGTCTCGACAGCCTCGCGCGCCGGTTCCGCGGCGACGCCAGACAGGTGGGGCACCTCACCCCGAGGGTGCGCACGCCAGCGGGAGTACTGCCAGGCGTGTCCCAGGGCCCGGGCGGCGGCCGTGGGGTCGCCGTAGCACGGAAGCGGTGGCCCACCGGGAATCGCGGGAGCGGTCACCGTCTCGGCCTGACCAAGGGCCACAGCCAGGACGGGCTTGCCGGTCTGTGCAACTTGCGGGGCCATGGTGGCCGGGTCCAGCTCGGTGAGGGCGGTCGCCACGGTGAGGACGATGACCGCGTCTACATCGGGGGACGCGGCGAGGGTTCGCACGGCCGTATGGAACTGGCTGGAGGTGGCATCGGCGCCGGTGTCGACGGGATTGGCGCACTCGGCCCGAGCGGGCAGTGCCGCGGTCAGCCCCTGTCGGGTCATACCTCCCAAGGAGCGGACGGTCAGGCCTGCCGCGACACAGGCGTCGGCAGCCAGGACACCGGCTCCACCTGCGTTGGTCACGATTCCCACCCTGGGTCCCTGCGGCAAGGGCTGATGTGCGAGCAGCGCCGCCGTACCCACCAGCTCCCCAAGGTCACGCGTGGTGACGATTCCCGCCTGGTGGAACAGAGCCCGAGTGGTGCGCGCGGAAGTAGCCGCGGCCGCGGTGTGCGAGGCCGCGGCCCGTTGGCCCGGTTCCGACTGCCCGGCGGCCACGGTGAGCAACGGGATGCGCCGGCCGACCTGGCGCGCCAGCCAGGAGAACTTGCGCGGATTGCCGAACGACTCCAGGTACAGCACTCCCAGGCGGGTGGCCTCGTCCGCATCCCACCACATCAACAGATCATTGCCACTGACGTCGACCTTGTCGCCGAGGGACACGAACGAAGAGATTCCCACCCCCAGTCGGGACAGGTGATCCAACACGGTGATGCCAACACCACCGGACTGCACGACGACGCCCGCGCTGCCGTGGACGGGATGCGTGGCACCGAACGTGGCGTCAAGGCGGATCCCCTCCTCCGTGTTGCCCATGCCGAAGCAGTTGGGCCCCACCAGGCGCATGTCATGCGTACGGCACAGCGTGCGTAGCGCCTGTTGCGTCTTCAGGTCCAGGCCTCCGGTGATGATGACGAGCCCGCGTACGCCCCTGTGCGCGCATTCCCAGGCCACATCAAGGACCGCCGCCGCGGGCACGGCGACCACTGCGAGGTCCGGTGTCTCGGGAAGTCGCGTCACGCTCGGGAACGCCGGAACGTTGTCGATGTGGCTGGCGTGCGGGTTGACTGCGTAGAGACTCCCGGTGAATCCACCGGAGCCGATGTTGTGCAGTACGGCCCGTCCCACCGAGCCCGCGCGCCGGCCGGCGCCGATCACCGCGACACTGCTGGGCCGCAGCAGGCCATCGAGGCTCGCCCGGTCGGCGAGCCCCTCCCGCTCGTGCGTCGCGGTCAGATAGCGCTCGTCGGTCGTCAGCGGGAAGGTGACGTGAATCTCACCCTGGGTGACCTGTCGCTGCATGGGAAGCCCCGCGGCGGCGAACACCCCCATCATCTCGCCGTTCGTCAACAGTACGTCTGCGCGGAACTCGCGGATACCGTTGCTGCGGGCGTGCGAGGCGAGATGCTCCAGCAGCAGCGTGCCCACACCGCGCCTCCGGGTGTCGTCAGCCACCGCCATCGAGACTTCGGCGCATCCCGGCTGGCCAGTCGAGTCATACTGCGCCACCCCGATGATGCGCTCCCCACGTGTGGCGACCAGCGCGCCGCGTCCAGCACCGTCGGCCAGGCAGATCCTGTGGGCGAGCCCCGAAAGCGCCGCGTTGTTGGGTACCCCGAAGAAGCGCAGGTACCGGCTCTCCGGCGTGAGCGCGGCATGGAGCCGATAGACGGCGTCCAGGTCGGACTCGCGTGGCTCCCGAATGGCCACCGAGGTCCCGTCACGCAGTAGTGCGTAGTCGAGGCAACCGTCCGAGGCATTCTCGGGGGCGCCTGTAGTGCCGCTTCTGGAGGCGGACGACGACCGCGGCCGAGCCATCGTGGATCTCCCTTCGACACCGACGCTCGTCCCATCAGGCTCCACCACCTGCCCGAGCGCGCACAGCGGCCCTTGGCCCTCTCAACCCGTGCCAATAGTCCCCCGTCCGCACCCGGACGTGCCTGTCGAAAGGTTGGCGCCCGCGCGAAGACGCGAACGGTCGCTCCGGTCCGCTGCCTACGAACCGAGCGCCCCACCGCGACCAAGGGTCCACAGGGTGGGGACCAAAGCCTCTGCCCGCGCGCAGCACCCTCGGGTTGCGTGGAGTGTGGACGGTCAGAAGGGTACGGTCAGCATGCGTTCCATCGACGACTGCGTCGGGGTGATCCTGGATACCGACGGCGTGATCACGAACACCGCCGGGCTGCACGCCGCGGCGTGGAAACACGCCATCGACGAGTTCCTCCTGGAACGCGCCCATCACGGGCATGGCCGATTCCGTCCGTTCGACATGCAGGCCGACTACCTGCGCTACGTCGACGGCCGGAGTCGTGGCGACGGGGTGCGCACCTTCCTGGCCTCTCGCTCGATCACCCTGCCGGAGACGGCGCCCCCGCAGGATCCCGGAGCAGTCACGGTCAGTGGCCTCGGTGACCGCAAGGACCGTTACTTCCTCCAGCAGGTTCAGGAGTACGGAGTGGCGCCGTTCGCCTCCACCATCGCCTTCGTCCGCCGGCTGCGTGAACGCGGTGTGGCGCTGGCCGCGGCCTCGGCCAGCCGCAACTGTAAGACGGTCCTACGCGCCGCGGGAGTTGCCGACCTGTTCGAGGTTCGGGTTGACGGCTGGGACGTCCTGCGCCTCGGGCTGGCCGGTAAGCCGGCACCGGACCTGTTCCTGGAGGCCGCCAGGCGGCTCGGTGTACCAGCTCAGGAGTGCGCCGTGGTCGAGGACGCGACGGCCGGGGTAGAAGCGGCACGACGCGGAGAATTCGGGCTGGTGGTCGGGATCGACCGTGGTGGTTGGGGGGCCGAGCTCTACCGCCACGGCGCGGATATCGTCGTCACCGACCTCTCCGGAACAGCGCTGGCAGCCGCACCGTCGCGGGACGTGTCATGAGCCGCTGGTTGTTCTCCTACCCCGATGTCGGGCCGGACTCCTGCGGCTCTGGCCTACGCGAAGCCCTGTGCACGCTGGGGAATGGACGGTTCGCCACGCGGGGTGCCGCGCCGGAGGCAGTAGCCGATGAAACCAACTACCCGGGCACCTACCTGGCCGGCTGCTACAACCGACTGACCTCCACCGTGGCCGGTCGCGAGATCACCAACGAGGACATGGTCAACCTGCCCAACTGGCTACCGATGACCTTCCGTATCGACAACGGCCCCTGGTTCGGCCCGGCAGCCTCTTGGCAGACAGCCGAACAGACCTGGGAACTCGACGTACGTCGTGGTGTGCTCACCCGCCTGGCGCTGATCCGCGACGACTCCGGACGCGAGACGCGGCTCACCCAGCGCCGCCTGGTGTCAATGGCGGAGCCCACCCTCGCCGCGCTGGAGACCACCCTGGTACCCCTGAACTGGAGCGGGCGCCTCACCGTGCGTTCCGCCCTCGACGCCAGGACACGTAACACGGGCGTGGCCCGCTACCGGGACCTGGCCTCGGAACATCTACACCCCCTGGGCGCCGGCGCCGAGTCCTCTGGTATCGCGTGGCTGCATACCCGAACCGTCACCTCCGAGATCCGCATCGCCATGGCTTCCCGGACCGTCAGTGACGCGGGGGCCGAACAGTCCTGCGAGACCACCCCGGACGGACGCTGGGCGGCCCACCACGAAAGCCGTCTGGTCGCCGAAGGCACTCAGTTCACCGTGACCAAGGTCGCCTCCGTGCACAGCTCGGGTGACCGTGCTGCCGCCGACTGCCTCGACGCCGCGCTGCGAGAGGTACAGCGGGCTCACACCTTCGAGGCGCTGGTGGAACGGCACACCGTCGCCTGGAGGCACCTGTGGCGGCGCTGTGGGGTCGAGGTCGCGGACCAGGAGACGCAGCGCGCGGTGAACCTGCACGTCTTTCACCTGTTGCAGACACTCTCCCCGCACACCGCAGACCTGGATGTGGGTGTCCCGGCCCGTGGTCTGCACGGAGAGGCTTACCGCGGGCATGTCTTCTGGGATGAGCTGTTCGTCTTCCCGTTCCTGTGTGCGCGACTTCCGAACGTCGCACGGAGCCTGCTGCTGTACCGCTGGCGCCGCCTGCCGGAGGCGCGCGCAGCCGCAGCCGCCACGGGGTTGCCCGGCGCGATGTTTCCCTGGCAGAGCGGCAGCGACGGTCGCGAGGAAACCCAGACCGTCCACCTGAACCCGATGTCCGGACGCTGGTTGCCCGACCGCAGCCACCGCCAGCGACACGTGGGTATCGCTGTTGCCTACAACGTGTGGGAGTACTACCGGCTCACCGGGGACCGCAGGTTTCTCGCCGACTACGGTGCCGAGCTCGTGCTGGAGGTCGCCCGCTACTTCGCTGGACTCGCGACCTACAACAAGGCACTGAATCGCTACGAGATCCGCGGGGTGATGGGCCCGGACGAGTACCACGACGGCTACCCGGACCGGACCGAGCCCGGGCTGGACAACAATGCCTACACCAACATCATGACCGCCTGGCTGCTGCGGCGTGCCCTACACATCCTGGACCTCATCCCCGGGCGCCGGCGCAGCGAGCTGGTCGATGCGCTGAGTCTCACCGACGCAACACTGAGCCGGTTCGAGGAGGTGAGTCGCAAGCTCCGCGTGCCGTTCCACGGCGGAGTCATCAGTCAGTTCGAGGGTTATGCGCATCTGGAGGAGCTGGACTGGGACCATTACCGAGCGACGTATCCCGATGTGCAGCGACTTGACCGCATCCTGGAGTCCGAACACGGGGCGGGCGCCGCCAACCGGTACAAGGTCTCCAAACAGGCCGACACCCTGATGCTGTTCTTTCTCCTGACCGAGGAGGAGCTCGCGGAGCTCCTCGACCATCTCGGATACGGCATCGACACCGGGCTCATCCCCCGCACGGTGGAGTACTACCTCGCACGAACCTCACACGGATCCACCCTGAGCGCAGTCGTCCACGCCTGGGTGCTCGCGCGCACCGACCGCGCGAACTCCTGGACGTTCTTCAGCCAGGCACTGCGCTCCGACATAGACGACACCCAGGGCGGCACCACCGCCGAGGGAATCCATCTCGGCGCGATGGCCGGCACCCTGGACCTGCTCACCCGCTGCTACACCGGACTGGCACCCGACCCGGAGGCCCTGCGGCTGGACCCCCGCCTCCCTCGCGGGCTGCACCACCTCGCCTTCGAGATCGACTATCACGGACATGCCGACGTTCGTGTGGACATCACCGAGGGTCGCCTCCGGGTGGAGCTGCCCACCTCGGACGCACCGCCGCTGCAGGTCGCGACTACCCGGGCGAGTGTCTCCCTCGCACCGGGGTCGTCCTGCGAGCTCCCGTGCTGAAGCGCGTGACGATGGCGTGGGTCGGTGCTGGGCGGGCTGCCCCACGGCGCGTGGCGTACCGTGGCAGGCCCCGTTCCCGCCCCGGTCCCGATCCGGGCACCTAGCCGGGGATGTCGCGGTTGGACCGGTCGGATCCCGGACGCAGATAGATCACGTAGTAAACGAGCGCCACCATCAGACTGCCACCAACGATGTTGCCCAGGGTGACCGCAACGATGTGCACAGCCGCGCCGGCGAGGGCCACCGGCGGAAGTCCGGCAGCCGCCTCGGGAACGAGCCAGGCGACCATCAGACCCCGGGGGATGAAGTACAGGCTGGCGGCCACGTGCTCCAGCCCGAGCGCACCCAGAGCGGACAGCGGCAGGACGGTTCCGACCACCTTGTCCGTGACCGAGCGACCCGCCATCGAAACCCACACAGCCAAGCACACGAACAGGTTGCCGAGCACCCCGAGAAAGAACGCTTGCATCCACGGCAGCGCCGCGCGATCCACGGCCATCTCGACGGCGCGGGTGCCGACAGCGCCGTCCTGGGCCGCCGGCAGGCCGGACAGGGTGAACAGGGCAGCGAGCCCCGCCGCCCCAACGCCGTTGGCGACGAGAACGAGTGACCAGTTCCGCAGCAGCCGCCGGCCACTCAGCCTGCGCGACGCCCAGGCCATCGTGAGCAGGTTGTTGCTGGTGAAAACCTCCGCGCCCGCGAGGATCGCCAGCATGTAGCCAGTGGAGAACACCAGGCCACCGGCGAGGAGATGCCATGTCGTCTCGCTGGTCGTCACGACCGTGTAGTACAGGCCGCCGAGACCGATGAAGCCCCCGGCCAGCACTCCCAGCATGACGGTGCCCAGCAATGGCGCATGCGCCTTTGCGATTCCGAACGCCTCAACTCGCTCGGCGACCTGCGGCGGAGAGTAGGCGTCCAGGCTCATCGGGCTTCGCGCTCCCGTCAGGATCAGGTGTTGTCGACGATGACGCGACTGACGCCGGGCACCGTGCGGGCGATGCTCGTCACCAACCGGCGCTGCTGCGCACTGATGTTCTCGCAGTCGAGATGGACGAAGCCGTCGCGGACCTGCGCCGAGCACTGCTCCACGTACGGAGCCCCCTCGGCCAGGGCCGCACGCAGATCGGCCAAGACCTCGGCATCCGTGCGGTAGTGCATCCGCAGCAGGTCACCACGGCTGAGCATGCCCACCACACGGCCCGCGCGCAGCACCGGCACCTCCCGCAGTCGCCGGCGCACCATGAGGTCGACCAGGTCGGCCACGTCGTTGTTCTCGGCGATGGTCACCACCTCGCGCGTCATGACGTCGGTGACGGACTCCGGCGGTGCCGGAGGCGACGCGTCGACGGGCCGGGCCCAGGCTCGGGGGTCGGCCTCGAATCGATCCCGTAGCAGGTCGATCTCGGTGACGATCCCCAGCAACGCGCCAGTGTCGTCGACCACGGGTGCCGCCGTCGCCTCCTGCTCGGCGAACAGCCGGGCTGCCTCCCGCACCGTCGTGTGCGGTGCGAGCACCATGCGCGGTGCGGTCATCATCTCCTTGACCAGCAATGTTTCCCCCAATGATCCTCGGTGGCCGGACCGGGGCGGCCAGGGGCTCCAGGTTCGCGAACACACTCTGCCCGCAGCCGGTCGACCTTCCCCGGTGGGCTGGCTCGGCCAGTCCCCGTCCATGCCCGGTACTCGTCCCGGCGTTCGGGCCACGGTGGACCATGCTCCGTTTCCTCTCCTAACGTCCACCTTCGGTCGAGCCACCGCCCTGCCGCCAGGGCCCACCGACCCTGCTCGAACGGACCTTCGTACCTGACGATCGCTTCACCGGTCCGAGCCGAGGTGACCGGCGGGCCCACCGGGAGCACTGGATACGAACGTGTGAAGCTCGGTGCTCCGGGTCTCCACAAGCACGGGTCCATCCCATCTCCCCGGAGTCGAGCGGCGGATGTGGGTGCCTGACTCCGGGCACGTACGGCTGCCCCCGGGGCGGGACGCGGGTGGCGCGTCCGCCCCGGGAGTCTTCGATCAGCGCAGGGCTGGGAAACGGCGTACCAGAGGCAGGGAGTCCCACCAGCGGCCCAGGCCGACCGTGTGGCCCGCGTGGACCATCGCCAGGGCCACCATCGCCAGGGCCATGATGAGGTGGTCGTCCATGAAGGGATTGGTGTCGGGGGGCAGGACCGCGCTCCACATCAGCACCAGCATCAGCGCCCCGGAGGCCGCACCGATACGCATGCCGATGCCCAGCAGGAAGGCGGCACCGATGCCCAGCAGTCCGACCATGAACAACCAGTCGGCCCAGGCGGCCCCGGCGAAGGACTGATACATTCCGGCCAGTGGCCCGGATGTGGCCCCAGTGAGAAACCCGTGGGTAGGGCTGCCGCCATTGATCCAGGCGCCTTCCGGGGGAGTGGAGTATCCCAGCCCGAACATCTTGTCCACGAACGCCCACAGGAAGTACCAGCCGAGGGACAGCCGCAGCACGGCGAGGACACCACGCGCAGCGGGAGAGGCGGGTTCAGCTGTAGCGGTCTCGACGGCGCGGTGACGTACGGGGGGCGAGGGCTGGGGGGACTGTGCTGACATCTGCGTGTTCCTTCCGAGGGGGGATCTTCGATGGATCCAGCTGACCATGACGCCGGCGCCCCTCGGCAGAGTCGGCGGTACCGCCTCAGCGGAGCACAAGTCCTGGTTCCAACAGGACTTCCGCACCCGGGCTGGATGGCACGGCCACGTCGTCGACCTGCCAGACGCGGTGTGGGGAGCCGAGTGCCGTCGGGTGATGGAGCCTGTTCGGTGGTTCCGTGGGCAGGGGGTGCGTGCCCCGGCCTTGGTGGCGTGGCAGCGGGTGGTGGCGGTGTGGCGGATGTTGTTTGCCGGAGCAAGGTGGCCGGGTCCGCGCGCACCGACAGCACGGTGCAGCGCCTCCGCGCAGCGCTGGGTGGGGAGCGCGGGCCACCCCACCGGCCCGCCCGCGCCGGGAAACCGCCCGTCACGTCGATCGGTGGATCGGTTCCTATGTGGTGTCCAGTGGCAACACGGCACCCGCGATGGCGCCCCCGTCGACCACGAACTCGCTGCCCGTTGAATATGTCGCCTCCATGACGAGGAAGCCCACCATACGGGCGACCTCCTCGGGACTGCCGAACCGCGGGATGGGTTGGCTGGCCACGACAGCGTCTTCCATCTCGGCGGTCATGGGAGTGCGGATCGGCCCCGGGTGGACCGAACACACACGAACCCCGTCGGCGGCGAACTCCAGCGCCGCAGTCTTGGTGAGCCCGCGGATCGCCCACTTGCTGGCCACGTAGGCACCGATTCCGGCATACCCCTGCATGCCCGCGGTGGAGGAGAGATTGACGATGCTTCCCCCACCGGACCGCCGCAGGGACGGCAAAGCGGCACGCATGCCAAGCCAGGTGCCCAGCAGGTTAACGTCGAGAATCCGGCGGAAGCCCTCCTCAGAGTGGGTCTCGATTGGCCCGAAGTCCAGGATTCCGGCGTTGTTCACCAGGGATGCCAGCGGGCCAGCCGCACCTTCAGCCACAGCTACCGCGTCCGCCCAGTCGCTGGCGCTCGTGACGTCCAGGTGGACGTAGTGCGCACGTTCACCAAGTTCCTTCGCGAGCTTCCTGCCCTCCTCGTCCAGGATGTCGGCGATGATGACGGATGGGCCCGCATCGTGAACCATGCGGGCCACAGCCGCCCCGATACCGCGAGCGCTCCCCGTCACCAGGACCGGGGAGGTGTCGTCTTCACCCATCACTAGCTCCGTTCGAATTGCCTGGTCCCACACTGCGTCTCGCGCCGGTCCGGGAAACAGTGCCGTTGGGCCCGAGGGAGGCAGGCCTGCGGGCCGGTAGCGGCCGGGATCATGCCCGGATGCGTCTACCGCGGGCTGTCCGGGCCGGGACGCAAACTTCACCCGGGGACGTAGCCCTGCGATGAGCACCATCGGGCCGTTGCCGAGGTCCCGGGCCACGGGCAATCGCCGCATCCACGGACACCGCGGGTCGAGTCGCAAACCAGCCGGACGCCTCGACGGCGGCGGCTGTGGCGTCCCTTGAACCGAATCACGCCGGTCCAGCCGCGCGCGTGGGTGTGTTCGCGCTCAGGAGCGGTAGCGGTGGTGTCGGCGTCACTCGCACCAGCACCGAGAGTCTCCTTGCCCGTGCTGTGAGCGGCCCACCTACGACTCGTGGGTACCGCCGGCCTTCATCCGTAGAACACCGGTGCCGGGCCGCGCAGTGCGCGCATCCGCGGTCGTCAACCAGTGCATCAGGCTCGGCTCCCGCCACTGCGGCAAGCTGGTCACCGTCGTAGTCGAGGACACCCACCTACGGGTCCTGCGCGGGGAAGAAGAGATCACAGCGCGCCCCCGCAAGACCCCGGGACCCGTCACCCGGCTCTACGTCAAAGGCATGGGAACCCGGGAGAAACGTCGAGCAACTCCCGATGACAAACTGTCAGGTAACTCCTGAGACCACGCCCCGACACGTGTCCTTGACGAGAACCCAGCGAACGGTCGCTGATTCGACGGGTGCGGACCACCTGATCCTGGCTTGTGCACGTACGGCCCTCGACGTCGACCTTACCGAAGTTGCTCACACGCGAGTCACGGACACCGCGACACGCATCAACTCCCCGTCGCCACCGCCAGCGGGGTGGGGAGCGTGACCCTTACGCGCTCGCACCGGCGGTTGGCAGCAGGCGGAAGGCGGCTCGACGGGCCTGGCCGAAGGGTTCGGTTCCGTTCCGTAGCGATGCGGTCACTGTGGCTCCTTCCAGCAGGAGGAACCATTCCTCGGCCACCGCTACGGGGTTTCGGCACTCGGCTGCGACTGCGATTGCTTCGAGGCACGACCGGATACCTTCCTTGTGGTCGCTGATGACGGCGTGGCCGGGATGGTCGGGCGCAGTGAGCTCGGCGGAGGCGTTCACGAAACCGCAGCCGCGGAAGTCGCCCGCCAGGGTCCAGTCCCGGTAGGCCCCGAACATCGTCTTCAACCGCTCCTCGGCGGTCACGCACCCGGCCAGACTCTCGTCGAGTTCCTTCCACCACCGTTTGTTGCGGGCCCGCAAGTGCGCTGTCACCAGCCCGTCCTTGGTTCCGAAGTGGGCATAGAGGGTGGCCTTCGTCACGCCCGATTGCTCGGAGATCGCATTGACCCCCGTAGCTCGGATGCCGCGCTCATAGAACAGCGCTGAGGCAGTAGCCAGGATGCGATCCGCCGTCGCGCGTCCTTTGGCAGGCCTGCCCTGCGGTTCAGCCACTGTCGTTTCCTTCCAGCCCAAGTACTATACAAACCGGTTTGTATAGTACTTGGCAGACAGCTGAGCCACCAACTGAAGGAGCTTTCGTGACCGCTCGGCCGAACGCCGTTGCCTTCGATGTCCTCGAGACCCTGCTGGACCTGGACCCGCTCCGCACTCGCCTGGAGGAGATCGGCCAATCCGCGCAGCTGTTGCATCCGTGGTTCATGCGCTTCCAGCGCGATTCGATGGCACTGACCCTCGCCGGGGATTTCGGGTCGTTCGAATCGGTGGCACGACAGGCGCTGCGTACCGACACCCACCACACCGCCACCGAAAGCGACATCGACCACGTACTTGACGGGTTCGCCCACCTGCCCCCACACCCCGACGCCGAACCGGCGTTGCGACGTCTGTCCGAAGCCGGGCTGCGGGTCGGATGCCTCACCGTTGGCAGCGCGGAGAACACCGCTCGATTCCTGGAACACGCCGGGCTGGCGCACCACGTGGATCACGTGATCACTGCGGAGAAGGCCGGTACATGGAAACCCGCACCGTCGATCTACCGCGTCGCTGCCAGTGAACTCGGAACATCGCCAGACACCATGGCACTCGTCGCGGTCCACGCCTGGGACTGCCATGGAGCCAAACGCGCCGGCTGTCTCGCTGGCTGGTGTGCGCGGCTGGAGGGGCAGTACGGGGACGTCTTCACAGCGCCGGACGTGAGCGGTGCGAACCTGGTGGAAGTCGCCGAGGGTCTGCTGCGCCTCTCCTCCCACTGAGGTCGTCCCACAAGGCGCCGACCTATCGAATCAGCCCGCCGGGGCTGCTGGCCCGTACCAGGCCCAGCCCCGGCGGAAGCGGGCGAGTTCCCGTGCTCGGGTTCCACCCAGCTGGCAGATCGCTAGATTGACCCGCCCAACTGAGGGCATCCGGCGGTCCTGCTCGCACGTCGAGTGTGGGGAACAGGTAGAGCACGATGACCGCGGACCCGCAGACAGTCGGACTCGCCCTACAACCGCACCACGGTGTATTGCCCTGTGAGGTTGGTGACGCGTGTGGTGCGAGGGCCGCCTGGCCTACCCCAGGTGTTGATCTTGGTCGATTCGCAGCTATACGGAGGCCCTCCCTTGCTGTCGACCCAGACGCGGACTGTACTCAACCTCCATGGCTAGGGACGTTGGTCCGTCCGTACTTCTGCCAAGGGTCCCTGCGGCAATGGCCGTCGGACCGTGGCCATCGCCACGCTTAGGAGTTTCGCTGGAGGTAGGCCTTCGGTGGCCGGTCGCCGCTGTGTCGCCGACACGGTGCGGCCCGGGCACAGCAGAGAGCAGGGGAACCATGCCAAGCATCCGCTACGTCCGCGACCTGGACGATGTCGGGATCGGGGACGTCAAGAGCGTCGGAGGCAAGAATGCGTCATCGGGGGAGCTGCTGCGGGAGCTCGCGGCAGCGGGCGTGTCCGTGCCCGGGGGATTTGCCACCACAGCCGATGCCTACTGGGAGTTCCTGGACGCCAACGAGCTTCGCGGCTTCATCGCGGACCAGGTTGCGCGCCTGGGGCAGGGGGAACCGGTCTCCTCCGTAGGCGACGCTGTGCGCTCGGCGATGCTGGCCGCGCAGCTCCCGGATGACCTGCGCGAAGCTATACACGCGGCATACCGCCAATTGGGGCAGCAGGTCGGGCGTCGTGACCTCGACGTCGCGGTGCGCAGCAGCGCCACGGCTGAGGACCTGCCCAACGCGAGCTTCGCGGGTCAACAGGATTCCTTCCTCAATATCTCTGGCGAGGCAGCGTTGTTGGCGGCATGCAAGCGCTGCTACGCCTCACTGTTCACCGATCGGGCGATCAACTATCGAGAGGACCAGGGCTTCGATCATCTCGATATCGCACTGTCGGTTGGCGTCCAGCGCATGGTGCGCTCCGACCTTGCTGGATCCGGGGTCCTGTTCACCATCGACCCCGAGAACGGGTTTCCACACCATGTGGTGATCAGTGCCGCCTACGGTCTCGGGGAGAGCGTCGTCCAGGGCCTGGTAGATCCGGACGAGTACACCGTGTTCAAGCATCTGTTGCGCGAGAACACCCAGGCGCGGCCGATCACCTCCAAGGCGCGGGGCCGCAAAGAGTTCAGGATCGTCTATGGCAGCGGCGAAGAGCGCCTCCAGACCGAGGTCACTTCCAGCAGCGAACGGACGTCCTACGTTCTCCACGACGAGGAGATCTGCACCCTGGCCCGCTGGGGGGTTCTGATCGAGGACCACTATGGCACCGCCATGGATGTGGAGTGGGCCAAGGACGGCCGTACCGGTGAGCTGTTCGTTGTCCAGGCCAGACCGGAGACAGTGCAGGCGCATCAGGGACCAGGGAGTCTGCACACCTTTCACCTGACGGAGTCGGGGCAACGGCTCGTCTCGGGCATAGCCGTCGGCGGCGCCATAGCGGTCGGGCGGACCTGTGTGCTGCGCGATCCCACCGAGATTGATCGCTTCGAGTCCGGCGCCGTGCTCGTCACCACCAACACCGACCCGGACTGGGAACCCATCATGAAGCGTGCGGCGGCCATCGTCACCGACCATGGTGGGCGCACCTCGCACGCCGCGATCGTCAGCCGCGAACTAGGTGTTCCGGCACTGGTCGGCGTCGGCAACGCAACCCGACGCCTCGCACCGGAAGCCGAGGTAACCGTTTGCTGCGCCGAGGGGGAGACCGGTCATGTCTACGCCGGGCGTCTGGCCTACGAGAAACGCGAATTTGACCCGAGAACAGTACCGGAGACGCGGACCAAGATTTCCCTCAACATCGGCAATCCCGATGCGGCACTGCGCTGGTGGCGACTGCCAGCGGACGGAGTAGGTCTCGCCCGGATGGAGTTCATCGTCGCGAACCACATCCGCGCCCACCCCATGGCGTTGTTGCATCCTGAGCGGCTCACCGCGGGTGACCGGACGCGCATCGCAAGACTCATCGAAGGCTCGCCCAGCGGTGCCGACTACTTCGTGGAGCGCCTCGCACACGGTGTGGCGCGAATCGCGGCCTCGCGCTGGCCTCAACCGGTCATCCTGCGGATGAGCGACTTCAAGACCAACGAGTACGCTCGCCTGATCGGTGGTGGACCGTTCGAACCAGCTGAGGAGAACCCAATGCTGGGATGGCGCGGCGCGTCCCGCTACTACACCGAGGGCTACCGCGAGGGATTCTCCCTGGAGTGCCGGGCTGTCCGCCGGGTCCGCGACGACATCGGCCTGACCAACCTGGTTCTTATGGTGCCCTTCTGTCGAACCCTGCGCGAGGCCGACCGGGTTATCGACGTGATGGCCGAGGAGGGGCTGCGGCGCGGCGAGAACGGCCTTCGCGTGTTCGTTATGGGGGAGATCCCGGCCAACGTCGTCCTGGCCGCGGAATTCGCGGAGCGCTTCGACGGATTCTCGATCGGCAGCAACGACCTCACGCAACTGCTCCTGGGGGTAGATCGAGACTCTGCTGAACTCGCGGAGCTCTTCGACGAGCGGGATCCAGCGGTGATCGCCAGCATCGAGCAGCTGGTCGCGGCAGCGCACGCCAACGAGCGTCCGGTAGGGATGTGCGGACAACGGCCGAGTGACGACCCCGACTTCGCACGGATACTCGTCTCCATGGGTATTGACTCGATCTCAGTGACCCCAGACAGTTTCCTGGCCGTCAAGGAGCATGTCCTCGCCGCAGAGCTCGAGTCTGGGTAGTCACCGGATATCGCCATCGCTAGCTCCCACGACCATGGGGCCGCATCCCTTGCCGCCGCGCCTGAGCCGGTGGGGCGCATCCCGCGCGCACGACCAAACCAGGGCGCCCGGCGCGAATCGGCGTGCGAGGCCACGCTCCGGCGAGCAGCTCGCTGGCCCGAGAGCGTTCAAGAAGCACTCCCTAGGCTCCTCGGCCCGAACCCGGACCCGATGGGCCATCCGGCGGCGAATCCGCGTCGTGTGTAACCCGGCGCCGGACGGCCTTTTCCGCCTCGACGACAACGAGGACGGCAGCCGCCACCGCGATCATGATCGGCCAGTAGTGCAGTGGCAGCGGCTCGACGCGCAGCACCAGCTGGGTGGGTGGGAAGTACAGGGCGCCCATGTGCAGTGCCAGGGTGCCAATGGTGGCCCAGACCAGAAACGGGTTGTCGCGCAGGGAGACGGTGAACACGGAACGGTATTCGGATCGGGCGTTCCCAGCTTGGAAGGCGGAGAACAGCACCATTGTGGTCAGCGCGACTGTCTGGGCGGTGGCGATGGAACCGGTGTCTTCCAGGACCCAGTAGAACAGGGCGAGTGTGCCGCCAGCGCGGACAATGGAAGTTCCGGCAGCGCGCTGCCACAGCAGGGGCGACATGATCCCCTCCCGTGCGCTGCGCGGGGACTTGCGCAGCACGTTGCGGTCCCCACGTTCGAACGCCAGGGCGACATCCTGGAGTCCGCTGGTGACGAGATTGAGCCACAGCAGTTGTGCGGGCACCATGAGCAGTGGCCACCCGGCCGCCACCGTCACGATCAGCGCGACGATCGTGGCCATGGACGTGGAGACGAGAAAGAAGGTCGCCCGGCGCACGTTGTCGAACGTGATCCGGCCCTGTTCGATGGCACCGACGATACTGACGAAGTTGTCGTCGGTGAGCACGATCTCGGCGGCCTCGCGGGCCACGTCGGTGCCGCCCTCCCCCATCGCGACCCCGATCGAGGCGGACTTGAGCGCGGGGGCGTCGTTGACCCCGTCACCGGTCACCGCCACGACCTCGCCGTGCGCCTGGAGGGCACGGACGATGCGCAGTTTGTCCTCGGGGGAAACGCGCGCGAACACGTCCGTGCCAGAGACGGCCGATCTCAGCTCGTCCTCGTCCATTCCTTCCAGGTCACTCCCGGTGACAGTCCGCCGTGAGTTACTGGTGATCCCCAGTTCGGTGGCGATGGATCCGGCAGTGAGCGCGTGGTCCCCGGTGATCATGACGACCCGGACCCCGGCGCTGTGGCAGGCCGCGACGGCCTCGCGGACACCCTTGCGAGGTGGGTCCATCAGGCCGACCAGCCCCACCAGGACCAGACCGCACGGCTCCTCAAGATCCAAGGGCGGGTCCCCGCTCCGGCGGCCACGGCTGACCGCCAGTGCGAGAACCCGTAGCCCATCGGCGGCCATCGAGCGCGCCGCGGCGTTCGCCTCGGCCACGTCGAGCGGCGCCTCCGCGCCATCTGCGAGGACGGAGTCGCACATGTCCACCACACGTTCCGGTGCTCCCTTGGCGAACAGCACCTCGGTCCCGTTCCACGCACGTATGGCCGCGGAGAACCGTCTGCTCGGCTCGAACGGCAGGTCGGCGATGCAGGCGTAGGCATCCCGCTGTGGTTCGGGGGCTAGGCCTGCCTCGGCCGCGGCGAGCAGCAGGGCGATCTCGGTGGGATCGCCCTGCGCCTCGACTCCGTCCGTTGTGGTCTGCATCACCGCCTCATTGGTGAGCACGCCGGTGAGGAGGGTCAGTGTGGCGGCATCTTGCGCCAGGGGAGAGGAAACCCCAGCGCCGAACCCACTTCGCGCGGAGACACTGACGGGCAACCGAACCTGCCCCGCGGCCCAGATTCGGCGGACAGTCATGCGATTCTCGGTCAGGGTGCCGGTCTTGTCCGAGCCGATGACGGTAGCGCTGCCCAGCGTCTCCACCGCCGGCAACCGGCGCACGATCGCGTTGCGTCGCGCCATCCGGGTAACCCCGAGCGCGAGGGCGATCGTCAGGACGATCGGAAGGCCCTCGGGCACCGCGGCCACTGCCAGCGCTACCGCGGCCATCAGTAGCTCCCGAACCTGGCCGCCGGTGGCGAGCCCGAGCACGAACACCAGAGCGCAGGAGGACAGCACCGCGAACATGATCAGCCGGGAGAGGCGGGTCATCCGCTGCTGGAGTGGGGTCGCCGCCTGGGGCTCCGAACGGAGCAGCTCGGCGATGCCGCCCAGCACCGTGTGAGGGCCCGTAGCGAACACCAGACCCGCACCTCGCCCGCTGGTCACCATCGAGCCGGCATGCGCGACCGAGCCCCGGTCTCCGAGGGGAAGGTTCGACGCCAGTGCCCGGGTGTGCTTGACCACAGGTTCGGACTCGCCCGTCAGCATCGACTCGTCGACCAGCAGCGCCTGTGCGCGGATCAGCCGCATGTCCGCAGGAATCCGGGCCCCCGACTCCAGCAGTACCAGGTCACCGGGTACCAGATCCCGACCGTCGACCTCCACCTCCCTGCCATCGCGTAGGACACGAGCCCGCGGCACCGCCATCTCCATCAGGGCACGCACCGCCGCGTCGGCCTTGCGCTCCTGGACGAAGCCGATCGACGCGTTCAGCAGCAACACGAAGGCGATCACGCCAGCGTCGATCCACTCCCGGAACACCAGGGTCACCGTGGCTGCCGCCAGCAGGATCGCGATGAGCGGGCTGCGGAACTGGCGCGCGAAGACCAGCGCGGCCGAAGGCGGCCGCAGATCCTCCAGGACGTTGGGGCCGTACTGCCGGATTCGGCGCGCACTCTCGGGAGTGCTCAGTCCCTGGAGCCCCGAGTCGAGCACGTCGATCGCCTCGGCCGTCTCGGTGGCGTGCCACGACCGGTCGGCGTGTGTGTGAGGCAGTGTCACGGATCCCTCTCCTCCGGAGCGGGCACATATGCAGGTACGGCTCCTCCATGCTTGCGGCTCCCGCGCCACATCGGCAGGGGCCAACGGCCCGCAGGGTCGGGACGGTGGGCTCTCGCGAGCTGGTGAAGATCCAGGTGAGATGGGAGTTCACGCTCAGGAACGGGGGACGATGGTCTGCATCGCGGAGCCCGACAGGGCAGGCACCACAGATGCCGAGCGCGCGCCGAGACGCGCTCGTTCCGGTCTGCCCAACGAGGCGGGACATCGCCTCATACAGCCGCTCCACCCGGCCGTCCGATTCGGCGAGGTCACCCGCGAGACACCTGGTGAGCTGCAATGACGACGCGACTGCTCTTCTGGCTGTGTCTGGCGGGTCTTGGCGTGGGAGGGGGTGCGTGGCTCGCTGATGCGCCGAGGGCCACCGCCCTGGCGTGGTTGATCACCACGGCTCTGGCGAGCGTCCCCGCCCTGTGGTGGGTGGTCGACGGGTTGCGGCAGCGGCGCCTGGGGACTGACGCGATCGCGGTGTTGGCTCTGCTGGGTACCGCTGCTGTCCAGGAGTACCTGGCGGGCGCCATCGTCGCGGTGATGCTCACGGGTGGACGACTCCTGGAGCAGCGCGCCGAGGGTCGGGCGCGGCGCGATCTCAGCGCGCTGCTGTCCCGGGTGCCCAAGGTCGCGCACCGTCTGGAGCACGGGAAGATCGTTACCGTGGATGCCTCCGAGATACGTCCCGGAGATCTGCTCCTGGTGCGGTCGGGCGAGGTGGTGCCGGTCGACGGCCGGATCGAGGACAGCCAGCAGTATGCTCCGAGGGACCGGCGAACGGACGATGACGGTGCTGCCTGGCCATCTGCCGGTTCCCGGGTTGGCGCTGGGCAGCACGGCGATGCCCGTAGCCGTAGCAGCAACGCGGTCGCAGCCTTGCTCGACGAGTCCGCCGTCACCGGTGAGCCGCTGCCGGTGGAGCACGGTGCAGGCGACAGCGTGCCCAGCGGCGTCGTCAACGCGGGGGAGCCCTTCCCCATGCGGGCGACCACGGATGCCGAGACGAGCACCTATGCCGGAATCGTGCGTCTGGCACGGGAGGCCCATGCGCACAGCGCCCCGCTCGTACGCATGGCGGACCGCTACGCCGCGCTCTTCCTGCCGCTGACGCTCCTGCTGGCCGGGGCGGCGTGGCTGGTCGCCAATGATCCGGTCCGTGCGGTGGCGGTGCTGGTCGTGGCGACGCCGTGCCCCCTGATCCTGGCTGCCCCGATCGCCTTCACCAGCGGCCTGTCCCGCAGCGCGCGCCGCGGGGTGATCATCAAGGGCGGAGGCGCCCTGGAGCGGCTTGCCCGCGCACGGGTCCTCCTCTTCGACAAGACCGGAACGGTCACCGCGGGCCGCCCGCGGCTCAACCGGGTCGTGACCGGACGGGAACCCGGCACTGAGGAGGAAGTACTCAGGCTTGCCGCATCGCTCGACCAGGTCTCGGCGCACGTGCTGGCCACGCCGATCGTGCGCGCGGCCGAGCGGGCCGGCCTGCGGCTGGCGCTGCCCACGAGTGTGACCGAGACACCTGGCCAGGGGATGCGCGGGAACGTGGACGGGCGCGCCGTCGCAGTGGGCAAGGCCACCTGGGTAAGTTCCGGCACCCCGCCCGCGTGGGTAGACGAGGTGCGACGCCGGGCGGTAGCCACCGGTTCGTTGACCGTCTTCGTCGGAGTCGATGGCCACGTCGCTGGAGTCCTGCTGCTCGACGATCCGCTGCGGCCCGAGGCCCCCCGCACGTTCCGGCTGCTGCGCCGGGCCGGTATTACCCGCACAGTCATGATCACCGGCGACCGCCAAGTGGTAGCGGATGCGATCGCGGACGTCGTCGGGGCCGACGAGGTTCACGCCGAGCAGTCCCCGGACGACAAAGTCGCGGTCGTGCGCCGCGAGAGTGATCGGGCAGCCACCGTCATGGTGGGCGACGGGATCAACGACGCACCTGCCCTGGCGAGCGCCGGAGTTGGCGTCGCGCTGGGCGCCCGCGGGGCGACGGCGTCCTCAGAGGCGGCCGACATCGTGATCACTGTGGATCGCCTGGAGCGACTGGCCGAGACACTGGCCATCGCCCGCCGGTCGCGCACCATCGCCACCCAGAGCGTCCTGGCCGGCATGGGCATGTCTCTGGCCGCGATGCTGGTCGCTGCCGCCGGCATGCTTCCGCCGACAGCCGGGGCGCTGCTGCAGGAAGGCATAGATGTCGCGGTGATTCTCAACGCGCTGCGTGCCCTGGGCCCCGGACTGGGTGGCGGGGCGCCCCGGCTACGGGGCGACGTCGCAGAGCTGGTGCGGCGCCTGGATCATGAGCACCAGCACCTCTGGCCCGGAATCCGCCGGCTACCGCGGATCGCCACCGCTGTCGCTGGAACCTCGGCGCCGCTGCCCCCGGAACTCCTCGACGAGATCGAGGACTTCGCGCGCACCCTCACCGCGCATGAGCACGACGACGAACGCCTGCTCTACCCGGAGGTGGCCAAGGCGCTCGGTGGCGCCGATCCCACCGGTACCATGAGCCGCGCGCACGCCGAGATCACCAGCCTGCTCCGGCGGATCCGCGACCTCACCACGCACCTCCGCAGCGACGCTGCGGACATCGCGAGCCGGCAAGAGCTGTCCCAGGTGTTGCTGGAACTGCACGCAATCCTGAAACTCCACTTCGTCCAGGAGGAGGAAGCCTTTCACTCCCTGGCCGAGGAGACGTGACCGCGGACCGAGGCGCACCCTGGTCGTTCGCCGACCTCACGGCCTGCCCGTACAGGAAGCCAGTACCCAACGCCCAACCTGATTGGCGATCGGCGCTCAGGTGTCCGGTGTCGGGTACCGGGCGGTGCAGCGCGCTGGTGGTTAGCCCGCCAGGGCGCGGGGCAGACCTAACCCGAGGCGCAGCGGACGGTGAAACTGGCCTCCGCGAGCTGGACAGCGTGCCGTTGCCCGTGCCTGCGGACGGTACCCCGCCAGTACGTCGTGACAAGCTCGCCCGGCTGCGGCCCTGGGCCAGTGCCGCCGACGACAGGCGAGGCGGGATCCGTCGCACGCACGAGCGTGGTCCGCGCACCACAGGTTGGCTTTCGCGGCCGGTTGGCCCCTGCCGAGCAGCGCCTCCCGCGTAGGTGAGGAACCAGGAGGCCAGTGATGACAGCAGGATCGGCGGTGCCACACCGGCCAATCGTGGTCGGGGTGGAGGGCTCGGAGACCGACGAGACCACCGTGGCATGGGCGACCAATGAGGCGGTACGCAGGCAGACGTCACTGCAGCTGGTACACGCCCAAGCGCTCCCCTCCTGGTTCGGCCGCAATCACCGACTCACCGACGAGGCGAAGGAGTACGCAGACGCACGGGTTGCGGAACTTCTTGAGCAGGCCAGGGCATATGTGAACGCGAGGGAGCCCGCGATGGTTACCGAAAGCCATCACGAGTTCGGGGCGGTGGCCTCGGTGCTGTCGAACGCCGCGCGGGAAGCGTCGCTGGTGGTTGTGGGCGCGTCCCCGACTCCAGAACAGAAGCACACGCCCCTTCGTTCCGTGGCTGGCCATGTGGCGGCCCACGCGCCGTGCCCGGTCGTTGTCGCGCATGACCCTGGAGATGGGCCCGGCAGTGGCGACATCATCGTCGGTGTGGATGGCTCTCGCGCTTCTGAGGCGGCGGTGGCCTTCGCCTGCGAGGAAACTGTGTATCGGGGCATCGGCGTAGCCGCGGTGTTGGCCTGGGAACCCACGGTTTCTGGCTGGCCGGTGCTGCCGGATGCCCCCGAGGCCCAGCGCGATCTCGCTGCGGACGCGCTCGCCGGCGCGGTTGCCCGATGGCAGGACCGCTACCCGACAGTGCCGCTGGAGCAACGACTGGTTCAAGGCCCCCCAGTGCGGGCACTCCTCGACCTGGCGCCGCACGCATCGCTCCTGGTCGTCGGATCGCATGGGCACGGATGGTTTCCGGGGTTGCTTCTGGGCTCGGTCAGCAACGCGCTTATCCGCCATGCGCCCGTTACCGTCGCCGTAGTGCGCGGATCGGGTCACTAGACCGCAGCCCCAGCCATGGGCACGGCCCGGCCGGTGTCGGTTCCTGGGGCACTGCCACATGCTGGCGGCGCGCCTGGGGTGCGCAGCGGAAGCACAGTACCGCCGACACACTGATGGTCTCCCGCCGTACTCGGGTGGCGAGGTGCCGGGGTCGGCTCTCCTGTATCGGCCTCGACGCCGTTACCGTCGTCGCTCGTGTGGCCGCCGAGCCACACCACGTTCGCCAGCGCCGTCCGTGCCTCAGCGATCCGGTTTCCCGGGACTCAGTACGCCCCGTTGCCGTCACCCGCGGGGTGGGGCAACCTGGCGAGGAAGGCGCGGATCGAGGGCGCGACGGTATCCGCCAGACCTTCGGCCGTGCGCAGCGCGGCGGAGATCTCGACGGGAGCGAGGACGCTGCCGGGGATGACCCTGGCGCATCGCTCGGCGAGCGCCCGCGGGTGCCGAGGGTAGTTTCCGGGAATCACCAGGGTCGGGGCAGCCACGTGTCGCAGCTCCGCAACGTCGGCGAACGAGCGGTCGTGGCCGATCGCCGCGGCGGCGACGATGCTGTCCACGCTGCTGCGCGGGATGGCATCGCGCACCATAGCGCCGACAACCTCGGGAAACGTCGCCAGGATCGGTTCCCACGCCGCGTGCAGTCCCTGTGCGGCGGCGCGTGCCGCGAACGCGTCGAGGAAGGCGATCTCCGCGGCCTTGGCCGCGTCGTCCTCCTCGATGTCCTCGACCCCGATCAGGACCACCCCGGAGATTCGGTCGGGCTCCTGCAGCGCGGCGCGCAGCGAGACCGTCGAACCGAGTCCCGCCCCGCCCACCACCGCCTGCCTCATGTCGAGGTGGTCGAGGAGCGCAATCAGGTCGTCAGTGTAGCGCCGCCACGTGTGCAGAGCGGGATCGGCGCAGGTCGACTGCCCGTATCCGCGGATGTCGGGCAGGATCACGGTGGCACGGTCCCGCAGTAGCCGCGCCAGCGGCAGCATGCTCCATCGGTCGGGGCCTCCGGCGTGCAGCAGTACGAGCGGTGGCCCTTGGCCCAGGACGGTGGCGAACAGCCTGTAGCCGTCGTCGGTGGGAAAACTGAGTTCTTGCACTGTGCCCTTCCGTCTCTGGGCTACCGCGGTCGTGCGCGCAGCGGGGTGGTCTCCGTTCTGGGCAGGACTGGGCAGGAGGGTGCGGGGACCTACGGCACCGCGGCGGTGCGGCCCCCACGGGGGAGCCGCCCTCTGGGCTTGTACACCGCCAGGAGTGTGTTCAGCAGGAGCACCAGTAGGCCGCCGGCGGTGTGCAGTACCGCTGATCCGGCCAGCGCGCGTATCTCGGCACCGGCCCCCGTCGTGGCCGCCAGGCCCGCCAGGTGGTCAACCGTCGGCGTGTACATCAGTAGGACGCCGGTCGCCAGGACGGTCAGCCCGAGTTTGGCCACGATCCAGTAGTGCCGGAACAGGCCCCACGGGGTACCGAGCGCCTGCACGATCCCGGTCAGCAGCGCAGCGACGGCCAGCGGCACGAGGATGTACCGGGTGATCGGCGCCATCGCGATGTAGGCGGCGCGTGCCACCTGCGCATCCGAGCCGGCCAGACCGATGACAGCCAGCGTCAGAACGGTGGCGACCGCGCCAGCCCAGCCGACTGAGGAGAGGATGTGCGCGGTCAGTACAGCTCTGCGCAGGCGGCGCGGCATGATCATGTGCGGCCATCCGGGAGAAGCCCGCCGTGGTCGGGGGATGCCGGTTCGGTCCACGCGTGCAGGGCGCCCTGCGAGGTGTGGCGCGCTGGCCCGTGCTGTCCCAAGCCGCCACTGCTGACCAGCACGAGAACCGCCAGCAGGATCAGGACACCAAGGATGACTCCCGATACGCGTACCCAACGTGGCGTTGCTGCGGTGGGTCGGTCAGCCATAGCACCTCCTCCAACGTGTACCGAGATTTTCATAGACAAAGTGTCATTGTCAATACAGTATGTCGTATAACGTCACCTCGTATGCTGGCAGCGTGCCGAAGCTGTGGAACGAGACGATCGAGGACCACCGCCGCACGGTGCGCGAGGCGATCCTGGACAGCACCTGGACACTGGTGCACGAGCACGGGCTGGCGTCCGTGACGATGTCGCAGGTCGCCGCGCGGGCCGGCATCGGCCGCGCGACGCTGTACAAGTACTTCCCCGACATCGAAGCGATCGTCTTCGCCTGCCACGAGCGCGAAATCACCCGCCACCTTGCACACCTCGCGGAGCTCCGGGATCAGCCCGACGATGCCGACGCACGGCTTCGGGCCGTGCTGGCGGCCTTCGCGCGAATCTCCCACCAGCAGCGGAGCCGCGGCGCCGAGCTCTCGGCGCTCCTGCATCGGGATGAGCGCGTTTCCCAGGCGCAACAGCAGCTCGTGGACCTGATCCACGGCCTGCTGGCCGAGGTTGCCCAGGCCGGTCACCTGCGTGATGACGTTCCGCTTGCGGAGCTCGCGAACTACTGCCTGCACGCCCTGACCGCGGCGGGAAGCCTGCCCTCGACGGCTGCGGTGGATCGGCTCGTCACGGTCACTCTGGCCGGAGTGCGCCCGCAGGAGTGACGCCCTCGCGTCACTGATGCGGAACCCCGGCGGATTTGGACCTTGGCCAGCCCTGTACCGGTGCTGCCCGACCGCAGGGCATCATCGCCACTCGCCTCGCGAATTTTCTATTTCGGAGAAACTTATTTCGGGTGACTTTTCAGAATTGATACGGAAGTCCGAAAAGTTTCAGAGCAATACCGTCGAAGGCGTCGTGCTGAATCCACTAATCTCTCAAGGTCCAAGCTGGGTTTAATTAGGATGAGAGTGGGCATCCTAGCCTTGGCTATCGTTCTCCTGGATAATCCGTGTTGAAGTGTTGTTAGTGATCTGCGTTCCTCATTGATGCGTATTTAGTCCATCTAATAATCTAGCGATCTTCTTCGTTTATGATGTAGAGTGATAATCGTCGGATGGCCAACTGATGGGGTGACTGATGTGTCCGCGAAGCTGACCTTGCCAGACATGACTGTGAATATTCCTGCGAAATGTCATCCAGACATCGATCGGATCGAGCGGGACGCCACATCGTGGGCAGCGGACCGAGTGCAGCCCGATACCCTGAGACGGATTCGCAATACCAGGGCCGGGCGCATAGTGGCCCGTACTGTGTCCTCGGACTGTCCCCGCAGTCTGCTTGATGCCTACGCCCATTTTCTGGTGTGGGGTTTCTGGTTCGACGACCTGTGTGTCGATGACGTCGAGCCAGACGCTCCACTACGCACAGCCGCAATCGCCTCGGTGCTTGAGATCCTCGACACCGGCAAGGGAACCGGTGCTGCCGGGCATGGGGTGGAGGCAGCTCTGGCAGAGGTTCTCAATGAGCTGGAGGCGGCACTTTCACCAGCGCAGATGGCTCGCTGGCGACAGGAGATGCGCACCTGGTTCTGCTCGATGGTGTTTCAGAATGCCATGCGTCAGCAGACTCCCACTATCAACTCCTACAAAGCACTCCGTCGCTACTCTGTGTGTACTTACCCATGTCTGGTGTTGATCGAAGCGTCCCACGGCGCCCACGTCGACAGGGAAGCGTGGCCGCATACCGGGCTCGAAGAGCTGCGAGTACACTGCTCAAATCAGGTCGGATGGTCAAATGACGTGGTTTCATACCATATGGAACGGGAACACCCAGGTGGGTTCTGGAACCTACCTACGGTCTATCAGGCCCACGGCCTGACCGAGCGAGAGGCTGTCCAGCGGTCTGCCGACGATTCCGTCGCCGAGGCACAAATTTTCGCTCGTAAGGAGAGCGAGCTCCGGGGACATCTCACTGCGGGTCAACTTTGTAGCGTGGATGCGATGCGGTCGTGGATGCGAGGGTGCCTGGATTGGCATCTGGAGGCAACGGACCGCTATTTTGGATGGGCTGCCGAGGAGAGAGTGTAGATCGCCTCCGAGAGAGCACCCGTTGTCATGGAGAATTCCGACGAGAAGCAGGCTCCCGATTACGGGTCGAATGGAAACTTCGACGTGACGGGCGTTCCGGAGCACTGGCAGCCTGGATATGCTCACATTGTTTGTTTCATGTGTGCGGTGGAAACGGCCTTACAGCGAATTCTTGGGTAATCAACTCCGATTTCATATTACCCGTTAGTTTTATCGAGAATTCCCTTGAAATTCTTCCTGGTTTCAATGAATTTAATGTGCACCCGGAAGGCGAGTCCGAGAATTTGTCAGGATGGACTGTTGCCTCTACTTTCTGCGTTTCGCAGGCGTAGTAGGGTAGATTCAATCCGTTATGCGCGTGCAGGAGAAGTTGGAGGATCGGTAACAGTAGTTGCTTTCTTGTGCGTGCTATGGAGAACTCCCGCATCGGACTCTTTCCGAGGAAACCGTGGTTCGCCGCCATCCACGGGCACCTTGCGAACCTCAAGGTGAGTCCGAGGAGTTTTCTCGCGGACCGACCTGGAGGGTAAGGTCGCAGGCTTCGTGTTGGACAAGGTTACAAAAGACTATCCAGGAGGTTAATGATTTCGATGTTTTCTTTGACTGGAATGGGGTAGAACACCAAAGGAGAGTGAAGCCCCTCGATGTGTAGACCAGATTCACAAACTCTCCGTTGAACGATAGAGTGATCCACTCTCGAAAGCTACAGATTTCTTCTTGGGTGAATGTAAGCCAATATCCTTATTCTGGCCTGGAGTGAATAAAGCGCTTCGGATATCTCTTGTCAGGATTGCGGATCGACGCAGCCAGTTTGAAGATTATTGCATCGTTGGGCTTCGAATTTGGTCGAAATGGTGAGAGGATTGACTGCCGTGTCTCTAGCAGAATGTCACTCGTTCTCTTTGCTTGGTTCAAGGGTCGTTTCCGTGGTGGTGATAGTTTGTTTCGCGGATTGCGGCCATGGTCTCCCATGCTTCTTGAAGTATTTGCATGGTTCTAAGGAGAAATAATGACAGCTGCCCATGATTCATCGCCATGTAACGCGCGGACCACTGCTCTACGTGATTTCATTTACGGAGGGAAATATGAAGAAGTGCATATGGGGATGCGCGCGATTGTCATGGAGCTGGATAATATTCCAGCCTCGGGCCAGACTTTCGCAGAGCGGGCCGACTTGTCCTACGGGCAGCTGCGTGAGCTTACGATGCGGCTCGGGTCGGCCAGGGAAATCGCTTCTGACAGCCGACGCATGGGAGCACTCTTCGAATGGTGTGCGGTTGCCGCTCCGGACCTGTTTCCGATACTGAGTGGGCATTTCAGCCTCAGCATGGGAACGATTCTTCGACTCGGTCGAGACAATGCACCAGAACGGTCCTGGCTGAATCAGCTAGACGATGCAAGTTCACTCGGAGTGTTCTTGATAACCGAACTGGGGTACGGAAGTAATGTTGCCGCACTGCGTACACAGGCAATATGGAAATCCGAGCGTCGCCATTTCCTTCTTCATACACCTGAGGAGATCGCTACCAAGTTCATGCCGAACGTGGCGGGCAAGGACCTGCCATTACTGACTGTGGTAGCCGCCAGGTTGATCGTGGACGGGGAGGACGAGGGAGTGTTCCCGTTCGTGGTTCCCCTGCGTACCGAGGACGGGACCGCGCCCGGGGTACACATTCTTGAGATGCCCGACAAGGGGTTCGCTCCGATGGACAACGCACTGATCCGATTCAACCAAGTTCCAGTACCGGAGCATGCGTGGCTGACCGGTGGTACGGCATGGTTCGACGCAGCGGGCCGTTTCGCCTGCTCGATTCCCGATCTGAAGGACCGGTTCCGCCAGACAGTGCAACAGTTGCGGACGGGGCGGGTGATGCTCGCCGCCGGTACGCTCGCTGCGGCGCGGGCCGGGCTATGGCTGACCTATGACTATGCGCTCCAGCGCCGGACCGCAGGAGATGTTCCGATGATCGAGCGGGACAACGTGGCGCTGGGGTTGCTCTCCTGCCTCTCGCGGGTCTACGCGGCGAGCGCGTTCGGCAACGCGGTGCGGGCCCGGCTCCCCGCCCAGGAAGAAGGTCGGCTTACCGGCCCAGAGGAGGATGCGAAGACCGAGCTACTCTGCAGCCTCGCTAAGCCGTTACTGTCCTGGACAGCGCGGGACGTTCTCCAGGAGTGCCGGGAGCGCTGCGGGGCACAGGGCATGTTTCGCGCCAACCGCATTCCGGACTACCTCGGTATCACCCAGGCCGTCATCACAGCGGAAGGGGAGAACCAGGTACTGCAGATCAGCGCCGGTAGGAGCCTCGCGGCGCGAGTCGAAGGGGAGTCCGGCTGGGCAGTGGGTGCCGATCAGCAGGGCACGAGCCAGTGGCATGGGCTGCTCCGCCTACGCGAGCGGATACTGGCTGAGGAGTCCGCTCATGCTGGCTGGGCCAACACGCACGCGCTGGACTTGGCGGATGCCGCGGCTACGCGGATGGCCGCACAGAGTCTGCATGAGGAGGCAGAGCGGGCACCCGACGCGGCCCGAAGACTGCTGCACACCCTGGGCGTGCTCTACGCGGCGGAACAGGTCCGGGCCCGGGCGGGCTGGTTCGCAGCCCACGCAGAACTCTCGGCCGAACGGGCGGAACAACTCACTCGAGACATCGACCAGGCACACACCGAGCTGCTGCCCCGGATGCCCGAGTTGATGGGCGCCTTCGGATTCGAGCGCGGCAGCCCGCGATCCCTGATGGGGCGAAACGACGTCGACGAGTGGGTGCGGCTCATCCATACCTGACCGCCCCTTGGACGCCAGACCGGTTGGTGAGGCAGCCCAGGACGGTTCGAACGGGGGAGTTCAGCCGGGAGCGGGGGAACGTGGGTGAGCAGGCAGATGTGGCGGGACGGGCTGCCATAGTCGAGGGCGCTTCGGAGGTAGATAACGAAGCGGCGATACGATCGCAGGCGTACTGGAATGACTCCACGTGGTCGCTGACGGCACTCTCCCCACTCCCCCAGAAGCGCGGCCGGGCCCGGGCCTCGCTGGACCGTAAGCATCCTGCGCCATGGCCATGATGACGAAACCCTGGTCACCTACCACTGCCGGGATACAGGGCAGCAGCTTCTCCGTCGAAGCAATCGACCGAGGCCGCACTCATGGGTTGCGGTGTCGGAAACTCGTCACGGTCACCCTGTCCGGAGTGCGTCCGCAGGAGTGACGCCGCACCGCCCCTGACGCGGGAGTCCCGGCCTGCACAGGCAGCAGGTCGCTGCGATGATCAGCCCTGCCAGCTCGGGCGGGTACCGGAGGGTAGGTGTGCTTTCTGTGCAGGGGCGACAACCGGGCCGTGGGACATCTACCGGACGCCCCCCCGCCGCCGCGGGATACCTGTGTTACAGCGGGTGCAGGTGCTCGATCGTCACCCCGTACCGTTCGGTGAGCCGCTGCGCGAGCAACGATCGGTGGCAGGCGGCGGGATCGCGCTCGACACAGAGCAACGCTGCGGCCCCGTTGCTCGGCAGCGCCGACACGATCGGCGTGAGATCGGCGCTGCCGAGGATCTCGGTCGTATAGCGACGGGCGTACGCCACGGCCAGCTCGCGCCGCGAGCGCTTGCCGACGCCACGACGGGCATCCTCGGCGTACTGGAGCTGGCGTAGCTCGGTGGTTGGTGCGACCTCGGGATGGTGTGCGTAGGCGATCCCGGCCCCGGCGAGGGCCGCCTGCAGTCGACGTGAGTTCGCCCAGGCGTACTCGGATCCCCGGACACCCCGGCGCTGGCGGACGTCGAGCACCAGGCGGACGTCCGCCGCCCGCAGCCGGTCCAGGAAGGCCGGTCCGTCGAAACCGTAGACGCCGATCGTCACCATCCTGAGCACCGAGATCACCCACCTACCAACCGGCCTGTCGCCCGTGGTTCACCTGACGGTCTCGCGGCACCGTCGCGGTGCCGTTACGCCACGGCGGTCCCTTCAAGCTCGACCATCAGCTCCGGGAACGCCAGTCGGGTCACCCCGAGCATCGAAGTGGTTGGCGCCACCCTGGCGGCGCCCAACCGTGACGCCAGCACGCCGTAGTGCTCGAACAGCCGATCGACGTCGGTCGTGTAGACGGTGAGCCGAATGACGTTCGCCAGCGACATGCCGGCCTGGCCAAGCACGGCCTCCAGGTTGTCGAGGCTCAGCGCCAGCTGCGCCGCCATGTCCCCGGCATGCTGGGGTTTGCCCTCGCTGCTCATCGCGGTCTGCCCGGAGCAGTACAGCGTCCGGGTGTGCCCGGAGACGATCTCCCCCTGGTTGTACCCGGCCGCCACGGACCACGTCCACGGGTTGACCGCCGTTCGCTCCATCACCACATCAGCTCCATTCGATTCATCGAGAGTTCGGACGTCCATCGGCGCGGTGGGTGCCGGCTCTGGCGTCGCACGAGAAGCCTCTCGACAAATCACGACATCCTGTGTCGTGTATCTGGATAGAGTTTCCGCATGCGTGCCGACCGCCTGGTTTCCCTCGTGCTGCTACTGCGCCAGCGCGGCCGGCTGACCGCGGCAACGCTGGCCCGCGAGCTGGAGGTGTCCCCCCGCACCGTGCTGCGCGACATCGAGGCACTGTCCGGGGCCGGGGTGCCGGTCTATGCCGAACGCGGCCGGCACGGCGGTTTCGCGTTGCTGCCCGGGTTCCGCACCGAACTCACCGGGCTGGACCACGAGGAGGCCGTTGCCCTGCTGACCGCCCGATCGGGGCGCGGCGAACAGGTACTCGGCCTCGGCTCGGCGCTGGCGTCGGCCATGCGCAAGGTGGTGGACGCGCTGCCCGAGGGCCATTGGAGCACCGCGAGTGACGCGGCCCAGCGATTCCTCGTGGACCCGGACACCGACCTGCTGTCCCGCCGGGTGGTCACCGACGAGGTACCCGGCACCGCGATGCGCGAGATCCGGGGCGCGGTGCTCGGCGGGCATAAGCTGCGCATCCACTACGCGACCCCGGGCCAGGCGCCCCAGTGGCGCACCGTGGACCCGATCGGTCTGGTCACCGTCCGCAACCGGGCCTACCTACTGGCCACGCGATCCGGCGCAGACCGCACCTACCGGCTCTCGCGGGTGCTGGCCGCCGAGGAACTCCCCGAACCGGCGCAGCGGCCGGACGAGGTCGACCTGGACCGGCTCTGGCAGGAACGACGCGCGCAGTTCCTGTCCGGCAGCGACCAGATCACCGCGCTGGTTCGGGTGCACCCGGCGCGGCGGGAGGAACTGGCGAGTACCGCGCTGGCCGTCCGCGCCGAGCAGCCCGAGGCCGACGCCTGGCTGTGCCTGGAGGTGACCTTCCAGGATCTGCGCCATGCCGAATGGGCGCTGTGGCAACTCGCCACGGACGCGGAAGCTCTGACTCCGCCTTCGCTGCGCACCGCCCTACACGACCGGTCCGCCGCGCTCGCCGCCCGCTACGAAGCGTCATCCAGAGCGTAGTCGCCCTCTGCGGTGCGTCTTCCACGCGGTCCGGACCACCGGACCAGGTCACTGATCCGCGCGTCTGGGCTGGGACACGCCGCTGTTGGGGGGGCCTTTGCCCCACCTTGGCCTTCGGCGAGGGGGTCGGGGGAATGAGCAGCACGACGGCTATGCAAGGGGGGACTGTGGACGCCGAAGTGATGCTCCAGGAACGCACCGATTTCGACAACGCCGACAGGGGTTACCTGGGGTCGGTCGCGTATACGACGATCACGGACGGGGCGGGGCGTGCGGTCTGGGAGCTGGATGCCTACGGTTTCCTTGGGGAGGAGTGCCCGGAGACCGCGAACCCGAGCCTGTGGCGCCAGTCCCGACTCACCGCCAGGCACGGCCTGTACCAGGTGACCGAGGGTGTCTACCAAGTACGCGGGTTCGACCTGTCCAACATCACCTTCGTCGAGGGCACGCGGGGCGTCCTCGTGATCGACCCCCTGCTGTCGGTCGAGACCGCCGCCGCTGCCCTGGCGCTCTACCGCGAGTACCGGGGGTCGCGCCCGGTAACCGCGGTGATCTACACCCATTCCCATGCCGACCACTTCGGCGGTGCCCGCGGCGTGGTCGGTGACGGCGAGGATGTCCCCATCCTCGCCCCGGCGGGCTTCCTGGAGCACGCCGTGTCGGAGAACGTGTACGCCGGCACGGCGATGAATCGGCGGGCCATCTACATGTACGGCGCGGAACTGCCCAAGAGCCCGGCCGGCCACATCGGCACCGGGCTCGGCCAGACCACCTCCACCGGCACGATCTCCCTGATCGAACCGACCCGGTCGGTCTCCGAGTCGGGACAGCGCGAGGAGATCGACGGGGTGCGCATCGAGTTCCAGCTCACTCCCGGCACCGAGGCGCCGTCCGAGATGAACTTCTACCTCCCTGATCTTCGTGCGCTCTGCATGGCTGAGAACGCCACCCACAACCTGCACAACGTGTTGACGCTGCGCGGAGCGCCCGTGCGGGACCCGCGCGTCTGGGCCCGCTACCTCACCGAGGCGATCGAGCGGTTCTCCACCCGTTCCGAGGTGCTGTTGGCCTCGCACCACTGGCCGACCTGGGGCACCCGTGAGCTCACCGAGTTCCTCTGCCAGCAGCGGGACCTGTACGCCTATCTGCACGACCAGACACTGCGAATGCTCAACCAGGGCCACACCGGTACGGAGATCGCCGAACGGATGCAGATGCCCCCCGCTCTGCAGCGGGCCTGGCACACCCACGGCTACTACGGCTCGGTCTCGCACAACGTCAAGGCCATCTACCAGCGCTATATGGGGTGGTTCGACGGTAACCCGGCCCATCTGTGGGAGCTGCCCCCCGAGGAGTCGGCCAGGAAGCACGTCGAGTACATGGGTGGGGTCCAGAGCATTCTCCCCAGAGCCAGGGGCGCCGTCGAGGCCGGTGAGTGGCGGTGGGCCGCACAGGTCCTCAACTACGTCGTGTTCGCCGATCCGGGCAACACCGCCGCCCGCGAACTCCTCGCCGAGGTCTACGACCGCCTCGGCCACGGCAGTGAGAACGGGACCTGGCGGAACTTCTACCTCCAGGGCGCGGCCGAGCTGCGCGGCAACAAGCCGAAGAACACTCTGGACAGCGCCAGCCCGGACGTGCTCAGCGCGCTGAGCCTGGAACAGGTCTTCGACTCGATCGCCATCCGGATCGACGGTCCGCGCGCCTGGGATACCCGCCTGACCATCGACTGGCGGTTCACCGACCTCGACACCGAGATCGGGCTCAGCCTGGCCAACGGTGTGTTGACCCAGACCCGCAACCACGACGGCACTCCCGCCGATCTCACGGTGACGCTCACCAAGCCGGAACTGCTGAGGCTGATTTCGTCGCAGACCCTCGACGGGCTTCGGACCGACGGCGATCCCCAGGCGTTCGCGACACTCATGGGACTGCTGGACCACGTCGACCGTGACTTCGACATCGTCACTCCCTGAGCACTGCGCGCGCGGCCGTCGCGGCGCGGGGCCTCCGCGGCAGCCAGCGCGTCGGTGTGCCCGACGACCGCCTCCCCGGATTCCGGGACACGCTTGATCCCCGCGTGGGTGAGGCCGATCCCGCGCACCGTCTTGACCGTGACCGTCCACATCCCCGTGTACAACGAAGACCCGAAGGTCCTGCGGGAATGCCTCAGGTCGGTGCTCCTGCAGTCGAGGCCGGTGAACCGAGTGCGGGTCGTGGCCGACGGCTCGAGCGACGCCGCCACCGGGCTGCCGGTGGACTACGGCGACGTCCGCGCCGAGTTCCGCGTTCGGGCCGCCGAGTGCGGGGTCGACGCCACCTGGGTCCGGACCGAGAACCGAGGCGAGCGGTTCGCGCAGATGCTGGTGCTCGCCGACGACGACGCCGATATCCCAGTCAGTCCTGTCCGTACTCCGCCACTACCTGGCCGCTCCCGTGGCCGGGCTATGGAGGCTTCCGGTCCTGCGCCCCGGGTACCTCGACGCGATGCTCACCTGTCACAGGATCGCCCGGTGGGGTACGCGGGAGACCGTGGAGGTCTCGCACCCGGGCCTGCCCGGTGGATGGCCCCGCGGTACACCGGGTGTCGGTCTCCGGGAGTTGCGGGGAATCCGGCGGTGATCGACCGGCACCGGGGGTGGCCGGCCCTCGGCATCCCGGACGTGCCCGCGAACGCACCCCCACCCCGGGACGGCGCCGCTGGCTGGTAGGGGCTGCACGTATGGTCGACGCATGGTGCAACAGAGCGTTCGTCTCGGGGTGCGGCAGCTCGATCTGCCGGACTGGCGGTGGCTACTGGGGGCGCTGCGTGCCCGGTTCGAGACGGATTCGTTCGGAGCGGGAGCCGAGTTCGTTGCGGCAGTGGGACGGCTCTCTGAAGCCGCCGGCCAGCACCCTGACGTCGATCTGCGTGCCGGGCATGTTCAGGTTGTGGTGCGCGGCCCGGACGTCGGCGGGGTCACCGAACGGGATGTCGAGCTAGCCGAGCGGATCAGCGCGCTCGCAGCCGAACAGGGGCTGACCCCGCACCCGGAGCGGGTGCAGGTGCTGGAAATCGCACTGGACACGCCCGTGTCCGAGACCGTGCTGCCGTTCTGGGGCGCCGTTCTTGGCTGTGCTGAGACGGGCGGCGGTCTCGCCGACCCGGCGGGAGAGCTCCCGCCGTTGTGGTTTCAGGCAACCGACGCGACCGTCCCCGAGCGCCAGCGTTTCCACCTCGACATCACGGTCCCGCCGGAGGTCGCCGACCGGAGGGTTGCCGCAGCGCTCGCCGTGGGTGGACGCGTTGTCGACGACGGCCATGCCCCTGCCTTCGTCGTGCTGGCCGACCCCGACGGCAACCGGGTGTGTGTCTGTACCGAACTGGGGCGGGACTGACCATGCCGGCCCTGTCCAGGTGGACCTTCGGACCTGTCGGTCGGTTCACCGGGCAGTGCCGATGGGGCTGGCTGGTCCACGCCGCGCGGGGAGGTGGGCCTTGCGGGCCCGGAACCATGACCTCGACAGGCGGGCGCCAACCCACCTCCCCGGGGGTGCGCCGGGCACGGGTAGCGCGGCCGCTCGGGCCGGGCAGGCGATGCCGAATCCCGGGGCGGGACGCGGGTGGCGCGTCCGCCCCGGGAGTCTTCGATCAGCGCAGGGCTGGGAAACGGCGTACCAGAGGCAGGGAGTCCCACCAGCGGCCCAGGCCGACCGTGTGGCCCGCGTGGACCATCGCCAGGGCCACCATCGCCAGGGCCATGATGAGGTGGTCGTCCATGAAGGGATTGGTGTCGGGGGGCAGGACCGCGCTCCACATCAGCACCAGCATCAGCGCCCCGGAGGCCGCACCGATACGCATGCCGATGCCCAGCAGGAAGGCGGCACCGATGCCCAGCAGTCCGACCATGAACAACCAGTCGGCCCAGGCGGCCCCGGCGAAGGACTGATACATTCCGGCCAGTGGCCCGGATGTGGCCCCAGTGAGAAACCCGTGGGTAGGGCTGCCGCCATTGATCCAGGCGCCTTCCGGGGGAGTGGAGTATCCCAGCCCGAACATCTTGTCCACGAACGCCCACAGGAAGTACCAGCCGAGGGACAGCCGCAGCACGGCGAGGACACCACGCGCAGCGGGAGAGGCGGGTTCAGCTGTAGCGGTCTCGACGGCGCGGTGACGTACGGGGGGCGAGGGCTGGGGGGACTGTGCTGACATCTGCGTGTTCCTTCCGAGGGGGGATCTTCGATGGATCCAGCTGACCATGACGCCGGCGCCCCTCGGCAGAGTCGGCGGTACCTCATCGGCGGAACACAAGTCCCGGTGTCTCGGGACCTCCGACTCCGGAGGGGACGGCACCTGCCAGGTCGTCGGGGCACCACACGTGCAGGTGCCCTCGCGCCGGATCGGCGCCGCCGGCCCCATCCGAACGGATCGGGCGCGCGTCACAGCGGGCCGGGGCATCCGCGTCGCGCTCTCCCGCGGAGGCCCGCGGTCGAGTTCGGTGAATGCACCATGCACGCGCGCACTGGCGAGTGATGCGGCCTCGGGGGACAGGGGGCATGGGCTCGGCCCCACCTACCTGATTCTCGCCGGTTGCGCTCCGCGCGCTGCGAGAGCGGTTGCTGCGATGACTGACCCGAGGGTGACTCCCAGTGCCCAGCCGAGCGCGACAGCTGTGGTGGACGGCTCGTTTCCGATGACGTCTGACTGGGTGAGCGATCGCAGGGTGTCGATCATCGGAGTGAGGGGCTGGTGGTCGGCCGCTGCCGCGAGCCAGCTGGGCATGGTCGTGGTGGGCACGATGGCACTGGAGACGAAGGTCAGGGGGATCGCGATGAACGCCAGACCTTGAGCTGCTGCGGGGGTGGAGGCCGCGGACCCGAGCGCGACGAACAGCGCCGCGAACGCTATCGCGTAGAGGATGAGGATGCCGGCTGCCGCCGCGAGTTGCCCTGTCGGGGCGTGTGGGCGAAAGCCGGTCAGAACGGCGGCGAGGAGAGTCGTCGTTGCGGCGGCGGTGACGGTCGTGGCGTGGGCACCGATCCGACCGAGCGTGATCCCCACCCGGTGCACCGGTAGGGACAGGACGCGGTCGGTGAAGCCACCAGTGTTCTCATACGCGACGGTCACGGCCGCCTGGGTCGAGGCGAACAGGATCGCGGTGGTGACGATGCCCGGGGTCATGTAGTCGACGTAGGCCAGTGGTCCAGAGTCGATCGCCCCGGCGAAGACGAACCGAAAGACGAGGAAGAACAGCACCCCTTGGAGTAGCGTCGGCACGAGCACCTGCGCATCGCGCAGGAACGCTCGTAGCGTCTTCGTGGCGATGGCCGCACTGGTGGCGCCGATTCCGGCAACCCGGATTGCTGCTGGTCGTGGAACCGCGGCGCTCATGTAGGGACGTCCTTCTGGGTCATGGTATGGAACACGTCGTCGAGACTGGGCGGAGCCAGGGTGAATTCGGTGATCTCAGCTGAGGACAGGCCGTTGTCGGTGACGGTTCGATGGGCGGTGTCGAGGTCGAACTGACCGGTCAGAACGAGCTGGTGATCGCGGTGGTGGGTGATCGTGGCACCGAGTCGACCCGCGATGAGCTCAGCGGTGGGGTATGCGATCTCGTGGGTGGTCGCCACCGTGAGTGTGGTGGTCGCCGTGGAGCGTCGCAGCTCGGTTGGCGTTCCGACGCGGACGGTGCGTCCGTGGTCGATGATCGCGATGTGGTCCGCGAGGGCCTGCGCCTCGTCGAGGTACTGGGTCGTCAGCAGGACCGAGGTGCCTGCCCGCGGCAGGTCTCCGATGGTCTCCCACAGTGCCCGCCTACTCTGTGGGTCCAGGCCGGTCGTTGGCTCGTCGAGTAGCAACAGGGCTGGGCGGACGACGAACGTGGCGGCAAGATCGAGTCGGCGGCGCTGCCCTCCCGAGTAGGTCGATGCGCGCTGATGAACGAAGGCGCCCAGGTGGAACTCCTCGACCACGCGGTGTGCCGCCTGCCTTGGCTTCCCCGCGGGTGAGTCCATACAGTCGACCGACCAGGCACAGGTTCTCCCAGCCGGTCAGTTCGGGCACCACGGCCGCGTGCTGTCCGGCCAGCCCGATCAGGGCACGGACCGCCTGCGGTCGAGCCCGCACCTCGTGACCGGCCACGGTGAGCGTGCCGCCCGAGTAGGCCTGCAAGGTGGCGATCGTGCGGATGAACGTGGTCTTGCCTGCGCCGTTGCGGCCCAGCAGGGCGCTGATCCGGCCTTCCCGGACGGTCACGTCCAGACCATCGAGTGCGGTGTGGCCCCCGTAGCGGACGGTCAGGCCCGCAGCGCGGACAACGTCGAGCTGGGTCATCGGTTTCCTTCCTGCCGGGCCGCGGTGTGTCGGACTCCCACGGGGTTCAGCCCGGTGCGGCAGTGGGTGTCTGCAGCGCGAGGTCGTTTCCGTCGGGGTCGGTGAAGCGAACCGTCGTGGCCCAGGGCATCTGTTCGACCTGTTCGGGCAGGTCCACACCGCGGGCGCGCAGTGCCTGGGCATCGGCCTCGATGTCGTCGCTCTCGAAGACCACTGTGGCGCTGCCGGGCGGCGCCACAGTGTGGCCGGGGACGATTGCCAACGACGTCGCCGCACCCGCTGGTGCCACCTGGAGCCAGCGGCCATGCGGGCCCATCTGCATGTCGGCGACCACCGACAGGCCGAGCATGTCAACGTAGAAGTCCTTGGCGCGGTCCTGGTCGGAGACCGGAACCTGAATGATCTGGACATGGGTGAGCATCGGACACCTTCTCTTCTCCGGTGATACGTAGGAATAATCCTACGCATTATTGGTAGGCTATCACCTACCGATAGAGTGGTGTCATGCCCACTGTCGATGACGTGTTCACCGCCGTGGCAAACCGGCACCGGCGTCGACTGCTCGACCTGCTGCTCGATGAGCCGCAGTCGGTCAACGCTCTGGCGGTACGCTTCGACATGCGCCGCCCCAGCGTTTCCGAACACCTCAAGGTCCTCAAGGACGCCGGCCTTGTCCGCGAGGAACGGCATGGACGGGAACGGATCTACCACGTCGATGCCCAGCGGCTCCGTCCGGTGGCCGAATGGTTGAGTCCCTACGAGGTGTTCTGGCGCGACAGCCTCCGGGACCTACGCGACCACCTCGACAGGAACCCATGACCGTCACGGGCGGACGGCACACGATCGAGGTCGATGAGTTCCTCCCCCACCCTGCCGCGCGGGTCTGGGAGGCACTGATCAACCCCACGGAACTTGCCCAGTGGTTCATGGCCAACGACTTCCGACCCAAGATCGGTCATGACTTCACGCTGGACACCGCACGCTGGGGCACGACGCACTGCACCGTCGTCGCCATCGAGCCCGAGCGACTCCTTCGCTACACCTGGCGCAACGGCCCACTGGACACCGTGGTCACGTGGAAGCTCGTCCCCGAAGGCAGCGGCACCAGACTCCTGCTGGAACACCACGGCTTCGACCTCGGCGACCCGGTGCAGCGCCGCGCGTTCGACGGCATGAACGGGGGATGGCGCAGCCTTGTCCTGCCCGGACTCGCCCGCCACCTCAGGCGAGGTGAGGCCTGAGGCGACCTCGGGCACGGCGTTGTCGGCGCCGGACCCGAGGCCGCTCGTCGAGCACACCACTGCGAGCTGGCCCCCGGTGGTTCGTCCACCCGGGAGGAGAGTTGGGCGCCGCGGTCGGTGTGGAACACCCCTCCGGGACGGGAGCCGTGTTGGTGCGCTGCGGCAGTCGTCGCTCCGGCCCGTGGAGCGCTGCGGATGGGATCGGCGGGCGATCAGCCCACCACCCGACGCGAACGTCGGCCGATCACCGTGGCCGGATGCGACCACCGGTCTGCGTCCACGGGCAGGTAGGTGATGTCGCCGACGTCACGGACCGAGGGCCCGCGGGCGGTGGCGCCAGGGACGGTCTGGGGCCGACGCACTGCGTCTCGAACTCGACCTGGTCGAGGAGTGTGACTTCACGGACAGCGGACTGATCCACGCGCACGACCGGCCCCGCTGAGCCACGGCCGGGTGACACTGCCGGCGGCCGAGCCCTTGTTCACCGCCTACGTCGCCAGCCGCTACCCTCCGCCGGCCGCGCGTTGGCGCATGCGATCGCCGTCCCCACAGCAAATCCCGCTGTGACTTCGAGTTCGGGCTGGCCCGCATCCTCGACGGTCTGGAAGTGGTGGCCACCGGCCGCACCCAGGAAAGCCGATCCACGGAACCTCGTGAGTTACCCGCCATTGGATCATCCGACCTGGTGACGACCGGTTGGCATCGGGGGAGATGACTGTCCACCCTGACAAACCAGGGTCGAGGACGCTGGTCAACACCACAATTCTCGAGCACGTCCGGACCGACAGGATTGCGTGACCATCCACATCCTCGTTCGCCACTTGCACGAGCGTCGCGAGCGGAGCGAAAGAATTGAGGGAGCCCATGAATAGCTCCGTAATGGCGTCGGTCACGACCTTTGCCGTGTACCTGCTGTTAATGGTGGTGATCGGCGTCTGGGTTTTCCGGCGGACCGTGAACCTGTCGGACTACGTGCTCGGCGGGCGGCAGCTGAACTCCTGGGTAGCCGGGTTGAGCGCAAATGCGAGCGATTTCAGCGCCTGGCTGCTGCTGGGCCTTCCAGGAGCGATCTACCTCTCCGGCCTCGGCGAGGCGTGGATCGCGGTGGGTCTGGCCGTCGGCTTCGCCGCCAGCTGGTACCTCCTCGCGGGCCGGCTGCGCGTGTTCACCGAACGTGCCACGGACGCGCGCAGCGGAGGCGAGTCGAACTCGCTCACCCTGTCGTCCTATCTGGAGAACCGGTTCGACGACCGCGGCGGCACGCTGCGCGCCGTGTCGGCGGTGTTGATCCTGGTGTTCTACCTCTTCTACGTGGCGTCCGGGCTGGTCGCGGCGGGTGGCCTGTTCGAGCAGGTCTTTGGCGTGTCCGGGAACGTCGCCATCCTCACCGGCGTGACCGTGGTCGTGGTCTACACGTTCTTCGGTGGTTTCCTCGCGGTGAGCTTCACCGACGTCATCCAGGCCGCGATGATGTGGTGTGCGCTGCTGGTCGTCCCCGTCGTGGCTATCGTCGCCGTCTCCGGCGACCCAGACCGTGGCGCCGGCGGTGACCTCGGATCGCTTCTCGGCGGAGTCTCGGGCCTGGACGGATCCTGGGCGCCCGCGGACGCCCTGGTCCCCGTGGTCGTCATCTCCGGCCTGGCCTGGGGACTCGGCTACTTCGGCCAGCCGCACATCCTGGCCCGGTTCATGGGCATCCGCTCGCCGGGCGACGTGCGCGCCGCGGGCGTCGTCAGCGTCGGCTGGGCCGTCTCCGCGATGGCCCTGGCTCTGGTGGTCGCGCTGGCCGGCGTCGCCTACTTCGACCCGCCGTTGGACGAGCAGACCGCCGAGTACGTGTTCCCGCAGCTCATCCAGGCCCTGATGAACCCGTGGGTGGCGGGACTGCTCCTGGCCGCCATCCTGGCCGCGGTCATGAGCACCGCCGACTCCCAGCTGCTCGTGGCTTCCGCGGCGTTGACGGAGGACGGCTACCGTACCTTCGTCAACCGCGAGGCCTCCCCACGCGCGCTGGTGTGGATCAGCCGCGCCGCGGTCGTGCTGGTGGCCGCCGTGGCCGCCGGTATTGCCCTGTCGGGCAACAACACCATCATGGAGCTGGTGGGATACGCCTGGGCAGGATTCGGCGCCGGATTCGGCCCCGTCATCCTGCTCTCGCTGTACTGGCGGCGGATGAACCGCGTCGGCGCGCTCGCCGGCATGATCACCGGTGGATTCGTGGCGGTTGCCTGGGACCTCCTTGACGAGCGGGTGCTGGACACAGGTCTGTACGCGATGGTGCCGGCCGTGGCCCTCAGCTTCCTGGCCATCCTGGTGGCCAACCGACTGGGACGCGCCAGCCAGCAGATGGAGCAGGACTTTGACCGGGTCGACGCGGAGTACCGGGGGCTCAACGCGGTGGGTTGAGCACCACGTGTCTTCTGGTCCCGTCAGGCGGCGAGGCAGGCACCGGCAATCCTCGTGATCACGAAGCTGGTGCCTGCCCTTGTCCACTATCCAAGTCGTCCCAGGGAAGGCGAACGGGCCCACCTCGTGGCACCCGAAGATCCCGAGAACCTCTGGGAGTTTCTGGCTCGATTTGGTTTCTCCAGTACGGCTGGCCGCAGCAGAAGAAAAATTGGCGGAGAATGAAAATACCTCCCTTGATTTTCGCTTCCGTGGCGCTGTGTGGTGCGGGCCACAGGAACTGTGATCAACGAGGTGACGTCCGAGTATTACATATCCTGATGCATGACCGGAGGGGAGACAATGGAGGAGAGTCACTCGCCGGGAAGCGACGGTGCGACGGAGCGCGGGCCAACCTTCGATGTCCTGTGTGATTCTGAGATCATTTCCAGCGACACCGCGGAGGGAATCCTGGAGAATATCATCGGCGGCTATGTCAGCTTGGCGACGGAATCGGCCAGGGTTCGCGCCCGGACCGAGTACGCGGTGCATGCCCAGCAGACGGCGCAGCCCTTGTTGAATGCCGGAGAGCAGTTCGATCTGGTCACACCGCATGAGGCCGAGATCCTGCTTGCCAGTCAGGCCGTTCCACCACACGTTGCACAATGGTCCTGTCCCATCCCGTTGATCTTGGTCAGTACCTACTACGAGCCACTTGGTGTCTACGCACGGCCCGTGGTCGAACCGCCGGGGCAGGTTTGGTGGATCGACCCGTCCACCCCGCGATCTTTGCTCGTCACCCTGCACGGGCTCCGCTGGCTTGACCTGCGGGCGGCTGATGCCGCAATGACGGACGCCTCGCGCTATTGCCAGCCCTCCGGAACCAATGGATCCGCGGGATACTTCTGGCGAAGTTATCCGTGACCGAAGCGCGCCAGGGGGAGATCGGGCAGCGGTCAGCCCGCGGAAGTGCGTGTGTCTGCGGGGCATACCTTCCGTTCGCTCCAGGAAGCGAAGCGCTTCATGGAGTCCGAGATTGACCGCCCTGCGCGCGACCAGGTGCGCGACCTGGGCTCCGGTGTCGAACTGCGGACCTTCCCACTCCATTTCCCGGACGGCGGATTCACCAACGTTTACGACCTGACGTGGACGTCCGAATCGGCTCGGGCGATGGTCAACAACACGCCGCGTCCGGCTCCGGCTGCCGAGTCGGCGGATCGACGCCCTGGCGGTTGCCAATGCGGGGTTCTTTGTCCTCGCCGACAGTGCTTCCGGCCTACCCAAGCAGGCCAGTCTCGACTTGGCCATCACGGACAGCCGTGTCGTAAGCCTTCCCGTGGCCGATCGCGCAGCCCTGGTGTGCCGTGACGGCGTCCTCGCCCTGGAGACGGTTGCGGCCAGGGGCTCGGCAACGTCAACGGAACCCAGGTCACCTGGGTAGGCCGCGTCACGGCTACCCGGAACTCACCGAGGAAGCCGGTACGCGGACACGTGTGATGGCGACTCGGCGGTGAACTCGGCTTCCCGCCAGTCGGCCTCCCGTGTCTCCAGGTCGGGGCCGACCAGCTGGGTCATGAGGTCAGTTCGGCGGGCCAGACGTGCCGTCAGTCCAGGCAGAACTCGTTGCCCTCGGGGTCGGTCATCACGATGAAGCCGCCGCTCAACGGTGGCTCGGGCTCGTGGCGCCGCACCCGCCGCGCCCCCAGCGCGACGAGGCGGTCACACTCGGCCTCCAGCGCCGTCATGCGCTCCTGACCCTGCAGGTCGGGAGCCACGCGGACGTCGAGGTGGACCCTGTTCTTGGCGGCCTTCTCCTCGGGCACCCGCTGGAAGAAGACCCGAGGACCGCTACCGTCCGGGTCTTCGATGGCCGACATCGATTCGCGCTCCTCCTCCGGGACACCGATCCGCGCGAGAAAGTCGTCCCACGCTGCGAACGGGTCCGCCCCTGCGGGCAGGTCGACTCCGGGCGGGCTCGGGTGCACGTAGCCAAGGGCGTCGCGCCAGAAGGCCGACAGCGCCCTCGGGTCGTGGGCGTCGAAGGTGATCTGGATGCGCCGGCTCATCGGAGTGCTCCCCCAGCGGCGGACGACGTGTGCAGGTAGAGGTCCCGCAACAGGCACACCTCGGCAAGGTGGTGAATCAGCTCACGCTGGATGTGCAGCACAAGATCGGCCATGGGTGCCTGCGGAAAGGGCTCCCGGTCGCCGACCGGGGCGCGGAGTCCGGCATCGCCGAGGCCCCGCACCCCCTCCAGCCAGACGTCGAGCTGCGTTTCGAGCTGCTCGAGGGCGGTGGCGGCGTCGCCGGCGTACGCCCAGGTCTGGTAGCTCGCCGCCGGTGCACCGAAATGGGCCGCGTTGCGGACGGCGAGGACGCCGACGATGACATGACCGAGGCGCCAGGCGATCGTGGTGAAGGGCGGCGGGTCCGGCTCGGGGTGTGCGTAGTCGATCGTGAAGTCCCCGGCTCCAACCTGCAGGGGCGCCGTCGAGCTGCCGCGCGGCCGCACACTCCAGGCGTGGGGCACCGGAGACCAGAAGTACTCGTCGTCGGTGAGACCGCGGAGCCGTTCCCGGAGCTGATGGTTCCAGTGGAACTCCCAGTGCTCGCGCAGTGTCCTGTTCCAGTTCGGTTCATGCGCATCCATGGGGACATCTTCATCGCCGTGGCGGACGGGACTGTTCCGCCATTATCGCGGGCACGGTGGGCGGTGCGGACGTGACACGCGGCGACGAGCGGGGTGCCACGGAACGGCTGCTCACCCTGCGGTTGCTGCCGTCAGCGTGCGTGAGATGTTCTGCACGGCGGTGACGGCTGCCGCAATGCGGGGGTTGTTGTGCGAGCCGCGGCGCAGTGCGAGCAGGATTCTGCGCCGGGGTACCTGGCCTCCGGTCAGGGGGACCTGGACCACCCTGGGGTGGGGGACCGTCATGGCGATTCGGGGGACGGCTGCGATGCCGAGGCCGGCGGCCACCAAGGCCGTGGTGGCGGTGAGCTCCTGTGCGTGGTGGGTCACGCGAGGGGCGTAGCCGACCGCGCGGGTCGCGGCCAGGAGCTCGATGTAGGCGTCCTGGTGGGCATGTCCGGAGACCCACTCCTCTTGGGCCGCGTCCTCCAACCGCACCTGGTCCGCGGCGGCGAACCGGTGCTCTTCGGGCACGAGCAGGTCGATGGGGTCGTCGAGCAGGCTGAGCACCTCGACGTGGCTGTCCGCGATATGACTGGTGGGCTCGTCGGCCACGAAGAGTCCCAAGTCGATGGTCCCGGACTCCAGGGCGGTGCGCACCTCGCTGGAGTAGATCTCCTTGATGACGGGTTCGAGCATCTGATGCTGGTCTCGCATGCGGAGCAGGGCAGGGGTGAGGATCGACGGGATCGCCGTGGGGAAGCCTCCGATGACAACCGGCCCGCAGAGCTGTCTGGCCGCGGCAGTAGTGTCGCTCAGCGCCACCTCCCACTGCGCGTTGAGCTTGCGGGCATGGGCGACCAGGCGCTGACCCGCGGGGGTCAGCCTGACGCGGCGGCCGTGGCGTTCGAGCAGATCCAGGTCCAGCTCCGTGGCCAGTTCCCTGAGCTGTTTGGAGACACCGGACGGACTGCGGTACAGCGCTTCCGCCGCGGCGGTCACGGTTCCGTACTCACACACGGCGATCAACAGGCGCAGTCGAGCATCGATCATGCACTCATGGTGCATGGATTCGGTGAGAATTTGAACCTGGACGCCAGTGTTTGTAGCCCCTAGGACTGGAGTGCGTTCCTGATCCCCACACTGAGCGGCGTTCACGATGACCGATGCGACATCCCGCGCACCCCACCCCAAGCTGCGCGGGGTTCTGGTGCTGTTCGGCACGGTGATGCTCGTCGGTGGCACGGACATGACCAAGATGGCCGTGGCACTGCCGGCGCTGACCGATGCCCTGTCCCTGGACACGGTGCAGACCCTGTGGATCGCCGACGTCTACGCGCTTGCTGCCGGAGCTGTTCTGGTCCCCAGTGCCGTGGCAGCGGATCGCTTCGGCCGCAAACGCATCTACATGCTCGGCCTGAGCGTGGCCGTCGTCAGTGCCGTACTCGGGGGACTGGCAGCGGCTGGCCCGGTGCTGATCGCCGCGCGGGTCGGGCAGGGGATCGGGTCCGCCCTGCTGATCGTCGGGACGGTCGCCATCATCCGAGTGTCGTTTCCCGGGATTCGGTCGCGGGCCTTGGCCTACGGGGTCTGGACCGCCGGGTTCAGCACCGGCTCCGCGTTGGGGCCACTGCTCGGTGGGGCTCTCGTGGAGCTGACCGAGTGGCGATGGGTGTTCTGGGTCAACGTCCCGATCCTGCTGGTCTGCCTCGTCGCGGCTCAGATCGTGTTGCGGGAGTCGACGAACCCCGACCCGCCGAGCCTCGATGCGTTGAGTGCGGGACTGTCGGCCGCAGCCGTCGGGCTGGTCATCATTGGTTTGAAAGTTGTGGCCCGACCGGAGGCAACCCAATGGTTCGGCCCCGCGGCGATCGCCACCGGAGTCGCTGCCACGGTGCTGTTCCTTGTCCGGCAGTTGCGTCTCCCGCGCCCGTTCCTCGACGTACGCCTGTTCACCAACGGTCTGTTGGCGAGCGCAACAGTGGTCATCGCGGCAACCGTCGGGGTGTTCAACGGCACGCTCTACCTGCTGACCCTGCAGTACCAGATCGTCGACGGGCTCTCGGCCATCGCGACCGGAATCGTGCTCCTCCCCCTGGCGGCCGCGATGGCAGTCGGTGGGCTCGTCGGTCCCGCGGTGCAGGGCTGGTTCGCCCAACAGCATGTCATTGTCGGAGGCCTGCTCATGGTCGCGGCCGGCCTGTTACTGGTAGCCACCGCCCCAGGACCCGGTGACCTGGTGGGGATGCCTCTTCTCGGCATGGGAGCTGGCATCGTCATGGCGATCGGAGCCAATGCCCTGATGGGCAGCGCGCCGGAGAACCGCACCGCGGACGCGGGAGCCATCCAGGAGAGCGCCTTCGCCCTGGGCGGCGGCACCGGTATCGCGGTTCTCGGGATCATGGCTATTCACCATGCCCCGCCCGCCGCGGTTCCCTCCGCAGCGGCGATCTACGGGACCGGTGCCGAGGCGACCCTGGAGATCGCCGCGTTCTCCTACTCGTGTTTCGTACTCGCCGCGGGCATCGTTCTTCTGCGCACCACCCGAGGCCGAAACCGCGGCGAACCGCGCGCTGCGAGAGCCCGACGGTAGGCGAACCCCTGGGCAGTGGCCGCATTCGTGTCGCCCACGTCGTCGCGACGGCGCCGCACCAGTACCTCGTCGGCCGCCGGGTGGACCTGGCCCGGTGCCAGCGCCAGAGCGTGTGGCCGGCTCCAGACCAGCCAGGAGGTGGACGTGTTGATGTTGTCGGACGAAGTACCGCGTGCCAGACGGACCGCCTCCCCTGGAGGGGCCTATCGCAGTGCTTCTCATCTCCCCTGCTTCATCCAAGTTCGCCATCCGGCCACCTCCACACCGCACCGGTGGCCCGAGGCTCACCCTCGGTCCGCCGATGTCGGGACGAAGCGGGTCCCGGAGTAGGTGAACCTGCGCAGCACTGTCTCCGCCGGACCGCGGTAGCGCGAGCGGCGCATGAGGTCGGCCACCACCACGGTCAGGCACCAGGTGGCCGCCCCCACAACAGCGGCACCCGTGACGCTGATCGTCGCGCTACCCCCGAAGAAGTACGGCGCGAACACCACAGCGAACACGGCGGACTGGGCAAGGTAGCAGCTCAACGAGCGCTGCCCGACCGCCTCGATCGCGGTGGTGACGGGCCCGCGCCGGTCCTGTAGGCGAGCCGCGAGGAGGGCGATCACGGCCGCCCACCCCAGCCCTCCGGCCCAGCCGGTCACGTCGTGCACCACGGCAAGGAGGCCGGCGGTGGTGGCCGAGGCGCCGGTCCACAGCTCCGCGACGATCAGCGCGTCCGGGAGCCCGCCGGCGAAGGCCGTTCCGAGTCCGAGAACGGCGGTCCACCTGAGCAGCACCCGATGCCGAACAGGCTCGTCCAGGATCCGACGCCGCGCCGCCCAGATACCGAGCAGGACCATGGCCAGAACCACGGTCAGCAATGTGAACGGGGTGTAGAGCGCCCACTCCTGGATGCGCTCGACCATGGCCCGCCCGAGGTGCTCCTCGGTCAGTGAGGGCGCCTGGGCTCCGCCTCCGTCGAGGTCGTCCGCGAGAAGGATGGTGAGGATGGCGCTGAACATGAGCGAGGCGGCCATCATCGCGCCCGCGGTCCACAGCAGTATGGAGTCCCGCACGCGGAGCATGCCCACGAAGAGGAGGAGCGCGAGGCCGTAGGCTCCGAGAATGTCCGGCGTGAGGACCAACGCCGCATGCGCCAGGCCGATCGCCAGCAACCACCAGCCGCGCCGCCGCAGTAGCCGGCGAGCCTCCGCCCAGTCGCCGTCCCGCTCCTGGAGCCGGCGCATGAGCTGCACCATGCCGTAGCCGAAGAGGATTGCGAACAGGGGGATCGCCCGGCCGCTGATGGTGGTGAACTGCACCAGCGCGATGACCTGGTCAGCGACCGAGCGCACCACGTCGGTACCGGTGAGGAAATAGTTCGCGTTCACCAACGCGATGAACAGCAGCATGAACCCCCGTGCCAGGTCGGGCGCGAGCGCCCGCGCGGAGCCCGACGCCGGGATCGGTGGGCTCTCGATGGTCCCGTCGCGTGCACTCATCGGCTTCCTTCCGCCACGTGTCGTGTTCCAGAGGCGGTAAAGAAGCTACGGATCGGGGTGAGCCCCCTCAATGGCCCTACTTGTCCACTTCACGGTGGGGCCAGCACTACCGCGCGAGGGAGGATGACGCGCTGGCACAGAGCGACATTGCGTCCCCGTGCGGGAAGTCCTCAGCGGCCTCGTCCCAGTCGTCGTGCTCTAGGCCGAGGCCGTGGCGCGCCAGGTGATCCCCGCCCCACAGCCCGGAGACCAGGATGTCCAGCCGTCCCTGCTCGGCGTCGATCCGTTCCGTGAGCCCACGCACCTGCTCCGGCTCCAGGTGGTTCACCCGCAGCGCGGTGCCGGAGCCCCCGCCGCGGTGATCGCCTCCACTGTGCCCTCGATGGTCTCCGGCCGGCCCACCTCGGAGCGCGTCCCACCGGAGCTGCGCCCCGTCACGTACACATGCGCCCCCGCGCGGGCCAGCTCCACCGCGATCGCCCGACTCGCCCCCCGGGTGCCCCCGGCCACCAGTGCCACGCGTCCGTTCAGGTCCATCGTCATGCGACCAGGTTCGCAGCGAATCCTGCCACCCTCCGGCAGGATTTTCGCGGGTCGACGATCCTGCCCCGCACTGCGAGCCCACACCCTCCCGCCCTCTCTTCCGTGGATCGTGCTGTCACCGCTTCCGAACGCGGCCATGCGCGGCTCGGCGACTTCGCGCCAGACCGAGACCCGGCGACCGTCGACAGCCAGCGGCGTAGTCCGTCCGGGCGCACGGCGGGGACGGCGCTGTGCTCGGCCACGCGGCCACGACGTGGCCAAGGCACCGGCCTATCGCACTCTGGCCGAGATCCAGGAGTTGCGTTGGGTGTGCTTCACCCTGAGCAAGGCGGCCACCCGCCCGGGGGCCGCCGACGAGGCCCGCCACCGCATCCGCTGCCTGCGCGGCGGCGTTCCCCGCCCCTGGACCTGGGCTGCGTTCTGACCTCCAGGATTCCGCGAAAGCAGGGTGGTCCTGCGCTGTTCTCGCCCTCCACCATCAGGCCTACGGCAGCCGGTGCCGGGGCGACGTGCACCACTCCACCGCAGTTGCCACCGTGAGCTGGGCGTCGTGAGGGTGCTGGCGGGTGTTGCTATCCCGCTGGCTGTGGGCCTACCCGGGTACCGGCCTTGTCGGTGACGATGTCGGCGATGTCGGTGAGCGATCCGATGACCGCCTCTCTGCCGGTACGGCTCGCGAAGCCGCACGCCGCTTCGACTTTCGGGCCCATCGAGCCGGCCGGGAACTCCAATCGGGAGAGTTCCTCCGGGGTGACTCGGCCGAGCCGGGCCTGGCGCGGGGTGCCCCAGTCGGTATAGACACCGTCGACATCGGTGGCGACGACGAGCAGATCGGCATCGAGCTGCTCGGCGAGCATGGCGGCGGTGAGGTCCTTGTCGATGACGGCCTCGACACCGTGCAGCATCCGGTGGTCGTCGTACATTGTGGGGATTCCGCCGCCTCCGGCGCAGATCACGATCGTGCCCTGGTCCAGCAGGGTACGGATTGGCCGCATGCCGACGATGCGCTGCGGTTGGGGACTGGCCACGACCCTGCGGAACCGGTCGCCGTCCGGGGCCATGGTCCACCCGTGGGCGCCGACGTGTCGCTGCGCTGCCTCGCGATCGTAAACGGGCCCGATGGGCTTGGTGGGGTACTGGAACGCAGGGTCGTCGCGGTCCACCACGGTCATAGTCAGCAGCGTGGCGAGCTGCTGCCCGGCGGGGAGCACGTTGCCGAGCTCCTGTTCAAGGACATAGCCGATCATCGCCTCGGTCTGGGCGCCCAACACATCGAGTGGATAGGGGGCGACGTCGGCATAGGCCGCGGCCTGCAATGCGAGCAGGCCCACCTGGGGTCCGTTGCCGTGAGTGAGGACGATGTCGTTGCCCGCAGTGACGGCGGCGATGCAGCCGGCCGCACGGCGGATGTTGGCCCGCTGGTTCTCCGCGGTCATCGGCTGGCCGCGCCGCAACAGCGCGTTGCCCCCCAGAGCGATAACAATGCGCATGACCCGCCACCCTCTCTCAGCCGAGCTCGGCCACACGGGCCGCCTTGATCGTGTGCATGCGGTTCTCCGCTTGGTCGAAGGCAATGTTGGTGGGGCTCTCGAAGACGTCGTCGGTGATCTCGATGCCCGTGGTCAGGAAGGAGTAGTGCGCGGCGATCTGGGCGCCGACGCTCGTGTCGGTGCTGTCGAAGGCGAGTAGGCGGTGCATTACCGTCATCCATGCGTTGTCTGCCCCCTCTACGAGCGTGGTATTGACCTGGTGCGGCAGCAGCCTCCCGGTAAGATCCCCACGCCTCCACAGGCTCGCCCATCCATACCCCCCACGTCGGTGTGGAGGGAGTCGACCTCGTGCACGGCTTGTGACGGGTCGTCGGTGAGGCCGTTGAAGACCGGCACAGCGGGGTAGTGGGCGAGCTCCTCGACGATGTGCTGCCCGGCACCGCGGTAGTCGATCGCGTCGTACATGCGGCCCAGCACCCGTGCGGTGTCCTTGCTTGACTCCTGATGACCGATCTGCGGCGACACGGGGCCGAAGTCGGTCACGTGAGCGCCTTCACCGTGGGCGGCCACCTCGAACGCACGGCGCGTGCGGGTGGAGGCCTTCTCGAAGGTGAGGACGATCTTCTCTCCCGCGAGCCTGTTCCCGCCGAGTCCGGTGCATTTCGCCCGCTTCAGGTCTTGGGCCGGGTCGAGTAGGCAGTGCAGGTCGCGGTCGGCGTGGTGGATCAGACTGAGCAGGCCGTGGTTGCGGGGGTGGACGGGCATGGGTGCTGTCCTTGCGTGGGCGGGGTCAGCTGTAGAGCGGGTCGCGCAGGATGGGGCAGGTCATGCAGCGGCCGCCGCCCCGGCCGCGGCCGAGTTCGCTGGCGTCTATGGTGACGACCTCGACTCCGGCTTTGCGCAGCGCGGTGTTGGTGAGCACGTTGCGGTCGTAGCCGATGACCACCCCCGGTTCGATGGCCACCACGTTATTGGCGTCGTCCCACTGTTCGCGCTGGACGCCGTAGGTGTCGCCGGCGGTGGTGATGAGGCGGAAGTCGACCCCGAGAGCCTCGCTGAGGGTGGGGACGAGTCCCTTGTCCTCTCGGCGGATGTCCACTCCGGACGGTGCGGCGTCGTCGGGGCGCAAGCTGAAGGGCACGATCGCGTCGACGATCGGGGCGTAGGCCGTCACGACGTCGTAGTCGCAGAAGGTGAACACGGTGTCCAGGTGCATGGCGGCGCGGGACTTCGGCAGGCCGGCGATGATGATCCGCTCGGCCGCGCCGGCGGAGAACAGCCGATGGGCGAGTTTGGTGATTGCCTGGTGCGAGGTGCGTTCGCTCAGCCCGATAAGGACGATGCCCCGGCCGATCGGCATCACGTCGCCGCCTTCCAGAGTGGCCGCGCTGTGGTCGCGAGGCACGCCATCGGGGTCGCCCAGCCAGACGTCGTACTTCTCGTCGGCGAAGTCGGGGTGGAAGTTGTAGACCGCCGTGGTGAGCAGCGTCTCCTGGCGTCGGGCCGTCCAGTACATCGGATTGAGGGTGACCCCTCGGAAGATCCAGGAGGTGTTATCGCGCATGAACATCGTGTTGGGCAGCGGCGGGAGCACGAATCCCTCAGGGTCGAACTCGCGCAGTGCCCGTAGGAAGTCGCCACCGGCGTCGCCAGGGACGTCCTGGTAGGACACGCCGCCGATGAGGAACTCGGCGAGCTCCGCGGCGGGCAGCTCGTCCAGCCACGCGCGCAGGTCGAGGCGGAGGCCGGTGCCGACGAGGTCGTCGGTGACCTTGCGGTCCAACACCCAGTCGCGGGCGTGTCCCATCGCCATGACATCGGCTAGGAGGTCCGGCAGTTCGAGTACGTCCACACCGCGGTCGACCATCTTGGCGACGAAGTCGAAGTGGTCACGCCGCGCCTGCTGCAGCCAGATGACATCGTCGAAGAGCAGTTGCGCGCAGTTGTTCGGGGTCAGTCGCTGGTGGGCTAGGCCTGGTGCGCATACCAGGGCGCGCCGAAGTCGCCCGGCCTCCGACCACACCCCGATGCGGGCGTCGAGTGGGTTCATCATTCCGCCTTTCCGCGGTTCACAGGACGGTGAGGTTGCCTGTGGTCATGACTGCGACGGCCACCGCGGCGACCAGAGCCACGCCGACGACGATGACCCGCTCGGGGGCGGTGAAGAACGGCAGACGGTTCTTGCGCCGCGCCCAGAGGTAGAGCGGCGTGCCGGCGAGGTAGAACACGGAGGCGGTAAGGAGGTACTCCCATCCGCCCGCGTAGACCAGCCACACCGCATAGGCCACGGCAATCGCCCCGACGATGAGGTCGCGGGTGCGGCCGTTGCTCGACTTGTAGGTCTCACCGCGGGCCGCCAGCAGCAGCTGGTAGGCCGCGGACCACAGGTAGGGCAGGAGGATGAGGGAACTGGCCAGGAGGATTAGGCTGAGGTAGGTGCTCTCGTTGACCAGAGTCCACAACAGCAGTGCTTGGGCGCACAGATTCGTCAGCCACAGGGCGTTCGCCGGAGCCCCGTGGGTGTTCTCGGCGGCGAGTGCGCGCGGCATCACGTTTTCCAGGGCGGGCAGCCGCAGGATCTCCACACTGAGGAGCACCCATGCGAGCAGGGCGCCCAGAAGCGAGACGATGAGCCCGAGCGATATGAACACCGCTCCCCAGTAGCCCACTTCGTTCTGCAACACTCCGGCCATCGACGGGTCCGGAACGCCGGCAAGCTCAGCCTGGGCCATGAGGCCGTAGGAGAGGAGACTGACCAGCAGAAGCAGGACAAGCACACTGACGAAGCCGAACACGGTAGCCGCCCCGACCGCCCTGCGGGTGGCGGCGCGCCGGGAGTAGATCGCGGCGCCCTCAATGCCGATGAACACCCATACGGTCACCAGCATCATGTTTCGGACCTGGGTCATCGTGTCGCCGAGCGGTGCGCCGTCGATCAGGGTCTGTTGCCCCCAGAAGTCGGCGGCGAACAGCCCGGCCTGGAAGCCGACCGCTGCGATGGCGATGAAGACGAGAATCGGCACCACCTTGGCGATGGTCACCACGACGTTGACGAATGCGGCCGTGTGCACCCCGCGCAGAATCAGAAGGTGCACGGTCCACAGCACCACCGACGCGCCGATGATCGCGGGCACCGTGGCGCCGCCCTCAAAGCCGGGAAGGAAGTAGCCCACGGTCGAGAACAGCAGCACCAGATAGGCCACGTTGCCGATCCAGGCCGACACCCAGTAGCCGAAAGCTGAAGTGAATCCGATGTAGTTGCCGAATCCGGCGCGGGCGTAGCCGTAAACGCCGCCGTCCACATCGGGTTTACGCCGAGCGAGCGTCTGAAAGACCAGCGCGAGCATCAGCATGCCAGCGCCGGTGATGAGCCAGCCGATGAGCAGTGGGCCAGGCGCGGCGTTGACGGCCATCTGGGAGGGCAGGGCGAAGATGCCGCTGCCGATCATCGATCCGACGACGAGCGCCGTCAATGCGGCTACGCCGAGTCCGGCTCTCGTTCGGGGTTCAGTGGGCGTCAGAAGATCTCTGGTGGACATGGTGTGCTCTCCCCGTTTCGGGTGGCGCCAGGCCTGGGATGTGCCCAGCGTTTCTCAAGCTAACCAGGGGTATTACGGGACGGATGGAGCCTTTCGGGCTGCGAGTCCGGCCGAAAGGTCCCGGCTTGTTGGGTCACTGATTCCCAGCAGCGAGCAGGCGGCGGACCCCGTGGGCGATCTGGAGGTCTTCTCTGCTGGAGACGACGAAGGTGCGGCAGGCGGCACCGGCGGCGGTGATCTCCTGGTCCGCCTGTGCACTGGCATTGGCCGTCGCATCCACAGCTGGCCCGAGGAATGCCATGTCGCGTACCGCCCCGGCGCGGATGGTGGGCTGGTGCTCGCCCACCCCACCGGTGAACACCAGAGTGTCGAGCCCGCCGAGGGATGCGGCCATGGCCGCGATACCCGCGCGGAGCCGGTGCAGATACACCTCCACCGCGCGTTGGGCCCGGTCTCGGCCTGCGTCGGCCTCGCGCAGCACGGTACGCATGTCGGGGCTGCCGGCCAGCGCCTGCAGGCCTCCCCGGCGGTGCAGCCCGTCGGCGAGCTCGTCGAGGTCGAGCTTTTCTTCTTGAAGCAGCCACAGCAACATTCCCGGATCAACGCTGCCAGTCCGTGTGGCCATCACCAGCCCTTCGTCCGGCGTGAAGCCCATGGTGGTGTCGCGACAGCGTCCGTCTCGCACGGCCGCGAGGGAAGCACCCGCCCCCAGGTGCGCAACGACGAGTCGCCCGGGGTCCTGGCCCAGGAGTTCTGCAACCCGTCGGGTCGCGTAGGCGTGGGAGAGTCCGTGGAAGCCGTAGCGGCGCAGACCGTGGTCGCGACGCCAGGATTCGGGCACGGCGTAGGTGGTGGCCGCGGCGGGCAGGGTGGCGTGGAATGCGGTGTCGAAGCAGGCGACGGCCGGGAGGTGCGGGGCGGCACCGGTGGTGGCCACGATGCCGGCCAGCGCGGCGGGTTGGTGCAGGGGGGCGAGCGGTGCGAGGCGTTCCAGCCGGGCAAGGACACTGTCGTTCACGACCACCGGATGCCGGAACTCTGCACCGCCGTGGACGACCCGGTGGCCCACGACGTCAGCGGCGGGGAGCTCGCTCAGGGCGGCGGCCATCGCGTCGTGCAGGCTGCCTCCGTCGGTCGGGGCGAGGTCGTGTCGGGCCAGCAGCGTTTCCGAAGAGTCCAGCACACGGAGCTTGACGCTGCTGGAACCGGTGTTCACTACGAGGATCCGCATCGCGACTCGCCTTTGGTCGGTGGTCAATGTGGCCAGGTCCATTCGCGGATGTCCGGGGCGTCTTCGCCATGGGTGCGGGTGTGAGCGCGGCAGCGCAGGCGCTCGTCGGCCATCCGCTGGCGCAGGTGGGCGGCGCGCGGGGCCAGCCCTGGTACCCGGTCGATGACGTCCATGAACAGGTGGAACCGGTCCATGTTGTTGAGCATGGTCATATCGAAGGGGGTGGTAGTAGTCCCCTCCTCGATGTAGCCGCGCACGTGGAGGTCGGGGTGGAAACCGCGGCGGTAGGTCAACCGGTGGACGAGCCAGGGGTAGCCGTGAAACGCGAAAATGGTGGGGGTGCCCGGCGGGAATAGGGCGTCGAACTCGCGGTCGGACAGCCCGTGGGGATGCTCGGTGGGGGACTGCAGACGCATCAGGTTGACCACGTTTACCACCCGCACACGCAGGTCGGGCAGGTAGCGGCGCAGCAGGTCCGCGGCGGCCAGCGTCTCCAAGGACGGAACGTCTCCCGCGCAGGCGAGCACCACATCGGGGGTGGACCCCTGGTCGGTGCTGGCCCACTCCCACAGCCCGATCCCGCGGGTGCAGTGCGCCTCAGCCGCCTCGATCGGCATGAGGTTCAGCTGGGGCTGCTTGCCGGCAACGATGACGTTGATGTAGTTGCGGGAGCGCAGGCAGTGGTCAGCAACGCTCAGCAGCGTGTTGGTGTCGGGAGGAAGGTAAACGCGGATGACTTCGGCCTTCTTGTTCACGACGTGGTCGAGGAAGCCGGGGTCCTGGTGAGTGAAGCCGTTGTGGTCCTGGCGCCAGACATGCGAGGTCAGCAGGTAGTTCAGCGAGGCGATCGGCAGCCGCCAGGGGATGGCATTGGTGGCCTTCAGCCATTTGGCGTGCTGGTTGAACATGGCGTCGACGATCTGGATGAACGCCTCGTAGCAGTTGAACAGCCCGTGGCGACCGGTCAGTAGATAGCCTTCCAGCCATCCTTGGCACAGGTGCTCGCTGAGGACCTCCAGGACGCGCCCGTCGGGGCTCAGGTGCTCGTCGGTGTCCACGGTGGCGGCGTTCCAGGCCTTATCGGTGACGTCGAAGACCCCGCCGAGGCGGTTCGAGGCGGTCTCGTCCGGTCCGAAGAGGCGGAACCGGTCGGGATTGGCGCGCATCACCTCGCGCAGATGGTCGCCGAGCACCCGGGTAGCTTCCGCCGTGGTGGACGCGGGAGTGGGGACCTCGACGGCGTGGCGGCGGAAGTCGGGGATCACGAGGTCGCGCAGCAGGAGGCCGCCGTTGGCGTGGACGGTGGCGCTCAACCCGCGGCCCTCGGCCGGCACCAGGGCGTCGACATGGGAGGTCGGGCGCCCGGCCTCGTCGAAGAGGTCCGCGGGGCGGTAGCTGCGCAGCCAGGATTCCAAGGCGCGCAGCTGATCGGCGTCCTCGCGCACCCGGGCCAGCGGAACTTGATGGGAGCGCCAGGTGCCCTCCACGGGTAGGCCATCTGCGGTGGCGGGACCGGTCCAGCCCTTCGGGGTGCGCAGCACCACGACCGGCCATTCGGGGTGGGCGCGGCGGGTGTGCCCACGCGCCTGGTCCTGGATCTCCGCGATCTCGTCGAACGCCCGGTCTACAGCCGCAGCCATCTGCTGATGCACCTCGGCAGGGTCGCTGCCGGAGACCACGTGGGGCCGGTGGCCGGTGCCTCGCAGGTAGGCGAGCAGTTGTTCCTCGGGGATACGGGCCAGGACGGTGGGGTTGGCGATCTTGTAGCCGTTGAGGTGCAGGATCGGCAGCACGGCGCCGTCGCGTGCGGGATTCAGGAACCGGTTGGAGTGCCAGCTCGCGGCCAAGGGCCCGGTCTCGGCTTCGCCATCCCCGATGACGCAGGCCACCACCAGGTTCGGATTGTCGAACGCGGCCCCGTAGGCATGGGCTAGGGAGTAGCCCAGCTCGCCGCCTTCGTGGATGGAACCCGGGGTCTCCGGGGCGACGTGGCTCGGGACGCCACCCGGGAAGGAGAACTGGCGGAAGAGCCGGCCCATGCCCGCAGCGTCCCGGGACACCGCCGGGTAAACGTCGCTGTAGGTGCCATCCAGCCAGGCGCAGGCCAGGGCGGCCGGTCCGCCATGACCCGGTCCGACGACCCACATGATGTCGGAGTCGCCTTCGGCGAGCCGGCGGGACAGATGGGCGTAGATGAGATTGAGTCCCGGAGTGGTGCCCCAGTGGCCCAGCAGCCGCGGCTTGATGTGCTCCGGTATGAGGCCGTCGCGCAGAAGCGGGTTGGCCTGCAGGTAGATCTGCCCGACCGACAGATAGTTCGCGGCCCGCCAGTAGGTGTCGACGCTTCGAAGGTCGGTCGAGGTCAACGGGTGAAGCGCGGGCTGGCGCTGACCGGTTGCTGTGCCGTGCATGGGCACGTCCCTCCAGAGGGTGGTGGCAGATCGGTGTTCGCTGAGCTTCAGCTCATCGCCCCGTGCGGCGTCTGGCTAGGGGCCGAGGACCTGGGGCGGAGGTGCGAAGGTCACGGATGGCGCGATGGGGTCGACCTGAGGTGCAGTACCCACGGCGAGGGCGAGGATGGAGTTCGCCCTGGCAGTAGGCCGGACCGTGACCCGGTGGGGCTGCAATCCAGGCGCCGATGCCGTGGGCTCTGCAGGTGGTACCACGGGAGGAAGGAGGGGAGAAGGCCCCGGAGGGAAGGGTCTCATGCCTCTGACAGGCCCCGTCGGGGCTGCTTAGTGTGAGCGTAGCGGCCCCGACCGCCGGAGAGTGCCGATGCGCGTCACCGTCCGTGAGCTGATGGCGACGACGGTCGCGTCGATTGAACCGTCACGACGTTTGTGGGGTGATGGGTCCGGACGAGTACCACGACGGCCATCCGGATGGTGGCGAGCCCGGCGTGGACAACAATGCCTACACCAACATCATGACCGCGTGGCTGCTTCGGCATGCCTTGGACATCCTGGACTTGCTGCCCCGATGACCACCGAGGGTGTGCCCGCAGATGACTGCCGATCAGTCCTCTCGCTGTAGCCGCTTCGCCACCGCGACCACGGGAACGGTGAGCACGGCGATGGCCAGGATCTGCAGCCACACCCCCACACTGAGCGGGGCGGTGCCGAACACGCTGTTCATCACGGGCACGTAGGTGATGGCGAGCTGGCAGAGCAACTGCGCAGTGACACCGACGATGATCCAATGGTTGGAGAACAGTCCGACGCGCCAGGCCGAGTGCGTCAACGATCGGCAGCTGAACAGGTAGAACACTTTCACCATGACGAACAGGTTCAGCGCGGCGGTTCGCGCCTCCTCCAGGCTTGCGCCACCTGCCAGCTGCAACTGGAACAATCCCCAGGATCCGGCGACCAGCAGAGTGGAGACCAGCAGGATCCGTACAATCACTGTGAGTCTTGGGGTGGCTGGTCTGGGACTGGCCGGTCAGAGTAGGCATCGGTCGCTTCGGCTCAGGTCGTGACTCATACAATCACTGGCCCTGTCTGGGTGCGCTTCGGTGGACTTGTCCGTCCTGGAGTCGGAGCGGCCGGCGCCGCCCTGGCCCACCTCGGTGTCCTGATCAGGAGATTGCCCGACCGTGAAGTCGTGGCCCGTCACAGTGCTGCCCCGAAGTGACTTCCCCCAGGCCGGCGACGGCCGCAGGCGGCCGGACCGTGTTCCTGGAGCAGGAAGGGCTTGCGACCACCGTGACCATCGTCGCGCACAACCATCCGTTCGTCATCGGGGTGGACACCCACGCCCGCACCCACGTCCTGGCGATCCTGACGGCCACCGGGCAACGGGTCGATTCGGCTGAGTTCCCCACGAGCAAGGCAGGCATGGCCCGCGCGCTCGCCTGGGCCGCCCGCCGCACGGGCGGCGACCTTGCCGCCCTGTGGGTGATCGAGTGCACCGCAACGTTTGGCGCCCAGCTCACCCACGCCGTGGCCGGGGCCGGATACGAGGTCCTGGAGGCGCCGCGGATGAACACCCGCGCCCACCGTGGGGTCGGCAAGTCCGACCCCCTGGACGCGCGCAGGATCGCCGAGGCCGCCTTGCCGCTGGAGGAAGACCAACTGCGGCACCCGCGCCATGGAGACGGTGAACGCGCCGCACTGCGGGTCCTGGTGGCGGCCAGAGACCACATGACCGGCGAACGCACCGCAGCCGTCAACGCGCTCACCGCGCTGGCGCGGGCCGTCGACCTCGGCGTTGACGCTCGGCGGCGGCTGAGTAACCAGCAGATCGTTGAGATCTCACGCTGGCGCACCCGCGACGAGCCGCTGGCCGCCGCGACCGCCCGTGCTGAGGCGGTGCGTCTAGGCAAGCGGATCGTCGCTCTCGACGACGAACTGGCCGCCAACCAGGAGACGATGGACACCCTGGTGCGCTGCACCCCCGCGACCGGCCTGCTGGACAAGGTCGGGATCGGGCCGGTCACCGCAGCGGCCTGCCTGACCGTCTGGTCGCACCACGGCCGGGTGCGCTCAGAGTCCGCCTTTGCCTGTCTGGCTGGAGTGAACCCGATTCCCGCATCGTCGGGCAACACGGTCCGCCACCGGCTCAACCGGGGTGGCGACAGACGCCTGAACCGCGCCTTGCACATGGCGACCATCACCCGCATGACCCACGACCCCGCCACCCGCGAGTACGTCGAACGCCGCCGCGCTGAAGGGCGCACCACGAAGGAGATTCGACGCTGCCTGAAGCGCTACCTCGCCAGACAGATATACCGGCACCTCAACACAACCGGCGCCTTGTCGCTACCCACTTGACGAGACATAGGAGAGTCCACCCGGGTGAGCAGCGGCTGCTTCGGGTCGCGCGGCGGGCGGGTCACGATCCCGGCCTCTTTGGGTTCGAAGGCCAACATCAGGCCCAGTGCGACGGCCGTGGTCATGTTAATCCACAGGATCTGGGTCGGCATGATCGGCAGCGCGGCACCAAACAGGATCGCCAGGAGAATGACCAGTCCTTCGCCGACGTTGGTCGGCAAGATCCAGGTGATGAACTTGATGAGGTTGTCGAAGACACCGCGCCCTTCCTCGATGGCGGCCTCGACACTGGCGAAGTCGTCGTCGACGAGTACCATGTCGGCAGCGTCCTTGGCCACCTCCGTGCCGCTTCGGCCCATGGCCACGCCGATGTCCGCCTGACGCAGCGCGGGCGCGTCGTTCACACCGTCTCCGGTCATCGCGACCACGTGGCTTCGGGACTGCAGCGCCTCTACGAGCCGCAGCTTCTGCTCCGGTGAGACACGGGCGAAGACGGCCGTGACATCCACCACCTGCGGCAGTGCCTCCTCCGGCAGTGTGTCCAGGTCAGCGCCGGTCAGCACGCTGTCGCAATTCTGGTCCTTGAGCAGTCCGAGCTGTGACGCGATCGCGGTGGCGGCATGGTCGCCGGTGATCATCCGTACGGAGATGCCCGCGGTGTGGCAGGTGGCCACAGCGGACACCGCCGCGGCGCGAGGCGGATCGAGCATGGCCTGCAACCCGGTGAACACGAGTGAGCCCGGCGACGCCTCCTCGTCGAATTCGGTGGCGTCGGCGTTGAGCCGGATGGCGGTGGCTAGGACCCGCAGCCCGCGCTCGGCCAGATCGTCTGCCGCCTGTAGCACTGCGGCCTGGCTCAGCGGGCGGCGGGCACCGTCAGCGTCCATCTGGGCGCTGCACAGGGCGAGAATTCGCTCGACCGCCCCCTTGGCCACGATCACCTGTCCGGTAACGCCCTGCGTTGCGGTGTCGTGGTGCAGGGTGGCCATGTAGCGGCGCTCGGAGCTGAACGGGATCGTCGCCGAGCGCGGCAGCAGCTCATGGACCCGTGCGGAGTCGAGCCCCGCCTTTGTGGCCACGACTATCATCGCCCCTTCGGTGGGGTCCCCGACGATGTTCCAGCCAGCGTCCTGTTCGGCCAGTGTGGCGTCGTTGCAGGCGGCACCGGCCAGCAGATTCCACCGCAGCGCGTGGTCCGCCTCCAGGGACACCGGTGCGCCGTGGCCGTCGAGAAGGCGGCCGTTGGGGGCGTAGCCGGATCCGGTGACGTCGTAGCGGCCGTGCACAGTCCACAGGGCGCGCACGGTCATCTGGTTCTCCGTGAGAGTTCCGGTCTTGTCCGAGCAGATGACCGTGGTGCTTCCCAGGGTCTCCACCGCCGGCAGCCGGCGGATCACCGCGTGGCGTCGCGCCATCCGGGCCACACCGATCGCCATGGTGATCGTGACCACGGCCGGGAGTCCTTCGGGGATCGCGCCGACCGCCAGGGCGATCGCCGCGGTAAACGTCTGCACCGCGTCCTGTGCGCGCAGCAGACCGATGGCGAAGGTCACCGCGGCCAGACCGAGGATGGCGACGGTCAGGATCCTGCTGAACCGGGCGAGCTTGCGGGTCAAGGGGGTGGCCAGGGCGTCGGCGGTCCTCACGAGCCGGTGGATCTCGCCCAGCTCCGTCTGCGCGCCGGTGGCGACCACGATCCCGGCGGCGCCGCCCGCAGTGACCAAGGTGCCCGAATAGGCCATGTTGCGCCGATCCGCCACGGTAAGCGCCCCAGGCAGAACCTCCTCATGTTTGGCAACCGCGAGGGATTCACCGGTCAACGCGGACTCGTTCACCCGCAGGTCCACCGGCCGCATCAGCCGGACGTCGGCGGGTATCTTGTCACCCGCCTCCACCAGGACGAGATCGCCGGGGACGAGCTCGGCGGAGGGCACCACCTGTGTGCGGCCGTCGCGGATCACCGTGGCCCGTGTCAGGACCATCGACCGCAGGCCTTCCAGGGCAGCCTCGGCTTTGGCCTCCTGGATCAGTCCGACAATCGCATTGACGAGAATCACCGCGATGATCACCCCGGAGTCGATGTACTCCCCGAGCGCCGTCGTGACGGTGCCGGCCGCGAGCAGCACATAGATGAGGGGGTGGTGGAACTGGCGCAGGATGCGCAGCACCAGCCCAGCGCCTGTGGAGACGGGCAGGGTGTTCGGACCGACGCGTGTGAGGCGTTCGGCCGCCTGGTGGTCGGTAAGCCCGTGGTGGCTATCTCCGTCCAGACGCTCCACCACCTCGCGCACCGTGAGCCCGTGATGCGCGGTTCCTGATATGGACGCTTCAGTGGACATCAGGTGGCCCCGCCCTGGGCGGGGCCACCCCGGTCCCCGGGGTGGGCGCTGGGGACACAATGGAGGTAGCTGACTGCTCGCCTCATGTGCGCCCCTCCCTCACGGTGAACCGACGTCCCCCAGCATTCCGGTACCAGGGGCGGCTGGTGAGAGTCGGAAGTCCCCTCGAGTGGGGACCTGCGGCCGCTTGGCCGGCCCCTGGCCAGTGGGCAGGCGATCCGTGCGCGGCCTGTGCGGTCGGTGCGGTGTCCCCGGCCTGCAGCAAGACTGGCGGCTGGCGAGGGTGCTTAACCAGGCGGGACGTTCCTCCATCCGGTACCGATGGCTCCCACCAGCCGTGTTGAGCGACTGGGGCTGCGGGTTCGGTCAGCGATCCAGCCCGACGCGCTGAGGCGGGATGTGAACGCGTTATGGAACTCAGTTCTCGAGCGTGGTGGGAGCTGTTCCACGGCATCCTGCTGGCCGCCGGTGGCGGTGTCCGTGGTGACCTGCTGGTTCTTTGCGCGCTCGTCGATGCCGGGGCCGCATACGTCGGGGTGTCCGCCCAGTTCTCCACGATGAACTGCGTTTGCCAACGCGACCGGAGGAAGCGCTGCCCCGGACCCTAGCCACCGGGGAGACCGCCGTGGTTACCCCGGATCGATCGACGGTAGTCCACGAACGGGGCCGCCCCTGACGAGCCGAGGCCAGCACGGTACTGGCGAACGGCCGCCCCGAGGATCCGACGCTTCGATTCTGTTCGGTCGTGCCGCCGCAGACCGTGAGCGTCTACCGCTCGGCCTGGGACTTCTGCCCTCCGCGGGTCAGGCCTTTGGCCCGTGTTCGCTGCGACGTGTGGCAGCCAGGATTGGAAGCACAGGAGGGGAGCTGGCGATGATGTTCTGGTATGACGGTGTGATGGGGGGCTGGGGATACGGCCTCATGAGCATCAGCATGGTGCTGTTCTGGGCCCTGGTGATCGTCGCGATCCTTGCCTTGGTGCGTTCCACCACTCGGGCTCCACAGCAGGCGGAATCACCGCCGTGGCACCCGTCCACTCCGGATCAGGCCCTGGCCGAGCGCTTCGCTCGAGGCGAGATCGACGAGGCGGAGTATCTGCAGCGCCTTGAGGTGCTGCGTGCCCAGGCGTCGTCCGCACGTTCTGAGCCGGGGAGTTCGGCGGGGTAGACGTGGATGGCCGTCGCCGCACACGGTCCATGGCCGCTGGTGGACTTCAACACCGCGCTGTTCGTGTTCTTCGCGGCTCCCCGCGCACCCGGCGCGGCTAGCGGGCGGCGGGAGCGTTCACCGCCTGTCTGGTTGCTCTGGTCACGGAGATGTATGGGATTCCGCTGACTGTCTGCCTGCTCGGGGGCTGGCTGGGATCTGCCGATGAGCCCGCAACGGAGCCCGAGGTGCCGCCGCAGCCACCAGCAGTGGGACCGGTTCCTCCTTCCCGATGCGGTGTCCCTTTTGTTCGGAGGTCGGGGATGCGGCGCCCCCGGTGGCGTGGCTGGTTGCGTGCCGCAGTGCTGGTGGCGCTGCTGCTCGGCGTTGGAAGCATGCACACGCCGGGTCACCTGCACGGGGCGGCGCACGGGCATACCGCTCACGGCACGGCGGCCCTGACGGCACCGGCGGCGCCACCGGGCGCGGGGCCATCCCTTCCCGCCATGGATCCGACGTCGATGTGTCTGGCGATCGGCACGTTCGCCATCGCGCTGCTGGGCCTCACCGCTGTGGCGTTCACCCGCTAACCCGATCCCGTCTCACCGCCGCGCACGTTGGGCATGCTGCGCGCGGCGATGTTGCGCTGGGTGTACTTTGCTTTGAGCAAGGCGGCCACCCGCCCGGGGGCCGCCGACGAGGCCCGCCACCGCATCCGCTGCCTGCGCGGCGGCGTTCTCCGCCCCTGGACCTGGGCTGCGTTCTGACCTCCAAGGTTCCGCGGAAGCAGGGTGCCTGCGTGGTGCTCCCGCCATCAGGAATACGGTGGCCGGCAGGCATTCGGCAGGGGCGGTGTGCCCCCTGCCGGCGCTGCCCCGGGCTGCGCGCACCTGTACTTCGCCCCGGATGGAGTCGCCAGAACGCCGCGCTCGGGGCCGGCGCCGACCCGGGCCTCGTCACCGAGGGGATCAAGGAGAGTCAGGCCCAGGGCTCGGCCGCCCAGGACACGCTGGACCGAAGCGACCAGCCCACACGCCGGATGGGCAAGGACGACATCACGACCATCGTCAACGCACTCGGCAACACCGCCGACGTGCTCCACGCAGCCGACCCCGCCGACAAGGCCGAGGTCTACACGGAGCTCGGGCTGCGGCTGCGCTACCAACCCGTGGAACGCACAGTGCGAGCTGAGGGGAACCTCAACTCGCACGACATGTACAAAGGTTCGTGTCCGAGGGGGACTCGAACCAAGACCCTACAGAGCCCTGGCAGGCTGACCCTGTCCACGTCCTTCGCGCTGGAGGGGCGGTGATCTGCGATAAAGGCTTCCGCTGCAGCCGGTGGGCAACCATCGCCGGAGGAGGTGCTCCGTGAAGGGCTACAGGTCGGCGTAGACCTGTGGCGGAGGTGGTCTGCCAGCCGCGGCTCCACCAGTGCCCGCCTGGACCGTCGTCCCGGCGCTCAGCTCGTGTGCCTGGTCGGCCCTCCACGCTCGGCCCATCGGCGAGGGCGCCGCGGCGCAAGGGTCGAGGCTCGCGTGGTCATGGGGTGTCGGCCCGGTGGCCGAGGACGTTGAGGAACGGTGAGTACTTGCCTTGGCTCGCCCAGACCTCGTCGACCACCCAGCCCGAGTCGTTGACGACCGCACGTAGCTCCGGTTCCCGCCAGTCGGTTCGGTGGTACCGCGCTCCGGTGCTGCCGATTTCCCGTGTGTTTGCGTCGCCTTCGGTGACCGAGAGGAAGATCGGGCCGGCTGGCCCGGTCACGTTGGCCAGCCGGGTGAGCACCGTGGGTAGATCGTCGCGGTCCACGTGCATCAGGCAGGCTTGAGCCCAGACGGCGTCGTATCGCCGGCCTGGATTGTGCGGATCGTCTAGGTCATCGGTAAGTGGGTCCAACAGGTCAGCCTCGAAGCCCTGTGCTCGGAGGATCTTGACGAATCCGGGGGTGACGTCGGTGCGCCGCACGCTGAGCCCGTGCTCCTCCAGCGCCCGAGCATCCCGGCCGCCGCCGCTGCCGATCTCCAGGACCCGTCCCGACCCCGCGAGCAGGCTGGCGAACCGCGCGCATGTGGTGCGGATGGAGTCGGGCAGGTGAGCCGTCTCGGTGGCATAGTCCACGGCCGCGGCGTCGTAGGCCGCGATGGTCTCCTGCTTGAGGCTGTCCACAGACACATCCTCGCAGGACCCTGCGACAGGATGGTTCCGTGACCGGCAACGCATGTGTCGGTGCTGGAAGCCCTTGGGTGCAGAGTGGGGGTGGCGCAGGCGGCGGCCGACGAAGTCGCGAGGGCGGGAAGGCCACTTCGCGCATCGTCCGGCTGCATCCGCCTGTTTCCAGCCGAGGCAGTTGGCACGTGGCTCGGTGTTTGACGCGGCCGGGGTGGGTGTGCTCGATGGATTCGTGACGCAACGTTCCCCGCCCCTGACGTACCCGCGCAGGCCGTGGCCTGCCACACGGTTGGGGCCGCGACTCGACTACGACCCGGTCCGCCGCTCGCTGAGCACGGGCACGGAGCAGGACAGGATCGTCCTCCGACTGTAACCCCGGTTACTCCGGCAGCCCCACAGGCAGCCCACCGAGTCGAACCCCCATGGAAGGTCATGCGGCATAGCTGAGTTTGAACGCGGGCTGTTCGCGGACGTCACCAAGAAATCCCAGGACATGGAGCCCTGGGACCGAAGTGCTGTGCATCTCTATGCGTTGCAATGCATATCTACGTGTCCGAGGGGGGACTTGAACCCCCATGGCCTAAGCGGCCACTAGCACCTCAAGCTAGCGCGTCTACCTATTCCGCCACCCGGACGTGTGCCTGGCGCGTGTCCGCACCGGACAGCTCAACGATAGCAAATATCGGCAGTGGGACGTACATCGGCGGGTGGGCCGCCCGGGCTGGCCGAACAGGAGCTGGTAGCGGGACCATGGCAGGAGTACGGACTTGGGAGGAGCACACGGGTATGGCCGAGGCGGGAACGACGCCGCAGACCGCGCAGCAGGAGGTCGTGGACCTCTGCCGCGAGTTGATCACCATCGATACCTCCAACTACGGAGACCATTCCGGTCCCGGGGAGCGGGCGGCGGCTGAGTATGTCGCTGGGAAGCTCGCCGAGGTCGGGGTCGATTCCGATATCTACGAGTCGCACCCGGGGCGCAGCAGCGTGGTCGCCCGGATCTCGGGCACTGACCCCACGCGGGCACCGCTGCTCATCCACGGCCACCTCGACGTGGTGCCCGCCAATGCCGCCGACTGGACGCGGGACCCGTTCGGGGGGGAGATCGCGGACGGCTGTGTGTGGGGTCGGGGTGCCGTCGACATGAAGAACATGGACGCCATGGCGTTGGCCGTGCTGCGGGAGCGCCTCCGCCAGGGGCGCCGTCCCCCGCGGGACATTGTGCTCGCGTTCCTCGCCGACGAGGAGGCTGGTGGAACGTGGGGCGCCCAGTGGCTGGTGGCCAAGCATCCGGAACTCTTCGCCGACTGCACCGACGCGATCAGTGAGGTGGGTGGGTTCAGCCTCACTGTCGACGACTCCCGGAGGCTGTACCTGATCGAAACCGCCGAAAAGGGCATCGCCTGGATGCGGCTGACTGCCGAAGGTACCGCCGGGCACGGATCCATGGTCAATCGCGATAATGCCGTCACCGAACTCGCCGAGGCCGTGGCGCGGCTTGGCCGGCACGAGTTCCCGGTCCAGCTCACCACGACGGTACGCCAGTTCCTGGAGCAGGTCTGCGAGGCCTACGACATTCCCTTCGACGAGAACAACGTGGAGGCCACCGTCGCCCGCCTGGGGCCGGTTGCCAGCATGATTGGTGCCACCATCCGTAACACCGTCAACCCGGCAACACTTACCGGCGGGTACAAGGTCAACGTCATCCCGGGAACGGCCAGCGCCGAGGTCGACGGGCGGTTCCTGCCCGGGCAGGAGGAGGAGTTTTTCGCCCAGATAGACCGGCTGCTCGGCCCCAAGGTGTCCCGGGAGTTCATCCGACACCTACCCGCGGTGGAAACCGACACCGGGGGTGGCCTGGTGAGTGCGATGGGTCAGGCGTTGGCCGCCGAGGATCCGGGCGCCCAGGCGGTTCCCTACTGCCTGTCCGGGGGCACCGACGCCAAGAGCTTCGACCGGTTGGGTATTCGCAACTACGGCTTCGCGCCGTTGCGGCTGCCCCCGGAACTGAACTTTGCCGGGATGTTCCACGGGGTCGACGAACGAGTTCCGGTGGACGGGCTCCAGTTCGGTGTGCGGGTTCTGGACCGGTTCCTCGATCTGAGCTACGGAGCGGGCTCGACGCTGCGGAGAACGGTGGCCCAACAGTGGCTGGCCAGGGCCGATAATCGGCCCCGCAGCGGCGGTAAACGAGATAGCGTGCTGCACATGAGTGAGAACACATCCAGTGTGCGACGGGCCGGGCCGCTGACCCTGCGCGGCAGCGCCATACCGGAGACAACGACCGACCAGCGGCTGCTGGATCGGCGCGGGCCCACGGACTGGGTGCATACCGACCCCTGGCGGGTGTTGCGGATCCAGTCGGAGTTCGTGGAGGGGTTCGGCCTGCTCTCGGAGGTCGGGCACGCTGTCAGTGTTTTCGGTTCCGCGCGGGCGGCCCGCGGCTCCGAGCGTTACCTGTTGGCCGAAGAGGTCGGCGGTCGCCTGGCCACGGACGGGTACACGGTTATCACCGGTGGCGGGCCCGGAATGATGGAAGCGGCGAACAAGGGCGCCCGGGAGGCCGGGGGCACCTCGATCGGTCTCGGAATCGAGCTGCCGTTCGAACAGAGTGTCAACGACTACGTCGACATCGGTGTGACCTTCCGCTACTTCTTCGTCCGGAAGACGATGTTCGTGAAGTACTCGCAGGCGTTCGTGGTGCTGCCGGGGGGCTTCGGAACTCTGGATGAGCTGTTCGAGGCCATCACCCTGGTACAGACGGGCAAGGTCACCCGGTTCCCGGTGATTCTCGTGGGCACGGAGTTCTGGGGTGGTCTGCACGACTGGATTGTCAAGACGCTGCGCACCGAGGGCATGATCTCCGAGGGTGACCCCGATCTGGTGCAGCTGACCGACGATCCCGCCGAGGTGGTGCGTATCGTGCACGAGGCGCACGTAAACCACTTCGGATAGCGTGTGCCGCTGCCTGTGGCAGGATCGGGGGCGTGAGTCTGCCGATCCTGATTCTCGCGCTATGTGCGGCGGTGGCCATTCTCGGGTCCGTGGTCCTGGTCGTGATGGGACGGGCCGGGGAGATGTCCGGGGCCGAGCCGGACTACGCGCCGCTGGACCTGCCGTCCCAGGACCCGCTCACGGGGCGGGACCTGGCCCGGCTCCAGCTGCCGTTGGCCCTGTGGGGCTACCACGTTCGGGCCGTGGACGAGCTGTTGGAGCGTGTCACCGCCAGTCTGACCACCCAGCAGGACCGGATCGCTCTCCTGGAGCGGCGCCTGGTGGAGGTTGGCGGTCCCGGAGCCCTGGCCGAGCTGTCCCCCCAATCGGATGTCCCCGCGGTGCCGCCGGGTTCGTCCGGCCAGGGGGCCGACGCGATGGCCACCCCTGCGGGAACCCCCCAGCCCGGACCAACCGGCGGCGCCGTTGACGGCGGGGACGCCGCGGACGGCGGGGACACCGTGGCCATGGACAGCACAGCCGACACAGCCGACACAGCCAGCACGGAGGCCACGGGCAGCACGGAGGGTGTGGACCGCTCGACCACCCCGGTGCGTGGCGAGGATCCCCCCTGGGAGGAGCCCTCCCGCGGCGACGCCCCGCAGGAGGGCCGGTGACCGAGGGCACGGCCCAGCCCGGGCCGGATGGGCGGCGCCGTTGCCTGTGGGCGCTGCGGAGCGAGGACGAGCTGCACTACCACGACACGGAGTGGGGCCACCCGGTGCGGGACGAGACCGGGCTGTTGGAACGTATCTGTCTGGAGGGGTTCCAGGCGGGCCTGTCCTGGCTGGTGGTGTTGCGTAAGCGTGCGGCCCTACGCGCGGCGTTCCACGGTTTCGACCCGGCGACGGTCGCGGCGATGTCGGATCCGGAGCTGGAGCTGCTGCTCTCGGACGCGCGTCTCATTCGTAGCCGCCGCAAGATCGAGGCGGTGCGCACCAACGCCCGCGCCACGCTCGCGCTCACGCAGGCCGGGCGCAGTCTTCCCGAGCTGGTGTGGCGGCATGCTCCCCACCCGGCCGACGACCGGGTTCCGGTGACCACGGCCGAAGTGCCCGCCCACACCGAAGCCAGCGCGCGGCTGTCGGCGGAGCTGCGCGGGGCCGGTTTCCGGTTCGTGGGCCCCACCACCGCCTACGCGACGATGCAGGCGGTCGGGATGGTCAATGACCACCTGCGGGACTGTTTCGTACGCCGCCGCAGCATGTCGGGCTGATTGTTGTCCCAAAAGGACCTAAACCAGCGGGGGTGGGGGGAGACGCTGCGCGTCGCCAGTCGATAAGCTCAGGCCTGCATCGAGTAGGAACAGCCAGAACAGGCCACACACCCGAACCGGGCGGCACAGCACGAGCCCGCCGACACAACCATCCCACCAGTCACAGAAGTCACAGCTTCGGACCGCCGAGTGGGAGCGTGCGGACCGGTACGGGATCGGGTAGCTGGCCGAGGACACCGAGGACAAGGAGAGTACGTTGTCGTCGATCGACGAAGTCAACGCCCGGGAGATCCTGGACTCCCGTGGCAATCCCACCGTCGAGGTTGAGGTCACGCTCGACGATGGCACGCTTGCGCGGGCCTCGGTCCCCAGCGGTGCCTCCACGGGCCGGTTCGAGGCCGTGGAACTGCGCGACGGCGACGAACGCTACGGCGGCAAGGGTGTGGACAAGGCCGTCACCGCGGTCAACGACAAGATCGCCCCCGAACTCGTCGGATACGAGCCCGATGACCAGCGCCTCATCGATCAGATCCTGATCGACCTGGACGGCACCCCCGACAAGTCCCGCCTCGGCGCCAACGCGATCCTCGGGGTTTCGCTGGCCTGCGCCCGCGCCGCGGCCGACACCGACCAGCTGCCCCTGTACCGCTACGTGGGCGGGCTCAACGCCTACGAGTTGCCGGTACCGATGATGAACATCCTCAACGGTGGTGCACACGCCGACACCAACGTCGCCATCCAGGAGTTCATGATCGCCCCGATCGGCGCGGACACCTTCACCGAGTCCCTCCAGTGGGGCGCGGAGGTCTACCACGCGCTGAAGAGCGTGCTCAAGACCCACGGCCTGGGCACGGGAGTGGGCGACGAGGGCGGCTTCGCGCCGAACCTGGAGAGTAACCGCGCCGCTCTCGACCTGATCGTCGAGGCGATCCAGAAGGCGGGCTACACCCCCGGTTCCGATGTGGCGCTCGCCCTGGACGTGGCCGCTACCGAGTTCCATTCCGAGGGCGTGTACCAGTTCGAGGGTCAGGCCCGCAGCGCCGAGGACATGACCAACTACTACGCCCAGCTGCTGGAGAGCTACCCGCTGGTTTCCATCGAGGATCCCCTGGACGAGGAGGATTGGGCCGGCTGGAACACGCTCACCTCGCAGTTGGGCTCGCGGGTGCAGCTGGTGGGCGACGACCTGTTCGTCACCAACCCGGAGCGGCTGGAACGCGGCATCGCCGAGAACGCCGGAAACTCCCTGCTGGTCAAGGTCAACCAGGTCGGCACCCTGACCGAAACCCTGGATGCGGTGATGATGGCGCAGCGCAACGGCTACACCGCGATGCTCAGCCACCGCTCCGGCGAGACCGAGGACACCACCATCGCGGATCTGGCGGTGGCTCTGAAGGCCGGCCAGATCAAGGCGGGGGCCCCGGCCCGCAGTGAGCGGGTTGCCAAGTACAACCGGCTGCTGCGGATCGAGGAGCAGCTCGACGACGCGGCCGAGTACGCCGGCGCCGACGCGTTCCCCCGCTTCGAGGCCACGGAGTAACGGGCGTGTCGGGCAAGCGCCCAGGCGGCCCCCGCGCGAGCGCGCGTGCGGGGGCCGCGGCCGGACGTCACAACGCCGACCGCCGTGGCGGCGGTGGGCAGCGTCCGCGGAGGATGCGTCCGGCCTTGACGAGCCGGGCTGCGATCCTGGCGCTGGTGGTGTGCGCGATCACGCTGAGCCTGGCCTATCCCCTGCGGGAGTACATCGCCCAGCGCAGCGAGCTTGCCGAGCTGCGCGAGGAGCAGGCGGCCTACCAGGAACGCATCGCGGATCTGGAGCAGCGCCGGGACCAGCTGGACGATCCCGAGCACATCGAACGGATCGCGCGCGAACGTCTGCACTACCACTATCCCGACGAGGACACCTACGTCGTCCTGGACCCGGATGGCACCGCCGCCGAGGACGACGAGGAGGACAGCGGACGGCCGTGGTACACGGTGCTGTGGGACTCGGTTCTGGCGGCCGACACCGCGGAGGGGCCCGAGGGCAGTATTCCGGACGCGGAGCCCCCGCCGCGGGAGTGACCGCGGGCTGCCCCGATGGCTGCCCCCCCCCCGGGGGGGCTGGGCCGTGCTCACGGCGGTGCACAGCGAACAGCAGACAGCGAACAGCGAACAGCGAACACTGCGGGCTTTCGGGGCTGCCGCGGTGTGGGTCCCGACGTCTCCAGCACTGCGCGCCCGGGGCGTTGGGGGTGGGGCACGCCCCGATGACGGCTCCCACGGTCACCGGCCGGTTCCGGTCTGGGGGCGTACGGTGGGCCACTCCTGGGTAGGGTCACACCGGTAACTCCGAGACACGAGCCGTGGTGCCCGAGATATCGCCTCCGGATGCCGCACCATGGACGATGGGGTAGACAGTAAAGCGATCGTGGGGTGCTGGCGCGCCCGTACGAACCGTGGCCGGTGCGAGAGACGGAGGGGCGGACGCGATGGCGCGCAGGTCGGGCGCACTGCGGAGTGGTGCGGGAGACGATCCGGCCATGCCGCAGGACACGGACCACCCCGACGCGATGCGTGGACGGCGGCCCTGGGCCGGTGCCGGCGGTCGGTGGTGGGTCTGGGTGGGCCGCGCGTTCCTGTGGGCGCTGCTGTTGGTGATCCTGGTTAACGGAATCTGGTGGCCGCTGCGGGCGGGTGTGGCGTTTCCGGTGCTCGGGGCGCCGGACGATGGTTCCGCGGCGCAGTCCGAGGAGGAGACCGACAGTGCGGCCGCGTTCCCCGAGAGCGCTGCGGCCGACTTCGCGGCCCGGTTCGCGCAGGTGTACCTGTCGGCGCCGGAGCCCGACGATGGGGACGCCGACGATGGGGATGCGGCCGCGACCACGGGCACTGCGGGCAGCCAGGAGCGTTCCGAGGAGCTGACCGCGTTCCTGCCCGAGGGCACGTCGAGTGGGTTCGATCCGCCCGCCGGTAGCGAGCTGGACAGTGGTGAGGTCCACGTGCTGGGCGTGACCGCGCACAGCGCCAACGACGGCCTGGTGCGGCTGGCGGTGAGTGTGAACGACACTCGGATGGCGCTGGATGTTCCCGTGTTCGCGGACGACAGCTCTCTGGTGGTGTCGGGCCAGCCGGCCCTGGTGGCGGCCCCGGAGGTGGCCGCGCTGCCCGAACCCGCGGACGTGGATGTGGATCCCGAGGCACGCGAGGAGCTGGAGACGGACCTGGCCGAGTTCTTCGAGTCCTACGCCGACGGGGACCTGTCGCAGCGCTACCTCGACGACGCCGCGAGCGTGAGCCCGTTGCCGGCGGGTGCGGTGAACTTCGTCGAACTGGAGGAGGTCGTCGTGCCCTACGCCGCGGGCGGCGAGGGGGAGGATGTGCGCGAGGCCCGGGTCACGGTTGTGTGGGAGCTTGCGGACAGTGGAGACAGTCCGGCCCAGCTCACCCAGAGCTACGCGCTGACCGTGGTTCGGGACGGATCCGAATGGTACGTGCGCGACATCCAAGGAGCCCCCCACTCCTTCGGATCCTGAAACTATGGAGAGGTGAGGACCATGCGCGGGATGCAGCTAGCAGGAAGGGACCGATAGGCGATGTTCCCCCACGCCTTGCAGATGACCGTGGACACGGTCGGTCAGGTACTGCTCGCCGCGCCGGACGGAGGACCGGACACCTCGGGGCTCGCGGAGTGGCTGCGGGGCTTCTTCGGCCCACTGTTCCTGGTGATCGTGTCCATCGTGGCGATCTTCTTCCTGTTCACGCGGGAGATCACCCGTTTCGCCCAGTTCATCATTCTCGCGATCTTTATCGGGATCGTTTTCTACGCTCCGGTAATCATCGAGGTGATGGCACGCGGGATTGCCCGTGCGATGGGAGTGGATGCCGAATGACACACGTGGTTCCTGTTCTGGCCGCGGTGGGCTAGGGCATCTCGCTGTGACCGCAGGCGTGCGGACACGGTGACCACGGAAAGGGAGGCGGACCGGGCGTGGACCTACCCACATACACCAGCATTTGGCGGATCGAGAAGCGGCTGTACAAGCTGTACGACTTCCGGCTTCCGATGCCGCTGCCCGTGGCCACGGTCGGCGTGTGCGTGGGAATTGCGGTCGTCTGGATCCTGTTGATGCGGTTGGTCAACATGCCGTGGGAGCAGCCCTGGCATGTGGTGTGGATCGTGCCGCCGTTCGTGCTCGGCTACGTGGTGACCCGCCCCGTGGTGGAGGGCAAGCGTCTCACCGAGCTCATGTTGTCCTACTCCCACTACCTGCTGGAGGCACGCGTCTACTGCCGGCTCGCCCCCGAACGGGAACCGGAGCAGGCCACGGTTACCGTGCGGGTGTGGCACCGGGATCCCAATGCCGGGCCGCTGCCGGTGGTGCGTGAATCCCGCGCGGTGCGACGCCACCAGGAGCGCGCCCAGGACCGTCGTCCGCCCGCCCGGCCACGCGCGACGGCCCCGCCGCCACTCCCCCTACCCGGGAGCCGAGCCGCGGACCAGCCACTCCCGGAAACCGCGGAGCCCGCCCTGGTCGAGGCCGATCCCGCGCAGGTCCGGGCCGTCCTCGACGACACCCCGGACACCGCCTCGGCGCCGTCCAGCTCCGCCGCCGTGGACCCCGCCGCCGATCCGGCCTCCCCGCAGCATGCGGACGCCACACACACCCGAGAGGCCCGCACCATCCTGGATGAGGCGCGGGCGGCCGAAACCCTGGATCCGGAGCCCCTCCACGGGCCCGAGCCGGAGGCCGCCGGCACAGTCGGCACCGCCGACGTCGAGCACGAGACCCGCGACGATCGCAGCGCCAACGGCAGCGCTAACGGCAGCACCATCGGGGCGGGCACGCGCCCCAGCAGTGCTGCCCCCGCCGCTGGTGCCGAGGTGTCCCCAGCCAGCGGGGACATACCCGTGGCCGCGGACTGGTTCTCCGGACCGGCTCCGGGAGCCGAGACCGAACAGCCGGCGGGGGCCACGGCACGCGCCGGCACGCCCACCCCCGACGAGGAGGAAGCGCACACCAGCGGAACGCGGAACCAGGCGGCGAGCCCGGACCCGCCGCAGCGGCAGCGTCGGCCGTCCCTGTTCCGGCGAGGAATGTGGTGGCTGGGCTTCGGACTGCCGGCCCAGCCGGAGGACGCCACGTCCGCAACCGAGGATGGAACTCCGGATTCCGCTGCGGACTCCGCCCACTCCTCCCGCGCGGAAACGACCCACCCCCCGGACCGGACCCAACGGCACCGTGACGGGTCCCACCGCCGTGGCTCGCCGGGCGAGTACGTGCGGCGCCTCCGCGGTGCGGACCGCTCCGAGAGCCGACACGAGTACGTTGACGAGATCGAACTGGAGGAGGAACGCCGCAGCGGCGAGTGGTTCGCCCAGCTGCGCACCTCCACCGGGGAGACCCCGCTCGGCCTGTCCAGCCAGGACGCCTTCGACCATGCCAGTGACACCGCGGCCCAACCCGCCGCCGGGCCCGACGACGCCGAACCGGAACGAGACCGCGCCCAGGAGCGCCGCACCCTGCGCCGACGGGCCGAAGAGATCATGTCCAACCTGGCCCCGGGGGATGCCGCCGAGTGGCTGGGCGGACGCGGGGACCGCACGGACGCGGACCCGAGCCAGGAACGGGAGACGCACCGCCCCGAATCCGACCCCGGGACCGAGGATCCCGCCCGAGACCGGGCCGCCGCCCTACGCAAACTGCGGGGGCGATCCCGCAACGTGGCCGTGACCCGGCAGCTGCGGGACCAGCGTGGCGCCCCGGCCGCACCGGACGACACGGAGGCCCCGGCGGCTTCGGGCCGCACCGTCCCGGCCGACGAACCAGCGACGGACCATGTCGGGGAGGTGGGCCAGCCCGCCTCGGACGTCACCGCGGGGCGGGCAGAGCCTCAGCAGCCCACCGCCGGCGAACGGGTCCGGGAACGCGCACCGGCACCCCCTGGACCGCGCGCCCGCGGGCTCGCAACCCCCGCCCAACCGGAACCGGCCCAACCACAGTCGGGTGAGTCGGACCCACCGGCCCGGTCCCGCCCGCGCCCGCACGCCGCCCCCTGGGAACTACCGGAAACCGAGGCGTCCGCACAGGCGTCGGATGCCGACGAGCGGGACTCCGACGAGTTGCGCCGCCCATCGGACACGTCCCCGCCCGTGGACGGCCACGGCCCCCCGGCGGACGCCGACCACGTGCGGCCTGCAAGCTCGGCGCGTGCCTCCGGGGCGCACGGACGGGCCACACACGCCGGAGCCGAGCCCAGCCCCGACGAATCCAGCCACGACGAGCCTGATGGCATCCACGAAGCAGTGGACGCGCCCGCACAACCGGATCCGGCCCCGCCGGCGGACACTTCTGCGGACACCCCGGGCCGTAACGGCGACGTGGACCGCGCCGCCGACCACGGCACGGTCGACCACGGCACCGACGAGCAGCGGGCTTTCCGGGACGCCACCCGGCGCGGAGCGCAGAGCGCGCCCACGGCGGCCGAAAGCGGCGAGCCAGGGCAGCGCCCGGACCACCCGGATCCCGCCAGCACCACGGACCCCGATCCGGACCGATCGGCGGATCGCTCCACGGCCGCCCCCACCCCGGCGCCCGGCCACCCGGTGCACGCCGAACCGCAGCGGGAGACACCCCGCCCCGCGCCACACGATGCCCCACACGATGGCGCAGACACACCCGCTGCGGCAGATCCGGAACGGGACCACGGCGCGGACGAGCACCGGGGCTTTGGCCAGGTGGCCCGCACCGCCCAGGAGCAGGATCAGGACACCCCACAGCCGGAGACCACAGAGCCGGAGGCTGCGGAATCGGACGCTGCGCCCGCGCCACGGCACTCCGGTGCGGCCGCGGGTCCCGGGGCCGCACCGGAGCCCGGAACCGACGAACCCGCCGACGCGGAGGACCCCAAACCGCAGCTCGAGCTGGACCACGGCACCGACCAGCAGGAGGCGTTCCGCCAGCAGCTCCACCCCGACCGCCGGGTGCGTTCCCGCGCCACCCCGCCCACTGAGACGCCCAGTGAGACGCCCACTGAGACGCCCACCGACGTCTCCGCCCACGAGACCGAGGCGCCCGCACGGCACGACACCGAATCCGCGGGCCACAATGACGCCTGGTTCAGCGAGGACGCCCCGGACCCGGCCCACCGGACGGCCGGACAGCAGGACGGTGGGACCGCGGCCGAGCACCGGCCCAGCCGCGAGTCCGGCCCGGGGCAGCGGCCGGAGCGACCGGCCGCATCGGCCAAGCCCCCACTCGAACTCAGCCACGACACCGACGAACAGTCGGCCTTCGCGAAGATGCTGCGGCGGTTCACCCCCAGCCGCACCGGCGGTGCCTCCACCATGGGAGACCAGGGCACCCAGCCCCCCGATCGGGAGGTGTCCCCGCGGCAGCGCGAATCCGAGACATCCACCGACCGGCCCACGCTCGACCGGATCGAGCGGGCGGAACGGGCCGCGTTCGAGCAGCGCCGTTCCCGCCTGACCGGCGACCCGGGCTCCCCCGGGAGCCAGGACCGCGCATCGGCGCCGGGCCAGCCGGACCAGAACACGCACACCGACCAGTCCGCACAGCCACCGGAACGCTCGTCCCGCCTGGAGCGCACGATGCGCACCAACCAGGCGGGGCAGCGCCCCGGGGGCGACGCCGCACACGGCGAGGCAAAGCGCATCCGCGTGGAGCTCGACCACGGCACGGACGAGCAGCGGTCCCTGCGGGCCCTCCATTCCCGCAACGGCCGAAGCGGTGACGTCGCCGAGGACCAGGAGGACAGCGGAGCGCCACCGGTTCGGGCCCTGCCCTCATCCCGCCTCCAGCTGGACCACGGAACCGGCGAGCAGCGCAGCGCCTCCGGCGTGACCACACGCGACCCGGACCGCTCCGCGCGCCGCACCCCGAACCCGGACGCGGACGCTGCCGGCGGCACCAGCGCCGACTGGGTGCACGGAGCCGACAAGCCGGCACCGCAGCGGCGCCAAGGTGGCGGGGACACCGGCGCCCCCGGGAAGGGCCGGGGGAGCACGGGCCACGGTGAGCCAAACGGCGGCGACGACCGGGACAGTGGCCCGCGGGCCGCGGCGCCCAACGGGGAGCAGGGCGAGCCGCCCACCGGGCGCAAGCGGGGCAGTCCGGGACGGGGCTGGCGTCGCCTGGCCAGTGTGGTGGCCGGCCCGCAGGAGTCCCCGGCCTCCGAACTGTCCTCCGCGGACCTGGAGCGGGTCCGTACCCCACTCGATGGGGGGCACCGGGCGGTCGTGCTGGGCTGCACCGGTGGAGCCGGCCAGACCAGCACGGTCCTGATGCTGGGACACACTCTCGCCTCGCTGCGGGAGGAGCGGGTGGTCGCGGTCGACATGAACCCGGGGGAGAGCAGCCTGTCCCGCCGGGTGCCGACCGAGTCCACGGAAACGCTGACCTCCCTGCTGGCCAATGCCGAACGGGTTCAGCGCCAGGGCTACACGGCGATGCGCGCCTACACCTCCCAGACCGCGACCGGGCTGGAGGCACTCGCCTCGCTGGACGACCCCTACGTGCACACCCTCGATGACCGGGATCTCACCCGGATGGCGACCGCGCTGGAGCAGCACTATCCGGTGACGCTGCTGGATCCGGCCGCCACCGGGGTGGCTCGGGCGCTGCCGTTGACGGACAGTTTGGTGCTGGTGGCGCCCGCCAGCGGCGACGCGGCGCGGGCCGTCGCGATGACCTTCGAGTGGCTGGACGGGCATGGATACGCGGGGCTGCGGGCACGGTCGATCGTCGTGGTGAACGGGGTCAGCAAGCGCAGCCTGCCGGATGTGGAGGCCGCGGAGCAGGTAGCGCGGGGAAGCTGCCGCGCAATCGTGCGGGTGCCGTGGGACGATCACGTGCCGGGCGTGCACACGCTGGACTTCGGTTCGCTGCGGGCCAGTACCCGCCGCGCCCACGGCGCCCTCGCCGGCGTCCTGGTTACCAGCCTCGCCGGTGGGGAGCACTCTCGCCGTTAGGCCGCGCGGAGGGCGCCCCGCGTCCGACGCCGCCGGCGACCGAGTCGGCGTGTGCGGGTTGGTGCTTGCCGGGGCCACAATCCCTGCCCTTCCCCGGGGGTGTGGTTCCGGTGCTTGGTTAGGGGCGCGCGCCGTGTCGGCCGCCGGCGGCGTCGCGGTGGTCACCGGTAGTGTCCTGTTTCCGGGGCGCTCCCCCGCATGACGGCCAACGGAGGGGGTGCAGGGGGCCGCTGTGTACATCCCTGCGGTCCATCAGAAACCCGGCCCGCACCTCATAGCCCCGGGGCCATCATTGACCGGAGCGGGGAAAACCTTCTGTACCACCCTGCACGGGGGATGCGCCCACCAGCCGCACCGCCCCCCACGCTCGTTGGCCGTGGTGCGGGGGATCGGTCCCCTATCGCGGGGGCATCCCTTACGGCTGCCGCCCCCACGCCCGTTGGCCGTCGTGCGGGATCGCTCCCGCCGGGTGCGGCACGGACTATGTGGACTCGCGGACGTCGACGGTTTCGACCCGGACGCTGTCGGTGCGCCCGTCCTCGTCGAGTGTGCTGATCTCGAAGGGGTGGATCCCCACGAACCCCTCCTCGGTGAATGCGATTGGGCCGGACTCGCCCCAATACGAGATCTCCTCACCCGCGCTGAGGAGCTCGTGACACTCGGCGTAGGAACGGCATTCGGTTCCGTCGCCGGTCACCTCGCTCATTTCGGAAACGAAGTCCTCGGCGCGGGTGCTGCCCGCGGACTCGGCGGCCAGGGCGAGGGTGATCACACAGTCGTAGTGTGGGCCGGCGTGGTCGTCGGTGTCTTCCGGGGGAGTGTTTACCTGGGTGAGGCCGGCCCCATCTTCGGGGGATTCGTCGTCGGGAGGGGAGACCGTGGTGCTGCCGAGTGTGTAGGTGTCCGTCGCGGACACTCCCGCCGCCCACAGCTCCCACAGCACCTCGCCGGACGGTGTGGTGTCCAGGATGACGGTGGCGTCGGCGTCGGCATCGGCGAGGTCCTGCATCACCGAGCTGTAGTCCGTTGGGGCGTCCGGATCGAAGTCCTCTTCCAGTACCACGTCCACGTCGGTTCCGTCGAGTTCGGCTACCAGTTCCTCGGCCCAGGTCTGCTCCGGGGACTCGTACTCGTCGGTGTCCTCGTCGGTGTCTCGCTCCGTGTGGTCCTCGGTCTGCTCTGGCTCGGTGCCCCGCTGTGGCAGGCCCCTGTCATTCGACGCCGTTGGTCGCGCGGAGTCGTAGGCGATGGCGACGGTGGCGTGGCCGTCGGTGCGAATTTCCTCGGCCAGCAGGGTTCCGTACGGTTCATTGAATGAGCGTGGAACGGTCTGGAAGGTGTAGTCGACCAGGTGGGTGTCCGGACCCGCGGGGCCGGGGTCGGTGTCGGGGGCGCCGGATGCTGAGCCGTGGCACACGGCCACATCGGAGCTGGTGATTCTGGCCTGGTTGGTGCCGTGCAGGTTCACGTCCGGATCGACTACGGCTTGCACGGGAAACTCCTGGTTGAGGAGTGCTCGGGCCTCCGAAGCGCTGGGGTCGGTAGCGAAGGCGTCTCTGGGGCCGGCTTCCTGCGCGGTGGGCATCAGTCTGCGGCCGGTTACACCCCCGGCGGCGTTGATGTCCTGGCGCGCCTCCTCGACGGCGGTGATCCGACGTTCGTGGGGGTTCTCCGAGTCGTGGTCGTCGCGGTCGGAATAGTGCGGGGTGGGGGGATTGGAGGGGTCGTACAGGTAGCCGAGACGGAGCGGCTCCGCACCGGTGGGCTGGTCCAGCTGGTACCAGATCACACCGGCGGCACCCACCAGTACGGCCAGGGTTCCGGCGGCGATGCCAAGTCCACGTTTGCCGGGGCCGCGCCGCTTCCGGGGCGCGGTGGTGGGGGAGGGGACCGCTTCTGGGGGCGCGTCGTTGTGGGTGGGGGGATCCGGTGGCAGATTTTCCGTTCCGGGCGGCGGAGGGCCGGTCACAATGCTCCTTTCGCGCATCGGGGGAGGCTGCTCCGCGCATTATGGCAACGGGCGGGAGAACGGCCGTGCACGCCCCGGCTCGGGTCCCTCCGGCTGCCGCACGACGTGTGGCGCGTATTTCCCGAGCGAATCGTTCCGGGAGGTCATTGTTCGGGGCGCGGGTCCGGAATCGTTCGGGTGTCGGTGCGGGGCGCAGCGGTAGCCCGCCGGCGCTGCACGTACCATTCTGCGACGATGAGGTTCGGTACCCAGCATAGCCAGGGCACCACCTGGTACACCTCCCGGAAGTAGGCGGCGCCATCTCCGTCGTAGGTGGTGTGGAGTGTGGGCAGGAACACGAGCAACAGCAGTGGCAGCCAAAGCCGTAGGGTCACGGCCGCGAGGGTGAGGGCGAACTGCCGGATCATCCAGTCCCGGTGCTCGGCGTAGTGTCCGCGGAGCACCGCCCGGTACCCCCCGATTGCCGTGCCCAGCCACAGCAGCGACAGCAGCAGGAATCCGACCTGTGCGGTGGGGCCGTAGGTGCTCAGTACCGCGGCGACCAGACCGGTCAGCGCCCCGGGAAACACGCCTGCGAACAGGTACACGCGCCCGATCAGGCGGTGGTGGCCGCGGCGGCGCAGCTCGGGCCAGAATTGGAGCGGCCCCAGCACCAGGGCGATCACCGAGGTCAGTATGTGCGCAACCAGCACCGGATAGTGCAGCGGGACCCCGCTGCGGATGTCGACTCGGGACTGTGCCGGGTCCAGTTGGAGGTAGGCCACGATGGAGAATGCGGCAACGGCCAGGCACAGGGCGAGGAGTAGTATCCGGGTGCGGGGCCGGCGGCGCTCGGTGGGGTGCGGCGCACCGGTGGCTGAATCCTGCATGGGGTACCTCGTGTGGTCCCGACGCTGCGGGCGACGCGCCCGCCCGAGAGGAGGCCCCATCAGCGGCCTACCCGGGCCACTTTTGCAGCTAGCTTACGGCCCCAGACCCGGCCGGGCCAGGGCCGGCGGCCCTGGGCGGTGGCCGGCTTCGGCCAGCAGCCACCCGAACACCTCCCCGTAATGTCGCCCCCATCGGCCTTTTCGCACCCTCATCGGCGTTAGCTGGCTCCCATCGCCTGAGGGGCGTTCCCCAGATGCCATAGCCGCCCCAACTCCGCCCATCCGCGCCGCCACTGTGGGGTGCCGGTGCCGTAGAGGCGGCGGTGGTGTTGATCACGTTTTGCGACCAATCGGCGACTGTTCCGGGGTGGGACACCGCTTGGCGTGAAACCGGCAACAGTCCGGCGTGAGCGATTCCGCGCCGGAGAAACGCCCAGGTCAGGGCGGATTCTGCCCTAATGTCGACGGGGGCTGGGCGCAGCGAGTTCTAGTGCGGCCCGGCGAGGCATGGCGGGTTTGAGGAATCCAGAACGCCTGCGCCGCACCCCGCAGCGGCCACCCCCACGCCCCACCGGAGAGCGCCGCCACCCCGGCCCGAGGATGCCCGTCCGACCGGGCTCCGCACACCCAGGCACAACTGTGCCCCGGGGCGAGACCCGCGTTGGGGACCCCCGATTTCCAGCCAACCGCAGGGTGGCCGCGGGGCGCCAGCCCGGGCGGAACGGATGTGGACCCCGGGTGGGGGGTGCGTGTGGGCCATCCCGCAGTGTGGTGTGGAGCGGCAACGAGCAATGACGAGGCGGCGTCCAACCGGATGTCCCGGATGTTTCCAAGGAGTGAGATGACGCGCCAGCACAGCCCGGACCAGTGGCGGACGTATCCCACGCCGCCGCTGGTGCCGCCGCCCGAGGCGCACGCCAGCGCCCGGCGTCGGCGGATCCAGCAGTTCGCGCCGCTGCTGGCGGGGCTGGGCGCCACCACTGTGGTTGCGGTCACCATCACCACGGTGTTCTTCGGGCTTCTGGGGGTGCTGTTCTCCGTCCTCTCCGGGATCGACACCGGGCGGGTCGCCTACGACTGGGCCCTGTTCTACGGCGCGGTCATGGTCACCATCGTTGCTGTCACCATGAGCTTATACGCATACGCGTTACGTTACCTGGGGGCGCGGCGGCCGTGGACCATCGCGGCACTGGTCACCTGCTGGGGCGGGCTCCTGGTCCTGCCGACCTATTTCACCGTGAACCTGCTCGACCTGTTCATCGGCTATGTGCTGGTGGTCAGCGCAGTGTCGGGTATCCCCGCCTACTTTCTCCTCAAGCTGCGCGTGGCCCGACGCAGCGCATAGACGCCCCGCGCGGGCAGCCCCGACGACCCGACCGCGGGGCACCGCCGGCTACACCTTGCGTCCGTACAGCGCCAACAAGCGCACCTGGGCGTCCGCGTCCGCCGACACCGGAATCGGCGGGTCGAACAGGCCACTGGCAGCGAGGTCCTCCACCCGGGGCAGCGACCATTCCAGCACGGCCTCCACCAGCTCCGGGTCCAGATCCTCGTCCACCTCGATACCGCGGGCCAGGTCCCAGGCGTGCACGGTCAGGTCCGCGGTCATCTCCCACAGGTAGTGCCGTGCCGACGTCTCGCCGTAGGACAGGTGCACCGTCCGGTCCAGCACCTCGGTGGTCAGCCACGAGGTGCGGGCCGCGCCCGCGGACACCTGCCAGGCGGTGAGCAGGTCAGCGAAGGGGGGTTCCGTGGCCAGCGCCGCCTCGGCCTCCGGGATCGTGGCCCCGTCCAGGAGGTAGGGCACCCACCGCTGTTCTGCCACCAGGTGCCCCACCAAATCGCTGACGTCCCATTCCCGGCAGGGCGTGGGCGCGTGCCACTGGTCCGGCTCGATCGCGCGTACCCGCACGTCGAATTCCGCCAGCGCACTGGCGTGTAGGTCCAGCACCTCCGCCATGGTCACCCCCAATCCGGGACGCTACCCAGCCGTGCCCACGCACACACCTGCCCGGCAGGCGCCACCCCGGCAGCCCGCGGCGCAGTGTTTCGTTTCGTCTCGTCTCGTCGTGTCCCGCCGCACCGCCCCGCGGTCATCGGCTCCACGCCTCTGTCTGGGTTATTCCCGGTCGCGGGTGGTGAAACTGGTGTGCCGCCGCCCGCGACCGGGACCTGGGGACGGTGCGGCTCCCGCCCGGCCGGACCCGGCCTCGGGCGTGCTCGTCGGCCTTCGTCGCGGCTTCCGGTTAGGGGGACGGCGCGGCGGGTAGGTGCCCGTAGGAAGTCGCCACACCGCGTGTCGGGGCGGCCGCAGCCTCGCGGCCACCCCGACGCGTTCGCGTGCCAGCGGCCCCGGCGGCGGCCAAGCCGGCATCGGCGACCGGCGCCGCAGCTGGCGAGAAACCCGAATACCGCGAGGACCGCGAGGAATGCTGTGGAACGCGCCGGCCACCGGGGTCAGGGGTGCGACGCCGGCGCGAACAGGAGGGCCTGGGCCACCCCTCCACCACTTGTATACCCCACGCGCCGCCGCGCCGGAAAGCCCCCGCCGCAGCCAACCCTCCGGATCGAGAAACCCGAAGGTGCCGCCGCGCAGCCACCCCCACTCGAAACATCCCCACACGCACCCCGCCTGCCTGCCCGCCAGGCTGTGTCGGCCCGTGCGCGGCCCCGTCCGGCTTAGGATGCGGGCATGGCCGAGCCGGACCCCGTCGCCCAGGAACTCGCGGCGGGCGACCGCGCGCTCACCCGCGGCGCCTGGGAGCAGGCGCGATCCCACTTCGAGGCGGTGCTGGAACACACGGAGCATCCCGCCGCGCTGGAGGGCCTGAGCTGGACCCACTGGTGGGGCGGCGCCATCGAGGACTGTGCCGCGGCGCGCAGGCGCGCCTACCGTGCCTACCAGGCCGCCGGGGACGAGCGCGGCGCCGCGCGGATGGCGCAGTGGATCGGCGACGACTACCTCTGGTACCGCGCGGCCCCAGCCCTGGCCGAGGGGTGGTTCTCCCGTGCCCGCCGGATCCTGGACGGCCTCCCCGAGTGTCCGGAGCACGGCTGGCAGGCGGTGTTCGACGCGCAGATGGCCCTGGACTCGGGCGACCCCGACACGGCCCGCCGGCTCGTCGAGTGGGCCCAGCGGCTGGGCCGCGCCGAGGGCGCGGTTGCCCTCGAAATGTTCGCTGTCGCCACCGAGGGGATGGTGTATCTCGACGTGGGCGACCCGGCCGCGGGGCTGCGCTGTCTGGACGAGGCCACCACGGCCGCCCTCGCCGGGGAGTACGAACAGCTCGCCCCGGCCACCTGGTCCTGCTGCCTGCTGCTGTCGGCGTGCGAGGAGCTGCACGACGACGAACGCGCGGCCCAGTGGTGCGGCGAGATCCTCGCGTTCAGCCGCCGGGTGGGCGCACGTTTCGTGGTGGGCACCTGCCGCTCCCATTCGGGGGCCGTCCTGGCGCGGCAGGGACACTGGCCCGAGGCCGAACAGGAGCTGACCGCGGCGCTGCACGAGCTGGAGCGCGGGCCCGAGGAGTGGTACCGCGACGCGCTGGCCCGGCTGGGGGACCTACGACTCCGGCAGGGCCGCACGGGGCAGGCCAGAGAACTGTTCGAGCGGGCGGGGGAGAGGTGGCGTGCCCAGGCCGGCCTGGCAGCATTGTGCCTGGATGCCGGGGATGCCGACGGCGCGGTGGAACTGGCGCAGCGCGCCCTGCGCCAGCAGCCCCCGGACACTCCCCGCCGCGCACAGGCCCTGGAGGTGGCGGTGCGTGGGCATCTCGCCCGGGGGGAGCTGACGGCTGCGGCGGAGCATGCCACCCAGCTACGGACGATCGCGGGAGTGGTGGCCACCAGCTCCCTACTGGGCACAATGCACCTGTGCGCGGCCCGGCTGGCCGCGGCCGACACCGGCTCGGACACTGGTTCCGAGCCCGGCATCCACACCAGCGCTCCCGAGGCCGCCGCCGTCTCGGCAGCGCGGCATTTCGCCGACGCTGTGGCCGCGTTCGAACGCGCCGGCGCTCCCCTGGAGGCGGCCAACGCCCGCCTGGAGCTGGCCGCGACGCTGGCCGCGGCCGGCCAGAGCGAGTTGGCCGCGGCCGAGCGGCGCCGCGCCCACACGGCCCTGGCCGAACTGGGCCACACCCCGGCGACAGTGCAGCCGCAGGAGTCCGCCGGGCCTCCGCCCCAGCTGGAGCCGTGCGTATTGACCTCCCGTCAGCTGGAGGTGCTGCGGCTGGCCGCCGAGGGGCTCACGGAGCGCGGTATCGCCGAGCGGCTGGTGGTCAGCGAGCACACGGTGCACCGCCACCTCGCCAACATCTACACCCGCCTGGGCTGCTCCTCCCGTTCCGCTGCGATCGCCCGGGCGGCACGCGCCGGCCTGCTGTAGCACTCTATGGCCCGAACGGGCCATACCCGCGCCTGCGCTGATCTGGCATGCACAGGCGACGCGCCCGCGCGCCGTCCCGGTCGAGACTGGCGGTGTTGCAGTGTTTCCGCAGAGTTTCCGCAGAACACGCGGTTTCTGCCGCACCCGCGCAGGAGGTTTCAATGTCTGAGCTTGCCGATGTGAAAACCGCAGCCCGCACCGTGTGGGCGTTGGGGGACTATGACGCCATGATGCGCGCCGAGGGGCTGTACGACCTCGGGGCGCAGCTGGCGCACCAGCTCACCATCACCCCCGGCGAACGTGTTGTGGACGTGGCCTGCGGCACCGGAAACGCCGCGATTCCCGCCGCCCGAGCCGGCGGCCGGGTCACCGGGGTGGATCTCACCCCCGAGATGCTGGCGGTGGCGCGGCAACGTGCCGAGGCCGCCGGCGTCACCGTGGACTGGGTCGAGGGTGATGCGGAGAGTCTGCCGCTGCGCGACGCCGAGGCGGACGTGGTGCTGTCGACGTTCGGTTGCATGTTCGCGCCGCGGCACGAGGTTGTGGCGGAGGAGATCGCCCGAGTGCTGGCACCCGGAGGCCGGATCGGCCTGTGCGTGTGGGCACCCGATGGCGTGTTCGGGGAGTTCTTTAGGATCGTCGCCGGTTATCTGCCGCCTGACCCAGAGTTCGTTGACCCGCCGCTGGCCTGGGGCGACGAGCACCGGGTACGGGAACTGTTCGAGGGAACCGGCATCACCCCGGTGTTCGAACGCGCCAGCTGGCGCATCATCCACCCCTCGGTGGAGGCGGCCATCGCCTGCTACACGGACAATCTCGGGCCGGTCACCAAGGCCCGCGAACTCACCACCGCCAACGGCAGCTGGCCGGGGCTGCACGCCGACCTGGCAGCGCTGTTCCACCGGCACGCCGAGGACGATGGCCGGGTGGTGCTGCCCGCCACCTACCTCGTCATCACCGGCAGGCGTGCGTGATGGGCCCGGGCGACTCGACCGCGCCCCTGTCCCCGCCGACCCGCAACATTCCGGAGGGAGAAACCGTGCCGCATCCCAACGAGCAGCTCCTGCGCCGTTTCTACGAGCACTTCACCGCTGGCGACCTGGACACGATGGCCCGATCTTTCGACGACGACGTCGTGTTCCACGAACCGGGCCGCCACCCACTGGCGGGCACCCACCGCGGCGCCTCGGCCATCCTGGATTTTTTCCGCCGTATCGTCGAGAAGACGGAGGGCACACTCGAGTTGACGGAGGTGTCGCCGATTGTGGCCAACGACGACAGTGGGGCGGCGCGCCTGCGCCTGACCGCCCGCACCACCGCCGGACCCATCGAGGTTGAGGCTGTGGAGCTGTACACATTCCGCGCGGGCCGGATCAGTGAGATCCGCGCCTACCTGCACGACCAGTACGCCTGGGACCAGCTGTTGTCCTGACCCCATAAACGTGCCCCCCACCCGCGGCACCCCCGGTGCTCTGTTCTGGCTGTCCGGAGTGGGCTTGTTTCGGCGCTGCGAGGTGTGTGTCTGGTGGGGGGTGGATCTGGGGTGTGTTGGGGGTGAGGGCGTTCCCGGTGTCCGGCTGGGATGCTCCTTGCTGATGAATCGTGCGACAAAGTTCATGACCAACCAGGCACCCGGTACCCCAAGCGCTGCCGTGAGATTACGCCCCGGCGGTGTCAATTCGCTGACGCACCATCACCGGCGAGCATGCGGCGACCTACCTCGGCGCGTGAGCGGGGCCTTGCGCAGGCCAATTGGCCGGGCCGAACGCAAGGACGGCGCGGCACCTCGCGTTCGGGGCCGGATCAGGCTTTGCCGCGTCGCTGCACCCGGCGGCGCTCTTGGCGCGCGTTGTACGCGGAAATCATCGCGACCAACGCCGAGATCAAGGCCGCGATCGGGTCGTCATGCACGACTGCGATGATGACCGAGCACACCAGGGCAACGGCCGCCGAGCCCCACATGACGATTTCCCAGCCACTAACCGGTTTCACACTTGTTCCTATCGATAGTCGACCGCTGTCTCCCGATATTTGCACCCAGTGTCCCGCGCGGGATCCTCGCAGGATCCGCCGGGGCCGCGGGACCAGGCGCCGCCTCTACCAAACTCGAGCGTGCGCACGACTATTGCCGCAGCTGGTTCCGGAGGATCCTGGTGCCATCGGGGACGGACCCGGGCTTAGCCTCGATCGTTCATGAGGCTGTGCCGATGGGGTAACCAGGGCGGGTTCGTGCTCCAACAGCGGGATAGGACCGTTCCGGGCATGGATCCGGTCCGATCCGCTCGGTTCGGGCGCCGGAGTCCACGGGCTCCGGAAGGCGGTCCTTTCGTGTCGTCGGTGCGGGACAGGCCGCCTCAGGTGGGGGCTTGAAGCAGCCGCAGCCGGTCGATCGCGCTGGTCAGTACGTCGGCCCAGGGCCACGTCGCGCTGAATCGTAAGAGTGTGCGGCGGCCGCCAGGCGGGCCGCGGCCGAGAAGAGGCGCAGCCGTAGTTTCTTGGGTTCCCATCGGCGGGCCTGGTGGCCGGTGAGGGCGAGCGTCTGGGCCCAGACAGTGAGGTCGAGGGCGAGCAGGACGAGTTCGAGCCAGATGCGGTTGGCGTTGAAGCCGTGCAGGGGCAGGTTGCGCGCGCCGGTGTCTTTGGCGGCGCCGATCGCGGCCAGGGCCCGCTCGGGCTCGGCGGCCAGCGCGGCGATGGTACGCGAGATGGTGGGATCCGAGGCCACCGGCCCGTACAGTCCGGGCTCGGCGCGCAGCAGCGCCGCATCGGCCAGGCAGTCCCCGCCCAGAGCCAGCGCGATCGCCAGATCGGCGCAGACCGTGGCGGGATCGTGCACCGCTGGGGGTTTGCGCCAGCGGGCCAGGGCACTGCGCAGCGCCGTATCCAGGCCACTGGCGCGCACGGTCTCACTCAGCAGCAGCCCGCCGGCCTGGGACACGGTCCCGCGGCCATCGGCGGTGGGCCGCACACGGGGGTAGAACTCGGTAGTCTTCACTTGAAAGGTGCTTCTGTGCCTACTGGCGACACGGATCTGAACAGTCCCTATTGTCCCAGCACAGAAGCACCTTTTGCATGTTCAGAGGGGTCTGCCATCACGCCTGCCGTGAAAGCCCGAGGTTAGTTTTGCTCGGCCAGTGATCAACAGCAACCGGGGGAGGTGTGTTTGGCTAACTCCGGGGGTCGCTATCTCCCCCGGGGCGGGAGGCGGACCGGAGGCCACGGAGGTCGGGGGCTCCGGTTCCAGGTGTCCCGTGGGTGCTCTGTTCTGGCTGTCCGGAGTGGGCTTGTTTCGGCGCTGCGGGGTGTGTGTCTGGTGGGGGGTGGATCTGGGGTGTGTTGGGGGTGAGGGCGTTCCCGGTGTCCGGTCCGTGTCGTGGCGTCGGGTATTCCGGTCGTGGGTGATGCACGACTCGCGGTGCCTGCGGCGCGGATTTCCCCACATGGGCGGGCCTGCGCAGTACCATCGCTGCCATGATCCAGCCCGCACCGCGCCGGCGTTCCCTCCGCACTGTCCGGCGTGGGCCCAGACGTCTGGTGAGGTCCGCCCCGTGTTTCACAACTCACGTGCCAGACCGCTGTGTTCGGCCGTCATCTCTCGACCAATCCCGGGTATGCCACTCGTAATGTGATTCGTGTCGGCGCGGCCGGGTACACGTCGCGGCGGGTCCACCCGCCCCGGCCGTTCCCGGCCACGCCGTACCCGCCCACCGTCCTCGAGCTTCACTGCCGCCCACCCCAGGAGGCCCACCGCAATGAGTGTCACGTCCCGGGGCGCCAGCCGGTTGGCGGTCCGCTACTTCGACGACCGCATCCTCCTCTCGGACACCGCCGCCTGGGCGTACTTCCGGCTGCCCACGGTCTCCTACGAGTTCATGACCCCGGAGGACCGGGAGACCCTCGCCACCAACATCACCATCGCGATGGCCGCCATCCGCATGGATGATGCCGAGGTGCACCTGCGAGTGGCGCACCGCCTCTACCCGGCGGCGACCTGGGCGACGCGCCTCAGCCGCACCTCCGACGAGGGGCCCGGCTGGTTCGACTACCTGGAGGAGACCTACCGGCACGTGTGGACCCAGGACTTCTGGACGAAGGAGGTCTACCTGGGGGTTCGGCTCGGGCAGCGGGGTGTGGGCGCCCAGTTCTCCCAGGGGGTGCTGGGGCAGCTGTTCGGTGCCTATAAGCAGACCGAGCAGGTGTTGGGCCTGGAGGACCATGCCATCGACGACAAGGAGATCGCCTCCTGGACGTCCCAGTCGGAACGGCTGGGCCGCGCCCTGGGCGCCAGCGCCCTCCAGGCTCGGCACGCCACCGCCACCGAGCTGGCCTGGCTGCTGCGCCACTCGGTCACCGGTATCTCCGAGGAGCCCCGCCCGTCGGCCACCCCGCGGCGCCGCTGGGGCGCCGGGGAGATCGAGGCGCTCGTGGACGGCGTCATCCACAACGGGCGGTCAATGTTGTGCCTGGAGCAGCCCCGCGGCCAGACCTTCGTGGCCTACCTGTCGTATGCCCGCTTCCCGGATCTGATGCCATTCCCGGACGGCGACCCGTGGATGCACCACGCGGACGCGCTGCCGTTCCCGGTGGAGCTGAGCCTACGCATGAAGCTGGTGCCGCCCGCCAAGGCCAGCAAGGACGTGGGCCGCAAGCTCGCGCACGCCCGCGACATGGACGCCCACATCCGCGAGGCCGGGGTGGAAGCCCCGATCGCGCTGGCCGAGCAGATCGACGCGGCCCGCGCCCTGGAACACGGCATCACCAAGGAGCGGCTGCCGTTCGTGTACGGCTGGCACCGCCTCATGGTGTCCGCCCCCACCGAGGAGGAGTTGATCCAGCAGGTGGAGGCCACCGTGGAGCACTACCGCGACATCGGGATCGACGTCGTGAACTCCACGGGCGATCAGATGTCGCTGTTCTTGGAGTCCCTACCCGGCGAGCGGATCCGCCTCAACGCCTACGCCCAGCGCCAGCCGCTGCGCACCATCGCGGGCGGCATGCCCACCGCCACGGTCGACGTTGGCGACCGGGTGGACTCCGACGGCTCGGGCTGGATCGGCCCCTACATCGGGGAGACGATTGGCCGCGCCCGCTCCATCGTGCACTTCGACCCGCTGGTGGCGGCGGCCCGCAACCGGCCCACCGCCATCGCCATCACCGGCGAGCCGGGAGGCGGCAAAACCACGCTGGCGCTGCTGCTGATCTACCAGCTGGCGCTGCGTGGGGTGACGGTCGCCGCGATCGACCCGAAGGGCGACGCCGAGTCCCTGGTGCGGCTGCTGCAACGCCGTGGCCGTAACGCCCGCATCATGTCGCTGGAGAAGGCGGACGCGGGGCTGCTGGACCCGTTCGGGTTCGGCGACGATCTGCCCAGCAAGAAGACTATGGCCACCGAGACGCTGCGGCTGCTGCTGCCCCGCATGAGTGAGGAACGCGAGTCCGCGATGATTCAGGCGGTGGCGGCGGTCGCCAACCAGCCGCGCCCCAGCCTCGCCAAGGTGGTACAGCACCTGGAGAGTTCTGATGACGCCGCCTCGAAGAACCTGGGTGCGGTGCTCGGCTCCATGGCGGAGATGCGTCTGGCGCGGCTGTGCTTCGACCCGCAGGGCGATACCCAGATCGACACCGAGGGCTGGACCACCGTGTTCACTCTGGGTGGGCTGACCCTGCCCGACTCCACGATCCAGCGCGACGACTACTCCTACGAGCAGCGCCTGAGTGTGGCGCTGCTGTACCTGGTGAGCCAGTTCGCGCGGCGGCTCATGAACGGCCTGGATCGGCGCCTGCCCAAGGCGATCTTTCTGGATGAGGCGTGGGCGGTCACCTCCACCCCGGAGGGGGCGAAGCTCGTTCCGGAGGTGTCCCGGATGGGCCGGTCCCGCAACACCGCGCTGATCCTGGTGAGTCAGAACTCCGGTGACCTCCTCAACGAGCAGGTCACCAACTGCCTGTCCAGCGTGTTCGCGTTCCGCTCCAGCGAGAAGGTGGAGGTGGACGACGTGATGAGCCTGCTGGGTGTGGAGCCGTTGGAGGACCATCGCGGGATGTTGCGCAACCTCGGCAACGGGGAATGCATCTTCCGGGATCTGGACGGGCGCGCGGGCCGGGTTCGGGTGGATCTGGTGTCGCAGGAGCTGCTGCGGTGGCTGGACACCAACCCAACCCGGGAACGGCCCGACACCGAGACCGATGAACTCGCACCGGAGAATCGGCCGGTGGTCGAGTCGCGGTGATGACCTGACCATCCACGACGAGCGACAGGGTGAGACGTGGCTGCGCGAGACGCTGGGGAGGACCGAGCCTGATGTTCTCGTCCCCTGAGGCCACCGCGGGGTGGCGCAGGTACGTGACCGGGGTCCCGGCCGCGGGACTGGCGACGGCGGGCGGCACCGCCCCGGCGGGTCCGCGCGGCCCGCAGGTGTGCGCGTTCGAGTACCCGCCGAGTGGAGGGGGGCGTCCCCTGTTCCCGCCGGATGACGGGGACGACCCGGGGGGCGACGCCTGGGCGCGGGGCTTCTACGGCGGCCCGCCCGGGATCGGCGTGTGGGGCTGGAGCCCGGAGCCGATTCCGGGCCTGCTGGGGCCGCCCATCCAGCTGCGGTGGCCCCGCATGCCGGGTTGGTTGCGGCGTCTCACCGGCCAGGACGAGTCCGTCCCGGACGAGGGCGGGGACACGGATCCGGGCACTGAGGGTGGTTCGGGGGGCTCCGGGCAGTGCCGGCGTGTGCCTGTCGCGCTGCCCGCGCTTCCGGGTTTCGCTCCGGCGCTGGCCGGGGCGGGGCTCCTGGCCGGCCTGCGATCCGCTCTCATGGACGTGCTGGGCCTGCGCGGCGGCAGGTTCGGGCCGCTGGGGAGCGGCTGCCCGGGGCGGGGTCGTGGCTGAGGCGGCCCGCCGCTCGGCGGCGGGAGACGATGCGGCTCCGTCCGGGGCCGCGCCCCGGGATCCGGATATTCCCAGCGGGGCGCGGACGGCGCGTGCCGGACGTGGACGGCTGGGGGGTGCCGTGGCCTGGCTGCGGGCGCGGATGCACAGCGGGCCGGGGCCGTGCCCGGCAGCCGGTCCCAGGAGCGCCGAGGCTCCCAGCGCCCCGCCACCCCCCAGCTATGCGGCGCCCGCATCATCGATGCGGCAGGCGGGTGCCCGCGGAGCCGCGGGTGTGCCGAACCGCCGCCGGCTGGCGAGCGCCACCACCACCCGCGGTGATGATCCACGCGCATCAGCCCAGTACTCAGACGCATCGGCCACCGTGGCGGCCGGAGCTGCGGCAACGGCGAACACCGCCGGAACCACGGGCGTCATCCCACGCACCGGCGGCCCGGGAACCCCGCACCGCGGGTGGCGCCGCGCCCTGGTGCTGGTGCTGTTCGCACTGGCGTTCATGCTGGTGCCGCTCGGCTCGGCCCAGGCCAACCCCATCCCGGGCTGTGACGGCGACCCGGCGCCGCAGCCGGAGGCCGCCGGCTCGGGCTCGGACGGGCTACTGGTGCCGCCGCAGTCCGCGGAGTCGATCGCACAGTCCCCGGACGGGCTGCCTCCGGACGCGAGCCTGTACGGGCAGTACGGCACCGCGGGCACGCAGTGGCACACCATCCGCGAGTCCTGCCTGGACAAGATGGCTCAAAGCCCCGTCGCCACGATCGCGAACGTGTCCTGGGACGTCTCCAAGACCATCAACCAGTCCACGATCACCGTGTACCAGGCGGCGACCTCGGACGGGCTGCTGGACAGCTTCAACGAGATGACTGTCAGCGTGATCGAGACACTGCGCGCCGGCATCTGGCAGCCACTCCTGCCCACTGTCGTCATCCTTGGCGCGGTGTGGCTGGCCTGGTACGGCCTGATCCGGAAGCGGGTCACGCTCACCCTGGAGAGCGCCGTGTGGATGGTGCTGGCCACCACCCTCGGGATCTGGATCCTCCTGAATCCAGCCCAGGTCATGAACATGGCCAGCACCACCGTGAACTCCGGCAGCCAACTGGTGAACTCCGCCATGGCGCAGGTGTCGGTGCCGGGTGCGGCCACCACCTGCCCCGCAGGCGCTCCCGAGACGGAACGCGCCGACTGGGAAAGCGAGAGCGAGTTCCATGTGCGGCAGAACTCGCAGCAACTATGGTCCGGGCTGGTCTGCCAGCCCTGGGTAGCCGGAGAATTCGGAAGTGGGCCAGTTGCAAATACCGCAGCTGAACGCCATGGCGTGGACCTAATGGAGGCTCAGGCAATCAGCCGGATTGAGCAGCAGCAGATATCGGAAGGTGAAATTGATGCTGCTCAACTCACCGAGGAGAAGCAAGAGTCGTACCAAGAGATTGCCGCCGATATTGAGAATACCTACCCCGAGATTTATCCCCTGTTCTCGGGGGAGCAGGCCGGGGAGCGGCTTGGGGTGTCCCTGTTGGCGCTGTTCGCTTCGGTTTTTGCCGGGGGGCTGATCCTGGCCGGTTCGGTGGCGCTGATCGTGCTGAAGATCGGATTCCTGCTGCTGTTACTGCTGTCTCCCATCTTCCTGCTGATCGGCGTGCATCCCGGGTTCGGTCGCGTGGTGCTGCTGCGCTGGGTGGAGATGATGTTCGGCCTGCTGCTGAAGCAGATCTTCATCGTGGTGCTGATCTCGCTGCTGGTGCTGGCCTACGGCATGGTGATGGCCACCAACCTTGGTTGGGGGCTTCAGATGATCCTGTTGTCCCTGTTCACTCTGGCCCTGTTCATCTACCGCCGGCCGTTCGCGCACCTGTTCTCCTCGGTGAACGCCAACACCTTCACCTCCCGCATGGTCGGTGACGCCATGACCAGCAGTGTGCTCAGCAAAAGCGCGAACGCGCTGCCGCCCGTCGCCTATATGCGGGCCCAGAAGTGGGGCGCGCAGCGCATGCCGCAGCTCGGTGCCATGGCGGCGGCCGTTCCCGGCGGCAGCAGCGGCATGGACGAGACCGGCCGGGTTCCTGCTGGCGAGACGGAGCAGGAGCGTGCCGCCGACCGTTCCGAGAGTGGCCGGGCCCGCGGCCGGGTCGGCTACGGCCGGGCCCGCAGCGGCTCCGCCCCGCCCCCGCTCGGTCTGGATGGGGAACACGGCCGTTCCCCATCCGGGGGAGCCGGCCCGGCGGGCGGCGGCAGTCGGCGGGAGACGGGCCAGGCCCCCAGCCTCGCCGATGCGGCCTCGGCCAGCGGAAGCGAGCCCAGCTCCGGAAGCAGCATCCCGCCACGCCCCGCCGGTGGCTACACCGGCATGGGCGGTGGCAACTGGGGCGAGATCTTCGGCACCGGCGCCGGTAACCGCAACGCGGGGTCCGCCGCCAGCAGTGGCGGAGACTCCCGGCCTCCAGCCGGAGGGGACGGCCCCGCGCCAGACTCCGGTGGGGGCGGAGGCGGGCTCTTCGGGAGCCGCCGCTCCTCCCGCGACAACGACGGCGCCTCCCGCTGGGGTGGCCCCCGCCCAAGCCGAGGAGACCGGCCCACCCCGCCCCGAGAACCCCGTCGCGGCGGCACCCCCGGAGGGGGCCGGGGCGGGGGCGGCGGCGCTTCCGGGGGCTCGGACGGCGAGGGCGGAAGCTGGCTGTCCCGCCCGTCCGGCGGGGCCGGAACCGAGCGGGAGAGCACCCCGTTCTGGGCCGACGAGGGCGGCTCCTCGCGGCGCGGCCCCCGCCGCGACATTCCGTTCTGGCTGCGGGACGAGGACTGATGGGCAGTATCCGAATCCGAGCGGCACGCCCCAGAGACACATCGTGCTGCCGCGGGCAGGCATCGTTGCCCGGAATACCGGTGGCCCGGGAGGTGTGCGCTCCCATCGCCGGCCCGGATCCCAGCCGGCGCAACGAAGAATTCCCAGAACGCCACCCCGATGCCGGCATCTGCGATATAAACCCCGGGCCGGGTCCCGGCGCCGCAGCTTCGCGGCGATCGCTCCCCCGGGACCCGGCCCGGCTCCCGCACCCGACCCGTGTCCGTCCCCGAGCTGCGGAGAGTTCCGATGGCCAAACCCCTCTCGGACGGCCAGCAGCGCTTCTTCCTCGCCGTCGTGGTGGTCGCGCTGGTCGCCTTCGGCATCTACCTCGCCTGGGCGAACTTCCAGGACGATGACGCCCCACCCCCGGCTGCCGACGAGGACACCGAGGAGGGCGGCGCCCCGGCACCTATGGACGTCACGGACGAGGACGAGCTGGACGTCTTCGACTGGTTGCCGCATTCCGAGGAGGAATTCCGCTCCGCCGCGGTGACCGCCCGGGACTTCGCCGCCGCGTTCGGCACCTACGACCATGCGGAATCCAACGAGGAGTATGTGGACCGGATGGCCGAGCTCGCCACCGACGATTTCGCCGAGACCCTCACCCAGGGCACCGGCGGTTCCGCACTCCGGGAAGACCTGGACGAGGAGGAGCGGGTCTCCACCGGGCGGGCGGATGTGCTGGAGCTCCGCAGTATCACTGACGAAGCCCTCGTGTTCGTGGTGGACGCCCAGTCCATCCACGAGAGCGAGGACGGGGCGTCAGAGAGCCTGGGAGAGTTCGCCGTCACCGTCACCCCCGAGGGCGGCACCTGGCGCGTGTATGACTTCCAGCTCGCCGACGCGGGTGACTACGGCGAGGTGTAGCCGGTGTCGTCCCCGATCACTGTCTTCGTCCGGCACAGCCGCTCCGATTCCGGCCAGTGCGCCACCCGGCTCGCGGTCGGCTGCGGTCTCGCCGTAGCGGGCGCGCTGGTACTCACCCTCATGGTGATCCCCCTGTCCGCGACGAACCCCGGAATGGTGGGGGCCGTGGACGCCATGGAGTGCACCCCGGGAACCACCACCGAGCAGGCCGATGCCTCGGACTACGCGGCCGAGGACATTCCCGAGGACTATCTGGAGCTGTACCAGGACGCCGCCGAGGACCGCGGAATCCCCTGGAACGTCCTCGCGGCGATCGGACAGGTGGAGAGCCACCACGGCCGTTGGGACGGCCCCGGAATCACCGAGGGCCACAACGAGGCCGGCGCCGCCGGACCCATGCAATTCGGCACCCAGGAGGACATGGCCGCCACCAACACCTGGGGCGGGGAGCCGGTCCAGGACGTGGAGGACCGCCCCGACGAAGGCTACGGGGTGGACGGCAACGACGACGGCGTCGTCGACGTCTACGACCCCGCCGACGCGATCCCGGCCGCCGCGGACTACCTGGTGGCGCACGGGGCCCCCGAGGACATCGAGAACGCCCTGTTCAACTACAACCGGGCCTGGTGGTACGTCGAGGACGTGCTGGAGGTGGCCGACCGCTACGCCGAGGGCGACTACGCGGTCGTCGACGGCACGGAACGCGCCGTGAACTGCGCCGTCACCGAGGACGGCGAGCCGATCGGCGAAGCTCCGGACGAACTGACCCAACAGGTTGTGGACTGGGCACTGGACCAGCGCGGAAAGCCCTACATCTGGGGCGGAACCGGGCCTGGCGGTTTCGACTGTTCCGGGCTGACCATGAAGGCCTACGAGAGCATCGGCGTGACCATACCCCGAGTGGCGCGGGACCAGTGGTCCTTCGGCCCCGAAGTTCCCCAGGGAGAGGAACAGCCCGGAGACCTCGTGTTCTTCGACGTGCCCCACCAAGACGGCGGCCCCGGCCCGGGACATATGGGCATGGTTATCGGCGACGGGCTGATGGTGGAAGCGTGGTGCACCGACTGCGGGCCGATCGCCACCCGGGAGTACGACGACCCGAACCGCGCCGACATCCTAGGCTTTACCCGGCCCCTGGAACACGAAGACGTCCGGGTGCAACTGGACCTGTGACGCCGCGCCGGAGACCGAGCCGGCCCCCTGAGCGGATCGAGGAAACGCGGTGGACGAGGAAACCCCCGAACAGCACTCCCGAACAGACACCGAGACGCAGCAGAAAAACGGAAGCGGGACGACACCGAAAAAGAGCCTGCGGGAGCGACTGAGTGGCCCCCAAGCATGCCTCGCCGTCGTGGGCTGCGGAACCTTGGCAGCACTGGCAGTGATGGGGCTGGTCATCGGGGGATTGAGGTTGTTTACTTCGATTGTTTCCGGAGATACAGAGCAGCAAGCATCACAGAATATCGGTGGGGCGCCGGAACGAGGTCCAGTTTCTACGTTGGAACCCGGGACTTTTGATTTGTGCGAGTCTGCGCAGAACGTAAGTGCATTTGACGTTTATGTGGATGAACGCCTGGATGGCAATGAAAGTTTCATTGATACGGCCGAAGGTGATTCTGAATTTGACTCTCGATTTAGAGAGATAAAGAATGAATGTGTATGGCGCGTCGGGTCGTCAGGCGTTCTCCATATGAATTATGTAGCGATTGCGGACTCTCCCCGGGGAGAGTCTTCTATTGGTCGAGCTGATGACATTTATGAAACATGGAAGGCAGATGCATCTCAAGGGTTTGATGGAATAGTTGACGAGGAAGAACTTGGAGGGGTTCCCTCTGAGAATTTCTTCATTTATGGCGATCTTGACAACGGTGACGGCGCCTACACATTTATTTCTCAAGTAAAGAGCAGCGTATACGAAGTTTCGTATATCGATGAGTCGGGCCATCAAGACAGCAGTCTCACTGATTTTCGTGGGCTTATTAGAGACTCCTCTCTCGATTTTCAGGAGCGGCTTGATCGGGTCGTTCCTGATGATTAGCTTCTTATGCTTGCCAAGAACATTACCCAGTCCTTTGCTGGGAATTTTAACTCTTTTGTTTCGAGAGACTGAGAGTCTCTTATAGAAACCTCTTTGTCTCTTATTTTAAATTCTAGACAGTTAGGCCCCTCTGGTTGGCTGTAGCTACTCTTTTTCCAGGCTTCAAATTCTGGGGGCACAATCTCTCCTCTAGTCGACGATCTTTGGAATTAGTTCGTTTGTAATGAAGGAGCTAGACTCCTTGGAGGATAGTGAGCTATCCAGTACTTCTTTGAATAGCTCGTTGTAGCGTTCGATGTCAGTGCGATCTTCGAGGTACAGCCCGTCATGGGCGTTTTCTAGGAACACCACCGAGGCGTCAGGGCCAAATGGGAAGTCCAGGATGACGAACTGGCCGGAGGTGCCGGGGTGCGCTCCGACTGAGTCGGGGATTATGTGTAGCTCTACGTTTGGTTTCTCGTTTGCGGCAACCAGGTGATGGAGCTGTGCTCGCATGACGGCTGGCCCGCCCACGAGCTTTCGGAGGGCCGCTTCGTCGACGATTGAGCGGACCTGAAGTGGGTTGTTGCCATCCAAGTGTCGTTGGCGGGTTAAGCGAAGTTCTGTGCGACGACCGATCACTGACGCGTCACACCGTCCTTGCATAAGCGCCGCAGCGTAGTCAGCTGTTTGGAAGAGCCCGGGGACGACAAGAGCTTCAAAGGAGCGGAGGCAAGTGGCTTCAGACTCAAGGGCGATGTAGGAACTGGATCCAAGTAGATCGGAGTAGCGCTCCCACCAGCCTTTGAGCTTGGTCTGACGGGCCATGCCCATGAGGGCCTCTCGGTGCTCATGGTCGCTGACCCCGTAGCAGTCAGCGAGTGCCCTGACGTCCTGGGGGTTCAGTCTCTTCCACTGGCCTCGCTCGATCCTGTTGACCTTCGTGCGGTCCCATCCCATGTGTTCGGCCACATCGATTGTGCTCAGGCCCTTGGCTTCGCGAAGCCGCCTTAGCTCGTTCGCGAGTTGCCTGTGCCGCACGCTCTGGCCTGAAGCTTCCAACTGATCCTCCTTCGCTGCCCTCGTTTGAACTATAGGCACATGAGCCCATGGATCCTGAACGTACCCTCAGGGTAAGAACTATTTGAAAAGATGCCCTTAGGGCATTACTCTGGTTGGTGTTAGGTCGATCACTCTCCGGGATCGACACTCAACCCCCCGAAGGTGGTGACACGTATGTCCACTCTTCCGAACCCTGCCCCGCAGCCGTTCCCGATCACGACAGCCGAGCTGAGCGACACCGTCCCCCATCTGATCCTGCTGGCGAAGGAGCTGCGCCGGGTGGGGCTGGAGGCCAAGGTGGATGCGTCCCTGGGCGTGGTGGACGCCTGGGTGCCGGATGACGTGACGGCGACGGGCTATCGGGTGCGGGCGATCCAGCGGGTGGCGCTGCGGACTTTGGCCCCGGGCGACACCCCGTGGTGGTGGCTGCTGTGGCCCGAGGAGCGGTTCCGCAACGTTGTGGTGCCTCCGGAGCTGGAGCTGATGGCTCCGGTGGAGGAGGCGCGGGACATGGCGCGCCGCGTGCGCAAGGTGCTCGTACTGACGGACGAGGAGTGAGGGCATGACTGCGAGTGTTGCCGTGCGGGCCGGCGCGTCGAGCTATTCCCCCCGCCATGCCGGGGCGTGGGCACCGGGCGGTCTTCCGGACTGGGCGTACCGGAGGTCGCTGAGTGTGGCGGACCGTGCCGTGGTGTCCAGCAGGGACCAGGCGGTTCTACTGCGGGCCGGGCTGGCTCCGTCTGTGCCGCGTGGAGGGCGCGGCCGCCGGCGGCGTGGCCGCGACCCAGCCGATGCGTACCTGCGTGCCATGCAGCGGCACTTCACCCAGGCCTGTGGGGCACTGACCCTGTGGATTCCGATCACGGGGCTGCTCGGCCTGCTGGATCTGGCGGAAATGATCTTGCGGTAGCCAATCCCGAGCCGGGTGGGACGCTCGCACATCATCGGAGGGGGTGCGAGCGCCCCACCCTTGGCATCTCCACGACACCGTTCTCTCCCGAGACGCCGACCACGGATATAGCGTTTTTGCTGGACAGCGAAACGCACGCTGATTTCAAGATCAACAAATGTGGGGTGAGGGGCACCATAATGCCCAGGCTCCTGAAACAAGTGGTGGATCCGGACGATCCACTCAACGCAGCTACAGCTTACGTATAGCGTTACCATGCAGAAGGTTCAGGATGCGCAAGGTCTGCGGGGGCATCTCCTGCGCTTAGTCCAGGGGCCTATAATGCCGCCCATGTGAAGATCCTAGCGTGACAGAACCTGACGTCAGTCATTGATTCCTTGGCGGATTGCTTTTGTCTCTCACCAAAATCAGGAGGCGCGCGTGTCTGACGATGGTTATGGCGTCAACCCCGTAGCAGTATGGAACAGCGAATCCCATGTCCTCGACCATCTTGAGGTCCTACACAGTATCAAGAGTCGCTTCAGCCGAATCATGGAGGACTGTCGGGACGCCTCGTCGGGTGAGTTCGATGCTTGGATATCAGGCAGGGCGTCGCCATGGGCGAAAACGAAAAATCGGCAATAATGCTAGTGCAGAAGTCCGTGCTCCCGGTGTAGCGCGGACGGAAATCTACAGCGGTAAGGAAGTTGGCGAGGTCATCGATGGAGGGCCGGCCAAGTCATCCCTGCGGAACAGAGTATATCCCTGAATGGTCATCAAAAAAGTCGTAGTTGCGTCCATCTCGATTGTCATTGCGATTGCGCTCTTTTGTGGCGTTATGGGGTGGAATTTATGGCTGGAGGGTAGATACGCCGAAACGGGGTATGAGGATATAAATCTGCTGGTTGGGAGCGAACAGGTCGAGGTGGTTGAGAGAGTCGCTAGAGATTATCACGAAGGAGATCTGGTACGAGTAGTTCCCTTTACGGGTGGGGGACTGGCGGTGTTCACAGATGGTGTTGTGGCAGTTAACCCTGTGACGGAGGATCCTCTGTGGTCGTTTATTGTCCCGGGGAGGCAGATGGACATTGAACAAACACCGGTAGATAGGATCCCTCAGGTTAGTCCAGGTACCATGGCCCAAACCCTCGTGTTGCGATACTCGGGATCTTTGATCCACAGGTTGGTCGAAGTCAGCCCAGAAACAGGAGAAGTTATTGGAAATCAGTGGTCCGTGGTGCGGGACCCATGGAGAAACAACGTTGATGCAGTGAGTCCGGTTGGGTGGATTAATGTCAGCGAACGTGAGGTCCAGTCCACCGTGTTGGAATGGCAGCCTGGAAGTGAGTACATCGAGGATTGGGCGACTCGTATTCCCGAGGAATGTGAGTCAATCTCCTCGGATGACGTTGTTGCCTTGAGTAATGTCGTTGCTGTTGGGATGGTGTGCTCTGAAGTTGAAGGAGACGTTGTCCGTCTCATGGGACTTCATGTCAATAATGGTGATGTGGTGTGGGTGAGAAAGTGGGATGGAGATCAAGTTCCAGAGTTGAGGAGAGTGAACCCCTACACGATTCCCGACATTGGTATGGATCAACCGGCTTGGGATGTGGCGCGCAATGAAATCGACGGGGCGTACTCTCTGATCAACGAACGTAATGGTGAGGAGTATGACCTGGAGGATCGGCTACGAGGTTCGTGGCATGACTATATTACTCCTCCCCAAGAGAAAGGTAGTGAGTCAGCGCCTGGCACCATAATCCTCGGGGGTCATAGGGTATTTAGTCAGGGCATGACTGTTCCTATGTTCTATGAGCTGGTGGATCGGGGCATTGTTGATTATGATCCTGAGGAAGATTCAGAGTTTGCGAGCAGATATCGCGATTGCGGCGAGTGTCTGATTCAAACGATCCACGACAGCAGTGTAGCCATTGCAAGCGTGAACGCTCAAATGAAAGAAAAAATGGAAAATCTGTGAGTCAAGTATAGATCGTTGAGTGTGCAGGAATGAGAGATTGTTTTTGCAATGATAGTCTCAGTAGTTATGAATGATGAGTTTGTGGGGGTTGATGGTAGGACCGTCACGGGTGGATGGGAGGGTCTTGTTTCGAAGGTTGAGAAGGCGGCAGTGGCCTCGATGGTTACCATGGCCCTAACCGACTTCTGCGGATCCGCCACCGGCACCGGCGAACACCAATCCATCCCCACCACACCGCAGCCGTGGCAGGGATGATGGGAACTGTCACGAGTGGTGATGCCGGTGCCGGCATGCGAGATCCGGGGCAGATTCCCCGGACTCCCTAAGTACTCGGGGGCGTCAGACCAACCCGGATACCCGGCGGGCACTGGCGTGGCTGGGCGTGATGTCGCTTGACGATTTCATGCCGTGTGCGGGTCAAGCTGGCTTGGACAATTCGGTGTTCAGGGTGCTGGAACTGGGGCGTTCGGTCGTCGCTGGGCGGAAGTTGCCATGGTCGATGTTGGGGAGGGGCTGCGCCATCGTTATGTCGTACAGCAGTGCGAGGCACTGGTGCGAAGCGTTGTCGCTGAGGAACGGTCAGCCGTCTATGTCCGTGGCGGGGTGCTGCTGCACGAACGCCGTGTGATTGGTGCGCTGCTGCTCGCGTCCCCCGGCCAGGTTAAGGAGAGGGTCCCTCGCGGTGGAGGAGGCAGGCCAGCAGTACAGTCCGCCGGGCTGCATGTCTCGCCTCTGAACGCTCTGGAGGCGGCGGTGCTGTTCGGCAGGACGGGCGGGGTTCACGCCACAGCGCTCCTGCTGGCCACCCACCACACTCGGGCTTTCGAAGCAAGAGCGGCAGTTGGGGGGCGAGCCGTTTCCCTCTGGTGAAAGATCACTAGTTCACTTCCAGGGTGTGAAGCAGATCCTCCCGCACCAGGAGTGGGACTGGATGGTGTCTATGTCGACCGCCTTTACAACCTACACCCACACCTGCCTTGACCATCATGGTCCCACTTACTGAGGGTTGTGTGCGGAGATGAGTCCCCTGTGCTTCTCCCGCGGTGGGGACGAACGAGAATCGAGATAGCTGGGAAAGTGGATGACGACGACACGATACAGGAATCCGTGCTCCCGGTGTAGCGCGAACGGAAATCTACAGCAGTAAGGAAGTTGGCGAGGTCATCGATGGAGTGCCAGCCAAGTCATCCCTGCGGAGCATAGTATATCCCTGAATGGTCATGAAAAAAGTCGTATTTGCGTCCATCTCGTTTGTCGTTTCGATTGCGCTCTTTTGTGGCGTTATGGGATGGAATTTATGGCTGGAGGGTAGATACGCCGAAACGGGGGATGAGGATATAAATCTGCTGGTTGGGAGCGAACAGATCGAGGTGGTTGAGAGAGTCGCTAGAGATTATTACGGGGGAGATCTGGTACGAGTAGTTCCCTTTTCTGGTGGGGGACTGGCGGTGTTCACAGATGGTGTTGTGGCAGTTAACCCTGTGACGGAGGAGCCGCTGTGGTCGTTTATTGTCCCGGGGAGGCAGGTGGACATTGAACAAACACCGATAGACACCATAAATCCCTGGGCTCCAGGTATCACGGCTAAATTACAGCCGGTCGTGTTGCGATACTCGGGATCTTTGATCCACAGGTTGGTCGAAGTCAGCCCAGAAACAGGAGAGGTTGTTGGAAATCAGTGGTCCGTGGTGCGGGACCCATGGAGCGATAACGTTGATGCAGTGAGTCCGGTTGGGTGGATTAATGTCAGCGAACGTGAGGTCCAGTCCACCGTGTTGGAATGGCAGCCTGGAAGTGAGTACATTGAGGATTGGGCGACTCGTATTCCCGAGGAATGTGAGTCAATCTCCTCGGATGACGTTGTTGCCTTGAGTAATGTCGTTGCTGTTGGGATGGTGTGCTCTGAAGTTGAAGGAGACGTTGTCCGTCTCATGGGACTTCATGTCAATAATGGTGATGTGGTGTGGGCAAGAAAGTGGGATGGAGATCAAGTTCCAGAGTTGAGGAGAGCGAACCCCTACACGATTCCCGACATTGGTATGGATCAACCGGTTTGGGATGTGGCGCGTAATGAAATCGACGGGTCCTACTCTCTGATCAACGAACGTAATGGTGAGGAGTATGACCTGGAGGACCGGCTACAAGGTTCGTGGCATGACTATATTACTCCCCCCCAAGAAAAAGGTAGTGATTCATTGTCAGACACGATAATCCTCGGGGGTCAACTCGTATTTAGTCAGGGCATGACTGTTCCTATTTTCTATGAGCTAGTGGATCGGGGTATTATTGATTTTGACCCCGAGGGGAATCCGGAGCTTACGAGTAGATACCGTGATTGCGATGAGTGTCTGGTTCAGACGATTCATGACAATAATACACCCATGACGGTAGATGTCAGTTCACAAATGAAGTCTGAATTGGAAAATCTATGAATCCATTTATGGAGGATTATGTAGAACGTAGTCTGAAGAAGTGGAGCGCTCGGACTGCATGAAAGGCAGTGGCGTAGTATTCCAGTTGTAGATCTGGTTTGCTCTGATCTGGAGCCGTTTGTCTGAGATGGCAGCACGGCAAGCCGCTGATCTAGGGGTTCACCGGACACGCAGACGGCCACCGCGTGATCATCGGTGGTTGTGAAGACAACGAAGACCCCGGCGGTGGCCGCTGAACTCAGCGTAGCGGCCCGACGCTGGCCACACCGGCTGAACGACCTGATCCACACGATCTCCCCCAGGCTGGCCCGCCCCGCTGGCGCGTAAGAACTGCTGGACCCTGGCCGGACACGCCGGTCACACCAGCCCCTACCGCTTCCAACACCTGCTGGCACGCGCCAGGGTGGACGAAGAAGACCTGATCGTCGACCTACACACCTACGCCCGCACCTACCTGGGAGAACAGGATGCGGTCCTGGTCGTGGACGAACCGGCGACCTGAAGAAGGACACCACAACCGTCGGTGTCCAACGCCAGTACACCGGAACCGCCGGCCGCATCGAGAACGCTCTGGTCGCGGTCTACCTCGCCTACGCCACCGGCGCCGGCCACGCCCTGATCGACCACCGCCTCGACCTGCCCCGGGCCTGGACCGAGGAGCCCCAGCGCCTCCACGCGGCCGGGGCCCCGACCACGTGGACGTCGCAACCAAACCCGAACGCACCCAGCCGATGATCACCGCCGCCGAGGCCAACGGTACCCCAGCGACGGGGGTGACCCCTGATGAGGTCTACGGCCAAAATTTCCCTCTGCGCCAGGCCCTGGAGCAACAGCGGGTCGGTTACGTGATGACCGTGCCGCACACCGAGCGTATCCTGCTATCCCGCCGGTCGGTCACTGTCGGTGAGCTGGCGGAGCCCCTGCCTCACCAGGCGTGGCAGAAGCGTTCGGGCGGTAGCGGGGCCAAAGGCCAGCGCTTCTTCGAGTGGGCCCTCATCGAGGCCGAGCCCGGTCCCGAGGGGGCGGTGGGTGTTGATACGCCGCAACCGCACCAGCGGTGAGCTGGCCTTCTATCGGTGTTACGCATCCCAGGCGGTGCCTCTTCAACGTTTGGTGGCTGTTGCCGGGCGCCGGTGGGCGGTCGAGGAAGGCTTCCAGCAAGGCAAGGACTTGGCCGAGTTGGATGAGCACCAGGTCAGGACATGGACTTCCTGGCAGCGGTGGAGCCTGTTTTCGATGCTGGCCTATGCGTTTGTGGCGGCCATGGCCGCCGAGGGCCGCAGACAGAACCCGCCTTCGAATGCTTTGATCGCGTTGACCTGCAATGAGATCGTCCATCTGCTCAACGCTGTGTTCGCCCAAGAGACCGATACCGAGCACGTGCTGGGCTGGTTACGGTTCAGACGCCCGCATCAAGCCATCGCCCGCCAGTGCCATTACCGCAGACAGGCCGCCCGAGAACCACGACAAACCGGATCTACAACTGGAGTACTCCAGGTCTCCAAATCCGCATCTGTGCGGGTATGTGGTCTCAGGAGAACCTTGACGGTTTGTCGACGGGTGATGCTTGACGTTTTTCCTGGGTTCCCATGCCTTTGACGTAGAGGCGTGTGACGGGGGTGGGGTTCTTGCGGGGGCGCACGGCGATCTCTTCTTCCCCGTGCAGGACCCGTAGGTGGGTGTCCTCGACGACGACGGTGACCAGCGTGCCGCGGTGGCGGGGACCGAGCTTGATGTACTGGTTGGCGACCGAGATCCGGCCGCTGGCGTGGACCTTGCGTTGGGCGCGCAGGGATCCGGCGGGCAGCGATTGGCGCGAGGTCCCGTCGCGCTGCAACCTTCCGATCGTCGATCCACCCAGAACCTCACACACCGCCCGGTAGCGGTATTCCGCCACGGTCTGCTGATCCATGCCCGCCCCACATCCCCAGACACGACCTCTCCAGGGACAAGCATGGCGCGCAACAGTCAACCGTGTCCTGAGAACGATCACTTAAGGAAGTCCCGAGACCACACATTGGCAGGGGATCGAGTGATACGGGCAAGGCGAGGGCCAGACACGCATGGTGCGAGCGTGATCGAAGCTTTCGAACAGGTCTCTCCAAGTGAAGGACCCATGTTCCGAGGTGGTGGGTACGGCTCTCGAAGTCATCGCTGACCGCAGTGAATCCCCTCGGAACTACCGATACCACTCCCAGCATGATCCAACCGATCGTTCAGTGAGGGGTTGGTGGAGCGGACTCTACAATCGCATACCGCAAGATCAACAAATGCGGGGTGGATATCCTCACATCACGTTTCATGGCTCCCCGTTCTCACGGTAGACGTGTGGACTGCTATCCTCCTGGCGGTTTCTAAGACTGAACTCAGGTTAAGGGGATGAGCTATGAGTGAGGAAGGGTATGGCGGAAATCGAGCAGAAGCGTGGGAGGATACAGAACAGGTGATCGGTCACCTGGAGTCGATGAGCAATCTGAAAACGAGATTTGAGGACATCATGGAGGGAGTTAGATCTGCCACTAAGGGAGTAATGTCAGCTCCCGTGAACTTTGGATATCACATGTTCGAAGGAGAATACATGAGCTATGTCACTACAGTCGAAACAGAAAGTCAAAATTTGGTTGACAATATTAGAAATGGAGTTGTTGAGCTAACCCTGGCGGATGACTCCTCAGCGGAGGAGTATCAAGGGGTCAATAATCAGAGATAGTGGATGTGGCTATGATTTATATTTAAATTAATAGGAGATTCTGTGGATGAATACGAAGAGAAGCTCTACAACGCCAATCTAAAAGTTGTTGGTGAGCTAGGTGCGTCTCATCTTACCTTGGAAGTCGATGACACTGACTCGGATGAAGCCGCCCTGCGCGAAAACGCTGACGAGATGTTCAACCTTGCTCTGGAAATCCTAGGTGAGGCGTCCACAACGATTGAGGCCTTCAACGCTTCAGCCAGCAACTTCACCGATCCAATACGATTTCCGATTCAGGATCGCGGCGCGATCACAGAACAGAAATGGATGGATGCGGCTGCGAGTCTCATCTACTGCTACGGAGTGACCAAAAAATGGGCAGATGCGGTTGAGTCATTTAAAACAGAACGGCGAAGAATCATTGATGAATGGGAGGATAATGTTAATTCGGTAATAAAGTCGACCAGCAATGTTCTGGCAGGGGAACAAGAGGCACAATATGAACTGATGTCGACGGAGGAGTTATTTTCTGCTATCGATCATCTTGGAGACCAGAAAAGGGATCGTTGGCTGGAGAATTATCGCAACGTCTCCGAATTTGAGAATGCTGCCGACGACTATGGGGATCTTCTTCGTGAAGGGATGAGCTATTCGAACTTTCAGGAGCTCACAGGAGTGGAAGGTCCTCTGCGCTGGGCTGCATTCAATGTCCTCGGTTTCGACGAAGCTCCTGTACCTGACATAGACCTGGACTCTGTGGATCCAGTCGAGCACGCCGACCAGCTGGACGAGTACTTGGGTGATGACGGTGCTGAACCCGACAGTGACTTCTGGGAGGGAATTGCTGTACTTGCGGCTATTGGAAGTTCTCACCGAGGCACCTATAGTAGTAATAACAAGGATATCAGATATCTAGAAGATTTCTTTGGTCGCCTCGATGAAATTTCTAGGGAAGAATATCCGACAATTTCTCTTTCTGAATATTTAATTGCCAATGGTTCATTGGGGAGTGATGCTCTATCTCCATTTTCTAACGGATTACTTCTTCTTTCTGACGAGCATAATGGCGGTGGTTTCGAATATCTTCCCGAAGATATTCAGAATATCGCATTGGGTCCCTTGGATGGAGATTATCCACGAGATGGAGCGGAAGAAAGATCAGAGTACTATCTCCCTGATTTTTGGAGACGTGACGTAAATAGTTTTGGCCAATTAATGTCATATTCCGATGTGGATAGAGCGGGGGGAACTGAGTTCTCGATCAACCTAACATCAGTTCTGGGTGAATATATGCGTCGTGACGACAATTTCGATATCTGGGGAGATGCGTGGCCAGACAGAGAAAACACAAATGAAGACAACATTGCCAGTATTCTCGATGTGGCTACGAGAAATGAAGAGGCAAATCATTCAGTAATCACGGGAAATGGTCCATACAGTCATCCTAACTATAATGATCCCGAAAGAATTTTAGAAGGGCTTTGGGGATATGACTGGAATTCGGATAATGAAGGCGCAGTATCAGGTCTCACCAACTGGATCCAGGAATCAGCGCATAGTGAGAGTGGTAGTGACCGAACACGTGCCCGTGAGGCATCAGAATCGATCATAGAATACCTTAGTGATCTCTCAGATTCGGGACTAGGGGGGATACTTCGTATGAACACGGAGGGAGATAATTCTGGAAGAGGGTTTGCTGAGTATAATCCCGAGATTGCCGGTGATATATCAGGAATATTCTTCACTTATATAGAGGATGTTTCTCATGGAGGGTATCACGAATCTGAAGAAATAGAAGGTGATTCGAGTACTCGACAAGGAGATGCTTTACGAGTAAATTCCGATGATATGACGGATTTTCTCCAGGTGTTCATGGCGAATGAAGAAATATCTCAGAACATCTTCTCGGGAGGCGCGGAAAAGGAGATTTCCCTATTTTACGAGGCGTCGAATGCTGAAGATAGATCAGAAGTTCGCGAGGCAGGCGAACGAGCGGGAAGGATGCAAAGGATAATACAAGAAGCATTTATCAACGAAATGGAAGAAAGGGAGGTCGACGAAGAAGAATACGCGGCAGAAGCACTCCAAAAATGGAGAGGTGGATATGCAGGTGCAGGTATAGCAGCTTCTGTTGGCTTTGGTGCAGTTCCAGTTATTGGTCCTATGATGGCGGCAGGAGGGGGCGCAGTTATATCAACAGCTAGCATAGCAACCGAAGATCAATTTGTAAATTTTGTCGAATCCCAGGAATGGCATGATCAAATAGATATACCTGATATATCTGAAGACAAGTCAGAAATCTCAGATGCGGTGGATTCCATTTACGAACAACAGCTAGATGAAGATAGAGTTGACCCCACAGTTTTGGGTTCATATGAGGCAGATGCCAGGCTAGAGGATAGAATAAACGTGTACAATGATATTTTCGAAGAAAATGAAATAGATGATGACAGTGAGGACTCATTTGTTCGATATTACCAAAAATATCGAGACCATGGAAGAGAGGAAGAGTAGTGAAAGTTTCTCAGCGAGTTTAGGTGATCCAGCCGAGTTCGAGGTGGGGGGTGCGCCGCAGGCAACGATGAGGACGTCCAGGTGGCTGGGGCTGGCATGCTTGCAGGGGTTTCCAGCGTTGGGTAGGGCGATGTGGCGTTTGGCTAGGGAGTGTAGCGCGCGGTGTAGGCGGTTGAATGTGCGGTTGTCGGTTGGGGGTCGGTTCCGTGGGTGGGTTTTGCTTGAACGGGGGGAGGATGTCGGTACCGGTGTGTGGCAATCGGGGGCGGCCAGGAGAGCGGCAGTCTGGGTGCACACGCAGGCAAGTCGCCGAGGGCGAGGCATGGCGTAGGTTGCCGCCGAAGCCGCGGGCCGTGCCCGAGTACCAGGCGTCGATCTGTTTGCCCTGGATGCTGATGGTCTTCTCGCGGGCAGCGGTCGGTGACACGGATCGTGCCGTGCAGCTCCAGGTGAACCAGGCCCTGGGGTGGGCGCGGTGCAGGGATTGGTTCAGTCGGGCGCTTGGGCGATGAGGACGTCGATGCCGTCGTGCATGTAGCGGTAGGCGGTGGACGGGAGACGGGAAAGGCGACGCCGTATCCAGCAATGGCGGGCTGCTCGCGGAACCAGGCCAGGACGAACGATACCTGGCGGCGGCAGGCCTGCGGGGCGGGGCTTGTTCCCAGAAGGCGAAGTTCGGCACGCAGCTGGATATAGGAGTTACCCTTTCCAGGGATTTATCTATGTCACACACGAAAATATGATATTTGTGATGTCTGTTCAATGTCGGAAAGTATATCGAATGTTGAATAAGCCAATAGCAGTATTGGTAATTATTTCATTGGTTTCGTCTGATTGTTCATATAGTCCTGAGTATATTCACGAGGTTATTGAGGAGGTGGTGGCGGGTCGGAATGTGATGTCACATGATGGGTATCATGCGGTCATGGAGAATATAGAGAATATTGCTGGTGGTGATGTCGACCAGAGTATGGCGACGGGCGCTGGGGTTGTTTTTGTCAACGGTGACACGGTGGCCAGCATCAATCCAGACACCATGGACATATCGTGGCGGTTCACCCTACCTGATCAGGAAATAGAAGTTTCCCATGTTCCTACGATGCCTGGAGTTTCCATGGAGCTCCAACGCCTGGCTGTTACTTATGATGATTTTGGGATACTGGGTAAACGGGAGAACTATCTGCTGCTGGATGTCTACAGTGGGGAAGTCCTGGAGAAACAGCATTGGTGGTGGCCGGAGGAGAGCCCCAGCGACAGGATTGATCGTGTGACGACCAACGCTGTCTGGTCTTTTGATGAGGGCGAATTGGCCATGCGCTCACTTGAAGACGGAGACGATATTTGGGATCCGGACTTCCCTGATGGATGTGAAGTTTCAAGGTCAATCAATTATAACCAAGATGTCGAGTATGGTCGCGACTTTTCTTTCGTTCCTATGGAATGCCCTTCCAGCGAGGAAGTTGGATTTGCGCTAATTAATGACAATGAAGGGGGATATTATCCAGACGAGGTGTATGAAAAATGGCGCGGAACTACCCCGCCAGACATCAACATAGTAAATATGTATGAGAATATTGACCATGATATCCCCAATCCATTTGTTGAAATTGGGCATCATGAAAAAGATAAAACATATTTGGCCTACGAAGCCATCGGAGGAAACATGAATTTCTTGTGGGCGAATCGATTTGGGGGGATTGAAGATTATCTAAACACTCCAATTTCTGTTGACGAAGAAGAGGCCCCCTCTTATGTCATTGTTGATAATTCTTGGTATATGAATATCTCGCTTGGAATGGCTGTCGCAGAAATTGGATACCAGGAAGGGAGGTTTACCCGTCAAGAAGTCATGGACTGGTCCTCCGAGTGGAGCACCACCAGATCCACAGACCCCTCGGAGGAGCATTGGCCCCCAAATAGTGCGCTCGATATCATGCCTCCGCATGGAGACATTGGTCCGGATGATTATAGTGGCGTGATGTTCGAAGTATTCGAGTTGCGGCCGGATTGAGGCGTTCTCAACCTCGTTTGCTTCGGGGAGTCGGGCAAAAACGGCATAGCGGCGCGGAGTCGACATCGCGGAAGCGGCCGACGCACACGCAAAGCCCCTGGCAGGAACAGGTCTGCCACGATCGCGTTCCGATCCCCAGAGGCTATGCGTTGGCCACCGAGTCGCCATGCTCACCGTCGCCCGGCCTGGGGGCGCACTCCGCGCGCCGTCGGGCCGCCCACCATCGCACGATCGGCACCCCGCGTGCGGGCGCCAACAGCCCGTCTGGCCGGCGGTGCTGGTGCTGCGCTGATTACGCGCGGCCGGCTGCGTGCACCGCCGGGCCGCCGACGCCGGGGTCTCCCCGCGGCCCCTGCACGAGGTCCTCGACACGTGCCGCACCCAGGGGAGTGACCCCGTGATCCTGGACGCCACTCTGTCAGGATGCCTTCTTCGCACGGCGCCACCACCGGCGGGCCTCTGCCCGCGCACCCCGCTTATACAACAGCGCCGCCAGATTACGCATGGCATGGGCGGTGCCGGCCTCGGCGGCACGCCGATACCATGCCTCCGCCGCATCCGGCCTGCCCTGTTCCGAAAGCAGGACCCCGAGGTTGACCATCGCGTGGAGGCTGCCCTCCTCGATCGCACGCCGGTACCAGAACGCCGCCTGCTCGGTGTCGCCCTGCTGGTGCAGCAGCTCCCCAAGACCGCCGCAGCCGTTCGTGTCCCCCTCCAGAGCTACCCGCAGGACCCAATGCTCCGCCTCCGCGAACTGCCTCGCCTCCTTGCAGGCCAGGCCCAGATTGAACATGGCGGGGGCATAGCCCTGCTGTGCCGCACGGCCCCACCAGTCCGCCGCCCCGGCGGTGTCCCCCCGGGCGCTGTGCAGGACACCGAGATTGAACATGGCGACAGCGTCGCCATTCCCGGCGGCTCGGCGATGCCATGCCTCCGCCTCGTCCGTTGCGCCTTGATCATGCAGATGTACGCCGAGCGCGGTCATGGCGCCGGCCTCGTCAAGTTCGGCAGCGCGACGCAGCCAGTGCTCCGCTTCCTCGCTGCGGTCGCGCTCCTCCAGCAGCAGACCGAGAGACAGCATGCTTCGCGGGCTGCCGTCGGCAGTGGAGCGGCGCAGCCACTGTTCGGCTTCGTCGAGCCTGCCGTTCCCCTGGAGGAACACCCCGAGGTTGCGCATGGCCGCGGTGTCCCCGTCCCCGTCCGCTGCGGCACGACGCCACCATGCCGCCGCGGTGTCAAGGTCACCGTCCTCCATCAGCTGGAGGCCGAGAATGACCATCCCGGTGGTGTTGCCCTCCTCGGCAGCCCGCCGATACCAGCGCTGCGCTTCAGCCTCGTGTCCCTGGTCGCTTTCCAACCGGCCCAGCCAGTTCATGGCCTCGCTCTCGCCTGCGGCCGCGGCGCGGCCATACCATTCCGCCGCTCCATCGAAGTCACCCCGGGCGTAGAAGACGTGTCCGAGGTTGAACATGGCCCGCGTGTTTCCCGTTGCCGCGATCGGGAGCCAGGCGTGTTCGGCGATATCGGCACGGTCGTGTACGTAGGCGGACGCACCGATGACGAGACGGTCCATGTCCTCGGCGAGGTGGAGTGCCGCCTGCCACGTGGCATCGGGGATCGGGGCGTCGGTGGTGAGATAGTCGAAGGCCCGCCAGGTCGTACCCGCGTGATCGGCGGGGACCAAAAGTCCAGCAGTTCCGCTACGCACCTCGGTGGCCCACGACCACGCCGCGCCCACCGGCTCCGGCAGCGGAGGCGGGCCGGGAAGGTACGCCTCGTGGGCGGACAGGATCTGGTCTCGGGTCAGCGGCGCGGACAGACCGACACGCTCCAGGTCCACCGCCGCAGCCACCACGGCGAAACCCCGCGGGTTACTCCCCTCGGCCGCCGCCAGCCAGGTTTCCTCAAGCCGGGGACCAGCGGCGAGATACTCGGCCACTCCGAAACGGAGATCGTCCGCGGCGGCCATCAACCGGTCGTCGCCAGAGTCGCGCGCACGATCGCGTTCCGCGGCACTCCAATCGCGGTGCACCCGCAGCGCGGGCCCCCGCAGTACCGGCGTCCCGAGCGTGTCCGGATCCCCGGTGGCAGCGGGCCGAAGCAGCTCCAACCGGTCCTGCCGGATCGTGGCCGCCACGATCACGTTGGCTCGGGCAAGGCGATCCACCAGCGCTGGGTCCAGCCCTGCGGCACCCAGTCGACGGTCCAGATCGTCCAGCCACAAAACCCATCCCTGCGGGGCCCGGTCCTTCCGGGCGTGCAGCCACTCCGGCAGACCGGTCAAGTCGGCATGCTCCGGGGGATGCACCAGTATCCGTTCGGGCAGTCGGCGTTGCACCGCCTCAACCAGGGACCGGGATTTGCCCGCCGTGGAGGGTCCAGTCACCAACACCAGCGCCGACTGAGAGCCGTCGCCGGCGGCGTCCAGGGCCGCGTCCAGCTCACTGTCCACCTCGCGGGGGACATACGAGGGCAACCCCTCCCGGCGCGTGGTCGGAAGCGCCGCGTGTACCCCAAGCGCGCGCGGATCGACCCGGGTGACAGGGATCGGATCGTCATCAACCCATGCTGGCGCCTCGGGGGCGCGCCCTCCCGGAACCGCGGTGCTGGGAGGGCGGTCGCGCGGCCCCGACAGCAGCGCCACGACCAGCGCGACCACGGCCACGGCGAAGGAGCCGACCCCGGCGGCCCAGGAGACCTCCTCCAAACCCGGTAGGGCCACGCCCGCGGCCAGCACTGCCAGGGCTGCCACGACCGCCGCTCCCGAGATCCACGCCCAAGGGTGTCGCATATGGCGCATTGTTTCGCGACCGTGGTGATTCGGGCTACCCACGGCGGGGGTGGGGGTACGGGCCTCCACGTGTTTCGCCGTGGAGCCGCGCGTTCACTCCTGGGCGGGGGCTGCCGCGGGGTGTGATGTTGCCGGTGGTTTTCGCGGGTGCGTGCGGTGGGGTCATCATTCGGCACCGGAGCCACCTGGGGAGTGTTGGGGTGGGGTGGTTGGTTACGGACGTCGCGCCGTGTCGGCAGCCCACAACCACGACGGCGCGGGATGTGTTCCTCGGCCACCGCGCCCACGTTCTGTTGGCCGCCGGCGGCGTCGCGCCCTGAGGGCGCTCCCCCGCACGACGGCCAGCGGGGGTGGGTGCGGTGGCTATGGGGGTGCCCCTGTGAGGGGGTGCCGTGGTCTGCCGCACGACGGCCAGCGGTGGGGGGCCTGCCCGCGGGTGCCCCGACGGCGGTGCGTGGTTATGGGTGCGCGTCGTGTCGCCCCCCACTGCCCGCCCTCGTTGGTTGTCGTGCGGGGGAGGGCGCCCAGCGCCCGATGGCGTCGGTGGTCGACCAACGAGAATCCCGACCGCATGATCCGGGAGTACGTGCCCACGGGCACCGACATCGTCCAGCACGAGCCGTATCTGACTGCGATCGTCGAGGAGATCAACAACCGCCCGTCAAAGCCATCACCGACTGGGGCGCACTCCGAGGCACAACGGATCTATAACTGGAGCACTGAACTAGGAACATCTACTTTGTGTAAACCCAAAACGAAGAACCTAAAGTACCTGGTTGCACACTCGAGGTTGCCGACTCGTGCGGGTATTAGGGACGATCAGTCCGTAGGCTTCTCGTGGATGGTGATGAAGGCTGGCGCCGCGGCGGACGCCGTAGCCGCAAAGCTCCAGTCGGAGAACCCCGCGGCCGGGCATGCCGAAACGAGCCCAGCGGTTTCAGCGTAGGCGTGGACCTCGGCAGGTTCGAGTAGCCGCGAGAATTCAGTACCAATCGGCGCCGAAGAGTCGGCTTCGTGCCAGATTTGGGAACATTGCCACAATGTATGGTCGGCAGAGAGCGTCGAACAGGTCAGGAGACCGGATCCGGGTTCGGGGTAGGGCGTGAAGAACGTCGTGAACCGCGCTCCGCCGTGTATGCTGACGACCATTGACCGATGGTGTGCCTCGATCACCAGCCGCCCACCGGGCGTGAGCAGGTCGGCGGCGCGACGGATCGCCTCCGCCTGCTGTTCCGGAAAAAGAATTTGGTTGAGCGTCGCACATACTGCGTAAACTAGGCCGTAGCTGCGTTTGACCGGATAAGCGAGAATGTTGGCCTGCTCGGTAGTGATCGGTCCGCCGTCCGCGGCGGAAGCTGCCTGTGCCGCGGAGACCATCTCCGGTGACGAATCGAGACCGTGCACTGGGCCGATGATACGGGCGAGCGGGAGAGCGATCCGCCCAGTCCCGATACCGATCTCCAGCGTTCCGGTGTCTGGATCTGGGTGGAGGCCCGCCAGCGCACGTGCCGTCCGCTTCGCTTCCGCCTGGTCCGGGAACAGGCGATCATACCACGATGCGAACTGTCTTCCATATCCTATATCAAAGTCGATTTGTGTCATTGTGTATTCTTTTTTGGAATAATGAGTACAATAATTGCGATCCAGAGAACCGCAGTGAATCCCATGGCTCCCCAGAATGGAATAAGATCGTTCTGAACGAGTAGTGCCATTCCGATGGCATATGCAAAGGCTAGGACGAATATCAGAACGAAGCTGAACGCCTGCTTCATGGTGCGTTTCTCCTCTAGTTATTGGGAGAGTGTTGTATACGGTGCGACCATGACTATCTCGGGATCTTTTGTCGATTCATATCCGGCTGACCGCGCAAGCGCAAATTGATACCCTTCTATATTCCCATTAATGTCGTCAGCGCGGACGGTTGCGGCCACGAAGTTCGAGAGTAGTCGATAGTCAGGGGTGCGAGTGATGACATCGAACCCTTTGTCAAGTACGAGTGCAACTCCGTTGGCGATGTCGAAAACAGCCTTCTCTCGACGACGCTTAGGGTGCCACAAGGTATGAAGGGATCGGCGATTGGCGATCATGTCGATCCCTCTCCAGCCGGAGATTTGTCCATCGTTCCGTACGCGGTAGATGATATGAAAATCGTAGACACCAGGATTCGGTGCGAAGAATCTCCAGTTTGGAATAAGGAAAAAAAGATCCTTGCGTTGGATCCGATTAAATGAGCTGAGATGGTGCTGTGTCGCCACGGTTGCCAGGATCATGACGGTGGCCGCAGCTCGGGTGAGGGTGCCTGGACCGGTGCAGGCGCGCCGCACGACAGCGTAGGCGTTGCTCATGGTCGTCATCGCCTAGTCTCCTGCCTCTTTCCCGAAGGACGCCTTGGCCCCAGATGCATGGATGCGCACGAACTCCATGATCAGTGCTCCAACCTGGGTCGCGTTAGTGCCGTTTGTCATAAGTGAATCGTGATCTGTGTCGTGTAGAACAGTGGTTTCCGCGTGAGCTCCGCCGGTACGGTGCGCCTCAGCGATTTCGTTGTGCAGCACTACTTGCTCGGGGTCAGTATCAGCAGTTTTGCTTGCGGTCACCAATAGTGCGGGTGAGCGAACCGGTGGCAGGGTTGAATCGAATTCGCGGTATTCGTCGAGAATCGAAGCCCACTCTCGGCGTGCGGCAGTCCACAGGCGAGAGTCAGCGTATTCGGCGAACGCACGCTCCCGAGTGTGCGATGGCAGATCCTCAATCCAGTTCTCTCGGGACATGAGTACTCCGAGGCCAAGGCGGGTGGACCACGCCATCGTGGTGAGGATGTCGGCGAATCCTGCGGAGCTTGCCCGTTGCCGCTCGGATCGGTCGAGCTGCCCCGGATGCGAAGGGTCGAGGTAGACGACCCCAGCGACTCGGTTTCCCAGTGAGGAGGCGGCACGGCGGGCGATATCCCCGCCGAGAGAATGGCCAACGAGGACGATGTGTCGGTCCCGGTTGACCGTGGCCCCAACCAGATCGCATAGTTCACGTACCGCGGCGTTCAGGCCGCGTGGGGTGTGGTCGGTTTGCCGACTGGCGCCGTAGCCTGCACGATCATAGCGAAGCACCCCGCAAGGGCGATGTGATTGTACTGTTGTTGCGATCCAGGAGAAGTGCTCCGATGTGGCGGCAAGACTGTTGCAGAACACGAGAACCGGCTCTGTTTCACAGCCGGGGTCGAATCGGTAAGCAATGACGTCTCCGTTGGGCATGGTGTGCCACTGGGTGCCCTTCGCGCCACGCAAGACATAGATACGGCGCCGAAGAGCCCGGACACCAGCCCATGCGGCAATCCCTGCCGCAGCGAGGGCGACCGCCGTCACTGGGGTATCGTCCCGGTCGGGAGCCGCAGGGTGTTTAGGTCCGGCTGTATATGCCACGTGAGGGTGCATCGAGGCGAACGCGGTGAGGAAGCGGCCCAAACCCATGAGGTAGGCGTTGGCTGCGTGAAAGATCAGCAAGGAAGCGAGTATCGGGCGGACGAGCCGGCCGCGAGCGCAGTAAACGACGGGGAACAGGGATTCCAGTCCCATGACGCTGTGGACGAGAGCCTTCGCTGGGCTCGGATAGCGTTCGGCTACTCGGAACGCCCCTTCGTGACCGTAGGTCCGGGTGCGCATGATCTCACGGAGAGCAGTTCCCTGCCGCCACTGGCGTCCGAGTAGCTTGTACCAACCGGACACGACGTAGGAGAGGTTGGCCTGTAGTGCGGTGTGCCAGATGGCGGCGTCCTTGACTCGATGGGAGTCGGATAGGCGTGCCACAGCATTCCCTGACTGCACGAGTACTGCGACTTGGTCTGATCCGTCGGTTCCGTAACGGTGTCTGGTATAGGCGACGGCTCCAGTGACGGCAAGGTAGGAGCTACCGACCCCCCGTAGTCGGGAGTTGCCCGGCAACAGCAGTGCGGTACTGACTACAACTCTGGATACGTGGAGAGCTGTGGTTCCAGTTTGAGAACTCAGGACGTCAATTAACTTACACACAAGCGGGGAGGAGTGCGCGTGGTACTCGCGCATAATCTTCCATTCGTGGAGACCGCCTGGCTTCGTCTCTGTAGTGAGGCGAAGATATTCAAGGGACGATATCAAGGCGGTAGCCGCAGATATTCTTTCGGATGCTCCGATGGCCTGATTCCGAGTAATGTGAGGCGGAGTGAAAATAGTTTTTAGGATCACACTTGGTCGAATCAATATATTCTTTTCTGGTTGGGGGTGAAAGATCCCCCGGTGGGGTTGCCACCGGGGGAGAATCGGCTATTTGGAATGGTCAGGCAGTGGACTGATTTGAGAAATATAATTTCAAGTGTGTAGCCCGAGAAAGTGTTATGTTAAGCATTATCCTCGCTCGGGTCGGTCTTTGTCGCTTCAGCGTCCACAACAGGAATCGGCTCGTGGTGATACGCGAACCAATAGCAATGGATATATCATTCCTTCAGACCTGCGTTGGGGCGCCGAGAAGCGAGGAATTAATTTCGACTATCCACCCAGGGTTGCGGTGGTTGCGGTGATGGCGGTCGTGGCCGTCGTTGCGGGGGTTCCCATGACAGGAGCCACAGCGATCTGGACATAACCATATTCGGCATCGATGGACTGAGCGTCGAAGTGGTCAATGATTTCCTGCATGTCCTTCACGTCCTTTCGATGTCATTCATGCGTGGTGCGGCGTCTGTGATGATCGAACTACCAGATGTTCCTGATCCATTCAGTCGACGTTATGTCTCCGCCGCGTTTCACACTCCAACAGCGGCCCCCGGTTCTCGCAGTGAGGAACATCACAGTGCATGTTTGAAATGATCAGGGATTAGGCATGACATCCGTCATGAAATTTGGTGACGGGTGTGACTTAAATGGGTTACAGCCAGCACTGTTTTGGGCGTGTGTTTTTCGTGAAAATGATCTCCATGGGAGATGTAATAGGTGAAAATGTGATTGACGTCACGCGGGTCTGGCGGAGATACGGATCTGGTCGATTTGCATTTGATGCGGTTCGTGGAATATCATTCTCCGTCGCTCGGGGAGAACTGTTCGGGTTGCTTGGAACGAACGGTGCAGGAAAGACGTCGACGATCGAACTGATGGTCGGCCTCGGACAGCCGTCGAGTGGCAGTATCCGAGTCTTCGGCCAGTGCCCGGTCCGCGACCGCCGAACTATCCGGCCTCGCCAAGGGGTCATGCTCCAGCGGAGCGGGCTTGCGCAAGACTTGACGGTCGCAGAGACCCTGCATATGTGGGCCGGCTGCACGAGCCACCCACGATCGGTCGATGCTGCGCTTACCAGCGTCGGCCTCCACGATCGCAAGCGGGTGGCGGTCAAGAACCTGTCCGGAGGCGAGCAGCGGCGCCTCGACCTGGCCATGGCCACAATCGCCGAGCCGGAACTGCTCTTCCTCGACGAGCCGACTACCGGAATGGACCCCGAGGGTCGCCATGCCACCTGGCAGATCATACGGAAGCTCAAGGAAACGGGCACCACTATCGTGCTGACCACGCACTACCTCGAAGAGGCCGAGATGCTCGCCGACCGGTTGGCAATCATGCACGCGGGTCAGATCGCCGCAGCGGGAACACTCCCCGAGATCATCGATCAGCACCCCTCCCGTATCAGCTTCGAATTCCCGGCTGGTTTCGTTGCTTCCGACTTTCCCCCGGCGGAACAGTTCGGAGCTGACTGGGTTCACGAACGCGGCCGCCGGATCGAGTTTTCCACCACCAATCTCCAGTTCACCGCGACCGAGCTGTTGACCTGGGCCCGCAGCCGCAACATGACCCTCACCGGGCTGGATGCCCGATCTGCGTCCTTAGAGGAGGCGTTCCTACACATCGCCGAGAACAGTGCTGACGGCGCCGTGAGTGAATCACTGGAGCAGGAGGTGTCGGCATGAGTGATGTTGATCGGAGGAATGCTTCGGAATCGGCGGCTGCTGGGGGGACCGCGCGACGGCAGTTGACTGCACTCGGCTGGGCCGAGCTCCTCCTGTTCGTGCGTGCCAAGTCCAATCTCGTCAATGTGCTCTTCATTCCGGCCCTCGTACTGGTTGCGCTGACGGTCACGATGAACCTGTACGACCTGGATGCCCTCGGCCTGGCGTTGGGTCCGGTCATGCTGGCGACTGCGACCGGCATCGTGCTCGTCTTCTCGCTTTACGTGCCCCTCACCGGAACCTATGTGGCACGACGCGAGGAACTGCTACTGAAACGGCTCCGCACCGGAGAAGTCGGCGATACCACGATCCTGCTCGGATCCGCGTTGCCGGCGATCAGTATCGTCATCACCCAGATGCTTCTGATCGGTGCCATCGTGATCCCCATGACCAATGCCGGCCCTCCCGCGGCGCCGCATTACATCATCATCGGCATCGTGCTGGGCTGCATCATGATGGCCGGGTTCGCAGCCGCGACCAGCGCCGCCGCCCGCACCTCGGAGAATGTGCAGGTGGCCATCGTGCCGTTGCTCGTGCTCCTGCCGAGTACGTCGGGGACCTTCTTCCCGCTCGAGGCGATGCCACAACCCGTCCAGGACGTGTTTCACTGGATGCCGATGACCCCAATCATCGACCTGGTGCGTGCCGGCTGGACGGGAGACGTCGAGCCCGCCGAAGCGATGCTGCGGATCGGACTGCTGGTGCTGTGGACGGTCATCGCACTGGGGGCGGCACACCGCTGGTTCCGCTGGGAGCCGCGCGTGTGATGCGGGCAGAGGGCGGTTCCGGGCTGCGGCGCAATATCAGGGCCATCCGCTGGACTTTTCCCATCCCCTTGTGCGCGCTGGTGGTTGTCTTCGGCTGGGGAGCGGCCGTAGAGCTGCTGCACCATGCGGGGACCGGGGTGACGGCGGCCATCATCGTGGCCTACGCGGCACAGGTCGGCGCGGCTCTCGCGCTTGCCGCAGGCTCGCTGCAACGTACCGATGCTCCACCCGCGCTCCTGCCGTCGCTCGTCATCACGGGACTGACCGCGGGGGAACTCGGCGCTGTCCACCTGGCCGTCTCACAGGGGTGGTTCACCGGAATCCACGCGTACTCGGCTTATCTCCTTGCCGTTCTCCCGGCCGCAGCCGTCTGGGCCGGCCGGGACTGGCGGGTGAGCGGCACCCTCGCCCTCACCAGCTGCCTCGCCGCTGCACCACACCCGCAGTCGGGTGTGGTGCTGGTGGTCATCGCGGGAACATGGGGGGGTACGGCTGCGATTATCCACCTGTATGCGTGGAGTATCACCGTCGTGCTTCGCCTGGAGAGTGCACAGCGCACGGAATCCCTCCTTGCCGTGGCGGAGGAGCGGTTGCGCTTCGCCCGTGACCTCCATGACACCCTTGGCAGGACCCTGTCCGTGGTGGCACTCAAGTCCGAATTGGCGGCACGGTTGAGCGGTGAGTCGCGGGCACGGGCGGAGATGGAAGAGGTTCAGGCCTTGGCACTGTCTTCCCAGGAGGAGATTCGAGAGGTGGTGCGCGGGTACCGCCGTGTCGATGTGGAGGCGGAGCTGGAGGGCGCCCGATCGGTGCTCGCTGCGGCCGGCATCGACTGTCGGGTGTCCGGCACTGAGGTTGTCGGTGACCTGGACAGCGAGGATCGGTCGGTTCTGGGATGGGTGATCCGAGAAGGGGCGACGAACGTCATTCGGCATGCCCGTGCGACCTACTGCACCGTGGCCTTCGAGGTCGATCCGGAGGCCGCGACGGTCATGATCGTCAATGACGGGGCGGGACGCATCCCCGTGCGGAGTGATCGCCCCGTGGTATCCGAACGCGGTTCCGGAACGGGTCTCGCTGGTCTGGAGCAGCGGCTGACCGAGCGCGGCGGGACGCTGGAACACGGCAGCGACGGGGGTACGTACCATCTGCGTGCACGCATTCCCTGGAGGCGGGAGCAGTGATGATCCGCGTTCTGCTGGCCGAAGACGAGCACCTGATCCGCGAGGCCATGGGGGCGCTCCTCGCGTTGGAGCCCGATCTCGACGTGGTCGCGCAGGCGTCCTCGGGTCCCGAGGCCGTTGCGGCTGCGCGCACGCACCAGCCAAACGTCGCCGTCCTCGACCTCCAGATTCCCGGGTATGACGCGATCACCGCGGCCAAGGAGATCCTGCGTGACGTCACCGAGTGCACCGTGCTGATCGTGACCAGCCACGGTATCCCCGGCCATCTCAAGCGGGCGCTTGAGGCCGGTGTCGCCGGCTTCGTGCCCAAGACCACCTCCGCGGCGAAGCTTGGTGATGCCATCCGCGCCGTCCATGCGGGGGAGCGTTATATCGACGCCTCCCTTGCCGCCGATGCCATCGCTACCGGAGACTCGCCGCTGACGGCGCGGGAGACCGATGTCCTGTCCTATGCCGGAGACGGCGCGCCGGTCACCGAGATCGCTGACCGCGCCTCCCTCGCCCCCGGAACCGTGCGCAATTACCTGTCGTCGGCGCTCACCAAGCTCGGCGTGGGGAATCGGCACGAGGCCGTTCACCTCGCCCGCGCCCGCGGCTGGATCTGACCCGGTGACCCTGTACTGAGGGAAGTCACCACCCCGCGGATCTGCTGGATCGGGAGCGGGGGTTGTGTTCCGCTTCCGCGAGTGCCTTCCGTATTTCGGTGGCAGGAGAGACCGAGCGTCCAGGCCACATCATTCGGGTGCCGATGGTCACGGACAGCCGGATGAGGAATCAGGACTTTCTCCTGGGGAGGGCGCAGTGGGGCATAGTGAGGTGATCCCAGTGAGTTTGAAGTGGAACGAAAGCCGCGAATCGGACCATGCGGGAGATATGATCGTTCAGTAGACATAGGCGTGGAGCCCCGGGGAGGAGGCGAGGCGTCGAAGTTCGCCGGACGACCGTGACCGGCTGCACGTGGCTACCGATCGTGCCATCCTCGATGTGCCCCGGGACGTGGTTCGGTTCCTCTCCCGCCTGCGGGCCGGCGAGCGGCGCCTGCGCCGCACCCCCATCGGCAGCCGCGCCTTGACCTGCTTTGACCAGGCCGTTGTGGTGCTGCGCCACGACTGCGAGGCCACCAGCCCCGCGGTGCTGGCCCGCGACGCCGGGGTGGGGTGCGGCACCGCCCACCTCATCCTGGACGGCATCGTCCTCCCCACCGACCGCTGCGCGGACACGACCCTGAGCGTGAACGGCGAACGGATCGTCCGGGGGGCATCTCCCGCGTGCGGGGGCGGGTACTCCGGAACGGCGCACCCCCGCGGCGCCACCCGCTACAGGCTGATGGACCCGCGGGGGTTTCCGCTGTTCCTCAGCGACGCCGAGCCCGGCTCGGTCCCTAACCTCACTGCGGCCCGCATCGACGTCCTGCCCGCCCGGTCCCCGGCGGCTACCCACGGGCTGGCGACTCGGGCCGAGCTGGGCGATGAGGGCGCCGGGATCGGCATCATCACCCCGGTCAGCCAGCGGGAGGACGGCCGGCCCCGGGCCACGGGCATCCGCGCGTTCCACCGGCTCCAACGCGCCCTGCGCTGCCTGGGCGAATCCGACTTCGCCCTGCTCACCCAACGCTGGCGGTGCCTGCTCCACCACATTCACACCAGCCCCAGCACGATCGCCGACATCACCACAGCCGCACTCGTCCGCACCCACGTCGAACACGGGCGACCTACCTAGAAATCGCTGAGATCACCTCAGCCCTTCGAGGCGATGCAGCATCCGACACGCAACGATCCCGGTAGGAGATCAAAAATCGAGATCCAACGCGTCGTCCAAAAGACCGTGTATGGGCTGACCTCCACCGCAATTATTCAAAGAACGCTTTTCGTAGTAAGAAAGAACGATGCGCTCTCCGCCGTCTTCATCTGGAACCGTGAAGCAGTTATCAGAAAGCTCATCCATCGAGACTATTCCTTGATTGAGTGCCTCATGCGTCGCGGCGATATCGACATTAAGCAGTAGATCAGCATTCGTTCCAAACAGGACGTGTTCCGGTGCTTCTTCTCGCTCCACTGGGGGGTCAATGACCTCTGTCAAGATTAGTCCTGCGCGCCCTACGACAAAGTAGTCTGGCTGTACTACTTTCCCTGTGGGATATCGGAATTCGTAATGTGCGCGGTCGTCGCCGGCGGCGAAGTCATGAACGGGGGTGATGGAGTGGTCCATGATGTATTCGCTCTCGTTGATTTTGTGGAGTTCCGGAAGGGTGTCTCCGTCCCATTCGTTGGTCCATTCGTCGTTGCCTGTTGCTGTGTCAAGTCCACGCATTCCGATAGTTTCGGCGTCGGAACAGTGGTAGGTGACGATTCCGATGTCGTCGAACATGAGTGTGGATTTGGGGCGGCCGTTTTCAAATTGCAGGGCGCATGATTCCGGAAGGGAGTGTGTCCAGTCCTTCGTGCCGGTGTCTAGGGAGCGTGCGGTGATGGTTTGGGCGTCCGGGAAGTCGAACAGGTGGGTTCTGGTGGCGTGGTCGATCCGGACGTCGGGAGCGCGGCCTTCGTTGTCCCAGGAGATGTCGTGGACAACCTCGCCGGTTTGGGATTCGATGGAGATCCAGTGTGCGCGCTCTCCACGGATGCCGTCGGTGTCGAAGGTGGCGAATAGTGCCTGGTCAGATGGAAGTTGGCTATTGATGGGCGAGGGTGCCATCGCAACCGGGGCGTCGTCGACCTCCAATGACCAGAATTCGTTGAGCTCTCCCTCGCCTGCCTGGGCTGACACGACCGATTCTCCATCGATCATCACACCGCCACGTGAGTGTGCCACGAATCCCCCGCCGCGCAGCGGAAGGACCTCGTCCAGATCCTCATCGATCACGTCATCGTGATTCTGATCCAGAAAATCGATAATGTCATAACTGACCCAGGCCCAAGATCGGGATTTAAGATCATTCATCGCGTCTACGTTATAGGGAGTGCATGCGGTCAATAGGGTCAGAGTCGCCGCGATAGTAAAAATGCGTTTCATGTCTGTTTTTCAGTCATGGCCTTGGTCGTGGTCTATGTCAAGTACGAATCCACCGATGGCGTCTAGTAAATATCTATTTATTTCATCCTCGTCTTCAGATTCGCTCATTCCGGATCTTTGTATCGCATTGCTTATTCGTTCTCTCGCCGAACTTTTGGCGTCGTCGCTGCTGGAGTCTGATCGGGGCTACCGAGCCCGCAGCGGGGATGCGTTGCCTGCTCATGCGGTGCAACCGCCGCTCCGGTGAGTTGGCCGACGACCGTTGCTGGTCCTCGCGCCCGGCGTCCCTGCCGAGCTGGTGTCCGTGGCCGGGCGCCGCTGGAGCTTGAGTTCTATCAATGGTGGCCTACGCCTCTGTAGGAGGAGTCCGCGATGCCGCCGCCGGCGGCCAACACGGCGCGCGGGGAGACGATTGCCGTGACCACAACCCCCACCCCTCCCCGGGGATCCCCCGTTCTCGTGGTCGTCGCAACACCCCTCCTGTAGGGGTGCGATGGAGGACTTCGAAATCCGGAACCGCTCGACCGACCGGGGTGAAGGGAGGCTCTACCGGGAGCGTGGTGGCGGTGTGGGGTGCCCCGGTTGAGGGCAGTGGGCTTGCCTGAGCGGACTGGTGGCGTGGCGGGGGTCGTGGCCGTGCCGGTCTAACCGGTCGGGCCTATCCGGTCAGGTCGATTTCGACTTCGTCCGCCGGGCCGATCTCGCCGGTGGAGAGGCCGACGTAGGAGGCCTGAAAGTCCTCGTCGGGCAACGAGAAGGCGATCTCGACACTGACCGGGGTTCCGTCCGCGGCGAGATCGTGGCGGTGGGTGTCCCCGTTGAGCCACATGGTGGTGAAGTCTTCGGAGATCCGGTCGCCCTCGGGCGTGTACAGGCGGTGTCCCTCGGTGCGGAAGGTTTCCTGTTCCCCGGTGTCCGAGGCGACATCGACGTGCAGAACCACATACTCCACCGGTGGGGGATATCCACCAAGGTCCTGCACACCGGTCTCGACCCCGGTCACGGTGAAGACGAGTCCCTCGTGGGTAACCTCCTCGTTCAGCCCGGGCAGTTCCGGGTTCTGCCGTTCCCCATCTCCGGCCAGCGAGTCGTTGCCAGCGTCCGCCTCGGCGTCGGTGTCCGTGGTGTCCTGAGTATCGCCCTCGGCGCCCGGGTCGGTCTCTGCGTCTGCGTCTGGATGGTCGTCTGCCACCCCACCGTCGGGCTCGGACTCGTCTGCACTGGTCGACAGGGCAACGAAAACAATTGCTGCCACGACCGCGAGTACGAGCACGCCGCCGAGGCCCAGCCACATCCAGCGGAACGAGGTCCGCCGCGGCGGGCCCTGGGCAGGTTCGTGGTTCGGGGGGAAACCGGGCTGGGACATCTGGTTCATGAGGGGAGGCTGCCTCCAACGCTGCACTCCCGGCACCGTCATCTCGGTGCCGGGACGTTCGCTGACACGGCCGGGGCACAGTGTCTCAGACGAACTCAGGGGGAGTCAGGGGCTGGGGTCCAGTGCCCCGGGGTTGAAGCCGAATGCTCCTGGATCTGCACACAGCGGCCCGGTGGATTCGTAGCGTGTGCCGCGCCCCCCGGGGGGTGGCCCCTGCGGCCCCTGGGGTAACGCCAGCACGTAGCCCGCAGGCAGGTGCGACGAGCGGACCCAGACCGCCCCCGGCCAGACGTCGGGAGCGGAGTCATTCCCCCGCGCGGGGGGAGCAGCCGTTCACCTGTGGAACTGCCGCTGGGCCGTCCTGCGGCTGCAACTGCGCGACAGTCCGACAACCAGGGCAGTTCGCACAGGTGAGCGAGGGTGCAAGGGGTGTCGTTGCCAATGACGATGTCCGCCTGGCCGGGTCCGTGGGACCCGGCCAGGCGCACCCCGGGATTATTGCAGGCGTTGGCCACGCGCGTCCCCGAGCCAGGAAGATTCGTGGGTCGGCCGGTCGACGTCTGCTCCCGGACGCACGCCTGGGGTGGGGACCGGCGTGATCGCACCCCCGCGTCCTGGTGGTTCGGCGCGCGCAGCGCGGGCGGGTGCGGGGCCGGCTTCTGGGGCAGGTTCGCGCGGTGCTGCGCTGCGGTGCCCACCCAGGGTCGGGCGGGCTGGTATGCCGGTTTCGGCTCATCGGTTCGTCGCCTGCGGTGCGAGGGAGGGTGGGTTTCGGTGGCCGTATTCGCGGCGTAGGGCGGACTGGGCCGCAAGGTATCCGCACATTCCGTGCACGCTCGGGCCGGGGGGAGTGGAGGCCGAACACAGGTAAACCCCGGGCAGCGGGGTGGCGTAGGGGTCCAGGTGGGGCACGGGTCGGGCCATGGCCTGGTACATGGTCATGGCGCCCGCCCCGATATCGCCGCCCACATAGTTGGGGTTGTACGTCTCGAGTTCCGCGGCGGGAATCCCGCGGGCAGCAGCGATCGTGTCGGTGAAGCCGGGCGCGTACTCTTCGATGCGGTCGCGGATCATGGCCACCGGGTCGCGCGGATCCCCGTTGGGGACGTGGGCGTAGGCCCAGACCGGGCGGTTGCGGCCCTGCTGGCGCTCCGGGTCGGTCGCCGCCGGGTCCACAACGAGTACGAACGGTTCGTTGGTGGAGATCCCGCGCACGGTTCGGTTCTCCTGGCGTGCTGTCTGCGCGTAGGTGCCCCCCAGGTGCACGGTCCCGGCCCTGGCGAGCTCGCTGTTGGACCACGGTATGGGATCGGTGACCAGAAAGTCCGCTTTGGCCGCGGCGGGACCGTAGCGGAACCGGCGTAGCTGGCGGGCATAGCGCCGCGGCAGGCGATCTCCGGCCAGGGCGAGTAGTCCGGCCGCGCTGGTGTCCAGCAGCACCACCCGAAACCGGCCCAGTTCGTCCAGGTCCGCGATCGGGGTGTTGGTGTGCACGGTGCCCCCGTGCTCCCGCAGGTCTGTGGTTAACGCGTCGGCGATGCTGGCGCTGCCCCCGCGGGGGATGGGCCAGCCGCCGCCGTGGGCCAGATGCCCCAGCAGGGCGGCAACAGCGCCGGAGGCGAGCCCGGGAATGGTGCCGACGGCGTGCGCGGCCACCCCGGCCAGCAGGGCGCGGGCGTCCTCGCGGGAGAACCGCGCGTAGCCGGCCCTGGTTCCGAAGGCCAGCACCCCGTGTGCGAGCGGGGCCAAAGCCGCCGGGTGCGGGGGAAGCCTGCGTTGCCCGTTCAGGATGGTGGCGCAGACCCCTTGGCTATGGGTCAGCAGGGGCCGCATGAGGCGTCGCCAGCGCCGCCCGTCCGGTCCGAGGTGGGTGCAGGTGGTGTCGAGGTCGCGGTAGGCGAGGGCGGCCCGGGTGTTCCCCAGAGGATGGGCATAGGAGATCTCTGGGGTGAGCAGCTCGACCCCGCGGGCTGCGAGATCGAACTCGCGGAAGAACGGGGAGGCATGGGCCATGGGGTGCACCGCCGCACACATGTCGTGGACAACGTCCGCGTCGAACAGGGACTGGGTGCGCAGCCCCCCACCCACGGTGGGTGCGGCCTCGAACACGGTGACGTCGAGCCCGGCCCGGGCGAGGGTAACCGCGGCCGCGAGCCCGTTGGGGCCACTTCCCACCACCGCCACATCCGTGGAGTCGGTGGTGGGTCCGCTGCGTTCTGCTTTTGGCATTGTTCGAGCTTCCTGGGGTGCGGGGGAGTGGGTGCCCGGCGGAGCACTGGGGACAACGCGCTGGTGGACAGCCGACGCCGGCCGGAGTCGACGCCGGGTGGGGGAGTGCTGCCCCGACGTCGCGCATCGTGTGTGCGGACCCGCTCATCATGACGCCAACACGCTAACGGGGAAAAGGGTGCACCCGAACGGTGCGGGCCGGCTGGATTGCGGAGCTCTGACGCTCCAGCACAAGATGACAAGATCATCCGTGGCATTTTGTGACAATGTCGAGTCCGTGGGCGTCCTCGCTGTTCAGTGGGGATTTAGGGCGTGGTTGTTCGATATGCGGTCAGGAATTCCCCGTGGGAATCGATAATCGAAACGGGTGGGGGGTTCCTGGCGTTCGAGGCGTGTTGCTCCTGATCATCGGGCTGTGTGGTGGATCCGGCTCATGCCGTTTCGGGGGGACACGCCATTTCGGGGTCAGGGGTATGTGGAAGCCGCGCGCGTTTTCGTGCAGGTCAAATCCAATAACGTCACAGGCATAATCATCCGAGGTGTGACGTAAAGCGTGGTATTGAAACACATGTGGCTTATTCCTAGGATTGCCGCATTCTGTTGGCGAAGAGGCGCCATTGTCCTAATGAGTCAACGGATTTCCTGGTCACACGTGTGTCCAGTGGAACATGCCCACGGATACTGCCGATTCGACTGACAGGTCCTATGACACCTACGGACACCCCCGAGCGCGTGTACCGCCGCACCTACCAGCTGCTGCGCCCCCACCGGGGCACGCTCGCACTCGCGGCGATCCTGGGCATCCTCGGGACCGCGGCAGCGCTCGCACAACCCCTCGCGATCGGTGAGGTCGTCGCCGCGGTCGAGGCGCAGCAGGCCCTGATGTGGCCGCTGCTGGTGCTGTTCGTGCTGTTCACCCTGGACGCGGGCATCGGCGCACTGCATGTGTACCTCGTCGGCAGGGTCGGGACCGGAGTCGTCCTGGACTCCCGGCTCCGCCTCGTGGACCGGCTGCTGCGTGCCCCGCTCAAGGTTCATCTCGACAACCGCCAGGGGGACCTGTTCACCCGCGCGGTCGCGGACACCTCGCTCCTGCGTACGGCACTCGCGCAGGGCCTGTCCACACTGTTCGTCTCCGCCCTCATGATCACCGGCACAGCGGTGATCATGGTCGCGATCGATCCCCTGCTGGCGGGCCTGGTCGCGGGATGTCTGCTCGTCTCCGGCGCAGCCAGCGGCTATGTCGCCCGACTACTGCGGCTCGCGACCGTGCGCCTGCGCGCCCGGGTCAGCGAGTTCGGCGACGCCTGCCAACGGGCACTCGGCAACGTGCAGACCATCAAGCTCAGCCGTGGCGAGTCCCGCGAGGCCACCCGGCTGGGTGACCGTGCCCGCGCCGCCTACCGGGACGGACTTCGGGTGGCCGTCATCAACGCCACCCTCTACCCGGCGATGAACGTCGGCGTGCAGGCCTCTTTCGGGGTCGTGTTCATCGTCGGTGGGGCGCGCCTGTCCACCGGTTCGCTCACCCTGCCCGAGTTCAGCGCCTTCCTGCTGTACCTCTTCTACCTACTGACCCCGGTGATCAGCGGGCTCCAGGCCCTGGCCATGGTCCAGCAGGGCATGGCCTCGGTCGGCCGGATCGGCTCCGTCCTGGACATCGAACCGGAGGAGGAGCCCCCAGCCCGCGCCTCCGAAGCCGACACCGCCCGAACCGCACAGCCCACGCACACACCCGGAGAGCGCCCCACCGCGGCCTCTCCTCCCGCCCCCGCTACTCCCGCTGCCCCCGTCACCACTGTCAACGGGGCGGCGCCCGCCCTGTCGCTGCACCGCGTCACCTTCGGCTACCAGCCGGACCAGCCGGTCCTTGACCAGGTGTCGTTCGATCTCGGACCCACCGGTCTGGTCGCACTCGTCGGCCCCTCGGGTTCCGGCAAAACCACGGTGCTGGGACTGTGCACCCGCCTGTGGAACCCCCAGTCCGGGCAGATCCGGATCCAGGGGCGCGACGCCCAAGAACTCCCCCTGTCCCAGCTGCGGCACCAGGTCGCCTACGTCGAACAGGCCGCCCCAGTGCTCGACGGCAGCATCCGGGAGAACCTCTGCTACGCCGCTCCCGAAGCCAGCAACGAGGCCATCGACCATGTCCTGGATCGGCTCAACCTCCGCACCTGGGTCGAGCAGCTCCCCGCCGGACTGGACACGCCCGTCGGCGAAGCCGGAACAGCCATCTCCGGAGGGCAGCGACAACGCATCGCCATCGCCCGGATGCTGCTATGCGAACCCCCCGTGCTGCTGCTGGACGAGGCCGGATCACAGCTCGACGCCACCTCCGAACGCGCGATGCACCACGCGATCCGCGAAGAATCCCGCCACCGCCTGGTGGTGGTCGTCGCCCACCGCCTCGCCAGCGTCGTCGACGCCCACCGAATCCTCGTCCTGGACGAGGGACACATCAGCGCCCAGGGCACCCACAGCCAGCTCGCCCGCACCAACCCCACCTACCAGCACATCGTCCGCACCCACCTCGACGGTGACCCCGCACAGACCATCCCCCCCGACCGCACCCGAGCAGGACAAGGAGGCTGAACCAACACCCACCCCCGACATCTCCGAAACCGCAGGCACACAACCAACACAACGATTGGAGCGAACCCGATGGAAACGCTACTCACCACGACCAACGAACGTTCTGAGGACCTGTTCGGGGCACTCGACCCGCACACCCAGGCACAGATCGACGCGGGAACCACCCCCGTCCTCGCGACCCCCGCTGCGGCGGCCGCAGGTGCAGCCGCCACCGCGGGTGCCTTCGGTGCCGGCGTCGCCGTCGGCTACGCCGTGGGCTAGCAGCAGAACCACAATCGACCCGAAAGGAGCACCTGTCATGGACACCCTGCTGACCAAGGTGAACAACGCCAGTGACCTGGTGAACATCTCGATCCAGGACGACCGGGCGACCACGATGGACGGGCTCAGCCCCGTGCTCGCCACCCCCGCCGCCTTCGCCGCGGGCGCGGGCGCCGCGAGCGCCGCAGCCGGCGCCTTCGGAGCCGGCTACGCCATCGGCCAGGACCTGGCGGGCTAGCCCCACCCGCGGGCCCCGGGAACCCCCACCCGGGGCCCGCCCCCCGCACGTCCGCACCCAGCAATCCCCCGAACCGGAGGGCCGACCCATGGCATTGGTGGGCAGCCAGCTGCGCGCGCGAGCCCGGTCGCTGTATCAGGCGATGCGCACGGTGCCCCGATATCGGGCACTAACCCTCACCGAACGCCTCAGCGCATTCACCCATCTGTTCTCAAGCCTCGAATACCTCTCCCAACCCCAGGACCGCCGCTGGGGCGGGCTGAACAATTGGGACGAGACCCGGGCCACCTTCGCCGCCAAGTCCCGTTCCTTCACCCGGCTCGTCGACCTGTGGTCCACGCCCCGCGCCACCACCGCGGTGCATGCACTCCGCGTCGCCGCCGCCACGGCCGTGCTGCTGTCCAGCCGCCGCGACATCCGCGCCACCGCGAACCTCACCCTCACCACCACCTCGGTGCTGCTCTACCCCCGCCACCTACACGGAACCGACGGCTCCGACCAGGTGTCCTTCATCGCCCAGACCAGCGCCACCATCGCCCGCCTCGGCGAACACCGCCCCGCCATCGTCGACGCGGCCCTGTGGTTCTCCGCCCTGCAAGCCGTGCTCTCCTACACCGTCTCCGGCTGGGTGAAAGTGGTCAGCCCCAGCTGGGGCGAAGGCCGCGCCCTCGACGGCGTCATGCGCACCTACACCTACGGCGACCCCACGGTGTGGCGCATGCTCCGCCGCTACCCCCGCCTCAGCTCCTACCTCGGACACGGGGTCCGCGCCTTCGAATGCGCGGCACCCGTCGTGTTCTGGCGCAACGGGGCCCTCACCCCCGCCTTCGCCGCCGGCGCGGTCGCCTTCCACATCGCCAACGCCCGAGTCATGGGGCTCAACCGCTTCCTGTGGGCCTTCGCGTCCCTCCAGCCGGCACTGCTGTATGCCACCGGACCACCCCAACGCCTGGACGCCGCCGGCCACCCCGAACACCGCGACGACACACTGCCCCGCACCGTGGCCGGACTCGGTCTAGCCACCGCCGCGGCCCTGGCCACCGCCCGCATCCAATGGGCGCGCACCGTCAGCCGCGGGTACGGCACCGAACGCTTCGTGCAGACCCGCCGCGGAAACACCCTCGCCTACCGCCACACCGGCGCCAGCCAGCCCGGCCGGCCACTCGTGGTGTTCGAACACGGGCTCGTGGCCACCTCCGTGCACTGGGAATGGATCGCCCACCACCTCACCCCGGACGTGGAGACCCTCGCCTACGACCGCGCCGGCTACGGCCGCAGCCGCCTCGCACGCGACTGGGACGGGCTCGACACGGCCGTGGACGACCTGTGCGACCTCGTGGACCAGGTGCGCCCCAGCGGCCCCGTCGTCCTGGTCGGCCACTCCCTGGGCGGCTACCTGGCCCTGCGGGCAGCAAGCCGCATGCAGGACACCGTGTGCGGCGTGGGACTCGTTGACACCAGCCACCCCGCGGAACTCGACCGCTCCGAAGGCCAGCGCCGCGGCGCCGAAGGCTTCACCCGCACCATGGACGCGTTCCCGACGTCCCTGCGCTTCGGACTGGGCGCGCTCCTGGAACGCCCGGACTGGGTGGACCGGCTTCCCCCAGCGGTGCGTCGCCTCGCCCTGGCGCAGTACCGCGACCCGGGCATGTGGCAGGCCGGCGCCCGCGAGTGGGCGTCGGTACGCGAGGACTTCGCCCACTCCCACGGCAAACTCCCACACATCCACGCCCCACTGGCGGTGTTCACCGCCGGACGCACCCGGGCCGTCGACCCGGTCCAGCAGGAGCTGCACGACGAGATCGCCGCGGCAGCCCCCTGGGCCCACCGCCACCTGGTGGACAACACCGACCACGACCGCATCCTCACCGAACACGACACCGCACGACAGGTCGCCGAACACCTCCGCGCCTTCCTGGACGCCCTGGCCGAACAGCGGGAGCACACGTCATGACCCTCAGCAGACTCGGGCGGGCACCAGCCCCAGCGCCCCGGCCCCAGGCCGGCCACCGCGACGATCGGCTCGGTATCGCCGGCGCCGCCGTGGTCGTGGCGATGGGGCTGTGGTTCCTGGCCACCGCGAGCGCCCAACACCCCAACCGTGCCTTCGACCGGCTGCGGGGACGCGACCCGACCGGGCTGCTGATCGGGAACTGGCGCTTCTTCGCGCCCGAACCCGCCCAACACGACTTCCACCTGCTATACCGGGTGCTGCTGGGCGACGGCGCGCAAACCGAGTGGCGGGCGGCCTCCTGGATCGAGCCGCGCCGCTGGCGACAGACACTGTGGTTCCCGGAGCACCGGCGGGAAAAGGCCGTGTTCGACCTGGTGAACGAGCTGGTAGCCGTCGGCGGGAACCTCGTGGACAACGACGTCACCCACCTGCCCGCCTACCGGCTGCTGCGGGACCACGTGCACAGTGTCGCCGCCGCCGAGCACGCAGAGGACGACCCGCCGGCGCAGGGCTTCCAGTTTCTGATCGCCCGGCACTCCGGCCACGACACCTCCGAAGACCCGGACTACCTCCTCGTGTCGCCGTTCGAGCCGTTCCCCGGGCACGACCAGCCCACCTCCGACGCCCCCAGCAGGGAGCACATCCGCAACGAGAAAGGACACCCCCAGCATGATCGACCAGGGGCGGGCGTTCGCGCCGGTCTATGAGCGGATCTACCCACCCGGGGAACCCACGGCGCGGTTCTGCGCCGCCCGGCACCCCGGCGGGGGGCACCCCAGCCTGGAACTCGGCGCGGGAACCGGACGCGTCGCCCTCCCCCTGGCCGGCCACGTGGGGGAAGTCATCGCCGTCGAACTCGCCCCCGAGATGGTGGAGCAGCTGCGGGCCGCGCCCAAACCGAGCCAGGGGGAGGTGTCCCCCGTGGAAGCCGACATGACCACCTACGAGCCCGACCGGACGTTCGGGCTGGTGCTGTGCGTGTGCTCCACCATCGGGCTGGTGCACGACCGCGGCGTACAGCAGCGACTCGTCGCCACCTGGGCCCGGGCCCTGGCCCCCGGCGGCGCACTGGTGATCGAGAACCACAACCCGGCCGCGATCGAGGAGCTGCACGAGGGACGGACGCGACAAACCGCGATCTTTCCCTACCCGCAGCCGAACCGGTCCCTGCTGACCCACGGGGTCCTCGACCGGGACAACGAGCTGTGGACCGCCACGCACGTCTTCTTCGACCAGGGAACCCCCTGGACCGCCACGGAAGTCGTCCGGCTGACCGGGCCCGACCGGGTGGACGCCTACGCCAAGCAGGCCGGCCTGGAATGTGTCGAACGTTACGCTGACGTCGAGGGCAGCCCGTTCACCGGGAACGAGCCGATGTTCGTCAGCGTGTACCAACATGCGTGACCCGCGGCGCCGGCACCGAAACAACCGGATACGCCGGAACCGGAACACGGTCGGCAACGACCCGGGCCCCGGAAGCGCGCGCCCCGGGGCCAGCGGGACAGACAGCGAGCACGGGCAAGGAGGACAACGTGGCAACCACGAGCACGCAACGTAACCACGAACTACCGGGCTGGTTCGTTGTCCTGGCGCGCTGTCGCGGCCTGGCCGGGCCGGTCGGGCTGGTCCTCATGGTCGCAGGCGTGGCACTCGCCGCCCTCGCCCCCTCCGAGCTGGTGCCCAGCCTCGTGCGGCTCGGGGTTCCCATCTCCGGCGCCGCGCTCGTGGGGGCGGGCATGTTCGTCACCGTGCTTCCCATCGACCCGGCCATACGCACCGCCACCCCGCGGGTGCTACGGCCGCCCGTCGACGGGATATGGGAAGGCTGCAACAGCCCAACCGACGGGGTGCCCAGCCACGGAACCCACGGTTTCGGGCAGACCTACGCGATCGACCTCGTTCCCCGCGGTGAGGCCGAAGGCACAGGCGAGACACCGACCCGGCCCGAAGCGAACTTCCAACGTCCGGAAACCTTCCCGGGCTTCGGTCGGCCCATCCGCTCCTCCTGCTCCGGAACCGTGGTCGCAGTGCACGACCGGGCGCGCGACCACCGCGCCCGGCAGGGGCGGCTCGGCGCCGCAGTGTTGGTCGTGGAGGGAATGCTGCGGGAGTTCGCCGGTGGCCGGGCCATGCTCGGCAATCACGTCAGTGTCGCTGTGCCCGACGACACGGACCCCGATCGCACGGTCTACGTCGTCTTCGCACACCTGCAACGCGGCTCGCTGCGCGTGCGGGTCGGCGAAGACGTGCAGCCCGGACAGGTGATCGGCCGTTGCGGCAACTCCGGAAACAGCACCGAACCCCATCTCCACATGCAGGTCATGGACCATCCGCGTGCCCTCGTCGCGGCTGGGCTGCGGTTCGTGTTCGACGAGTTCCACGTGGACGGCGAGCCTCGCCACCAGGGACTGCCCGCCACCGGTGAACGGATGTACGTTCCCCCGGCCAGCGAATCCACCTGAGTCCTCGCCCCGACCCGGACAGCGAGCCAAGCGCCCGCCGCGGGGACGACTGGGGCACCGACCCCAGCCGTCCTCGCGGCGTCGCACGACCGCACGGCCCGCTGCCCCACTCAGCTGGGGCTACGGTCGAACCGGAACAGCCGCAACGCCGCCGCGCCGACGACCAGAGTGGCCCCGGCCAGCACTATCCAAGCCAGCCACACCGGGTGGGTGGTGTTCCCACCGGTCAGCCCGTTGGCCAGCGCGTCGGTGAACAGCGCCGGCGGCAGCCACTCCAGTACCGCGCCGACCCGGTCCGGAAACAGCTCAAACGGTAGAACTCCACCCCCCGCGAAGACGAAAGCGAGCAGAACCACGGTCAGGGTGGTGCTCGCGGTCTCGGTCGAGTTCAGGAATGCGCCCAGCAGGAACCCGATCGCGAGCATCAGCGCCGACCCCAGGACCGTGGTCACCACCAGCGCGGGCAGCTGGGACGGCGCCCAGGAGTCGAAAACGGCGGCCGCTGCCACCACCGCCACGAGTGCCACCACGATGAGTAGCGCCCGGAACGGAACCAGCGCCAACAGAAACGTCCACCGTGGTAGCGGCGTCGTTCCCAGCAGCCGCAACGTTCCCCGGCGACGCAGATCCACGATCGGGGACACCGTTCCGAAGAAGATCACCGCCCCGAGCGTCATCGTCAGCCCGAACGGCAGGAACATTTCCGCGGCGTCTATACCGGGGGCGGTGGGAATCAGCGCGACGAGCATCACCGACATTGCGATGAAGCCCACCGGCATGAGCAGGGCCCCGAAGAGTGTTGTCCGGTCACGCAGGAGTTCACGGGTGTTGGCGCGGGTCAGGGCGCGCAGCGGGGTGGTGCTCATCAGGCTTTCACTCGTTGACTGTCTTGGGTGGACTCTGCCGCGTCGTCGTTCAGGTCGGTGCCGGTGAGATCCCGGAAGACCTCGTCGAGTCCGGCGCTTCGCACCCGAAGGTCCCGCGCCGGGCGTTCCGCGGCGGACAAGGCCTCCATGACGTTCTGATGGTTCTGCGTGTGGATGTTGACCCGGTTTCCGACGGTGGCCACCCGCAGCGCGTCGGGAAGTTCCGCGGCCCAGGTGAGGTCCTGCCCGGGCTCGCGGGCGCAGCTGACGACGTGGTACGGCGCGTGTTCGGCGATCAGCTCGCCCGGCCGGCCCAGGGCGACGATCCGGCCCTGGTGCATGATGGCGACCCGGTCGCAGACGGCCTCGGCTTCCTCCATGGAATGGGTGGACAGCACCACCGTGCGGCCCTCGTCGCGGAACGCGGTGATGACATCCCACAGGTCGGCGCGGGCGTTGGGGTCCAGCCCACTGGAGGGTTCGTCGAGGATCGCGAGCTGTGGGTTACCGATCAGGGCGGTACCGACCAGCAGGCGGCGTGCCTGCCCACCGGACAGCTCCTTGACCCGCACGCCGTGGGAGCTGGTGAGGCCCACGTCGCTGAGGACCGTGTGCGGGTCGCGTGGCTGGTCATAGAAGCTGGCCCACAGTTCCAGGATCTCGATAGTGGTGAGGTTGGGAAAGATGTCGGCCTGCTGTGCCTGGAGCGAGACGGCCTTGCGCAGTTCGGGCGTGTTGCTGGCCGGGTCCGTGTCCAGAACGCGGATCCGGCCGGATGTGGGGGTGCGCAGCCCCACCACCATTTCGAGCAGGCTGGTCTTACCCGCGCCGTTCGGCCCGAGGACGCCAACGATCTCGTGGGCGCGCACGTCCAGGGAAATCCCGTCCACGGCGGTCAGGTCGCCGTACCGCTTAACGAGCGAATTGACGGAAAGCACGGTTTGTTGCATCTGATCGTGATCATTCATTGAGAGAACTCATGATCCACTCGACAGTCGGGGGAGCGCCTCCGCTCCGGATCCGTCTCCTTGCGCTGGCATCTTCCGGTGCTGCGCACACGGTGTCCAGGAGGTAGCTGGGCGAAGAGACGGTGACGAGTGTAGGGAAAACGTCGTTAACTTCCAAATGGCCTGGTGTGCGTCCGAGGTTCACTACGCTCCGGGATCACCGTGGCGGCTACCGAGCACTATTCATGATCGTTCGAACGATCATTTTGGACAATCGCCGTCACCTGTGTGCCACATTTCGGTTGAAGGATCGGCGGGGCCGCGGGGAGTGCCGAACGAGCCCAGCCGCGGTGCCCGCCCGCTGCGCCCACGGGGACGGGAGGGCTCGGCGCGGGGGAGGGGGGTAGGGGCAGCCAGACCCGATGCTGCGGGGGTGTTCCGATGGCCGCCACCCCGCAGCGTTCGCGGCCACCGCCCCACAACCACCACCCTCGCGCCGCGTCAGGGGGGAGTTACGGCGGTTCTGGCAGCTGGGGGTGACCCCCCAGTCCATGGGGGCGGGGAAAGGCCGATGGGGGATAAGGAGCCGGGGCCGGGCCGGATCACGCGGCGCCAGTGGTGTACCCACCCCATGCCGCCACGACGGATCCCTTCCGGGCTGCCCCACAGCCCCGGTTCGCCCCCAGAGTCGGCCACCCCCGCGTGCGCGGGGAGCAGGCACTGCCCTCCATCGGCTCCGTCAAGGTCATGGGGCCATCCCCGCGTGCGCGGGGAGCAGTGGAATTACATCATCAGTCCATTCATCGACGGAGGGCCATCCCCGCGTGCGCGGGGAGCAGCCACGACCGACCAGCGGGCGGCCTGGGCGGGTGGGGCCATCCCCGCGTGCGCGGGGAGCAGGTCGCAAACTCCCACGGCTGACCAGCTGGCAGGGGGCCATCCCCGCGTGCGCGGGGAGCAGAGCGACATTGCGCGTCGCGTAGACGCCCGAATGGGGCCATCCCCGCGTGCGCGGGGAGCAGTCGTCGGGGATCACCTCGGCGAGCGCCTCAACGGGGCCATCCCCGTGTGCGCGGGGAGCAGTCATCCCAAATCCCCTGATTGGTAAGGGTGATGGGGCCATCCCCGCGTGCGCGGGGAGCAGAGGGTGTCTGCGGGTAGCTCACCGCCCACGTCGGGGCCATCCCCGCGTGCGCGGGGAGCAGGCACTGCCCTCCATCGGCTCCGTCAAGGTCATGGGGCCATCCCCGCGTGCGCGGGGAGCAGGGGCACGCGCTATCGGCGTGGCAGCATCAACGGGGGCCATCCCCGCGTGCGCGGGGAGCAGCCTATGCTGGATTCGCTCAGAGTAGACCGGGGAGGGCCATCCCCGCGTGCGCGGGGAGCAGCGAACACCGCCGGGGCCGTCCTTGGGTCGGGGGGGCCATCCCCGCGTGCGCGGGGAGCAGATGCGGATTCGGTCTCGTCACCGAAGTACCCGTCGGGCCACCCCGCGTGCGCGGGGAGCAGCCCCTCGAAACCTTGTCAACTCACCCCCCAAGGGGGCCATCCCCGCGTGCGCGGGGAGCAGCCTCGAGGTGCATCGCCCCGGAGGCCACGGCAGGGGCCATCCCCGCGTGCGCGGGGAGCAGGGTGATGTCCATTGTGGGGTAGCGGATATTCGAGGGCCATCCCCGCGTGCGCGGGGAGCAGCACACCCACCGGATAGCGGTCTCCGGCCACCCGGGGCCATCCCCGCGTGCGCGGGGAGCAGACTCATTCACCTGCGGAAATTACCGCTCAGTAGCCTCGAATGTGCAACTTCTGGAAAATCCGACAAAATACACAATCCTCGCATAGTTAATCATTTCTTCCCGTAGCGCCGCCGTTTGGCTGCCTTACTCCAGCCTTGCCTCTGGGGTGTCGCCTGCTGCTGATTTGGCCGTTCGATCAGAGTGAGTCCTTCGTGGTCGACCGGGCGCCACTTGTGTTCGAAGGTCCGGAACGTGTACCCCTGCTCGGTGTCGGTCCCATAGGCCAGTAGCGCCCGCCCGTTCCCACGGTGTTCCCGAACTTCTTCCCAGAGCACATCCCGGATACGCGACGAGGGGTTCCCGATGAACACCCCTGGTGAGATCTCCAGCAGCCAGCGGGTGAGCAGACCCCGCAGTCCCTGCGGGCAGTGGGTGAGGACGATGACCGTCACCAGGTCACCTCCCAGTACTCATCTCCCTGTTCCGGCTCCGTGCCCAGGTTCCAGCCGCTGGGCACGTCCGCGCCGTGGTCGGAGTGCAGCCGCACCTCGTCTGTGGCGTCGGCCAGTTCCCGCTCCATGTCCTCCGGGAGCAGCAGCCCCTGAAGATCGCGCACACACCGCTCCAACAGCCCCTGCTCATTGATGCGGTCCCGAAGTGCGCGTCGGGTGCGGGACGGCACATCCTCCGGCCCTTCCGCTGCCACCTCGAACGCCACCGGGATCCCCAGCTCGGTCTTGTACAAGTCCGCGATATCCATGACGAACGACAGTTCGTGTCCGGAGTGCACGAACCCCAATCCAGGCGAGCATCCCAAGGCGGTGATTACTGCGTGCGCCACCCCGTACATGCACTGCGCCGCGGCGGTGATCCCCTGGTTCGGAGGATCGCTGGCGTACAGGTCCCCGGGTACGAAGTGCCGCCCGTGCCAGGCCACTCCAGTGCGTACGGACTCCCGTCGATAGCACTCCTTGACCCGGTCCCCTTCCTTCCCGAGGATCATGCGCCGCGTGTACTGCCCGGGGTCCGCATCGGGGAACCGAAGCCGGAACATCTGCCGGGCCACATCAAGCCGGGTGGCGCGGTTCGCCCACGCGGTGGCCTGTGCCTGCACCAGCTCCGCCGACCGGGTCAGCGCGCGTCCCGCCGCGTAGTAGCGCACCCCATGCTCGCCCACCCATACGACCCCGGCGCCGCTCTCCCCAAGTAGGCACATCGCCTGGTGCGTTACCCGGGTTCCCGGTCCGAGAAGCAGCGTTCCGATCGTCGCCGAGGGAATGTGGCGGGTACCCTCGGCATCCTCCACGGTGACCGCGTTCGCCTCCCGATGCAGGGTGCATCGCTCCAGATACACGAACGACAGCCGGTCAGCGACACGCGTTAACTCCCGCGGCGTGCTTGCGGGACGCTTGGCGACACTCACCCTGTTTCCTCTCGCGGCGGCGCGAGCGTCATCAGCCCGCAGCCGTAGGCTTTGGCGCGCCCGATACCCGCTGTAAGGACATTCCGCAGCGCATCCGTGTCAGTGACCTCCAACCTTCCGTCGAACGTCACCGTCGCCACCCGAACCGAGCGCCGTTGCGAGGGTCCCTCCGCGTTCTTGGGCGGGTCATTCTTTCCGAAATCGAGCACGCGCTGATTGTGCACCGTGAGTTCGTGGGACTCCAGGGCATTGTCCGTGTCTTCGACTCCGGTCCGGGCCACCACCCGAAAGCCGCAGCGTTCCTGCCGCTGGAGCAGCCAGGCGGCTTGGTGACGGGGTGTGCGGTGGGCCGTTGCCTTCGTCTTGTGCGCATCGTTGCGGGGACGGTCCGTACGCACATGGTGCACCGGATTCGCCGTCAGCCGGAATTCCCACCTCTGACCGGCCGCGAGTTTTTCCAGCAAGGGCGTGTAGTCGCGGGTCTCCCAGCCCGGACTCAGTGTGGGCCAGCCGGCCTGCTCCACCAGATGCGTGTAATCCGGCTGCTGCGGACTGACCACATACAGCACCACCTGCGTTTTCGAGGCGCGATCCAGGCGCCACAGCACCCGCGGCCCCCCGCGGGCCGGTGGCACATCCGGGAAGCCCTGGAGTACCGCAGCATGCAGCCGCTGCGGGGATTCGAGGAGCGCACGCGCCCGCGTGCGTGCGGTGTTTATCCGGAACCGAGTGAAAAACATCAGAGGCCTCCTAGAGAACCGACCACGGATCGTGGTCCCGGACGGCCGCCTGCGGATTGGTCAGGTGCACGCGACGGCTGATGAATCCCCGTAGCCCGTAGCGGCGGTGCAGAGGATCGAAACTCAGCGGCACATCCCGCTGCGGCTCCGGATGGTGGTCATCCGCGTCGGCATCCACGAGCACATCCACGGCGACCTCCGCTCGGTCACGGTGGCGTCGCTGCTGCCAGGGTGCGGCCTGCCATGGCGTCTCCGTGAGTACCCGCTCCAGTGGTCCCGGCTGCGGCGCGGCCAGCTCCACCGGCCGTGACGGGGGGCAGGAACGCCGACCCAGGTACGGCAGGAACTCCGGGTGTCGAACCGCACGGTGGAGCTCCATGATGAGCCCGTCGTCCCCTTCGACCGCGGCCACGAACACGGCGTCGGCGAGATAGAACCGCTGCGACACGGGCATCGCGGCATCGTTGTCCTGGCGGTGTGCGGTGTGGAAGTCGCGCAGGCGGGTGCCGCGCTGGTCCACCCGCACCCCGAACCGCAGCGCCGTGAGGTCGGACAAGTCCGCCGTGCGGGGCCGTCCCTGCGCGGCAGCCAACAGCCCCAGCACCCCGCTCTTCGTGGGTGCGGGTTCGGTGGTGCGCCGGGCGAAGCGGGCCGCCGAGCCCCACGACTGGAGCGGGCCCGCCAGCACCAGCGCGAGCACACTCACCGCGCCTCCGCGGGCCGTGCCGCGGCCGTTCCGGCCTGCTCCACCAGCTGCGGCAGCGTGACCTCGCGGCCCAGATGCGCGAGCGCCGCGGTGGCCTCGCCCACGCGCATGACCCAGGTTTCGGTTCCGGCGTTGGCATCCGCGCCGTAGGCGGTTTCCAGTTGGGGCACATGTCGTGCCAGCCGTTCGCAGGCGCTGCGCAGGTAGCCGGCGCTGGTGTCGGCGCCGTCCGTTCCCGCCTGTACCGGTTCCTCGAAGGCGCTCACGAAGCTCAACGGCCGCCGGGTGCGCACCTTCACCACAACCGCTTCCGGCAGGGTGTTATTGCCGAAGGTGTTGACCTTCCCGGAGGGCAGGGACTCCACGAATCCCCGCAGGAACGCCTCCACCGCGCGTCGTACCGGCTGGGCGGAATCCTCGTCTTCGCGCAGACCCGCGCCGAGGTTGCGTTGCAGCTGGTCCACGTCCACGGCGGCGTAGCGGTACAGTGTCGCCGAGTTGAATTCGATCGCGCCGATCATGCCGGCGCCAGGATCCGACCGGTCCTTCAGGTCGTCCACGGCGGTGTAGTAGTCGGAATCCGGCTCGATCGCGTGTACGCTCAGCGCGTGTGCGACCTGCGCGGCGGCGTCGACATTCACGTCAGCGCCATCAGCCACCATCCGGCCGAACAGGCCGATGTCCACCGAGTGGTGCGTATTGGCGAGCCTTTTGGCGCGCTGCTTGGCGTCCTTGTCCTTGAAGAACGTTGCGATGTCGTCGCTGCCCTCCAGGGCGAGCTCGGCCAACGCGTCGCGCTGACGCGCGCTGAGGAACATCAGGTAGGCGGACTCCGGGTCAACCGACGCGTCGGCGCCATCCTCCCCCGTACTTTTGCTCTTGCGTTTGGGGGCCTCGATCTTGCTTCCAGTCGCCGTTGTGACTGTGTGCGCTGCTAGCTCCCACGCCTTCTGCTCCGGGACGGTGGCGTCCAGTTGCTGGATCCGGTCGGCGATGAACTTGGCGACGCGCTTGGTGCGGGTACCCAGCTCCTGCGGGGACAATAGATCCTCGAACGCCAGCCGGGTGGCACGCTTCCACGCCTGGCTGGACACGCGGGATCGCAGCACCCCACCGAAGTAGGCGGTTTTCGGGCTTCCGGTATCGTCGCGGTTCAGGTTGCTCGGGGGGACGGTTTGCAGGACGTGCACGTCCACGATGGTTTTGGCCACGAGGGGTCCTTACTCGGAAGTCGTGTCGGCGTTGGTGTCGGCATCGGTGGCGTCCGGGGCTGCCCCCTGGCCAGATTTCTGGCCTTCCGGAGGCCGGTAGGTGACGAAGCTACGTCCCCACGTGCGGCGAATCTTGCTGGGACCGCCTGGCCGCTGGAACCACATCAGCTGGTCGGCGAGCAGCCCATAGTCCAGCGGAACCGCCTCGCGTCGCAGCAACTGCACAATGCCGCGCAGCCGCACGGCCAGACTCGCGTTGGTGCTCGCCGTGCACAGGTGCACGAAGCGTTGGCGAAGCCGCTCGTCCACCTCACCTGCGGGCATCAGCCGTCGCACTGCCCAACCCAGGTCGCGGTTGGCGATGCGCTGGTGCTGGTCTCCGAGCGGCGAGGGCGAGTGCATCGGCCTATCCCGGTGCGACTGCTGGTGCAGCGCGAACAGGGTCAGCGCCAGATGGATGGCAGTTTCGGCGTGCTCCTCGGCCGTGCCGCTCGGTGCACGCTCGAACACGGCGAAGTCGGTTTCCGGTCGATAGGTCAGGCCCCACAGGTCCGGGGTGTCGCCCGGCTCCTTTCCGGCACCCTTACGCAGCCGCGCGAGTTCAGCGACCGCCCTCGCGTCATCCCGGGCATACCCTCCTTGTAAGTCCTGGACCCGCGAATGCACCACGGTCCCCACCGGATAGAGGTCCCTACGGGCGTCGGGCTGGATGACGGTTCGCATGTGGTCACACCCCAGCAGTGTCGTCGGAGGAGCTTCGGGAGAGTTTCTGGACCAGCCTCCGGTGGAACCGGTTTTCCGCGTGCGCCGAGGTCAGCCACGTTTTGCCGTCGTCGACCAGCCGGCCGACCCACGCGGTCTCGCCGGCCTGCTCGATGAGCTCGTCACCAATACCGCGGATGACGCGGCGCGCGGTATCCTGCCACGCGTCGCGGCGTTCCTCCGGGTCGACGCCCGCGCGCAGGCTCACCAGCCAATCCCGGAACTCGCCATCCAGGGCCCCGAAGCCGCGGTCCCGCGCGGCCGTACGGTGGGCGTCCGGCTCCATGCCTGCGGCCTGTGCCAGGTCGGCGGCGAGCCACCCCAGTACCTGCACCGCGGTCTCGGCATCGTCAACTGCGGCGATCGCCTCCCACGCCAGCTCCGCATTGTGCTGGTGCAGCAGCGCCACCGTCATCACCAACCGGTCCGCAACAACCTCGTCGATGACCGACTGCTGGGTGCCGTAGACGGCGCCGACGAGCCGCGTGCGGACCAGGTCCTGTACATCCAGCACCTCGGTTTCGTTGCTCAGCCGTGCGATCCACTCCAGCAGCAGTGGCGGCAGCCGCTCCGCGGCGTCACCACGCTGACGACCAGCCGAGTCTCCCCCCACCAACAGCGATGCCAGACCGCGCCAGGCACTGCGGTCCGGGTCGTGCTGCTGCGGTAGGTAGACCGTGCTCTTGCCGAGCTTGCGCTCCTGGTTGGGGCTGCGCCGCCACGCCGTCATCGGTTCCCTGGTGTGCATATTCGCTGCCGCCAGAGGATCTCCGTAGCACAGCAACACCCCGTACACCCCGCCCTGGTCGGCCGAAAGACGGATCCGGCGCCCCTGCCAGGTGTAGAGGTCCCGCAGCCCGTAGGGCCGGAACACCTGCTGCGCACCGGTCAGTGGCCCCGGCCCGGGTGGGTCGAAGCGCCAGGTGGGACGGTCCTCCTCGTCGGCGCGGAGATTGTCCGTGTCGGTGGCGATCAGGTTCAGCAGCAGCGTTTCGCGCAGGGTGTCACCTTCCACGTGGATGGCACCGAGGTTGCCCGCCCACGCCACCCCCTGCGGATAGCCCTTACCGTTACTCACCCGATCGTCGCCCACCTGCCCGGATTTGATGCCGGATGGGTCGTAGGCCTGGGCATGCACCAGCCATCGGGCCGCCTCCGCGAAGTCCAGCCGATCCACCCCGCGAGCCCGCATCGTGAAGAACCGGTTTCCGGTGGGCACGTCGGCCACCAGCCGGTCCAGCGACGACACCTCGCCCTTCTCGGTGTGTAACCCAGCCACCTGGAAGAACGGAGTTTCAGGATGCACAAGATCGAACCGTTCCCGATGCGTGTCCAGATACTCCGTGATTGCGGCCAGAGGCAGCCCCTGCTCCCACAGCTCGCACCAGTGCTGGGGGTCCTCCGGGCCGTCGGTGACATCGTGCAGGACCGCGAGTAGCAGCCGCAGCAGTGCAAACTCCTGCGTGGGCAGGTCGCCGACGATGCGCCGCAGCGTGCCCGCGTGGGTGAACACGCCGCGCAGGGACAGCACGTCCATGCTGCCGTCCAGCCGCTGCACCGGAAGCCACGGCTCGCTGGTCAGGTCAAACGATCGAGACAGGGGATCAGCGGCCATAATGCACCTCAAGACCGTCCGCGGGAGTGTAGGTGAGGTCTAACCCTGCCAGCCGGGTGCGACCGTTCTCGTCGAGCGGGAGGATCAGTTCTCCTGCGAGGTGATAGCACTCCGGGACCTGCCAGGCGGGAATATGGTTCGTGTCTTCCAGCTCGGCGATTGCCTGGTCCAGCAACCGGGAGATCGTAAACGGAAACGGAAGCCGCAGCGCACACTGGGCAACCGTGCGTGCCAGCCACGCGGGCGGCGGTGCGTCGGTCGGCAGCTCCTGGCCACCATTCTCCGCGAGCCACGGCAATGTGGTAAACACGCCGTCGTTCCGCTGTTGTACCACCAGCACTTCGAGTGTGTCATCGGAATCGCGGACTTGGGCGCGTCCCCGTGAACTGTCGTCCGCATCGCCCACCCCGGCCGCCACCCAACCCAGCAGGTTGCTCCCCGGCCGTTTCGGTGCGGCCAGCCGGAATTCCCGCGCCTCGTCCCGCTGCCGGCCGGCATGCAGCTCCTCGGCCGCGTGCGCCTCCGCCATCGCCGGTTGCCACGCGTCCGGGCCGGCTTCGCCGGAACCGTAGGCGGACTGGATCAGAGGGTTAATGTCTCCAGGCAGGTGGACGCGGCGCTGCTCGGGGCTGTGGGCGGCGAGCCGCGATTCCAGTACCGCCGCGGCCCGCAACAGCGGGTAGGAACGGTAGACCTTCAGCGAGCCCGTATCCGGCTGTGGCGGCGACACCGCCCAGTCCGCCCCGGTGACCAGGCACCGGGCATCGTGGAGTCGCGCGGGCCGTTGCCGTGGATGCCGATGGAGCCGGCCCATGCGCTGAAGCATCAGGTCGATCGGAGCCAGATCGGTCACCATCAGGTCGAAGTCCACGTCCAGGGACTGTTCCACGACCTGGCTTGCCACCACCACATGCGCACTGTCGACGGGGCGAGTCCCATTCTGTTCACTGTGCGGGCCGACGTGGTCCAGCAGCCAGGCGTCCCGCGCGAGCCGATCCGCGTCGACGAACCGTGCGTGCGCCACCGTCACCGGAATGTCGACCTCGGCGCGGGCGAATTCGGCGCGCAGCACCTGAGCGGTCTCGTGTACGCGTCGCACCGTGTTACGCACCACCACCGCGCAGCCACCCCCGGCCAGTTCGGCACGCAGCCGCTGCGCCAGTAGTTCCGGATCGTCCGGGACGCGTTCCAGCTCGACCGTGTTCGACCGCCCCGAGGCAGCCGGGGCACTCAACCGCAGGGAGGTCTGGTGGCCCACCGCTGCGAGCAGCGGATAGTCGCGATTCTCGGCCAGCTGCTCCAGCTCCGGTCCCGCGGCATGCCGCCCGAGATAGGAGCGTGCCAACTCCTGGCGTCGATCTGCTGGCAGGGTCGCCGAGAGCACCACGACCGGAACACCGTAGGCGCCTAGCCAGCCCAACACCCGCTCCAGGTAGGTGGACATGTAGGTGTCGTAGGCGTGTACCTCGTCGATCACGATTACCTTGCCCGAGATGGCGAGGTGGCGTAGAGCCAGATGTCGACTTTTCAACCCGGCGAACAACAACTGGTCGATTGTGCCCACCACGAACGACGCCAACATGGCCTTCTTGCGGCCTCGCAGCCAGTGGTGTGCCACCAGCTGTGCGGGTGCCGCGGTGCGGGCTGGCTGCTGGTGGCTGTCCCGGTCCATGTCCATCGCCGGATAGCGCGGCTCTCGCGGAAGACCGATGTACGTGTCGTTGAGTGCCGCCTTCGAGTGGGCCAGCGCCACCGAATGCGCACCCGTGCCGGCGCGATGGTCCGGCAGGTGCTGAAGCCAGCCCGTGATCCGATCGAACATCGCGTTTCCCGTGGCCATTGTCGGCAATGCCACGAAACAGCCGCCGGCGCCTGTGCGCGCCGCGAGAATTTCCGCTGCGGCCAGCGCAGCCTCAGTCTTGCCTTCCCCCATCGGGGCCTCGATGAGCATCATCCCGGACGTGTCCATCGCACGCGCCATCCGGATGGCCTCCGCCTGCACCGGACGCGCCGAAGCCCCCTCTGGAAGGTCGAACCGTGTGCCCAGCAGCTGTTGGGCGTCCTCGCGCGGCACCACTGGTTCCCACGGCCGCGGCAGGTTGAGCGCATGCCACGCGGCGGAAACCCGCTGCGGGTTGGTCAGGTCTGCGTCCTGGTCCAGCGGAAAGAAGTCCCGCGAGGACGCGAACCAGTCGGCGACGATCACGAGCCCGGACAGGATCACCTGTGTCGGTTGGGACAGTGGGCGGGACGCCCAGTCGGCCAGCCGTGTGAGTACCGCGCATCCTGTCGCGGCCCAGTCCAGCAGCTCGTGTTGGGTGGCGCTCCAGGCGTCCGCCGCCGAGCGGCTGTACAGCAGCTGCGGCGACCGTGCGAGCTCGGCGACCTCCATATTGGTGGGCTGCACCCCGTGGTGGCCTCCGATGATCGTGGCGAGCTGGCTCGCTCGTGTTGTGTCCCAGCCGTGTACATCAGTCAGCCAGCGCTGGAGCAGTACCTGTCCGGCGAGTCCATGCGGGGCTTTCTTGTGTTCCCCCTCCAGCTGGCCTCGGGTGGGCATGTCCAGCCCCGCGGTACGCATCTGGTTCGCCAGGCGGTCTACCTGAAACGCGAAGGCAGGGGTTGCTTTGCCCAGGTCATGCAGGGTTGCCAGCCACACCGCCAGCCGCCGCGCGTCCGCCGCGCCTTCAGGAAGGTCGGCGCTGACCACTCGCCGGGCCTGCTCGGGGAGCCACCGGTCCCACAGCCGGGCCATCACGGCACCACTGTCAGCCATGTGCCTCCACAGCGGCAGCCAGGCCTCGTCAGCCAACACGTGCTTGGCCCACACCTGTCGGGTAGCGAAGGACAGCCCGTCCGGCGAGAGGGAGGGGTCACCGGAGTCGGTCATGACAGCGATTCAATCGCACGGCTCCGGTCGATGTACCGCATTCGATCAGCATGGCACTGACCGAATGCGGCCACACCGTGTCCCGCGCCGCACAGGCGATCCGTGGTACCGGCGAAACCTCCCAAACCCCGCGTGCGCGGGGAGCAGGATTTGGCCGATCTCAGCGGGCTGCGCATCACGGGGCCATCCCCGCGTGCGCGGGGAGCAGCGCCCAGCAGTGGGTACGCCTGGCCATGAGCGCGGGCCATCCCCGCGTGCGCGGGGAGCAGTTGCCGAGCATGCGGTGCCGGGTGCGGGCGCGGGGGCCATCCCCGCGTGCGCGGGGAGCAGAATTCGTTCCCCGCGCCTGAGTGCCACTGATTGGGGCCATCCCCGCGTGCGCGGGGAGCAGCCGGCGAACGTGACAAAGTACAGCCACTCGTCGGGGCCATCCCCGCGTGCGCGGGGAGCAGACCACGCTGATATCGCCCGGGCGTTCCGCTTGGGGGCCATCCCCGCGTGCGCGGGGAGCAGGACTACATCCGTGTACAGACGCGATCCACGCCGGGGCCATCCCCGCGTGCGCGGGGAGCAGAGGGACGGTGTAGCCGGCAAGCTTTCGTGCCCGGGGCCATCCCCGCGTGCGCGGGGAGCAGTCGACCATCTCGCGAGCGCGCGCCAGGGCGGTGGGGCCATCCCCGCGTGCGCGGGGAGCAGAAGCGTGACGCGCAGGACTACCGCCTCACCCGGGGGGCCATCCCCGCGTGCGCGGGGAGCAGAGGGGGGTGATGCGGGCGATGGGGGTCTTGCTGGGGCCATCCCCGCGTGCGCGGGGAGCAGCAGAGGCGGTTCGGGCGGGGCTTTCGGTGATGGGGGCCATCCCCGCGTGCGCGGGGAGCAGCACCCCCCACCCCGCCCAATCCCGCCCCCGGCGGGGCCATCCCCGCGTGCGCGGGGAGCAGACTCATTCACCTGCGAAAATTACCGGCCAGTAACAGCGAATATGCAACTTCCCGAAATTCCGGCAAACGGTATAAACATCGCATATGGGGTGTCCCGGTGGTGGCGGAGTCACCCGCGCCGGCTGCGCGCCCGGGACCGCGGCTGGACGGAAACATGTCACCGAGTATGACAGCTGCCCACGGTTCAATGTGGAGGGTTCCCCGGAGGGTCCGGGATACAGCACACGCGCGGCCCCCATCCGCACCGCCCCCCGACACGCTGCCCCGACAATGGATCCATGACTGACGCCCCAGGCCCCGAATCGGAACTGACCCTGACCAACGTGCGACCGTGGGGCAGTGCCCCCCGCGACCTGGTGCTACGTGACGGCATCATCGCCGCCATCGTCCAGGCCGGAACAGCGGATACCGCCGAAACACACCTGGACGGGCACGGCCTGCTCGCACTGCCGGGCTTTGTCAACGCCCACGCGCACGTGGACAAGAGCTGGTGGGGCCAGCCCTGGGTTCCCTACGGTGGTGAGCCCACCACGCAGGGGCGTATCGCGCACGAACGGGCTCACCGGGACACCTACGGCATCCCCAACCTGCACTCCACCGTGGCTGTGCTGCGGGAGTTCCTGCGCCACGGAACCACGGCCGTGCGCAGCCATGTGGACGTCGACCTCGGCGTTGGCCTACGCGGGGTGGAGGTGGTGCGCGAGGCCGCCGCCGCGCTGGACGGGGCCATCGACGTGGAACTGGTGGCCTTCCCCCAGGACGGTGTGATCCGCCGCCCCGGGGTCCTCGACCTGCTGGACCAGGCGGCCGCGGCCGGCGTCACCAGCATCGGGGGCATCGATCCCGCCTCCATTGACCGCGACCCCGTGGCCCAACTGGACGGCCTGTTCGACATCGCCACCCGGCACGGCACCGAACTCGACATTCACCTCCACGACGGTGACGAACTCGGCGCCTTCCAGGTCGAACTCATCGCCGAACGCACCCAGCACGCCGGCATGCAGGGGCGCGTCACCATTTCCCACGGCTTCGCGCTCGGGCAGCTTCCGCGCAGCCGCCAGGTAGAGCTGGTGGAGCTGGTGCACGCGGCCGGTATTTCCTGGGCCACCGTGGCGCCCGTCGGGCACCCCCCGCTGCCGTGGCCCGCGATGCGCGATACCGGGATCCCCCTTGGCCTGGGCACCGACGGGATTCGCGACCTGTGGTCCCCCTACGGTGACGGAGACCTGCTGCGGGTGGCGAACGACTTCGCGCGGCTGCACCGACTGCGCACCGACGCGGAACTCGCCCAAGCCGTTGCGGTGGCAAGCACCCGCGCCGCCGGGTTCGTGCACCGGCCCGCGCACGACCTGACCCCAGGCGCACGTGCCGACATCGTCCTGATGGACGCGGAGAACGTCCCTGACGCGCTCATGCGCGCCCCCAGACGTGAGCTCGTCCTTGCGGGAGGTCGGGTCGTGACCCGGTCCGGGACGCCACAGGTGTGAGGCGCGCCAGGCCACCCCGCCCGGTTCCGCGAGCAGGGGCCAGACCCGCCATCCCGAATCCGCGCACTGCACCCGCGGGCGGTCAACCGTACCCCGGCGCTTGAGAAGGAGGAGCACTACGTCCCTCACCGCACACCAGTGGGTCTACCAACTGATCATCGAGTTGAACCGGCTGGATGCGGGCCGGCCGGCCGAAATGGAGGGATGCACCGAGGAGGAGCTGGCTCAGATCGAGGCCGAATCCCCGTTCGCGCCGATCCCATCGGACTATCGGGTGTTCATGCGGCTCCTGGGGCGGCGTCCCGGCCTCCTGTTCACCGGCACCGATCTTACCTACCCCGCCTGTCTGGGCACCCGCCAGTATGCCCTGGAGTGCGCACGCGAGGAGGACCCCGACGTTCCGGTCACGGACACGTTCTTCATCGGCCACCACCAGGGCTACCTGCTCTACTACTTCCGTCTCGGGGACGAGCGCGTGTGGACCCATGAACTCGCCGGGAACAGCCCGCCCACGGCCGCACCGAACATCCGCGCGTTCGTCGAAGCGGAACTGTACGGTGTCTCACCGCGGGTGTGGCCCCAGATGCGCGAGCGAGCACAGGCCCAGCGAAACCGCCAGGGCACGCCGGACAGCGGCGTGTAGCCAACAGTGGCCCAGCGGCCGGCGAACGACGCCGAGCGGATTCGGCCCCGGCCGGAGAGCACACAGCGGAATCCCCCGCGGCGATCACGTGTTCAGGTCGGTGTGTCATCGGCCGGCGTGCGGATCCGCGCCGGGACTGTGAGGGGAGCGAGGGATCGTGGCCACGGACGAAGCGTTCTGGGACGGGATGTACAGCGAGGGCGAGCGGGTGTGGAGCGGGGCTCCCAACGGCAGCCTGGTGGCTGAGCTGGAGGGAACCCCCGCGGGGCGGGCCCTGGACGTGGGCTGCGGCGAGGGTGCCGACGCGATCTGGCTGGCCCGGCAGGGCTGGAGCGTCACCGGGATCGACATCTCCTCGGTGGCGGTGCAGCGGGCGCGCGACGCCGCCGCGTCCGCGGGCGTGTCCGTGGACTGGATCCACGGCGACCCGCTGGGCACACCGTTCGACAGTGACTCCTTCGACCTGGTGTCGCTCCAGTACTTTCCCCTCCCGCACCAGGCCGGGAAGAAGGGGGTGCGGCGGCTGCTGTCGACCGTGGCGCCGGGCGGAACCCTGCTGATGGTGGCGCACAACCTCACCGAGGAGCACAAACGCCAGCACGGCCACGGCGAGGGTCCGGACCTAACCCGGATGTACGAACCCGAAGAGGTCGCGGAACTACTGGATGACCGCTGGATCATCGACACCTACGAGACTCGGGAACGTCCGAACGTCCCCGAGGGCACACCCCACGTCGACGACGTGATCCTCCGGGCCCGCCGCGCCGGCTGATGCGGGGAAGGCGTGTCCCGGACCCGCCGGCGGGAACACAAGCACCAATTCGAGTAGCGGCGCGCAGAAACGCGGCGTGCGGCCGCGCTCGAGCCCCGGAGCGAGGCGACTGCAACGACCGGGTTCGGTCCTGGCATTTCTGCTGGTAGAAGTGTCTGGGAGACTACTTCTGTACTGTTGGGTGGTATCTCCACACCTGCGAGGGTTTGCCTGGGTGGGAGTAATCGCCGGTCTCGGAACCTGGGCCACGTGCTCGCGCGCATGGCGGGCCGGACATGTCTTCTGTCGTAAGAGAAAGCAGCGAGTTCATGAGTCAGCCACCTCCGCCTGGACCGCCACCGGGCCAGCCGCCGCAGGGACCGACGGGCGGGCAACCGCCGATGGGTCCGCCCCCGGGCGGGCCTCCCGGACCGCCCCCCGGAGGAGACCCCTACGGCCAGGATCCCTACGGCCAGGGTCAGGGACCCTATGGTCAGGACCCCTACGGCCAGGATCCCTACGGCCAGGGTCAGGGACCCTACGGCCAGGACCCGTACGGCCAGGGACCCTACGGTCCACCTCCTGGCGGTGCCCCACCGTACGGGCAGCAGCCCCCGCAGAAGAAGTCCACCTCCCCGTGGCTGTGGGTTGGGCTCGGCGCCGGCTGTCTCGTCTTCATCGTCATCGTGTTCATCGTCGTGATCCTCGTGGTTATTGCGGCCGCCGACGATGACGACACAGGAACAGCCGGTACCGGGGATGACGCCGCGGAAGCCGAAGACACCGACGACACCGACGACACCGACGACACCGACGACGGTGCCGGCGGCGCCGGCGATGGTGAGCAGGCGAACCCCGACATGCCCGGGATGAACGAAGAGGTCGCCCACGACGGACTGGTGTTCACCGTGACGGACGTGGAACGCGGGGTGGACTCGGTCGAGGGGCATCAGCCCACCGGGGAGTATGTGGTCGTGCACCTCGACGTTGCTCTCGACAACGGCGCCTTCGACACGTTCTGGACCGACGAGCAGCACATCTACACCTTCAGCGGCGCGCAGATCGAAGAGGACTACAGCGCCACCAACGATCTCAACGGTGGCATGAGCCACTCCCTGTCGAGCGGTGACCCGCCCCAGAGTCTCCAGATCGCTTTCGACGTGCCCGATGCGGACGACGTCTCGCATGTCGGCCTGAGCGCGGAGACCTTCGGTGGTAACGAGGTCGACGTTGACGTGACCGGCTGACCACAGGCCCTACGGCCTCGTGCCGGCCGATCCGGGCGATAGCCCGGTGGCCCGCGCACCCCGCGGACCACCGGGCATCTGCGTTCCAGACGGGGCCGGATCACGTCAGATTCCGCTGGTTCACCTCCCAGGCGCTGTCGCACAGCCCGCAGTCACTGCCCACGAACTCCGCGCCGGCCGCGGCGTCGTTCTTGAGGTGCCAGTCGAGCCAGGCGACACCCACCTGCCCGTACTCGCCACCGTTCGGCTCACCGAAGGTGCCGGTGTGGCCCACGTCCAGACTTCCGAAGAACGCCGGGAGGCTCTCGGGGAGACGGTCCCAGTCGTCCAGGGCGTTGCCGTGGGCGATGTCGGACGGGCCGCCGGTGAAGTAGGCGATGGGGGCGTGCAGCGCGTCGATCTGGTGGGCGTCCCCGTCGTCCAGCAGCCCACTGTTCCACAGGGCCGTGGTGGTGATGCGGGGATCATCAGCCACCTCGTAGGTTTCCAGACCGCCACAGGACTGGCCCATGACGGCGATGTTGTCGGTGTCCAGGTGCCCCTGGTATTCGCTGTACCACAGGCCGTCCCGTTCGATCGCCCAGTCGACGGCCTCGGTCAGCATGTCGGCGTCGGTGCTGCCGAAGCCTCCCGGGCTGCCGTTGGCGATCACGAGATAACCGTGAGAGGCGAGCTCGAGCAGGAAATTCTCGAACATGGTGCCATTGGCGATACAGCCACCGTTTCCCCAGGCCACGATCGGTAGATCCTCGTCGTCGGGAAGTTCGTTGGGTCGGTAGATGGTGTGGTCGCCGAAGAACGGTGCGGTGGTGTACACGGCGTCGTAGGGTCCGGTGCCCGAGGTGGTTTCAACCGGATTCGCCGAGGCAGGAGCCGCCATGCCTCCGACCAGCGCACCTGCGAGGACGAGTCCGAATGCGGTGTTTATCGAATTCCGCGGGTTCGTTCTCATATTCATCCTGTTCACTTCGTTGCGTATTTTGCGTTATGTGTGGAATGCAGCGCGCTGTTCGTTGCATAATTCGACGACAAGTAACAAATGTCAACGGATCCTGGAGAATCCCGGTACTTTCCCTGATGGGTGGGCTGCCATATTGGGTGTGCCGCTGCCACGTACCGGTTCGGATTGGGCAGGTTGGCCACAGCCACCGGCGGGCCGAGGCCCCGGCGTCGCGTTCGCTGCGGACTGGGCAGTATGTGTGGAGTGGATAGATCTGGTGGGCCGCGGACAGGTGCGGTGTGTCCGCGGCCGCACCCCGGAGCAGCCCGGCGACCCGAGAACGGCAGGTATCGCTATGCACACCGAGCCCAGCCTCAGCACGACCCCCGTCACCGCCGCGCTGCTGCGCGGCTCCGTGGAGCTCGAGACCACGAAGCGGGGCGTGCTACCGCATCGGCTGCCCGCCCGTGCCCGCGCCCAGTGCAGTGACCCGTTGCTGGCCATGGCTGAGGCCCAGCCCTCGGGGGTGCGGCTGGCCCTGTGCACCAGCGCCACCCACATCGAATTGGACGCGCTGCCCACCAAACGCTCCTACCGCACCCTTGGGTCCCCGTCCGACGGGGTGTACGAGCTGTGGGTGGATGGGCAGCTCACCGCACAGGCCAGTGTGGACGTGGGCAACATCCTGCACATCGACGTGGACACCGGCGCCGCCGAACTGGAGCCCGGCGCCGTCGGAACTCTGCGCTTCACCGGTCTTCCCAGCCACACCAAGGATGTCGAGATCTGGCTGCCCCACAACGAAACCACCGAACTCGTCGCGCTGCGCAGCGACGCCCCCATCAGCGCCGCCCCGGAGCGCGGGCGCCGCGTGTGGCTCCACCACGGTAGTTCGATCAGCCACGGCTCCAACGCCACCACCCCCACCGGAACCTGGCCCGCGGTCGCCGCCACACTGGCGGATGTGGAGCTGGTCAACCTGGGACTCAGCGGCAGCGCCCAACTGGACGCGTTCACCGCCCGTACCCTGCGGGACATCCCCGCCGACGCGATCAGTCTCAAGCTCGGCATCAACCTGGTCAACGCGGACCTGATGCGCATGCGAGCCTTCACCCCGGCCGTGCACGGTTTCCTCGACACCATCCGTGAGGGGCAGCCCGCCACCCCGCTGCTCGTGGTGTCCCCCCTGTACTGTCCCATCCACGAGGACACCCCCGGCCCGTGTGTGATGGAGGCCAGCCCCGGCCGCAGTTCGGGTGTGCGGTTTCGCGCCACCGGCGTCCCGGAGGAACGCGCTTTCGGGAAGCTGACCCTGTCCGCGATTCGGGAGGAGTTGGCGCGCATCGTCGAGCAGCGCGCCGCCGAAGACCCGAATCTGTACTATCTGGACGGGCGTGAGCTCTACGGCGCCGCCGACTGCGCGGAGCTCCCCATGCCCGATGACCTCCACCCGGATGGTGAGGCGCACCGCCGCATCGGGGAACGGTTCGCCAAGTTCGCGTTCGGCGACGGTGCGCCGCTGGGGGCCACGGGTGGTTGATGCACGGATCCCACTCATCCCCGGCGGTGCGGCCCGGAACGGGTCGGGGCCTCGGCCACAGCGCCCGCGGGATCCGGTCCCGGGTCTCGCGCGCCCCCTACGCCACCGCGCCCTGGCCAGCCCGGCAACGCCAGCGGCCACCCCCATCGGCCTTTCCCCGCCCCCATCGGCCTTTCCAGAGTCTCATGCACTGGGGGCCACCCCCCAGATGCCGGATCCGCCACAACCCCACACCGACACGGCGCCCCAGTGCCGGCGGGGCGCGGTCATACCTCACCCGCGCCCGGCCTCCGCGTCACCAATCTCCCACTCGGCCACCTCTAGCTGTCCAGGTGCTGAGCCAGGAACGGGATCTGCCCACCCGCCAGGACCGCGTTGACCTGGCGCTCCGACAGCTGGTGCCGCACCGTGTAGTACTCGTCCCTGGTGGTGTTGCGCAGGGTGAGTTCGCTGGTGCGGGGCAGGTCCGCCACCAGGTTGTCCAGCGCGAGGATGTCCCCGGCCGCGATCCGGTCGTAGTCGGACGGCTCCTGGAATTCCAAAGCGAGGATGCCGAAGTTCGCGAGGTTCTGCCAGTGAATGCGGGCGAACGACTTGGCTACCACCGCCCGCAGTCCCAGGTAGCGGGGCGTGATCGCCGCGTGTTCTCGGGAGGATCCCTGCCCGTAGTTGCGGCCGCCGATGACGATGTGTCCGGTGGTGTCGGCAACCTCGTGCGCCCGCCGCGGGTAGCTCGGATCGATCCGGGTGAAGGTGAATTCCGCGAGCTTGGGCACGTTGGAGCGGAACGGCAGCGCGGCCGCGCCGGCCGGGGAGATTTCGTCAGTGGAAACGTCATCGCCAACCCGCAACAGCACCGGAGCCTGGATCTGGTCCGGCAGCGGCGGGAAGTCCGGAAGTGCCGAAATGTTGGGTCCCTTCACCAACTCCTCGGTGCGGGCCTCCTCCGGCGGGGGCGGAGCCGACAGCATCGCGGTGTTCACGCTGCTGACCTCGGGCAGGGCGAGATCTGGATAGGTGAGGCCGAGCTGCTGTGCCACGTCCCGCGGGTCGGTGATCACCCCCGTCAACGCTGCGGCGGCCGCCGTCTCGGGCGAGCACAACCACACCGAGTCCTCCGGCGTTCCCGACCGGCCGGGGAAGTTGCGGGGAAACGTACGCAGCGAGTTCTGGCCCACCGCCGGAGCCTGCCCCATGCCGATACAGCCCAGACACCCGGTCTGGTGAATCCGCGCGCCACTGTGGATCAGGCTCGTGGTGGCGCCCATCCGCGTCATGTCGGAGAGGATCTGTCGGGACGACGGGTTGACGTCGAAGCTGACCGAAGAGTCCGTCTGGTGCCCCCGCACCATGTGCGCCGTGATCGCGAAGTCCCGCAGCCCGGGATTGGCCGAGGAACCCACCACCACCTGACTGACCTCGGTTCCCGCCACCTCGCGCACGGGAACCACCTTGTCCGGTGCGGAGGGCTTGGCGATGAGCGGTTCGATCGCAGACAGGTCGATCTCGTCGGTGACGTCGTAGCTAGCGTCGGGGTCGGCCGCCAGCGGGACAAAGTCGTTTTCCCGCTGCTCGGCCCGCAGGAAGGTCCGCACCGCCTCGTCCGAGGGGAAGACGGTGGTGGTGGCCCCGAGCTCGGCCCCCATGTTCGCGATGACGTGCCGATCCATGGCGCTGAGCGTCGCCACGCCGGGGCCGTGGTATTCGATGATGCGGTTCACCCCACCCTGCACGGTGTGGCGGCGCAGCATCTCCAGGATCACGTCCTTGGCCGAGCACCAGGGCGGCAGCTCGCCGGTCAGGTGCACCCCCCAGATCTGGGGCATGCGCAGGTACAGCGGGCGCCCCGCGATCGCCATCGCCGCCTCCAGGCCACCCACGCCGATGGCGAGCATGCCCAGCGACCCGGCGGCGCAGGTGTGCGAGTCCGAGCCGGCCAGGGTGGCGCCCGGAACACCGAACCGCTGCATGTGTGTGGGGTGCGAGACCCCGTTGCCCGCTTTGGAGAACCAGATCCCGAAGCGGCGGCACGCCGACTGGAGGTACACGTGGTCCTCGGCGTTCTTCTCGTCCGCCTGCAACAGGTTGTGGTCCACGTACTGCACGCTGACGTCGGTTCGGGCCTGGTCCAGCCCCAGCGCCTCCAACTCCTGCATCACCAGAGTTCCGGTGGCGTCCTGCGTCAGGGTCTGGTCGACCCGCAGTCCGATCTCGGCACCCGGGGTCATGTCGCCGTCCACCAGGTGGGCGGCAATCAGCTTCTGGGCGACCGTGTGTCCCATTGAGTTCCCCCTGCCGACGTGGGTCCAGTCGCAACGATCGTCCGGATCGGCCGGCGCGATCGACTCTCCCAGGCCACTCCTACCCCTCCTGGCCCGAGAGAACGCATTGACCCCACGGTGGGAAAACACACGGGACGAGATCACCCTGGCGCCAGCGCACGAACCCGTCCTCGCCCCGCCGGTGCGCGCAGTGAGAACGCCACCGTTGCGGGTCACCGTGGCGGGCGGGGCCGCCAGCACAGCTGGTCAGCCGGTTCGGCGAAATCCCCCCGCGCACCGGGGTCCGGTCATGTGGCCGGCTCGCCGGCGGCCCCGGACCGGCCAGGGCGTGGCCCCGGGCCGCTACTCGGTCATGTCCATTGGCTGTGCCTCGGCCATGCGTTCCTCGGTCCAGTACTCGCGAGCCTCGTCGGGATCCGTGGGGGCCGCGGTCGCCACCGGTTCGTCCGGCGGCGTCGGGGGTGTCGTAGTGTCTCCGTCTCCGTTCGACGCGGTGATGGCGGCCACGCCCACGAGGGCCAGCGCCGCCCCCGCCCCGAACACGAGGAGGGCCATTCGGCGTCGGTTCATGTCGCCAGCCTAGAGCGGTGTTGGGAGGTGTGTCCCGGGTGTTCCCAGACAGGGCATCCGCGGGGTGTGCCTCGCTTGCCCGTGTCTGGGTGAGATTGTGGCGGATGTGGCGTCTGAGGGTGGCCCCCCAGTGCATGAGATGCAGCAAAGGCCGATGGGGGCCAGCAGGGGCCGATGGGGGTGGTCTGCGGGCTCCGTGTTCGGAGTGTCCATGATCACACGACATCGTGGCCTGCATAGGGTCACGTTCTGTCGGAGCAACCACCGCCGAGAGTTAGGGTGGCCCCTCGTGACTGCGAACACCATTGGTCTGGCCATTCTGCTGCTGGGGATCGTGCTCCTGGTCGCCAAGCTCGTGCGGGTGCGCTGGCGGCTGGCACAGCGGCTGTTCATCCCCAGCTCGGTGATCGGGGGCGGACTCGCGCTGCTGCTGGGACCGGAGATCTTCGGTGGGCTGGCCGCCCTGGTGGGCACCGACCGCTTCACCGACGGTGGACTGTTCGGCGAGCCCGTGCTGGACGTGTGGTCCACCCTGCCGGGGCTGTTGATCTCGGTGGTGTTCGCGGCGCTGTTCCTGGGACACCGGGTACCCAAGCCCCGAGAGGCGGGCCGGCTCGCCGGCCCACAGATCGCTTTCGGTATCACCCTGGGCAGTGGACAGTACGTCATCGGTATCCTCCTGGCGATTCTCGTCCTCACCCCGGTTTTCGGGATGTCCCCGATGGTTGGTGCCCTCATCGAGGTGGGGTTCGAGGGCGGGCACGGCACCGCCGCCGGCCTGGGCGACACCTTCGCCGAACTCGGTTTCGAGGAAGGCCAGGACCTGGCGCTGGGCCTGGCCACCATCGGTCTCCTGTCCGGGATCATCGTCGGAATCGGCCTGGTCAACTGGGGGGTGCGGCGCGGCAAGACCGCTGAGTTGAAACCCAACCAGGGCATCTCGGTGGCCGAGCAGCGCGGCATCGTGGAGCGCGAAAGCCGCAGCGCAGCGGCGATGCTGACGGTACGGCCGTCCTCGGTGGAGCCGCTCGCCCTGCACTTCGGCCTGCTGGCGCTTGCGGTGGCCTTGGGACAGCTGCTGCTGTGGGGCCTCCAGGAGCTGGAGCAGTGGCTATGGGCGGACCGGGTGGAGCTGCTCGCCTACGTTCCCCTGTTCCCACTGGCCATGGTCGGCGGGGTGCTGGTGCAGCTGGCCGTGGACCGGTTCGACCGCAGCGGCATCATCGACCGGCTCATGATCGAACGCATCCAGGGGTTTGCCCTGGACCTGCTGATCATCTCCGCCCTGGGCACACTGTCGCTCCAGGTCATCGCGGACAACCTGGTGCCGTTCCTCCTCCTGGCCGGGGCGGGGATCGCCTGGAGCGTGGGCGCGTTCCTACTGCTCGCGCCCCGGATGATCCCCAACTACTGGTTCGAGCGTGGCATTGGGGACATGGGCCAGTCCCTCGGTGTCACCGCCACCGGGCTGATCCTGATGCGCATCGCCGACCCGGAGCTGCGTACCCCCGCCTACCAGGCCTTCGGATATAAGCAGCTGATGCTGGAACCGTTCTTCGGTGGCGGGCTCATCACCGCCGCCTCGATTCCCCTGATCGCACAGTTCGGTCCGCAGCCCCTGTTGATCGCGATGTCGGTGCTGCTCGTCCTCAGCCTGCTGGTCGGGCTGCTCTACTTTGGTCGGCTCGGACCCCAACGCCCCACCACCTCCCAGCCAGCCGAACCCCCGAACCGGGGCGGCTCGCTCACCTGAACCCGCCCCAGAGGCACACCCGGCCGGTCGTACCGCCCCGGCCGGCCAGGGCGGTACGACCGGCCGGGTGACCGCGCGGTTACCCAACAGTGGCCGAACCGGGACTCCCAAGCACGCCCGCCACGCTCGGCGGATCGGCACGCGCCGACATATCCTCGCCCCGGGGTGGTGATGCCTGTGCTCCCCGGACAGGCGTAGTCCCCCGCCGCCCCACACGTCCCATCCCCGACCGTGGCCGTGCGTGCCCGTGCCCGTGTTCGCCAGCACGCCGCACCGCCGCAGGAAGCAGCATGTCGACCCCGACCACCGCGAGCCCGAAAAAGCGAACGTTTCCCCCGCCGCCGCCCCGACTGTTCGGGCCGCGCAGCCTCGCCAGCCTGCTGGACCTCCAGCCTGAGGACACGGTGCTCCTGCTGCGCCCCGACCAGCAACTCGTCGACAGTGTCGCCCTGCGCGGCGCCCGGCCCACCCTCGTCGTGCCGCCCAAAACCAAGAAACACAACCGGCCGAAAGCCCCCCACATCCTGCGGCCCGACACCGTCCCCGGCCCGCTGCCGCTCGACGACGCCGCTGTGCAGCACATCATCATGCCCACCGCCAGCCTCGCCTGGTGGCGGGAACCCCGCTGGATCGACGAACTCGTTCGCGTCCTCGCCCCCGGCGGCAGCCTACTCATCGGTGCCAATCACCGCCTGCGCACCCCATGGCGCCGCGCCACAACACTGACCAGCAGCGGCGCCCGCCGACGCCTCACCACGGCCGGGCTGCACGTCGCCCATACCTACGGCGTGCGTAGCAGCCTGCGGGAGCTGCGCTTCCTCGTTCCGCTGGACCATCCGGGCGCCCGCCGCTGGTTCTTCACCTCCGCCTACCCCTCGCCCACGGCACGGCACGCCCGCCTCACCACGCTGCTGACCCGCCTCCCCCGAACCGGGCTGGACCGCGCCTACTTTCCCCAGCTGCTGCTGCACGCCCAACGCCCATACGATGCCCCATGCTGAACGCCGCCCTGAGTGCCCTACACAGCGACCTGCCCGATACCGTCCCCGAACACGTCGCCGCCACACTCCAGCGGCCCCTAACCGCCATCACGCTCGGCAGCCGTTGGGAAGGCCGCATCGTCTGGGCGGTGTTCGCCGAACGCAGCCGCACCCCCACCGCGGTTCTGAAGCTCGACACGAGGCCCAAATACCAGCCGCGGCTGCGTAAGGAACACGAGGCGCTGCACCAGCTGGCCCAGATTCCCGACATGGCCGACCTCGCACCTGCGCCGCTCGGCCTGTACTCCCTGGGCTCGGCACTCATGCTCGCGCAAACCGCCCAGGCCGGCGTGCCCCTGCATGTCCAGCTGAGTCGGCGCTACTGGCGCCGCCGCCAGTCCGCCACCCGTGACCACGCCCGGCTGCGTTCCTGGCTGGCCGCGCTGCGCACCGGAACCACCGGCGCGACCACACCCGTCGACCCGGAGGCGGTGCAGCAGCGCCTGGCCATCGCCCTCGACCGCGACAGCCCGGGCGCGGCCGCGCTCCAGGACCGGATGGCCGAGCTCGGTGACGAATTCGGCCACCTGCACGTGCCCACCCAGCCGCTGCACGGCGACCTGGACCCCAGCAACTGCTTCACCGGGCGGCGGGGCCTGTCCGTCGTCGACTGGGAAGGGTTCACACTCCAAGGCCCGCCGCTGGCCGAGGTGCTGCTGTTCCTCAACCACTATGCGCGCGCTGTTCCCACCCGAGACGCCTGGGTTCCCGATCCGCTTGTCGGGTTCCGCAACGGCTTCCTCGCGGACGGGTGGCTTGCCCGGCTCACCTGGGGCACCTGGCGCGCCGAACTGGAGCAACTGGGACTTCCGGCCGAGGCGGCCGAGTATCTGCTGGTGGCCACCCTCGCCGACTTCGCCACCGGGCACGCCTCCACGGCCCACGCCCACCGCAAAGGCTCCCAGCGCAACTGGACCGAGCTACTGACGCTCTACGCCGCCGAACGCTGAACCGGAGGCAGCACCGGCCCGCCGTCCGCGCCAACGGGATCTTGACCTCAGCTTGGGGCTAGTGACGCCCGCGCCCGGGAAGACGGCCCCCAGTGGGTCCGGAGCCAGCCGGATGAGCCAGCCGACACCGCGGGGGACCGGGATGCGTAAATCGACCGTTGCCGACGTGCTGTGGGACATGCTGCATGCGGCCGGAGTGCGCCGCTGCTACGGCATTGTCGGGGACGCCCTCAACCCTGTCATCGACGCGCTGGCCCGCGACGGCCGCATCGACTTCGTACACGTCCGGCACGAGGAGGCCGGCGTGTTCGCTGCCGTCGCCGACGCCTACCTGACCGGGGCGCCCGTCGTCGTGTGTGGAACCGCCGGCCCCGGCGCCACCCATCTGCTGAACGGGCTCATGGACGCCCGCAAGGAGGGCGCGCCCGTGATCGCGCTCGCGGGCGACACCGTCACCGACGCCCTGGAAACCGAAACCCTCGAGGAAGTCAACCCCCACCAGCTGTTCCAGACCGCCTCCCTGTACACCGGGCAGATCGTCAATCCCCGCCAGACCCATGCCGTGGTGCAGCGCGCCCTCCTCACCGCGCTACGCGACCGCGGCCCCACCGTCATCTCACTGCCCGGTGACGTGGCCGCGGCCCCGGCCAGCCACGCCGCCGTACCCGCCGCCCGCCTCAGCGACACGGTGCTTCGTCCTGCCGAGGCGGATCTGCGCGTGCTCGCCGACATGCTGAACGAGGCCCGAACCGTCACCATCTTCGGCGGTGAGGGCTGCCGCGACGCCCACGACCAAGTGGTCGCGCTCGCGGAGCGTCTCCAGGCCCCAGTGGCCTACACCCTGCGCGGCAAACAGTGGCTGGAGTGGGACAATCCCAACGCGGTCGGCATGACCGGGCTGCTCGGCTGGGGCGGGGCGCACCAGGCCATGTACGACTGCGACATGTGTCTCCTGCTGGGCACCGACTTCCCATTCTCGGCGTTCCTGCCCGGCGGGCCGCGCAAGGCACAGGTGGACCGGCGCGCCGCCAACATCGGCCGTCGCACCCCCGTGGACCTCGGCCTGGTCGGTCACGTCGGCGACACCATCGACGCACTGCTGCCCCTCGTGCACGGCAAAACCGAAACGAAGCACCTCGACACCGCCCGCAAACACACCACCTCCGCCCGCGAACGCAACCGCCACTACGTCGACCACGGCCCCACCACCAGCCCGATCCGCCCCGAATACCTCACCACCCTGCTCGACGAGCGGGCTGCCGACGACGCGGTGTTCACCGTCGACACCGGTACCGCCTGCATCTGGGCCGCCCGACACCTCACCGCCACACCCGACCGGCGCATCCTCGGCTCGTTCAGCTGGGCCTCCATGGCCAACGCCATGCCCAACGCGCTGGGGGCCGCCCTCGCCGGAGGCGCCAACCGGCAGGTGATCGCCCTGTGCGGAGACGGCGGCTTCACCATGCTGCTCGGGGACCTGTTGACGCTGGTGCAGCGCAAGCTGCCCGTCAAGATCGTGGTGCTCAACAACAGCAGCCTCGGATTCGTGCACATTGAGATGGAGGAGGCCGGTCTCGCCCCGTACGGCACGGAGCTGGCCAACCCCAACTTCGCGAAAGTCGCCGAGGCCATGGGCGCCACCGGAATGCGCGTGAGCGAACCCCTGGATGTGTCCGGAGCGGTGGACCAGCTGCTGGACAGCGACGGCCCGGCGGTGCTCGACGCGGTCGTCGACCCGGTGGCTCTGGCACTACCCCCGCAGGTCAGCTTCGGCATGGCCGAAGGGTTCGGGCTGAGCCTCGCGAAGCAGGCCCTGCACGGCAACCTCGACGACGCCGTGCGTTCGGTGACCCACAACGTGCGGCTGTTGTAAGACCGGCCGGCAGGGAGCCTCGAGGGACAGTGGCCGACCTCTGTGGTGTGGCCTCCCGCGAGCGGACCGTAGCGGCAGATGTGCGCGGGCGGGGCGGGCCGGTGCTCCGCCATGTTGTCCCCAGCGGGTGAACGACGGGGTCGAGCCGTCAGGAACGTTCCCGGACGCCGGCGCCACGCAATCCCAGAAAAGATCAATTTCTTCGTGTCCAGTAGTTTTTCGTTGAGTGCTCCGGATGTCGGGGGAGATGTTCTGGTCGAGCGCGGGATCGGCGAGAATGCTGCTGTCAGTACCCCCCGAGGAATGATCTTTCATGGTTGTATACGCGGACCGCGGGGCGAGCATCATGGAGTACACCGCTGCCCTGGTGCTCACCGGAACCATGCTCATTGCGATCCCCTTCACTGTGCTGCGCAGCGGGATCGTAGACTCGATTGGTGATCATCTGTGTCGTGCTACGGGATCCGAGGATTGCTCGCTCCCGGATATAGACAAAGCGAGGGTGGACCAGTTCGAGGAGTTCGAGCCGGACGAGTGTTTGGTCTCGTCGCAAGTAGATGTGATTGGGGTTGATGGAAGGGCTGTATTTTTTACTCTTGGCGGTGAATTAGAGATTTTGATTGAAGAATATTCAAGCGGACGCATAGAAGTAACTTTGATGGAGGGTTTTAACGTAGGAGTGGAGTCTGGATTGGGTGGTAATGTCAACGCCGGAGATCATTTAAACTTGGGCGCAGACATTGATCTAGGTGGGGGGGTTTCTTTTCCTGGGGGAAGTACTTGGATATTTCACTCCAAGGAAGATGTAAATGATTTTATTGGAGATGTGCATAACCTACGAATGTCCCAAGTTGGAAAAATTTCGCTTTCTCCTCTTGGGATTATTGCTTCTGAAGTAGCTGCTCCTGACTTACCAGATCCGGATATTACAAGGAGAGGTGTGGGGTTTGACTATCTCGATGGTGAATTGGATTGGGGGGGAAGGGCTGGCCGGGGGTATGGAACGTGGGTCGATGAGTGGGAGATCGATCCGCGTATGAGTACCAATGGCGCTGTAGGCCTTGGCGAGGAGGTTATTTGGAGCAGAAATGAAGATGAAGGAACATCCACCAGAACATATACTTTAGAGGGAGCCGTTGAGCTGACATCGGATCTGGCTCCTGGCGAGGATATTTCTATTGCAGAATCAGAGAGAATCGGCATCCTGGAAATAAAAGAAGACAATGAAGGAAAAATCGTTAATGTTAGGATTCAACAAATAGTAAGCATTGATGGGAGTATTCAACAAATCACGACTGAGCTTCCCGTTGAATCTGAGTATGAGCGGGATGTGGTAAAATCTTGGATTGGTCTTTCCGAATCTCTCTCGGCTCTTCCGTTGATGTGGGAAAGTTTGGCTCCTGAGCAGCTACCTAGTAATCCAACCCCCTTTGATGAACTACTGTTTAATAATGCTCATGTATCTCGAGTCGACTATTCTAATTCTGATGATATAGAAGATTATGGAGCCGAGATAAAAATCGGAATGGTGTTCGGATTTACTGGAAGTGTTGGAGATTCAAGTCGGGATATTTATGATGCTGAATATCTTGGGCCTCCCAGGAGTGGAGAGCGTGAATATTACATGTTCTCCGAATGTGTATAGATAGAAATAGGCGAACCAATGAAAATCGCAACAATCACTCCTCTTGTTTTTGTGTATTTTCTAATTTCTTCCTGTGGAATCACTGATTCTGATTATTTTGGATCTAACGAATCCCGAAGTGAATCCGACGCCTCAGAAAATTCCATTTCGGGCGAAGAAGTAGTCGAAGGCCCTTTTCTTTTTGTTGTTCCAGATGGATGGAATGAAGTTCCTGAGTCGGATCTTCCGGATGGATGGGACGTGATGTATGAGGCGACAGAGTCCGGAGATCTGCTTGCGGAGGTCGGTGTTCTGTCAGGTTCGAGCTCAATCACGCACGCCCACGAGGCCGCATTGGGTGTTCACGTCGGCATGCGGGAGACCACGCGAGACTACGAGGAAGATCCGGAATTTGAGGTCCCTGGTTTTGATGAGGCTTTTCGGGTGGACTACGTGATTGATCCTCAGGACTCCGCTGAAGTTCGGGCGACCGATGTCGGAGTGGTCTTGGGAGAGCCAGATGATGTTGGGAGCTATTCCGGAAGCGCCGTATTCGTCCTTCGGGGAATTGAGGAGGAGCTGACTCCGGAGGTTCGGGATGAGGTCCTCGGTTCGCTGCGTGCGGCGGAAGGGTAGGTCCGGCGGTGCGCTGGATTCCCTGGGACATCATCGTCTCGTGGCTACTGGCCGTGGCGGGGTACGTCGTCGGGTCAGCCGCGGTTCTGATCGGCTGGATGCTCGCGGTTTCCGCGCTTCCCTACGACCAGATCGGAACCTACGAGCCTCTGGTGGTGCTGGGCTACGTGCTGGTGGCACCGTTCCTGGCGGCCCTGCTGGCGGCGTTCGGGCATCTGCGCCCGCACCGGAACCGGATCGTGCGCAACGTCGTCGCCACGTGTGGGGTGCCCGTGGTGGCCGTAGGCTACAACATCGTGGAGAAAGTGTGGCTGTGGGAGGACATGGACGAGGTGGGTGGGCCCGGCGGGCTCGCCACGATCAGCGTACTGACGTTGGTCAGCGCAGTTCTCGGGTGGATGCTCGTGTGGGTGGCGCGCCGCCGCGGACGTGACCGTACCGCGGCCACCAACCCCTATTTCCCCCTGCCCGAGCACAAACAGCGCTACCTGGACGGCGACCCGCGGTGGAACCAGCCGCACCGGTGAGCAGCCCTCCCCGCCCCGCGCCCCCAAGCGATCGCCCCCGGCCATTGATCCCCGCTCCCCGAAGAACGTGGGATCGGGGCGGCTGGCCTACGGCGTGGGGCGGAATCCGAACGAGGAGCCGCTGATCTCGCCGAGGTCGCGCGCGATACGGCTGAGCGGATCGTGCAGAGCGTCCAACTCCGCGCGCAGCTGGGTGGCCTGCGGCCACGCGCACTCGTGGGCGTAGGCGCCCGTGCCCGCGGGGCGGCTCGCCTCGTGTTCGGCGAGCGCGGGGTGCCACCGCTCCAGGAATGGCCGCAACACATCGTTGATCAGCTCGTCCACGAGCTGTTCCACGTCCGAGCCGCGGCTGTGCCAGGGGTCGCTCAACGCGATGTTGTACCGGCGCATGATGTCGCGGCTCAGCTCCAGCAGGGTGTGCAGGGAGCCGAGTGCCTCGCGCAGAATCCCCCCGTGTTCGCCGAGCCGTTGGATCCCCACGCGGGTCACCAGCTGCATCTGGATTTCGAACGCGGCCATCCGGTCCATGTCGGTGACCGGTGCGGGCGTGCGCTCCTGCGGCATGCGGGCCTCCGGAGTGTCCGTGACGCGCGACGGCGGTCTGCCGTTTCCGATACTAGTCTCGTGGCGCCCGGCCAGCACGCCCAGCGCAGCCTTGCGCAGCAACTCGCTGCGCTCCGGATCCGGGTCGTGTCGCTGAAGCGCCCAGCGGGTGAGCGGCGTCACCCGCCAGGATTCCGGCCCCTGCGGCGCCAACACACACATACGGTGCAGCTGCGCGATTCCGGAACGCGCCCGGGGCTGTGCAGCGCCTGCCGCGAGTGCCTCGGACAGGATCCGCCATACCAGGTCCACTGTCACCGGAACCGGATCGCAGGCCACCGCGCAGCGCAGCGCGTCCAGCGCCGAACTATCGCCGGCCGGGTCTGCGGTGGATCCCGACTGGGGCGCGTGGAGCACGTCCCCGAGGAGAACCTGGGCAATATCGCTCGGGTAGCCGGTGGGCAGCGGCACCTCGGTGGCGATGTCGCTGAGTACCTCGCAGCCGGCCTCATACAGCAGTGCCGACAGTGCCATGGGGGAGCGGCGGTAGGGGTCACGCCCCAGCAGGTCCAGCGCCAGAGGATGGTGGCCCACCTCCCGGGCGAGACGGGTGCGCGCCGCCCGGGTCGAATCAGCCCCCGGATCCTCATGCAGGGGCGTGAGCAGCCGTAGCGCATCCTCCTCCGGTAGGGGGTCCAGATCGATCGCGGTGGCTTCCACCCCCGTCCGCCTGCTGCGGGTGGTGAACACTGTGCGGCCCTGAGGGTGGGGAGCCCGCAGCTGGCGGGTCAGCTCGGCGTCGGCCAGGTCGGGCACGTCATCCACCACCCACAGGAACGGTCCGGGCAGCGATCCGAGCCGGGCCGCGAGCGCGTCCAGTAGTCGTTCCAGCCGCGGGTGGGGTGAACGCGCCGGGCCGGGGTCCGTCGGGGCATCCAGGGCGGCCGCGGTGTCGGCGAGTTGTGTCCGGTAGCGGGCGGCCACGGTGGGCGGGTCCGCAGCGCCGGCGAGGCTCAACCAGAAGACCCCGCCGGGGTAGGCCGTGGCGAACCGGAGCGCGTACTCCTCCACCAGCAGGGTCTTACCGATACCGGCGGGCCCCCGTACCACCGCCCAGCTGGCGGCGTCCCGCCCGCTGACCAGGGGAAGGGGATGCGGGTGCAGTGCGCTGTGCAGCTGCCAGGACTCCACCAGCCGGCCGGTGAACCGCGTCGAGCCCGCGCGTGCGGGTGCGGGCGTCCATCGGGGCGTTCCCGGACGTAGTGCCGCCCCGAACACGTTCGACACGCTGGCGAGCCGTTCCCGTACCCGGTGGGCCAGCTCGGCGTAGTCGGAGTGCGTGCGTGGGCCGTCCCGGTCGGCTCGGGTGGCCCCGGGGGCGTGCTTGCTGTCCCGCAGTTCCACGGGGTGAATATGCTCGGTGCCGGCCTCCGGGTTGACGACCAGGATGCGGTGTCTCGGGTCGGCGTCGATCCGCTGGGCGGCGAGGAAGGCCACGGTCAGCTCCCACTGGCAGGCGCGGCGCCGCGGGTAGGCGGTCGAGTAGTACACGAGGAGTAGCCGGGACCGCGCCAGCTCCGTGCGGATGGTGTGGCTGATCGCGGCGAAGTCGCCGATTGCGGTGTCGTCGGTGAACACCGACAGTCCCACCGCGCGCAGCGCCGCCACCAGCGGCCGCACCCGGGCGATGTCGCGGCGGGCGTAGCTGACGAACACGTCCCAGGCGGGCTCCTCGTCCCGGCCGGTGTCGTGCGCGCGCCCCTGTTCAGCCACCCCCCGAGTATAGGAAGGTAGCTGGGCCTGCCGGTGAGCGCGCATCACTGTCCCAGCCGGGGAGAATCGGGCATGCGGGGGATCGATCCGGGTTCGCCGTCACCGAAAGGGAAGCACGTGTCGAAGGGACGTAACCTCCGGCCCAGGCAGGTGGCCGTAACCCTGTCCGTGCCGCTGCTGGGGGAGATTCAGGGCACGTGGGAGCCGGACGAGGCCGAGCGCAACGCCGCGTGGGAGCTGTACGTGGAGCTGGTCACGCGCGTGTCGGCGGTGGAGTTGCCGCCGGGGCAGGGCCTGCTGCGGGAGGCGCTGTCGTCGCTGTACGACCTGTTTCGGATCACTCGGGATATTCTGCGCCGCTACGGTCCGGAGATCGCGCCGGCACGCGCCGAGGGGGAACTGTCCTTCGGGGTGCTGGCGGTGACAGTGTTGAACGGCTCGCTACGGCCCCTGTTGACCGAGTGGCATCCCCTGCTGCGCGCCTACGAGGAAACCCGCCCGGAGCATGTGGACCCGGTCAGCCACGAGCGCGCCTGGGAACGGGAACCGGACCTGCGGGCGGCGCTGGAGGAGAGCCGCCGGGTCCTCACAGACCTGGCCGATCTCCTGGGCGAGATCGCCGGCGCCGCTGACCTGCGCAACCCTCCCGCGACTGAGGAAAAAACCGAGCGGGGGGGTGAGCTGAATCCGGGGTTTCGCTGTCGCCGCTGGTCAGCACCGCCGTGCCGGTGCGGGGTCCCCGGGGGTGGGATCTGCCCGGAGCTCAGTCCGTGCGCGGCTCGCCCTGGGGCTGCCTCGGGGCCGGGCCGCGTCCGTGGTTGCCACGTACCGCTCACCACGAGGGTGGGATGGCGGCATCGGGAGGAAGCACGTGCGGATGATGCTCCCGCAGCACCCGGGTGAGGTGTCGTACATGGCGCCGGCCCAGGGGTAGCGTGACCTTGGTCAGCGGGCGTGTGGGCGTGGCGGGCGGGGTGTGGGGATCCACGGGCTGCACCAGTGCCCAGCTCGGGCATTCAGCGGGGGTGAGTCGTTGGGGAGTAGTGATCAGCACGCTCAGCATCCACCGCGTGCGCCCCAAGCCCCGGAAGCGTCGGGGATATGGGCGGCACTGGTGAATCTCGTCCCACGGCAGGTGCACGCTGTGCGCCGGGCGCCAGGCCAGTCGGTTCTGCACCAGGGTGATTCCGCAGCCGTCGAGCCGAACCCCCTGCTGGGCCAGTGTTCTCGGCATTAGGCCCACCAGCAGCCCCAGCAGTGCGGCAATCGTGGCGGCCTGCACCGAGATTTCCACGATCGCGGACACGTCTGCCCGCGCCAGTTCCGCCTGCCGGGGCAGCCACTCGAACAGGGTCGCCGTGATGGTCACATACACCAGCGCCAGCCCGCACACCCACCACAGCGTCGCCCATGCTGCCCGCATCCCAAACCAGTGCGCGGGCATTGGCTCGCTCGGCACCGGGGCGGGATCGTGGGACCGCCAATTCTCGACATCGGGGGTCTCGTTCACGATCTCGGGCCGGTGCGTCGCCACCGCGCGAAACAGGGTATACAGCTGCGGCGGCGTGAGGGACAGCCCAACGGTGGCGTGGCCGGGCGCCGAGGTCTGCGGCGGCCCGGATCGCGTTCGCCACAGGAAGGTGGGCACCTTCGCGGCTGCCGGTTCCCCCCGCGTTCCTATCGTCACCCACAGGGTCTTCTCCCGAGCCCGGTGCTGGTGGGTCGTCGTGTCGACAGGGCTGCTGGTGAGGGACTCCAGGGCATGCCACGGCAGATCCCAGCGACGCCCCGAACACCACAAGCTGGCATCCTCCGTCAGGGTCAGTCCCTGCGACTGCACGAGGATCCCCTGCCGCCCCAGCGCCCGGGGGAACCGCACCGCCACGCTGGCGAGCAGTCCGAACCCGGCCACGCCCGCGGCCAGACCGGCGAGGTTGTGTGCCGTCCACCGGCCAGACGTCAGAGCCCCGAGCACAGCGGCCAGGGCGAACACCAGGAGCGCTGCCGCGGCCGCCGCGAGGCAGCCCAGCGCCTCCCGACGCGTGCGCGTTAGATCGATCCACGTGCAGGAGCCCTGCCACGATCCGGGCATCGTCACCTCCGGTCACGGACACCAGTGCAGCAACGCAGGTTCGTTCGGTCGGCGTCTCGGGCCGCCTGTCGATCCGCGACATCGTACGGCCCGAGACGCCTGGCTGGAATGGGAAGACGTGGCCACGCGCATGTCCCCCAATCGGAGGACCTCGGGCTGTCCGCACGGTGGATGTCGCAGCCCGGCGGCACGGGCGAGTATGGCGTCATGACGGAACACACCCCAACCGCGGCCCCCGCCGTCGAGGTGCGGGGGCTGCATAAGCGCTATGGTGCCACCGCCGCCGTCGACGGCGTGGATCTGGATCTGGCCCGCGGCGAGGTCCTGTCGCTGCTCGGGCCGAACGGTGCGGGAAAGAGCACCACCCTGGAGATCATCGCGGGGTTTCGGAGCCGGGACCGGGGAACCGTGCAGGTTCTGGGCAGCGACCCGAAGACCGCCGGGCGGGCCTGGCGGGCCCGCATCGGCATCGTGTGGCAGCGAGCCGTCGAGGATTCGCCGCTAACGGTGCGCGAAGTGGTGCGCCACTTCGCCGGCTACTATCCCGATCCCCGCCCCACAGACGAGGTGCTGGAACTGGTCGGGCTGGACCGGCAGGCCCGCACCCGGGTTCGTGCGCTCTCCGGTGGGCAGCGACGTCGTCTCGACGTTGCCCTGGGCATCGTGGGCCGGCCCGAGCTGCTGTTTCTGGACGAGCCCACCACCGGCTTCGACCCGCAGGCGCGGCACGCCTTCTGGGAGCTGCTGCGTCAGCTGGCCGCGGACCAGACATCCATCCTGCTGACCACCCACTACCTGCACGAGGCCGAGGCCCTCGCGGACCGGGTGGTGGTACTCGCCGACGGTCGGGTGGTCGCTGACGGCGACCCGGCCACGCTCGGCGGACAGGTCGACGCCCGCACTGTGGTGTCGTGGTATGCCGACGGTGAGGACCAGCAGGTCCGCACCGACCAGCCCACCCAGTTCCTCCGGCAGCTGCTGGACACCCACCCCGGGGAGATTCCGCAACTGTCGGTGCACCGGCCGACCCTTGAGCAGACCTACCTCACACTCGTCGGCGACGCCCCGCCCCCCACCGCTGCCCCCGGTGGGGACGCCACCAGCCGCCAGCCCACCCCCGCCCCGCCCCAGGAAGCCGAGGTGTGGACGTGACCAGCACCGACCGTCCGACGCCAGCACAGACACGGCCCGGTGCCGCCGAACTCCCGGGAACCCTACGCGTCGGTGTGTCCCGCAGCTGGCTGGAGATTCGGGAGTTCTTCCGGGAGTGGGAGACCGTCCTGTTCACCTTCGCGTTTCCCACCCTGATCCTGCTGCTGTTCAGTGCCATCTTCGCCGATATGGACCAGGGCCCCCAGATCCATATGCAGGCGACCGAGTTCTACCTGCCCGGACTGATCGCCATGGCCCTGATGTCGGTCAGTTTCCAGACCCTCGGTGTTGGAATCGCCACCGAACGCGATAACGGTACCCTGCGTCGGCTCCGCGGAACCCCCATGCCGCCCGCGGCGTACTTCCTCGGGAAAACCGGCATGGTGCTGCTGCTCGCGCTGGGACAGCTGATCCTGCTGCTGGGCGTGGCCCGCATCGGTTACGGCGCCGATCTCCCCGTCCAGCTGGGGGACTGGCTCACCATCACCTGGGTGTTCGTGCTCGGTACGGTGGCCTGCTCCCTGCTGGGAATCGCGTGCAGCAGCCTCGCGCGGTCGGCCCGTGGCGCCAGCGTCATCGTCATCGTGCCGTTTCTGGTGCTCCAGTTCTTCTCCGGGGTATTCATCCCGGTGCAGGCCCTGCCGGACTGGGTGGTGAACGTCGCCGCCGTGTTCCCGCTGAAGTGGATGGCCCAGGGAATGCGCTCCGCCTTCTACCCCGAGTCCGCGGCGGCCCTGGAGCCCTCGGGGGCCTGGGATCTGCACCTGGTGCTGGCTGTGCTGGCCGTCTGGTGCGTGGTGGGCGTGATCCTGTGCCTCCTGACGTTTCGCTGGAAAACCGCCAAGGACGGGTGAGCATGCCGGCACCCCGCTCGGACATGGCCGACCCGGCCGGGGACTCGCCTCGGCCGGGTCCCAGCCCCACCACGGCCAGCCAGGCCCACGCCTGGGAACTGACCTGGCACTGGCACCTGCTGGTGCTCACCGCCCTGGCGACCCTGGCCGTGCTCGTCTATGTCGCCGCCGAGCCCGGCTGGCGGTGGGTCGCGGTGGGCCTGCTGGTTGCGCTGGGGATGTGGTATCTGCTGGCGGGCCGGCTGCTGCCCGGGGACGACTTCACCACCGCGCGGGGCTGGCTCGTCGCCGGCGGCATGCTTGCCCTGTCCGCGCCGGTGGTGGCGATCGCACCGGTGGCGGCCTGGGGCATCTTCGCGCTGGGGCCGCTGTACTTCATGCTCGCCGGGCGCTGGGGCGGGCTGGTGTGCGTCGCGGTCCTCATGCTGGCCTCGGACGTGCAGCGGTTCCTTGCCGGCGATCTCACCTCGCGGGAAACGGTGGTTACCCTTGCCATCTACATCCTGGTCCTGACGTTCTGCGGCTGGTTGAGCGGCTGGATCCAGCGCATCATCTCCCAGAGTAGTGAGCGGGCCACGCTGGTGGAGCAGCTGCGGCAGAGCCGCGCCGAGGTCGCCCGCCTGTCCGAGGAGGCCGGCGCCGCCGCCGAGCGGGCCCATCTGGCCCGCGAAATCCACGACACCCTGACCCAGGGGTTCACCAGTATCGTCACCCTTGCCCAGGCGGTGGAATCGGAGCTGAACACCGCACCGGAGGAGGCCCGTCGGCACGTGGCGATGATGCGGCAGACCGCCCAGGACAACCTCGCCGAGGCCCGCGCCATCGTCGCGGAGCAGGAACCGGCGGCGTTGGCTGGCTCCACCCTGGACGCCGCCCTCCGCCGCAGCACCGAGCGCCTCGGTGCCGAGCTCGGTATCACCGCGCGAGTCACCGTGCAGGGACAGCCGCGCCGCCTCGATCCCGAGCCGCAGGTGCAGCTCCTGCGTGCCGGACAGGAGGCCCTGGCCAACGCCCGTCGCCATGCCGCTGCCACCCGCGTGGACGTCGAACTCACCTACACCGCGGACTCCGTTGCACTCGAGGTGCGCGACGACGGGAATGGATTCGCGCCGGATGCGACACCTCCGGGAACCGGGCTGTGGAGTATGCGGCAGCGGGCGGAAGAGGCCGGTGGGCACTGTGCCGTGGCCAGCCGGCCCGGGGCCGGAACCGTGGTGCGTCTGGAGCTACCCATGACCTGGCCCGGCCCGGGTGCGTAGGTGGAAAGTGAGGAACTGTGGTGACCGAGGGGATCCGGATTCTGCTCGTCGACGATCACCCCGTGGTGCGGGAGGGGGTGCGGGCCATGCTCACCGCGGAAGAGGATCTGCACGTGGTGGCCGAGGCCGCCTCCGGGCATGCGGCAGTGACCATGGCCGAGAACCACCGGCCGGACGTGGTGCTGATGGACCTGCGGATGCCCGACGGGGACGGGGTTGAAGCCACGCGGCGGATCCGGGATGCGAACCCGGGATGCCACGTGGTCGCGCTGACCACCTACGACACCGACACCGACATCGTTCAGGCCGTGGAGGCGGGCGCGTCGGGCTACCTGCTCAAAGACACCCCGCGGGCTCGTCTCGTCGCCGCCGTCCGGGAGGCCGTCCGCGGGGAGACGGTGCTCGCGCCCGGTGTGGCCCATCGGCTCGCCGCCGGGGTCCGTCGCAGGCGCGGTACCGTCGCGGGCCCGGCGGAACGCCTGACCGAACGGGAAACCGCGGTACTGCGGCTGGCCAGTCGTGGGCACACCAACGCCGCGATCGGACGGGAGCTGTGCATCAGTTCCACCACGGTGAAAACGCACCTGGCGCGGGCCTGCGCGAAACTCGGCGCCAGCGACCGGACCGCTGCTGTGGCGCGCGCACTCCAGCGCGGCCTGCTGGAGCCGCCGGCCCCGGAAGGTGGGGCGGGCGGCGTCGACTGAGCCGCACCAGCCGCGTGCATATCCCCCACGCTTCGGGCGTCAATTTCGGATGGCTGTGGTTTCAAAAACGATCTTTCCGGAATTCAGCTGGTGTGTCGCCGTTGGGGGCAGATCATCCGATGCGAGTCAGCGCTACTCCCGGATATTGATTCAATCCAGATCGTAAACACTGTTCGCGCTTTGGGTTAGCGCTGGTCACAGCGCACCTGGTGGGACCCCTGATCAAAAACTGGTGGTTTCCGGGATGTTACAGATCACGATGAGCCCGCATAGTCGCCGGCATATCCGGCCGTCCCGCCGTGGACGGCGTACCCGACCGAAGGGAAACCGGAACTATGCGATCTCCCCACGGCACCCACCCCCCAGAACCACGGGGCCGTGTCGCACCTGCCTTCCGGCACATTCGAAACGTCGCGGTGGCGACCGTTGCGGTGTTCGGACTCGGTGCCTCCCTGGCCGCACCGGTCAGTGCCGAGGAGGCCCACGAGCGGGGGCCCGATCCCAGCTGGGACAGCATCGAAGCCAGCGAGGGACCGTTCGACCTCGACGAGGAGTCCGTGTCCTCGTGGGGCTCGGGCAGTGACTTCGGTGGCGGCACCGTCTACTACCCCACCGACACCAGCGAGGGCACTTTCGGCGGTGTCGCCATTTCGCCCGGCTACACCGCCGGCGAGTCCTCGATCTCGTGGCTGGGACCGCGGCTGGCCTCCCAGGGCTTCGTGGTGATCACCATCGACACCACGAGCCGCTACAGCCAGCCGAACAGTCGGGGGCGCCAGCTCCAGGCCGCCCTGGACTATGTGGTTGAGGACAGTGACGCCTCCGACGTCGTCGACGAAGACCGGCTCGCCGTGATGGGACATTCCATGGGTGGCGGCGGCAGCCTCTACGCGGCCGACCAGAACCCGGACCTGAAGGCCGCCATCCCGCTCACCGGCTGGCACCTACGCAAGGACTGGGGTGACCTCGAGGTCCCCACCATGGTCATCGGTGCGGAGAACGACCTCACCGCCTCGGTGAGCTCGCACTCCATCCCGTTCTACGAGAGCCTCGACGAGGACCTGGACCGGGCCTACATGGAACTGGACGGGGCGAGCCACTTCGCTCCGAACTTCCCCAACACCCTCATCGCGAGCTACAGCATCTCCTGGCTGAAGCGCTTCGTGGACAACGACGAGCGCTACGAGCAGTTCCTGTGCCCGCCGCCCGACCACGGTGGCTGGTTCGACGACATCTCCGACTACCGGGACTCCTGCCCACACGGCGAGTAACCCGGAACTCGCCCTCTCCCGCACGTGGGGTGCGGCCCGGACCGGGCCGCACCCCACGTGCGTCCGCGCCCATGTGTGGCCGTATCCGCGGGGGCCGTGTCCGTCGAGCGGTGCCACCCGGATACTGGGTCCCAACGACCCCGGCCATTACCGAACACGGAGGCGCGGACCGATGTCGAGCGTCGATGACACCCCGGACGCACTGGCGCGGAACCATACCCAATGGGCACAGGCCCTGGACCAACGGCTCCCACCCGAGGTCGGCGGGCCCACCGCGGACGAGACCCTGGTGCACACTGTGCCCGGCGCGCGCGGCCCCGCCGCCCGCGGCCCCGCCGCCCAGGGCTACGCCACCACCCACGCGGCCGACCCCGCGACCCTGGAGGCCACCTGGGGGCCACTGCGGCAGCACCGGCTGCGCCCCCTGATCGCAGCGGACAACCGGCCCCAGGTGATGGCCGAGCTCTTGACCGCCTGGCGCGCCGTGCTCCCCCAGGCACGAGGCGAGGCGCCAGACGACGTCGCAACCGAGGCGGCCATGCTCGCCTGGCCCACGCGTGACCCGGAGATGCCCCCCGTTCTGGACGCGTTCGGGTTCGAGAAGACCACCACCCTGGCGGTTCTGGACCGGCAGGGTATGGGACCGCGGCCGCGTAGTGCGCCCCCGTCCGTGCGGATCCGCCCCCTGAGCCCACACGACGCCGATGTCGCGGCCGCCGCCCAGCTGTGGCTGGGCGAGGTGCGTTTCGACACCGAACACGGAGCCCTGAACGAGCGGCCCGAAACGGCCCACCTGCTGTGGGAGGAGATGCGACGCCGGGCCACGGCCGGCACGGACCAGGCATGGCTGGCCGACGACGATGGGCGGACGGTCGCGCTGGCCACCGTGGACTGGCCGGACAGCAACGCCTGGCTGGCGCCGCGCCTGGGACCGGGTCCATTCGCCTACATCGGATGTGTCTACGTCCAGCCGGAGTACCGGGGCACGGGAGTAGGATCCGCCCTGGTGCGGGAGGTCCACGCCCGGATCGCCGAAGCCGGGGTGCCTCGGGTCGCACTGCACTTCGCCGACCACAATCCCATCTCCCCAACATTCTGGACCAGTTGGGGCTACGAGCCACTGTGGACCATGTGGCGGGCCTCCCTGGCGAGGTTCCGTCCCGCGGCGGCCTGACCCGCGCCCCGAGGCCACACCCCGCGCCAGTGTCCGTCGGGGGTGGGGCGCCGTGTCGGGGCGGGATTGAGGCGGTGCTGGCGTCTGAGGGTGTCCCCCCAGCCCATGGGGGCAAGGAAAAGCCGATGGGGGATCAGGTGGCACGCATCGGGGAGGTGCGGTTGTGGGGGACCAACCGTGGTTGAGCCCCACCCCCGGGTGCGCGGCACACCCCCGACGTGGCAGGCTGACCGTGCCCGTGGGCGTGGCCACACCAGGTGCATGGGTAAGGATACGTACCGGATCGGGGTACTGGCGGTATCCGGAGGGGTTCGTCGTGACAGCGGAAAACCAGGACACACTCAGCGCGGAGGATCTCGCGGCGTGGGTGGAGGAGGCGTGGAACGATGCGGGCCGCCTCCGCGCGATCATCCACGGCGCGCTCGACGCGGGGCGGGCCACCGAGGTCCAGGTGGCGGCCCAGCGGCTGCGCGACATCGACGACGACCTGGACCGTGCGGCCGTGCTGCACGCGCAGGTGCTGCGTATGTGTGGCGAACAGGAACGCGCCGAACACGACCTGCGGGCCCACATCAAGGCACGCGGCGGGGCCGCGGACACCTGGTTCGCCCTGGCTCCGCTCGCCGCCTGGCGCGGTGACGAGAGTGACGTGAACACGGTGCTCGACACCGTGCTGGCCCACGATCCCAACCACGCCGACGCACTGCACTGGGGGTGGGGTTATCAGCGACGCCACCACGGTGAACGGTGGGCCGCGACCTGGCTTCGGGATCGCAGCGAGGGCAGCTGGCTAGCCCTCACGATGCGTGGGGAACACGCCCTGGCCTGGGGAGACACGGACACGGCCATGGAGCTGTTCCACGAGGCGTGTCGAGCCGAACCACGCGGGCCCGGGCCGCTGGAACGGGCCACCCGTGCCCTGGCCGAGCAGGGCTCTGCCGAGGCCGACGCGGCCACTGTGCGGATCACCGTCCGCTGCTGGACCGGCGAGCGCGGCCCCTGGCCCCTGATCGCGGCCGTTGAGGCGCATCTGCGCCTGGGGCAGGTCGCCGAGGCCACCCTGCTCATGGCTCGGCTGCGGGGGCTGGTCCTCACCGAGCAGGCGCGACCGGTCGTAGCCGAGTTGGAACGGCGGGTCCAGGAGGCGGCCCGGGCGCGTGGACTCTGAGCGTTCCGGAGGGACAGGCCCCTAGACTTGGCGGTGTGGCAGACAAGGATGCAGCGGAGGAGCTCAAGGAACTGGCGTCGACGCTCTCGAGTGTCGAGTCGGTGCTGGACATCGACGCGATGCGCACTGAGATCGACCAACTGCGCGAGCAGTCCGCCGATCCGGAGTTGTGGAACGACCAGACCAACGCCCAGGCCGTGACCCGGCGCCTGTCCTACCTGGAGGCCGAGGTAGCGCGGGTGACCGGGATGCGCCAGCGCCTGGAAGACCTGGAGGTGCTGTACGAGCTCGCCGCCTCCGAGGAGGACGAGGCCGCCCGTCGCGAGGCACAGGCCGAGCTGGCCAGTATTCGCAAGGACATCGGGGAGCTGGAAGTTCGGACGCTGCTCAACGGGCAGTACGACGAGCGCGAAGCTCTGGTGTCCATCAACGCCCAGGCCGGCGGGATCGATGCCGCGGACTGGACGCAGATGCTCCAGCGGATGTATCTGCGCTGGGCCGAGCGTCACGGGTACCCGACGGAGATCTATGACACCTCCTACGCCGAGGAGGCTGGAATCAAGTCGACCACGTTTCGGGTGCGGGCACCGTTCGCCTACGGCACGCTGCGGGGGGAGCACGGCACGCACCGCCTGGTGCGGATCTCCCCGTTCGACAACCAGAACCGTCGGCAGACGTCGTTCGCGGGTGTGGATGTGGTGCCGGTGGTGGAGCGCAGCGACCATATCGAAATCGATGAGAACGAGCTGCGTATCGACGTGTACCGGTCCAGTGGCCCCGGAGGGCAGAGCGTCAACACCACGGACTCGGCGGTGCGGATCACACACCTACCGACCGGGATCGTGGTCTCCTGTCAGAACGAGAAGAGCCAGCTCCAGAACCGGGCCAGCGCGATGTCGGTGCTCCAGGCGCGCCTCCTCGAACGGAAGCGTCAACAGGAGCAGGCTGAGATTGACCAGCTGCGTGGGGACAGTGGAACCAGCTGGGGAACCCAGATCCGGAACTACGTGCTGCATCCCTACCAGAACGTCAAGGACACGCGCACGGCCATGGAGACCGGAAACACCACCGCCGTGTTGGACGGGGAGATCGACGAGTTCATTGACGCGGAGATCCGCTGGCTGCGGAACCAGCAGCAGGATGGCGAACACCACTGATATATGTGAATGTTATGACTGGTTGACGTTTCCGATATGCTCAAGTCCGCCTCCGCTGGTACTAGTGGGGTGGCTCGAACCTGGCGCGTGTCTCTCATACCGGACATCGTGGTGCACGCGCGCCTCTACACTGTCGACTGGCCATGTGGTCGGCACGACCCCGCGGACACGTTCCGCAGGGGTGTCCCAATCGTCGAGACCCTTGTGATGCGGCTGTGATCCACTTCGACAACGTCACCAAGACGTATACAACCCAGAAACGACCGGCGCTGGACGAGGTCACGATCGACGTCGACAAGGGCGAGTTCGTGTTCCTGGTGGGCCCGTCGGGGTCCGGAAAGTCCACGTTCCTCCAGCTCGTTCTCAAGGAGGAGCGTCCCACCTCGGGACGTGTCCACGTGGCGGGCAAGGACCTGGCGCGCCTGTCCAACTGGAAGGTGCCCCACCTGCGCCGCCGGATCGGGTGTGTCTTTCAGGACTTCCGGCTGCTGCCCAACAAGAACGTCTTCGAGAACGTGGCCTTCGCCCTTGAGGTCATTGGTAAGCCCCGGCGGTTCATCCGTAAGGTGGTTCCGGAGGTTGTTGAGCTGGTCGGACTCGAAGGCAAGTCGACCCGGATGCCGGACGAGCTCTCCGGCGGAGAGCAGCAGCGGGTCGCCATCGCCCGGGCGTTCGTCAACCGGCCACAGATCCTGCTGGCGGACGAGCCGACCGGAAACATTGACCCAGCCACCTCGATCGGCATCATGAAGGTGCTCGATCGAATCAACCGAACCGGGACGACCGTCGTCATGGCGACGCACGACGCGGCGATCGTTGACTCGATGCGCAAGCGGGTTATCGAGTTGGAAGAGGGCGTTGTCGTGCGGGACCAGTCCCGCGGTGTCTATGGCCAGGCCTACTGAACAGCTTCTGGCCTGACGAGCCACGGTCGAACGGGTCCGGTACGAGGGGCGACAGTGACAGCATGACGGTAGTAGCAGCGCCCGGTGCGGCGATGACGCGCCGGTGCCGTCGGGCGCACTGACCCAGGAGCGGTTCCCGCAGCGACGTTCACCCACGAGGATGGATCCCTAAGAGCACCATGCGAGCACAGTTCGTACTCTCCGAGACCTGGATCGGTCTGCGGCGAAACCTGACGATGACGATCGCCGTGATCATCACGGTGGCCATCTCCCTGTCCCTGTTCGGGACCAGCCTGCTCATCAACCAGCAGGTCTCCGAGTTGCGCTCGCACTGGGAGGACCGGGTCTCGCTGACCGTCTACCTCTGCACCGAGGTGTCGCCCAGCGCCGTGTGTCAGGAAGAAGGCCCCGCCACCGACGAGGACCGCGACAGTCTCGAGTCGCACCTGGAGTCCATGCCCGAGGTGGAGGAGGTTCGCTACGTCACCGAGGAAGAGGCCTACGCGGACTTCCAGGAGCGGTTCGCCAACAACGAGGCCCTGGTCGACGCCACCGAAGAGGGCGACATTCCGGACAACTTCCGGGTGCAGCTGGTGGACACCGCCGTGTACCAGGAAGTTTCCGGACAGATCGAAGGCCGTGAGGGCGTCGACACCGTTTCCGACGACCAGAGTGTCCTCGACCAGTTCTTCGGACTGCTCAACGGTCTGATGTGGGCAGCTCTGACCTTCGCCCTCGTGCAGCTGGTCGCCTCGGCGCTCCTCATCGGGAACACGATCCGACTCTCGGCCTACTCCCGGCGTCGCGAAACCGGAATCATGCGTCTCGTGGGTGCCTCGAACTTCTACATCCAGCTCCCGTTCCTACTGGAAGGAGCCATGGCCGGGCTCATCGGTGGTCTGATCGCCTCCGGGTTCATCACGGGTGCGAAGTTCCTGCTGCTGGATCGCCTCCGTGACTGGTTCACCTTCGATGTGACCCTGGGCATGGGCTCGCTGTTCTACGTGATCGGTATGTCCATCATCGTCGGTGTCCTGCTGTGTGTCATCGCTTCGTTCCTGACCCTGCGGCGTTATCTGCGGGTGTAGTCCATCCGGCAGACCACGCTCCGTTTCCGCACGCGCGGCCGTGGCGGGCATATATGCCTACCTCGGCCGCGCGGGGAACCGGTATGCTCCGGTGGGAGACTCAAGCGATGTGTCGCATTCGGCATGCGCCGATGCGGCACCGGACGCAGGCACAGAAGGGCCGGATCGTGGCACGGGAGCAGGGCCGCAAGCTGATCGCGAAGAACCGGCGGGCCCGGCATGACTACCACATCGACGACACGGTCGAGGCGGGGATCGTTCTGACCGGTACCGAGGTCAAATCCCTGCGCGACGGGCGTGCGTCGATCGTCGAAGGTTTCGCTTCGGTGGCCGACGGCGAGGTGTGGCTGCGTAACGTGCACATCCCCGAGTACGGTCAGGGCACCTGGACGAACCACGAGCCGCGTCGCTCGCGCAAACTGCTTCTGCACCGGCACGAGATCGCGAAACTCATCGGAAAGACACAGGAGCAGGGGCGCACGTTGATCCCCCTGTCGCTGTACTTCTCGAACGGCAACGCCAAGGTCGAGATCGCGTTGGCGCGCGGGAAGCGGCAGCACGACAGGCGTCGGGAGATCGCGGAACGGGACGCGCAGCGTGAGATCGAGCGCGCCCGACGTCGCCGACGCTGACCCCCTCGCGAAAGGACGACCTTCGGTGCGCTCTGTACGTCTATGTCGCCTCGTCCCGGCAGGAATGGCCGTCGGTCTGGTGTTGGTCGGCTGTGCCGCCCAGCCCAGCCCCGAGGTGGCCGTCCGCGGCTTCCTCCTCGACTGGCAGGACGGGGACTACATTGCCGCTGCCGAGCGGACCAACGGTGACCCCGAGGAGGTTGCCGCCGCGTTGGGCGCGGCCCAGGACCAGCTCGACCTGGCGGCCCTGCGCCTGGGGCTCGCCCCCATCCACCAGGACGGCGACTCGGCCCACGCCGAATTCGAGGCCCAGGCCGACCTCGGGATCGGGGACCCGGTCTGGTCCTACCTCGGAGGTATGGATCTGGAGCAGGAGAACGGGGACTGGGTCGTCGACTGGGACCCCAGTGTCATCCATCCCGAGCTCCAACCCGAGGAGCGCCTCGCGGTGACCTACAACGTTCCGGCCCGCGGTCAGATCCTGGACCGGGACCGCGAGCCCCTCGTGGAGGAAACCGACATCGTCGAATTCGGGGTGCGGCCCGCGGACATGCCGGACCTGGACGGCGGGGTCGCGGAGCTCGCCGAACTGCTGGACGACAGTGCCGCACGAATCCTGGACCGGGTGCGCTCCGCCCCTCCGGAAGAGTTCCAGCCCCTGGTGCTGCACCGGGCCGAAGACATTGGCGCCACCCTGATCGCCGACGCCGAGTCCATCGACGGAGTGGAAACCCGCGAAACCGCCATGCCGCTGCGTCCGGTGGCGGCGCCGGGCCTGGTCGGGGAGGTCGCCGGAACCCGCGAACACAACATCGCCGACCGGGTCTCCGGGCCGTACCAGGCCGGAGACACGATCGGCATCAGCGGCTTGCAGTCCGGATACCAACAGGAGCTGGCCGGAACCGCCACCACGCGGATCGTGGCGCTGGATGGGCAGGACCACGAATCCCGGGTATTGCAGGAGTGGCCGGGAGACACCAGCTCCTCCCTGGTGACGAGCCTGGACCGCACCGTGCAGGACGCGGCGCAGGGGGCTCTGGCCACCGAGCCGTTGACCTCGCATCTGGTGGTTGTTGACCGGAGCTCCGGGGAGCTGCGCGCCGTGGCCAGCCAACCCAGCAACACCGACAACACCGGCGCGCTGACCGACACCTATCGTCCCGGGGCGGCCTTCACGATCGTCACGGCCGCGGCACTGCTCGACGCGGGGGTGGTCACGCCCGAGGACGTCGTCGCCTGCCCGGACGAGGTCACGGTCGGGGACGTGAGCATCACCAACCCCGACGGTGTCTCCGCCGGAGACCGCACGCTGACCCAACAGTTCGCGCAGGGATGTGTCACCGCCTTCGCCGAACTCGCCGAGTCGTTGGACGGGCAGCAGCTCACCCGGGCCGCATCCGCCCTCGGGATCGGGGCCGAGGTCCCGTTCCCCGTGGACATGAATCCCGGAACGGTCGCCGAACCCGCGGGCGCTGCGGAAGTCGTAGCCACAGCCGTCGGTGCGGCGGAGGGCACCGCCACGGTCAGCGCGTTGAGCATGGCCCAGGTTGCCGCCACGGTCGCCGAGGGCGAGTACTCGGCCCCGGTACTCGTGCCCGACGATGACGGCCAGGCGGACGGCGACACCGAAACGGACGCCGGGGACGCGAGCGCCGAGCCCGACGCGGAACTGTCCGGAGCCGTTGCCGGGCAGCTCCGAGACATGATGGGCGAGGCCGTGAGTACCGGGGAGACGCCCGCGCTACGGGGGGTCGGCGCCGAGCCCGTCCACGGGCAACACGGCGAGGTGCGCCAGACCATCGACGAGGAGGAGCGGGTCGTGCAGTGGTTCGTCGGCTACCGGGACGACCTCGCGTTCGCAGCGGTCACCGAACTGCCCTCCGAGTTCGTCGCCGGCAACAGCCACCAGTACGCCGTCGGGTTCACCGCCGACTTCCTGCAACGCCTTCCGCAGGAGCCCGCCCCGCTGTAGACGATCCGCAGGGGTCCCGGGAGCCGGTACGATCCGCGCCAGCAGCGAGGGACGCGGGCTCGGCGTGGACGGGACACGGCAGCTCGGAAAATCGATGCCCGAGCGGAGGCAACCCCACCGGGGCGGGACAGCGTCTTCCCGGGTGACTGGCCGCACGTAATGGGGGGATTACGCGCCAGTCCCGGAGGGCAGGTACTCGTCTCGGGGGAGTCTCTGCCCGGTGAAAGAGGCCGGCCCGACCCTGCCGGCCGCCCTCGCGGGGTGCGTTGATGGATCCCGTCCGCACCCGCGAGGGTTTCCCATGTGCATGGGGTGTCCACCAGGCCCAGCCACCGCGGGAATGGACTTGGAACCCGCGGTGTTCAGGGGATAGAGTAAGGACCAGGTGCGGTGCCGCCGCGCCACATGCTCCGGGCCACGCGTCCGGGTGACAATTCAACAGCGGGGGTGATCGGTTTCGACTTCGGTAGTTGAATCAGGGGAAGCGGGCCGAGGGTTGCGACTGTGACCTCGTAAATCCTGCATCGCAATAAACACAAGTGCCAAGTCTGAGCGCACTGAGCAGTTCGCTCTCGCCGCTTAAGCGAGACGTTGCTCTGTCGGTCTAGGTAAGTCTCCGACCTAGTTTCCGGCATCGTTGAGGAGACTCACCGGTTTGGTCAGACCACGGGGCCAGATCGGGACATGCACGTGGTTGGGCCCGTCAGCGACATGCCGCACGTGAGCGCTGGGGCCGAGTAGAACGTCTAGTGCGGCTGCGCCCGGAGAAGCCCTTTTTCGGTACTGAAGGACGCGGGTTCGATTCCCGCCACCTCCACTCAATGTAAGCCTCTGTCCAGCGGGAACCTCGCTTGTCAGAGGCTTTCGTTATGTTCGGGGCACCAGGCGGCGAACGTCGTGACGCCCCCGCGTCCCGCCTCAGTCGAGGAAGGTCACCGCACCGGTGGCGAGTTCGTATCGGGCCGCGATCACCTCCATAGTTCCACGGGCTATCGGCTCCTGGAGGGCCTCCAGATCCCGCAGCTGCTCGGCGCCGATCCGTGCGTTGGCGGTGACGCAGGCGTCGGCGAGGTCTCGGGCGCCACCCGCGTTGTCCTCCACTACGGGTAGCAGCTGCTGCACCAGGTAGCCGATCGGCCCTTCGGGGACCTCCCCGTGCGAATGGGCCTCCAGCGCAGCCGCGATCGCACCGCAGGAGGCGTGGCCCAGGACCACCACCAGTCGCGGCCCCAGGTGCCGGCCCGCGTAGGCGATGCTCCCCGCAACCGCGGAGTCCAGAACCTGGCCGGCACTACGTACCGTGAACAGTTCTCCGAGTCCGCGGTCGAACACCAGCTCTGGCGGGACCCGGGAGTCGGCGCAGCCGAGCACCACCGTATGCGGGTATTGGGCGGAGGCCAGCCCGGAACGCCGTTCGGTGTGCAGATTGGGGTGACGCGGTTCGCCCGCCTGCCAGCGAAGGTTGCCTTCCCGGAGTAGCCGCAGTGCCGCGGCTGGGGTCGCCGGAGTGTCCCCGTCGATCGTGGACCGGGCCAGTGCCGACCCGGCAGATCCGGCCGTGGAGAATGCGAGCCCGGCCAGGCCGGCCAGCGACGCGCGAACCGCGCCACGCCGTGACAATCTCATGAGACAACCCCCGATTTTCGCAGCTCAGTATGTATGAGCGCGGGTCATGCTACGTCGTGAGGGCCAGGTGCGCAGTAGGGACACGCGTGCCCGGTCAACTGCCGGTGATTGACCCGCCTCGCACGGTGTGGCAGCCGCGGGTGGTTCCCGCCTGCCTGCTCGGTGCCGCCGGAGCCACCCGCGGGTGTTGGGGTGGGGGTGGTTGGCTTCGCGCACGCGCCGTGGTGGCCGCCGGCGACCACCGAGCGTGGATGCGGTGGCCGTGGAACACATCCCGCTACCCGCGGGTGAACCATTACCGCACCCCACCACCCCCGCTGCCCGTGGCCCAGACGATTACGGTGCCCCCACGACGGGGGCACCCCCACGGGCACCGTCCCCATGTCCCGCTGGCCGTCGTGCGGGGGAGCGCCCCGGAAACAGCACACCACCAGGGACCACCACGGCGCGACGCCGCCGGCGGCCGACACGGCGTGCGCGGGCGCGTACGCACCGCCACCACAATCCCCTCGGGGGCGGTGTGGCCCCGGGGATTCGTCGCGCCGCCCGGGTGCATCCCCGCGGCGGGGCACCGTGGTCTCCCACGCACCACGGGCCGCGGGCGGCGTCACCCGCGGCGTGCTGTGGCTCGGGTACTGGCACAACCACGCGGTGGTGATCCGTGCTGCTACGTGGGCCCCGAGATCGGGGTGGACACGGTGTGACGCGCTTTCTTTGACCGGGCCGCTGGCACCGCGTCCATGATGATCGCCACGCCGGCGCCCGGCGCTCCCTCGTCCACCGAGGTCTGGGCGGCCCGGGCCACTGCCGCCCCTAGGGCGTCCCCTGCGCTGGCCACGCCGAGCACGCCGGTCACGCCGCCACCACCCCCGTCCCCAGCACCCGCACCCCCGGAGCTGCGGGCCGTCACGTCGTGCCCCCCACGGATATCCCAGTGGTCGGAACATCTGAACTGGCCCCGAAGTGTGTCGGGGCTCCGGCTGGAACTGACACCACGAGGGGCCCGCGACGCAGGTGTGAATCGACCAGGACCAAGACCTCACGACAGGAGGCCCTTCGCGATGTGGGTTACCTGGATCTCGTTGCTGCCTGCGTAGATCATCAGCGACTTGGCATCCCGGGCGAGTCGTTCCACCTGGTACTCGGCCATGTAGCCGTTGCCTCCGAACAGCTGCACCGCGTCCATGGCCACCTCGGTGGCGGCTTCCGCCGCGTAGAGTTTCATCGCCGAGGCCTCGGCCAGGCTGGGACGTGTGCCGGCGCGTATCTGTTCGATGCTGGAGAAGACCATGTTCTGCACATTGATCCGCGCCACCTCCATGCGGGCCAGTTTGAGCTGGATGAGCTGGAATCGGCCGATCTCCTGACCCCAGCGGGTGCAGGTACGCGCGTAGTCGATGCTCAGGCGTTGGCACTCGTTGATGATGCCGAGTCCGAGTGCCGCGACTCCGATGCGTTCAAAGGTGAAGCTGGATTTCACCTCGCCGCTGCTGTCCTGGCCACCCGACTGGCGTTCGGTCTCCCCGAGCAGTCGGTCTCGGCTCAGCCGGACATTGTCGAAGAACAGTTCGCCGGTGGGTGACGAGCGGAGACCCATCTTGGCCAGGGGCGGTCCCTGGGTGAGGCCCTCCATCCCCGCGTCGAGAACGAAGGCCAGGACCGGACGGTCCCGGGGGTCGGTGCCGTCCTGTTCGTCGAGCTTCGCGAAGACGACGATGACGTCCGCGTAGGGACCGTTGGTGATGAAGGTTTTCTGCCCGTTGAGGATGTAGTCGTCCCCGTCTCGGGTCACCCGCGTCCGCATCCCGCCCAGCGCGTCCGATCCCGAGTCGGGCTCGGTGATGGCCCAGGCTCCGACATGTTCCAGTGTTGCGAGTTTCGGTAGCCAGCGTTCCTGCTGAGCGTGGGTGCCACGGGCCAGGATGGTTTGTGTGGTCAGGCCGAGACTGACCCCCAGCGAGACCACCAGACCCAGGCTTGCCCCCGCCAGCTCGCTGATCGCGAGCAGCGCCAGGGATTCCTGCCCTTCGAAGGAGGAACCAGCCAGGTTCTCCCCGAGGTTCGAGGAGTCCGCTGCGGTGCCCGTGTGCTCGCTGTCGCCGGGCTGGGTGCTGCGTTCCCGGTTCCGGCGCAGGAGCTGCTCAACCCCGTCCCGGGCCATGGTGTCCACCCCGAAGGTGGATAGGAACCGGCGCATGGTGTCGAACGGGGGAAGCTCGCCGGACTCCAGCTCTGTGCTGTGCGGACGGATCTCCTTGTCGATGAATTCGCGGACCGCCTGGCGCAGGAGCTCGTCGGTATCGGACCATTCGATCATGGGTACTCCTCGGGGTCAGGCCCAGGCGTTGAGCCGGGACGTTACGTCGTCGATGGTCCATGGGCCGTCGGTCTCGGTGGACTGTGCCACGGTCCAGCCTTGGAGGTGTTGGATGCAGCCGCCCTGAACGCCGAACACCTGACCGGTGTGGGGGCACTTCTCGGAGGCGAGGTAGGCCACGAGTGGGGAGACGTGTTCCGGCGCGTAGGGGTCGAATTCTCCCTCGCCCGCTTCCTGGGCGAACATGTCGCCCAGCCCCGGTGTGGCCAGGGTGAGTCGGGTCCGGGCGATCGGCGCAATCGCGTTCACACGGACTCCGTAGCGCGTGAGTTCCTCGGCGGCCACCAGGGTCATCGCCGCGATACCCGCCTTGGCCGCGCCGTAGTTGGCCTGCCCCGGGTTGGGCAGGGTCAGCCCGGAGGCCGATGCGGTGTTGATGACCGCCGCGTTGACCTGCTCTCCGGCCTTGGTGCGGCCGCGCCAGTGGGCCGCGGCGTGGTGCAGGATCGCGGCGTGGCCCGTGAGGTGGACCTGGAGTACCGCCTGCCACTGTTCCTCGGCCATTCCGGCGAGGAAGGCGTCCCGCAGGATGCCGGCGTTGTTGACGACCACGTCGAGCTGGCCGAAGGACGTGACCGCATGTTCGACCACGGACTCAGCTCCGGCCCAGGTGGAGACGTCGTCCGTGTTGGCTACGGCTGTCCCTCCGGCGGCGGTGATCTCGTCAACGACCTCCTGTGCGGGACCGGTGTCACGTCCGGTGCCGTCGTTGGCGCCACCGAGGTCGTTGACCACGACCCGGGCACCCTCCCGGGCGAACAGCAGGGCGTGTTCCCGGCCGATACCGCGTCCCGCGCCGGTGATGACGGCGACCCGCCCGTCCAGTACTGCCATCGTCGGTTTCCCCTTACGTCGGTGTGTGCGTGTCGGTGTCGAACTCGGCGAGACCGTCCTTGAGGACGGTGGTGTCGCCGTTGTTGGTGTTGGTCTCGAAGGCGTATCGGGGGTGCTCACCGTCGCCGGAGGCGTCCCAGAATCGGGTGTGCAGCTGTTGCCCCGGAAGTACGGGGGCGGAGAACCGCACGGCGAGGCGACGTAGACGTCGCACGTCGGAGTCGGCCAGCTCGGTCAGGGCGGCCCAGGAGCTGAACGCCATCGTGCACAGTCCGTGCAGGATGATGCCGGGCAGGCCGACCTGACGGGCGACCTCGTCGTCCAGATGGATGGCCATGTGATCCCCCGCCGCGGGGGCGTAGCGGAAGGTCTGGTCCTTGTCCACCTGCTGGGTGGTCATGGCACGCGGGGGTTGTTCCCGCAGCTCGGCGGGAAGCCGGTGGTCGGGTGCGGTCTCGCCGGCGCTGTGACCGGCGTCGAATCCACGTACGACGAAGGTTACGTACTGCTCGTTGACGAGGGTTCCGTGGGGGTCCCGTGACTCCAGGTAGGCGGTTGCGGCTGTGCCGCTGCGGCGTGGGGCGTAGCCGAGCATGGTGCCACGTACGGTGAGCTCGTCCCCCGGACGTAGCGCCCGGTGGAATCGGAAGTCCTGCTGGCTGTGCACCACCTGGCCCAGCAGGGACTCGGGAACCACCGCCATGACTGGTTCGAGCAGGGTCTCGAACACGGGCACGATCGCGAACACCGGGCTGGCCACGTCCCCGTTGCGGTGGGCGGGGATGGGGTCGTTGGTGGCCTTGGCGTAGGAGATCAGGTGCTGCTGGGTGACGGTGAACCTGCGCTGCGGGGTCCAGGCGCCCAGAGCGGAGGCGTCGAAGGTTAACTGCGGATCGGACATGCACGGTCCTTGGGTGGAGGGCGGGGCTCGACGGTGCGCGGTCCCACGAGCCCGAACGACACAAGAAAGATACCGTCTTGAATGTATTTATCAAAGGGGGTGGGGGAGACGAGGGGAGTGGGCTCGTCACTGACGGGGATATCCGCACGGACCGGCGTTCGTCCCTGTCGCCCCAGCGGCCACGGGAGTCTCCGTGCGCGGTGCGGCCGGGGGAACGCGCTCAGAAACGCCCGGTCATCGACGTGACGATCGGGTGGCGGTGCGCGCCGGCGTCAGTCGTTCTCCGGGGGTGTGGGGCCGGTTGCCTCGGCTTGGTCCGCGGGCTGTTCGTCGAGGCGTTGCGCGAGCCCACGGAGGTGGCGCTTGGCCCGCTGCCAGTGTTGTTCCAGTTCGTCCTGTTCGAACAACACCCCGCTGATCAGGATGCCGCGGATGGCATCCATCACGGTATAGACCCAGTGCCGGAACCGGGTGTCCCGGGCCAGGTGCGGGATGAGCGCCTCCCCGAAGGAGAGGACACTCGCGTCAACCATCGGTTCCATCTGGCGCATCTGTTCGCGCAGCTCGGGATCGGTGCGCGAGGCCACCCACAGCTCGACGGTGGCCGTGAACATCGGCCCCTGGTGGATCTCCCAGAGAAGGTCGAGGGCCGCGTCAAGAACATCCTCGGCCTGGCGCAAGCCCTCCATCCGGTCGAAGGCGATATTGGCACGCTGAACCGCCAGGTGCCGTACCGCAGCGGCCACGAGGTCGTTCTTGGTGCGGAAGTGGTGGATCTGCGCACCGCGGGTCACCCCGGCGCGCTGCGCCACGAGGGAAGTTGTGGTGCCCGCGAAGCCGTACTCCACAAGACACTCCACGGTCGCGTCCAGGAGGCGCTGGCGCATCGCCGCACTGCGTTCCTCCTGGGTGCGACGGGGCCTGGATGGGGTGGCGCGCTCCGACATGCGGGGAAGTCTAGCAAGATTGTGGATACAGATGTGAATGTAAGTTCGGGTGGTGCCCGTTGGCGTGCCGCAACGCCCGGGGATTCCGGGATGCGGGTCAGGGAGGCGAGCCGCGGTGACCTGGCGACGGGTCGTCCCCAGGGCGCGGCGGTCCGGTCTCGCCGATGAGCCCCTCCTCCGCCAGGTTTTGCCACACGCGTGCCGCGAGTTCCTCGCGTTGCAGTCCACGTTGCAGGCGCAGCTGTTGCCGGCGTTCCTCCCGGAAGGACCGCACCATCGCTACACACATGGCCACCATGACCACACTGAACGGCAGGGCGATGATCACCGCGGCGTAGCGCAGTGCCATGAGCCCGCTGTCCCCGCCCGCGGTCAGCAGTGCCACGGCCACGGCTCCCTCCAGTACCGACCAGAACACCCGGCTCCACACCGGCGGGTCGGGGTTGCCACCGGAGGCCAGCATGTCGGCGACGAGGGAACCGGAGTCGGATGAGGTGACGAAGAACAGCACCACCAGCACGAGGGCGGCGACGATCGCCACGGTTCCCATGGGCAGGCCGGACAGGAACTGGTACAGCGGGTCGGTCTGGGATACCGATCCGTCCGGACCGAGCAGCCCACCGTGGAACTCCGAGCCCTCGCGTTGCAGCTGCTCCCACAGCGCTCCGCCACCGAACACGGTGAACCACAGCAGGGTCACCGCGGTCGGGACGAGGAGAACCCCACTGATGAACGTCCGCACACTCCGTCCCCGCGAGATTCGGGCGATGAACACGCCCACGAACGGAGCCCAGGAGATCCACCAGCACCAGTAGAAGACCGTCCACCACCCCTGCCACTCCACACCCTGCGCACCGGCCATCGCAGTGGTACTGAAGCTCATCTGGATCAGGTTCTGCGCATAGGCGCCCACCAGCTGGACGCTTTCCCGCAGCAGGAACAGGGTCGGCCCCGCGATCGCGACGAATACGAGCAGCGTCGCGGCGATTCCCAGATTGACCCCGGACAGCCACCGAATACCCAGGTGCAGGCCGGTCATCACGGAGATGATCGCGATGCCGGTGATCAGCCCGATGAACAGGACCTGGAGCGCGACCCCCGGGGCCGACACCAGGTCGAGAAACTCCACACCCGCCGCGATCTGGGACACACCCAAGCCCAGCGACGTGGCCACACCGAACACGGTTCCCACCACGGCCGCGACGTCGACGACGTCGCCGAGGGGACCCCGCACCCGCCGCTGACCCAGGAGGGGTTCCAACACCCAGCGGATCGACACCGGACGGTTCCTGCGGTGTACCACGTAGGCCACGGCCAGACCCACCACCGCATAGATCGCCCAGGCGTGCAGGCCCCAGTGCATGAGCGTCTGGAGTAGGGCCCCCTCGGCGGTCGCCTCCGCCGTGCCGTCGATTCCCGTAGCCCGGTTCGGAATACCCGCGAAGTGGTGCAGGGGCTCGGCCACCCCCCAGAACATCAGGCCGATCCCCATCCCGGCGGCGAAGAGCATCGCGAACCAGGACCCCAGGCGGAACTCGGGCTCCTCATCGTCGGGGCCAAGGCGGATATCCCCGGTGTGGCCCAGCACAGCCCACAGCGCAAACACCACGAACCCGGAGGTGATGACGACGTAGTACCAGCTCAGACCGCTGACAATGGAGTGCTGCGCCGCGCTCAGCCAGGCGAACGCCGTCTCTGGGGCGGCCATGGTCACCACGACGAATCCCACGATGATGGCGGCGGCCGGGTAGAACACCCCGGGACGAACCGAGCGCGGTCTTCGCGGTGTGGCGGGCTGGCCCATGTCTGATCAAGCTCCCGGTGTCGGTCCCCGAATCCAAGCACTCGCCGTGCCGCGGTGTCGAGGAGTCACCACCGAAGCTGTACCCATCCCGGTTACGTCGGGTAACCTCACTGCGTGCGGTTGTTACTCTCCCGCGCGTGGAGCCGGCTCTGGCAGCGTGCCACCTGGGCGCTGCCCGTGGAGCTGTTGGCGTTCGTCTTCGTCAGCAGCTGGCTGCTGATGGTGTGGGCGGAGCCACCCGGGGCCGCCGTGGTGCAGCCGGACGTCTACTGGTGGTGGTTCGCTGGGACCATCACACCGGCGGCGGCCGGCCCGGGAGACCACTACCCAGTGACCACCGGCGGGTATCTGGTCGGCGTGTATGTGATCGTCGGTGGAATCGTCACCATCACCATGATTTTCGCCCGCCTCGCCCGGGCGATCGACAAGGCCAAGGAACGGCGTATGCACGGTCGGGCAGAGGCCAGGGCCACCGGACACATTGCCGTACTCGGGTACACGCCCGGCCGTACCGAGCGCATCGTCGAGGCGCTCACCGCGGAGGAGCCACACGAGATCGTGGTGTGTGCCTGGGACGAGCAGGCCCAGCAGCATCCGTTGTCGCACCGCGACGACACCCACTTCGTACGCGGGAATCTCACCGAGGACGAGGTCCTCGCCCGGGCGGCGCTGCCCCGCGCCGCCGCCGTGTTGGTCGACCCCCGCGACGACGATGAAGCGCTCAAGGTTGTGGTGGCCGCGGCGCACACCGGCCCGGATGTGCACACGGTTGTCGCGCTGCACGATCCTGCGCACGCCCGCACCGTGTCCCGGATCGCGCCGGGCGCCCGCTGTGTGGCGTGGCACGCCTGCGAAGAGATCGCTGCCGAAGTGCGTGACCCTGGAATGTCAGCCCTCTACACCGCGATGCTGAGTCCCGGCGGACGTGCCACCTACTCCATCCGCGTGCCCGCGAGTCTCGCGGGTCGCAGCTATGGCCATTTCCAGATGGCGCTGGGGCGCTGGAACGCCGCCACGATCCTCGGGATCGATCGGGAGGGGCAGCTCCAACTCAGCCCGTCCTGGAATGAGGACGTCCCCGTGGGGGCAACCCTCTACTACCTTGCCCGGCGCCGGTTGAGCACCGCCGACCTGGAACGGTACGTGGACCGGGCCGAACGCACCCTCGTCTTCGACGATCGGGAACTCCTACGCTCCGAATGGCACTGACCGAGGAGCACGTGGCCCCGGCCGGCTGGTGCCTACCTGGTGCCTACCTGGCGCCTACACCGTGAACACGCGCAGGTTCTCCCGACTGGGGCGGGGGGTCACCGCACTCACCCCGAGAATCACGACCAGGGCCACACCCAGCGCGGGGAGTATGGCGGGCAGGTCGGCCGGTTCCCCGAGCACAAACCATAGGAGGGCGGTGCCGCCCCCGGCGACGATGGAGGCCACGCCAGCGGCCGGGGTCGCGCCCCGCCACAGGAAGCCCACATACATCGGGATGAGTAGACCCGCCGAGTAGATCGTGTAGGACAGGACGATCGCGTCCACGATTCCGGGCAGGGCCACGGCCAGACCAAACGCCAGCAGCGCGAACACGACTACGGCGGCCTGCCCGACACGCCGCAGTTCAGCGCTTCCGGCCTCGTGGCGCACCGTCGTGCGGTAGATGTCGCGGGCCAGGTTGACGCTGGCGCTGAGCAGGATCGAGTTCGTTGATGTGACGATCGCAGCGATGACGGTGGCCAGCAGCAGGCCGCCCACCGCCGGGGGCAGGAGCTCGTTGACCACGCGCGCGAACACCTCGTCGGCGTGCACGCCCGGCCCCAACAGCGAACGGCCGCCATAGCCCAGCAGGGACACCAGCAGGTAGCCGAGGAACGCCGTCGGGATCAGCAGCAGCATCCCGTGGAACGCCACCCGTTCGGTGCGTGCGGAGAAAATCCGGGAGAAGATCAGCGCCTGGGACACCGCCGTGGTACCGAGGGCCGCGAACGCCAGTCCCAAAGCACCCAGGGGGCCGGTCACCGACAAGGGCTCCAGGTAGCCCTCGGGCAGACCCGCGAACGTGGGGCCGAGGCCGCCCTGGGTTCCGAACAGCACCAGCACCCCGGCAAGCAGCCCAACGAAGATCACGAGGGCCTGGAGGCTGTCCGTGACGGCGACGCCCTTCATGCCACCGAACAGGGAGATTACGGCGAAGGCGACGATGCCCACCACCATCGCCGGCAGCCGTCCGAGGTCGGTGAAGGTCGTCAGAATCCCCGCGATGGCAATGACCTGCACGGTCACGATGGCAATATCCCCGAGGATGATCATCACGGCGCTGACGTAGCGGGCGGTGGCGCCGTACCGGATCGCGAGTAGGTCCGGGACCGTGAACTGGCCCAGCCGCCGGGAGCGGCGTGCCATCACCAGGGTGGCCAGCGCGATCCCGGCGAGACCACCGATACCACTCCACCACCAGTCGAAGCCCATCTCGTAGAAGCTGCCGGTCCAGCCGACGACGGTGGCGCCGCCGATGTAGGTGGCGAACAGGGTTCCGATCAGGATCGGCAACCCCAGGTTGCGCCCGGCCAGAGCGAAGTCCTCCACGCCGTGCACGTGCCGGACGAAGTACACCCCGATTCCGACAATGACGAGGAGGTACAGGAGAACCAGGACTCCCAGCATGTGTCACCCCTACCGAACCTAGGATCTGTCGCCGGCCGTGGCACCGTGGCGGTGGCGCCCGAATCGTACGAGCCTGCCGGGGAGCGACGACAGTCCCCGTGACCCGCGCCGAGCCTATCCGGCGCCGGTTGTCACGCGCCGGGGCGCGGCCGGGGTCCTCCGGCCCCCGGCCCACTGTCCTCCACCATTCCCACCAGCCAGGCCACGTTGTGCGCCGCCGCCGGAACATCGTCGGTGTCGCCGATCCGCACCCCGAAGGTGGTGTGGAATTCGGTCTGGTAGGGCTGCCGCGCACAGGCGATGTCCTCGACGGCGTACTGCGAGGCGGGATTGCTCACCCGAAGTAGCACGGTGCCGTCCGCGAGGACCCGGGACCACACCCCGTAGGGAGCGAGCGCGGCGGCTAGCTCGGTGAGGTGGCGACGTTCCGTGGAGCCGGCCCGGGCGGGTGTGTGGGCCGGGCGGGCATGCTTGGGTACGGTCACGATGGCCCTCCCTGGCGCGGTGGCGACCAGACCATTGTGGCCGGGGGCAGTATCCCCTCTCGGGAGGACACGCGGGAGGTCAGCCCAGGTGGCGAGTCCAGCGTCCCTCGCGTAGCTGGCCCGCCACGGTGAGGTCCTCGTTCAGGATCACCACGTCGGCGCGCAGCCCCGGCGCCAAGTCACCGCGATCGGTGAGCCCCACGGCCCGGGCCGGAATCGTCGAGGCAGCCCGCAGCGCGGCGGCCGGGTCCAGACCCAGATGCTGTACCGCCTGGCGCACTGCCTCCCCGAGCACGATGGTGCTGCCGGCGACAGCGCCTCCGTCGGCGAGGCGTGCCGTTCCCTCCCGCACCTCAACCCGCAGGCCACCGAGTTCGTAGTCGCCGTCCCCGACCCCGGCCGCCGCCATGGCGTCGGTGACCAGGGCGAGACGTTCCGGTCCCATGGCCGCCGTGGCGATCCGGCCCGACGCCGGGTGCACGTGAACCTGGTCGTTGATGAGTTCGACGGTGACACGATCATCCCCCAGCAGCGCCCCGATCGGTCCCGGGGTGCGGTGGTGCAGTGCCGGCATGGCGTTGAACAGGTGCGTGGCCACCCGTGCACCCGCGTCGAGGGCGGCCTGGGTCTGCGCATAGGTGGCTTCGGTGTGGCCCACGGCCACGGTCACTCCGGCGTCGACGGCCCGTCGCACCAGCTCCAGGGCACCGGGACGTTCCGGAGCGAGGGTGATCATGCGCAGATGCCCGTCGGCCGCGGCGCGCAGTCGTTCGAACTCGGCGGGATCCGGGTCCCGGAGCTGCGTGGGGTCGTGGGCGCCACAGCGGGCTTCTGCGAGGTAGGGGCCTTCCAGATGGATGCCGGCAACGTGACCCGCCGTCGCGTCCGCCGCCAGGGAACGCACCTGATGCAGCAGATCCTCCGCGGAGGCGGTGACCAGGCTGGCGAGGGTGCTTGTCGTTCCGCTGCCCAGGTGCGGTGCGAGTGCCGCCGTGGTGGCTTGGGTGCGCGCCTCGCCGAAGTCGTGTCCGGCGCCACCGTGGCAGTGGATGTCCACGAGCCCCGGGGCGACCCATCGTCCGGCCACGTCCACAGTGGCCGCGGCAGGATGCGCGGGCTGCTGCGCTGCGGAGCCCAGCTCCGCCACCCGACCCTGGCGCAGACGCAGCCAGCCGTGGTGAACCGTGGCCGCTGTGACGATCCTCGCGTTCGTGAGCAGAACGTCGACCTGTTCCGCGCCGAATCCGGTGGCTGTGGTGCTCATGACGGCCGCTCCCGAAACATGACGGTGGGGGACGGGGGTAACCCAAGCATTGACGATACCCTCCGTCCGCCCGCATTATTGGGTGCATGTCCTCCGGTGAGCTGCTCGTCCAGCGCCTGCACGTCGATCTGCGGTGGCAGGCGAGCGCTCTGTGTCGCGGCTAGCTGTGCGGCGCTGACGCCGCTGCGTGGGTGACGTCGTCGCGTCACTGCCCGACAGTGTCTAGATTCTCGCCACACTCGTGGCTCGACCCGGAGCGTTACATGTCTCGTTTCACGGTTCTTGGTGCGTCCCCCGACCCGGATTCGGCCTTCACCCAGGCAACACGGCACGCTGCGCAGGTGTTGGCCGAGAACAGTGGGCTGGATCAGCCACACATCGTCGATCTGGCCGAACTGAGCCCGCTGCTGCTGTCCGCGGACCCGCCGGAGGCGGTGCGGGCGGCCCGCGACGCTGTCGCCGCCAGTGAGGTGGTGATGGTGGCCTCGCCGCAGGTTCATGGCAGCTACACCGGGCTGCTCAAGGTATTTCTCGACCAGTTGCCGGAGTTGGCGCTGGCCCACGCTGTCGCGGTGCCGCTGGCTGCGGTCGCCGATCTGGGCAGTGGGCGCGGTATCGAGGAGGACCTGCGGCTGTTGCTGTCCGAGCTGGGTGCCTGGGTGCCGGAACCGGCGCTGCTGTTGTCCCGCCCGGAGCTGCACACTCCGGCGGCCGTTGTGGCCGCGTGGGCGGAGATCGTGGCTCCCCAGGTGCGGGAGGCGCTCGCGGTTCGGGCCTGACGAGCGTGCGCTCTGCGGGCCTTGCCGGGTGGCGCCCCAGCAGCTGCCGCGTGCCATGCCCCGCACCCAAGGCATCCGTCCCGTGCGGATGCATTGTGTGTGGAACTGGCGGTAGCCGGCACATCGGACGCCTCCGGGCCGGGCTGGGAGCCGCTACGGCGACCGCACCCCGGCCCCGTTGTCCTCCCGGAGTCGGGTGGTGTCGGCTTCGGCCTGAGCAACGGTTCCACGGACGAGCACCACCACGACCAGGGTCAGTGCGATCCCGGCGATGCGCAGGACGAGCAGCAGCGGATCATCGGGGAGGCGTTCCCCGAACAGGACGGTGCCCAGGAGCACCATGAACACGTTCCCGGTCACGTTCGCCACCGGGGCGGTGACCGATGCACGGCTGCGTTGCAGCGAGGTTTGGAACAGGACAATCCCCACAGCCCAGCCCAGTGCGTACAGGTAGGGGTAGGGCGAGGCCAGGGCCGGTGGGATCGCGGAGAGCAGTCCCTCTTCCGCCAGCAGCCCGCCCAGGCCCTTGCCCTGGAGGCCGGCCACACCCTGGGCGAGGCCGGCCGCGCAGCCGAGGGCGACCGCGGAGACGTACCGGCCCTGGCCGCCCAGCCCCACCGCGGCGACACACAGCACCACGGTGCCGGCACTGACCAGCCACAGTCCCGCCATGTGCGGCTCGGTGCCGACTTCGGCCGCGTCCGGGGACCCCAGGGACAGGCTCAGTAACAGCAGTGCCACCGGCATCAGCGCCAAGGCAGCACGTTCCCCCGTGGTGATCCGGTCGCCCAGCAGTAGGCTGCACACCAGCAGCATGGTGGCGATCCCCGCCGCGAAGGCGGGCTGCACCACCGAAACCGGGGCGAGTCCGAGAGCGATGATCAGCCCGATACTGCCCAGCGCGGCCAAGGCGCATCCCGCCAGCCAGCGGGGGCTTCCGAGAAGGACGCGGGCCAGAGCCAGGGGGCGCCGGATCGTGATCGTCGGCGCGCGATGCAGCGCCCGTTGCTCGATAACAAGCCCCGCAGTGTAGACAGCGGCGGCGATGAGCGCGGCGATCAGCCCGGTCACGTGAGTCCTTTCCTCGGCTGGTCCCAGACTATAGAACGCGTTCTCGCCGCTGGGGTGGGTGGCAGGGGCAGCGGGGCGTGCCCCCGACTGGTTCCCGGTCGATGGACATGTCAGGCTCGGATCGTGAACGACGACGGGGATCGCGTGCGCGCCGACAGTGGTGACGGTGTGGGGGAGCCAGAACGCCCCAGGTCCAGGCGTCGCTGGCGGCCATCCCTCCTCGGGCTGGCCGCGGTGATGATGGCGTCGATGGCTGCCACCCTGCTTGTGATCCAGCTCACGGTTGGCACCTTTCGGTTGGGTTCGGCCCCCGAGGCCGAGTCGGCGTCCCCCGAAGCCACGCCGCCAGGGGAACACGTTCTCCTCATGCCGGTGGGGGATTCCATCACCCAGGGCAGTACCGGTGATCACACCTGGCGTTACTGGCTGTGGCAGCACCTGGATGCCGAAGCCGACCACACCGTGGAGTTCGTCGGTCCCTTCGAGGACGTCGCCAACCTCGATCCCGACACCATCCCCGAGGACGATCCCGGATATGTGGACACGGACTTCGACCGGGAACACGCCAGCGTGTGGGGGGCGACGGCCGAGGTGCTCGCGGCGGACGTCGGGGCCCACGTCGCCGAGTTCGAGCCGGACTACCTGCTGGTACTCGCCGGGGTCAACGACCTACGCAGTGGACAAACCCCCGAAGAGACCATCGGACACATCCGCGATCTCGTGGACACCGCACGGGTGGCCCGCGGTGACATTCAGGTGGTTCTGGGGCAGCTCACACCGGTCTGGGGCACGGACGATGACGAGGAGTTCAACGCCGACATCCACGAGGTCAACCGGGCGCTGCCCCGCCTCGCCAACGATCTCACCGGTGCCAACTCCCCGGTGATCCTGGCCGACACCGCGGCGGACTACGACCCGGACCGCGACAACTGGGACGCCATCCACCCCAACTCCCGTGGTCAGCAGCGGATCGCGGCCGCCTTTGCCGATGCCCTCGCCGGACAGCTGGAGCTCGGTGCTCCCTACCCACGTCCGCTGCCCGAGGTCGAGGTGGGGCCGCGCACCGCCCCCGAGATCACGGCCGACATCGAAAGTCAGGACACCGTCACGCTGAGCTGGGACCCGGTGCCGGGAGCGACCGACTACCAGGTCTGGCAGCGACGGGAGGATCCGGACCCGGACGAGTTGGTTCGCCTGCCCGCGGAGGTGGTCGAACCTGCCGGCACCACCCCCAGCGCGACCATCAGCGGCCTGTTCGCCGGTGCCACCTACACCTTCTACGTGGACCCGCTACGGGGCGACGATGTGGGGGAACGCTCGCAGCGCGTGGAGATCACCATGGACGAGGAGACACCCTCCGGTCCCGCCGAGGTCAGTCTGGAGGACGAGGTGTTGGACTGGAGCGCGGTTGCGGAGGCAAGCCACTACGCGGTGTGGCGTCGCGCCCTGGACTGCGAAGACGCCGACGCCGACGCTGGCGGGGACGCGGCCGAGCCCGGCGAGCCCGGATGCGTCCCCCGTGATGAGGAGGAACCTGATCCCGACCGCGGCTGGAGCATGGTCGCGGTGGTGGAGGAGGGGACCGAGTGGGAGACGGGAGCGGCCCCTGGCTACGAGTTCGCCGTGCGCTCCCATCGGGACTACGTCGCCGGGGGCTTCAGCGAGTCCGTGGCCCGTGTCGACGAGGCCGCGGATGCCGGACCGGATACGGGGCGGGAGTAGCTGCGCGGACCAGGGTGTGCTGGGGGATTGCCACGGTGACGAGACAGCACACTGACCGTCGTGCGGGGGAGGGCGTCCAGCACCGCCAGGTCATCGTCGTCATCTGCGATCTGTCCCTATTCGCGTGGGACACACTGGTCAAGATTGCGATGGCGACCTCCGGCGGGGTGAACCGCGCGGGCAGGCGCTCGCCCCGCGCCGACACTGCCCAGCGCTCCCGCTGGTGCGTGTATGGGGCGTGGCGGCCGCGTTGGTGCCCCTCACGGTTCCGGCGGCGTTCGTAGGCGAGCGTGGAGTTCCTCGCAGTAGCGTCGCGCAGCCCGCGTGTCCGGGTGTTCCGGCCCCAGCAGGTGCTGCCACGCTGCGGCCGCCCGCGCGAAGCCGTCTGCTGCCGTTTCCAGGTCTCCCCGCCGACGCGCAACGGTCGCCAGCTGAAACCGCACCAGCACGGTGTCCGGGTGCTCGTCGCCCAGCCGGTTCTCGCGGGCGGCCAGGACCGCGCGGAGTTTGTGCCACGCCACGTCGGTGTGGCCGCGAAACAGCGCGACCAGGGCCAGGTTCTGCCGTGCGAAACTCCCCGGTTCGCTGTGCCGCCCGTCCGTACGCACCACGGCGTGGAGCCGCGCCTCGGCGGTGTCGAGGTCTCCGTTGTGCAGCGCGACGAGGGCCAGTTGGTGCCGGGTGTCACATGTGTCCTCGTGGGTGGGGCCGAGGGTGCGTTCGCGGGCGGCCAGCACGTGTCGGTACTGTCGGCCGGCGTCGTGGAGCCGCCCGCGGGACAGGAGCGCGTCCGCCCAGTGGTGGCGCACGGCGAGGGACAGTGGGTGCGCGTCCCCCAGGGCGGTGGTGACGTCCGACACGAGGGCGGAGAGGCCGGCGTCGGCTGTGGCCGGGTCCTGGGACACCAGGAGGCTGCGCAGGTACTGAAGTCGGGACCGCAGGGTGGCGGGGTGGGTGCTTCCCTGGGTCGCCGAGCGGAGTCGATACACGGCGTTGAACGCGCGTGTCTCCACCAGTGGGTCGCGGTCCCGGTGGGCGTGCAGCACACGCTCAGCCTCGTCGGCGATCTCCACGGACTGTGTGCCCAATGCGGAGCGGACGGTCTCGGCGATCAATGGATGCACCCGCACGGACGCGGGGTTCGACTCCGGCTCCAGAGTGACCAGGCCGTGTACGGCCAGCGCGTTGAGTGCCCCGGCCACGGTGAGTTCGTCCAGGGGCGCGGAGCCGTTGTCGACGGGGCCGTTGTGCAGGAGGGTGGCGGAGAGACGGCGTAGGGGGACCTCCGCACCGTCGGCCCCGAATACGGAGAGCAGACGCAGCAGGGGCTCCGCTTGGGGAACCGGCTGGAGCAGTTCCATGGACACGGCCCAGGTGCTGGACAGGGCCTGTCGGGGATCCTCGGTCCCACCCACGGCGGGGGTGTGGATCCGGTCGAGGCGCGTGGCGGTGTCGGAGAGGTGCTCCAGTAGGTGGGTGCAGTCGGGAAAGAGGACGCGGTGCGTGGCCATCGCGCTTCCGGCGAGCCGCAATGCGAGGGGGAGACCGTGGAGCCGTTGCGCGAGGGCCCGGGCGCCGGCCGGTTCGGTTCCCGGAACATGGTCGGTGAGGATGGCTGTGGCGGCCTCGGGGTCGAGTGGGCCGAGCCGGTGCGGGACCGCCGGCGCCCATAGCTGGGGGTCGTCCACGCGGCTGGTAACCAGGACACATCCTCGGGTGCTGCCGCGGAGCCAGCCCACCTGCTGGCCGGGAGGATGGTCAGGGTCGAGCTCGGCCGGTCGGTCCGCATTGTCGAATACCAGCAGCCACGGAACGGGGGCGCGGTGGAGGTGCCGCCACACCCACCGCGCGGCTCGCCGTGGGGTGTCGTGGAGCTGGGCCGCCTCGGCCGCGGGTGCACCGAGCTCGATGGCGGCCTGGACCAGGGCCGTAGCTACGTCGCCGGGCCGGACCCAGAACACCGACCAGCCCTGGTTTGTGGCCCATTGGGCCAGGGCTGCGGCCAGGGTGGACTTTCCGATGCCACCGGGGCCGACGATGATGTGCGGTTGGGGCGTGCCGTGGTCCAGGGCGTTGGTGATCTCGGTGAGTAGCGCGTCCCGGCCCCGCAGTTGGTGTGGGGGACACGGCGGATCCAGCTGCACGTCCGGGCCGGGTGCGGGGGTGCTGTGCGTGGTGGCAGCGTGTAGGTGCAGCCCACCGTGGATCGCGTTGACCTGGACCGCGGTTCCGTGGACGGTGCCCGTCAGGCGGTTACTACGCTGCGGGGCCCCGGGCTCGGGGGAGGACATGGCCTCTATCCTGCCGGGAGCGTGGTGGTGGGTCCAGGTGCTGGGTGCTGCCCAGCGGAGTGGGAAACGGGGAACCGGCGACGGGGAACGAGAACAACGAGAGCACTGCCGTGCAGTGGTCCCCTAAGCTCGGGCGGATGCGGCTCGCTGTGTCGAGAGTCTCCGCCGCGCGGTTCGCGCCGGCGGTGCTCGGGCTGTGCGCGGGCCTGCTCGCCCTGGGGCCGGGGCTGGGTCGGGGCTACATCCTGCGCTACGACATGGCCATCACCCCTAACCCTCCGCTGTCGCCCCGGGTGTTCGGTGCGGGGGACACGCTGCCGCGGGAGGTTCCCAGCGATGCCGTACTGGGGCTGCTGGACCGGATGCTGCCCGGTGGTGCCGACGTCGTCCAGGCTCTGGTGCTACTCGGGGGATTCGTGCTGGCCGCGGCCGGGGTGGGCCGGCTGGTTCCGGGCCCCTGGTTGGTGCCCCGGCTCGTGGCGGTGGCCTACTACGTGTGGAACCCCTTCGTGGCAGAGCGGCTGTTGTTGGGCCAGTGGGCGATGCTCGCCGGGTATGCGGGACTGCCGTGGGTGCTGGCCGCAGCCGCTGTCCTCGTGCCGCCGACAGGGCGGGGTGCCCGGAGTTGGGGGCGCCGCGCGGCCGGGATGGTGGTTGCGCTGATCCCGGCGGCGGTGGGCGGATTCTCGGCCGTCGTGCTGTCCGGACTGGTCGCCGCGGCCGTGGTGGTGACCCGCCCGCTGCGGCGGATGCTCCCGGCACTGGCGGTACTGGCGGGGGCGCTTGCGGCTGTGAGTCTGCCGTGGCTGGTGCCGGCGTTGGGCAGTGTGGCAGCCGCCGGGGTGCGCACCGATCCCACCGCGGTGGCATTGTTCGCCGCGCGCGCCGACACCCCCTTCGGGGTGGTGGCCTCGGTGTTCAGCCTGGGCGGGGTGTGGAACGCACAGGCGGTCCCGGTCGCCTTCGCCGACCCGGGGCTTGCGTTGGGGCGGCTCCTCCTCGCCGCTGCCGCGGTCGCCGGATGGGTGTACCTGCTGCGCGGGGGAGGGGTGCGCAGGATCGGGCCCGGCCTGTCCCTGGCCTCGGGGGTTGGTTTCGTCCTGGCGTTGCTGGGCACCGTCGATGCGGGCCGTGCCGTGCTCCAGGCCCTGATCGGGATCTGGCCGGGTTTCGGGGTGCTGCGCGATGGTCAGCTGTACGTCGCGCCACTGGCTCTGGCGCAGGCGCTCGGGCTGGGCGGGGTGGCACTGTGGCTACGTGGCTGGTCGCAGCATCAGCCGGCGGGACGGCGCGGCGACGACCGGACCGTGGCTGGGCGGGGGCATGGTTTCGACCGCCCCACGCGGAGGGGTGCGCCCGATTCCCGGGTGGGCGCCCTGGCCGGAGTGGGGCTGATCCTGCTGCCCGTGGTGTTCCTACCAGGGCTGGCCTGGGGGGCGTGGGGGCGACTGGAGCCGGTCACCTATCCCGCGGACTGGTACACGGTGCAGCAGCGCGTCGACGCCGATCCACGGCCGGGGGCCCTGGTGTCCCTACCGTGGAGCGCCTACCGTGGCCTGGAGTGGGACAGCGGCTTGGGCCAGACGGTCCGGGTGGTGCTGGACCCGGTGCGTAAGCTCGTCCAGCGTCCGGTGGTCGCGGACGATACGTTGCGCGTCGAGATGGATGGCGAGCCGCATCACGCCCGGGGGGAGGACCCGTGGTCCCGCAGGGTCGCACCGCTCGTGGAGGACGGGTGGCCCATGGAGCGGGGCGGTCCGGCTGCGTCCACCGCCGCCGAACTGGGCGAGCACGGGGTGCGCTACCTGGTGGTGGATCCGCAGGCGGCGCAGGACTATCCCGGCACGGTCGAGCTGCCGGACTCGGCTGCTGAGGAGAACGAGTTCTGGTCGGCGGTTCCGGACACGGAGCTGGTTCATCACGGGGAGGACCTGGTGCTGCTCCGGATCGATGATGACCGTGTGCGCGCGGAACACAATCGGCTATCGGGGTTGGAAGTTACTGGCTGGTTGGTTATGGTTGGGATCACGTTTTGGTCCCTCGCTGTATCAAGTTCTATTCTCGGCTTCCGAATGCTGTCGGGACCAGGTGGGAAGTCGAGGAAGGAGAGTCCCGCGTGCTAAAGATCCTGGCCGCATCCCTCGTCGGGGCGGCGCTGGCGGGCGGACTGAGCCTGGCCGGTACCTCGATGGTCAGTTCGGCATCAGCGACCTCGGAGCCCGTGAACGAGTCGCTGTACAACTACGGCGACCGCTGAGGGCGCCGTCGGCGGGCGGTTCCGGATCGGTCCGGAGCTGCCCGTCCGGCGATGATCCGCTGGGTCTTGGGCCGTGCCAGTGCCCTGGTGAACGGGGACGTCCGTAGCCTTCTGACACAGAGTCCCAGAGGCGGGGGTGTGGACCCATTGACACAACGTTTTGTGACCGAATTGTCATCCTAAGTCGTTTATGTGCGTGTCGACGGGTGGAGCGGAGGAGGGCCCGTGGTCTTCCAGGAGACGTCCCTCGGAGCGGACTCCGAACGGGTCACCAAGGCTGCTGCCGAAGCTGGGCTCGACAGCAGCCGATCGGAGCCGGTCGAGCTCGCCCCCGCGGAGGAACCCCGCCTCGACGGGGTCCGCATCGCGATGATCAACTGGAGGGACCCCTGGCAGTCGGTCGCCGGTGGAGCCGAGGAGTACGCCTGGCGCATCAGCCAGCACCTGACCGGCCGGGGCGCCGATGTCACCTTCCTGACCAGCCGGGAACCGGGACAGGACCGCAGGGAGACCGTGCGCGGTGTCGCCTTTTGCCGGATGGGCGGTCGCTTCACGGTGTACCTGTGGGTGTTCCTGTGGCTCCTGCTTCGGCGACGCCGATTCGATCTCGCCCTGGACTGCATGAACGGTGTCCCGTTCTTCTCCCGCCTGGCGCTGCCCCGGCGCATTCCGGTGGTCAGTGTCGTGCACCACGTCCACGATCTCCAGTTCTGCGCCTACTTCAGTCGTCCCCTCGCCCGGATCGGCCGGTTCGTGGAGGGGCCACTCGCGAGCCGGGTGTACCGCTCCTGCCCCACTGTCACGGTCTCGGAATCGTCGCGCCGGGCGATGCGCGAGAAACTCGGCTGGAAAGCCCCCATATCCGTCATCCACAACGGTTCTCCGGTGGCGGTCCGTGGCGATGGTGACCCCGAGGACCACGGCAGCACGGGGGTTCCCCCCGGTGTGCGGGTTCCCCCGGCCGCCCCTCCCCGGGAGGAGATGGGCACCCCCGCCATCGTGAGCCTGGGCCGCCTCGTGGTACAGAAGCGCGTGGCGCGGCTCGTGGATGTCGTCGCCGAACTGGGCGAAGAGTGGCCCGGGTTGCGTGCCCACATTGTCGGCCGGGGGCCGCAGCAGGAACCGGTCGCCGAGCGGGCCCGCGAGTTGAACGTCACCGACCGGGTTGTCCTGCACGGATTCCTGCCCGACGACCAGCGGGACGCGGTCCTGGCCGGCGCCCGCCTGCACGTGACGGCATCGGAATTCGAAGGATGGGGACTGACCGTGATCGAGGCTGCCGCGCTCGGTGTGCCCACCGTCGCCTACGACGTGGACGGCCTACGCGACTCCGTGCGTGACGGCGTCACCGGCTGGCTGGTCCGGGAGGGGGAGAGTCTCACCGCGGCCGTGGACCGGGCCCTGCACGAACTGGCCGATCCGCACCGCGCCGCCGAGGTCAGCCAGGCATGTCGGGCCTGGGCCGCCTCCTTTACCTGGGAACGCAGCGGTAGGGAAATGACCTGGTTGCTGGCAGGTCTCGTGAAATGAGGCACGCACCCCGCTCCTGGCGCGAAGGTGAGCGGAGTGCGGAGGTCCGTACCCGGGCCGGGCCCACCGCCTCGGTAAACGCGCCGGAAGCCCCGGACGAACGCCTGGTACGCCGCATCAAGCTCTTCGGTGTCTGTCTGCTGCTGTCCGCCGTCGGATTCAGTATCGACCCGGAACGCATCCTCGGTGACACCAAGATCGATCTCGTCATCAATCCACTCGGCTTCCTGGAACGCGCGCTCCATCTGTGGGACGGAGCCTACTTCGGTCAGCTCCAGAACCAGGCCTACGGCTACTTCTTTCCGAACGGGCCGTTCCACGCACTGTTCCTCGCTCTGGACATGCCCGAGTGGATCGTGCAACGCCTGTGGATGACCCTGCTGTTGTGCGCGGCATTTCTCGGCGTGGTCTACGTCGCCCGCGCACTCGGCATCGGCACCCTGCACACCCAGATCGTCGCCGGTGTCGCCTACGCACTCGCCCCACGCGTCCTGACCCTGCTGTCCTACAACTCGGCCGAGTTGCAGCCCACGATGCTGCTGCCCTGGGTGCTGCTGCCACTGATCCACGGGGCCCGGCACGGGGTGAGCCCCCGCCGCGCGGCCATGCTCTCCGCCGTTGCGTTCCTGTTCTGCGGCGGAACCAACGCCGCCTCCGAACTCGCCATTCTCGTCGTTCCGCTGCTCTACCTGATCACTCGCCAGCGTGGCCCCCGCACCCGCCGCCTCCTGGGCTGGTGGCTGCTGGCGATCTTCCTCGTGTCCTTCTGGTGGCTGGCACCGCTGCTCATCATGGGCCGCTACGTCTACTCGTTCATGCCCTACACCGAGGACGCGAGTACCACAACCGGCGTGACCTCGCTCATCAACGCGGTGCGCGGCACCTCCAACTGGATGGGCTATGTCCCCATGGAGGGGCAACCCGCCCTGCCCGCCGGGGCGGAGGTGTCGAGTGTGCCGTGGCTGGTCGCCGTGACCGCGATCGTGGCGGGGCTGGGACTGGCCGGACTGGCCAACCGCCGTATCCCCGAACGCACCTTCCTGATCGTCACGGTCCTGACCGGGGTGGCGATCGTGGTCAGCGGCTATGCCGCCGAGGTGAGCCAGCCGGTGGTCGGGCCGTTCGCGGAGATGATGCGCGCGGCCTACGACGGCATACTCAGCCCGTTCCGCAACATTCACAAGTTCGATGCGGTGATCCGGCTTCCCGTGGTCCTGGGACTGGCCTACCTACCCCTGGCCGTGGCGGCACGGGTGGCGGTGCGGCCGGACACGGCCAGCCGCGTGCTGCGGCTCTCCCCCGACCTGGCCCGCCGGGTCGTCGCGAGTGTCTGCGGGGCCGCGGTGCTGGCCAGCCTCGCCCCCATCGCCACCGTAGGGATCGCCACCCGTGGTGGCTTCGAGGAGATGCCGGACTACTGGCAGGAGGCCACCACCTGGATCGACAATCAGGGCGGCACCGGTATGACCCTGGCCGTGCCCGGCTCGGCGCGGGGGGAGTACCAATGGGGCCGGCCCATGGACGAGCCCATGCAGCCACTCATGGAAACCCGGTGGAGCAACCACCAGATCATCCCCTGGGGCTCGTCCGGGATCTCCCGGATTCAGCACGAGATCGACCAGCGACTCTCCTCCGGCCAGGGCTCGTCCGGGCTGACAGCGTTGCTGTCCCGACTGGGGGTCGAGCATCTGCTGGTCCGCAACGATCTGCAACGCGAGGGCAATAACGGCGCCTGGCCCGGGCGCGTGCACCAAGCGCTGGCGGACTCCCCGGGCGTCACCCACGCACACTCCTTCGGCCCGGAGGTGGGTAACGCTGACCCCAGCCTCGCGGGCCGCTGGTTCGACCAGCCGCTGTCCGCCCTGGACGTCTACACCGTGGACGATCCCGCCCCCGTGGTGGGCACCCTCGCCCAGGACGAGGCACTGCGGGTCACCGGAGCCCCGGAGGCAGCGCTCACCCTGGCTGAACAGGGGCTGGTTACCGATGACCGGCCCGTGCTCCTCGGCGAGGATCCCCACGCCGAAGGCCAGCAGACCGCGCACAGTATCGCCACCGACACCGCACGGCTGCGGGAAGTCGTCTATCCGGAGGTGCGCAACAACGTCTCGGCGACCCTGACCGACCCCTCGGAGCGAGAACGGGACGTGCCCGCCCCCGACGTGATGGACCCGGCATGGGAGCCCTACACCGCTGCCGCAACCTATCGGGGGATCGCGGATGTCCGTGCCTCCACCGCCCAGTCCACGGCACTCGCCGGTGCCGGATCCCGCGACCCCGGCGCCGGCCCCTTCGCGGCCCTGGACGGCGACGACACCACCGCCTGGCGTTCCGGCGGCTACCGGGGCGCGGTCGGCCAGTGGCTCGAGGTCGAACTGGAGGAACCCCGCGACATCTCCGGCCTGAGCGTGGCCTTCGCCCAGCACCCCGGGGACCCGCCGCCGGCCGAGGTGGACGTTATCACCGATGACGGCGAGGTGCGGGTGTCCGTGGAGGACACCACGCAGCTCCAGGAACTGGAGGTGCCACCGGGCGAGACCAGCACGGTGCGGCTGCGCGTCGCCAGCCTCGCCTGGGAACCCGAGTACCGGTTCGGCTCCCAGGTCGGGGTCAGTGAGCTGTACCTTCCGGGAGTGGAATCCGCGCGGGTACTGCCGGTCGACGCCGCCGTCCCCGACGAGAGCGGGACGGAGGACACTGATCCGGACGGCGGCCCGGGGGCCACCACGGCCGCGGACACGGTGGTGCTGTCTGGATCCACCGGGCACGTGCCCGGCTGCATGCAGGGGCCGCACACCTGGGTGTGCGATCCGGACCTGGAGGTCCACGGCGAGGACACCCACCGCCTGGATCGGGACATCACCGGTCTGGAGTCCGGCGACTACCGGATCTCCGGCCAGGTGATCGCCGCGGACGCCCGCTCCCTGGAGAACACCGCGAACCGTGGACAGGAGTATCCCCGGGTCCGTTCCTCCTCCACCGTGGTGGACCATCCCGCGGCGATCGGACATTCCGCACTCGACGGCGACTCCACCACGGTCTGGTATCCGGATCCCCAGGACCCGCAACCGAGCCTGGACCTGGATCTGGGACGTGAGGTGGAGCTGGACCAGCTGCGGGTGGACTTTCCGCGTTCCGACGCGATTACCGCCCCGGTCGGCGTGACCGTGGACACTCCAGCGACCACCCGTTCCGGATGGGTGGACAGCAACGGCAACCTCACCTTCGAACCGGTCACCACCGAGGAACTGACCCTCACTTTCGACGTCCCCGCCGGCCAGCCCCTGGAGATCAGCGGCATCGAACTGCCCGACGTGGACCCGCTCCCTCCCGTCGAGGACCGGGAGTTGGACGAGCTGGGCAGCGCATGCGGTCTGGGCCCGGTGCTGCGCGTGGACGGCGAACGTGTGGAAACCCGGATCGTGGACGGCGACGCCCAGACACAGCTCGACGGCGACCCCCTGACCTACGAGAGCTGCTCCGCCGCGCCGATGGACCCTGACGGAACCGTGGTGACGATCGATGGCGGCGACGCGTTCCGAATCCTCTCCGGGATCGTGCAGCCGGCCGGGGACGGTGCCGGCACAAGCACCCCCAGCCTGCCCGGTACCGGCGCGGACGAGGAGGTGGAGCTGGCCGAGGTCGATGTGGCCGGCTGGGGGGACAGCGAGCGTCGCCTCGAGATCGATGTTGACGAGGACAGCTATCTCGTCGTCAACGAGAACTTCAACGAGGGGTGGGAGGCCACGGTCGGGAACGACGATACCCCCCTCCGGCCGGTGCGGCTGGACGGATGGCGTCAGGCTTGGGAGGTGTCCGAGGGAACCGCCGCGACCGTAACCCTCAGCTACGCCCCCGACCGCGCCTACCACGCCGCACTCGGCGCCGGTGCCCTGTTCGCCCTGACCGTTGTCGCAGGTGCGGCGCTACGCCCCCGCCGTCGGGACGACGGGCCCGCCACCTTGCCGACGGCGGGTGCGGCGTCGCTCAGCTCGCTGCTGCTGGTCCCCCTGGCCCTGGCCTTCGGTGTGTGGATTGCCGGTGTGGCCGGCGCACTCGTCAGTGCGGTGGTCCTGGGCGCCTCGTGGTGGTTGGGCCGTTCCTCCAGAACACGCACCCCGGGATCTGAGCCACCGTCCGCGCTGGCGAGCATCGCCCGGCGCCTGGCCCGTGCCCTTGCCAGCCCCTGGGTGGTGGTCACCTCCCTGACGCTGGCCGGCCTGGCCTTTGCCACCGGCAACCATCTCCAACTGGAAATGCCCTTCGCCCCGGTCAGCGGCGTGCTCGCTGATCCCCTCCAGGGCTGGGTTCCGCAGTTGCTGTGCCTGCCGGCACTCACCCGGCTGATGGTGTCGCTGTGGCGGTTCGACGACCCCCCACCGGCCCCGGCGGATCCCGTACGGCAGAGCGCTACCATCGAAGACTGGAGCCCCGGCCCCATGCTGACGGGGGCAGCACCGGGGACCGACCATGCCACCGGCAACGGAGCCGCGCCGGACGCCTCCCGTTCCGCGGCGATGCCCCAGGCGGATCCTGTCGACGATGCCGCGGGCGGCGAGGACGTGCCTCCGAAACTCGGGTCCGACTGCGAACGTCCCGACGGGAACGCGGATGGGGCCGACGCTGTCGACACGGCAGAAGCGGATGTGGACACGGGGACAGGCAGTCGCGCATGACCGAGACGATCCGACCGAGTGGCGGGCAGCCGCACCGCGGCGCCGATGACGGCGTCCAGCCCGCCGAACCGGTCAGCTCCGCCCCCGCGCCGAAGGCGGAGACCAACGCCGCTGCCTCCGCCCCGAGTGCCGAGGTGGAGACGGCCGGACCGGCCGAGCCCGGACCGGCCACCCACACGGTGCGGCTGGTGCGCCGCCACCTGGGCGTACTTCTGGTGGGCGGTGGCGCGTTCCTGATCACCCTCGGGCTGCTGCTCCACTTCCACGTCTACTCCGCACTTGCGCTCCTGCCCGCCGACACTGAACAGGAACTGCACCTGGACGACGAATCGGCCACCTTCCTGGACACCAGTACCTGGCAGACGCAGCGGGAAACGCCCGTGGAACGGCACCTCACCATCTCCGGGGAACCCAGCCCCGGCAATGCCGGCTGGACCACGTGGACGATGCGTACCACCACCTCCGGTGGGGAACGGCTGATCGGGCACAGCGACCGGCGCGTCATCGTGGACCGCGAGGCCGCCTCTGCCGTGAACTGCTGTAGTGAGCACGTCGACGGGGATCACGAGGTGCGCCAGGCCGGGCTCGTCCTGAACTGGCCCGCGGACGCCCCCGCCGAGGACGTGCCCTACTACGATGCGGATATCCGTGCCGCACCGCAGATGCGCTACTCCGGAACCGAGGAGGTTGGGGGGGTGGAGACCCGTCGCTACGAGCAGACGATCCCGGCCACCCAGGTTCCCGACTCCGCCCGGCAGGTCCCTGCCCGGGTATTGGATTCGGATCGGGACGGCACGGTCGAGGCCACCCGGTGGCTGGAGCTCACCCGGACGGTGTGGGTCGAGCCGGTAACGGGGCACGTGGTGCACATGACCGAGGAGCGTCACGAGACGCTACGTTCGGGAAACGGGGCGCAGGCCACCCTGGTGGATGCCGAGCTCCGGCTCGTGGACGCGCACATCTCCGAGCGAGTGGAGGAGGCACAGGGCCAGGCGCTGCTCCTGCGGGCCACCCGGGAATGGATTCCCGGTGCGTTCGCCGGTCTCGGCCCGCTGCTGTGGGCGGCGGCCACAGTGCTGGTGCGCCGGGGAATCTGACGCGCACACCAGGCTCTGCCCGAACCGGCCCGCCGCCCCGGTGGCTGCCGCGTCCTACTCCGGTGTACCCCCATCGGCCTTTCCGCGCCCCCATCGGCATCCCTAGACCTCCATAGTCTGGGGGCACCCCCCGAGGTGTCAGAATCGCCGGAATCCCACCCCGATGGCGCGCCCTTATCGGCTGATCCGCCGCCAGGAGCCACACCTCGACAGCCGGGCCCACAGACCGTGCCCCACGCACTCGACGGTTCTACCTGCGTCCCGGCAGCTCAGGTGGGATGGGGTTCCAGCGCCGGGAGCACCTCGTCCACAAACAGCTGCAAGCATTCCCACCCGACCTGCGGGTCCACTCCGCCTAGGAGCGGATGCAGCAGGACCGATGATGGTTCGGGTACGTTCCGTACGAGTTCTACGCACTGCTGTGGCGTGACGATGCTGTAAATGCCGCTGTTGCGGGCTTCCTCGACATCCGCGGTGGTGAAGTAGGGGCTGGCCTGGGGGGTTGCCGATTTCCAGGTGCCATAGGCGTTCATGTCGTGCAGGATGTGCGGTGCTAGCTCCCGCCACGCCCGGTCCGGATCGCGGACCACGAGTACGTTGAGTCCGCCCCGGGGAAAGGGGTAGGAGCGGGGCTGGCGTCCCAGACGGGCACACTCGTTTTCGTAGAGCTCGATGAGAGCGGGATCAGGCACGATGGGCATGAAGGCGTCCGCGTGCTCGGCCGCACGTCGCGCCGCAGCCCGTGTCGCGCCACCGAACCGGATACGGGGGCGCGGTTGCTGGTATGGCCGGGGCGAGATCTGTCCGCGGCGGCCGCGGTACTCGACGTGCCGACCTTCGAGCAGGCTGGTGACGGCCCGGGCTTTCTCAACGAGGAGCCCCCCGCGGTCTGCGTGATCCTCGCCGTACATGGCGAACTCCTCGGGTACGTATCCCGCGGCAAGCAGGAGCTCGGTCCGCCCACCCGAGATGTGGTCCACTTCGGCGAGATCCTCGGCGATGGTGAAGGGGTCGCGTAGCGGCGTCTGGATCACGAGTATCTGTGTGGATTTGGTGCGGGCCGCGGCGGCCCCGGCCATGACCGAGGGGGACGGAAGGTAGCCGTCCACCGTACCGTGATGTTCCGGAAAAAGGATGCTGCTGCATCCGCGCTCGTCAGCCCAGGCGCACTGGTCCAGGGCCGCGGAGACGAGGTCACGACGTGCGGTCGCGAAGGCAGGGGCGCGGAAGTCATAGCGTACGGTCCACAGGGCCATGATGGAGCTCCGTTCACCGGCGGGATGGGTGTGCTGGGGAGGGTGGAGGTTCAGGAGGCGTGCTGGTGGGATTCGTCGGGCAGCTCTTGGGCGGGTACATCGCCCATGTGAGCCATGGTCACTCCGGAGAGTTCGACCAGCACGGTGCCGTCCTCGGCGCGGGCCTGGAAGAGGTGGGTCTCCCCGCCGACGAGCAGGACACCATCTGGGTTGCGGGTGTGCAGGTCCTGGTCGTTTCCCCGGGTGTACAACGCGATGCTGTCGACGGAGGTTGGGACGAACACCGATTGGTGATCCTGCGTGGGGACCAGTGCGGCTGTGCGCGCAGCAGCACAGATCATTAGGAAGGGGGTGCGGGCCTGGGCGAACGCTTCGGGAAGTGTATCCGGGAGTGACCAGACCGCTTCCGTGCGTTCCGCGTGCACGCGTGCTCGGTGCGTGTTTCGGAACGGTCCCCGCAGCAGGACCGGGGAGTCGGGATGGTAGTAGGGGTCGGATACATACCGATCCGTGTCCGGTGTGGGCAAGGCGGTGGAGGGGGTGCCGAGCGGCTCCAGAAGAACGTCGACGGTGCAGTAGCGCCGACCGCTGTGCACGGGGCGACCGTCGGGAGCGTGTATGTCCGATTCGAGGGTGACGTGCACGTGCGTGGGCTCCCCGGCACTGCGGGGACACAGTTCCGCAGAGATGGTCAGATCGAGGGGGCTGGCGCCGGAGAACGGTCGTAGGAACCGATGAAATGTGGCGTTGCGGAATCCCCAGACGGCTGACTGGGGAACAAATGCCACCGCGGCTTGGGCCGCGATCTCCAGCATGAGCGTTCCCGGGACGGTGGGCTTGCCGTCGACGGTGTGCTGATACAGGTAAGCGTCCCGCTGCCGGTCGAAGCGGTAGTGCCATCGGCACCTGTTCCCGTCCTGTTGGACGATGGCACCGAGGTGCGGTGTATGCGGCTGGCCTCGCGTTTCCTCACCGTCGGTGACGAGGAATCCGGGCCAGCGGCGCGTCAGCTCCTCTGCGTTCCGCTGCCCCAGATAGACGGGGCTCGCTCCCGCACGGCCGAGTTCCTCGCGGAGGATCTGGGTTCCCTCGCGCGTGGTGATACTCGACAGCGTGGCTTCGCGCTGTAGATAGGTGCTGCTCAGCCCGTCGGAGCCGAGGCCCGTCTCGCTCCAGAGCGGGAAGGCGACCGTCACTTCTCGGGTGGAGGTCGCGCGGGTGGCCGCGGCGGCCAGGAACGCGTTCGCGCTGGCGTAGTCGGCATCGCCCGCGGAGCCGATGGTTCCGGCTAGGGATCCGATGTTGCACCATAGCCGCGGGGGGTGCGCGCTTAACGCTGCCTTCAGGTGACGGTACCCGAGCAGTTTCGTGTCCCGGATCGCGCGGAACCGTTCCGGTTGCAGATGGTCGGTTCGTGTGGGGCGGGATATTCCGGCGCCGTGGATCACGACATCAATATGTCCGTGTCGGTCTAGGATCGTCTCCACGGATTGGGATACCGATTCCTGATCCCGAACATCGCATACCAGATAGTGCACCCGCTGGTTACCGAAACATGCGCGCAGACGCGCGCATGCCTCCCGTGTCGTGCGGGCACGGAGTTCCCGGTCCACCCGTGCGATCAGGGTGCGCACCTCCTGGTGGGGCTCTTCTTCCCGCAGCCGACGGAGCCGCTGGGCGCGGGCCTGGGCCAGGTCCGGTTCCGCCGCATCCCTGATTTCCGGGGAGATCTCGTCGGGCGAGGTCCGCGCCAGCAACCACACGGTTGGGTGGGCGTGCTCGGCGAGGTCCTCCAGGATGGCGGAGGGCAGGCCGCCCGTCCCGCCGGTGACCAGAACTACGTCCATGTCGTCGATCGGAACGGTGGCGGTGCCGGCCGGAAGTGGATCGGGGACGACCTCCTCTTGGTAGCGAGTTCCATCCAGGTGCCAGACGGTCGGTGGTCCGGTGCAGGTCTGGCCGCGCTCTTGGGCCAGCTGGTCGCCGGCGGTGGCGGGGTCGGCGTTGGTGAGCACCACACGGGCCGCCATTTCGGGGCGTTCCCGCAGTAGGCTCTTGGCAGTGGCCGCGAACATGGCTGCGTGCGGTTCTATGCTGAGGTCGGGTGGATGACCAGTGAGGAGGACGTCCAGCCTGCTCGCTTCGGTCCAGCGGTCCCACATCCGTGCGATCCCGGCCATCATCAGTTCGTGCAGGGTTAACAGTGCCGGGTTGACGCTCGCGTCTTCGGCGCCGTCCGGGGGCGACACTGTCCCGATCACCGTGATGTGTGGGCTGGCCCGGTCGGCCAGGTCGGGAAGCCGCTCTTGCGGGGATTCTGGGGAATCCGCGGTGAGCACAACCGCATCAGCCGTGTCGGTGTGCGCACGGAACCGATCGGCGTTCCACTGGGTATCGACCAGGACCAACCCTCCGGGAGGTAGGGCGGGGCTACTAGGGAGCGCCGCCGGGGTGGGGGCGGGGCGCAGTCGGGTGACGTATCGCTGGGTGGCCCGCTCCGGGGCGGTGTCCGCAGAGGCCGCACTGGGCTTTGCTGCATCGGCTGAGGTGTCTGAGCTCGCCGGGAGCGGGGAGACGCGGAGGGCCAATCCACGGCGGGGCAGTGGCAGGCGGTGTTCGGCGTGATCACCTTCCACCGCCCGCAGTAGCGAAACGGCGGCAGCCGCTCCCAGATAGTCGTACGCTGGCTCGGGCGGTTGTGGCGTCACCGTCTCGCTGTTCGCGCAGATATCCAGATGTGCTTGGATCGGCCAGCCTCGGGCGCGGGCCGTGTCGCGATGCGCTACGGCGAGCAGGAAGGCCCCCTCAGCGGTGTTCGCTCCACTGGTCCCGGGGACGAGGTTGCGATCGCTGTTGCCGTTGAGGGCCAGCACCAGTGCCAGGTCCAGCTCGCCCGTTCGGAGGTACCGTCGCGCCGTGTCCACCGCAGTCAGGGTGGAGGTGCGTCCGGTGTCCAGCGTCATGCTGGTACCGCGCAGGTTGTAACGCGCGGTGATTCGGGAGGGGATCACGTTGGTCATGACTCCTGCCTGCGTGTCCTCGGTGCAGGCGGGGGCGTGCGCGCGGATGTTGTCGATTCGCTGCCGCAGCGCAGTGGAGTCGGGGCTGGTGAGGGAGTCGGATCCGGCGACGACTTCGGTGACCTCGTTGGCATAGGTCCGCAGGGTGGCGCTGTGGAGATTTCGGGGCATGCCCGTGTGCGCGGCGAACACTCCGGTGGTGTCCCGAACCTCGGCCCAGATCTCGCCATGGTCGGTCACGAAACGGTTTGCCACGTCCAGTGCCATCAGGTGGCTTGGGTCGATCACGGCCATGGTGCGTGGGGTCATGCGTGCGGTCGTCGGTTCGGGGGCCGGGTAGGGCGATGGGAAAGCACGTTGCGGCGGTGCGGCCCTGCCCCGCAGCCAGGAGCGCACCTGCGTGTGGTCAGGGGTGCCGGGAAGGTGGGCACTCCAGGCCACGAGTACAAGCTGGTCCGGTGAGTGCTCCGGGCCAGAGCGGGCTGCGGCCGTGGGGGTGCGGTCGGATACGAGGAGGTGTCCGTTGGTTCCCCCGAATCCGAAGGAGGATACCCCGATGGTGCGTGCTCGGTCGGGGCCCGCTGGCAGGGGCACAGTCCGAGTCGGGACGCGGACCCGGGAGTGCTGCGATGCCGGTGGTGGACGGTCAAAATTCGGTTGTGGCGGGATGCACTGGTGCCGGAGACCTAGCAACGCCTGGATGACCGAGACGGCACCGGAGGCCCATCCCGTATGTCCGATGTTCGCCTTGTTCGAGCTACAGGGGTAGCCGGCGTCGGGCGCGAACTCCTCCAGGCAGGAGAGCTCGGCATGGTCTCCGGCAGTGGTGCCCGTGGCGTGCGCGACGATCCAGTCCACGTCCTTGGGGTGTAGCGCGTTCACTTTCCGGCTACGTTGCAGGGCGAGTCGCTGCCCCTCAGGGTTCGGAGCGGCGATCGACTTGCCTCGACCGTCGGCTGCCGCTCCGAAACCGCTGATAACCCCGAGGACTGTGTCCCCGTCCCGACGTGCCCGGGAGAGGCGCTTGAGAATCACGGTGCTGGCACCGTCGCTAAAGAGTGTGCCGTCGGCCGCGGCGTCGAAGCAGCGGACTTCGCCGGAGGGGGACAATCCACTCAACTTCGCGAACATGACCCCGGCCGTGGGGGTGAGTGCTTCCACACCCGAGCAGTAGGCCACATCGCACTCACCCGCGAGCAGGGCTTTGAGCCCCATGTCGATGGTGTAGAGGGAGGAGGAACAGGCCGTGTCGACGACCGTGACTTCGGTGCGTTCCCCACGCAGCCCGGTGGTAGCTCGGTAGGCCATGACATCGGGGAGTGGGGGTGCAGCCGTATCGTCGGCCCGCTTGTAGTGCCGCAGGAGCGCCGTGCGGATGCTCTGCTGGCTGTAAGAGTCGAGGTCCGAGCCCGGTTCACCGAGAGTTTCGACCACGACTCGTTCCGCGAGGGCATGGCTGCCGCCTGGCCAGGCACCGATGTAGAAGCCACACCGGTCGTTGGGGGCCACGCTGACGGAATCGTCTGCCTGAAGCAGGCTGTGTCGAAGCCACCGGGTGGCCTCATCCTCGACGCGGCCGTGCGATTCCTCCTCGGAGCACAGGCGTGGGTGGGGCTGGAAATCGTGAATGTAGCCAGCGACCCGAGAGTAGGTACGGTCGGCGGCAGTCGGGTCGCCGGACCAGAATTGGTCCACGTCGAACCGGAATTCCGGCTCGCGGAACATGATGCGTCTATCGTTCAGCAACTGCCAGAATTCGTCCGGGCTGTTGGCACCTGGCACGGTGAGCCCGGTGCCAACGATCGCGATGAGTGCGTCGCCGCCGTCGCTATCGGTGTCCTCGCCGCCCTCGGCGACGGGGAGTGGTTGCGCATCCGGGGCGTGATCGCTCCGTTCGCCGGAGGATCGGGGTGGCGAGAGGCTCGCGGAACCGAGGGACAGGCCTCCGTCGGCGAGGATGGTCTGTCCCGTGACAAAGGAGGAGTGCCCGGACGCGAGGAACGCCACGATTTCGGCGAGTTCCTGTTCCGTTGCGAGGCGTCCGAGCGGTGTTGCCCGTTCGACGACCTGTCGGAGGTCCTGAGCCTCGGGAAACAGCTGGTGAGTCTCGCTGTCCACTATGCCACTGGAGGCCGTGTTGACCCGAATTCCCTGGTCGGCAAACTCCACAGCAAGGTACCGTGTCAGCGCTTCGACCGCCGCCTTGGTGACCCCTACCACCGCGTAGTTGCCTATCACATGTCCGGCGCCGATGGAGGACACGTTTACGATGGACCCACCTCCTCGTGGGGCCATGAGGTCGCGTGCCGCCAGGGCGCAGCGTCGGGCACCGTCCAGGTTCACATCGGTAGCTCGGGACCAGTCGCGATCGCGCAGTGTGTCGAATGCGGCGAGTGTGCCGCGCGCCGCGTTGTTCACCAGGATGTCCAGCCCACCGTGTACCCGCTGGATGGCCGCGAACATACTGTCCACCTGGTCCTGGTGGCCGACTGAAGCACGGAAGATTTCCGCCGAGCCCGAGGCGTTGATGATCGCATCGCGCGTCTCGCGGGCGGCGTCGCCGGAATGGAAGTAGTTGACGATGACGTGGGCTCCTCGTGCTGCCAGCAGTACGCTGATCGCGCGTCCGACTCCCCGTCCACCACCAGTAACCAGGGCCGTGTATCCGTCCAGGCTGTGCGACATAGTTCCTCACTCCTGGGGCGCTGGCGCGGTCGAGGCCAGCCGACGGATGAGTTCGATGATCTCGGGGAGCGTTGTGTAGGAGGTCACTCGTAGATCCTCGGGCGGTTCGGGGAGGCCGAATCGGTCTCGCGCCTTGGCGAAGACTTCGAGTTGCTTGATGGAGTCGATTCCGAGATCGGCTTCCAGATCGATGTCGTCGGTGATGAGTTCCTCGGGCAGTTCCAGGTGCGTGGCGTAGAGTCGGCTGAGCTCCCGGCGGATATCCCCGTCTGCTGGTAGCGCCGTTCCGCCCGCATCTTCGGGCTGCTCCACGGGGCTCTCGTCCGCGGCCTCGGCCGGGAGCCTGGAGGCCTCCGACGCTGGGGAATCATTGTGCGGGGGCACGGGCTCTGCCGCGCTGGGTGTCTTGTCCTCCTGGAAGACCAGCGACTCGAGCTGGGCCATAGAGACGCGGTGACGTAGTGGGGCAACACAGGTGAGGTGGCGGGGTAGGCAACTGTCGACCACCGTGGTGAGCGCGTCGCGCGGCCCGGATTCCACGAATTTCCGCACACCGTCACGGTGCAGGTGCAGCAGTGCGTTGTGGAATCGGACCGGCCGCACCAGATGAACGTGGGCCAGTTCGCGCATGTCCTCGGCTGTGGTCATATAGCGACCGAGGAGGGCGGAGTAGGTCGGAATACGGGGTGCTTGGAACGGCAGGTCGGCTGTATGGGTGCCGAGACGGTCGGCGACCTCCCGCAGGACAGGATTGTGGAAGGGATGAGCAACCCGAAGGCGTGTCCCGTCTACGCCGGCGGCGTGGGCGACCTGGTACACCTCGGTCAGTAGTTCGGACGGTCCGGAGACCACGCACTGATCCGGACCGTTATCCACGGCCAAGACGAGATGTGGGTGGTCGATCAGACCCACCAAGTGCTCAGTGCGTCGGGCGTCGAGCTTCAGGGCGATCATGCCTCCCTCTGGTGGGGACGCGTCTCGGAAAGCCTGCTGCCGCCGCAGTATCAACCGGACTACCGCTGACACATTTAACGCCCCAGCAAAAGTGAGTGCTGAGATTTCCCCGAAGCTGTGCCCAGCGACGACATCCGCTCGTAGTCCCAGGTGTGCCAGGATCTCGGCGGCTGCCACTCCGCCAGTGAAGAGCACCAGCTCCAGATCGTCCGGGCGTTCGGCGCTGAGCTCGGCCAGAGACGGGGAATTGGTGTCTCGCAGGAGGTGGGAAACGGGTGAGCGTCCCTCGGCGGTGCACACCTCGTCGACAGTGGCCAGAACACGCTCTGCTCGTGGTGAACGTTCGACGATTCCAGAGAGTATTCCAGGAATATATGAGCCTTGCCCTGGAAAAAGGAATGCTGTTCGTGTCTCCAACTAAATTCCCTGAGTCGATATACAAAGATATGATTTTTGTTTTGTCGATTTCATTCTGTTCTAAAGTTAGTCTTCGAGATCCTCTTAGTCAATCTCTGAAACCATTTTTTGTCATTTTGGGTATACGTGTATTGCGTTTATGTTTCTCTGTGTGTTCGCTGGAGTATCTTGGGAAACGTGGGCAACTTTCGAATACTTTTCGGTTTGCTATTTTTTGTTTATGGTGTGCCCGGTTTGGGGCTGTTTGGGATTGGCTGGCTATTTTTTGTTTCAGATCTTGTGGAGAATGTTTTATATCGAAAATATTTCAGATTTAGTAAAAAATGTTTAGTGTGAATATATTTGGAGCTGGGAAGGTCTGTCGCTTGTGCTCCGGAGTCAACGTCCCGGAGGGTCTGTTCGGGCCGCCTTCCCAAGGGAGAAACGTGGGCAAGGCAAAGTGGAACGCCGTTGGGAGTTAGCCCATAAGTCCCTCGAGAGCTATGGTGGGACTACGTTCCGCAGCTAGTGTTCTGATTGGTTAGTTCGCTTATGGCTGTGGGACGAGTCGCCCTGAACCGGAGCTGCTGCCGTTGGACCTGACGCTTGCGGAGCACGCCGAGTTGGAACGGTGGGTGCGGCAGCTTACGACCGTCCAGGATTGGGCCGTTCGGGCGCGGCTCGTTCTTGGTCCGCGCCGAGAGTGTGTCGAACGCGTAGGCCAGCCGTGAGCTGGGGGTGTCGGTGCCCACGGTGACGACGTGGCCGGTTCGGTTCGTGGAGTTCCGCATGGAGGGGCCAACTGATGAGCCGCGCCCGGGGAGGCCCCCAGTACGGCTGCTGACAACCATGTCGACAGCGTGGCGGCCGCCGCCGGCGTCGTGATCACCGAGGGGCGATGCGGGGGTTACCGCGCGGGCTGGGGCTGGTCGCGCGTGTCTGGGGGTGGGGGCGTGTTGCGCCCCGGAGGGGCGTGGTGACCCCACCCCCGCACCGGAAGCCGTGGTGGCCGGGTTCGGTTGGCTGCACGCGCCATTTCGGTAGCCGGCGTGGAATGGTGGTGGCGGTGGTGGATTTATGGGTGCGGGCCGTGGCGGCCGCCGGCGGCGTCGCGCCCTGGGGGCGCTCCCCCGCACGACGGCCAACGGAGTGGTTGCGGTGGTCTTGGGGACAGATCCGCACTTGAACGCAGCCAGCGTCCCAGCATCACGGCCGATGCGGGTGGAGGCGGCGTATTCTTCCGCGCGGTGGCGAGTGGGCACGAGGTGGGAGTCCCGGTCACCGGCTGATCCGCCGCCACAGTGGTCGGGGCAGTAGCCGCAGGCCAGCGAAGACGCCGCGCAGCACCCGCGGGACCCAGATGACCCTGCGGCCGGTGCGCAGTCCTTCGGCCACGGCGTTGGCGACCTGTTCGGCGGTTGCGGGGAACGGGGCGGGGGAGACGTGCGCCGACATCTGGGTGGGAATGTAGCCCGGACGCACCACCATCACCCGTGCTCCGCTGCCGTGGAGCGCGTCGTCCAGGCCCTGGGCGAAGCCGTCCAGGCCAGCCTTGGCGGAGCCGTAGACGAGATTGTCCCGGCGAACCCGGACTCCGGCCACCGAGGACAGCACCACGAGCGTGCCGTGGCCCTGCTCGCGCAGCCGGGCGGCAACGGCCAATCCCATCGAGACGTGACCGGTGTAGGTGGCCGTGACGGCGTCGGCGGCCGCGGCCGGGTCCGCCTCGAACTGGGCCTGCTCACCCAGGACACCGAAGGCGTCCACGACCACGTCCAGATCCCCGGCCAGCTGAGTGGCCCGCGCAACGACCCCCGCATGCTCCGAGGTGGCCGCGGCGTCAAACGGCACCGGATGCACGGCCGTGGCTCCAGCCGCCCGGAGACGCTCCGGGCCCGCACCGAGCGCCTCAGTATGGTGCGCGTCCCGTGCGGCGAGGACGACCGTGCGGGCCCCGTCCCGCACGAGCCGTTCCACGATCGCCAACCCGATCTCACTGCGGCCACCCAACAGCAGGACGGTGTCGACGGTGCCGACAGAGTTACGCATGGTGAAGCTCCCTGTAACGTCGCTGGTGGGTGTGCTGCGTGGGTGGCCCCACGTCCGCCCAGCATCCATGCCCGGCTGTGCTGGTCATCTCAGACCGCACCCGCCGTCAACAGCAGCCGACGGTTCAGGTCCGAGGTGAGCACGCCGTGTGGATCCACGCGGTCGCGTACCCGACGCCACTCCGCCAGCCGCGGGTACATCGCGTGGACAGTGGCTGCGCTGGCGCGGCTGTCCTTGGCCAGATAGATCCGCCCGCCCGCGGACAGCACCCACGCGTCCAGGCGCGACAACAGTGCCCCCAGGCCGGGGGTGTCCGCCGGAAGGTCCACGGCCAGGGTCCAGCCCGGGGACGGGAACGACAACGGCGCCGGGGTCGCGGCACCGAAGCGTTTCAACACGGTCAAGAAGGCCGGGGCCCGCCGCTGCGTGAGGTGGGTGACCACCCGGCGCAGGGTCGCGGTCCCAGCGTCGCCGAAGGGAACCACGAACTGGTACTGCACCAGCCCCCGGGGGCCGTAGAGCCGGTTCCAGCCGGCCACGACGTCTAGCGGATAGAAGTAGGAGTCCAACGCTTGGATCTGCCCGCGGCGCCGCAGCGGCGCGCGGTGGTAGTAAGCCGTGTTGAAGGCCCGCAAGGTGGCGGGATTGAGGAGGCCACCCGGGAGACCGGGGGGCGTGGACAGGCGCGCCGAGGCTGGGGCGTAGGCCAGGGGCTGGAGCCGATCCCTGGGGCACAGCTCTTCGGGGTGGGCGTGCTCGGCACGAGTGAGCACGCCGCGGCCAGTGGCGGAACCGCGGGCGAGGAGGTCGAGCCAGGCCACGGTGTAGCTGTGACTGGCGTCGCTCGCACACATGCGTTCCAGGGTTGTGTCCAGGTCCGGGGTGCGGTCGGTGTCCACGCGCATGCGGGAGCTTGCCACGGGGATGAGGTGGAGGGTGGCCTCGGTGATGACACCGGTGAGCCCCATCCCGCCGACCGTCGCCCAGAACAGCTCGCGACCCTCGTGGGGTGAGTCGGGACGCAGACGTCGTGTGGAGCCGTCCGGCGTGACCAGCGTGAGATCCCGAAGGTGCGCCCCGATGGAGGAGTCGCGGTGGTGGTTCTTGCCGTGGATGTCGGCGGCGATCGCCCCACCCAGGGTAACGTGGCGCGTTCCCGGAGTGACCGGAAGGAAAAAGCCGCGCGGCACCAGGCTGCGCACCAGCTCGGCGAGGCTGGTGCCGGCGGCCGCGGTGACCGTTCCGGCGTCCGCGTCGATGCGCAGGCCGGGGGTGATGTCCGCGGTATCCAACACCTGGCCCCCGGCACACTGGGCGGCGTCCCCGTAGGCGCGACCCAGCCCGCGCGCCACCGTTCCCCGGCCGGGAGCGCGGTGCAGGGCCGTAGCCACTTCTGTGGGACTACGTGGGCGGGTGACGCTGGCCGAGGTGGGGGCGGTGCGACCCCAACCGGTGAGGATGCGTTCAGACGACATAGATTCCCAGGGATACCAGCACCATCAGCGTTGCCAGAAATACCTGCATGGCGCGGTCCCTCAGGGCGATCTCCTCGGGTTCCTCGCCGGCGCCGCGGGAAACCAGGAGGTTGTAGCGCAGGATCGCCATGATGAACGGGACGATGCTTGCCCCGTGCAGGGCCAGTGCCGCGCCACTATGGTGCTCCAACGCCCAGAGGCAGTAGGTGACGATCACTGCGGCGGAGGCCATGGAGCGCACCTGGGCGAGATAGGACACGGTGTAGGCGGCCAGGGCGCTGCGTGCTGTGTGTCCGCTGGTCCCGCCGAGTTCGGTTTCCCGTTTTCCGGTCACCACCAGGAGGGCCGACAGCGATACCACGATCAGGAACCAGCTACTGGCCGGGACCGCCGCGACCGCGGCACCCGCCAGGGCCCGCAGCACGTGGCAACCGGCTACCGCCACGATGTCGCAGATGGCGAGGTGCTTGAGCCAGAAGGTGTAGAGGCTGGTCAAGCCCAGGTAGCCGACCAGGATGGCGAGCAGCCAGGGGCCACCCACAGGGTATGCGGCCGTCAGCGCGATTCCCAGCAGTGTCCCGCCGGTGGCGAGTGCGAGGGGAACGCCCAGGGTTCCGGAGGCGAGGGGGCGGTGGCGTTTGCGCTCGTGCTCCCGGTCGGCGTGTCGGTCCCGGACGTCGTTAAGGAGGTAGGTGCCACTCGCGGCCACGCAGAACAGCACGAACGCCGCAAGGCTTCGCCCCAGAGCCTCGGGCATGACCCCCGCGGACAGGGGAGCGGCGAAGACGAGCCCGTTCTTCACCCACTGGCGAGGACGTGCGGCGCGTGCCAGGCCGGTGAGTTGCTCGGTTGGGAACCGCACGAGCCCGGAGGAGACGGAACGTGTCGGCGAGGGGTCCGCACGTTCCGTCTCCTCCGGGCGGGAGGGGGCCGTAGCCATGGGTGGCTAGACCCGCCGTGCCGAGAGGTAGAGGATCACGCCCCCCACGGTGAGAATTCCGCCGGCGACCAGCAACACGATCGGCAAGCCGGTCCGCACGATCGGAATGGCCGTCATTCCCTGCGACGCACTGTCGATGTAGGCGTCGATGGTCTCGTCGGTCCACTGGAGGTCGGCGTCGATGAGGACGAGTTCCTCCTGTCCGTCCACATGGGCGGTAATGCGCTGGTGTTCGTGCTGGTTGAGCGGAACTCCGGTGATCGGGTCGATCCAGAACGTGCGTTCCACCGAGTACATCTCGTCGGTGGTGATGTCGGTCTGGTCCTCGTCGTCACTCTCGATCCCCAGCACGTCGGCCGGAATGACCCGCTCGTCGATCTTGGTTTCCGGGATCTCCTGCACGAAGCGGTAGGTCTCGTGTCCCTTGATCTCGTCCACACCGTCGAACACCATGGGTTCGGCCTGGAGGGTGGTGGTGTCGAAGTACTCGTAGTCCCGCTGTTCGGTCAGGAACGGGAACTTGTAGGCCTGCCCGGTCTGGACGACGCTTTCCTCGTTGACACTGGCGTCGCAGCAGTCGACTGCCTCACCGGTAAACCGGTCGTGTCCCACGCGGCGGGTGTTGGACTCGATGGCGAAGTCGTTGTCACCGGGGCTGTCCGCGTGCCGAACCCAGGTGAACTGGTCCCATACGACAACGTCGGTGTCGCTGGCGGCGACGTCGGCGCGCAGGGTGGTGTGCGCCTCGATCGTCGCGTCCTCGACAAGCTCCACATCCTCGATGTTGAAGTAGGTGGCGTTCTGCGCCTGATGCACCGGCTCCTGGTAGTAGTCCATCGGAGTCCGCATCAGGGCATCGGCCACCCAGAATCGCAGGAGAGGCGCGAGCACGATCGCGAAGACTCCTAAGGCGATACATGCAATTGCCAGATTTCGGCGCATCTGCCCCTCCTGGGCGGGTTGCGGGTGATCTTCCTGGAACATAGTTCAGTTTGAGGTATGGTAGTCCCCTGCCCGCGCTACGTCATCAGCGTGTGTCGGAATATTTATAACATGTTCTACATGGAGGTTCGTTGGTCGAGGAGTCCGCGGTAACCCGACCTGGCGATGCTGCGGAACCCCGCGACCTTCCCCAGGTGACCGGGCACCACGCCGGGCTCGACGGGGTCCGGGCGGTCGCGGCACTGATGGTGTTGGTGTTCCACGTCGCGGTAGAGGTTGGCGTGGTGCTGGAGCCGGGACTGCGGGGTGCGCTGCTCTCCGGGTTCGAGCTGGCGGTACCGCTGTTCTTCGCCCTGTCCGGGGTGCTCCTCTACCGCCCCTGGGTCCGCGCCACCCTCGACGACACCGAGCGGCCACGGGCGGCTGCCTACCTGTGGCGACGTGCGGTGCGGGTCCTGCCCGCCTACTGGGTGGTCGCAGTCGTCGCCCTGCTGCTCTACTCCCGGGAGTACCTGGACTCGGTTGGTCCGTGGCTCCAGGTTCTCACGCTGACCTTCATCTACGACCCGGACCCCTCGTGGTGGTTCGGTACCGGCCCACAGGGTCTGGGGCAGATCTGGAGCCTGTGTACGGAAGTCGCCTTCTACCTGGTGTTGCCGGTCCTGGCCCTGATGCTGCACCGGTGGGCACGCCGCGGCCGGCCCGACGTGCACGCACGCGCTCGACGTCTGTTGATCGGCCTGGGTGTGCTGATGGCACTGTCCGTGGTCGCGCTGCTGGTGCAGTTCTATCCGGTGGAACGCCCCTATATGCACGCCTGGTTGCCCCGCACCATGGGGTTGTTCGCGGTCGGGATGGCTCTGGCCGTGCTCTCGGAGTGGGCGTGGCGCGATGCGCGCCCACACGCCCCGGTGCGTCGGCTCTGCCGCACGGTCGCCCAGTCCCCGGCACTGTGCTGGGGTGTGGCCGCCGCAGCCTTCCTGGTCTCGGCCGGTCCGGTCACCGGTCCCCGGTTCATGGGCACCGACGGTTTCTGGTCGGCGATCATCCAATACGCCACCGCCCTCGCGTTCGCCGCCTTCTTCGTGGCACCCATCGCCTTCCAGCCGAAATCCGATCCGGTCCGGGATGCCGCAGCGCCCTGGGCCGCGGGCGGGGCCTGGCTGCGTACCGTCATGGCCGGCCCCACCATGACCTTCCTCGCCAAGATCTCCTACGGCGTCTTCCTGTGGCAGTTCCTGGTGCTGTACCTGTGGCGGGACTTCACCGGGCAGGAGCCGTTCACCGGATCGTTCTGGCTGGATCTGGGGCCGGTGTTCGCCGGGACGGTGCTGGCCGCCATGGCCAGCTACCATCTCGTGGAACGCCCCACATCGCGATGGCTCTACCCCCTGGTCAGCGGAAAACGACCGGTTCAGTCCGAACCGTCTTCCCACTCCGCCCACTCTTCCAATTCCGCCAGTGCGTCCTCATCCAGCTCATCCAACTCCGCGTCCTCCTGACCGGCCGGATCCTCCAGCTCTTCGGATCGTTCGGTCTCGGTGTCGTCGGACTCGGCCAGGGCCTCCTCGGCCAACTCCTCGAGTTCGGCCAAGGAATCCTCGTCGAGGTCGGACCAGGGGTCCTCCTCGCTGGACGGGACGAGAGGTCCGTACGTCACCGCCTGCACGCACACCGCCTGGTCTTCGGAATCGAGGATGAGCTGGTCAACCGGCTGGGGGAGGGGAACGTAGTAGCCCCCACCTGAGGCAGCGGGGGGAAGCACGGTGGTGACCGCGGTCTCGTTGGCGGTCACCACGAGCGTCGATTGGGCCGAGGCGCTGTAGGCGATACCCACCGCGTGCGCCGGACCACCGTCGGAGTGCACATCCCAGGCCATCCGGCCGTCGAAGCTGGGCACACACTCCTCGTCCTCCGGCGGGCCGAAGTGGTGACTGTGTGGGGAGGGCTCGGCGGTGACGAGGAATCCGTTTTCGTTGAGCATCATCGGGGTGGTGCTGGGGCGTGGTTCGGCCAGCAACTCGGCGGTCTCCGCGTCCGCGGAGCCCGCCGCGAGTGGGGGGAGCACGTGGGAACTCAGCCGTAGCGGGCCATTCCACGGCAGGACGACATCCTCGGGGACCGGGTTCGGATAGACCGCCGCTGTCGGCGGAATAGCCGAGATCGAGGAGCGGACCGTGTCCAAGTACCAGCGCACCCGATCCCCACTGAGCGTGTCGGCATAGGTGTGGGTGGAGTAGCTCGCCGCCGCCACAAAGCCCACAGTGCACAGCACCGCCACGGGGCCACGTCCGCGGATCCGCGGCAGTGCACGATAGACGGACCGACCGTCGGCGTCGCTGGCCCGCTGTTCCTCACGGGTTGGCCATAGTGCCAGGGCCAGGCAGAGCGCGAACACGACGGCGGCCTCAGCCACGTAGCGCGGATCGTGGCCCACCAGGCCCTCGTATCGGCCTCGCGCAATCAGGGTGGGCACCAGGTCAACCAGAACAAGGTATCCGGCCAGCAGGGCCCAGGCGCGCCAGGCACGGCGACGGTAGAGGAGAGTGCCCAGCACGAGCAGACCCAGCACACTCCAGGCTGCCACCAGGACCCACGTCTGTGGCTGCACGAGGCCCCCGGCCGGGGTCGAGGTGCCCCACTCCAGCGGACCGCCCACGGCCAGGGAGGGGAAGGTCTGTCCCAGAAGTCCGGTTGCCAGGTCGATCGCTGGTTGCGGCTCGGGCATGCCGGCCCCTTCACCCTGCGGTGCCTGCCGGTCCCGGGCCAGGTACAGGAGCAGATGCCCCACGGACAGTCCCACCATGCCCAGCCAGAACCGGGGATGCGTGTCCAGGGTTCGCAGGAGGGAACGTCCCACGCTGCCACGGCTGAGGAACAACACCGCGACCGCCAGCAGCAGTGGCGGAAGGAACATCCCCTTGACCGCGAACGACATCCCCACCACGACGGCCGCCGCGGTGTACCAGGCGTAGGCGGTGGTGCCATCACGGAGGTAGTGGGTGAGCCACACCAGCGCCACCACCATCGCCAGCTGGAGCGGTACCGCGTTCAGGGCCGCCGACCACCAGGCGAGTACCGGCAGGGTGAGCGGGGCGAACGTGTAGACCGCGAGGGGGATGAGGATGGCCCACCGGCGTCCGAACCACAACCACACCAGCCGGAACATGCCCAGGGACGCTCCGGCCTGGGTGAGGACCATCACACCTGCGGCCAGGCCCCAATGGTAGGGAGCGAGTGCCGTCTGCACGTAGATCAGCAGCATCGCACCCGGCATGAGGTGGCCCTTGTGCAGCTCGGTGAGGTACTCCCAGTCCAGCGTGCTGTGGAAGGCGCGGGCGAAGAACAGGAAGTCGTCCTCGACGAAGTACGCCTCCCGTAGGACCAGAACCCGGTGTGTGAGCGCTACGGCAACCAGGGCCAGCCCCACCAGCAGGATCCGGTCCCGGCGCATCGACCACAGGGTGCGCATCCAGGTGGGCACACGCAGCCGAAACTCCACCACCACGGGGGACTCGCCGGTTGTCGCCGCCCCCTGTGGGGCCGCGGATTCCTCCGAAGCTGCCGCCGTCGTGGCCGCGGGATTCGACCCGCCGGGATGCTCCTCGGTCATGGGCTCCTGCCCTCCGGGTCCGGACGGCCCTGGGGCACCGGACAGTGACTCCGTTGTGGTACAACACGTTCCAATACGTGGCACCCATATCATTGCAGTTCCGGACGGGCAGAACGGAAGTGAGTGAGAACCTGATGCAGCAGACCCGGGCGGGGTGGTGGCGACGATGAAGCGTGCCCTGGCTCAGCTGCGGCACGACTGGACCGTGCTGGGCTCGGCCGAGCCACTGTGGGCGGTGTGTGTCGACCCCACCAAACGCGATGGCGGCTGGGACGACACCGAGTTCCTCGCTTCCGGGGACGCCGAGGTTGACGCTGCCCTCGACCAACTCGCGAAGCTGCGAATCGCGCCGGAACCGGGGCGGGCCCTGGACTTCGGCTGCGGTGCCGGCCGGCTGTCCCACGCACTCGCCCGCCACTTCGCAGAGGTCGTCGGCGTGGATATCTCCGAACCCATGCTCGCCGAGGCCAGGCGCCTGGACCGGGGCTCCGGGCCGGTGACGTTCCTGCACCACGGCGGGGACACGGCCGAACTGCCGGAGCTGGAGTCCGCCTCGTTCGACCTCGTCTACAGCGATCTCGTGTTCCAGCACATGCCCCCCGAGCTGGCCCGTTCCTACCTCCAGGAGCTCGCGCGGGTGCTGCGCCCAGGAGGCTGCCTCGTCCTCGGTGTACCGGCGCGGGAGCGACGGACCCTCAAGGGGATCGTGTTCCGCTACGCCCCCCAGGCGGTGATTCGCTGGGGCCAGCGCCTGCTGCTTCGGTACCCCGCACCGATGCGCATGCACACCATGCCGCAACCACAGGTGTGCTCGCTCCTCGCGCGGAACGGGGTCACGGTGCACGCGGTGACGGAGTACTGGGCCGGGGACCATTGGCAACACCTCCGGTACTACGGATGTCGCGACAGCGTGGGTTCCCACCCGACCGAGACCGACGGTGCGTCCCCGCATGGGTGACGTCGCCGAACGCCCGGAACAGTTCCGAGCCACACTGGGACGCTCGGTCCGGTTGTTCTCCGCGTTCCGCCGCGAGCAGACCGACCCGGACCACTTCTACGGAACCCTGGCCCGCGACACTGTGGCGCAGCTCCGCGGCTACTGCGAGCTGGCCGGAGCCCAGGTCCTGGATGTTGGCGGCGGTCCCGGCTATTTCGCCGCGGAGCTGCGGGCGGCCGGTGCCCGCTGCGTGTGTGTGGACGCCGATGCCGAAGAGTTGACCGCACGGGACGGGACCGCTCCGGGGGCCGCCGTACTCGGCAGCGCCCTTCAGCTTCCGGTACGCACCAGCCAGGTCGACGTCTGCTTCTCCTCCAACGTCCTGGAGCATGTTCCCGACCCGCACACCATGGCCGAAGAGATGGTGCGAGTAACCCGTCCCGGAGGAGTGGTCTACCTCTCCTACACGGTGTGGTGGTCCCCGTGGGGCGGACACGAGACCTCCCCCTGGCACTACCTGGGGGGCGACTTCGCGGCGCGGCGGTTCGAGCGACGCACCGGACGGCCCCCCAAGAACCGTTACGGCAGCACCATGTTCGCGGTGAGCGTCGCCGAGGCCCTGAGGTGGGCCCGCGCCACACCCAACGCCGACATCGTGGATATCCAACCGCGCTACCACCCCTGGTGGATGCGCCCGGTGGTGCGGATCCCGGGGCTGCGGGAGATCGTGACGTGGAACCTGCTGCTGGTCCTGCGGAAGCGACACCCGGACTGAACGGTCCGTCAACCGGTCCGGCAACCGCCGGGCCGATGGGCGACGGCGAGCCTGCCAGCCCCGCCCCCTTCCCAAGCCGTGGATCGGAGGCTGGGGGTGCGGTCAGACACCCCTTCCGAACCAGCCCCGGGTGGGAAACCCGCGAAACGTGCTCCCGGACGGGTACGGAGCCGCTAGCCTGGCCGGACTATGGGATGGGGCATCGAACGAGTTCTGCCGCTGGCGATTCCGGGAACAGCCGGGACCGAGGCGCTGGTCATCTCCTCGGCATCTCTGGTCGTGGTCGTGGCCTCCGCGCTGTTTCTGTACCGCCAGCACCGCGTGTTCGGCTGGCTTGGCGGCTGGCCGGGCCTGATCACCCTGGCCACGGTCGCAACTGGCTGGCTGGTGGCGCTCGCGGCTCTGTGGCCACTGCCCACCGGGCAGCTGTGTACCGGTGGCGGCAGCGCTGCACAGCCGCAGCCCGGCGCCACACTCACCCCACTGACCACCGACGCGCTGCTGCGAGCCGGGATCACCGCCGCGGTGTTTCTTCCGGTGGGTGCGCTGGCCTGGTACCGCTACCGGCAGGGCCTCCTGCGAACGGTTGGCCTGGCGGTGGCTGTGGCCGGGGCTGTGGAGCTGGTGCAACTGACCGGGGTGTTCGGAGCCTATCCATGTGCCTACCGGGTGGCCGCCACCGACGACGTGCTGGCTGGGGGGCTGGGTGCTCTGATCGGCTGGTTGGCGGCGCGACCACTGACCACCCGCGTGCTTCGCCGCGGCTGGCCCGCGGGGATGCCCGACCTGATGCGGCCCTCGGGCCTCCGTCGCCAGCTGGCCCTGCTGCTGGACCTGGCGCTGTGGTGGCTCACGGCTGCGGTGATCACGGGGGCCTTGGTGCGTGCGGGCGCAGTCCACCCGCTGGCGGGGCCGACGGCGTTCGACCTGGTGTTGGTGGGGCTGGCGGTGCTGATGGCGGGTGTGGTTCCGCTGCTGTCCCCCCTGCGCCAGACCCTGGGGCGCATGGTGTTCGCGTTGGGGCTCGGCATGGCCACCGGGACGGGGCCGGCGTCCCGGTGGCGTGTACTGCTGCGCTCCGTGCTCGTGCACGGGCCGGTGGTGACCCTGTTCGTGCTGGGCCTGCCCTGGTGGGCGCTTCTCGTCGTGGCCGTACACGGCGCACCCGCCGTGGCCCGGCGGGACCAGCGGGGCCTTGCCGACCTGCTCTGCGGAACGCGGGTGGTTACCAGCACGATTCTCCGTGGTGGACTGCCACCGCGGATGACCCGGTACCACGCCCCACGGGTCCCCCACACGGTGGAGGCCACCCCCTAACCCTGGGGGGAGGGCGGGATGGCTCTCACGGAGGATGTGCGGCACCACGCCAGCGGGCTACTGTGGGCACCCTGAGCCGCTCGGACCAACGATCCGGGTGGTTGACGGGGGCAGCTGGCAGGGCGCGCGCGGCTGCCCCCGTTCCGGTCGGGCCCGTGCCTTCGGGGCAGGGGTCCGACCGGAACGTGTCAGCGGGACACCATGCCCTGTGCCAGCTGAACCAGGATCGCGTGGATCTCCTCCATGGGGCGCTCAGGCTGGAGAGTTCGCCAGTCCAGAGCCACGGTGAGCACCATGCCGAAGAGGGCGGAGGAAGCCACCCCGGTGTCGAGGGTGGCCGGGACCGATCCCCGGCGTGCCGCCGTGTCCAGCACGGCACCGATGACGCTGATCGCCTCGTTCCGGATCTGCTGGACGGTGGCGTACCAGGCCTGGTTCGTCTGCCACGCCTCGGATACCAGCAGCCGGGCGAACGCCTCGTGTTCGCCGATGAAGGCGAGTTCCGCGCGGAGCACCTCGGTGAGGGCGGTCCCCGACGGGGCGGCTTCGGCCGCCGCCCGCATCTCCTCGGCCAGGCGGCTGATCCCCCAGGCCAGGAGCGCGGTGAACAGTTCGGTTTTGCCGCCGAAGTTGTAGTACACCGTGCCCTTGGCGACCCCCGCGCGCTCGGCGATCTGGTCCACCGACGTGGCGCCGAACCCCTGTTCCGCAATCAGTGACACCGCAGCGTGGAACAGGCGTCGCCGGGTGTCCTCCCGCCGAGCGCTCACGGGGTCTCCTCTGCTACGTCCATAGGAACAGTCTTACAGTTTCAGGGAGGGGTGGAGTTGGTGCATGCTCCAGACCCGCTTCCGGGAGACGGCCAGGACGGTCAGGGTGAGGGCACCGACCAGGTAGGCCCCCAGCACGAGGAAGGCGTTCAGGACCACAGTGAGGTCGCCGCCGCTGATCAGGTGGCGTAGTGCGCTGACCACCCAGTTCATGGGCAGGTAGTGTGCGATCGCCTGGAACAGGGCGGGGCTGGTCTCCAGCGGGTAGGTGCCCCCGGACGAGGTGAGCTGGAGCATCAGCAGGACCAGGGCCAGTACCCGGCCCGCGGAGTTGAACTGGACGTTCAGCCACTGCACCATCGCCGTGAACGCTGCCGCGGTGAGCAACAGCAGGGCGATGAGGGTGAGCCACCGCGTTGCGCTCAGCCCCAGGCCGAAGTGGAGAACGGCCATCATCACCGCGACCTGAACCACCCCGATTCCGAGCGCAGGCAGCCAGCTGATGAACGCCACCCTCCAGGAGGGGGCGCTGCTGGCCAGAGCCCGCCCCACGGTCGCGGGTAGGACCATGTACACCACCATGGCCCCGACCCACAGGGACAGCGGGATGAAGAACGGCGCGAAGCCGGTGCCGTAGTCGGGGGCTTCGTTCTCCACGGTGGAGCTGAGGCGCACCGGCTCGCTCATCATGTCGCCGTGTCGGTCCCGGGAGTCCTCGTCGTAGGTGGGGATCAGGCCCAAGCCTTCGGCCAGGCCGGTCGCCAACTCCTGGGCGCCGCCACTGAGCTCGGTCAGGCCGGAGTCGAGTTCGCCCGCTCCGGTGCGCAGTTCGCCGATGCCGCCGTCGAGTTCCACGGCGCCGCCGTGGGCGTCGGCGAGGCCGTCTCGCAGCTCCCCGCTTCCTGTGGCCAGCTCCGCCAGCCCTTCGTCCAGCTCGTCGATCCGGTCGCGGGCGTATTCGGCATCCTCGGCGAGTTGGGGAGCTTCGGCCGCGAGGTTGGCGGCGGTGTCGGCCACGGCCTCCGCGTCCTCGGCCAGGGTGGAGATGTCCGCGGCATGCAGGGTGACGAAGTTGTTTACGGCCACCGCCTGGCTGGCCACCGAGTCCACGGCGATCAGTAGGTCGTAGAGCTCCGGTTCCTCGGACTCCAGCTCGGGGTGTTCGTGGAGGTAGTCGGTTACGGCCTGGTCGATCTCGTGGGCGGCCTCGGCCGCCTCTTCACTCTCCTGGGGGAGTTCGTCCAGGGCGTCGGCGATGGTGCCGGCGACGTGCGCCACATCGTTGGCCCCATCCTCGATGGCGGGGGCGTCTTCGCGCAGTCGGGGGACCACGGTGTCGGCCAGCTGGTCGAGAGTGGTGACGTGCTCGTGTACTTCCGCGGAGGCGGTGCTGGCGCCGTCGGCGAGTTCGACCGAACCGGAGTACAGCTCCCCAAGGCCGTCACTGAGTTCGTCGGACCCTGAGGCGGCCTCGCCGAGCCCCTCGTGGAGCTCCTCGCTGCCGTCCTGGGCGCTGTCGGTGCCGTCCGCCAGTTCGTCGGCGCCGTCCGCGGCCTCTCCGGTCTGGTCGTGGATCTCGTTGAAGCCAAGGAAGATGTCATCGAGATAGGTCTCGATGGCGGAGCGTCCCGCGGCACTCTGCACGTCCGCGAAGGCGGTGCCCAGAAGTTCCCGAACGATGTAGGAGTTCGCGTCGTTGAAGTAGGTTTCCAGTTGTGCCGGGACCGGCCGGGGATCGTCCTCGCCGGGGGTGGCGAGATTCGCGCTGAAGTTCTGCGGGATGCGCAGGGCGACGTAGAAGCGTCCGTCGTCCACTCCCTCCTCGGCAGTGGTGTCGTCGACCAGGTGCCAGTCCAGGTCGCCGCGGTCGAGGAGTTCCTCGGTGAGTTCGTCCCCCGCCGCGAGCTCCTCGCCGTCCACCGTTGCCGGTTCGTCGTCGTTGACGAGCGCGACGGGCAGATTCTTCATCCCGCCGAACGGGTCCCAGAACGCCCACAGGTACAGGCCCGCGTAGAGCAGCGGGATCAGGGTCAGTGCGGCCAGGGCGGCCGTGGGTAGGGGAGAGCGGAGGTAGGACAGGACGGAGGGGCCCGTGGCCCGTGCCGTGGGCAGGAACCGGGGGCGGCGTAGCCAGCGGGGGCGGCGCGGGGTTCCTCGTCGCGGGCGGTGGAATCGCGGTAGGCGGGGGAGCCGGAACTTCACTGTTCCTCCTTTCCACGTCCGGTGGCGCGGTCCAGAAGGTCGCGCAGTGAGGTTCGGCCGGTGGCGGCCGCTTGCCGCAGCCGCTTGCCGCCACTGCTGGTGCGTCCTGAGGTGGCGTGTGTTTTACCGGTCTTGTCGGTGTCCTCGATGGGGCCCTGGTGGAGGGGGAGCGTGCTCGCTCCCGCCTCAGTTCGGGCCGCCTCAGCGTCGGCGCAGGTCGCGATCAGGGTCAGTCCCCGGTCCGCGAGCTCCCCCAGGGTGGACCAGAGGGCGGCCCGGGTTTCGGGGCAGAGTCCGCGGTCCACATCGTCCACCAGAACCAGGCGCGGCTCCTCGATGAGGGCCAGCGCGAGGCCGAGCCGGCGTTGCTCCAGCAGCGACAGTTCGCCAGTGAGTCGGTGCGTGTCGGCGCTGGTCAGCCCGGCGGCGGTGAGTGCCTGGTCCCGTACCTCCCGTCGGGGTGCCCGCAGGCGAAGGTGTATACGTTCGTTGAGGTGTTCGCGCACACGGATGCGTTCGTCCAGGTCGTTCACGCCGGCGCTCAGGCCCAGTGCGCAGATACGTCGGACCTGCCGGCCCGCGCGGGCGGTGCGGTAGCAGTCGTGCCCGTCGACGTGCAGGCTCCCGTCGCTGGGGCGCATCCGTCCGGAGAGGGTTAACAGCAAGGCGGTGCGTCCGCCGCCGCCGTCTGCGACGAAGGCGGTGAGTGAGCCCGGGGTCGCGGCACAGTCCACGTTCGAGTACACCCAGCCGTGTCCGGTCCGCAGGGCCAGGCCCTCCGCTTCGACGCGGGCTCCGGTCGCTCGGCGCATGAAAGCTCCGCCTTCCTCTCGCCTACTTTTGCACTGACTAGTCAGTTTAAACTGACTAGTCAGTGCAAAAAGTTGGTCTGACGAGCCAACCTCAGGGTTGTGGAAGGGTGTTCTTGGCCACAACGAGACGCGCGTGACCGAACGGATTCCATACCTGAACCCGGTACGGAACTGACTCGGCTGGTCACCGAGGTACCGGATGAAGCCAGCCAGCCCAGCGAGGTGCACATGGGGGGCACGGCACCGGTGCCGCCCGCGATTCAGCGTCGCCCTGGTCTGCCCAGGCAGCGGTCCAGCGATCGTCGGAAAACCGGGGTACTGGTGGTGCATACGCCCGGTGACTCGGCCCCGGGGGTATCCGTGTCCCCCGGGGCCGGCCGTCATGTGGGACCGCGCCCCGCAACCGGAGGGGGCTCTGGCGCGGCGGAGTGGCTACCAGCTGGTGGGAGTTGGCATGCCCTCGCTGTAGCCCGCCGCGCTCTGCACCCCCACGGTGGCGCGCTCGGCGAACTCCGCGAGAGTGCCTGCCCCGGCATAGGTCAGCGAACTGCGCACACCGGCGATGATCTCGTCCAGTAGGTCCTCAACACTGGGGCGCTGCGGATCGAGGTACATCCGGCCGGAGGAGATCCCCTCCTCGAACAGGGCCTTACGAGCCCGGTCGAACGGTGAGTCCTCGGCCGTGCGCAACCGCACGGCCCGGGCCGAGGCCATACCGAAGCTTTCCTTGTACATACGCCCCTCGGCATCCCGCACGACGTCGCCCGGGGACTCGTAGGTCCCCGCGAACCAGGACCCGACCATGACGTTACTCGCCCCGGCAGCCAACGCCAGCGCGACGTCCCGCGGATGCCGGACCCCTCCGTCGGCCCAGACCGAGGTGCCCAACTCCCGCGCCTGGGTGGCACACTCCAGCACCGCGGAGAACTGGGGACGCCCCACACCCGTCATCATGCGGGTGGTGCACATCGCGCCCGGCCCCACGCCGACCTTGACGATGTCCGCTCCGGCCGCAACCAGATCGCGAACTCCCTCGGCGGTGACGATATTGCCCGCCACCACGGGCACCTGGGGGTCCAGGGCCCGCACCTTCTGGAGTGCGGTGATCATCTTTTCCTGATGGCCGTGCGCGGTGTCGAGGACCAGCGTGTCCACGCCGGCCTCCAGGAGCCGGGCCGCCTTGCCCGCCACGTCGCCGTTCACCCCGACGGCGGCGGCGATCCGGAGCTGTCGGTTCTGGTCCACGGCAGGCTCGTACAGGGTGGCCCGCAGTGCACCGGTCCGAGTCAGCACCCCCACGAGTGCCCCGCTGTCGTCGATGACCGGGGCCAGCCGGTGCCGAAAGTCGTGCAGGGTGTTGAAGGCCTCGGTGGGGTCGGTGCCGGCCGGGATGGTGAGGAGGTCACGTGACATGACCTCGTGCACCTGGGTAAATCGATCCACCCCACCACAGTCGGCGTCCGTAACCACCCCGACGGGACGACGTTCCTCGTCGACGACGATCACCGCGTTGTGCGCCCGTTTGGGCAGGAGGTTGAGTGCCTCGCCGACCGTGCCGTGCGGGGCGAGGGTGATCGGGGTGTCGTGGACCAGATGGCGGTCCTTGACCCAGCTCACCACCTCGGCGACGACATCCAGGGGAATGTCCTGGGGCAGTACGGCAATGCCGCCGCGCCGAGCAATGGTTTCCGCCATGCGGCGGCCGGCCACCGCGGTCATGTTGGCCGCCACGATCGGCACGGTGGTACCCGTCCCGTCATGGGACGCGAGATCGACGTCCAGACGGGAGCCCACCGCGGAACGACGCGGAACCATGAACACATCGCTGTAGGTCAGATCCTGCTCGGGGACCTGACCGTTGAGAAACTGCACGTCTCACCTCGACTGGTGCCGACCACGAGTGCCGGACCACAGGCACCCGTCTCAATTATGCGGGATCGGGTCCACAGTGCGGATCACCCCGCTTCGCCCGGAGTGCAATCCGGCCCGCGAACGGGCATACCGATGGTTCGTCGAGACCCTGGGCGGGCAGATGCGACAGCCAGGGTCAGGTGGCTGGTCCGGACGGAGGTGACCCAGCAGCGATGGCGAAGCACACCCTCGCCGAGGTCCGCGAGCGCACCTACAAGTCTCGGGACTCGTGGTGGACGGTGTTTCTCGTCGATCCCCTCGCCGGACGGCTTGTCGTGTGGGCCGCGAACCACACCGCCCTCACCCCGAACCAGGTGACCTTCGGCGCCGCGGTACTGGGGGCGGGCTCGGCCGCCTGCCTGGTGCTGGGAAGTTGGCCCTGGCTGTTTGCCGGTGCGCTGTTGTTCCATCTCAGCTTCGTACTGGACTGTGTGGACGGGAAACTCGCGCGGCTGACGGGAACGGGAACGGTGTTCGGGGTCTGGGTCGACTTCATCCTGGACCGGGTCCGGTTCTTCGCCTGTATGAGCGCGCTCCTCGCCGGGCAGTGGCTGGCCACCGGGGACGTGCTCTACCTGCTCCTCGCGCCACCGGTCGTCTTCCTGGACCTGATGCGCTACCTGAACGCCGCTCAGGTGGACACGACCCGGCGCGTGCTCCACCGCAGGTGTCGGTCTCCAGGCGAGTCGCCGGCGCGTCCTCAGCACCCGAACGATGCGCTCGGGGCCGCGACGCAGACCGGAGCCGACGCCATCCCGGAGCCGTCCAGGGACGGGCCATCCGCGCCGCCCACGGACGGCGGTGGGACCGGCGCCGACGGGTCGGTTCCGGGTCCGGAATCCAGCCCCCTGCCTACCGAGGATCGGCTGCGGGCGGCCCTGGCCCGCCACCGCGTGCGTCCCCACCTGTTCAGTGGTATCGAGTTCGAGATGACCGTGTGCGTGCTCGCGCCGGCGTCGGCGCTGTTGTGGCTGTTCGGGCTGCCGAACACCATCGCTGTCATCGTGGCCGCTGCGTGTGCCTGCCTGCTCCTGTTCGAGTTCGTGGTCGTGTATCGACTGTGGGCGCACATCCGGGCACGTTCCGCGGAGCCCCGTGAGAGTCGTCCCTGAGCCCGTGGCCCGAGTCCTGCGGCTGGCCGCCAGTCACCGCGCTCGGTCCGGGACGTCCTGGCCCGTTCCGCGGGTCCAGCTGGCCGATCCGGACATCAGGTTCCCGAACGCCGATGAAGCCACGTGGCGTGGGGCTCGACCAGCCATCCGGTGGCCCGCCGGACCCAGGGTGTGCACAGCACGAAGGACAGGACCACGGCCGAGACGGTGTTCGCCGCCAGCCCCGCGTAGCCGTCCACGGCCTCGTACCAGCCCAACTGCTCGGCGATACGGATCGGTAGGCCGTGCAACAGGTAGACGAACATCGTGTAGGCACCGAGCTGCGTGAACCAGGTCTGTGCTCGCGGTATCACCGCGAGGAACGCCATGGTCAGTACCCCCGCGAGGACCAAGAACCCGGTACGCGCGGCCATCCCCAACGGAAGGAGGTCGACCTCCCGGTCGGCCAGGCTGGCGCGCCAGAACACCCACTCGGTGCTCAGCTCACTGGCCAACGGAACGGCGGCCACCATTGTGCCCAGGAGGACCAGCACGGCCAGCACCTGCACCCAGCGTTGGTGCAGCCACTCCAGGTGCCCGGGCTGGAGACACAGCCCCAGGACAAAGAAGGGCAACAGGCTCAGGATCCGGGAGATCCCCAGTGCATCACCGGTGCTCACCGTGGCGGCTGCGAGGGACACGGCCACCGCGACGGCGAGTGGCCAGCGGATCCGCTTCCAGAACGGTACGCTGATCCGCCAGACGAACAGGGCCACCAGGAACCAGGTGAGCCAGATCGGGTCGACCGGCGATTCCGGATAGCCGCGTCCGGCGACGTGGGCCTCAGCGACGTAGACTCCCCAGAAGATCAGGTACGGCGCCAGCACCGTGGTGATCAGGCGGTCCACGCGACGGGCGGAGCCATCGAACGACGCCGACACGTAGCCGCAGATCAGCACGAAGGCCGGCATGTGGAACAGGTAGATCCAGAAGTAGACGGCCTCGGCCAGAAGTGTGTCGCGCGCGGGGGAGATGGCGTGTCCCACGAACACGAGGACGATCAGCACGAACTTCGCGTTGTCCAGGTGGGCATCTCGCACCGGCCCGGAGGCGGATGCGGGGCGTTCCGGTTTCCGGACGGTCTCGGGTGGAGCGGAGCCGGCAACCGGGGGCGCCACAGCCGATGGGGACACGGGCACGGAAGAACCTCCACACGACGTGCGCGCTGTTAGCACGTGTTCCTGAGTAAAAACTGAGCGACAGCCTACAAGATCATCACGATACGGCAACGCGTGGGATGCTTCGGCGGGGAAGCTGGTAGTGGAGTTGTCCGCACCCCGTTTGCGATCCATTGCAGGGTGCCGGGAGAATCGAGACCGATCGCCCGTGCGCGTCGATGTGACCAGGCACACGACCAGGGGAGCTGACGAAGGCGGTGGAATCCGGTGCCAGAGGTCGCCCAGGCCGAGCGAGCCGCGCAGCTCGCCGCAACGGTACTCCGCGGGATCGACGACGTGTTCCCGCTCGTCGAGGGGCTCTACGTCGATCTGCACCGTAACCCCGAACTGTCCCACGCCGAGCACCGGACCGCCGGTGCCGTCGCCGAATGGCTGGCCAGGTCCGGCTACGAGGTGCACCAGCGAATCGGCGGCACCGGAGTGGTGGGTGTGCTGCGTAACGGTCCCGGACCGAGCGTGCTGGTACGCGCGGACATGGACGCGCTTCCGGTCGAGGAGAACACGGGGCTTCCCTACGCGAGCGCGGCCCGTGGCGTCGACGACAACGGCGCCGAGGTGCCGGTGATGCACGCCTGCGGGCACGATGCGCACGTGGCCTCGATGCTGGGCGCGGCGGACCTGCTCGCCGAGGCGCGCGAGCACTGGCGGGGGACCCTGGTGGTCGTGGCCCAGCCCGCCGAGGAGACCCTCGACGGCGCGCAGGCCATGCTGCGGGATGGTTTGTACGACAGGGTCGGTCGACCCGACATTGTGCTGGGTCAACACGTCGGTCCCCAACCGGCCGGGATGATCGCGCACCGGGCCGGGGTGATCCTCGGGGCCAGCTCCGTGCTGCGGGTACGGATCTTCGGGAGCGGTGGGCACGGTTCCGCACCACACACGACGGTTGACCCCGTTGTGCTTGCTGCCAATATCGTCACTCGGCTCCAGGGCATCGTCGCGCGCGAGGTCAGTCCCACCGAGATGGCGGTGGTGACCGTGGGTGTCCTCCAGGCCGGAAGCCGCCCCAACATCATTCCGGACGAGGCGAACCTCGAGATTTCGGTCCGCGCTTTCGACACCACGGTGGCCGCGCAGGTGGACGCCGCCATCGAACGTGTGATCCGGGGGGAGGCCCGAACCGCGGGGGCTCCCCGCGAGCCCGAGATCCGGCGGGACGAGGGGACAGTGACCACACACAACGAGCCGGATGCCACCGTCGGTGTTGCCACCGCACACCGGGCCTACTTCGGAACCGCGCACGTACTCGACCTGCCGGACCCGCTGACCGGAAGCGAGGACTTTCCGCAGCTGGCACTGCCGGACGATCCGGAGCCGATCCCCGCGGTGTTCTGGTTCATCGGCGCCACCCCGCATGACGTCTGGGAACAGGCACCCGGGGACACCCCGGCCGAGAAGCTGCGCCACGTGCCCAGCAATCACTCACCGCTCTTCGCGCCGGACCGCGAGCCAACCCTGCGTACCGGCATCGCGGCATTGACGGTCGCCGCCACCACCTACCTGGACCCGGCCAGCGGCGAATCCACCGCATCCCAGGCGTCCGCCCGGGCATCCGCAGCGGAACCCGTCCAGCCGGCCACCCCGCCCGGTGGACAGCCGGTGGTGCCGGACCCGGCGTCCACCCAGGCAGCGGATATGAACGCCCTGCTCGACGATGGGACCGATGGCACCGACGGGACCGGAGACGCCTACGCGCCGGAAGTCCCAGCCGACGAGCCCGGAGAGAACGGGGCAGCGCCGGTAGCACCCACCCAGCCCCCGACCGGACCCAGCACACCATTGCCACCGCCCGAGGGTGCACCGGTCGCCGCGCCACCCCCGGACTCCGGCGAGGATCCGCCCTACCAGCTGTAACCCGGACGACCCAGCCCGACGGCGGGTTTCCGCGGTGCCTGCGTGCCTGGTAGCTGCCGCCGGGGACGGCCGCGCAGAATGGCGCCCATGGCCTTGGTGTGGTGGTCGCGGCGTCGAACCCGCCGGGCGTTGCGGCACCCGCGGGAGAACACGCTGCTGGCCGTGTGTATCGCGGTCACCCTGCTCACCCTGCTTGGCGTGGTGAATCGTGCCCAGACGGGGGAGGCAGGCCAGTCCGTGTTCCTGTTGGGACTACCCCTGCTCGTCCTGTTCACCCGTGGCCAGCTCTACGCCCGACAGCGGGCGAACGGCGTGCGGATCACCCCGGACCAGTTTCCCGAGGCCCATGCCATGGTGCGCCAGGCCGCACACCACTTCGGCCTACCGCGGGTACCCGACGCCTACGTGGTCCTCGGCAACGGTGTCATCAACGCGTTCGCCTCGGGACACGGGTTTCGCCGCTACGTTGCGATCCACAGTGACCTGTTCGAGGTGGGTGGTCGGCTCGCCGACCCAGAAGCGCTCCGGTTCGTGATCGGCCACGAGGTGGGGCACATCGCGGCGGGGCACGCCTCCTACTGGAGGCAGGTCGGCATCTCGGTTGCCACTCTCATTCCCGGTGTGGGATCGAGCCTGAGCCGGGCCCAGGAGTACACCGCCGACAATCACGCCCACGCCTACTGTCCGCATGGGATGCAGGGGCTGCGCATTCTTACCTGCGGAAAATATCTCTACCCCCAGGTTGATTTCGCTGCCGTCGCGGCGCGAGCCACCACCGAGCGTGACTTCTTCGTGTGGCTGGTGAACCTGTTGTCGTCCCATCCGGTCAACACCTGGAGGTTCGCCGCACTGGCAGACCGCGACCGGCCGGGACGCATCCTCTAGGGAGTGTTTCTTGAACGCTTTCGGATGAGGGAGTGGCTCTCCAGGGCGAGGTCTCGCAAGCCGATGTGCGAACGGCATCCTGGTTTGGCTGTGTGCGCGCATCGGCGCAGCGCGCGTCGTCCTGGGAGACGCGAGCCCGAAATGGCTCACGAAACAGGACCTAGCTCCCGTTACCTGGCACTGGGGACCTCGGGGTGCTCACCCGGTGGCGGCATCCCCCAGGCGTTCGACGGCTCCGATGAGTTCCGCTCCGGTGAACATTGCGGCGTCGTTGTGGTCCGCTCCGGGGATCTCCAGTTCCTCGTGCAGGTTTCCCGCGGCCGCCGCGACCTCACGGCTCTGCTCCGGAGGAACGATCGAGTCCGCCCCGCCATAGATGACGGTCGTGGGTGCCCGAATCTCGCCGATGCGGTCGATCGTCGGGTAGCGGTCCCACAGCAGGGTCCTGACCGGAAGGATTGGATAGTGACTGCGTCCCAGAGCGGCCAGGTCGGTATAGGGCGACCGCAGGACCAGGCCCGCGGGGGGACGTTCCAGGGCGAGTTCGGTCACCACCCCGGTGCCCAGACTCTCCCCGTAGTAGAGCGTCCGCTCGGCGGGAAATCCGGCCTCGGTCAGCTCCTCCTGGGCGGCGCGCACATCCAGGGCGAGCCCCTCTTCGGTGGGGTTGCCGTCGTTGCCGCCGTAGCCCCGATAATCGAACAGGAGGACGGTGAACCCGGCGTCGCGCAGTTCGGCGGCGAACGGTGCCCGGGAAGCGCGGCTGCCGGCGTTTCCGTTGGCCACCAGCACCGCCATACCGCGGTCGGTCTGAGCATCCGCGGGGATCAGCCACGCCCCCAGCGCCACTCCGTCCTCGGTGTTCAGAACGAGCTCCGTGGCCGCGGCGACGTGCTCTGTGGCCGGCCCCGGATCGGCCGCACCCGGGAGGTAGATGAGCTTGCGCTGCCCCACGTACAGCAGTCCGAGTAGGACCAGAAGCACAACGAGAACCACGAGGACGACCCGTAGTGTGCCGCTGCCGAGTTCATCCAGTGCGATCGCCACGGTCTCAGGCTGGCAGAGCGGTGGGGTGTGTGGTCAACCGCCGGAAACGAACGCGCTGCGTCCCCGACGGTCGACCACAGTGACATCAGGGGGCGGCACCGGTGGTGTACTTTTCGGCGAGATGCTGCGGCAGCGGTTCGTGCCGAAGGTACTCGCGGCTGAACGTGCCGGTGCCGTGCGACAGCGAACGCAGGTCGATTGCGTAGCGCGAGATCTCCAGTTCCGGGACCTCCGCCCTGATCCGTACCCGCCCCGCGCCGATCGGCTCGTTGCCCAGGACACGGCCGCGTCGGGCGGAGAGGTCGCTCATCACCGCGCCAACGTAGTCCTCATCGACAACGACGGTGACGTGGTCGACCGGCTCCAACATGGAAACCCGCGCGTTCTCGGCCGCGTCCTTGAGGGCGAGTTTCCCGGCTTTCTGGAATGCCATGTCCGAGGAGTCCACCGAGTGGGACTTGCCGTCGTACAGTGTGACCCGGATGTCCACCACGGGATAGCCCGATTTCACCCCCTGCTCCATCTGGGCTCGGATCCCCTTCTCCACTGAGGGAATGTACTGGCGGGGCACAACTCCCCCGACGACCTTGTCCACGAACTCCAGGCCCGATCCGGGGGGCAGTGGTTCTACCGCGATGTGGCAGATGCCGTACTCGCCGTGCCCGCCGGTCTGCTTCACATTGCGGCCCTTGCCTTGGGCGGGAACCGTGAAGGTCTCCCGCAGGGGGACCCGCACCGGCTCTGTCTCAACTTTGACTCCGTAGCGGTTGTTCAGCCGGTCCATGATGACGTCCAGGTGCGCCTCGCCCATACACCACAGCACCAGCTGGTGCGTCTCCGGGTTTACCTCCACCTGGAGCGTGAGGTCCTCACTGGCGATGCGGGATACCGCCTGTGCCAGCCGGTCCTCGTCGGACTTCGCCGCCGGGCGCAGCGCCACGGGCAGGAGTGGCTCGGGAAAGCTCCACGGCGAGATGCGTAGCGGGTAGTCCCGCTGGGAGATGGTGTCGCCGGTCTCAGCCGAGGCCAGTTTCGCCACCGCGCACACGTCCCCGGCGATGACCTCGCCACAGGGGCGGGTGTGTTTCCCGAGCGGAGACGACACGGTACCGATGCGCTCGTCGGTGTCGTGTTCGCCCTGACCACGCTCAACGTGGCCGTGGCCACAGATGTGCACTGTGACATCCGGTCGTAGCGTCCCAGAGAACACGCGCACGAGGCTGATCCTGCCCACATAGGGATCACTGCTGGTTTTGAGGACCTCCGCGGCCAGCGGCCCCTCCGGGTCGCAGCTGAGCTCCGGTAGCGGAGCGCCCTCGGGAGTCGTCACCTCCGGCAGCGGGCGTTCGGTGGGGTTCGGGCAGGCGCGGGGAATTTCGGTGAGTAGCTCGGAGATTCCGATACCCCGAGTTCCCGACACGGGAAGCACAGGATGGAACCGTCCGCGCAACACCGCTGTCTCGAGATCGGCGATGAGCGCGTCCGGATCGAGCGCCTCGCCGGCCAGATACTGCTCCATGAGGCGCTCGTCCTCGCTTTCCTGGATGATGCCCTCTACGAGCGCCTCCCGTGCGGTGGCCACCTCCGCGGCGAGGTCGTCGGGAAGTTCCGGGGTTGGGGAGGAGTCCTCGGAGGCGCCGTGAGTCGGCGGATACCAGCGCCCGGACAGTACCCCCACCAGACCGGAAACGTCTCGGTCCTCGCCCTGGCCTTGGTACGCGGGCAGATAGGCGGGAAGCACGCCCGGGCCGAAACGCTCCCGACACTGCTCGACCGTTCCGGCCGTGTCCGCGCGTTGATGGTCGATCTTTGTGAGGGCCACCGCACGTGGCATGCCAACGCGCGCGCACTCCTCCCAGAGCATGGCGCTTCGTCCGTCCACCCCGTCCACGGCCGAGACCACGAACAGGGCGGCATCCGCCGCCCGCAGCCCCGCCCGCAGGTCGCCCACGAAATCGGCATAGCCCGGGGTGTCCAGGAGGTTGATCTTGGTGGTACCGACCCAGATCGGTTCCAGGGTCAGCGCGACCGATCGGTTCTGTCGGATCTCCACTGTGTCGAAGTCGCTGGTCGTGGTGCCGTCCTCGACTCGTCCGGCACGTTCGATCGTTCCGCTGCCATACAGCAGTGCCTCAATAAGCGTCGTCTTTCCTGCGCCGGACGGGCCAACCAGTACCACGTTGCGGATCGCCGTGGGCTGGTCGACCGTCGACACCCTGCCGGAGGGTGCTGAACCGGACCGGTCCGCCATGCTCATCGCCTCCCTGTGGGTCGTGCCGCTCCTGCCGCGAATGTGATACACGACACGTACCCACGTTCGCCCGGAGTGGCTCATATCACAAGGGGGAAACCGGGGTGGCCTCGGGGCGGTGTGCACCGTGCCCCGTGGCTGGGGTACGGCGGTTCTGGCCTCCATGGGTGGCTCCCAGGCGATGGAGCCCAGGTGGGGCCGATGTGGGTGGCACGGGGTGGGTATCCCCAACCGTGCGCCACCCGTCACCGGCAGGTTCCATGCCAGCAGGGGCACAGACACGCCGGAACATCTCTGCGGAGAGCCCGCATGAATGGCGCCTCTGGGGGATTGCCAGCAACACCATGCGGGGCACGCTGGGCGGGGGCGTAGTATCCACCCCTGTCAACGATCTAGGCTTTGCCCGTGCCTTGGTCCGAAACTGATCCGGGACTCAGCGCGATTGCATTCGTTCTCGCTGTGATCCTGCTCGTCTACACCGCGCTGGGCCAGCCGCTGTTGGGATGGTGGCTACGCCGGTGGGTGGAGCGTCGTCGGCAGAGTACCCCCGGTGCCCTGAGGCGCTTCTACCTGGTCACCGTGGCGGTCCAGACCTCCTGGATCGTGCTGGCCGCGCTTATTCTGCTCACCTCTCCACAGCTCACCGCCAGTGATCTGGGGCTGCGGATCCCGCACGCCTGGTTGCCGATCGCAGCCGGTGCACTGGGACTCGGGGCTGCACTCGGGGCGATCTGGTTGATCGACTGGGCTCGTTCCCGAGCCGGGGAGCGGCGCAGCCGCGGTGAATCGACGGATCCCGCCGCGGATCTCGTCTCGGTGTTGAGCCCGCACACCAGGCCCGAACGGCGTCTGTACGGAGCCTCCCTGATCGTTGCGGGTGTCGCCGAAGAAGTGCTGTATCGGGCTCTGCTGCCGGTCATCCTGGTAGTGGTGGGCCTGCCGTGGTGGATCGCCGTGGCGGCGGCCGTGGTTCTGTTCGCCTTGGCGCACGTGTACCAGGGCTGGTGGGGTCTGGTCGGTCCGGGCCTGTTCGGTGCCCTCCTCATGGCACTCTACATCGGTACCGGCAGCCTCCTGGTGCCGATCCTGGTGCATCTCGGGGTCGCGGTCTGGACCCTGGCACGCACCGGACGTGGACGCCGGCACCGCTAGGTGTGCTCCTGCGGGTGAGATCCGCTGCGGGCACGATGTCACGTGACGTCCCGCACCCTGGCCCGCGGGTCGTGGTGTGCGGCAGCGTTACCGGGCGCGTAGGACAGCCCACGGAATAGCAGCCCGCGGGGGGCGGAGGCACGCCTGCGCCCCTACGGTCGCCCGGGGAAGAGTGCTGGTGGGGGTAGTGGCGCGTCCGCCGGCGGCGTCGGGCACTGGGCGCCCTCCCCCGCACGAGGGCCAGCGGGGGTGTGCTGGGGGACTGTTCGTTGACCCCGGATGTGGTCGCTGACCATATCCGGCCCGGAACCGAGGACATGGGTACCCCCGCGCCTATGGCGGTCAACGGTCGGGCAGGATGGGGGAGTGCGTGACGATACCCTCCGCCTCGGCGTGGCCCCCGACCCGAGCCACGCGGACTGGACCCAGCAGCGGATCCGCACGCCCGATGGTGTGTGGCTGGATGGTGCCCTCCTCGCCGGTCCCGCGGGGACGAGGAGCGCCATCGTGCTGGCCAACGGGTTCACCCGCAGCTGGCGCCACGAACCGACCCAGCGCATCGCACGGCGCCTGTGCGTCCACGGGTCCGTCCAGATGTTCGACTTTCGTGGTCACCACCGATCTGGTGGGGTCAGCACGGTCGGAAAGGCTGAGGTCACCGACCTTCAGTCCGTGGTGACCCACCTGCGGGCACACGGCTACCGGACCATCACCACGGTGGGCTTCTCCATGGGGGCCAGTGTCGTGCTGCGCCACGCCGCCGAACACGGGGGTGTCACGGCCGTGGTGGCCGTCAGTGGGCCGGGCCAGTGGTACTACCGCGGAACCAGGCCGATGCGACTGCTGCACCGCGGGGTGGAGCATCCGCTTGGACGGCTGGCGCTACGCACGGCCTACGGGGTGCGGGTAACGAACCGGCGCTGGGACCCGGCGCCCGCGGACCCCACACAGGCAGCCGCCCGGCTGTCGAGCACCCCATTGCTGGTCGTGCATGGGGACAGTGACGACTTCTTCCCCGTGGACCATGCCGAACGCATCCACACGGCTGCCGGTGCGCACAGTGAACTCTGGATCGAGCCGGGGTTCGGACACGCCGAACGCGCGATCTCGACCGAGCTGGTGGAGCGTATCGGGACGTGGGTGGCCGGGGTGACCAGCCCCGCGTCCGCGCCCCCGTCCTGAGCGCGCCACCCGCACGGCCCGTTCGTGCCGAAACGGCCCGGCCATGCGGATGGCGCGCGGACCCGGCCCGCTAGAACACCGAGACGTGCGGGTGATCGTAGTGGTTCGCGGTGATTCCCCCGCGGTCCTCCATGGCGGTCCAGCCGGAGGAGTTGCGGGCGTCCCAGATCTGTTGTTCCCAGATCACGTACTTGACTCCAAGCCGGTCGGCGTTGGCCACCAGATAATCCGAGATCTCCTGGCCCAGGGCCTGGTTCTCTGGAGTCGGCATCTGGCCGTTGGCGCTCATCATGAAGTCGCAGGCGCGCCCGCTGCCATGGTCTCCGGGATCCCCCGGGCGGTAGCAACCGACCGGGTAGGGAGCTCCGAACCTGTCGATGATCTCGTCACGGACCGCGGCCATCCGTGGGGTCACCTCGTGGAATCCGGGGCCTTCCGCGCCGGCCGGGCCGATCTCGCCGCCGCCCGTGCCGCTGGTGTCATCCTCCGGAGCCGCGGGAGTCTCCTCCTGCTCGTAGCGTTCGATCATGTCCAGCACGTCGTCGCGCTGCTCCTCCAGGTCGTCAACCAGATCGGCGGCCTCCGCGAGCTGCTCCGCCGCCTCATCCTCCGCATCCTGAGCCTCCTGTTGCAGGTCAATCAGGTTGTCGATCTGCTGACTGTCGTTCTGGGCGAGGTGGTCGGCCATGGACGCGTCGGCCAGGGTCCGTTCCAGGTCCTCACCGTCCAGGACGATCTCCAAGGCGGGATCCACGCCGCTGCCGGTGTAGGTGCTGGCGGCAAGCTGGCGTACACGTTCCCGCGCCTCGTCCAGGTCCTCCTCAAGTTCCGCGAGTTCCTCCTCGGCCGAGGTAACAGCTTCCTCCGCGTTCGTGAACTGGATCAGCTCGTCGTCGTAGTCCTCTTCCAGCGCCGCGGCACGCTCCTGGAGCTCCTCCAGGCTGAGGTCCTCGAGGTCCTCCTCGGGCTCGGCGTGCGCGGGGCCGGGGATGCCGAGCATGACGCCGGTGAGTAGGCCAACGCCCGTACCGTGCCGGAGGCGACGTCCCCAGGGTCGGGCGGGGCTCGGCGCTGCATCCGAATTGGTTATCACCGTTGTGCTGCCTCCTCGGGGCCGGCCGGGACGACCGGGACTAAAGGGAGACGCGTCGCAGTGCGACGCGGTCGGACCGTGGGCGCGGGGATGCGCACGGGGCTACAGGAAGGGCAAGCCCCCGTGGGCAGAGCCGTGGGGTCGCGCCCGACATCTCGACGAACTCTACGAGATCTGTCCGTTATGTGCCTAGTCGATGTGCGGTGTGACTCACCGGGAGCCGCCGGGCACACCCCCACCGAAGGCGCTGGGCAACGGCGATGCCGCGGGCCGCTCCGGCAGGAACCACTCCGAGCTGCGGACCTCCCGTAGGGCCGCACGCCGGTGTTCCGGGGCGAGCCGGTCCAGATAGAGGATGCCGTCGAGGTGTTCGGTCTCGTGCTGGAGACAGCGGGCCATGAGATCACTGCCGCGCACCGTCACCGGCTCGTTGCGTAGGTCGACTCCGGTGACGACGGCGTGCCGGGCCCGACGTGTCGGATACCACAGCCCAGGCACGGACAGGCATCCCTCCTCGCCGTCCTGGGTCTCGGTGGACAGCTCGGCGAGCTCGGGGTTGATGACGTAGCCGACCGCGCCGTCGACGCTGTAACTGAACACCCGCAGTCCGACGCCGATCTGTGGGGCCGCCAGCCCGGCTCGCCCAGGGGCGTCCACGGTCTCCAGCAGATCGCTGACCAGGGACTCGGTGTGGGCATCGAATGTTGTGACCGGGGCGGCCGGAGTCGTCAGCACCGGGTCACCGAAGTACACGATGGGCCGAACAGTCATGCTCGTCAGCTTACGACAGCGGCCGAAGCGGCACGTGCGCACTGTCCAGACATGCACGTATCGTCGCTGTCGCTGTCGTCGCCGCCGTCGCTGGGTACGAACTCAGGCCCGACTCGGGGTCAGGGCATCGTCCAGCACCATCTCGATGTAGTCGAGCGCGGCCCTGCGCCGCGTGAGCGAGTTCTCGTACAACGAGGGGGGACTGGAGCCGCGACGGATGCGTAGGCACTCGTTGACAATGTCCTGCCAGCGCCGTTCGAAGGCGTGCAGTGCGTAGAAGCCGGCCCCGGACTTGGACGTGATTTCACCGGTGCGCAGGGTGAAGTGCAGCCGGCTGACGCTGAGCACACTCCAGGACGGAGCCAGCGAACCGAGCACGGCCAGCCCCCGTGGCGTGACCAGACGGCCGGCCGCGGCCCGCCACCGGCGCCACTGCTCGTCGAGTGTGCCCAGTGACCAGCTGCGGAGGGTCTCCAATTCGTCCCAGACATCCATCTCCAGCGGCATAGGTCCACGTACCGGGACCCCACGCTCGGCGAGGATGTGCCAGGTGACCGGGTTGACGTCCGGGCTGGACCTGGTGCGGAAACGTCCCCCCAGAACCGAGGGCACGCGGGAGCAGGACCGTGGGTCACTCGCAAGGTCCTCCCAGGTCACGTGAATACCGTTGAACTGGGGGTGGGTGTGCTGGGCGCGAACGTGACCGTGCGCGCGGCGCAGCGCATCCTGGTCGGCGTCTGTGGGACGACGCGCGGTGACCACGACGAAATCGATGTCACTGACGTGCGGACGGAAGTCACCGAGTGCGACCGATCCGGTGAGATAGAGGCCTTCCACGAGGCCCGGGGCCTCAGCGTCAGCGCTGTGGAGGAACGTGTCCGCCACGGCCTGTGCGCGTGGATGGACTGGCATCTGCGCTCCCGTTCTGCGTCCCTGGGCCCGTCGTCGGGGTACGTGGAGGTCCCAGGCCTCCACGGCGGACCCTGTCTGCTGGCCTGCTGTGATGCTGGCGTTGCCGCACCAGCCACGGCGACGCTGCCGTAACTCCAGTCTGGTGAGTAGAGCCGGTGACTGGCAAGTTGTCGCACCGAACTCGCACCCAGGCTCCCCGGCCGGGGGTAGTGCTGGCACCACCCCGGGCCGTGGTGGCGCCCGGATGACCGTACCCATCCAGGGATGGACCCGAACCGAGTCGGTCTCGGTGCTGTTGGACCGGCTCCAGCGCACGCCCGGTGCCAGCCGAAGCCTACCCGTTCCAGAGGTGCGGACGCCCCCCAGAAACCGGAAGTGCACGAGTGATCAGTGGTTCTTTGGGGTGTCGTGATCTTTGGATATGGGAAGCAATTCAATCTAAGTTGCGTTTCGGCTCTCCGGGGAATCTGGTGTCAGATAGAGAGTGGACGTCTTAGGGGTTCAACGACTGGCATGTCGGGTGTGTGGAATATGGATCACACATTTCTTTCGTCTCTCATATCCCTCGACATATCAGGTGAAACAGATGCTCGGGATCGCATGCGGGGGCGTATCGAAGAGGAGTTGATCATGAATTCGTCGAATCCGTCACTCGTACTGGTCGCCGCGGACCGTGGCGACGCTGGCCGGAGGCAGGCTCTGGACGAGTTGGCACGGGCCACCGAGCGCTGCGCCGAGGCCGCTGTCCATCGAGCCTTCGGTTCGCTTGCCGAGGTTCTCGCCACCGTGGAGTCCGTCTCGGGCCCCCGGGTGCTCATCCCCGTGTTCCTCGCCGGTGGCGACCAGGCCAGCGCGCGCATGTGTGCCCAGCTGCCGCCGACCCTGAGCGGAAACGTGATTGCCAATGATCCCCTCGGCGTCAGCCCAGCCCTGATTGCCCATCTCGCCGTCCGTGTCCGAGAGGCCGGTTGGGAACCGGGTGACGGAGTCGTCCTGCTGGCCGACGCGGCCGGCGGGGCGCAGCAGCGCCGGCAGGTGGCGGTTGCGGCCCAGATGCTGCGCCGGCATGTCGACACGCCGGTTCATCTCGCCCACGCGCGTCGTGGGGTGTCCTCCGCCCGGACCGCGGTGCACCGTCTACGCCGCAGCGGCTATCGGCGGGTGGTGCTGGCTCCCTGGCGGCTGGTTCCGGGACCGGAGCGGGAGGAGCGGGAGCTGCGTTCCGCGGGCGCGGACGCTGTCGCCGCACCCCTCTGGCCGGCGCAGCGGGTCGTGGACACGGTTCTGGCCCAGCACCGGATGGCGTGTGCTCGCCTCGCTGCTTGATCCGGCTCCGGCAATGCGGGGATTCGCGATACCCCCCCCGCAAAACCTGGTGGGCGCGAGGCTGACCATCGGGTGAACCGCCGGTGACCGCGGCTGTGCCGCGGGAGGCGACCCGGCTGCGACCTCCGGGGTTGTTCCCGGTCACAGGCACGCGACGGTTTCGGGGGGCGTTAGTGTCCACCCGCGTGTCCCCGGCGGCACCCGCACCTGCTGTCCCGGATCGTGGCTACTCTGGCTGCGCCACTCCGAACGAGGGGCCACGGAAGGGGAGTGCACACAGTCATGAGCTTGCTGGAAGCCATTCTGTTGGGCGTGGTGCAGGGCCTGTTCATGTTCGTTCCGGTCAGTTCCACCAGCCACCTGGTGTTGGCGCAGCACTGGTTGCAGGACCAGGGGTCGGCCATCGCCAATCCCGAGTCCGCGGACATGATGCTGTTCGACCTGGTCGTGCATGTGGGAACCCTCGTGTCGATCGCGGTGGTGTTCCGCAACGACCTGTGGCGTCTGCTCACACGCACCGTGGCCGACCTGCGCTCCAGATGTGGCGGCGGCCCTCCAACCGAGGGGCTCTACCTGCGCCTGTTCCTGTTGGGGATGCTGTCCACGGCCATCACCGGTGTACTGGCACTGCCCGTTCGGGAGCTGGTGGCCGAGGATGTGTTCGCAACCGCCCTGGCCCTCGTCTTCATGTGGACGGCGACGGGGGCCGTGCTGTGGTGGACGGACATTCTCGGGCCCCGGCGCCGTGGCCTGCGCGATCTGACACCGTGGATCGCCGTGGGGATCGGGCTGGTGCAGGCGGCCGCGCTCGTTCCGGGGCTGTCCCGGAGCGGGATCACGATTGTGGTGGCGCTCCTGCTGGGGCTGCGGCGCCGGTGGGCGGCCGAGTACAGCTTCTTCATCGCAATTCCGACCATTCTGGGGCTGACGCTCGGGCAGTTCGTCCTTGAGGCGGATGAACTCTCGGCGGTCGATCCGCTTCCCCTGCTGGTGGCGTTCGTGGTCGCCGCCGTGGTGGGAACCTTCGCGCTGCTGCTGGTGCTGCGTCTGCTCTATCGCGCGCGGATGCGGTATTTCGCCTACTATCTGTGGGGCCTGGCGGCGATCGTGTCCGTATGGCAGCTCGGCCCGATACCGGGAGGGAGCCTCGCCCTCGGGCTCGGGCTGGTCACCGCCCTCATCCTGGTTCTGGTGACGCGCTACCAGCGGCACCGGCCGGTGCGCCCCGGCAGCCAGCGCAGGCCCCGGTCCATCGAGGATCGCGGGAGCTGACGATGGCCCCCGGCTTCGCGGGCGTCCCGCCGGCAGGACCCGTAGGCTGGAGTGCGGGCGCTGAGCCGCTGTCCCTGACAGCGCGCCTCACCAGACCGCGAGGAGGAACGGACGGACGTCTGCGCAGATTCTGCACGGTGCACCGGGCGACCATGGGGCTCATCTGGTGTCTCGGTTCGCGTCGCCAGCCGGTCGTCGTCCGGACGGCTCGGCGACAACGAGGACACGGCGGACGTCAACCCGTGGATGGGATGGGCGTGTGTCATCGACGGGGCGACGCAACCCGCCGGAGTCGTCACCGGATGTCAACACGGGGTGGCCTGGCTCGTGCAGCGGCTACGGACCCACGTGCGACGGTATCTCGATGCCCCGGACGCCGGGCGGAGATCCCTGGCCGAGCTGCTCGCCGCCGCCATTGTGGAGCTGCGTGCCGACCACGCGGGCCGATGTGACCTCACCAACCCCGACACTCCCTCGGCGACGGTCGCCCTGGCGCGCGGCACGGACCGGGGGCTGGAATATCTCGTCCTCGGGGACGCCGTGGTGCTGCTCCCCCCGACGACGTCGATCCCCGCCCCGGAAAGGTCGCCCGAGCCGGCGCGGGCGATCACCGACGATCGGGTGGAACGGCTGCCCGGTGGCCGCCCGTACTCCAGAGACCTGGTCCGTTCCCACCGCAACGTCACCGGCGGCTTCTGGGTCGCCAGCACCGCCGTGCAGGCCGCCTTCGCCGCCCAGCGCGGACACGTGGAGCCGCGGCCCTCCGGGTTTGCCCTGCTGACTGATGGCGGGGCTCGGCTGGCCACCCAGTACGGGTACTCCTGGTCCCAGGTGTGGGCCATGTTGGAGGGGCAGGGGCCGGCCCACCTGCTCGATCTGGTGCGCGCAGCAGAGCAAGCCGATCCTCCGACGCACGGAAAGCGGCACGACGACGCCACGGTGGTCCACGTCAGTACCCGTGACGTCGTCGCCGCGATCTCGCCTGTCACGCCTCCGCAAGCGTCAGCAGCGTCTCGACCTCCGCGCGGGACACAACGTCACCCTCGTTGTTGAGGCGCGCCGCAGCAGCGATGGGGGCCATGGCACGGCACGCCTCGTGGAGCCGTTCTTCGCTGCGGCCGATGGCAGCTGCCAGCACCGCCACTCGCTCGTTGACCTCCCGGAGGCTCTCGGCACGCCACAGCGCCCAGTCGACCGCGTCGAAAGCCGGCTCGCCGGCACAGCCACGCGGGTCGATAGCCACCAGGCCTCGCTCGGTACCGCCTTCGAGGACGTTGCCCGGGTGTAGATCCCCGTGCAGCGGAACCGCTCCGTCGGTCTCCGCGGTGAGGTCACGCGCGCGGGCACGTCCCGTGTGCAGCAGGGAGACAGACACGACCTCGGCTGCGGCTCCTTCGGCGCAACGCCACTCCCACTGCTCGAAGAAGTAGTTGACCAGGGAATGCAGTGGGCTCAGCTCCTGCCACTGCTGTGGGGGCACGCTGACCGCGTGCAGCTCGGTCAACAGTTGCGCCACGCGTTCCAGGTGTGGGAGGACACCGGTGGACCGGATCGTGTGGCCCGGCTCGATACCTTCCAACAGGGCCGCGCCGGTGTGTTCGTCCAGTTCCAACACGGCCGGTACACGTCCGGTGTCTCGCCACAGTTCGAGGGTGCGTGCCTCGGCGGTGACCAGTCCGGCATCCGGTGAGATCTTCAGCATGCACGGGGTGCCGTCGTCCCGGTGACAGCGCAGTACCACCGAGGTGCGCCCCGGGGGAGCCGAGCCGTCGATGTGCAGGTTCCACCGTCGGCACAGCTCGGCGACGAGGTCACCGAGTCCGGTAATCCATTCCCGGGCGCCCGAGCCAAACCTACGCTCCAGCCACGCTCGGTGCCGCTCGTCCACCCAACCCACAGTCTGGCCATCCATGCCCACACTCTACGAAGCGCCGGCCAGTGATGCGTGAGTCACGCCACAACCACGGATGTGACGAGGGCATTCTCGGGACAGCTGGGGCTGCCTCCCCTAGCCTGGGCGGCGTGTTCGTCCGTCGTCCCACGCCACGCGCCACCAGAGCTCGGATCCGGTTCGTGGTGCTGCTGGTCGTGGTGGCCGGAGTGCTCGGAGTGGGCGCCATGCACACCCTGGGGCACGTGAGCGAGGCCCAGCACCACACGGCGCCCGTCGCGGCGGCAGTGGACACGCACCACGCTTCGGGGGACGCTACGGGCGCACCGCTGCCCACCTTCGACCCCACCACGATGTGCTTGGCGGTCGGGGGATTCGTTCTCGCCCTGGTCGCGTTGCTCGTTCCTCGTCTGCCCCGGTGGCCGGATCGGGTGCCATTGCCGCCGCGCTGGTTGGGCCAGTCCGTGCTGGCGCGGGCACCGCGGCCCCACCGATCCACCCTCGCTCAGCTCCAGGTGATGCGGGTTTAGATGCCCCTGACGGAGCGTCATAGAAAGCGTGACACTCCGTATCCGGTCCTGGTGTGAATTGGAGTTGTGAGGAGTTGGATCAGTCATGTCCACATACGTCCCCTCGGCCACTACCGTTGCGCTGATCGCCGCAGGACTACTGCTGGTGGGCTGCGCCGAAGACGGCGACACTACCGAAAGTACCGAGGACACCGGAGAAGCCGGGGACACCGGGGACACCGAGACCGATGAGCACGGGGAGGCCGTGTTCAACGAGGCGGACGTGGCCTTCGCCCGGATGATGATTCCGCACCACGAGCAGGCCATCGAGATGTCCGAGCTTGCCGAGGATCGGGCGGGGCCCGAGGTGCTTGATCTCGCGGAGGAGATCGAGGCTGCCCAGCAGCCCGAGATCGACCAGATGCAGGACATGCTCCAGGACTGGGGCGTCGCCCCGGACGAGGAGATGGACCACGACGACATGGACGACGACAGTGCTGATCACGCGGATCACGCGGATATGGAGGGGATGCTGTCTCCGGAGCAGATGGACGAACTCGCGGCCGTGGAGGGTGCGGAGTTCGACGAGCTGTTCGTGGAGTACATGATCGAACACCACGAGGGTGCGATCCTCATGTCCGAGGAGGTGCTGGCCGAGGGAAGTAGCCCTGAGGCCCACGACCTCGCCGAGGACATCATCGCGGTGCAGGAGTCCGAGATCGACGAGATGGAGACCCTGCTCGACGGGTGAGTGTCCGGGCTGGGCGTCGACATCGGCGCCCAGCCCAGCCCGGTGCGGGTGGACGGCGGTTGGTCGTTACCGAGGGAGCAGCACCCGCATCGCGTCGGGGACCGCCTCTGCGTGCGTCGGCCCGGTGCCGAGGGGCTCGCCGTCGGCGAAGGCGACGGCCCCGGGGGAGCTGACACGCACCCGACGGGCCCGGAAGGTGTGCACAGCGGGGTGTTCGACGTGGGTGCCCCGGTAGATGCGGGGAAAGAACCGAAGGAGCGTGCGAACTGGGGCGGGGTCGATCACCGTGACGTCCAGCAGTCCGTCGTCCACCCGCGCCTGCGGACAGATGCGCATCCCGTTTCCGTAGTAGCCGGTGTTGCCCACAGCCACGAGCAGGGCTGACCGGCGCTGCGGGACGCCGTCGAGTTCGAGCTCCACCTCAGTGGGGTGCAGCGAAACCAGCTCGGGGAGCAGCGCGAGGAGGTAGCGAGCCCAGCCGGGGGTTCGGCTCATACGGTTCACCCGCGCCGACACCCGAGCGTCCAGGCCGCGGGTCACCACTGTGCCGAACCACCCCTCATCGAGGCGCCCCACGTCGATGGGTCGGGGGGGCCCGTCCAGGATGACGTCGACCGCGGCCGTAGTGGTGCGGGGAATCCCCAACGCGCGGGCGAAGTCGTTGCCGGTTCCGGTGGGAACCACGGCGAGTGGAACCTCGGTTGTGGCCACGAGTTGGGTCGCCAGATGCACCATGCCGTCCCCGCCGACCACAGCCAGTACATCGGTTCCGGCGTCGATAGCGGCGCGAGCGCGCCGACGCGCCTGGTCGGGGGAGGCCCCCAGGGTGACGGACACGGTGGCGCCGCGGGCGCGCAGCCGTCGGGCGGCATGTAGTGCCACCCGGGCTCCGCGACCGTTGCCGGCGGTCGGGTTGACGAGGAGGGTCACGGTCGGCATTGGGGGATCAGTGCTCCCGGGCGTTCAGGCGTCGGTCACGTTCGCTGGACCGTCGGGGATCAGTTTGTGGGGGTTGAGAATGCCCGCGGGGTCCAGCGTGGATTTCATCGCCGCCAGGCTGGCCGCCCCCAGTGCGCCGATCTCGGTGGACATCCAGGGGCGGTGGTCGGTCCCCACGGCGTGGTGATGGGTGATGGTGCCTCCGTTGGCAGCGATGGCGTCGCTGGCGGCGCGTTTCGCACGGGCCCACCGGGCCCGCGGGTCACGCCCGCACGGGGTTGCCACGGTCAGGTACAGCGAGGCGCCGCTCGGATAGCTGTGCGATATGTGGCACATGACGATCGCTGTGCCCTCCGGCCCGTCCAGGGAGGCGTGTAGGGCGTCCCGGACCGCGTGGTAGAGCGGTTCCAGCTGGGACCAGGTCGTTGCCGTCTCCAGGGTTTCGGTCAGTACCCCCACCGACAACAGGGCGTCGCGCAGGTAGGGCCCGTCGAACCGTGACCGGCGCCAGTCGCCCACAGCCGAGGAATCGGCGGCAACGGCGGGCCCGTGGGTGCCCCCGGAGGCTGCCGAGGATGTGTCGAGGCGGCGCAAGGCCTCGTCGACCGCGGCGCGTTGTCGAGTCACCTCGGAGTCGGTGCCCTCGAACCCGAGGACAAGGAGCGAGCCGGGGGCGGGATCCCGCCCGGCAAGGGTCGCCTGGACGAAGGTCTCGGTCTCGTCGGACAGCCGGGCGACGGTGGGTCGTGGCGCCGCGCGTGCGATCTCCCGCATGGCGCGGACTCCCGTACTGAAATCGGGCACCACCCACGCGGCATCCGTGCGGGCGTGCGGGAGGGGGCGGACTCGGACGGTGACCTCCGTGATGATGCCGAGCGTGCCCTCCGAGCCGAGGACGAGCTGGCGCAGGTCGGGCCCTGCCGCTGACGCGGGGGAGCGTCCCGGAGCGAGCGTGCCCCGAGGTGTGGCCATGCGAAGGGATACCACCATGTCGTCGAAGCGGCCGTAGCCGCCGGAGGCCTGGCCGGTGGAGCGGGTGGCGGCGTAGCCACCGATGGTGGCGTACTCGTAGCTCTGGGGGAGGTGCCCGAGGGTGTAGCCGCGCGCGCCGAGGAGCTCCTCGACCTCGGGGGTGCGCAAACCCGCGTGCAGGGTCGCGGTGTGGGAGTCCTCGTCCAGATGCAGGAGCTGCTTCATTCGGGACAGGTCCACGGTGACCACGGTCGCCATGGGGCCTGCGACGGGCTCCACCCCGCCCACCACGCTGGTTCCCCCACCGAAGGGCACCACCGCGATTCGCTGCTCATTACAGATCCGCAGGACGTCGAGGAGCTCCTCGTGACTCGCGGGAAACAGCACGGCGTCCGGGCAGGGCGTCACGTCTCCGGCGCGCCGCCGGAGTAGGTCGTCGGTGCTCTTGCCCCCGCAGTGGTCGATTCGGGTCCGGTCGTCGTCGCGGAGTCCCGCGCTGCCCAGGACCGTGCGGAGTGCCGCACGTGCCGTCTGCGTCAGTCGGGATGCGGGTGGACGTACCTGGTCCAGCGGAACAGGGGGCTGCTCGCTGAGCGACGCGCCGAGCGTCTGTTCCAGAAGCGCCCGCGTCGATTCGGAGATCATCTGGGCCGGGTCGTGTTCGGGGTCTCCCCATCCATTCCACTGCATGCGATACAGTTTTACACATGACGTCAAGACGTAACGTCGAGGATCGGGTGCTGGACGCGGCCCACGAGTGTGTGGCGGCGTTCGGGGTCCGTCGCACCACGCTGACCGACGTGGCGCGTCGGGCAGGGGTGAGTCGTCCGACGGTTTACCGTCGCTGGCCGGACGTCACGTCGATCGTTGGCGACCTACTCACCCGGGAGCTGGGGATGCTCCTGGACGGATGTATCGCCGAGGCGGCGGCCGGCTGCGCGCGCGAGCGTCTCGTGGCCGGCGGCGTACGTCTCATGGTCCGCGTATGGGAGCATCCCCTGTTTGGCCGGATCATCGATATGGAGCCCGAGCTCCTGGCGACCTACACCTTCCACCGGCTCGGGGCCAGCCAGCAGGCCGTTCTGGCGGTCCTCGGCCCCGAGATCGCAGCCGGGCAGCAGGAGGGCTCGATCCGCGACGGCGATCCGGACGGACTGGCTCGGATGGTGCTGCTGGTCGCGCAGTCCACAGTCCTGTCCTGGCGGTTGACCACCGACGTCTTCGACCAGGACCAGCTCACCACCGAACTGCGGCACCTCCTGGACGCCTACCTACGCCCCGAAACGGAGTCCCCATGAGCAGCACTCCCGACACTTCCCTCAACGCCGCGCGCCGGGACCGGGAGTTGGCCGAGCTCCGGGACGGTGCGACTGTGGATCTGCTCGTGGTCGGTGGCGGTGTCACTGGGGCGGGGGTGGCTCTGGACGCCGCCAGCCGCGGACTGTCGGTCGCACTCGTCGAACGCACCGACCTGGCGCATGGCACGAGCCGCTTCAGTTCGAAGCTCGTCCACGGCGGACTACGGTACCTGGCCTCCGGTGACGTGGCCCTCGCCCACGAGAGCGCGCGGGAGCGGGACATCCTGCTCCGGGTGACCGCCCCGCACCTGGTTCGTCCCCTGCCGATGGTGCTGCCGCTCTACGAGCAGACCTCCGTGGCACAGGCCGCGGTGCTGCGCGCGGGACTACTCGCCGGGGACACGTTGAGCGCGGTCGCGGGAACGCCGGCGCGTCGGCTCCCCCGGTCCCGCCGGCTGAGCCGGCAGGAGACCCGCCGGTTGGTGCCGGGCTTGCGCAGTCCGGGACTCCGGGGCGGCCTGCTGTTCTTCGAGGGGCAGCTCGTCGACGACGCCCGACTGGTCGTGGCTCTGGCCCGCACGGCGGCGGGGCACGGGGCCCGAATCCTCACGCGCTGTGCGGCCGAGACACTGGACGCTCACGGTGCCACCATCCATGACCGGTATCGTGACCAGCGGTTTCGCCTGCGGGCGCGGGCCGTAGTCAACGCCGCCGGGGTGTACTCCCAGGATCTGGTACCCGGCGTGCGACTGAGCCCCAGCCGAGGTAGCCATCTGGTCCTGGACCGGGACGGCACCGGGATTGCCCAGGCCGCTCTCATGGTGCCGATCCCCGGTACCCGTAACCGCTTCGCCTTCGCACTTCCCCAGCATGACGGTCGGCTCTACACCGGAATCACCGACGAGCCGGTCTCCGGCCCGGCCCCCGAGGTGGTCGACGTCCCCGAGGCCGATATCCGCTTCCTCACGGACACGCTGGGTTCGGTCCTGCACAGTCCACCCGGTCGCTCCGAGGTGCGGGGGGCGTTCGCGGGGCTGCGCCCACTGCTCGACGGCGGAACCGATTCGTCGGCCGACCTGTCGCGCAGGCACACCATCGTCACCTCACCCGAGGGAATCGTGACTGTGGTCGGGGGCAAGCTCACCACCTACCGGCGGATGGCCCAGGAGGCGGTGGACACCGTGCTCGCCACCACCGGGCTGTCCTCCGGCCCCTGCCGAACGCATCGTCTCCCCCTGGTCGGTGCCGCCCCGCCCGACCGCCTCGCACGGCTCGACGCGCCACGACGCCTGGTACGGCGCTACGGCACCGAGGCCGTGCGGGTTCGCGCGGAGGCCGCAGCCGAAGCGGAGGCGGCGCAGGCGGATCCTGCTGCCCCCCGCCTGGACACGGGCGCGGACGTGGATCCGCACACCGAGGTTGCCGCAGGTGTCACCATGGCGGAGCTGCGGTTCGCCGTGCGCCATGAGGGAGCGCTGGACACCGCTGACCTGTTGGAACGGCGGACGCGAATCGCCCTGGTGGCCGAGGACCGGGTGCGCGCGCTGCCCGCGGCCCGGCAGGCCCTGTCCGCCGCGGGCCTGGCATCCCGGTAGCGTCGAAATCGGGCACGACCGAGCGGATGTGCGTCGTGTCGTTCGTTATCCGGGCTGCCAGGAGGGAAACCGCGGATGGATCAGCAGACGTCGGGACCAGGGCGGTGTCACGCGAGCCGCCGCACGGTGTTGGGGCTCGCCGGAGCCGCGACGGCCGGTGCCGTGGCCGGCTGCGCCACCGACTCCTCGGGCTCCGCTGCCGAACCGGACGCCGAGACCCAGGCACAACGGCAGGAATGGTCGGTGTCCACCAGCGAGATCCCGATCGAGGGCGGTGCTGTGTTCGACGGGCCGGATGTGGTGGTGACCCAGCCTGAGGAGGGAACCTTCGTGGGCTTCTCGGCGGAGTGCACGCATCAGGGCTGCACCGTGACCGACGTCAGTGACGGCACCATCAACTGTGCCTGCCACGGCAGCGCCTTCGACCTTGCCAACGGGTCGGTGGTTGCCGGACCTGCGGAGGATCCGCTACGTCCCGTTGAGCTGCGGATCGAACAGGACACCATCTCGGTCGACTGAACCGGGGGTGGCTCGCGCCGCTGGGCGCCGGAGCCGCCTGGGGCCGTGCCGGGCGCCGGAGCCACGTAAGCTGGACTGGCTATGACTTCTCCTTCGGCTGACACGACGGACGGCGCCATCGTTCGTCGACAACTGGGCCGGCCGCCCCGTGGCCGCTACGAGGTGGCCCACCGCTGCCCGTGCGGAGCGCCGGACGTGGTGCGGACCTCGCCGCGTCTCGAGGACGGAACCCCGTTTCCCACGCTGTACTACCTGACCTGCCCCCGCGCCGCGTCCGCGGTCGGGACGCTGGAGGCGAGTGGGCTTATGCGGGAAATGACCCAGCGGCTGGAGCAGGACTCCGAACTGCGGGCTGCCTACCAGGAGGCGCACGACTCCTATGTGGCCGAACGCGATCAGGCCGCGCGGGAGTACGGCCAGAACCCGCTCCCGGACGGGATGCAGAGTGCCGGTGGGATGCCGCAGCGGGTGAAGTGCCTGCACGCCCTCGTGGCGCAGGAGTTGGCCCGCCCCGGCAGCAACCCCCTGGGACGAGAGGCTCTGGACCTGCTGCCGCAGTGGTGGCAGACCCAGGACGGCCTGTGCTGTCGGGACCTGACCCGTGCGCAGACCTCGGCGGGAACGAGTACGACGTACGCTGGAGCGGGGGAGTAGAGACCGTGAGTGAGACCGTCGCTGCGATCGACTGCGGCACCAATTCGCTGCGGTTGCTGATCGCACACATCGCCGAGGCGTCCGCCGAGGCCCCGGATGAGGGCGAACTGGCCCTGGTAGACCTGGAGCGCCGCATGGAAGTCGTGCGGCTGGGGCAGGACGTGGACCGGACCGGACAGTTCGCTCCGGAGGCGCTGGAGCGCACGTTCGCGGCCCTGGACGGCTACGCCAAACTGTTAAGCGCCAACGGTGTCGAAGCCGGGCCGGAAACGGTTCGGATGGTCGCGACCAGCGCGAGTCGGGACGTGTCCAACCGGGATGAGTTCGTCTCCGGGGTCCGGTCCATTCTCGGGGTGGAACCCGAGGTCATCTCGGGAGACGACGAGGCCGAACTCTCCTTCGTCGGGGCGACCGCGGAACTCACGGACGGGGATTCGGACGGGCAGGCCGCACCGTTCCTCGTGGTCGACATCGGTGGGGGATCCACGGAGTTCGTGCTGGGACACGGCGCCGCCGGTGCCGAGGAGCGCGACTCCGAGGCCGGCGTAGTCCGTGCGGCGCGCTCCGTCGACATCGGATGTGTCCGACTGACCGAGCGCCACCTGAGGGACGACCCGCCCACGGCCGAGCAGATCGCGGCTGCTCGCGCGGACGTGGACGCGGCACTGGACGAGGTGGAACGCACCGTCCCACTGTCCGAGGCGGCAACGCTGGTGTGCGTGGCCGGTACCGCCACGACGGTCGCCGGGATCGCCGAGGAGTTGCCGGCTTATGACCCGGAGCGTATCCACCTCAGTCGGGTTTCCGCCGGGGAGGTGCGGGACGTGACCGAAAAGCTGGTGCGGATGCCGCGAGATGAGCGTGCGGCGATTCCGGTGATGCATCCCGGGCGTGTTGACGTCATCGGCGCGGGGGCGCTCATCCTGGACCGGGTGGTGCAGCGAGTTGGCGCCGCGGAGTTCGTGGCCAGTGAGCACGACATTCTGGACGGGATCGTCTGGCAGTTGGCACTGGGGCAGTAGGACCCCGCGGCCCGTCGTCGACAGTGCGGTACCCGGCCCGGACCGTGGCCGGGGTCTCGTGGTGAGACCGGTCACCCCAGTGGGCTCAGTGTCTTGGATAGCCGTTCTGGCCTGCGAAAATGGCGGGTCGGTGTTGCGTCGTCTGGTCTAGACCTGCCTTGATTCTGCGTCCACCTCGGAGTACCTTGTGAAAGCATGCACAAGCGAGGATGTGGAGTTGATCTCTAGCTTGACTCCAATTTTTTCGATTCTTCGCTCAAGAAGAGCTGGTGAAAGATGCTGGACATCGAAGATTTACAGATCTTTACTCGCCAGGGATGTGGCGAGTGCCGCAACGTGAGGATGGGCAGGCGATGAGCGCGACACAGGAACGGAACTACCGGCTGGTCCACGGCGGGGGCGACCAGGCGCAGATCCCCCATGTACTCGTCGTCGGTGGTGGCTACCTGGGGATGTGCGCCGCGCAGCGCATGCAGCGCAAGCTCGGACCGGGAGAGGCCCGGATCACGGTCGTGGATCCGAACTCCTACATGACCTACCAGCCGTTCCTCCCCGAGACCGCCGCCGGCAGCATCTCGCCGCGCAACGTCGTCGTCCCCCTACGCAAGGTCCTGCCGCGCGCCGACGTGCGGGGCGGCAGGGTGGTGCGCATCCGACACGCCGAGCGCATTGTCGAGATCGAGCCCACCGAGGGTGAGAACTACGAGCTTGGCTACGACTACCTGGTGATGGCCGCCGGCGCTGTCTCCCGGACCCTTCCGGTTCCGGGGCTCGCCGACTGGGGAATCGGAATCAAGACCGTGGCCGAGGCCGCATACCTGCGCAACCACGTGCTGAACCAGCTGAATATCGCCGACTCCACGACCGATCCGGAGGTGCGCCGCAAGGCGCTGAACTTCGTGTTCGTCGGTGGCGGCTTCGCCGGGGCCGAGGCGATCGGGGAACTGGAGGACCTGGCTAGGGATGCCACCCGCCTGTACCCCTCCATCGGTATGGACGACCTGAAGTTCTACCTGGTGGAAGCGGCCGACCGCATCCTGCCCGAGGTTGGGCCGGAGGTCGGGGACAAGGCGCTCAAGCAGCTCCAGCTGCGTGGGATCGACGTGCGGCTGAATACGCGCCTGGAGTCGGCCGTGGACCAACACATCGTCCTCAGTGACGGGGATGCCTTCGACGCCGGAACATTGGTGTGGACCGCCGGGGTCAAGCCCAGCCCGGTGGTGGCCGACAGCGATCTACCCCTGGGGCCGAAGGGGCACGTGGACACGACCGAGTACCTCACGGTCGCCGGAGTGGACCGGGCCTTCGCCGGTGGGGACAACGCCCAGGTGCCGGACGGGAACGGTGGGTTCTACCCACCCAACGCCCAGAACGCGGTTCGTCAGGCCCGAGTGCTCGCCGACAACGTCATCGCAACCCTGCGCGGGGGAGAACTGACCGCTTACCGGCACAAGAACAAGGGTGCCGTGGCAGGGCTTGGACTCCACAAGGGTGCTGCGCAGCTTTTGGACCGGATCAAGCTGACCGGGCGGCCGGCCTGGTTCGTGCACCGTGGGTACCACCTCTACGCGGTGCCGACACTCAACCGTAAGCTGCGGGTCCTCGCCAACTGGACCTTCAGCGCCCTGTTCCCCCGCGATTTCACCTCCCTCCCGGAACTGACCGAGCCGCGCCAGGCCTTCGAGGAGGCCGCACGTCCGGAGCCCAGCCAGGCACGGTAGTGCGTTTCCGCTGGCCCAGCGGCCATGGGGCGGGTGCCTGCACCCGCCCCATGACATGCCATCGAAAGTGGTGAACCAGGTCTTTGTGGGACACCGGTATGATGGTGCCGCCCTCGTAGCCCAACGGTAGAGGCAGGCCCCCTAAAAGGGTCACGAGTGTCGGTTCGAATCCGACCGGGGGCACCAACACCCTGCTTCCCACGTCCTGCCGTACCCGGACCTGGGGTCCCGAGCCAACACCCAGGGTCTGCGCCACCGATTTCGCGCGAACAGCCACGCCCGGGCGCCCCGGACGTTACCGTGGTCCCGCCCAGCTTTCGTGTGGCGTCAGTGCCGCTTGGCGGCACTGGACGAGGTGGTTGTGCTGTGGGGAACGCACCCGTGTCCGAGCGGCTCGCCAGGTACGAGGCCCGGAGTAGCCCCTATCTGCTCGCCCTGGCTCTCGCCTTCATCGTCGTCTACGGCGTTCCGGTCGTCTGGCCCGGACTACCGGACGGCCTACGTCTGGCCTTCGATATCGCGAACTGGGCCATTTGGGGTGCGTTCGCAGTGGACTTGGTGGTGCGCACCGCACTGGCGGAGCAGCGACTCCGGTTCCTGGCCACCCACCCCTTCGACGTTCTGGTCGTCCTCGTGCCGGCGCTGCGCATGTTGCGGGTGTTGCGAGCATTCACCGCAGCCCAGGTTCTGGTGACCCGGAGCGGGCGCCTCTCCCTGCTGCACACCACCCAGGCGATCGTGTTGGCCACGAGCTTGCTGGTCCTGATCGGAGCCCTGGCCCTCCTGGACGCCGAACGCGGCGCCGAGGGCGCGACCGTCGAGAACTTCGGGGATGCCCTGTGGTGGAGCCTGGTGACCGTCACCACCGTGGGATACGGAGACGTCGTTCCCGCGACCGGTATCGGCAGGATGGTGGCGGGTGGGTTGATGCTGGTCGGTATTTCGTTGCTGGGGGTCGTGACGGCGACGGTTGCCTCCTGGTTTCTCGGCCAGACCCAGTCCGCCCTGGACGAACAGGCCAGCAGCCACCAGGAGTACGCGAGTGGTGTGGAGGAGCGCCTCACCGCCCTCGAAGAGCGGATCGAGAATCTGCGTGCGGACCTACAACTCCGGGACGGACCCGGTTCCCACCAGTGAGGTGGATCCGCGCTCGCGTTCTTCAACCCAGCTCCAGCCGAAGCTGGAGTTGGGCGAACAGGCGCTGGTCGGCGTCGTCCAGGTCCAGTCCGCTCACCGCTGTGGCCTGGCGTAGTCGGTAGCGCAGGGTATTCGGATGGACGTGGAGCTCGCCCGCGGCCCGGCGCACGTCTCCGAAGGCCCGGAGATAGACCAGGGTCGACCGGGCCAGCTGCGAGCCATGTCGCGCGTCGTGCTCAACCAGGGCCGACACCCGTGGGTCCCGAGTTCCCGGATCGGCCTGGAGCTGGCCGAGGACCGTTCCGACGAGCAGCTGTGCCCGGACATCGGCGATGGTGGCCACTTCGGCGTCCCCCCGTTCCGCCACCACCGCCAGGACCCGGTCTGCCTGGGACCGCGACTCGGCAACGGCGTGGATGGAGGGCACCGTCGGACCCACGGCTCCCCGAACCGCGATACCCAACAGGGTCCTGGCCTCCGCGGCCACGGTCCGGGCCCATTCCACAGCCGCCTCAGGTCCGCTCTGCCGGGGAGGGTGTCGTTCCTCCAACACCACGTATATCCGGGATCCCACGCGGGTGACCAGATCGCTACGCCGATAGGCTGCGGCGTGCATCCGCACCAGGTTGGTGAGCTGCGTCAGCTGGAGTTCCCGGACGGAGCGGTCCTCGATCCCGCCGGTGGCTCCCGGGACGGGGTGGAGCTCCAGGGCCGCAACGGCGACCGACCGAGTGTCCGCCAGTTCGATCAGGCCACCGGCCACCTCGGGTTGCACCCGGCCCTCCACCAGGCCCGCAAGGACGTCGTCCCGCAGGCGGTGGCCGGCACTGGCCTCGGTGCGCTGCCGCAGCAGGTGCAGGGCCACCACGCGTGCGGCCCCACGCAGGGCCTGGTGCGCTCGCGCGGTGAACGGATGTTCTCCCTCCTGCACCCACACCGTGCCCAGGGTGTGTCCGCCCGCGTGCACACGTACCGCGAGTCGGCGGCGCAGGCCCAGCTCCGGATGTTCGTCGACCAGCACCACATCGTCGCTGGAGCGGAGCCGTTGGAAGACTCCCCACTCCCGCAGTAGGGCGAGGTAGCGCTCCGGTCCCTGCCGACCCAGAACGGACAGCCGACGCAGCTCGTCAACCTCCTCGCCCGCTCCCGAATAGGCGAGCACCCGGCTGGCGGAGTCCTCGATGCTCACCAGACCGCCGGTGAGCGCGGCGATCGTCTGGGCCAACGAGAACAGGTCACTGTGGGCCTCGGCCAGGTCCGCGCTGGTGTCGGCGCCATCGCCGTCACCCACTACCCCGCGACACAGCGCGTCGAGCTGCTCCCAGCGCACCTGCGGGCGTACCGCCAGCACGGCGAGCTGGGCGTTCTGTGCCGCCTGCCGTAGCTGGTCCCGCTCGGTTGCGGTGGCTTTGACTGCGACCGCCGTAGCTCCGGCCCGGGCCAGCGGCGCCAGCAGGTCGGCGGCCCGGTCACCACGGGCACCGATCAGCAGTACCAGGTCCCCCGGTTGGATGTCCACGGTGGGACCATCGTGCTCTGGCCCGGGCGGCGGTTCCTGCCCCGGCGCGGGGGCCACCGGTTCGTGCAGGTCGGCAGGATCGACGATCACCACGTCGGAGACCCGGACCTCCAAACCCCGGGGTGCGGCCGGGACATCGATGATCGGTTCGCCGAGGGCCCGCAGGAGCCGGCTGAGGGTAACGGGCTCACTCATACACATTCCTTGTCCAGTTGAACAACGAGGCTCCGAAAGGAGTGGGAATTACACCAAGGTATCGCCGGGGATCGCGGCGTAGGCTTTGGTGAGTTCGACAATAGAGTAGTGCGGAGGTAGTTGCCCATGGACGCTGCGACCAGGGTTCCCACAGCGAAGAACGAACCCGTGCTCTCCTATGCCCCCGGGAGTCCGGAACGAGTCGAGCTCACCGAGCGCCTGACCACACTGGCCAAGGACCCGGGACAGCTGCCGATGACCATCGACGGTGTGCGCCGCATGGGGGGTGGGGATCACATTGACGTGGTCCAACCGCACAATCACAGCCAGGTCCTCGGCACCATGGGTAATGCCACCCACGACGACGCGCGTGCGGCTATTGCCGCGGCCAAACGGGCGGCACCGGAGTGGCGCGCCATGTCCTTCGACGACCGTGCCGCGGTCCTGCTCCGGGCGGCCGACCTGCTGGCCGGGCCCTGGCGCCAGACCATCAACGCCGCCACCATGCTCGGACAGTCCAAGACGGTGATCCAGGCCGAGCTGGACGCCGCCTGTGAGCTCATCGACTTCTGGCGCTTCAATGTCTCCTTCGCCCGTCAGCTCCTGGATGAGCAGCCCTACAGTCCGGACGGTCAGTGGAACCGTATGGAACAGCGGCCACTGGACGGTTTCGTCTATGCCGTCACCCCGTTCAACTTCACCGCGATCGCTGGCAACCTGCCCACGGCCCCGGCGCTGATGGGCAACGTCGTGGTGTGGAAGCCTGCTCCCACCCAGCAGTTCGCGGCGGAGTTCACCATGCGACTGCTGGAGGCCGCGGGAATGCCCCCGGGTGTGATCAACATGGTGACCGGTGATGGCAAGGCCGTGTCCGACATCGCCCTGGCCGACCCGGACCTCGCGGGTGTGCACTTCACCGGTTCCACGGCGACCTTCCAGCATCTGTGGCGTCAGGTCGGTGAGCGGATCGACACCTACCGCTCCTACCCGCGCATCGTTGGTGAAACCGGTGGTAAGGACTTCGTCGTCGCCCACCCCTCTGCCGACGCGGACGTACTGCGTACCGCGCTCATCCGCGGGGCCTACGAGTTCCAGGGCCAGAAGTGCTCCGCGGCCTCCCGCGCGTTCGTCGCCCGCTCGGTCTGGGACCGGGTGCGCGACGACCTGGTCAGCCAGATCGAGTCCCTGCCGATGGGTGACCCGGCGAATCTGGAGAACTTCCTCGGCGCGGTGATCGACCGCCGCTCCTTCGACCGTCTCTCGGCCGCCCTGGACAGTGCGCACGGTGACCCGAGCCTGTCCGTGCTCGCCGGGGGTACTGCCGACGACAGTACGGGATACTTCGTTACCCCGACCCTGATCGAGGGAAGTGACCCCACGCACGAGGTGTTCCGCACCGAGTACTTCGGGCCCATCCTGGCGGTGCACGTCTACGACGACGCCGACTTTGAGCAGGTTCTGACCACGGTCGACCAGGGAGCGGCCTACGGCCTCACCGGTTCGATCATCGCCAACGACCGCGCGGCGATCGCCCGGGCCGCCGACGCGCTGCGGTTCACCGCGGGCAACTTCTACATCAACGACAAACCCACCGGTTCGGTCGTGGGGCAGCAGCCCTTCGGCGGCGCCCGAGCCAGTGGCACCAACGACAAGGCCGGATCGATGTTCAACCTGATGCGCTGGGCAAGCCCTCGAGCGATCAAGGAGAACTTCGTGCCCCCGGTTACGCACACCTACCCGCACATGGGGTGACGGACCTGATGCTGCGCAGACCACTGCTCGCGGCGGCTCGCTCCACGCGCTGCCGCCAGCTGATCGAACACGCCCCGTTCGCCAGCGCCCTTATCGAACGCTTCGTAGCGGGGCAGAACCTCGCCGAAGCCCTTCCGGCGATCAGCGCTCTGGCCCAGGACCGCCTGGTCACCCTGGACCACCTCGGGGAGGACGTCACCGACGCAGAAACGGCGGAGGACACTGTCCAGGCCTACACACAGCTACTCGCGGAGCTGGATCGGACCGGTTTGGCCGAGCGGGTCGAGGTATCGGTGAAACTGTCCGCTCTGGGACAGGCCCTGCCCCAGGACGGTGAACGTATCGCGCTGGCCAATGCGCGTCGCATCTGTGCCGCGGCCCAGGATGCGGGAACCACGGTCACCCTCGACATGGAGGATCACACCACCACCGACTCGACCCTGGATATCCATGCCAAGCTGCGTGCGGACTATCCCTGGGTGGGTGCCGTGGTCCAGTCCTACCTGCGCCGTACCGAGCAGGACTGTCGGGACCTGGCGGCTGCTGGCGCCCGGGTTCGGCTGTGTAAGGGCGCCTACGACGAACCTGCCTCCGTGGCCTACCGGAACCAGCAGGATGTGGACCGGTCCTATGTCCGGTGCGCACGCGTGCTGATGCAGGGATCGGCCTATCCGATGATCGCCACGCACGATCCGCGGCTGATCGGGATCACTCAGGCCCTGGCTGTGGAGAGCGGGCGCGGGCTCGAGGACTTCGAGTTCCAGATGCTGTACGGGGTGCGGGACACCGAACAGCGTCGACTGGCCGCCGCCGGGAACCGGATGCGGGTCTATGTTCCCTACGGCCAGGAGTGGTACGGCTACTACATGCGCCGTATCGCGGAACGCCCGGCCAACCTCGCGTTCTTCCTGAGGTCACTGGTGACTCGCGGCTGAGCCTGCCGCATCCACGCTGCCGTCCGGGTGATCGAATCCCGGGCGGCAGCTGCACGAGGCCGGGAACCCGCGCGCGGCCCCGTGCGTTAAGTTTGGGGCAGACCAGTGATACCCCGGAAAGGGCTTGCGACACCATGCGGATGAGCAGTTCCAACCCCGTACTGAAGCGGGCTGTGGGCTCCGGGCAGGCGGGATACGCCCCTGGGGCCCCGTACCAGCAGGGCTACGCCGGTTATGCACAGGCCGGCCAGCCCTACGGCCAACCCGGCTACCCTCAGGCCGGTTACCCAGGCCCCCAGGCGCCGATGGGTGGCGGAGAACGCCCGGTCACCATCGACGACGTCGTGGTCCGAACCGGACTGACCCTCGGCATGGTGATCCTGACCGCAGTGATCACCTACTTCGTCGGCACCATGGTCAACCCCGGGCTGGTCTACCCACTGGCCATCGTCGGGGCCCTGGGTGGGATGGTCCTCGGGCTGGTCATCGGGTTCAAGCAGTCCACGAACCCGGTCCTGATCATGATCTTCGCCGCTCTCGAGGGCCTGTTCGTGGGGGGCCTGAGCTTCATCCTGGAGATGAACCTCGCGGCCCAGGGCATCGGTGCCGCCGGGAGCCTCGTCGTGCCCGCCGTACTGGGCACCCTGTTCGTGGCCGGAACCATGTTGGCCCTGTACAAATTCGAGGTCATCCGGGTCACCAACACCTTCGTGAAGGTGGTCTCGGCAGCGGCCATCGGTCTGGTCATCGCGCTGTTGGCGAACTTCGTGCTCGCGTTCTTCATCCCGGGCGGGCTGGGCCTGCGGGAGCCCAGCTGGCTCGGCCTGATCATCTGCCTCGTGGCCGTCGTGATCGCCTCGCTGATGCTGGCCATCGAGTTCAAGATGGTCGATGACGCGATCGCGTCCGGCATGCCGGAGAAGTTCTCCTGGCAGCTTGCCTTCGGCCTGACGCTGACGCTCGTGTGGATCTACATCGAGATCCTGCGGATGATCTGGATCCTGAAGTCGATGTTCGCCGATTAGAGCATTCGCCGATGGATGCCCTCGCCCAGCCGCGGGCGGGGCTCCATGGACGACTCAACTCGGGCGCCGTTGCCTCGTCCACAGCAGACGAGGCAGCGGCGCGTTCATGGTGTGGGCCAGACGGACTCCAGCGCCGGGCTGCACCGGTACTCCGGCAGCCCGAACGCGGTTGTGGCCCCAGAGACGGGCGCGGACGGGCCTCAGGTGCGCTGTGGCGGAATCAGGGAACGGTTGCGGCGGCTGCGGTCATATTCCAGAACCAGGGCACGGGCATAGGCGTCGCTGATGCCGTGTTCGTCCGCGAGCCACGTGGCGCGCTCCTGGCAGCGGGCCACCCCGGGGCCGTGTTCCAGCCTGTCGAACCACTCGTGGAGGTCACGGCCGGTCACAACAGGGATGCGGGCGAGGAGTAGCGCGTGGGTCTCCGGCGAGTGGGTCACCGACATAGGCACCTCCGAACTGTGCGGCACTTACCAGCGACACTGCAAGACAATCTCGATTTGGACAAGACCTGGCGCCCAGCTTTTGCGATTATTTCGCCGGGTGGGGACACTCCCCACCCGGCGCCTGTGTCCGACAGTGCCAGTGCCAGTGTCGGTGTCGGTGGCAGTATCGGTGTGTGCCTCAGCTGAGGCGTTCGAACACCGCGGCCATGCCCTGGCCGCCGCCGACACACATGGTCTCCAGACCCATCGTCCCGTCGTGGAACTGAAGCCCGTTGAGTAGGGTTCCGGTGATGCGGGCCCCGGTCATGCCGAAGGGGTGCCCCACGGCGATGGCACCACCGTTGACATTGAGCTGGTTCTCCACATCGATGCCGAGGTCGTCGGCGGAGGGGAGAACCTGTGCGGCGAACGCCTCGTTGATCTCGACGAGGTCAATGTCGGAGATGCTCAGGTTCGCCCGGTTCAGGGCCTGCCGGGAGGCCTGCACGGGTCCCAGTCCCATGATTTCGGGGGAGAGCCCACTCACCCCCGTGGACACGATGCGCGCCAGGGGAGTGATCCCCAGCTCGGCTGCCTTGCGGTCACTCATGATCACCACTGCGGCCGCGCCGTCGTTGAGTGGGCAGCAGTTGCCCGCGGTCACGGTTCCGTCCGGGCGGAACACCGGCTCGAGGGAGGACACCTTCTCCAGCGAGGTTCCGCGACGCGGGCCGTCGTCGGCGGAGACGACCGTGCCGTCCGCCAGGGTCACCGGTGCGATCTCCCGCTCCCAGAAGCCGTTGTCGATCGAGGCCTCAGCACGGTTCTGCGAACGCACCCCGAACTCGTCCTGCCGTTCCCGGGACACGTTGCGCAGCTGGGCGACGTTCTCCGCCGTCTGTCCCATGGTGATGTAGATATCCGGCAGCAATCCGTCCTCGCGCGGATCCTGCCAGGTCGGGGCGCCACCCTCGGCGCGCTTGGCCGTGCGGGCCTCGGCCTCCCCGAAGAGCGGGTTGCGCGTTTCCGGGAGGGAGTCACTGTTGCCGCTGACGTAGCGGCTCACCATTTCCACACCAGCGGAGACGAAGACGTCGCCCTCACCGGCCTTGATGGCGTGGTAGGCCATTCGCGTGGTCTGGAGGGACGAGGCGCAGTAGCGGGTGGTGGTGGTTCCGGGAACCCCGTCCAGGCCGAGCTGCACCGCGACCACGCGGGCGAGGTTGAATCCCTGTTCTCCACCCGGAAGCCCACATCCCACCATCAGGTCGTCGATCTGACTGGGGTCCAGCTGGGGCACCTTGTCGAGGGTGGAACGAATGATCTGGGCGGTTAGGTCATCGGGGCGAACGTCCTTCAGGGAGCCCTTGAACGCCCGCCCGATAGGGGAGCGTGCGGTGGCGACAATGACGGCTTCGGGCATGATGCTGCCTCCTCACTCGCAGTGCTACTGGTCGGTAGCCTAGTTCGTTCGCTGGCGGTGGCGAGTCGTCGGGGGACGAAATTGGAGCGATACCGACAGTAGATGAATCCGTGTCGTAGCGTGATGGTGGCGTGCCGTCCGCGCCCGGGTGTGGGGCTAGAGTCAGGACCAGGGGCAACCCACAGAATCAGGGCAGATTCCAGGGCAGGAGAGGCGATGCGGATTCACGACTCGTTGCTGGACCTCGTGGGCGACACGCCGTTGGTGCGGCTGCGCTCGCTGGTGCCGGAGGCGGGACCCACGGTCGCGGCCAAGGTCGAATACTTCAACCCGGGGGCGTCGGTCAAGGACCGAATTGCGCTGCGGATGGTGACCGCGGCCGAAGAGTCCGGAGAACTGCGACCCGGGGGAACCATCATCGAACCAACCTCGGGCAACACGGGCGTGGGACTGGCGCTGGTGGCCCAGGAGCGGGGATACCGCTGCGTGTTCGTGTGTCCGGACAAGGTCGGCAGCGATAAGCTCGCCGTGTTGCGGTCCTACGGTGCCGAGGTGGTGGTGTGCCCGACCACGGTCGCACCCGACCACCCGGACTCCTATTACTCGGTGTCCGACCGCCTCACCGCCACCACTCCGGGTGCCTGGAAGCCGGACCAGTACGCCAACCCCAACAATCCGGCCTCCCACTACGCCTCCACGGGGCCGGAGATCTGGGAGCAGACGGACGGCCGGGTCACGCACTTCGTCGCGGGGATCGGTACGGGAGGGACCATCACCGGGGCGGGACGCTACCTCAAGGAGGTCTCCGACGGGCGGGTTCGGATTGTCGGCGCTGACCCGGAGGGTTCGGTCTACTCGGGTGGCAGTGGTCGGCCCTACCTGGTGGAGGGCGTGGGGGAGGACATCTGGCCCGAGACCTATGACCCCTCCATCTGCGACGAGGTGATTCCGGTCAGTGACAAGGAGTCCTTCGTGATGACCCGGCGGTTGGCACGGGAGGAGGGCCTGCTGGTCGGCGGCTCGTGCGGCACCGCGGTGGTGGCGGCGCAACGCCTCGCGGAACGGGTTTCCCCCGAGGACGTCATCGTGGTCCTGTTGCCCGATGGCGGGCGTGGGTATCTGACCAAGATCTTCAACGACGAGTGGATGGCTGACTACGGGTTCCTGGAGTCCGAGACCGAAGAGACCACCGCCGGTGCGGTGCTTGCGGGCAAGAACCGTGGCCTGCCGGACTTCGTCCACGTGCATCCGGACGAGACGGTCGGCACCGCCGTGGAAATCATGCGGGAGTACAGTGTCTCCCAGTTGCCGGTGATGAAGGCCGAACCTCCGGTCATGGCGGCCGAGGTGGTCGGTTCCATCGCCGAACGCGACCTGCTGGACGCGCTGTTCGCCGGGCGGGCGCAGATGGCGGACCCGGTGGAACGACACATGGGCACGCCGCTCCCGGTCGTCGGAAACGGGGAGGCGGTCAGTCGCTGCGTACGTCTGCTGGAGGGTAGCGGTGCGGTCGTGGTCCAGCAGGACGGAAAGCCGGCCGGGGTGCTGACTCGGCAGGACCTGTTGGCCTATCTCGCGGCCTGACCCGGACCTCCATCGGCCCGGCCGAGGCCCGTTGTCCGATCGGGGCCGCCATTGGCCCCGGGGTGCCGGCGGGGATGTCGGGAACCCGTACTAGGGTGACCCCGATTGTTACCGCCAGGTAGTCAGGGGAGGGCCGGCATGCTGACGTGGTTCAGCCAGGCAGCATGGTCCTGGCTGCGACGGTGGGGAGAGATCCGTGCCGGGTCGCGCGCCGCGCGCAGGTTCGCGGCGTTCGGGCCCGGCACGTCCATCGCGTTCCCACCCGCCACCGTGTTCGGGGAGCCATGGATCCGCCTGGGGGCGCACACTGTTCTCGGTGCTGAGATCACACTGACGGCGGGCATGACGCCGGGACACGACCTGGGCGCGGGGACAGTGATCCGGATCGGGAGTGGCTGCGCGATTGGCCGTGGCAGTCACATCGTCGCGCACTCGCGCATTGAGATCGGCGATCACGTGTTCGCGGGGCCCTACGTCTACATCACCGACCAGAACCACACCTACACCGATACCGCGACCCCGGTGGGGTTCCAGTGGCCGGTGGATGACCCGGTCAGCATCGGCTCTGGCTCCTGGTTGGGAGCTTCCGCAGTCATACTCCCGGGGGCGCAGATCGGGCGGAACTGTGTGGTTGCCGCGGGGACGGTGGTGCGGCCGGGCACGTATCCGGACCACAGTGTCGTGGCGGGCGTTCCCGGACGTGTGGTCCGTCGCTATGACCCCAACAAGGGATGGGACCCGCCGATCAGCTCCCCCGCATGACTCCGCTCGACGGCGGCCCGGCCGGGGGATCCAGTGGTTCCGTCCAGCGGCCGGTGGGTGTGCGCGATCGACCACCAGCACCCACCGGGTACGCCTAGGGTTGGGCCATGACGTTCCACGGGTTTGATACACGCGCGATCCACGCCGGTCAGGAGGCTGACACCGAGACCGGGGCCGTGGCCGTTCCGATCTACCAGGTCAGTACCTACCGTCAGGACGGGGTGGGGGGCCTGCGCGGTGGCTACGAGTACAGCCGAACGGGAAATCCCACCCGGTCCGCACTGGAGGAATGCCTCGCCTCGCTGGAACAGGGCGCCCGAGGACTGGCGTTCGCCTCGGGGATGGCCGCCGAGGACACCCTGGTGCGGACGGTCGCCCGACCCGGGGCGCATGTGGTGATTCCTTCAGATGCCTACGGCGGAACCTACCGGCTGTTCGCCCGGGTTCTGAGCTCCTGGGGAGTGGAGTTCGACGCCGTCGCACTGTCCGACCCGGAGGCAGTGCGGGCCGCCATCCGGCCACAGACTGTCGCCGTCTGGGTGGAGACTCCGACCAATCCGTTGCTCAACATCGCCGACATTTCCGCGCTCGCCGAGATCACGCACGCGGCTGGCGCCCTGCTGGTGGTGGACAACACCTTTGCCTCCCCCTATCTCCAGCGGCCCCTCACGCTCGGCGCCGACGTGGTCGTGCACTCCACGACCAAGTACCTCGGTGGTCATTCCGACGTTGTGGGTGGTGCCCTGGTTGTCGCCGAACCCGAACTCGGGGAGCGACTCGCTTTCCACCAGAACACGATGGGCGCCGTGCCGGGGCCGTTCGATGCGTGGCTCACCCTGCGGGGGATCAAGACCCTGGGCGCACGTATGGATCGGCACTGCGCCAACGCCGAACGTATCGTCGCCGAGTTGGTGGAGCATCCGGGGGTCAGTCAGGTGCTGTACCCGGGGCTGGCCGAGCATCCGGGCCACGGGGTCGCCGCCCGGCAGATGCGTGGTTTCGGGGGCATGGTCTCGTTCCGGCTCGTGGGTGGTGCGGAGGCTGCCCTGGCCGTCTGTGACCGTGCGCGGTTGTTCACGCTGGCCGAGTCGCTGGGCGGGGTGGAGTCGCTGATCGAGCATCCGGGGCGGATGACGCATGCGTCGGCCGCTGGTTCGCCGCTGGAAGTTCCCGACGATCTGGTGCGTCTGTCGGTGGGAATCGAGGATGTCCAGGACCAGCTGGCCGATCTGCGTCAGGCCCTCCCCGGGTGAAGCGTCCACCCATCCCGAGGGCGGGATGGGTGGACGATGTGCGGTGCAGACACCACGCGGCGGGGCGGTCGCCCCGCCACCACGTCACGGGAGCGGTAAGGGGATTCGGTGGACGAAACGGACGACGGGTCGACGGTGGTTATCCACACGGACGGGGCATGCAGTGGTAACCCTGGCCCCGGAGGCTGGGGGGTAGTGCTGCGCTGTGGAAACCACTCCAGGGAGCTCTACGGGGGTGAGGCCCGCACAACGAACAACCGGATGGAGCTGATGGCCGCGATCCAGGCTCTGGAGAGCCTGACTCGTCGGGCTTCGGTCGAACTGCATACCGACAGCACCTACGTGCGTCAGGGCATCACCCAGTGGATCGCCAACTGGAAGCGTCGAGGGTGGCTGACCGCAGACCGGAAGCCAGTGAAGAACGCCGACCTGTGGCAGCGGCTGGATCGGATCGCGGCAGAGCACGATGTGCAGTGGAAGTGGGTCAAGGGGCACAGCGGCGACGCTGGCAACGATCGGGCTGATGCCTTGGCCTGTCGTGGGCGGGACGAAGCCGCGGGATAGTACGAGCGGGCAGTGCTTCGTGGACAGGCGTGGGTGCGGGGGCCGCGGGATTTGACGGCGGTGCGGGGGAGTGCGTTCTGCGAGCGATGCCGCTCGCGGCCGTGGTTCCCTGGGCGGTTGGGTGGGCATCCGGTCTGGGCCGGGCCTGAGGAGGTATCGGTTGCGTGGACAGGGCGTGGTAGTGGCCGCCGCCGACGTCGGCGCGCCCTGGGGGCACTCCGCTGCCCGACGGACAGCGGGGCCGGGGCCTGCGGGGACGAACCACGGGTTCGGCAGGGTGGTTCTCATGTGACGGGTAGCGCGGCCGGGGATGCGCTGCGGGGCACTGACGCGGACCCGAACATGCTTGTGCCTTTCCTGGGGCTCCGCAGGGCGTCCCGAACGGTATCCCGACGCCAGGGGCCTGATCGGCGACCCGGCAGGGACCGTCGAACCGGTGGCGCGAGACGAATGCTGAGCGCAATCGGATCCACCACCGGGTGGCGAACCTGCGCACGGGCGCGATCCACGAACTCACCACCGGCATCGCCCGTGAGTACGGGACGGTGGTGGTCGAGGACCTGAACGTGTCTGGCATGCTCCAGAACCGGCGGCTGGCCCGGTCGATCGCTGACGCGGGATTCGGTGAGATCCGCCGACAGCTCACCTACAGGACCGCCTGGAACGGCGGCGGCTGGTCGTGGCCGACCGGTGGTTCGCCTCGTTGAAAACGTGCAGCGGATTCGGGGCGGCGAAAGCCAAGCTCCCCTGTGCGCGCGCACAGTCACCTGCGATGCCTGTGGCCTGACGTTGGACCGGGACCACAACGCCGCGTTGAACCTCGCCGCTTTGGCGGCACGCATGGCCGGTACCGGAGTGACCGGAGACCGGGACACGCACGTGTCGAAGGCTCGCAGAGCTGACCGTGCGACTGGCACCACTCGTTCCAGTCGTCAGGCAGCGGCGGGGCGGGCGGGTGGCGACAACCGCGCGAGCGGACAGAAGCGAGAGACCGTCGTCAGGACACCCAACTCGCGTTGTGGTGACACCGTCACGGACCTTCCGGTCGGAAACGTCCGGAATGCTGACATTCGACGACGGAATCAGTAGCGGAGCCACAGCCGGGGCGTTGTCGAGGGGTGCCTCGGCTGTGGTGCGGGTGCCGGGCGTCGATGCAAACCTCTCCAGTACCCCCAACCGGGGGTTGGCTCGCTGCCGTCCCGTGCAACTCAGTCCTCAGCAACGTGCAGACCGACGACCCTCCGGCCGACCCGGGCGAGCGTGCCGCGCTCGGAGTCGGCTCGGATGGCCCCATAGGCCCCCCGCCTGTCGTCCAGCCGCATCCCGAGGGAGACCGCAGTCAGCCAGCCCAACGCACAGACCAACAGCAGTATCCCGGTAATGGCGATCAGGATTCCCACCGGTGTTCACCTCCCACGGTGCGGTGGAGGCATGAGACCGATCAATCTCCTCTGTCCTGTGATTGGAGTCATGCCAACCTCTTGTGTCTCCAGTGTGCCCGTCCCCCGTCTGCGTAAACAAAACGAGTAGATTGGTTGGCATGAATTCGGATCGGATCTCTGGGTCGAAAAGCAAGCGTGACTGGGTCGCCGAGAGCCTGCGTGCGCGAATCGGTGACGGTAGCTATGCCGAGGGCGCTCGGCTACCGACCGAGGAGGTCCTGGCCGAGGAGTTCGAGATCTCCCGGAACACCGTCCGCGATGCGATGAAAGTGCTCCAGAACGAGGGACTGGTCGTCATCCGGCACGGCAGCGGCACCTACGTCCGCAACAACCAACCCATCGTGCACCTGGCCACCTCCGTGCACGGCTATGTCGATTCGGAGCGGTTCCAGCGCGGCTACGCTCCCCATATGCGGGCCGCTGGCTACGACCAGATCGTGGAGACGGTGGAGATCGCCCTGGACACCGCCTCGGGAGCACGGGCGGTGCGGCTCGGGATTGACCCGGAACTACCGATTGCCCAGCGACAGGTGGTCAAACGCATCTGCGACCGTTTCGTGGAGGGGCAGCTCTGGCAGCGGCAGGTCTCCCATTTCCCGGCCACGATTGCGATGAACACCGAGCTCTCCATCCCACAGCACATCGAGCGGGGAACCCGGGAGGTCCTCCGGGAGCTGGGGTACGAACGAACCTGGTCCTACGACCTGGTTAGTGCCCGGATGCCCTCGCCGCAGGAACGCCAGTCCTTCGGAACCCCGCCCGGCCTGCCGCTGATCGTGCAGGACCGCATCGCCTACTCCGGGGAGCAGCCGATCAGCGATATCCAGACCGTGATGCCCGCGGACCGTCACCAACTGCTCTATGCGGAGGGGGAGGTCGACGAGCGGGTACTCGTTCTCGGATCGGACGTGACCCTGATCGAACGCTGAGACCGCGCCCGGCGAACTTCCCGTTGACTCGGCACGTTTGGGAGCCTGGAAACACAGTGCCCGGAATACCGAGGACCGGGCAGGTCAACGATTGTGGGTGAGACGGGTGGCTCGCTTTGGGGACGGCCTGGCGACAGGCACCGACCTGGTCAGCGCCGCGGAGCGCGCCGTGCAGCAGGCACTGGCAGCCCTGGACGCCATGCCGGATCTGGTCTGCGTCTTTGTGAGCGGCCAGGACGCAGACGAGGTGGCCCTGGCAGGCGAGCGGGCCATGGCTCTGTCCGGGGACGCGGTGACCATCGGATGTAGCTCGACCGGCGTCATCGGCGACGGGCGAGGAGTGGAGAACCAGGGAGCGGTCAGCGTCTGGGCGGCGGTATTGCCCGAGGTGACCATGACACCGTTCACCCTGGACACACTCGCCGAGGATGATCGGGTCGCTGTGGTGGGTATGGCCGAACCTGCTGCGAGCGACCGTGCCGCCCTGCTGCTCGCCAACCCCTACACATTTCCGGCCCAGGCGTTCGTGCGGACCTCGACTGAGGCTCTTGGCGACCTGCCTGTGGTCGGGGGACTGGCTGATGCCATCGGCGGCCGCGACGACGTCCGACTATTCTGCCTGGGCGAGGTTGTGGACCGGGGAGCGGTGGGGATCCTCCTCGGTGGATCCGGCGTCCTGGGAACTGCGGTGAGCCAGGGCTGCTCCCCGGTTGGGCCGGCCGTCGCCGTCACCCGGTCCGAGGACAACGTGCTCAAGGAGATCGCCGGGACTCCGGCCTACACCAAGCTGGAACAGATCGTTGGCTCTCTCCCGCCCGAACAGCAGGATCTCGTGACCGAAGGGCTTCAGGTCGGGATCGCGATGGACGAGTACGCCGACAGTCACGAGCACGGAGACTTTCTGATCCGAGCCATCGTCGGAGCCGATCCCGAGGCCGGCTCCATCGTGGTGGGCGAGGCCGTTGACGTGGGGCAGACCGTCCGATTCCACGTTCGGGACCGGGATACCGCAGAGAAGGACCTCATCGAACGGCTGGAGGCCTTCGCCGAAGACACGGGTGGTCGCGCCGCCGGTGCACTGCTGTTCTCCTGCAACGGGCGCGGAAGTGACATGTTCGCCACGGCGGATCACGATGTGCGCAGTGTCCGCCGCACCTTGGGGATCGATCCGGTCGGGGGGTTCTTCGCCGGTGGCGAGATTGGGCCGGTCTCCGGCCGCAACCACGTGCACGGGTTCACAGCGTGCCTGCTGGCCTTCACCGGGGACGAACACGACTGAAGACACCGAGTGGTCATGCCCGACCGGTACAGGCCCCGGTACTGGCATGCCCAGTCGCCGCAGGGCGACCAGCGCCGATGTGGCGCTGACGCGTCCGATTCTCCCTCGTTCGGGAACTCGCTCCGGCGTGTCGGTTTTGCTCTTATCGGTAGCTGTGTCCTTACTTGGAGTATTCATCCGTGCATGAGGGAGCGGGATCGATGTCACACTCCGGGACCAGCCACGGGACAACGGGCGCCGCGCCTCGTGGTGCGGCCGGCGCCGCAGCCACAACAGTCGCCGCGCTACTCGCGGTCGTCCTGGCGCCGCCGGCTGCTCCGGAGCCCGGCCCCGTTGACGGCGACGACTGGATCGAGCTGTCCCTGGATGAGGCACAGCGCGCCTCCGTAGCCACCAGCGCTGCCCAGCAGCGGCGTGCCTCACCGCCGGGGCCGCAGCGCCCGGCAACGGGGGAGGTGAGTGTCCCGGAGGGTCTGATCACCTTCCCCGCGCGGGAGCTCCCACACGCAACGGAGGCCCTGGGCGTTGCCGTCGAACCCGGCCCGGGCGCGGGGTCGGCGCGTGCCACGCCCGACGCCGAGGATGCAGAGCTGCTGGTGGAGGCGCGGGGAGCACGCCGGGACGGCGGCTGGAGCGAATGGCGGTCCGTGCCACCTGAGCGGGCGGTGACGCCCGACGGTGGCATGGTGACACTTCCGCTGCGCTCCGAGAGGGTACAGGTTCGACTCGCCGTGGACGTGGACGTGACGGATGTGGAAGGGGGAAGTGCCCAGGTCTCTGCGGTGCGTATTCGTCCCGAACCTGAGGACGAGGCTGAGGGTCGGGGCGAGTCCGTGGAGGCCGAACCAGAACACCGTTCCCCGTACTCGGCGCGTCTGTTCGCCACCCGGATCGGTCTGGTGGGGGCCACGACAGCGAACGGGCACACCGTAGGCAGCGAAGACTACTTCGTGGCCCTACCGTCCCGGCGCGGCCTGGCCGAACGCAACAGTGGAAACTACACCGTGCGGGTGTGCGCGGAGAGCACGCAGCGGTGCATATACGTACCCGTGTGGGATGTAGGTCCCTGGAACATCAGCGATGACCACTGGAACCTGGACCGGGAGAATTGGGTGGACCTTCCGCGGGGGCTCCCGCAGGCACAGGCGGCCTACCTCGACGACTACAACGGCGGCCAGGACGGCTTCGGTCGCACCGTACGTAATCCGGCAGGTATCGACCTCGCCGACGGCGCGTTCCGTACCGGGCTGGACCTCCCCACCAACAGCTGGGTGGACGTCGACTACCTATGGACCGGCGACTACCAGCATCGGGGCGAGGTGCGCACCGAAAGCCGGAGTGACCCGGTGGTCCTACGCTCCGCTGCCGACCTGTCCGCCGACGATGTCGGGCGTGCGGCCCACAGTGCCCACGTCGACATCGAGTGTCGGACCACCGGAACATCGGTGCGCGGCCCCGACGGTGTCAGCACCCTGTGGTACCGCATCGGCCCCGACAACTACCTGCCCGCGACCTTCGTCGACCTGGTGCCGGCCGACTCCGAGCGGGACCCGGATCCGGAAGCGGACCCGGATGATCTCCGCATCGCCGACTGCGAGCAGGAGTGACCCGCGGAGAACGCGGGTGCGGGGACGGTCCACTGCCCCGTCCCCGCACATCCACCGACGACACCTGCGTTTCTCCGCTGTGGCTGGTGGCGGATTCTCGACCGGTCGGCTACTCGGCGCCGTAGGGGACGGCGTCGATGATCTCGACGCTGGTGCTCTTGCCGTTGGGCAGACTGTAACTGGCGGTTTCGCCAACCTTCTTGCCGTTGATGGCATGACCGAGAGGCGACTTCGGCGAGTAGACATCGATGGGCGCGCCGCTCTCCTCCCGGGAGGCGAGCAGGAAGGTGATCTCCTCGTCGTCCCCGGCGAACTTGATGGTGACCGTCATGCCGGGACCGACGGTGCCCGCGCTGCGCGGGGCGTCACCCACCCGTGCGTTGTTCAGGATCTGCTGGAGCTGAACGATACGCGCCTCGATCTTGCCCTGCTCCTCCTTGGCGGCGTGGTAGCCACCATTCTCCTTCAGGTCACCCTCTTCCCGAGCGGCTTCGATCCGGTCGGCGATCTCGATGCGACCTGGCCCCGTTAGGTGCTCCAGTTCCGCTTTGAGCCGGTCATACGCCTCCTGGGTCAGCCAGGTGACGTTGTCATCGCGGGTCTCGGTCACGGGAACTCCCAAGGTGTCTACTAGGAACTGCGCGTCTGTGCGGACGCAGCTGAAATTACGAGATTAGCACCGTGCACTGTCACCGCAGGAGCGACAAAACTGTGGACTCAGGGGAAGAAAACTCCCCGGTGAGCCGCCAGATCCGGGAGTGCCAGCGGCGTCACGTCGTCCGCCGGGAAACCGCCGGGCCGGGCCCTGCCCTGTGCGGATGGGGAGGTCGTCCCCATGGGGCGGAGGTGACGGATGGCCACTGCCGGACACTGCCGGGTACTGCCCGCGCACGAGATGCAACCACCCAGTTTACCCGCAGCGCACCGCCCGCACACTCGCTGCCACCGGCACGTCCGCACGGGCGTTGTTCGCTCAGAGCAGTCACCGGTCGAGATCCGCCCGGTGACTACTCGGGGGAGCGTTCCCGACACGAGGTCACTTCCACCATGGACGCCTGACGGGTGGTATCGAAGGTGTGCTCGACGGTGGAAATCCCCTCGCTGAGCTCGACCTCGTCCTGCCCGACCTCAACATGAGTCTCGTCCAACGCGGTGATGAGGCAGTTCGTCGGCGCGGAGGCGTTGACCTCGAAGGTGATCGACGCGGAGGTCTCCGAGGGGGTATCCCAGGCGATCACCTGGTGTGGCACGTTGTAGCCGGCGCCGGTGTAGTTCAGCATCCACGTTCCCCAGCCGAGCGTGAACAGCACGGCAACAACGCCGATTGCCAGAAGCCCGAACACGGGGGCGTTCCCGAAGCGCCGGGGTGTCGTCTCCCCGGGCGGCGGGCCGGCTTCGGTGGAGTCAGAGGACATACGGGAATCTCCGAACGCAGAGGCGACGTTGTCTAAGATAGCCCTAACCGACACAGGTCACCGGCGCACCCCCCGTACCCCCCGTAGCCAGGGATCCACGGGACGCGGTCGCTCGGGTGGCCGTGGTGACTGTCTGCCCAGTGACCCCGAGGGGACCGATCCGTTGTCCGAGCACCTGCGGTTGATGGCTGTTCACGCCCATCCCGATGACGAGTCCAGCAAGGGTGCCGCCACCATGGCGCGGTACGTGGCCGAGGGCGTCGATGTGCTCGTCGTCACCCTGACCGGTGGCGAGCGCGGCTCGATTCTCAACCCCGCCATGGACCGACCCGAGATTCGGGACAACATCGCCGAGATTCGGCGTAAGGAGATGGCCGAGGCGCGCCAGGTCCTGGGTGTACACCAGGAGTTCTCCGGATTCATGGACTCGGGCCTGCCCGAGGGAGATCCGCTACCCCCACTGCCCGAGGGCTGCTTCGCGATCCAGCCCCTGGAGGAGGCCGCGGCCCCGCTGGTGCACTCGGTACGGACCTTTCGGCCGCACGTGATGCTCACCTATGACGAGCAGGGCGGCTACCCCCATCCCGACCACATCAAGTGCCACCAGGTCTCGGTCGAGGCGTTCGACGCGGCCGGGGCCGCCGACCGGTACCCCGAGGCCGGGGCTCCGTGGCAGCCCCTGAAGCTCTACTACCACGTCTCGTTTCCCATGGCCCGATTCGACGCCATCGACCGGGCCCTTGCCGAGCAGGGGCTGGAGAATCCGTTCGCCGAGTGGATGGAGCGAATCCGCGCTCGACGACGGTCCGAGTGGACCATCACCACCCGGGTGCACTGTGCCGACTACTTTCCCGCCCGGGACCGCGCACTCCTCGCGCACGCCACCCAGGTGGACCCGAACGGAATGTGGTTCGCGGTGCCACGGGATGTCGAGCGGGTGGCCTGGCCGACCGAGGACTACCATCTGGCCCGGTCCGCAGTGGGCACCGAGCTTCCGGAGACGGACCTCTTCGCTGGCGTTCGCGAACGCGTGGGAACATAGCTGTTATGAGCCCCGAAACCATCCTGTTCGCGTTGGCCGACTCCGGAGTACCGGACGAGAGTGTGACCCCGGGAGTTCTGGGGTTCCTCGTCATCTTCGCCGTTGGCGCCGGCCTGTTCTTCCTGCTGCGCAGTATGCGCCAGAAGCTGGTCCAGGTTCGGGAGCAGCCCCCCGCGCCCGTACCGGAGCATCGCCGCCCCAGCCCAGACCAGAACCCGTAGTACCCACCGCAGCCCCCGGTGGCGAGCGTCGCCACGAGTGGTGTCGGTGCGGCACAGTGGGGGCATGGTCAACCGTCTCGCCCATGCCACCAGCCCCTACTTGCTCCAGCACGCCGAGAATCCGGTGGACTGGCACCCCTGGGGAGAGGACGCGTTCGCGGAAGCCCGGCGCAGGGATGTGCCCGTGTTGGTGTCGATCGGCTACTCCGCCTGTCACTGGTGCCATGTCATGGCGCACGAGTCCTTCGAGGACGAGGCGACCGCCCGCACGATGAACGAGCTGTTCGTCAACGTCAAGGTGGACCGGGAGGAACGGCCCGACGTCGACGCCGTCTACATGAACGCCACCCAGGCGATGACGGGGCACGGTGGCTGGCCCATGACCGTATTCGCCACACCGGACGGGGAACCGTTCTACTGTGGTACCTACTTTCCCCGTCCCCAGTTCCAGCGGCTCCTGCACGGCGTGGCCGAGGCGTGGCAGAACCAGCGGGAGCAGATTCTCGACCAGGGGCAGCGGGTGGTCGCCGCACTCAGCCAGCCCAGCCCCCTCGACAGCGCCGCCACGCCGCAGCCCACGATTGACGCGGAACTTCTCGCGGTCGCACACCGCACCCTGTACGCCGAGTACGACACGGTCAACGGTGGTTTCGGATCCGCGCCGAAGTTCCCCCCGTCCATGGTGCTGGAGTTCCTGCTGCGGCACCATGACCGGACCGGCCGTACGGATACCAGCCCCCTCGAGGTCGCGGAGCATACCGCCGAGGCCATGGCACGTGGCGGCATCTACGACCAGCTGGGCGGTGGATTCGCCCGCTACTCCGTGGACGAGCACTGGACGGTGCCGCACTTCGAGAAGATGCTCTATGACAACGCGCTGCTCGCACGCTCCTATGCGCACCTGTGGCGCAGCAACGGAAGTGCCCTGGCTCGGCGGGTCGCCTTGGAGACCGCGGAGTGGATGGTGCGGGACCTGGGCACTCCGGAGGGAGGGTTCGCATCGGCTCGGGACGCAGACAGTGCGGGTGAGGAGGGGCTGTTCTACGTGTGGACGCCCCAACAGTTGCGTACGGCACTCGGTGCCGCCGATGGCGACTGGGCTGCGACGGTGTTCGGGGTCACTGAACAGGGGACCTTCGAGCACGGCACCTCGGTCCTGCAACTCCAGCAGGACCCCGAGGACGTCTCGCGTTACCAGAGCATCCGACAGCGCCTGGCCGAGCAGCGCTCCGCGCGGGTATGGCCGGAACGGGACGACAAGATCGTTGCTGCCTGGAACGGTTTGGCGATCGCCGCGTTGTCGGAGGTCGGAGCGCTGTTCGGGCGGGAGGACCTCGTGAACGCCGCCCGCACTGCGGCCCGCCTTCTCGTCGATCTCCACCTGCGGGACGGCCGCCTGCTGCGCACCTCGCGCGATGGCAAGGTCGGTGTGAACGCCGGGGTGTTGGAGGACTACGCCAACACGGCCGAAGGCCTGATCACCCTGTACGGCGTCACGGGGGAAGCCGAATGGGTGCACGTCGCCGGCCAGCTTCTGGAGGTGGTGCTGGCCCGCTTCGGTGACGGCAGCGGAGGCTTCTACGACACCCCGGACGACGCCGAGCCCCTGTTCACACGGCCGCGGGATCCAACCGACAACGCCACCCCGTCGGGGCAGTTCGCGGCGGCGGGGGCGCTGTTGAGCTACGCGGCGCTGACCGGCTCCCAACGACACCGGGCGGCCGCCCATGCGGCGTTGGCTCCGTTGCCCCTGCTGGCCCAGCGCGCTCCCCGGTTCGCTGGGTGGGGACTGGCCGTGGCGGAGGCGTTCCTGGCCGGTCCGACCGAGATCGCGGTTGTGGGGCAACCCGGTAGCCCGGACCGGGAGCAGCTCCATGCCGCCGCACTGACCTGTACCAGTCCGGGGGCAGTGATCGCCCTGGGGGATGGTCACCAGGATGATGGGGTCCCGTTGCTGCGCGGACGTGCTCCCGTCGATGATGGGCCAGCCGCCTACGTGTGTCGTCAGATGACCTGCCAGCGCCCGGTAACCTCCGTGGAACAGCTGCGTCGCGCCCTGGTCGAAGCCTGACTCCGGCCATAGCCTCCGGGGGAGGCCTCCGGTCTGCGTCCGGCATATGATGCTTCGGCCCCATGCGGCCGGCTCGTGCGTGCCACGTCCGGAACTGGTCATCCTGGTTCGACGGCGGCCGGTCGGGAAAGCCGTACCAAGCGGGTATGCGTGAGGATGGGGCATTTTTCGGGCGCCACAGCGTGTCCGTGCGGTTGGTCGGGGCGCGCCATGCGCACCAGCCCCGTCGTCGCCGGCGGGACCCATCCGGTGCCCTGGCCTGCTGACCCAGGATTTGCGAGGGGTCGCCGTGAACAGTGGGACGACGTGCGTCGAGAGTCTGGCGAGCCGGGCACGTATGGGTGACGAGGCGGCACTGGACGCGCTGGTGCGGCGTCTGCACCCGGAGGTGCTCCGGCGCTGTGCCCGCTTCCTCCCCTGCCGGCAGGACGCAGCCGAAGCATGCCGGCAGGCGCTGTCCCGGGTGAGTCGCGATATCCACACCCGCGCCGACGATTCGTCGTTCACCCCCTGGTTGTATACCGTGGTGTCGGAGTCTGCCCGCCAGACGTACCGGGCGTTGCGCGAGCATGCGCGTCAGCGGGCCCAGTCCATCACCGGGAACGAGGTGATCGTCCCGCCCCAGGACCCCCGCACCACGAGCGTGCTCTCCGGATCGCGGATCGGACTGCTGGAAGCCCTGGACGAGCTGGAGCGGGAACGTCCCGACCTCGTGCGGCCACTCGTGTTGCGGGATTTGTGCCAGGTGGACTACGAACAGGTCGCACGGGCCCTGGGACTATCCCTGGGGACCGTGAAGTCAAGGATTCACGAGGGGCGCAAGCACCTGCGGCGCTCCCTCTCCGCGGGTGAGCGAAAGGTAGCGACGCATGGGGTTGCGTAACCTCCTGTACTGGCTCTACGAACGACGACTCGAACGGGAGCTGGGGCACTACCAGATTCCCCAGCACGTCGGTGTGATCCTGGATGGCAACCGGCGCTGGGCCCGCACGAGTGGCTTCGTGAGTGTGCAGGACGGTCACCAGGCGGGGGCCGACAAGATCTTCGACCTGTTGGGCTGGTGCGACGAGGTCGGGGTGCAGGTCGTCACCCTCTGGCTGTTGTCCACCGACAACTTCTCTCGGCCCCAGCAGGAACTTGCCCCGCTCCTCGACATCATCGAGTCCACGGTGCAGCGCCTGCGCAGTGAGGGCTGGCACGTCAACCCGATGGGGGCGCACGACCTGCTTCCGGAACCCACAGCCCGGGTGTTGAAGGAAGCCGGCGCGGACACCGCCCACAACCCGGGACCGATCGTGAACGTTGCGGTGGGGTACGGGGGACGGCGGGAGATCACGGACGCGGTGCGATCGCTCCTGCTGGAGGAGGCGGAGAAGGGCACGACCCTCACCGAGCTGGCGAGCCGGCTGGAACTGGACGACATCGGCGAGCACCTCTACACCCGCGGCCAACCCGACCCGGACCTGGTGATTCGCACCTCGGGCGAACAGCGACTGTCCGGATTTCTGCTGTGGCAGAGCGCGCACTCGGAGTTCTACTTCTGTGAAGTCTTCTGGCCGGCCTTCCGCCGGGTGGACTTCCTGCGGGCGCTGCGGGCTTTTGGGGCCCGCAGCCGACGGTTCGGCGGCTAGGGTCCGTTTTTTGGGGCGGCCGGAGGGCGGGTCGATGCGCTGAGGACCCTGGTGGGCCCGGCGGGATCACCGTGGACACACCGACCTCGTCGGAGTGGCTACCGGACCTGAGGTGCCTTCGTGCCACCCGTGCCCCGCTGGCCGTCGTACGGGGGACGGGAAACGGGGGACGGGGAACACTGCCAGGGCGCGCCGCTGCCGGCTGCTGAGGCAGCCCGCACGGGAGGCCAGGCACCGGGACCACATTCCTGGCGAGGCAACCGTCACCCGCGTAGGCCAAGCGCCCAATCCGGGGGGTGGTCCGGTCCCCTGGTGGGTTGTGGCCACGGCCAGCATGGTGGAACACGGTGCACCCGCCGCTGCCGCAGGGTGGTGCCCGTGGCGAACCAGCCCCGGAGTCGTTCCCGGACGGACCCCAGGGATTTACCGCTGAGGACTGTTGCGCGTCGATCGTGCCGGGTACGGTCACTAATGGCGGTCGGCGCACGTCCCGGCCGCTCGGGAGGCCCGACGTAGTGACGGTCCTGTACGTGTCAGGAACTGTTCTCTCCCAGGGCCGGTCCCGGCCCTGCCGGGCCGCCCGGTCCTTGGAGTCCCGTGCTACGAGGGCGCCCGTGTGGTGCCCGGGGGAGAACGAGTGGCTAGTTCCTCGATCCGTCGCCACAGCAGTCACCAGACTCAGGAGTGTGACACCCCACAGCGGCGTACCTATGTTCTCGACACCAGCGTCCTGCTCGCCGATCCCAGAGCGATGGCGCGGTTCGCCGAGCATGAGGTGATCCTCCCGATCGTCGTTATCACCGAGCTGGAGGCGAAGCGCGACCATCCCGAGCTCGGCTATTTCGCCCGGGAGGCACTGCGCCTGTTGGACGATCTGCGGGAGGAGAACGGCGGTCTCGACGAGGCGGTTCCGGTCAATGAGGAAGGCGGCACGCTACGGGTGGAACTGAACCATGCCGACCCGGGCGTCCTGCCGGCGGGGTTTCGGCAGGATTCCGGGGATACCCGGATCCTGGCGGTAGCTCGCGCGCTGGCCCTGGAGGAACACGACGTCGTTTTGGTCAGTAAAGACCTTCCCCTGCGTATCAAGGCGTCCTCCATCGGTCTCAGCGCCGAGGAGTATCGGGCCGAACTCGCGATCGAACACGGCTGGACCGGTATGGCCGAGCTGGACGTTCCCGCACACGAGGTCGCCGAGTTGTTTCGTTCCGCAACGGCAGACATCGAGGCCGCCCGCGAGCTTCCGTGCCACACGGGGTTGGTTCTGGTCTCGGAGCGAGGCAAGGCACTGGGACGGGTACTGCCGGACAAATCGGTTCGGGTCGTGCACGGGGATCGGGATGTCTTTGGTCTGCATGGGCGCAGCGCCGAGCAGCGCGTAGCCTTGGACCTGCTCACCGATCCCGACATCGGGATCGTCTCGTTGGGGGGACGTGCCGGAACAGGCAAATCGGCACTGGCTCTGTGCGCGGGGCTGGAGGCGGTACTGGAACGAGGCCAGCACCGTAAGGTGGTGGTCTTCCGGCCACTGCACGCCGTCGGGGATCAGGAGCTTGGGTACCTGCCCGGCGGCGAGTACGAGAAGATGTCGCCGTGGTCCCAGGCCGTCCATGACACCCTCTCCGCGCTCACGACCCAGGACGTGATCGACGAGGTGGTCGAGCGGGGAATGTTGGAGGTGCTACCGCTGACCCACATCCGGGGCCGTTCCTTGCACGACTCCTTCGTCATCGTCGATGAGGCCCAGTCGCTGGAACGTGGCGTCCTGCTGACGGTCCTCTCCCGGCTCGGTGCGGACTCACGCGTTGTCCTCACACACGATGTGGCCCAGCGGGACAACTTGCGGGTGGGGCGCTACGACGGTGTGGCCGCGGTGGTGGAGCGGCTCAAGGGGCATCCCCTGTTCGCCCATGTGACCCTGAATCGTTCGGAACGGTCCCAGATTGCCGCACTGGTGACCAAGCTCCTCGCTGGCTGACCGCCCGGTTGGCGTCTGCTGTGTATCCGCATATCCCGCGTATCCCAGGGAGTAGCGCGGGAGACACCGGGGTTCGGCGTGCGCCGAACCCCGGTGCGGTCGTGCCCCGTAGCCCGCCCCCGTCCTGGGCTGACCCGGTTCACGGCACCGCGATCGGTACACTCCCAGACCCACTCCGGGGCCGCATCGGTTGCGATACTCACGTCGGCGTGAGTATCCCCCCTTTCGGTGTCGGACACGTCACTGTTGCGCTGTCGGGGTGGGGAGCGAGACGGATATGCCCCGCACCGCGGCGCTCAGGGTGCTCTATACCGATACGGTCGTCATGAGTGTGATTCAGGTCATATACTGTTTTGCGTTATTCGCCTGTGATGATGCGGCATTGTGGTTCCCGATCAGGTGAAGGAACCCCCGGAGCGCGTGGCGTGAACACACGTTTCGCCAGCCCCCGGCGCTCGGCCGCATCGACGGAACCAGGACACCCCAAGGTTCCGTCCACCACATGACTCTGGCCTTGGGGGAGGGTCGATCGCGTGTCCCCGCGCGACGTGCGACTGACGAAAGGGCACTCCTTGTTACTCAATCGGATCTCGCTGCGCTCCGCCGCAGCGGTCGGATCGGCCACGATGGTCGTGGGCGCAACGTTTGCCGTGTCCGCGTTCGCGGACAGTGGTCAACCAGAGCAGACCTCCGCGCAGGCGGCCCCGGAAGTCACCGAGGAAAGCAGCCCGTTCTTTGGTGAGGGACAGGACCTGTCCGAGGAGGAGCTGGAGGCGCTCCAGGAACAGTCGTCCGAGGTGACCGCCGGATCCGCAGCCAGCGCCGCTGGCACGGTCGAAGAGGACGAGGAAGAAGAGGAAGAAGAGGAAGAACAAGAGGAAGAGCCCGAGGCCACCGGAGGCTCGGTGCCATCCGGATCTCCGCGGGAGATCGCCCAGGCCATGCTCGGCGACTACGGGTGGGGACAGGACCAGTGGAGCTGCCTGGACAACCTGTGGGAGAAGGAGAGCAACTGGGACCACACCGCGGAGAACCCCAGCTCTGGTGCCTACGGCATTCCACAGTCCCTACCGGGTGACAAGATGGCTTCGGCCGGGGCTGACTGGCGCACGAACCCCGCCACCCAGATCGAGTGGGGCTTGGGTTACATCGACGAGCAGTACGGCAGCCCGTGCGGTGCCTGGGGCCACTCCCAGCAGCACAACTGGTACTGACGGGCGAGGCGGGTCGCCACAGCCCCGCCCACGACATGAACCCGGGTGGGCACAAACGTTGCCCACCCGGGTTCATGTCGTGGCCGGGGCTTCCCTGCCACCTCGGGTCCGGTGCGGGGTGACCAACGGCTCCACGGGACCTCAGGCTGGCGGATTGAAGGTCTCCAGCGAATGTTGGATCTCCGCTTCGTACTCATCCCGGAGTTGCTGGGCACCGTTCCAACTGAGGAAGTAGTACAGGTCCGACTCCACATGGATCACCCGCACCACGGTGAACCGCTCCGGATCGTCGTAGGCGCGCGCCTCCTGCGGAATCAGTGTGTAGTGCACCTCTCCGATGGCGACGTCCCAGTCGGCGGGATGGTGGGTGTCCGGTTCCTCGTCCAGCCGCACCTGCTCCGGCTCGTCCTGCGCGTCGGGGGACACCCCGTCGACAAACGCCTCGAGCTGGGTGCGCGCGTCGAACTCCGCGGGGTCGGTGTACACCCCAATCGTCATCCGTATCTCGTCATCGGGGTGTTCGAAGTCGGTGTACATATCGTTGTCATCGTCATGCTGCTCGTCGATTTCCCACCCCGCGGGATACTCCACGGCGAATCCCACCTCATCGTAGAGATCGTAGTCCGCGGAGTAGAGAACGCTCCAGGCGGTCGCGGCAACCAGAACCAGCACCACGACCACGACCGCACTGGCAGCGGTCCACAGCAGCCATGGCCGGGGAGCACTCCCCGCGGTGGAGTAGTGGGCTGGAGGCCCGGGCGGGACGTGATCCGGACGTGGGGTGGGGCCGGACGGTCCGGACAGCGCCGGGCTGGAGCCCGTGGGCCCGTACGGTGGAACGGCTGGCCCGGGTGGCGGGGGCGTGCTGGGACCCGGTGGTGGCGCGTGTGCCGGCTGGACCGGGGAAGTCCCTGGGGCCGCAGCGGGAGGCGGGGCCATGGTGCTGCCCCCCGATGGTGACCGGGTCTGGTGGACGGGAGTCTGGGCGAGCTGGGTGGCCGCGGTGGCGGCGTCGAGCCGGTGGCTGGGGTCGCGGGTGAGGAGCCCCATCAGGGTGGGGGTCAGTGGGCCGGCATTGGTGGGGGGTGGGATGTCGCCATTGACGATGGCACTGAGGGTGGCGGGCAGGGTGGGGCGGTTGAAGGGGGAGCCGCCGTCCAGGAGGGCGTAGAGGGTGACACCGAGACTCCAGAGGTCGGTGGCCGGGCTGGCGGGGTGTCCCTCGAGGATCTCGGGAGCCATGTAGGAGGGAGAACCAACCAGGGCGCCCGTGCGCGTAATGGAGGTTTCGCCCTCGATGTTGGCGATACCGAAGTCGGTGAGGAAGGGCTTGCCGTCGGTGGTGTAGAGGACGTTCGCGGGCTTGACGTCCCGGTGGACGACCCCGGCTTGGTGGGCGGTGTTCAGGGCGTCGATGAGGGTGGTGGCGATACTGTGTACGGTGGCGGGGGAGAGCGGGCCGTCCTCGTTCAGGACTTTCTCCAGGGACCTGCCTTCGGCGAGTTGCATCACGATCCAGGGGTGGCCCTCATGTTCGAGGACGTCGTGGATGGCGATGATCGCGGGGTGGCTTAACCGGGCGGCGGACCGGGCCTCGCGGCGTACCCGGGCGTGGGCGTCGGCGCGTTCCTGTTCACTGAGGTCGCTACCGAGGGTGACCTCCTTGATGGCGACGTCCCGTTCCAGGTCGGCGTCCCAGGCGTGCCAGACCGCACCCATGCCGCCGCGACCCAGCTCCCGCCGCAGGCGATACCGTCCCGCGACGATGCGTTCTCCGTTCCGCTCTTCCACTGACATGAACATCTCCCCTGGGGGCGCGGGTTGACAGGCAGGGTACTGCGCAGGGTACTGCGCTCAGACGTGCACCACATGCATGCTGTTGCCCGTTGTGTGCGGCCGGAATGGGACACCTGTGGGCACACACGGAGGGGTGTTGGGTTCAGGACAGCCCTGGACAACAGTCCGGACCCACACGCAGTGCCGCCACGAACCCCAACGGCTCATGGCGGCACGTGTGGACCGGGTCCGGCGCTGGTGACTCCGGAGAACGAGCCTACTGGGAGTTGGTCATCCCCAACACGTCCAGGGCCTCGTCCAACTGCTCCTTGGTGAGCAGGCCCTGCTCGATGTAGCCGCGATCCAGGACAACCTCGCGGATGGTGCGTTTCTGTGCCAGGGCCTGCTTGGCGACCTTGGCGGCCTCCTCGTAGCCGATGTAACGGTTCAACGGCGTAACGATCGACGGTGAGGAGGCGGCGTACTCGGCGCACTGCTGTTCATTGGCCGTCAGACCGGCCACACACCGCTGGGCGAATACCTGCGAGATGTTGCTCAGCAGCCGGATCGACTCCAGTACGTTGCGGGCGATCAGGGGCAGCTGAACATTGAGTTCGAAATTCCCGGAGGAGCCACCGAAGGCAACGGCAGCATCATTGCCCACAACCTGGGAGGCAACCTGAAGCATGGCCTCGGGCAGGACGGGGTTGACCTTGCCGGGCATGATCGATGAGCCGGGTTGGAGATCGGGCAGGTACAGTTCGCTCAGCCCGGTGCGGGGACCAGAGCCCATCCATCTGATGTCGTTGGCGATCTTCACGAGACTGACCGCGATCGTGCGCAGCTGCCCCGACAGTTCCACCAACCCGTCCCGGGCCCCCTGGGCCTCGAAGTGGTCCCGTGCCTCGGACAGTGGAAGCCCGGTGGTGCGCGCGATCTCGGCGATCACCCGGCCAGCGAAACCCTCGGGGGTGTTGATCCCCGTTCCCACGGCGGTTCCACCCAGCGGAAGCTCGCCCACACGGGGCAACACGGCCTCCAGCCGCTCCACGCCCGTGCGCACCTGTGCCGCATAACCGGCGAACTCCTGTCCCAGGGTCACCGGAGTCGCGTCCATGAGGTGCGTGCGCCCGCTCTTGACCACGGTCGCGAACTCGACGGACTTGCGGGTCAACTCACCCTCCAGCTCCCGTAGCGCCGGGATCAGGTGGTTCACGACCGCCTGCGTCGCGGCGATGTGGATCGCGGAGGGGAACACGTCGTTGGAGGATTGGGCGGCGTTGACATGGTCGTTGGGGTGAACGTCCCGGCCCAGTCGTTCGGAGGCCAGAGTGGCCACCACCTCGTTGGTGTTCATGTTGCTGGACGTGCCGGAACCGGTCTGGAACACGTCGATGGGGAACTGGTCGTTCCACTGCCCCGCCGCTACCTCGCTGGCCGCGGCGTGGATCGCCTCGGCCATGTCGCTGGGCAGCATGCCAAGCTCAGCGTTGACGCGGGCTGCGGCCGCCTTGATGTGCCCCAGGGCCGCAATATGCGCGTTCTCCAAGCCCTGGCCGGAAATCGGAAAGTTCTCCACCGCCCGTTGGGTCTGCGCGCGCCACTTGGCGTCAACGGGCACCTGTACCTCACCCATCGAGTCGTGCTCGATGCGGAATTCACTCATCGTCTCCTGACCTCCACTGGAACAACCTGGTCCCAAGATTGCCAGACGGGTGGCGGGCACGTCCGAGGGGGAGGCCAGTGGCGCCCAGCGTGCTGTGCACGAATTCAGCAGCCTCACTCCAGCTCACGTCGGCGTCTGCGCCACAGGGACCAGCGCCGCCGCGGGGAACGCACCCGCAGTGAGCCCAGCAGGCAGAATCCCTCCAGTTCCAGGATCGGCGGATCGTCGCTGCGCGGCGGACGCGTGTTGGTGTGACGGCGCCCCAGGAAGGCCCAGCCCCGGATGCGAACCTCAACCTCGTCCGGGAGGTGGACGACCACACGTCCCAATATCGCCGAGGCGTGCATGCGCACGTGCCGACGCACCATCAGTGCTTCGCGGAGGTCCAGTTCGACCGTGGTGCCCAGAGCGAAACTGACGTGCCGCGCCGGAACGACCCAGCGGCCCGCTCGGCGCTCACCGCGGAACAGGGCGATCACGGGCTCGGACCGCAGCTGAATGGGCTGCTCGGCGGGTGGAAGTAGATCTTCGGTGACACTCACGAGCTCGCCCAGGGTCCGCGCCGTGTGGACCCGTTCGGCGCGTTCGTTGTGTTCGTCGAGGTCGATCCGGCCGTCCGTTGCCGCATCCCGTAACACCGCCAGGACCCGTTCCCGGTCAGCGTCGCCGGCGCGCATCCGGGGCGGGGGCACTCCCTCGCTCATGGAACCCAAGCCTATCGAGGGTCGGGAACACGGCGCGTCGTCGGAACAGTGGCGGTGGAAACCACTCGCCGGATCTCGGTGTGGCCGTCTAGCGTGGGGGCATGACCCTGCCGCGAATCCCCTCACCCGGCGTTCCCGGCCTCTGCTCACCCCCGGAGGGCATGGCAGTGTCCCTGCGGGGGATCGTCAAACGCTACGGTGCCCTCACGGCCGTCGACGGGGTGGATCTGGACGTGGAACCGGGCATTGTTCTGGGACTGCTGGGACCCAACGGGGCTGGGAAGTCGACCACGATGCGCATGCTCACCGCACAGAGCCGCGCCGATGCGGGAACGATCCACGTTCTCGGCCACCCCGTGCCTGCCCGCTCGAAACAGGCTCGCGCCCGGATGGGCGTGGTACAGCAGCACGACAACCTGGACGAGGAACTCACCGTGCGGGAGAACCTCGCCGTGTTCGCCCACCTGTACCGGGTTCCGCGCCGGGACCGGGCGGCCGCGGTGGCACGGGGGCTGGAGTTGGCGCGCCTCACGGACCGGCGGGATACCCGCGTGGGCAAACTCTCCGGGGGCATGCGCCGCCGCCTTCTGATCGCCCGGGGACTGGTCCACGAGCCCCGACTCGTTCTCCTCGACGAACCAACGGTCGGGCTCGATCCGCAGATCCGGCAGGAGCTGTGGCTGCTGATCACACGACTGCGTTCGGAGGGGGTCACCGTGCTCATGTCCACGCACTACATCGAGGAGGCGGAGCGGCTCTCCGACGAGGTCGCGCTCATGGCACGGGGGCGTGTCGTCGAGCGGGGCGTTCCCGGCGAGCTCATCGCCCGGCATGCTGGTTCCACTGTGGAGGAGTTTCCCCAACCGCCGGCGCAGATCCAGGAGCTGGAACACCTACTGCACGGCCAGGGTTTCACCACGCGCCGCACCGGGGCCGACCTGTCGGTGATGTCCGCCGAACATCTCCCGGACTCATTGCGGGACCGGCTGGGGCGGGGCAAACCCCGTGCCAGCACGTTGGAGGACGTGTTCGTGACCCTGACCGGAGAGCGCATCGAGTGAGTACCAGTACATCATCCGACCAGGCCGGCACCGAGACCGAGCGGGGGCCAGACCCCGCGGACCGGGCGGGGCCGACGCCACCGCCCCGCTGGTTCGAACTCGCCGCGGTGCGGGCCGTGTTGACCCGCGAGTGGGCCCTGTACCGGCGGACCTGGGCACCGAACACCTTCGCCGCCGTTGTGGAGCCGGTGATCTTCCTGCTCGCCTTCGGGTTCGGACTCGGTTCCCTGGTGGGGGCGATCGGAGGATACAGCTACATCGAGTTCATCGGGACCGGCATCGTCGCGATGTCCGTGCTGTTCATCTCGTCCTTCCCCGCTCTGATCGAGACCTACGTACGGCGGGTTTACCGGCACACCTACGACGGCATGCTGGCCACCCCGGTGGACATCCGGGAGCTGGTGACCGGGGAGGCCACCTGGCTGGCGACCAAGGCGGGAGTGTACGGATGCAGCCCCCTCCTGGTGGCGATGTTGTTCGGGCTGTCCCCCACACCCACCATGGTGTTCGTTCCGTTCATCGGGTTTGTGACCGGATTCGGGTTCGCGCTCATGGGCATTTGGATGTCCGCGGTGATCCCTACCGACAAGATGATGGACTACGTGATTTCCGGAGTGATTACACCGGTGTTCCTGATCGCGGGCACCTTCTTTCCCTTGGATGACTTCCCCAGCTGGGTGCAGGTCCTGGCGCAGGTGAACCCGCTGTACCACACGGTCGAGCTGGTGCGTCATGCTGCGTTCGGGATCCAGCCGATCACCGACCTGCTGCACCTGGGGGCGCTGCTGGTGTTTGTCGTGCTGATGTGGGGTCTGGCCGTGTTCCAGATGCGGCGGCGCCTGGTCGATTGAGCACGGTGGTGCGTGTGGGTCAGTCTTCCCGCCACTCCAGTAGGCGTTCGGGGGCGAGTCTCGCCTCGGGCTCGAACTCCACCGGGCTGGGCAGGTCCGCGCTGTCCGGGTCGTTCTCGTGCCACCCCTGGCCGCCGCCGACCTCGAGCAGCAGGCGCTCTTGGTCGGGATCCAGCAGAGCGAACTGGATGCCATGTGGTGTGGCCGGTGCGAGCATTTCGATGTCCGCCGAGGAGCGATCCTCCCCAAGGATGACCCGAACGGCCGAGCCGTAGGTTCCGGCGAGTGTGGATTCGGTGTCCGTGTCCCGTGTGTACAGCAGCGCCGTGTGGTCGTCGACCATGTGGGCGAGTTCGAAGTTGCGCCGGGTTCCCTCGCCATCGTCCAGCTGCATCGACATGTCGGTAATACTGGCCGCCCGGGTCAGCTGGAGGGTGCTGCGCTGTGCGACCCCCAGTTCGAGTTCGGTGGTGCCGGTGGCCCGAAGCAGTTCCCCCTCCTCGGAGATACTCCAGTCGTCACCGGGAGCGTCCTCGGTGTCGAAGGTCTCGACGAGTTGCGGGGGTTCCTCGGGGGCGTCGGGGGAGACTTCGAGGATCTCCATGCCGCCCTGCCCGAATCCTGGGCTTTCTGCGGTGACCCAGATGGTGTCGTCCTCCGGGTTGAACCGCGCCTCGGTGAAGCGCTGCTCCTCCTCGCTGTAGGTGGCGTCCGGGGGTTCCACCATTGTGGTCTCGACGTACCCGCTCTCCTCGTGCGCGTAATCGGCGATATAGAGCTCTCCACCGGACGCCCAGGTGAACATGGTCCAGTCCGTGGAGAAGGACTGGCGGTTGGCTGCCCGATCCGGAAGGGAGTACTCCGCGGTCACCGCCCCCGAGTCCGGATCCATCGTGACCAGGTCCCCACCGTCATGCAGGACGATCCCGGACAGCGGGGGTGCGTCCGGCATCTCCCCGCCTTCGGCGGCGTCACCGCCGCATCCGGTGACAGCCAGCAGGGACAGCAGGGCCGCGGGGACTGCGGGGCGAACGAACGGAGATGTGCGCATGCGTTCCTCACCGGGGGCCGAGGGCACGGGGCGGGGGCGACGGATGCCGGAGACAGCCGCGCATCCCGCACTGGGGGACATGGGGCATATCTGCTCGATGTCGATGGTATTCCGGCCCCGGCGGGTGGCAAAGGCGAACGCTAGTTTCCGCTGGGAGCCCAGCGCACCTCGAGGGTCGTGGTGTCGGTATTCTCCTCGGCACTGTGGGTCAGTACCGCTCCCATGGCGCCCATGTCCGTAGAGTCCTCGACACTGGGGTCCCCTTCGGTCAATGACACGAGGTCCAGGTAGGCCGCACCGATCGCCTCGTCCAAGTGTGGGGTGACCACGTCGAACATGGCGGCGTCGCGTAGCTGCCCACCGCCGGTGTCCCCGTTCTCCACGACCGTGGTGTCGCCCTCGGGGGAGACCTGCGGGGGCTGGCCACGGGTCTCTGCGGTGAGGATCTCCTCCAGGAGTTCGGCATCGGCGTCTGTGGCCCGAATCTGGAAGGTGGGATCCTCCTCGTCGTAGGGTGTGTAGCTGCCCTGGGGAGCCTGGTCACCGAAATCCGTGATGCCCACCGCAATCTCGCTGCCCAGCATGCGAGTGAAATCCTCCGGAAGATTCACTCCGTAGTGGTCGGTCCATCCTCCGAGGGACGATGATCCCGGGCCGTCCTGGAAGAGTTCCGGGTTGTCCTCCCAGAATGTGCTCGCGAGCTCGTCCAGCCCACTGCCACCCACGGCTGCCACGGATCCTGCGGGGAGTTCGCCGAGGCTGGTGACACCCTGGGGAGCTTCGGCCAGGTCCGCCGAGCTGATGCCTTCCACCACGAAATCGACCAGGTCGCTGCGGAACTCGAGATGGTCGCCCTGGATGTGTAGGGCCATCACAACCCGCCCACTCAGGTCCGCATAGGGGTCGTAGGGTTCGTCCGCGGGCGAGATCCACGTGGCGCCGTCGAACGGGTCCTCGTCGAAGGGGTCCTCGTCGAAGGGGTCCTCGTCGAAGGGGTCCTCGTCGAACGGGTCGCCGCCGAAGGGGTCCTCATCAAAGGGGTCGCCACCGAAGGGATCCTCGTCGAACGGGTCGCTGCCCGGCATGCCCCCCATTCCGAACAACAGATCGTCGAGCAGGGTTTGGACCGCGCTCAGGTCGGCCCAGCCGGTAGCCAGAGCGGTGTCACCGATCCGGTCGATGTCCCGGGCGAAGCGCTCATCGTCCGCCAGCACCCCGGAGGACTCCACCTGCTCGTCATAGTCCTCCAGGAGCTCCGGCGCGGTGGTCATGACTGCGAAGTCACCACGAAACCCGTAGTGGAACTCCGACTCGTTCGCCTCGATCTCGTCCAGGGTGCGGACAGCGGCCGCCTCGTCGTCGACGGCAACCACGTTGGCCAGTCCCACACCGTGCTCCTGGGAGAGCGCCGTGTCCTCAAGGACCCAGACCCCGGTCCCGAACTGTTGCCCGACCCAGGGCTGAACGTCCTGCTCGTAGTCCAGATAGTCGAACTCGGAGAAGTAGGGGTCCAGCACCTCCGCGTCCTCGTCGTCCAGCACTTCCTCCCGCATCGACTCCGGAAGCCGATCCGCGAACTCCAGGTAGTCACTGATCTGGGTCGCCGACGGTTGTAGGTCCACCTTCCCGAAGGCCGCGGTCGAGGCGGGCAGCACGTCCGCGGGTTGCGGGCTCCGGAAAACCGTGTCGGCCACGGTCACGGAAGCCCACACGGTGCTGGCCAGCAGCACCACGCCGAGCCCAGCCGCCACGGGAACCATCCACAGCCGACCCCCGCCGGCGGACGAGCCGTAACCCGGCGGGGGGCCGGGCGGTCCCGGCGGGTACGGCGCGGAGTACGGCGACTGGGGATGGGGCAGCGACATCGTCGATCCTTTGCGTGACTGCTGGCTCACGCAAACCCTACCCGTGTTTGTCCGGATTTGTGGGGTGTGGGTCCCTGGCCTGGTTCGGCCGTGGCTACTTTGCCTTCTCGAATTCGACCCCGCTGTATGTGGCGAGTTTGCGCAGCTGGTGTTCGCTACGCAGCCGACGGATGGTCCCGCTCCGTCCCCGCATCACCAGGGAGTCGGTGCTGGCCCCACCATCCTCGTAGCGCACCCCGGACAGCAGCTCTCCGTCCGTGATCCCCGTGGCTGCGAAGAACACGTCCTCGGATCCCACGAGGTCCGTGGAACGCAATACGCGACCGGGGTCGTGCCCAGCGGCTTCGGCCGACGCGCGTTCGGCGTCGTCCTTGGGCCACAGGCGAGCCTGGATCTCCCCGCCCAGGCACTGGATCGCACAGGCGGCGATGATGCCCTCAGGGGTGCCTCCGATCCCCAGCAGGAGGTCCACTCCGGTCCCGGCCTGGGCCGCCATGATCGCCCCGGCCACGTCGCCGTCCGTGATGAACTTGATCCGGGCGCCGGCCGCACGTACCTCGCTGACGATCTGCTCGTGGCGGGGACGGTCCAGAATCACCACGGTGACATCGTGCGGATTTCCGCCCTTGGCCTGTGCCACGGCGTGAATGTTGTCGCCGATCGGCGCGGTGATGTCCACCGAGCCGGCGGCGGCCGGACCAACGACGAGCTTCTCCATGTAGAAGACCGCGGAGGGGTCGAACATCGCGGTTCGTGGAGCCACGGCCAGCACCGAGATCGCGTTCGGCATCCCCTTGGCGGTGAGCCGGGTTCCGTCGATCGGGTCCACGGCCACGTCGCACACCGGACCGGCGCCGTTCCCGACCTGCTCACCGTTGAACAGCATCGGGGCCTCGTCCTTCTCCCCCTCCCCGATGACGACGACACCATCCATGGAGACGGTGCTGATCAGATGCCGCATTCCCCGCACGGCGGCCCCGTCCGCGCCGATTTTGTCGCCCTTCCCGACCCACCGTGCGGCGGCGAGCGCGGCAGCCTCGGTTACCCGCACCAGATCCAGGGCGAGGTTACGGTCGGGGGCCTCGTCGCGGGTCGCAGACGACGAGCTGTTCTCGGTCATGGCAGGGTCCTTCGACGGTTGGTTCACGAACGTAGGAGTCGCGGTGCATATTGTCACCCATACCCCTGCTGCGGTGGCGTAGTGCCCCCGGTGCGCCGCCGTGGCCAGGAGGGGTAACCCGGGCCGCGGCCGCGCCTCTCCACGAGCCGACCCGCATACGTGTCCCCCGTGGCTCGCATAACCTCGGTCGGGTACAGGTCGCCTGAGGAATCGAGCACGACGTGTCGCAGATGCAACGAACCGCGGGACCATCACAGCGAGGCACTGAGACGCGGCAGGCGCTGCTCCGAGCGGCGGCGCAGGTGTTCCACACCGTGGGATTCTCCCGCGCCGGGATCACCGAGGTGGTGTCCCGGGCCGGAGCCAGTGTGGGAGGGCTGTACCACCACTTCACCGGCAAGGCAGACCTGTTCCTGACCCTGCACGAGGAGTTCCAGCACCGTCAGCAGGACCGTACCCACCGGGCGGTGTTCCAGGCACGCCAGGAAGGGGAGACGAACCCCACCCGACTCATGAACCTGGCGGCCCGTGCCTACCTCGAGGGTTGCATCGTGGAGCGGGACACCGCCTGGTTGTTCTTCAGCGGTGACAGCCCCCCGGGATTCGACGCCTCGATGCGAACCCGGCTGCGGGAGTGGACCAGCAGGAACGCAGCCCTGTTCCGCAAGGCCGACGAACCGGTGGACGAAGGACTGCTTATGGTGGTGAGCGGGGCGATGATGTTGGCCGTGACCGAAGTCGTCCACCGTGAGGACCGTACGGAGGCCCGTCGTCTCGCAGACAACGTGATGGCCGTGCTCGCGCGTCTGGAGGGGGACGGGCACGGACAGACACCGACCAAGCAGGGCTGAGCGACTTTGCAGACCACAGACCGTTCCGGGGCCGGCGCCGGCCGCACCTATGGGACCTACCTCAACTACATCGTTGCCGTGAGTGCTCTTGGGCTGCTCATGGTCGCGATGGTTGCCTTCGTCAGTTGGCGACAGGAGCACACCCTCCCCAGCGTCGATTACCAGGCGGATCTCGCCGCACTCGTCGACCTCGCCGACTACCAGGTCTATGCCCCGGACCCCGCGGAGGTTCCCGAGGGCTGGACGCCGACCAGCTCGCGCCTGCACAGTGCCGAGGACCGCCAGAACGGTGCGTCCCCCGCCCCGGTGACCGAGAGCACCGAGCACACCGGAGTCGACACCGGCGATCCGGGCGCCGACGACGCGGCGCCCGAACCAGAGGCGCAGGTGGCCGGCGACACGGCATCCGAAGACACCCTGACCTGGGAACTCGGCTTCGCCACGGCCAGCGACGAGTATGCGGCACTGTGGATCAGCGACCGTGACCCCGAACCGTTTCGCGCACAGGTCACCGAGAACGGAACGAGCGACGGAACGACCGATATTGACGGGCGAACCTGGGAACGCACCATCAACGCCGACGGGGACCGCCGGTCACTGGTGCTGGCCCCCGGCGGCAACGACGTCACCGCTGACGCCGAGGACCGCCCGGCCACCATCGTTGTGACCGGGACCGCCGACTATGGGGAGCTCGAGGACCTGGCAACCGTGCTGAGTGCCCACGACAGTTCGGATGTTGCCGATATCGCCGAAGTTGGAACCGGGGACGCGGGGACGCCCTGAGTGGTCGTCCGTGGCCAGGAACGGACCCGACCTCGTGGCGACGTCCACTCGGGGGAGGAAGTCGAGGCGTGCCGAGCGCCCGCTCAGAACGGGGTATCCGCGGACGTCCTCTTTCCGGAATCCCCTCGACCCGCGGCTGCTTCGTCGGTGTTCTCCTCGTTCTCCGTGTCCGCCGCCATCGCCACCGCAAGCTTGGCCCGGGCCCCTTCCAGCCACTGCTCACAGGTGGTGGCCAGCCGCTCACCCCGCTCCCACAGCTCCAGAGACTCGGCCAGGGTGAGCCCGCCGGCCTCCAGTTGGCGCACCACCGCGGTCAGCTCGTCGCGCGCCTGCTCGTAACTGAGACTCGTCTCACCTTCGGGCGGGGTGTCTGTGTCGGCCCCGGCGGTATCCGGCTGCACGTCGTCGCTCATCCCACGCCTCTCCTCGGCTCCTCGTTGGTGGCTGTTGTGTCCACTACTCATCCTTGGACTCGGGGTGGGCCGTCCCCGCGGTCACCTCGAGACTGTCCCCGGCGAACCGCAGCCTCAGCCGCTCCTGTGGGGTGATCTCACTCGCGGAGCGGGCCACGGATCCGTCCGCACGCTGCACGATCGCGTAGCCCCGCGCCAGGGTCGTGCGTGGCGACAGTGCCTCCAGCCGGGCCCGGGTGTGTTCCAGGTCACTCTCCGCGCGGGCCAGTTCGGTGTGCACGCAGCGCCGTGCCCGGTCCCGCAGGCCGAGAATCTGCTCGGTGCGACGGTCGATTTCGTGCAGCGGGCTCGCCAACACTGGCCGGGAACGCAGGTCCGCCAGCCACGCCCGCTCCCGTTCCAGGCCTCCGGTGATCACCCGGCGAGCCCGCTGGCGCAGCTGTGCGATCAGCTCGAACTGTTCCCCGACATCGGGCACCACCCGCTTGGCTGCGTCGGTCGGGGTGGAGGCCCGAACGTCGGCCACGTGATCCAGCAACGGTGCGTCCTGCTCGTGGCCGATCGCGCTCACCACCGGGGTGCGGGCCGCCGACACCGCCCGGACCAGGGTCTCGTCCGAGAACGGCAGCAGGTCCTCCATGGAGCCACCACCGCGCGTCAGGATGATCACGTCCGTGTCCGGATGGTCGTCGAGTTCCCGCAGCGCCTCCAGTACCTCGCCCACGGCCCGATCACCCTGGACCGCCACTTCCCGGACCTCGAACCGCACCGCAGGCCAGCGTCGCCGTCCGTTCTCCAGCACGTCGCGCTCCGCGGCAGAGTCCCGCCCGCAGACCAGCCCTACCACCGTCGGTAGGAACGGCAGGCTGCGCTTGCGGCTGTCCGAGAACAGCCCTTCGGCCGCCAGAGTCTTGCGCAGCTGCTCCAGCCGCGCCAGCAGCTCACCGAGTCCGACATGCCGGATCTCGGTCGCGGCGAGGGAGAACGTGCCGCGTGCCACGTAGAAGTCCGGTTTGGCGTGGACGACCACGCGTGCCCCCGGCTCCGGAGTCGGTGTCGTCGCGGTCACGACGCGACTGGGACACACCACCCGCGTTGACACGTTGGCCACCGGGTCCCGCAGGGTGATGAAAACCGTTTGACCCCTACGGTTCAGATCCGCGATCTGGCCCTCGACCCAGATCCGTCCCAGTCTCCCGATCCAGCCGCCGACAGCCTGGAGGACGGCACGGACGGGCTGCGGCGCCTCGGGGGAACTCTCCATACCCATGAGGCGACCCTAGACCAGGGCGGGGACAGGCCGGGGGCGCGCCGCGCCCCTCATGCCTCACCCGCCTCCAGTTTCGCGATTCGATTGTCGAACATGCGTACGAAGTTGGCCCGGTTCTCATGGGCAACCTCGTAAGCACGGAGCTGGCGTACCTCCTCCAGGCTCAGCTTGCGTAGCCGGGCTCGAACAGACGGCAGGCTCGCCTCCGGATAGTCCGGAAGCGCCAGACTCGACACGTCCGGGGCGGAGGCGGCCACGGCCGCTCCCTGTGCCGCGGCGAGGTCCGAGGAGGAGTCGGCAACGACCGTGGGGGTGTCGGCGTCCGTCAGCTCCTGGGCGATGGTGGCACGCTCGGTCTCGGACACCAGGTCATCCTGGCTGGCGGTCGATGCGACCGTGGCGGTCACTGTGTCCCCGTCCCCGTCCGCGTCCGCGTCCACCGGGCCGTCACCGGTGGACGAAGCAGTGGCCGTGTTCTCGGTGTCCTCGGTCGCGTCCGTGGCCGCAGCCGCCGGGTCCGCGTCCGGGCTGGGTGCCGGGTCAGCCGTGTCGGTGGTCTCGACTGTGCCAGCGGTCGTGGTTGTGTCGGTCGGTTCCGTACTCTCCGGGGTATCCGCAGCCTGCTTGGCGGAACCACGGATCCCGAACACGTTCTTGGCGACAGTGACGATGTGGTCGAAAAGTGTTGGCTTCGTCATGGACTTATGGGCTCCTGGTCGTCGTGGGATGCCGTATGGGGGTCAGGCAACCCGATCGTGCGGTGAATGTACCGTGTCAGCGCGACATCGCGAATTTCCGTTCCTCGTGCATCCGCAGGGTAACGGTGTCCCAGCCGCGACGCCTGGGTGGCCGAGGGCCGCGTCGTGGAGCATCGGCTGTCCTGGCCCGGCAGCGAGGAGTCCCTGCCCACATCAGCAGCCTCCCTTGGCCGCGCCCCGTACAGTGGATCTGGCAGCACTTCGCCGATACGGGGATTGTCCGTGCCCGTTGGAAGGAAACCATGACTGAGCGTCGCGTCCTGCTCGCCACTCCCCGGGGCTACTGCGCTGGGGTCGACCGTGCCGTCATCACCGTCGAGAAGGCCCTGGAGCAATACGGTGCTCCCGTCTACGTTCGTAAGCAGATCGTGCACAACACGCACGTCGTGCGCACGCTCGAGGAACGCGGTGCGATCTTCGTGGAGGACACAAACGAGGTTCCGGCCGGGGAGATTGTCGTGTTTTCCGCACACGGCGTCTCGCCGATGGTGCACGAGGACGCCGAACGGCGTCAGCTCAAGACAATCGACGCGACCTGCCCCCTGGTGACCAAGGTGCACAAGGAGGCCAAGCGTTTCGCCGCCGAGGACCGGGACATCGTCCTGATCGGACACACCGGGCACGAGGAGGTCGAGGGCACGAGCGGCGAGGCCCCCGAGCACATCCAGGTGGTGGAGAGCCCGGACGAGGTACACAAGGTTCAGGTCCGGGACCCGGACAAGGTGTCCTGGCTGTCGCAGACCACGCTGTCCGTCGACGAGACGACCCAGACCGTGGACGCGTTGCGGGAGCGGTTCCCGAATCTCCTCGACCCACCCAGCGACGACATCTGCTATGCCACCTCCAACCGGCAGGACGCCGTCAAGGCGATGGCCCCGCAGTGCGATCTCGTGATCGTGGTTGGCTCCGACAACTCCTCGAACTCGGTGCGTCTCGTCGAGGTGGCATTGGACGCCGGAGCTGGCGCCGCCTACCTCATTGACAGCGCGACACTTCTGGACGAGGAGTGGCTCGCGGGCGTGAACACGGTGGGGGTCACCAGTGGCGCCTCCGTCCCGGACCTGCTGGTGCGCGAACTCCTGGACCGCCTCGCCACACTCGGATATGACAGCGTCCAGGAAGTGCAGACCGCCGATGAGTCCCTGACCTTCTCCCTGCCCAAGGAACTGCGGCGGGACCTTCGGGCCGAGAGCACCCCCGAGAGCCGCTGAGAGCACCGTCGCCCAGACGGGAACCGGGAATACGTGCCACCTCCCCACGTCCGGGCTGGCCCGTTCCCACGGTCTGGGCCCACTCCCGGCTAGCCGGCGGCGGGCTCGGACTCGTCGTCGGACGGAGACTGGGCCCGACGCCGCAGCCGTGCGGCATTCAGTTCGTCCGAGAACTCCCGGATGTTGGTGGCCAGACCGCGGAACACCCCGATCACCAGGACAGCGGCGGTTCCCAGAAACAGCCACGGGGCGGCGTGGGCCAGCTGGGCTCCGAGCCCCATGAGGAGATTGCCCGTGGTGTGCTCGCTTCCGATCCCATGCGCCAGCTCGGCGAGCAACGCCCCCAGGAAGTACGCGAGCGGTGGGCAGACACTGAGCGTCAACAGGTCTGCGGGGCGCACGAACACAACCGCGAAGATCGCGGCTCCGAAAAAGCCAAGGCCCCCGAGCGTCGGTTGCCCAAGGAGCAACGCCGTCAGCGAGGACACGAAGCACACCACGATCATCAGCAGCACCGCGCCGCGACCGGTCATCCGCAGGGGGCGGTAGGCGCCCGGTCCGGCCACGACATGCGGACCAGGTGCGGGGCCCGGTTCGTCCCTGGACATCGTCCCTTGCTCCTCCGGGTGGGTCACACCGGCCAGTGTGTCACTCAACGTGGTCGAAACGCTGTTTCCGTTCCGGCCGTGTCGCCGTCCGATTCCATGCTCGCCGATCCCGGCGCGCCATCGGACGTGGTAGCTGTGTCTGTGCCTGCCCGCGCGTCGGTATCCGGGGTATCCGGCGTGCCCGCATCCGCATCCGTGGAGCCCGGGCCGTTTCCGAGTGCCGCCCCGAACAGTTCGGACCGGCCATCCTGGTGCCTCTGCCCCGCCGTGTCCTCCGCGTCCTCCTGCGTGTCCTCCAGTTCCGGGGCGGTGACTGGGCGTGGGCTGTCCGTCACTCCCGAGGGCTCGTCCAGCTCCTCCTCAACGAGTTGGAGATCATTGAAGCGGCGGGCCGTGACCAGGACCCGGCTTTCCAGGGAGCCCACGGTCTTGTTGTAGGCCGCGACCGTCCGCGACAGCGACTTGCCCAGGCCCTGGACGTGTTCTCCGAGGGTGGACAGTCGGTCGTGCAATTGTTTTCCGAGCTCGAACACGGCCCGGGCGTTCTCGCTGAGGGCCTCCTGCTGCCAGGCGTACTGCGCGGTGCGCAACAGGGAGATGAGCGTGGTGGGTGTGGCGATGTGAACCCGGTGCGCCATGGCGTGCTCAAGCAGGTCACCGTCGTGTTCGAGGGCAGGGGCCAGGAACGCCTCTCCGGGGACGAACAACACCACGAACTCCGGTGTCGGTTGCAGTGCCGCCCAGTAGGACTTGCGGGCCAGCGCGTCCACGTGCTGCCGGAGGTGCTTGGCGTGTGCGGCCAGGCGCTCGTTGCGGGCGTCCGGGTCCTCACACTCCACGGCCTCCAGATAGGCCGCCAGGGAGACCTTCGAATCGACCACGATGTTCTTGCCGCCGGCGAGCCGCACCACCATGTCCGGGCGCAGGGTTCCGTTCGCTCCCTCGGCGGTGACCTGCTCGTCAAAGTCGCAGTACGCAGACATTCCGGCGAGCTCGGCGACCCGACGCAGCTGGAGCTCGCCCCAACGGCCGCGAGCCTCAGGCCGGCGCAGCGCGGTCACCAGTGCCTGCGTCTGTTCCCGGAGCTCGCTCGACCCCTGCCGCATGAGCTCTACCTGCTTGGCCAGTTCGGCGTGTGCGGCACGACGCCCCGCGTCCCCTTCCCGCAACTGGTTCTCCACTCGGGAGAGCGTCTCGCGCAAGGGGGTCACCATGTGCTCCACCGCCTGACGCCGCTGTTCCAGATCGCTGCGGGCCTCCTGACCGGCAGCACGCAGTCGGCCCTCGGCCAGCTCGACCAGGCGTTGATGATTGGCATCCAGTGCCTCGTTCGACAGGGCGCGGAAGCGCTCAGTCAGCTGCTCTTCCACGTAGGAGGCGTGCTCTCGGGCGGCGCGAGCGTCCGCCCGCGCCTCGGCGCTCTGGCCACGGGCGATCAGCCAGCCCAGGAGCACACCGATCGCAATTCCCACGAGCAGCACAAGGATCACGTACAGCACATCCATGTCCCCATGCTCTCAGGAGCTGGCGACACCGCACGTCCAAACGCGCGTTACCTGTACCGGCTTCCGAAACACCGACGTATTCCGTTTCCGCCGGCCCAACCGCCCTTCGGACCGTAACGCCGCGCGGTGCGGCCACGGTGTGCTGGCTCTGGGGAGGGAACAGCGCCCTAACAGTCGGCCAGTGCCGTGCGCCACTCCGCGGCGGCGTCCCAGAAATGGGCGGGTGGCATCCCGGGAGCGAACAGCCAGAGTCGGGAGTGGTGATCCTCACGGGCCGTGATCGTGGTCCGAGGTGCGTACGGCGGCGCTCCTTCGAGATGGAACCAGACGTAGTGGTGCGGCTCCAACAGGGCCATGAGCCGCTCGGCAACCCCCAGCGCCGGCCGGACCTCGCAGAAGATCCAGGGGCGAAAGCTCCGCAGCAGCTCCAGGGCGCCCGCCAGGACCTCCGGTTCGGTTGCCTCGGTGTCGATTTTGACGATGGCCGGAACAACGGCCTGACGCTCCCGCCAGTGCGCCAGGGTATCGACCTCGACCTCCCGCCGCCCGATCTCCGGACGGTGGCCCGTGGCGAGCGAGTTCGAAGCGTCGCTGATCGCGGAGAGGCGCAGTGCGGCGGTACCCGTGTGGTTGCTCAGCGCCAGGGACAGCACCGTGTAGTCCAGACCGTTCTCCTCGGCGATCGTGCGGGCGACCGTGGCAACCTCCACCGTCGGTTCGAAGGAGAACACCGCCCGGTCGGAACGTGCGGCTGCGAGAGCCGAGTAGATGCCGATGTTGGCGCCCACGTCCAGCACCGCCCCGGAACGGGCATGTTCCACGGCAGCCAGGAAGCAGGCCAGACTCTCGGGTTCGTACCCGGCCAACCCACCGCGTTGCAGGTGCCGTGGTAACCACAGGTCTCCGGGAGCCTCCACCCGGATGGCGTCGGGCTGGTGCGGCGGCGTGACACCGCGCCGGGGCAGGGGGAGTTCGAACCGGCGCACTCGTGGGGGGAGGCGTGCCGGGTCGATTCCCCCGAACCGTTCCGGTAGGTGGACCCGGATTCGTCGCGTCGCCTCGCGAACGGCCGGGTGACGACGCACGAACGCACGCACGGGATCGGGATCTGGCAGCACCGGTGACTCCCCCCACCCAACGAACCTGGAACGCGTTGGCCAACCACTCTTCCAAGCGGTGGGACGACGCTACCGGCCGAAACGGCACCGATGCGGGAATTCCCGGAAAGTCAACTGCGGCATGGTCTCGCTCCTCAGGCGAAGATTCCGCCCAGGGCGGGGCGCTCACCATGGCCTCCCCGAATCGCCATAGCTTAGCCGAGACGCAGGTCAGGGCTGTGGAAGCACGTCGGTAGGGCTCCTGCCGGGCGTGTTCCGCCACACGTTTGAGCTTCCCGGCTCCCGGTGCCGGGTGCACAGGGCAGGCGCACACACCGCCTACACTCGCCAGGCGTGAGTCTGTCTATAGGTATCGTCGGGTTGCCCAACGTTGGCAAGTCCACGCTGTTCAACGCCCTGACCAAGAACGACGCCCTGGCCGCGAATTATCCCTTCGCGACCATCGAGCCCAATGTCGGTGTGGTCGGCGTCCCCGACAGTCGGCTGGACGTGCTCGCGCGGATGTATGACTCGGCGAAGGTTATTCCCGCTACCGTGACCTTCGTGGACATCGCCGGGATCGTGAGTGGCGCTTCCGAGGGTGAGGGGCTGGGCAACCAGTTCCTGGCCAATATTCGGGAGAGTGACGCGATCTGCCAGGTGATCCGGGTGTTCGGGGACTCGGACGTGACGCACGTGGCCGGAGATATCCGTCCCGAACGCGACATCGAGACCATCAATACCGAGCTGGTGCTCGCCGATCTCCAGACCCTGGACAAGGCGCTTCCTCGCCTGGAGAAGGAGGCGAAGCGCAATGCCCAGGACAAGGTGGCCCAGCACGCGCTTGCCGAGGCCCGCAGGGCACGGGATCTCCTGGACGGGGGAACCCCGCTGTCCGCGGGCGCGCAGTCGGCCGGTGTCGACATCGAGGCACTGCGCGAACTGCACCTGCTGACGGTGAAGCCGTTCCTGTACGTGTTCAATCTGGACTCCGCCGAACTCGCCGACACCGCGCTGCGGGCCAAGCTCTCGGAGCTGGTGGCCCCCGCGGAGGCAATCTTCCTGGACGCCAAGATCGAGGCCGAGCTCGCCGAACTCGATGCGGACGAGGCCGCGGAGCTTCTGGAGTCCATGGGGCAGACGGAGTCCGGACTGGACCAATTGGCCCGCGTGGGGTTCGCGACGCTCGGTCTCCAGACCTTCCTCACGGCGGGGCCCAAGGAAGCTCGCGCGTGGACCATCCGCCGCGGAGCGACCGCACCGGAAGCCGCCGGAGCGATCCACACCGATTTCCAACGGGGCTTCATCAAGGCGGAGGTGGTTGCCTACGACGAGCTCGTGGCGGCCGGCTCCCACGCTGCCGCGAAGGCCGCGGGTCGGGTCCGCATCGAGGGCAAGGACTACGTCATGGCCGATGGTGACGTCACCGAGTTCCGGTTCAACGTGTAAGCCCTGGTCACACGTCATGTGAATCGCCGCGCATCCGGGCCTGGGGGACGTCCGGTGCTTGGCAACAGATTCCCAGGTTGCGGGGGCCACCGCCCTCCAGAGATGCCGGAGCGGGGCGGACACCGAGAAGTCCGTGGTTCCGTGGTTGCGGGATGGTCAACCGGGATCGCCACGCGCACAACAGGCTTTGTATGCGTGGCGGCCTGCCACCGTTGACGTTTCCCTGGCGGTGCGGTTCCGCTCGGCCTACCTGCGGGCGTGCCACGAGGAACCCGGCACTCGGGGGTGAGCGCGCGGAGAGCGGGGCCAGGCGGCCCCGCTCGTTCCGGCCGATCTGCGCTGCGGCCACACCTGCTCTCCCGCGGCCCATCGGCCGCGACGGTGAGCCCCGCTAGTCGTGCTCCACTTCGGTGGTGGTCACGGCTACCTCCGAGCGCAGCGTGCGGTGCACCGGACATTTGTCCGCGATTTCCAGGAGTTTCGCGCGCTGGGTACGGTCCAGGTCCCCGAACAGGCGGATCTCCCGGACGATGTGATCCACCCGTCCGGAGGTTGTCTCGCACTCGGCACAGTCCGTGGCGTGGATGCGACTGTGTCGCAGGGTCACCGACACGTCCCGCAGTGGCCACTGCCGTCGTTGGGCATACATGCGAACTGTCATGGAGGTGCAGGATCCCAGCGCTGCGAGCAGCAGGTCGTAGGGGCCGGGGCCGGTGTTCGCCCCTCCGCTGGGGGTGGGCTCGTCGGCGATAAGCTGGTGTCGGCCCACGGTGACACGCTGGGAGTAGGGGCCGGGGCCGGTTTCGCGGACGGTGAGCTCGCCGGTGGAGGTGTCGTTGTCCGTGGTGGTGGCCTGGGGTGGCACGGCCGGACGCGCGACCTGTTCCAGGTAGCGCCCGGACCAGGTGGCGATGAGGTCGGCGACGAAGGCGGTGTCCGGTTGCTGACTCAACAAGTGGTCGGCGCCGTCGAGGGAGACGAAGGATTTGGGATGACGGGCCGCCTCGTAGATCAGGCGCGCACTGTCGATGCCCACCACCTCGTCCTTGGGCGCGTGCAGGATCAGTAGTGGGACCCCCAGTCCCGTGACACGTGCCGCCTGTCCACCAGAGCGCACGTCGAGATCCTCCAGTAGCTCCTGTCGGATGCGGAAGGATCGGCCAGAGACCCGCAGCCGGGCCTCTCCCGCGGAGCTGGCCTCCGGGTCGGGTTCCTCGAGGAGGTGTCCGAGGTGGGCCGGGTCCGCGGGAGCCCCGATCGTGACCACGGCGCGGGCCTCCGGGATCTGCGGTGCGGCTGCCAGGACCGCCGAACCTCCCAGGGAGTGTCCCACCAGGATCGACGGGGCGGCGTAGGTGTCCCGCAGGTAGTCGGCGGCACGAACGAGGTCGCCGAGGTTGGCCCGGAACTCGGTATTCCCGAGGTCTCCGCCGGACTGTCCCAGCCCGGTGAAATCGAACCGGAACACCGCGATTCCCCGTTCGGTGAGTTCGCGGGTGATCCGGTTGGCCGCGGCCGAGTCCTTCCCACAACTGAAGCAGTGAGCGAAGAGGGCCACGGCGCGTGGGGGGTCGTCGGGCTCCTCGAGTCGCCCAGCCAGCTTGGCTCCGCTGAGCCCGGGAAACGTCACCTTCTCGCTGCGTGCCATCCAGTGTCCCCTGTCATTTCTCGCATCGACGGATTCCCTGTCTCGCGGCGACTCGCGTCAACCCTAGGCCCCCAGCCTCGCTCGTTGTACCTCGGGGGCCGGACGCGGGGGTGTGACACACGCCGCCCGAAACACCGGAAACATTTGGTGCCGTCACTGCTTTGCTTGGGGTAGACCCGACTAGCAACGGAGCGACCCGGCTCCCGCCGCACCCAGCGTCGGTGCCGCCCAACCATGCGTAGCTACGACGATCGAGAGGGCAATGCGACGTGCGACTTACCGTGATCGGCTGCTCCGGTAGCTTTCCGGGGCCAACGAGCCCCGCCTCCTGCTATCTCGTGGAGGCGGGAGGATTCCGTCTCCTTCTCGACCTCGGTAACGGCGCCCTGGGGGCGCTACAGCGTCACGTCGACATGTACGAGATTGACGCCGTCTATCTCAGCCATCTCCACGCCGACCACTGTTTGGATGTGTGTTCCTACTGGGTCGCGCGCACCTATGCGCCGGACGGGGCCAAGCCCCGGATTCCCGTGTACGGCCCCGTGGGGGTTGCCGAGCACCTCGCCCGGGCGTACGGGATGTCCGAGGATCCGGGGATGACCGATACTTTCGAGTTTCGCGAGCTCACCCCGGGGGCGGTGGACATCGGGCCGTTCCGGGCTGAGGTCGGGGTCATGAACCATCCCGTCCTTGCCTATGCCATTCGGTTGGAGTACGGCGGGAAGAGCCTGACCTACTCCGGGGACACCGCCCCGTGCACCGAGCTTCGGCGGCTGGCACACAACACGGACCTGTTTCTCTGCGAAGCTTCCTTCCACGATCACGGTGAACGTCCGGAAAACGTGCACCTGACCGGGGTGGAAGCCGGGGAACACGCTCATGCGTCGAACGTTGGTCACCTGGTGCTCACCCACCTCGTGCCGTGGAACGACAACGCACGCATCCTCCGGGAGGCCCAGTCGGCCTTCCCAGGGCCTACGGAGTTGGCGCGCCCGGGGGCGAGCTATCAGGTGGGGGCGCTACGTACGGGATCGGTCCCAGACGGCCAACACCGCCGATAGGCTCGGGTCATGGCCCGATCCGATGGACGTACAGCACGTCAACTGCGCCCAGTCACTATTACCCGCAACTGGCTCAAACACGCTGAAGGCTCTGTGCTCGTGGAGTTCGGGGACACACGTGTGCTCTGTGCCGCTTCGGTCGAGGACGGAGTCCCCCGGTGGCGTCGAGGCACCGGGGAGGGTTGGGTCACCGCCGAATACGCGATGTTGCCCCGCTCGACGGACACCCGCGGTGCTCGGGAGTCGATCAAGGGAAAGGTCGGGGGGCGTACCCACGAGATTTCCCGCCTGATCGGCCGGTCACTGCGCGCGGTGGTGGACTTCAAGGCCATGGGGGAACACACGATCACGCTGGACTGTGACGTGCTCCAGGCCGACGGAGGAACCCGCACCGCGGCGATCACGGGTGCCTACGTCGCTCTCGCTGACGGGATGAACCATCTGCGCAAACAGCGCAAGCTGAAATCGAATCCGCTGATCGGATCCGTGTGTGCGGTCAGTGTCGGCATCGTTCAGGACCAGCCCCGGCTGGACCTGAACTACCTGGAAGACTCGGTCGCAGACACGGACATGAATGTGGTGCAGACCGGGGACGGGAATTTCGTCGAGGTGCAGGGCACCGCTGAGGGAGCCACGTTCGACCGGGACCGCCTGGACTCCCTGCTGGATCTGGCCACCGAGGGCTGTGTCGAGCTCACCACACTCCAGAAGAAGGCCCTGTCCGGATGAGCACCATCGTTCTCGCGACACGCAACACCAAGAAGGTTCCGGAACTTCGGGCCGTGCTCGCGGAACAGGGACGGACCGTGGAGATTCGTACCCTGGCGGAGTATCCGGATGCCCCCGAGGTTGTGGAGACCGAGCCCACCTTCGCCGGCAACGCCCGGCTGAAGGCGCGCGCCGTCGCAGTGCACACCGGGCTGCCCGCCGTTGCCGACGACTCCGGTTTGTGCGTGGACGAGCTGAACGGCATGCCGGGTGTGCTCTCGGCCCGGTGGTCCGGGCAGCTCGGAGCGGCCACAGGCGACATCGACGACGCCAATCTCCGACTCGTGTTGGACCAGATGGCGGATGTCCCAGGGGAACGCCGAGGGGCCAGATTCGTGGCGGTCATCGCTGTGGCCATTCCGCAGGAGGGCAGTGCGGACCCCGCCGAACACGTGGTGGACGGCACTCTCGAAGGCCAACTGTTGACCGAACCCCGTGGTGCGAACGGGTTCGGATACGATCCGATCTTCGTTCCCGCGGGAGAGAACCGAACCACGGCCGAACTCTCGGCCACGGAGAAGAACGCAATCAGTCATCGAGGTATCGCTCTTCGCCGCCTCAGCAAACGCCTGTCCGAGGTGCTGTAGCCCGCAGGATGGGCCGGGGCGGCACCAACGTCTCCCGGTGGGGAATAGCGCGCTCAACCACGGCGTTGGCATGACCGTACGGGGTGGCCATCTCCGGAGGCTGGGCTGGAACACGAAGTCGTCCTGGCCCGGAGTCCGGTGGTCCAAGCGATGGGGCGATCTCGGGCGTGGCTCGTGCCGCCACTCCGGCTGGCCCGATCGAGCTTCGAGCTTCGATTTGACGACAGTCCGGGGCGACCATAGAGTTACATGCCGTGCCGTGGGGCGGGGAGGCTGTTCCAGCCGCCGCACCGAACCACGGAGTCCTTCGGAATAGTCACCACAAGCCCACTGTTGGGCGTACTGACTATTTCCGAGACGATCTATCCGGTTTTCGGTGTTCTGTACTGAGCACTCGGACGCCTGGGATAGAATCGGAAACGATCCGAACGGGCGTTCTTTCGGAAGGTATTCCGGCGGGGCGCATTGTTCGGAAGCCACACTTTGAAATGTGCCCCTGGACGGGCTAGCATTTCAAGGGCACACCGAAACTCCGGTGTGCGGGC
>NZ_JAVLVT010000010.1:0-31193 GCF_031628175.1 Lipingzhangella rawalii | reverse complement strand
CGGACCTGCTGTTCGAAGACCTGGGCGATCTCCATGGCCCCGGCATCGTTGGTGTGGATGTCCGGTCCGACGTCCAGGTTGCACATCCACGTGTAGTCGCACAGCGCCGCCACGTTGGTCGGCATGCCGGTGTCGCTGTCGGGGGGAACGGTGAAGTCGTCGGAGTCGAACGCGGTGGCGACGTCGGCGACCTCGATGTCGTTGGCCGCGTAGGCGGCGCTCAACTCGTCGTTCAGCTCCTCCAGTACCGCGATGCTGTAGGCGGCCACCTGCTCGCTGTCGCCGGTGGGGTCGGCCGGAACATCGGACAGATCTTCGTCCGTGGCCGGCTCTGCCGCCTCATTGGCGAGCATTTCCTCCTCGTCGTCCTCGTCGAGCAGGATCGCCGCCAGGAACGGGTTGTAGTAGGTCATCCCGATGATCTGCACGTCGTCCCCCGCGGCGGCACGCAGCCGCTCGGCGATCTCGGGCATCTCCGCGCGCAGGGTGTCCATCCCCGCGTCCACGCACGCCTCGTCCACGCCGACCTCGGTCTCGTCGGCGTCCTCGTCGATGTCCACACAGGCCGTGAAGTTGTTCGCGCCGATGCCGATGGTGACCAGCTCCACGCGCCCCTCGTGCTCGTTGAGGAAAGCTTCGGCCTCGTCCAGCTGGGAGCCCTCGTCGTAGGTGCAGTGCTCCAGCTCACCGGTCATCATCGTGGTGGTGTCCTCGCCGCCGCAGCCCATCCGCTCGTGCTGGAGGGTGGAGTCCCGGTCCCGCAACTGTGCGTACAGGGCGTCGGTGTAACCCTGGGAGGTCTCCTCCACGTTCCCGTCCTCGTCGGGCTGGACTCCCACCGCCAGGGAGTCCCCGAGGGAAAGGTACATACTGGATTCCAGCGACTCATCGTCACCGGGGGAACAGCCCGCAACCACCATCAGGCCTGTGATCGACACGGCCAATGAGCGCCAGCGCATTGTGTCGTTACCTCTTCCGCGAAACGGTCCAAACGTGGATGGTCGCGCCTTGAGCAGGGGTACCCCGGAGGGCAGGGGACGGGTACCGCTGAGTAACTAGGTTCGCTGATGTGAGGCTTCCCCGTCGAGAGGGGACAGGACGGATCTCAGTAACGAAGCAAGTACGTCCCGGTCGGATTCCGACAATTCCCCCAGGATGGTCTCCTCGTGCTCCAGGAGGTGGACCAGGGCCGCGTCCACACGTTCGCGTCCCCGCTGGGTCAGCTGGACCAGCACCCCCCGTCGGTCCGCGGGGTCCGGCTCGCGCTGCACCAGCCCCGCGTGCTCCAGGCGGTGGATCCGGTTGGTCATCGTTCCCGAGGTCACCATGGTCGCCCGCAGCAGTCGACCCGGGCTCAACACGTATGGCGGGCCCGCGCGGCGGAGTTCACTGAGCACGTCGAACTCCCAGGGTTCCAGGTCCGACTCCGTGAACACCGTCCGGCGGGCGCGATCGAGGTGCCGGGCCAACCGGGACACCCGACTCAGCACATGCAACGGCGACACGTCGAGATCCGGACGCTCGGTGCGCCATGCCTCGACCAGCCCGTCCACTTCGTCACGCATACAGCCAGCTTATCTCTTGACATCAAGAGAGTTGTTGGATCGGAGCAACCCCGCGCCGAGCCGCGGGGTGGGCTGTGGTGTCGGGCCCGCAGCCGCCCCGGGAGGATCCGTCCCGGGGCCCGGACGAGCTAGGAATCCGCGCCCAGGGCGGGCTGCTCCTCCAGGTGCGACAGCCCGTTCCACGCCAGGTTCACCAGATGCGCGGCCACCACCTCGCGGCTCGGCGTGCGCACCTCCAGCCACCACTGCCCGGTCAGGGCAACCATGCCCACCAGGGACTGTGCGTACAACGGGGCCAGCGACATGTCATAGCCCCGGGCGCGGAACTCCGCCGCCAGCACGTGCTCCACCTGTGAGGCGATATCACTGATCAGACTGGCGAAGCTACCCGTGCCCGAGGCGGCATGGGAGTCCCGCGTCACGATCCGGAATCCCTCGCTGTGCTCCTCCACGTAGCGCAGCAGGGCCAGTGCGGCACTCTCCAGCTTGTCCCGGGGATGGTCGGCGTGCAGGGCCCCCGCGACCATCCCCAACAGTGTCTGCATCTCCCGGTCCACAACGACCGCGTAGACGCCGTCCTTGCCGCCGAAGTGCTCGTAGACCACCGGTTTGGAGACGCCGGCCTGCGCCGCGATCTCCTCCACCGATGTCCCGTCGAAGCCACGCTCGGCAAACAGACCCCGACCGATGTCCAACAGCTGCTCGCGGCGCTGTCTGCCGGTCATGCGTCGCTTCTGTGCCCGGGAACCCTGCTCACTCACGACAACCATGATGACGGATTATTCCGCTACTCGCTTGGCCGCGAGCCGGTCCGGATTGGGCCAGCGGACCTTGTAGGCCCAGCCAAGCTTCTCGAATCCCCAGATCACACGGGCGGAGATGTCGATCTGGCCCTTCAGGACACCGTGGCGCGCGCAGGTGGGGTCTGCGTGGTGCAGGTTGTGCCAGGACTCCCCGAACGAGGGAATGGCCAGCCACCACACGTTGCGCGAACGGTCCCGAACCTCGAAGTTCTCTTCTCCGATCGTGTGGCAGATCGAGTTGATCGACCACGTCACGTGGTGCAGCAGGGCCACACGGACCAGGCTGGCCCAGAAGAACGCGGTCACCGCGCCCCACAGCGACATGGTCACCAGGCCACCGATCAGTGCCGGCGCGAACAGCGAGAACAGCACCAGCGGCACGAACCAGCGGTCGACCCGCGCAATGTCGCGATCCCGCAGCAGGTCCGGTGCGAACCGCTTGGGCGAGGTGCTCTGCTCGTCCAGGTACATCCAGGCCATGTGGGCGTAGTACAGCCCCTTGGCCACCGACTTCCAGTCCTCACCGAAGCGCCACGGCGAGTGCGGATCGCCCTCGGCGTCGGCGTACTTGTGGTGCCGCCGATGGTCGGCGACCCATTTGATCACCGGTCCTTCGATCGCCAGGCTGCCTGCGACCGCCAGGGCGATGCGCAGCGGACGTTTGGCCTTGAACGAGCCGTGTGTGAAGTGCCGGTGGAACCCCACCGTGATGCCCAGGCCGCTGATCACGTAGAAGACCGCGCCGATGATCACATCGGTCCAGGTCAGTCCCCATCCCCAGGCGAACGGTACCGCCGCGGCCAGGGCCAAGAGCGGAATGAACACGAACGCGAAGACGGTATAGCGCTCCGCCTTGCCGCGCGGTTGTTCTTCGATCTCGGGCTCCGGAGCGCGCCGTGCCGGCCGCTCCGCCTCCGCGGTCTCGGTCACCAACGCGGCCGGGGTCTCGGGAATCTCGGGTGCTGCGGTCATGAATCCACCTTGTACATGCGGGCCTTTCGGCAGGAGGGGGCGTCGACCCCACGTCGACGCGGCATCGACGACCTCCGCGAGGGCGCCGGTATCAACCTATACCTACGTAACCGTAACCTACGACGCCGTAGGTTGTACACGCTCCACGGTGAACTCCGGGCAAAAATCGGCGCCCCGATGCTGGTGACCTGCGGTTCCTCGGTCGGGAGGGGTAGCTGATCCGGTCGTTGGCGACGCGTCGCTGGGTGTATGCAGAGGCTGCTGGTGCTACCGGTGCTGCCGGCCATGGGCGCGGAGGTCGACCCAGCCGGGGAACCGCTCGGATCGGCCCAGGGTGCCGACGTGGCGTTCCCCGTCGAGTCTCGGTTTCCCTAGTTTCCCCAGTTTCCCCATGTTCGTGTGCTGGCTCGTGGATCAGGCGGTATCCTGTACATCGCTGACGCGCGCGGCCGGCCGAGCGTGCAGCGAACGGAAACGGACCGAGAGAGAAGTGTCCGTTTTATTCCCGGGTGATGTAATTGGCAGCATCTGAGGTTTTGGTCCTTATTGTCCAGGTTCGAGTCCTGGCCCGGGAGCTCATCCTTCCGGACCGGCGGTCACGCTGACCGCGGATCGGTCCCCAGAGTCTGGCACCCGTGGGTTCCGCCACCGGGCGACCGGCCGGCCCCACGATCGGCCCGGTGCGGCACCGCGTCGCGCAGCACCGCACTCACGCAACCCGAGCCACCGCGCAGCAGCGGTATCCTGCCGGTGTCGGCGCAGACGGCCGGTCGTTTCCGTTGTCGTGCGTCCGCTCCCATGCCGTGGCCCCGTGTGGAACGCGCCGAGCGCGAACCGGCGGCGCTGGCGCCGACGGCACAGTGACCGCCAGCAATCCAAGGAGTCTCCGCCCGTGAGCGTGAGCCGTCCGGCTGCCGTCATCGTCCTTGCGGCGGGTGAGGGCACGCGTATGAAGTCCCGGTACCCGAAGGTCCTGCACGAGCTGTGTGGACGCAGCATGCTCGGGCACGTACTCGACGCGGCTGCCGAGCTGGAACCCGAACGCACCACCGTGGTGGTGGGCCATGGACGAGAACAGGTGCGTGACCATCTCGCCACGGTGGCTCCGCAGGTACACACGGCCGTCCAGGCGCAGCAGAACGGCACCGGGCACGCAGTGCGCATGGCCGTGGAGGCGTTGCGCGAGGCCGGGATCAGTCTGTCCGGAACGGTGGTGCTGACCTACGGGGACACTCCGCTGCTGCGGGGAGCGACTCTGCGCGAGCTGGTGGCCGAGCACGAGGCGGCGGGTAACGCCGCGACCGTGCTCAGTGCCCGGGTGCCCGACCCCAGCGGGTACGGGCGGATCGTTCGGGAGGACTCCGGCGCCGTGGCCGCGATCGTGGAGCACGCCGACGCCGATGCGGGCCAGCGGCAGATCGATGAGATCAACTCCGGCATGTACGCCTTCGACGCCGCGGCTCTGACCGACGTGGTTCACCACCTGAGCACGGACAACGCCAAGGGTGAGGAGTACATCACCGACGCGGTGGCGATTCTGCGGGACCGGGGCCATCGGGTGGGGGCGTTCGTCGCCGCGGACTGGGTGGAGATCCAGGGGGTCAACGACCGCGCGCAACTCGCGGAGGCCTGGCAGTACCTCAACGCGCGGCTGCTGCGTGCCCTGATGCGGGAGGGGGTCACGGTGGTGGACCCCGCGAGCACCTGGGTGGACGTCGGGGTACGGGTGGGCCCGGACACGGTGCTGGAACCGCAGACCCGGCTGCGTGGACGGACTGCGGTGGGCGCTGAGGCGCGGATCGGGCCGGGGGTGACCCTGCGGGATACCACGGTTGGGGACGAGGCCACAGTGGTGCACGCGGTTACGGAGCAGGCCCAGGTGGCATCCGGCGCCAGTGTCGGTCCCTATGCCTACCTCCGGCCGGGGGCGGTGGTGGCCGCCGATGCGAAGATCGGTACGTTTGTCGAGGTGAAGAATTCGACGGTGGGCGAGGGCACGAAGGTGCCCCATCTGACCTACGTCGGGGATGCCGACCTCGGTCGGGGCGTGAACATCGGGGCGTCCTCGGTGTTCGTGAACTACGACGGGGTGAACAAGAACCGCAGCCAGGTGGGGGATCACGCCCGCACCGGCAGCGACAACATGTTCATCGCGCCGGTTCGGGTGGGCGAGGGTGCCTACACCGGCGCGGGGGCGGTGATTCGGGAGGATGTTCCGCCCGGGGCGCTGGGGGTGTCGGATGGGCACCGGCAGCGCAACATCGAGGGGTGGGTTCCCCGGCGACGGCCGGGCACCGCAGCGGCTGAGGCCGCGCAGCGCGCACAGGAGGCGGAGGACGGGTCCTCCGCGGCGGATGGTCGAGACGCTGGGGGAGATCAGCAGTGACCGGCATGGAGGCCACGGGGCAGCGTAAGCTCATGTTTTTCTCGGGGCGCACGCATCCCGATCTGGCACAGCAGGTGGCCGAACAGCTCGGTATCGAGGTAACACCGACGAAGTTCGAGGACTTCGCGAACGGGGAGCTGTTCGTGCGCTACCTCGAATCGGTGCGAGGCTGTGACGCGTTCGTGCTCCAGGCGCACGCCGATCCGATCAACTCGTCGATCATGGAGCAGTTGATCATGGTGGACGCGTTGAAACGGGCCTCGGCGAAACGGATTACGGTGATCGCGCCGTTCCTGGGGTATGCGCGTCAGGACAAGAAGCACCAGGGGCGGGAACCGATCTCGGCGCGGCTCATGGTGGACCTGTTCCGCACCGCGGGTGCGGATCGGCTGATGTCGGTGGACCTGCACACGGACCAGATCCAGGGCTACTTCGACGGTCCGGTGGATCACCTGTTCGCCCTGCCGCTGCTCGCGGACTACGTGGGGACGCGGGTGGACCGGCAGCAGATCACGGTGGTGTCGCCGGACGCGGGGCGGGTGCGTACGGCGGACCGCTGGGCGGACCGGCTGGGCTCGCCGCTGGCGATCATTCACAAGCGTCGGGATCCAGAGGTCGTGAACCAGGTCAAGGTGCACGAGGTCGTTGGTGAGGTCGAGGGACGTACCTGTGTGTTGGTCGATGACATGATCGACACGGCCGGAACGATCGTGAAGGCCTCCGAGGCCCTGTTCGAGCAGGGGGCGGCAGAGGTGATCGCGGCGGCCACGCACGGGGTGTTGTCGGGGCCGGCCGCCGAGCGGCTCCAGGGCTCGCGGATTTCCGAGGTCGTGACGACCAACACCTTGCCGGTGCCGAAGGAGCGTCAGTTCGATAAGCTGACGGAGCTGAGTATCGCTCCGCTGCTGGCGCGGGCGATTCAGCAGATCTTCAGCGACGGGTCGGTGACCAGCCTGTTCGAGGGTTCTGCCTGAGCTGGTGCGGGCGCGGATGGCTTGGGCCCGCTTGCGGAGCCGCTAGAATTGCTCGGGTGCCCTCGTTTGCGCGCACGTGACGTGTGACGTTGTCGCGCCTGTGGGCGGTTCCCGTTGGTTCGGCGCTTCGCGCGGGCCAGGTTCTGCGTCCGCGTCGTGGGAGAGGTTTCGAGAAGTTTGCCGTTTCCCCGCTGCTGCGGGGGTAAGCACACCGAGGAGTTCTGTCGTGTCCGAGGTACGTATCGCTGCCGAGCCGCGCACCGAGTTTGGTAAGGGCGCCGCCCGCCGCGTCCGCCGCGCGGGCAAGGTGCCGGCCGTCCTCTATGGCCACGGCACCCAGCCGCGGCACATCGCGCTGCCAGGTCATGAGCTGATGCTCGCGTTGAAGACGCCGAACGTGCTGCTGCGCGTGGACGGTGTCGAGGGTCGGGACAATCTCGTGCTGCCGAAGGCGGTGCAGCGGGATCCCATCAAGGGCTTCCTGGAGCACGTGGACCTGATCGTGGTGAAGAAGGGCGAGAAGGTCAACGTGGAGATCCCCGTCAACCTGGTGGGAGAGATCTCCTCCGGGGGCGTGTTGACCCAGGAGCTGGTGTCGGTCGAGGTGCTGACGGAAGCCACGCACATCCCGGAGGGTGTCGACTACGACGTGTCCGGCCTGGAGGTCGGTGTGCACGTCACCGCGGCCGACCTGGACCTTCCGGCGGGTACCGAGCTGAGCGGGGACCCCGAGGCGATGGTGTTCACGATTTCCTCGGAGCGTACCGACGAGGAGCTGGCCGAGGAGACGGAGACCGGCGAGTCCGGCGCGTCGGCCGAGACCTCGGGTGGGGACGCGGAGCAGTCCGCGTCGGAGTAGCGCCGGCCCGGGCGGTCGGCTCGGGCTGACGGCTGGTGCGTGAGCCTCGGAGGAGTTGTGCCTGGACCGGTGGCGTGGCTGCGGCGCATCCTTGGCGGTGTGTCGGATGGTACGGCACGGGAGGTTGAGTCCGAGGGTATGGGTGCGGCGGCTGAGCGGTGGCTTGTTGTCGGGCTGGGCAATCCGGGGCCCCGGTATGCGCGGAATCGACACAACGTCGGGTTCATGGTGGTGGACCTGCTGGCCCAGCGGCTCGGTGAGCGGTGGAAACCCTCCCGAAGCCGCGCCGAGCTGGTGACATCGCGGTTGGCCGGGACCCCCGTGGTCCTGGTCAAGCCGCGCACCTATATGAACCGCTCTGGTGCCGCGGTGGGGCCGTTGTGTTCCTACTACGGGATTCCGGCCCAGCGGGTGCTGGTGGTGCATGACGAGCTGGACCTCGACTTCGGCGTGTTGAAGCTGAAACAGGGGGGCGGCAACAACGGGCACAACGGCCTCAGGTCGGTGAGCGAGGCTGTGGGGGGGCCGGAGTTTCTGCGGGTGCGGTTCGGAGTGGGGCGTCCTCCGGGCCGGACGGATGCGGCGACATACGTGTTGCAGGATTTTGACCGGTCCGAACGGACCGATCTGGGCGTGCACGTGGAGCGGGCGGCCGATGCGGTCGAGTCGGTGCTCGCGGACGGTTTGGCGAAGGCACAGAACACCTTTCACTGAGGTTGACTTCCCGCAGGGGTAACCGCGGGTAGTGGCGATGGCGGCAGTATTCCCAACTCACCTATTCATAGCGCGACATTGTGATTACGTATAGTTACGATTGGTTCACGTTGCGGCGCCTTATGGAAGGTGTGGGAGGGGCATGACTGTCGCCAATGACGTCGACATCCGGGCTGCGTCCACCTGGTTTGCCTCGGACTCCCAGGTTGGGGACCGCCCGGGTCGACACTGGGCGCGCTGGTACCTGCGTCGGTTGATGCTTCTGGACGGTGCGTGTGCCGCGGTTGCGGGCGGTGTGGCCTGGCAGCTGCGGTTCGCTGGCTCTATTCCCGGCCTATCCGGAGTTCCCGACGATCTGGCCCAGACATATCTGGCGTTGACAGCGGCCTTGCCGCTGGTCTGGATCGGGGCCCTGGCACTGGCGGGAGCCTACGAGCGTCGGTTCATCGGTGTGGGCACTGAGGAGTTTCGGCGGGTACTGAGCGCGGGGGTGGTCCTGACCGCGCTGGTGGCCGTGCTCGCCTACGCGACGCAGGCCGAGCTGGCGCGGGGATATGTGCTGGTGGCACTACCTGCGGTGACGGTACTGAGCCTGGTGATGCACTACGCCTGGCGTAAGCGGCTACACCGGTGGCACCGCGCCGGGCGGTGTATGCGGCGCACGCTGGTGGTGGGGCACGCCTCCGCCGTGCGGGAGCTGGTGCGGCTGCTGCGTCGGGAACCCCACCACGGGATGACGGTGGTGGGGGTGTGCCTGCCCGCGGGGCAGTGTTTCGAGTATCCCGAGGAGCTGGAGGGGTGCCCGGTTTATGGGGACTTCGGAACGGTTTCCGGGGCGGTCTCGTTGGCCGGGGCCGACACCGTGGCGGTGCTGGCCTGCCCGGAACTGGACGGGGTGGCGCTGCGCCGCCTGGCCTGGTGTCTGGAGCGTTCCGGGACCGAGTTGACGGTTGCGCCGGCGTTGATGGACGTGGCGGGGCCGCGCACCTCGATTCGCCCGGTCGCGGGCCTGCCGCTGCTGCACGTGGAACATCCGCAGCTGTCCGGGGGCCGGCGTCTGGTCAAGGGGCTGGTGGATCGGCTGGCGGCCGGGGCGGCCCTGGTGCTGTTGGCGCCGGTGTTTGTTGTGCTCTCGGTGTTGATCCGGCTGGACAGTCCGGGCCCCGCCTTGTTCACCCAAACGCGGGTGGGCAAGGATGGCGTCCCCTTCTCCGTGTACAAGTTTCGTACGATGGTGGTGGACGCGGAGGAGCTGAAGACCCGGTTGCAGCCGCGGAACGAGCACGACGGTGTGCTGTTCAAGATTCGTGGGGACCCGCGGGTGACGGCGGTGGGTTCCTGGCTACGCCGCTATTCGCTGGATGAACTACCCCAGTTGGTGAATGTGGTGGCGGGACACATGTCCCTGGTGGGGCCCAGGCCCCCACTGCCGGACGAGGTGGCCCGGTATGGGCATGACGTGCGACGTCGCCTGGTGGTCAAACCCGGGATGACGGGTCTGTGGCAGGTGAGTGGGCGTTCGGATCTGTCCTGGGAGGAATCGGTCCGTCTGGACCTGCGTTACGTTGAGAACTGGTCGTTGACGTTGGACGTGCAGATCCTCTGGAAAACATGTTCAGCGGTGATCCGTGGATCGGGAGCGTACTGAGTCTGGTGAGCAGCATCCGAAGTGACCATGACATCGCCCGGGATCTGGCGACGGAGGCGGGCCAGCAGTTGCAGCGGCTGCGGCAACGGCAGGGCTTCGCCGAGCCGGACGTGCTGCGCACGCTCGGCGACCGGATCTCGCACGAGTTCCTGTTCTCCGCACTGTCCCGACTGCGTCCCAGCGACGCGGTGTTGAGTGAGGAGGGGAGTGACGACCAGTCCCGGTTGCAGTCCCGGCGGGTGTGGATCATTGATCCCCTGGACGGGACCCGGGAGTTCGCCGAGGAGGGGCGCAGCGACTGGGCGGTCCATGTGGCGCTGTGGGAGGACGGTGCGCTCGCGGCCGGTGCGGTGGCGTTGCCGGCCCAGGGCAGCACCCTGTCCACAGTGGATCCGCCCTGGCTTCCCGAGCAGCGTCCCTCGGGGCAACGGCTGCGGATCACGGCCAGCCGGAGTCGTCCACCGGAGTTCGTCCAGTGGCTGGCGACCCAGCTGGGCGCGGAGCTGGTGCCGATGGGCTCGGCCGGGGCGAAGATGTGTGCCGTACTGCTGGGGATCGCGGACATCTACCTGCACGCGGGGGGCCAGTTCGAGTGGGACAGCGCCGCCCCGGTTGCGGTGGCCGCGGCCGGAGGCCTGCACACCTCCCGGATCGACGGTTCCGCCTTGACCTACAATCAACCTGATCCTCAGCTACCGGATATCCTAGTGTGTCGACCGGAATTGGCGGGAACCATGCTGGCCGGTGTGCGCGACGCTGCGGACCTGGACAGCCTAGACAGCGCGGACCCGCACGCGGGTGCGTGACCCCCTGCGTGGAGGCGTGAACATGGAGCAGGCCCTGGCCGGATACCGGCTGTCCCAGTTGGACATTCTCGAGGCCGAAGCGATCTTCATCATGCGTGAGGTCGCCGCGGAGTTTGAACGTCCGGTATTGCTGTTCTCGGGCGGCAAGGACTCGATCGTTATGCTTCGGCTGGCGGAGAAGGCGTTCTGGCCGGCGCCGGTGCCGTTCCCCGTGCTGCACGTGGACACGGGTCACAATTTCGACGAGGTCATCGAGTTCCGGGACCGGCGCGTGGCCGGTTCTGGGGTGCGCCTGGAAGTGGCCTCGGTCCAGGACCAGATCGACCGGGGCCTGGTGACCGAGCCCACGGGGCGCTGGGCGAGCCGGAACCGGTTGCAGACCTCCGCGCTCCTGGAGGCCATCGAGACCCACGGGTTCGACGCGGCGTTCGGTGGGGCCCGGCGGGACGAGGAGAAGTCCCGCGCCAAGGAGCGGGTGTTGTCCTTCCGGGACGAGTTCGGGCAGTGGGACCCCAAGGGGCAGCGGCCCGAACTGTGGAACGTGTACAACACCCGAATCACCCGTGGGGAGCACATCCGCGCGTTTCCGCTGTCCAACTGGACCGAGCTGGACGTGTGGGGCTACATCGCCCGCGAGGAGCTGGAGCTACCGTCGATCTACTTCGCCCATGAGCGCCGGGTGTTCGAGCGGGACGGGATCCTGCTGGCGGACAACCCGTTCGTGACGCGGGGGCCGGACGAGGAGGTGTTCACCGCCTCGGTTCGCTACCGCACGGTCGGAGACATGTCCTGCACCGGTGCGGTGCGGTCCACGGCCACCACGCTGGACGACATCATGGCCGAGATCGCGGCGACGCGCGTCACCGAACGGGGGCAGACGCGGGCCGACGACCGTTCGAGTGAGGCCGCGATGGAAGACCGCAAGCGCGAGGGCTACTTCTGATTCCGCCACCGCCCGTACTGTCCGCACGACCCCGGTAGGGATGACCCCACATGAGTAGCGACATTCTGCGGCTGGCAACGGCCGGTTCCGTCGACGACGGAAAGAGCACACTGATCGGACGGCTGCTGTACGACTCGAAGTCGATCCTGTCCGACCAGATGGAGGCGGTGGAGCGGACCAGCCGCGACCGCGGCGAGGAGCAGACCAACCTGGCGCTGCTGACCGACGGGCTGCGTGCCGAGCGTGAGCAGGGAATCACGATCGACGTGGCCTACCGGTACTTCGCGACGCCGCGGCGCACCTTCATCATGGCGGACACTCCGGGGCACGTGCAGTACACCCGCAATATGGTCACCGGCGCGTCCACCTCGGACCTGGCGATCATTCTGGTGGACGCGCGCAACGGGCTGACGGAGCAGAGTCGCCGGCACGCGTTCCTGGCCACGCTGCTCCAGGTGCCGCACCTGGTTCTGGCGGTCAACAAGATGGACCTGGTGGACTACAGCCAGGAGCGCTTCGAGGAGATCAAGGCCGAGTTCGAGGAGTTCGCCGCCAAGCTGGACGTACTGGACCTGACCTTCGTGCCGATCTCGGCGCTGCACGGCGACAACGTGGTGGACCGGTCGCTGAACATGCCGTGGTACGACGGTCCGTCCCTGCTGCACCACCTGGAGCATGTGCACATCGCCTCGGACCGCAACCTGATCGACGCCCGGTTCCCGGTGCAGTTCGTGGTGCGTCCGCACCGGGCCGACGACCCAGAGCTGCACGACTACCGCGGCTATGCCGGGCAGGTGTCCGGCGGGGTGCTCAAGCCCGGCGACGAGGTGATGCACCTGCCGTCCGGTCTGACCACGCGCATCGCCGCCATCGACACGGCCGACGGCCCACTGGACGAGGCCTTTCCCCCGATGTCGGTGACCCTGCGTCTGGAGGACGACATCGACATCTCGCGCGGGGACATGCTGTGCCGGCCCAACAACCAGCCGGTCGTCTCGCAGGACGTGGAGGCGATGGTGTGCTGGATGGCCGAGGCCCGCAACCTGGTTCCGCGGATGAAGCTTGCGATCAAGCACACCACCCGTAGTGCCCGGGCGATGGTTCGGGACCTGCACTATCGGATCGACGTGAACAGCCTGCACCGGGACGAGGAAGCCACCCAGCTGGGTCTCAACGACATCGGCCGGGTGGGGTTGCGGGTCACCCAGCCGCTGTTCGCCGACGAGTACCGGCGCAACCGGCTCACCGGGGGCTTCATCCTGGTGGACGAGGGCACCAACACCACTGTGGGTGCCGGCATGATCGTGCGGGCGTCCTGAGTCGTCGCTGACCGGACGCGCCGCGGGGGCGCGTCAGGAGTACGGCGTGAGCGCGGTGCCTCGTGTTCACGTATCGGCACGGGGGTGGGTGGCCACCTCGATCACCTCCAGGTCGGCGCCCAGTTCGGTGTCGTCGAGCTGGCCCAGATGGTCGGTGAGTGTGTGCCAGAACATGCGGGCGGTGTGGGTGGGCTCCACATCCTTACGGTGGGCGATGGCGATGGTTCGGCTCAGGCGGGGACGCGCGAGGGGTGTGCCCCGCAGCCCGGGACGGTTCCGGAGCACCATGCTGGGCACGATGGCCAGGCCCAGTCCGGCTTCGACGAAGCGCAGGACGGCGTCCATCTCGCCGCCCTCGACCGCCAGCCGGGGCTCGAAACCGGCCCTGCGGCAGGCCTGGAGGGTGGCCTCGCGTAGGTCGTAGCCGCGGCGGAACATCACCAGCGGGGTTTCGGCCAGGTCGGTGATGCGCATGGACGCGTAGCTCGTGGGGGAGGGGCGGTCCCGGGAGCTGGCCACGACCAGGCTTTCCCGCAGCAGGGGCCGGGTCTCCAACGCGGGGTCGCTGCTGTGCAGCGGCAGGATGATCAGTGCGAGGTCGAGTTCCCCCCGGGCCATGGTGCGCACCAGATCCCGGGAGCCGCCTTCCTCGACGTGCAGTTCGATACCGGGGAAACGGCGGTGAAACAGGGCGAGGGTGTCGGCCAGCAGGCCACCGCACAGGCTCGGGGTGGCGCCCAGGCGCAACAGTCCCCGGCGCATGCCGGTGAGTTCCTGAACCTCCCGACGGGCGGTGCGCATGTCGGCGAGGATCCGTTGCGCTAGCGGAAGTAACACCTCGCCGGCCGGAGTTAATGTGATATTTCCCCGGGCACGGCTGAATAACGTTGCGCCGAGCTCGTCTTCGAGGTTGCGAATCTGCTTGCTGAGGCTGGGCTGGGCGACCCGGGAAAGCTCGGCAGCGCGGGTGAAATGGCGGGTTTCGGCGACCGCGAGGAAGTAGGCGAGTTGCTGTGCCTGCATGCGGCATAGCCTATGGCTATGGACACGAGCAGATCCATGACTTGGACCTGTTCTTTATGAGCTGTTTAGGGTGACAGGCTGTGGCGACTACAACTGTGACCCAACGCCGGTCCTACCGGTCGACCGTGGTGCTGAAGGCCACGATGGCGGTCTCCGGACTGCTCATTGCTGCGTGGCTCGTCATGCACATGGTCGGAAACCTGAAGATTTTCGAGGGCCAGCAAAGCTTCGACGAATACTCTGCGTGGCTACGGACGGTTGGCTATCCGGCGTTCCCCGAGTCGGGGCTGCTGTGGATCATGCGGGTGGTGCTGCTTGCGGCGATCATCGCCCACATCTACTCCGCGGTGGTCCTGACGGTGCGGGACCGCCGGGCGCGTCCGGTGCGGTACCAGACCACCAAGGCCGTACAGCGCACCTACGCCTCCTACACCATGCGTTGGGGGGGCCTGCTGATCGCGGTGTTCGTGGTGTACCACCTGCTGCACCTCACCGCGAATGTGATCAGCCCGGGCGGGGCGTCCGACAGCCCCTACGAGCGCGTGGTGAACGGCTTCCAGATCTGGTGGGTGACCGCGTTCTACGTGTTGTCCGTGGCCGCGGTGGGGCTGCACCTGCGGCACGGCATCTGGAGCGGCCTGGCCACACTGGGCTTCAACAAGGCGCGTCGGCAGCGCGCGATCAGCAAGACCGCCACGGTGGTGGCAACCCTGCTCTTCGTCGGGTTTGTCATCCCGCCGCTGGCGGTCCTCATCGGGGTGGTGGAATAGATGGCTGAGCTGTACACCGAGGGCGATCCCATCCGGGACGAGAAGGCCCCCGACGGCCCGATCGAGACCCGCTGGGAGCGACGCCGGTTCTCCGCGCGCCTGGTCAATCCCGCCAACCGCCGGAAGCTGTCCGTGATCATTGTCGGAACCGGCCTGGCCGGGGCCTCGGCCGCGGCGACCCTGGGCGAGGCCGGCTACAACGTGACCTCGTTCTGCTACCAGGACAGCCCGCGGCGGGCGCACAGCATCGCCGCGCAGGGCGGCATCAACGCCGCGAAGAACTACCGCAACGACGGCGACAGCATCTACCGGCTGTTCTACGACACCGTCAAGGGTGGGGACTTCCGATCCCGCGAGTCCAACGTCTACCGGCTCTCTCAGGTCAGTGTGGAGATCATTGACCAGTGCGTGGCCCAGGGGGTCCCGTTCGCGCGGGAGTACGGGGGGCTGCTGGACAACCGCTCCTTCGGTGGCGCGCAGGTCTCCCGGACCTTCTACGCCCGCGGCCAGACCGGTCAGCAGCTGCTCGTCGGCGCCTACCAGGCCCTGGAACGGCAGGTGGCGGCCGGAACCGTCACCATGCACACCCGCCACGAGATGCTGGAGCTGATCGTGGTGGACGGGCGCGCCCGCGGCGTGGTCGTGCGGGACATGGTCAGTGGGGAGATCGAGACACACTTCGCGGACGCGGTCGTACTCGCCAGCGGCGGCTACGGCAACGTGTTCTTCCTGTCTACCAACGCCATGGGCTGTAACGTCACCGCGTCCTGGCGGGCCCACCGCAAGGGGGCGCTGTTCGCGAACCCCTGCTACACCCAGATCCACCCGACCTGCATCCCGGTCAGTGGCGATCACCAGTCCAAGCTCACCCTGATGAGTGAATCGCTGCGCAACGACGGCCGGGTATGGGCGCCCAAGGGCTACGGCGACAACCGGGACCCCCGCGAGATCCCGGAGGAGGAGCGCGACTACTACCTGGAGCGCATGTACCCCGCGTTCGGGAACCTCGTGCCGCGCGACATCGCCTCCCGCGCCGCGAAGGCGGTGTGTGACGAGGGCCGCGGGGTCGGTCCCGGCGGGCAGGGCGTGTACCTGGACTTCGCCGACGCCATCAAGCGGCTGGGGCGCCCGGCCGTGGAGGCGAAGTACGGGAACCTGTTCGACATGTACCAGCGCATCACCGGGGAGAACCCCTACGAGGTCCCGATGCGGATCTATCCGGCGGTGCACTACACCATGGGTGGGCTGTGGGTGGACTACGACCTCCAGAGCACCATCCCGGGTCTGTTCGTCACCGGGGAGGCGAACTTCTCCGACCACGGGGCGAACCGGCTGGGGGCCAGCGCGCTGATGCAGGGGCTGGCGGACGGCTACTTCGTGCTGCCGAACACCATCAACGACTACCTGGCCGACGGCCCGTTCGAGAAGCTCGACGCCACCCACCCGGAGGTTCAGGAAACCGCCCAGGGTGTGCGCGACCGGATCTCGACGCTGCTGTCCATTAACGGCACCCGCACCGTGGACTCGTTCCACCGGGAGCTCGGCAAGGTCATGTGGGACTACTGCGGCATGGAGCGCACCGAGGAGGGCCTGCGCAAGGCCCTGGACCGGGTCCGGGAGCTGCGCAGCGAGTTCTGGTCCGACGTGAAGGTGACCGGGGTCAACGAGGAGCTGAACCAGACCCTGGAGCGGGCCGGTCGCGTCGCCGACTTCTTCGAGCTGGCCGAGCTCATGTGTGTGGACGCGCTGCACCGCAGCGAGTCCGCCGGTGGGCACTTCCGCGCCGAGAGCCAGACCCCCGACGGGGAAGCGCTGCGCCACGACGAGGAGTTCTCCTACGTCGCGGCCTGGGAGTTCTCGGGAACCGGCAAGCCGCCGGTTCTGCACAAGGAAGACCTCAACTACGAGTACGTCACGATGGTCCAGCGGAGTTACAAGTGAGAATCACCCTGCGCGTCTGGCGCCAGAAGGGCCCCGAGGACGAGGGGAAGATGGTCGACTACCCGCTGGACGACGTGTCGCCCGACATGTCGTTCCTCGAGGTCCTCGACGTCCTCAACGAGAAGCTCACCCTCCAGGATGAGGAACCCGTCGCTTTCGACCACGACTGCCGGGAGGGCATCTGTGGCATGTGCGGGGTGGTGATCAACGGGCAGGCGCACGGCCCGGAGCAGACCACCACCTGCCAGCTGCACATGCGCAGCTTCTCCGACGGTGACGTCATCGACGTGGAGCCCTGGCGCGCCAAGGCCTTCCCCGTGGTCAAGGACCTGGTGGTGGACCGTGAAGCCTTCGACCGCATCATCCAGTCCGGAGGCTACGTCAGCGCCCCCACCGGGACCGCTCCCGACGCCCATGCCACCCCGGTACCGAAGTCCGACGCAGATGCCGCCTTCGACGCGGCCACCTGCATCGGCTGTGGTGCCTGCGTGGCCGCCTGCCCGAACGCCTCGGCGATGCTGTTCACCGCCGCGAAGGTGACCCATCTGGGGCTGCTGCCCCAGGGGCAGCCCGAGCGGGCGGCCCGCGTCGTGTCCATGGTGGACCAGCACGACGAGGAGGATTTCGGCGGCTGCACCAACATCGGTGAGTGTGCGGCGGTGTGCCCCAAGGGCATCCCGCTGGAGACGATTTCCAACCTGAACCGGGACCTGTTGGGGTCACTGTCCTCGGGGCGGTGACGGTTCTCGGCTGAGCTGGCGGGGGTGCTCCCAGGCGGGGGCGCCCCCGCACGCGTCCCGGCCGGGACCGCGACCTGCACACCGCCCCCATCGGCCTTTCCCCACCCCCATCGGCGTTTCGGACCACCTATGGACTGGGGGTTACCCCCGAGACGCCAGCTCCGCTCCGATCCCACCCCGACACACCGCCGCAGATCTCCCCGCTGTGGACCCCATCACTGTGCGGCCTAGGCGCCTTGGGCCGGTCGCCACATCCGGTACATCGTGGGGTAGTCCGTGCCGGTGATTTCGCCGCACAGCTCGAACCCGAAGCGCTCGTAGAACGCGATGTTGTCGACGCTGCTGGACTCCAGGTAGGTCGGCATGCGCTCGGCGTCCGCCCGCGCCAGTCCCGATCGCAACAGCGCCGACCCCACCCCCTGCCCCCGGGCCGCAGGGTCGGTGCCAATGTCGGCTAGATACCAGTGCGGCTGTGCGGGGGCCTGCCGTTCCACGTGGGCCAGGGCGCGCACCACCCGCGGCAGGCGACGGTGGAACAGGGACAGATAGTGCGGGGCGGTGCGGAGCAGTTCCAGCGGCGCGGCCCTGCGGTCCTTCGGGGAGTGCCAGATGGCGGCGCCCCGCACGGTGCCCGTACTGGGCTCGGTGACCGCCACCTCGCAGCGTCCCGCCGGAACGTGGTCCAGCCCGGCGTAGATCGCGAAGAAGCGCGCGGTGTCCCGGCGACGCGTCGCGTCATCGGGAAACAGCCACCGAAACACCGGGTCGTCGTGGAAGGCGCGGGTCAACGTGCGCACGACCGCGGCGGTGTCGGCGCGATGCGCGGCCCGCACCTGGTTCGTCGGGGCTTGACTCACGGGATTCTCCTGTTCGTGAACGCAGTTGTGCGTGTGGCAGGCTGTGTCCCATGTGATACCAGCTTGCACGGTGCGATGCGGACGACTACGGGGCGTGTCCGCTGCCCGGTGCCGGGCTGGTTGTGGACGCCTCCGGCCGGGGCGGCCGGGTCACGACCACACCAGCCGGGTGGCCGTCTCGGCCGGGAACGGCGTACTGCCGTGGTGCAGGTAGAGCAGCTCCTGGCCGCGGGTGCGGCTGCTGTTCGGCTGGGCTCCGGTGTAGACCGCGGCACCGTCGGAGACCCAGGTGTTCCAGGCTCGGGCGAATGCGTCGGCGCCGGCACGGTTGCGCGCCAGGGCGGTGGGCACCCGGTGGTAAGTGACGGGGTTCACCGGAAGGCGCCCGGTGTGGGCCGCGTCCAGCAGCCGTACCGGCGCGGGATCGGGCAGAGAGAGCTCGTAGCGGGGAATGAGGTAGCGGATACGTCCCACGAGCGGGGACAGCACCTCGTCGAAGGCGCTGGTGAAGAGCTCGGCCTCGCTGTCTTCGCCAGCCCTGCCGACGCCGTCGGTGCTTGCTGTGTTGGCTGTGTTGGCTGTGGAGTCGGGGGCGAAGGTGATGCGATAGGTGCCGTCGGCGCCGACATGCGGCCGTAGTCCGGCGGATCCCATCCGCAGCTGCCCCGTCTCGTGCAGGGCGTCGGCGACCGCGCAGCCGATGCGCAGGACGTTGGCGTCGGCAGCCGCGGCACGGGCGTAGGGGGACAGGGCACGGCGCCGCGTATGCCGTGTGTACAGCCACCAGCCCGTCGCCACCACCGTGGCGACCGCCGTGAGCAACACCGGCAGTGCGTCCGGGGCGCCCGGGGCCAGGGTCAGCCCGACGGTTCCCCCGAGGCCCAGCAGGGTCACGCTGGGGGCCAGGCGGGTACGCCACGGATGCCGTCCGGGCAGCCGGGTCTGCCGGGTGGGGGTGAAGCCGCGTCGGGACGGGACGGCGAGTGGCGGTTGCGCGTGGCCGGCCGCGGCCCCGGAGTGGGTGGTGGGCCGGGGGCTGTGGGTGCGGATCTGGAGCGTGGGCAGCAGCGTGTCCACGTAGGGTTCCCCGATGCGCCAGCGGGCGCGGGTGGCCTGCCGGTCCTGGGCGCGGGCGATCATACGGGCGTTGATCGCGTCCAGGTCGACGGTGGGCGGCGGGGCATAGGGCGAGAACTGGTCGTCGATGTGCGCGACGCCGCTCAGGACCTCTCCGGCTGCGTTCACCCCGAGGTACCCCTGGTGCTTACGAACGAGCCGGTCCCAGTCGGCGTGGCCCTTCGGGTGGTCATCACTCACACACGTCACGGTCCAGGTGTGCGCCACCTTGTCTGGATCGGTGGGATCCAGGCGCAGGGCACGTCCCCGGTTCTGGGTGACCGCGGTGGTGGTGGTCGCGGTGGTCAGATCGACGACGGTGTTGATCTGGGGCGCGTCCCAGCCTTCGCCGAGCAGGGCACGGGTGCCGATCAGGGCTTGGGCGTGACCGGCTTCGAGATATTCGGTGACGAGCCGCACCCAGGTGCGCGACGTCCAGGCTCCGGTGATGTGAGCGAGTGGGGAGGCCGGGTCGGTATCGGCGCCGGCGGGTTCCACCCGCAGATGCAGCCCGGGGTGGCGCTGGTGGAGCCAGGAACGGAGGTTCTCGGCCACGCCGGGGGCGGCCGCCACAGTGCTGCCGGTGACCAGGATGGGGTTGAGGTGGCGGGTGCGTTCGTCGCCGCTGAGGAGCTCCAGCAGGAGCCACGCGGATCCGGCTTCGGCGGGGAGGACACCGCGCAGCCGCGGGCTGAGCCGCGCGGTGGCGTGCTCGTGGTCGCAGAGCACCAGCAGGCGCAGGTGCGCCCCGAGGGTGGCGGCCTCGACCCCGGCGATCTCCACGGCGGCGTGCGACTTCGCCGCGCTGCGGGCCAGCACCCGATCGGCGGGGGAACGGCCCCGGCGGATGCCGTGTTTGGTCAGCTGGTAGCCCACGGCCGGCAGGGCGGCGCGTATGCGGTCGAGAGCTTGCGCGTCGGTGGTGGGGGCCTCGGGGGATTCCTCCGGCGGTTCGGTGGCCTGTGCGGCACGGGGGCGCAGGCAGTGGGTGACGTAGTCGTTCAGGAGGGCAATCCAGTCCTCGGCGTGGGGGGCGTGCCGGTGGCGTTCCACCAGGCGGGCTCCGGGTGGCAGGTCGATGAGCCCGGCGTGGTGGAGTCGGAGTGTGGCGTCGGCGGTGGCGCCGTGCCGGCGGGCGAGTTCCTCCCAGTCCAGTTGGTGTCCCTCCGCGGTGCGACGTTCGTGGAACCGGGTGTGCAGCCAGCCGAGAAAACTGACGCTGGCGAAGTCGGGGTCGAGGAGGTCGGTGCACAGTTCCTGGAATCGCTGCCCGTTCTCGGCGAGGTAGTCCCGCTCGGTGGGGGTGGGGCTGGTGAGCCAGGCCAGCTCGGCGAAAGGGGCGAGGTAGCCGTCCCGGACCAGGGCGGGAATGGACGCCCCGTGAATCACCGGTCCGAACAGGGTGTCGACGAGTTCGTGTTCGGTGGCGCTGAGGCTCTCACCCGGTGTTCCCGTGAGTCCGATGACGTGGGCCTCGGGCATCTCGGTGAGAATCTCTGCCAGCAGCCGGCCCCACACCTGGAGGAGGTGGTGACACTCGTCCAGGACCAGGGTCAGCGGGCCGGCGTCGTGGAGGGCAGCCACCAGCTGCTGACCGTTGGGGTGGAGCCGTTCCCGCAGGGAACCGGTCCGGTCGCGCCCCTCCTCGTCGGTCTCCGCGTCCGGGGAGAACACCGCGAGTGACTGGTAAGTCAACACCGTGACCGCGTCGGTGAGACTGCGGCTTGCCCCGGCAGTGGGGGCGCTGGTGCCGCTGGTGCCGTCCGGGTGGGTGAAGAACTCCCAGTGCTCGATCCACTGGCTCTGGATGGCGGTGTTGGGGGTGAGGACAACGGTGCGGCGTCCCAACCGTCGGGCGGCCTCCAGCCCAACCAGTGTCTTCCCCGAGCCGGGCGGGAGCACCACCCAGGCTCGCCGGTCACCACGACGCCACCGTGTGGCCAGCGCGGTCAGGGCCTGCTGCTGATAGGGGCGCAGCTCTCCCGGCCAGTACGACATCAACAGCGGATACTCCGCGCCGCCGGCGGATCCGGGCTGCGTCGACACGGTGGCCTGCCTCTGCACATACGGGGGTGTGGCGCTCAGCTATACCCGCTGGGGCGGATCGTGTCCAGTGCGCCCGGTGCACGGCCGGGGAGTGGTGTGGGCGGAGGTGTCCCACGGATCCGGGGTGGTTTTCGCAGGCTGTGGTAACTGTGGGGCTGGTGTGACGGTCGCGCCGGGTGGGACTGGTCTGTATTCTGGGCCATTAGTTTCCGGATGTCGGGATCATCCGAGATTGGGGGTGCACGAGCGGAACGGTGCCGTGGTTCCGTGTGCCTCCCGCGGCGAGACGGTGACCGGACGTGCAACCCAACACCAACACTGCCCCGGAACGGTACGTGAAGGAGAGTGGTCGTGGAGTACTCGGACCGGTCGCAGCGGCCGGCCGATGCCGCCGGTGCCTCCCGGCCGGCGCGTCGCCCGTCCCGGCTGCGGCGGCTGTTCGGACGTGGCGAGCCGGACAGCCCAGCGGAGCATCCGGTACAGCAGCCGTCCAGTCCGCAGCAGCCTCCCGCCGCGCCGGGAACCGGGCCGCACCCGAGCGGCTGGGCCTCCACGGCCCAGCACCCCGTCCCGTATCCGCAGCACCCGCAGTATCCGGGCGGCTATTCGGGAGCGGGCACCACCCAGTCCGGCTATCCCCAGCAGCCGGCCCCGGCGCCGGGGTACCCGACCCAACCGGCCCCACCCGGACAGCCCGCGTATGCTGCATATCCGGCATACCCGGGCTACCCGGGTGCAGGCACATATCCACCCGCCGGCTATGCGCCCGCACCGGGCGGCCCCGCCGCCCAGCCGGGGGCGCCGCCCGTGGCTGCGGCGCCACAGCAGTCTCCGCCGTATCCCCCGCAGGCCTATCCCGCCCCACAGGCCCCCGCGCAGCAGCCATCCGGTCCTGGGCCAACGGAACGCGGGGAGGAGCACGGCGCGGCCGTCGCGGGCGGCGACACGAGCCCCACGACCGACCATCTGCTCCCCAAAGCCCTGGCGAACCTGGCCCTGCGGGATCTCACCCTGGTGGAGTCCCTACTGACCCTGATTCAGCGGGTTGAGAGCGAGGAGCACGACCCCAAGCTGCTGGACATCCTGTACCAGGTGGACCACCTTGGGGCACGCATGCGCCGCAACTGTGAAAACCTCCTGGTCATGGCGCAGCAGCCCGTCGACCCGGCGCACAGCGAACCGGTGGCGCTGCTGGACGTGGTGCGTGCGGCACTCTCGGAGATTAGCCAGTACACCCGGGTGCGCCTCCAATAGCTTCCGCAGGTGTTCGTTGCGGAGCACACCGCGGATGACCTCAGCCACCTGCTCGCCGAGCTACTGGACAATGCCCTGGCCAATTCCGCGGAGAACCTTCAGGTCACGGTGCGCGGGCGCTACGGGGACGATGGAACCCTGGTGCTGGAGGTCGCCGACGACGGGATCGGGATCCCCGAGGAGCGGTTGGAGCGTATCAACGCCGAGCTGCGTCAACCGCCGCGACTCACCGAGGACCGCCTCCGGCACATGGGCCTCTACGTCGTGGGGCAGCTCGCCCACCGGCACGGCTTGCGCGTGCGCCTCCAGACCCGGCCGTTCAGCGGCACCAGCGGATTCGTGTGGGTGCCCGCAGCCTCGGTGCTGCTGCGGCCGAGCCGTGCGGACGGGGCCGAAACATCCCCCGCCGATCCGACTCCGGGGTCCGCGTCCACCGCCGTCCAGGACCCCACCCAGACGTCCGCCGCCCCGGTCGGCGCCACGGACGGCACGGGCAGCGACGACAGCGGACGTCCCGAGCCCGCAGCGGCCACCCAGGACGAGCTGCCGCCCCTGCCGCGTCGTGACCCCGGCCGGGGGGCCGCCGGACTGCGGGTGATCCCGGGTGAAGTTCCCGGGGACACCGCAGCGCCAGCAACTCCGCAGACAGCCACCGGTGGCACCCCCAGCTCCAGCGGGTCCACCCCCACCGGCGGTTCCGTCCCGGCCGAAGAGGCGGGCGGCGATGGCGAGACCGCGTTGCCGCAGCTGCCGCGTCGCCAACCGGGGCACTCCGCCAGCGCGGACGCGTTCGTGCCGCGGTCCGGGGCCACCCTGGCGGACGGGGCCGGGCACCGTCCCGACCCGGCCGGCGCCATGGAGGACAACGTCGAGGAGGCCGCGGAGGACGAGGAGGAGTTCGTTCCCGTGCGCGGGGCCCCACCGTCGGGGGGTGGTGACGCCCAGGCCTACGCCGAACGGCTCCGGGCGGAGCTGAGTGGCTTCGTGGCTGGTCGGGAGGAACACGCCGCGCAGGCACGCGCTCAGACCGCCGACCCGGACACTGTCCCCGAGACCGCCGCCGCGTCGACGAGCGAGCCGGATGCCGGGGGGCACCAGGACCATCCGGACGGCAGTAGCGGTGGGGCCGGTGGCGACGGCACAGCCGACGGTGGAGAGGAGCAGCGGTGACGGCAGGAACAACCGGGGTTGAACGGTTCGCGTGGCTGGTCAACAGCTTCGTCAACGACGTGCCCGCCGTGCAGCACGCGGCGGTGGTGTCCAGTGACGGGCTCCTGTTGACCACCTCCACAGAGCTGAGTCCCGAACGGGCAGAGCAGCTGTCCGCCGTCGCCAGTGGCATGCTGAGCCTCGCCCACGGGGTGTCCGAGCTGTTCGCGCAGGGACGCTTCGAGCGGACCATTGTTCGGATGCAGCGCGGCTATCTCTTCCTCACCACGGTGGCCGAAGGCTGCTGCCTCGCAGTCCTCGCCGGTGAACGCTGCGACACCAAGGTCGTGGCCTACCAGATGGCGCTGTTCGTGGAAAAGGCGGGCCACGTGTTGACCCCCGCCCTCCGTGGCCAGCTCAGGGAAGCGGTGGCGCGCTAGCATCCGTGCTCGTGCCCCAGAACGAGGAGGAGCGATCGACGTGGCTGCCAGACCGCAGCGCAGTAGCCGGATTCGCTCGTTCGCGCTCACAGGCGGACGGACCCGGCCGCGGCACCCACTGCTGCTGGAGACCCTGGTCTCCGCCGTGGGCGGGGGCGGAGGCGGAGCCCGGGACACGACCGGGTTCGCCGAGCTCAGTCCCGAACAGCGCGACATCTATCTCGCCTGTGCCCAGCCGAGGTCGGTGACCGAGATCGCGGCGAACCTGCGCATGCCCGTGGGCGTGGCGCGGGTGCTGATCAATGACCTCGCCGAGCAGGGCCGGGTGCGGATCCACCCCACCGTGCAGCGCGACGCCGCCCCCAACCGTCACCTGTTGGAGAGGATCCTCCATGGGCTCGATTCCATCGCCCAGTAGCTCGGAGATGGCCCCCGCCGTCACCTCAGCGAAGATTGTCGTTGCCGGTGGCTTCGGAGCCGGCAAGACCACCCTCGTCGGTTCGGTGTCGGAGATTCCGCCGGTGAACACCGAGGCGATCATGACCGAGGCCAGTGTCAGCCACGACGATCTGAGTCACACTCCGGACAAGTCCACCACGACCGTGGCTATGGACTTCGGGCGGCTCACGATCGAGGAGGGGCTGCTGCTGTACCTGTTCGGTACCCCCGGCCAGGACCGGTTCTGGTTCATGTGGGAGGACCTGGTCCGCGGAGCGCTGGGGGCGGTCGTGCTTGCGGACTCGCGGCGCCTGGCGGATTCCTTCCAGGCCATTGACTACTTCGAGAAGCATCATGACCTGCCCTTCCTGGTGGCTCTCAACCGGTTCGAGGGGGTGCCGATGCATCCCTTGGACGAGGTGCGGGACGCCCTGGCGCTGGGTCCCGAGGTTCCGGTGGTTGCCCTGGACGCGCGCAGTCGCCGGGAGTCGGCGGGAGTGCTGGCGCACCTGCTGCGCTACGCCCTGTCCAAGCAGCAGGAGCCGGCGGCCCGATGACGGGCTCCGGCGGGGACACAGTGGTCGGACACACGGGTGGTAGCGGGGAGACACGATGCGCAGGATTCTGATCGTGGGTGGAGGACAGGCCGGGCTTCAGCTCGCCCTGGGCCTCCAGCACCACGACTACGACGTGACGCTGATGACCGCGCGGACCTCGGACGAGCTGCGCACCGGGCGTGCGGTGTCCTTCCAGGCCCAGTGGTTCCAGACCCTGGCCATGGAACGGAACTACGGGCTGAACCTGTGGGACGACGAGGCCCCCGACATCGACGGGCTGCGGGTGCGGTTCGCGGGGTTCGGGGGGTTGCCCACCTTCGACTTCTTCGGGCGTTCTCCCCAGCCCGCGCAGTCCCTGGACGAGCGGCTCAAGGTGCCCGAGTGGCAGGACCTGTTCGAGCAGCGGGGCGGTACCGTCATCATCTCCCCGGTCACCAGCAGCGATCTGGACCAGCTCGCGCGCATGTTCGATCTGGTCGTGATCGCGGCGGGCCACTCTGGTCTGGCGGAGATGTTCCCGCCCAACCCCCGGCGGAGCCTGCCCGAGGTCACACCCACCACCACCGTGGCCGCCTACGTTCAGGGCGACACCTACCCGGAGACCAACCAGGGCACGGTGGACCTGCTGCCGAACCACGGGTTTCTCACGACCCTGCCGAGCCTCACCCGCAACGGTCCCGGCCGTGTCTTCTACATCACCAGCCCCTCGGACGGGGTGCTGGCCTCGTGGCCCGCGCGGCTGCGTCCCGCCGAGCATCTGGACCTGATGCTCCAGACGATGCGGGAGTTCGCTCCCCATCTACACGAACATTTTCGGGAGGTCGAGCTGGTCGATCACCGTTCGGTGGCCGTGGACCACGTGGTCCCGCGTGTGCGGGAGCCCGTGGCGCAGCTCCCGTCCGGGGGTCTGGTTATGGGAATCGGGGACACGGTCCTGTCCACGCTGCCGCAGCTGTGCCAGGACCCCAACAACGCCAGCCAAAGCGCCGAGATCACGCTGCGCCACATCCTCGCCCGCGGTGATGAACCCTTCGACAGCGCGTTCATGCACGCCGCGTTCGAGGAGTTCTGGGACTACGCGCACCACATGGCCGGCCCCGTTGCCCAGGTGATCGTGGAGCGCCGGCCGTTCCTGATGGAGCTGTTCTACGCCGCCAGCGAGCACGCGCAGATTGGCGACCGGTTCGTGCGCGGACTGGGCGATCCCGCGGACTATGCGGGCTGGTTCACCACCGCCGAGGACGCCCGGGCCTACATCGCCGGCGTTGCTGACCGGGCGGCCGTTCGCACCTGATGACCTGCCACGGGCCAGCGCCGGCCGTTCCGGCCGTTCCGTGGGTGCTGGCCGGCTGCCGCGTGACCGTCCCGATGGGAGCGCTGGTCGGCGAACCGCTCACCGCGAGCAGGACCGCAGCGACGGTGCCGCACGGGACAGCCGGGATGGCCGGGCTGGCCGGGGAGGGCGCTGGGTGCCGCCGTCACAGCGAAATGTTGCCGTGAATGTCCTTGGCCATGACGACGTTTCCGGACACGTCCCCCTGCACGGTGTTGGTAACCGACTCCTGCCCGGGCTCGAAGTGGGGACGCAGCTCGGCCACGAGTCGACGCACCTCGGGGTCGTCGCTAGCGGAGAGCGCGGCGGCGAGGCGCTGCACCGCCTGGGGGTCCTCCGGGTCGATCTGGGCCGCGGCCAGGGCTTCGCGTGGGGCGGTGTCGCGCTCGTCGCTGTCGGTGACGCGCCGCATCACCGCCTCGCGCAGCCGTTTCAGGGCCGACTTCGCCGTATCACTGAGGGACTCGGCCACCTTGCCCGCGACGGCGGTCGCGATCGCGACCGTCACCGGATCGCTCATGCTCACTCCCTGGGGTGGGGGGAACGGAACGGGGGATTCTGTGTCTCCACCGTCTCCACCCTGGCACGGTCCCCGAGCCGTCGCCAGACCCATCCGGCGAGCAACCGCCAGCCGAGCAGCGTGGCCCCGAGCAGAACCAGGGTGGTGACAACGAACGACAGCTCCACAGTCGTGCTCTGCCCGGACACCAGCCGCAGCACCATCCCGCCCGCGACCGTGCCCAGCCACAGCGCCACGCCGGGCCACACCGCGCCCAGCGGACTGCGCCAGGCCCGGCTCGCCAGCCAGGACAGCGCCAGCGCCACCAGGAACGGCCAGGCGGTCTGTGCCAGCCCCACCAGCGGAATCGTGGCGTCGTGGGTGGCGCGGCCCCCCGCCGCGAACGCGAGGACCCACGCCACGTCGACCAGAACCGCGCACCCAACCACCCACGCACGTGTCATACCGCCAGGCTATGGCGTTGGTTCCGGTAGCTCGGCCGGGTCCTGGTCCCCCGACTGCGCACCCGGGGCGTCCTGCTCTTCCCGTTCCGACTGCGGGGCGTCCGGGGCGGGTGTCGCGGGCGGGGTGGCATCGGGCTCTGCGGCACCGACATCGCCGGGGTCGGGCACCTCGGGGGGCTGGGGATCCGCCAGATCGTTGGTGAGCAACTCGAGGTTCCACTCGTCCAGGATTGGGTTGAGGGGCTGGAAGTAGGTGGTGCCTCCCAAGACACAGTCGCCGCTGCCGCCGGAGGTGACGCCTTGGGCCTGGGTTCCGGCGAGCCAGGAGCCGCCGGAGTCGCCGGGTTCGGCGCAGGCGCTGGTGCGGGTGAGCCCGTGCACGGTGCCCTCGGGATAGTGCACGGTTTCGTTGGTGGCCTTGATCGTGCCGCAGTGCCAGCCGGTGGTGCCGCCGGAGCGGCAGACCTCCGCGCCGACCGGGGCTTCCTCGGCTCCCGTGATCGCGATCGCGCCGTTGTCCGGCTGGTAGTCCATCACCCACGGGCTCGGGGTCCACGCCGCGTCGGTATCCACCCAGCCCATATCGGCGTCCGGGAACTCCGCACCGGCCACGACCCCGTCCGGATCGACGGTCGGGGTTCCCTCGGTGCCGCAGTGCCCGGCGGTCACGAATCCACCCTCGACCGCGAATCCGACCGAGCACAGCCCCAGCCCGGCCTGGTACTCCGCACCACCCACGACGTTGGCGCCGTCGGACTGCTCCGGGCTCTGCTCGGCGTCGCCGTCGGGTGGTGCGGTGGCGTCGAAAAGTTCGGGCTGCTGGGCGCCGGGGATGACCTGGACGGCACCGTCTCCGGAACCCGTTGCGTCGGCCTGGTCGATACCGGCCGCCGTGAGGACCTCGGCGCCGTCCTCGGCAGCCTCGGGCAGGGTCTCGATGACCACCGTGTTCTCCGGAACATCGATGTACCAGCTGGTGACTCCCTCGACGGGTTCGGTGTCATCGAGCTGAGCGAGGACCCCGGTGAGTTCGTGTTCGGCGTGGGTGACTAGCTCGGGCTCGGCGCCGGCCTGCTCCACCTCGGCTGCCGCGGCCTCCTCGGTGACCTGCACCGTCAGCGTTCCGGTCGCGGAGTCGAACACCGCGCCACCGAAAGTGTCGTCGAGCTCGGTACGCAGATCATCGGCCAGGCTCGCGGCTTCCTCCTGTTGTTCCAGGAGAGCGAGCACCTCCTCGGTGTCCAGGCCGAGGCTGTCCTCCAATGCGGCAAGCTGCTCGCCCAGCACATCGTCGATCTCTTCGGTGAGTTCCTCCCCACCGGCGGGAGCGGACCGAAGAGTCTCCAGGTTCCATTCGTCGCTGGTGAGCACGATCGTGGTGGCGACGACGAGGACGATCGCGACCAGGGTCGCGCCGATCAGAGTGAGCAGGCAGGATTTGCGCACGCCGCGGCTCCTTGGGTCGGTTTCGGGGCGAGGCACGCCGGAGCGGGGGCGTGCCCGACGGCCGCCGGGGAGGCTGGCCGCGGCACCGGAAGGGGGATCCGGCACCGCACGGCTGGGACGGTTTCCCGCCCGGCACCGGTTCCGCACGGATCCCCGGGACGGTCCCTGCGTGGGGAGTGCCGCGGGGGGTGGACGGACACAGCGGGTGACTCCCGCCTGCCCGTAGGTCGGGCCATCATTCGGCGCCGGAGCCACCTGGGGGATTGTGGTGGCGGTGGTTGGTTGACCGTGCGCGTCGTGTTGGCCGCCGGCGGCGTCGCGCCCTGGGGGCGCTCCCCCGCACGACGGCCAACGGTGGGGGCGGTGGTGGTGTGTCCGTGGGTGTTGTGGCCCGGGTGTTCGTCCTGCCGCCCGGTGCATATCCGCGATGGGGTGCCCTGGTCTCCCACACCACGGGCCAGCGGAGGCGTGTGCGGGCTCGCGGTTGCGGCCTGGGACCGCATGTACGCCACCAGGGACGAAGGCACCGACGCGGGCGTCGTCGAACAGGTGCGTAGTCGACTCTGCGCCAGGGTCGCGGTACCCGACACTGCTGAATCCACGAAACGCGGCCCTGGCCCCGAGGGAGGATGGGGCCAGGGCCGCGTGGACCTGGTCTGGTCGTTGACGGTTCCCTAACCGGTCACGAGGTCAAGGTTCCACTCGTCCAGGATTGGGTTGAGGGGCTGGAAGTAGGTGGTGCCTCCCCAGGTGCAGTTGCCGCTGCCGCCGGAGGTGACGCCTTGGGCCTGGGTTCCGGCGAGCCAGGAGCCGCCGGAGTCGCCGGGTTCGGCGCAGGCGCTGGTGCGGGTGAGCCCGTGCACGGTGCCCTCGGGGTACTGCACGGTTTCGTTGGTGGCCTCGATCGTGCCGCAGTGCCAGCCGGTGGTGCCGCCGGAGCGGCAGACCTCCGCGCCGACCGGGGCTTCCTCGTGACCGGTGACGGTCACCGTGCCGCCGGAGTGGTCAGTGACCTCGGGGGTGGGGGTCCAGCCCGGGTCGGTCTCCACCCAGGCCTTGTCGGCGCCGGGGAAGTCCGAGCCGGCGACGACCCCGTCCGGGCCCGAGGTCTGGGTGCCGACACCGCCGCAGTGGCCGGCGGTCACGAAGCCGCCGTCGACGGAGAATCCGACCGAGCAGGTTCCCTGTCCGGTCTGGTAGTACTCGCCGCCGACGATGTTCTGGAACAGTTCGGGTCGTTCGGCGCCGTCCCGGACCTCGACCGTGGTGGCCGCGTCGTCGACACCGGCCGCGGTGAGGAACTCGGTTGCGGCGTCACTTTCGCCATCCAGGGTCTCGACGACGACCGTGTCCTCCTCGACGTCGGCGTACCAGCTGGTGATGGCTTCGTCGGCGGAGTCCTGGGCGGCGTCCAGGTCCGCCACGATCTCCTCGAGGGCATCCTGGCCGTTGTCGACGAGTTCGGCCTGGGCCCCGGCCGCGGTGACCTCGGAGAGTGCCGTCTCGTCGGTGACGTGCACCGTGAGGTCGCCGGACTCGGAGTCGAACACGGCGCCGCCGAATTCGCTTCCGAGGTCGGTTTCCAGCTCGGCTTGGACCTCGGCCGCCTCCTGCTGGAGGTCGACCAGGTCGGCCGCGTCCGTGGGGGAGATGTCCAGGCTGTCGGCCAGCGCCGCCACCTGGCCGTCGGGGGTGGCCGCATTGGCGGCCCCGGTGGTGGCGGTTGTGCTGACGTCCTGACTGTCGGCGCTGGCCAGGGCCACTCCGCCGGCGACGAGTCCGCCGGTGAGGACCAGGGATCCGGCCACGCCGATGAAACGGGATGCGTGCACGCTCCCAGCTCCTTTGCATATGGGGGGCAGTGTGGCGGGGATGCGCGCTGAAGAGCGGGGACTCACCGCGTATCCCGCGCCAGAGCTATGCGTTCTGAGGGGCGCATAGATCATTCGGTTGTTCGACCGTTTACCGAACGTTCGGTAAACAGTTCATCACTCTAGAGGGCTGCCATCGCGCTACGAAAGTGGATCAAGGGAAGAAAATCCATCAATTTCGTCTAGGGCTACGGATGGGGATGATCCACACAAATGGTGCAGATGGGGGAAACACAGAGGATGACCTGGAGATCCGCTGG
>NZ_JAVLVT010000009.1:40758-182595 GCF_031628175.1 Lipingzhangella rawalii | reverse complement strand
TCCCCCACACGCCGCTCTTCCTTTGTTGTGGTGGCCGGATCCGGCCACCACAACGGAACGGCGGGGAGCCGGCCCATACCAGCCCGGCCCCGGGCCGGGCGGTGGTAGCCCAGGGCCGGGCGTGTGTCGGGGTCAGCCGGTGGTCAGGTCGAGGTTCCACTGATCGAGGATGGGGGTGAGCGGCTGGAAGTACATCGGGCCGTCGCCCGGGCAGCCGACGATGCCGCCGGAGGTGACCCCCTGGGCCTGGGCGGCGTGGTCCGGTCCGGAGTACCACGAGCCGCCGGAGTCGCCCGGCTCACCACACACTGGCCTGGGTCATGCCGGTTACCGTGCCCTCGGGGTAGTTCACCGTCTGGTTCTTGGCCTCGATCTGTCCACAGTCCACGCCGGTGGTGCCGCCGGAGCGGCAGATGTCGGCTCCGACCGCGGCTTCCTGACCGCCGGCCACGGTCACGGTGGGGCCCTGCCCGTGCTGGTGGATGAGTGGGGTCGGGTTCCAGGTGCTCTGTACGTAGGCCATGTCGTTACCGGGGAAATCCGATCCGGCGACCGTGCCGTTCGGACTGCTGGTCGGGGTGCCCACGCCGCCGCAGTGGCCGGCGGTGACGAAGCCGCCGTCGACCGCGTGTCCGACGGAGCAGGTGGACCATCCGGTGCTGTAGTACTGGCCTCCGACGATGTCCTGGGCCAGGACTGGACGTTCGTCGGTCTCTTCGATCTGCACCGCGTCCGGATCGATTCAGGCTGTGGCCACGAATTCCTCCGCGGCGTCGGTGGCGCCCTCCAGCACGGTCACGACCACCCGGTCCGAGCGCACGTCGGGACCCCACGAGACCACCTCGGCCGGAACGTCGGCCTTGGTCCGGTCGAGCTCGGCACTGAATTCGTTCAGGGTGGGCTCGCCGTGTGTGACGACCTCGGTGGTGACGCCGTCGGGGAGCTCCGCCGCGGCCTCGGCGTTGGTGACGTTGACGACCAGGTCGCCGGTGCCGGGTTCGACATAGGAACCGCCGAAGTCCGAACCGAGACTGGACTCGACTTCTGCGCCGAGGGTGGCCGCGTCCACCTGGTCGGTGAGGAGTTCCTCGGCCTCGGTCGCCGAGAGGTCCCGCTCCTCCATCGCGAACTGGGTTACTGGTCCGGTATCGGGGGCTGTGCTGTTGGGTTCCGTCTCGGCGGTCGCCGGCGCGGCGCCGAGCAGACCCGCCAGCAGTGCGACCGTGCCGCCCGTGGCGGCTCCGGTGCGGAATAGCATCGTCCTTGCTCCTTCGCTTGTGTGCTGGGACAAGGCATCACTCGCGCACAGCAAGCTGGGTGTGGGTGCGCGAGCCGGGGCCGATCCCGGCCCCGGCCCAGCCGGGCGTAGCGCCGCCCGGAGGGTCGTCTCCGGGTGGACTGGCCGGCTGGGGTCTGGGTGGGGCCCGGGTCGGAGATCCGGACCCCCGGTCCGACGGTGTGCGGCAACGGGGATGGGCGTTCGCCGGGTGCGGGGTCTGACTGTGTTGACCGAGGGGCAGAGGTGGGGGCACAGGGCGGTCCTGGCGCCCCGGGGGATGCGAGGGCGCCAGGACCGGGAGTCCCGGTACCGGTTAGCCGGTGACCAGGGTTAGGTTCCAGTGGTTGAGGATCGGGTTGAGCGGCTGGAAGTAGGTGGTGCCACCCCAGCTACAGTTTCCGGATCCGCCGGAGGTCACTCCCTGGGCCTGGGCGGCGTCGCGGGACGGAGTGATCCAGGAGCCACCGGAGTCACCGGGCTCGGCGCAGACGGTGGTCCGGGTCAGCCCGTTCACGGTGCCCTGCGGATAGTTGACCGTCTCGTTCTTGCCCTGGATGGTGCCGCAGTAGGTGCCGGTGGTGGAGCCGGAGCGGCACACCTGGGCACCGATCGGGGCCTCCTGCGAACCGACCACGGTGGCGTAGCCGCCGTACTGGTACAGGTCCACCAGCGGGGTTGTGGTGGCGTTGGTCTGGACCCAGCCCGCGTCGCTGCCGGGGAAGACCGAGCCGGCTACGGTGCCGGTGGGGCTGGTTGTGGAGGTGCCGACCGAACCACAGTGGCCGGCGGTGGCGAATCCACCTTCGACCGCGTGTCCGATCGAGCAGCGGCTGCTCCCGGGGTAGTAGGCCTGGCCACCGACGACGTCTTGCAGCATGGTCGGACGTTCGTGCGTGACCTCGATCTCCACGACGTCCGGATCGATGCCGGCCGCCTCGGCGAATTCGGACGCGGCATCGGACTGGCCGCGCAGCGTCTCGATGACGACGACGTCGCGTTCGACGTTGGGAGCCCAGCGGGTGATGGAATCCAGGGGAAGATCCCCGTCGTCGGCCTCGGCGGTCGCGTCCAGTTCGGCGACGAAGTCCGCCAGGGCGTCCTCGCCGTAGGTCACCACCTCGGCGTTGACGTCGTCGGGAAGGTCCGCCGCAGCCGCGGCGTCGGTGACGTTGACGGTGAGTTCCGCATCGTCGGTGTCGAACACCGCGCCGCCGAATTCGGAGCCGACCTCGGCACGCAGCTCCTCCTCGACCTCGGCGGCCTCAACCTGTTGGTCCAGGGCTTCGGCGGTGGCCGTGTCGGACAGGTCCGACTCCACGGCTTCCAGGAGGGGTTGGGCTCCGTTGGGGGCATCCGCGTCGGGGGTGTCGGCGGTAGCGCCGGGGGCGGTCAGTACGAGACCACCCACCAGGAGGAATGTGCTACCAGCCGCGGTGAAAATGGGGGATTTTCGCACGGTAGATACTTCCTTGTGAGTTGTCGGACAAGGAGTTGGGTGTCGCCGGAGGGGGCCGGCTCCACCCGGGACCCGGCGGGCTTGTGGCCCGCCCGGCCGATCGAGCACCGGAGAAATGTCGATCAACTAGGAAGCTACGACGAGATCACGAATGGCGGTACCCCGTGCCGTGGATCACACAAAAGTCGAAATGTCCTGATAAGTAAACCAGCGCAGGTCATCCCACCTATCGATATTCGAGTTCAAGGTCCGAATATCGATGTCACTGCCGGTGCGGAGAATGTGAGAATCAGGACTTGCGTTCTCGTGTCAAGTGAACGAACGTTATTCCCTGTGGCCGGATGTGGTCAGCAGGGCGGTGTTCAAAAAGTCCACCTGGAGCAGCAGCAGGTTCTCCGCCGCGACCTCGTCGGCGGGCATGTGCGTCACCCCGGCGAGGGGAAGCACCGTGTGCGTGCGCCCCGCCGCGAGGAGAGCCGAGGAGAGACGTTGGGTGTGGGCGAACACCACATTGTCGTCCACGAGACCGTGAATCAGCATCAGGGGACGCTCCAGCCGATCGGCATCCTCCAGCAGCGAGCTGTGTGCGTACCGCTTCGATTCCTGCTCGGGCATCCCCAGATACCGCTCGGTGTAGTGCGTGTCGTACAGCCGCCAGTCCGTGACGGGTGCCCCAGCGATCGCCGCGTGGAACACCTCGGGCCGGCGCAGCACCGCCAATGCGGCCAGATAGCCCCCGAACGACCAGCCTCGAATCCCCACCCGGTTCAGGTCCAGCTCCGGATGCCGCTCCGCCGCCGCATGCAACGCGGTCACCTGGTCTTCCAGCGGGGGGTCCGCCAGGTTGCCCGCGAGCGCGTGCTCCCAGGACAGGCCACGCCCCGGGCTGCCCCGGCCATCCGCCACTACCACGGCGAAGCCCTGTTCCGCGAACCACTGCGGACTGAGGAAGGCGTGGTAGGCCGCCACCACCCGTTGCGCGTGCGGCCCACCGTAGGGATCCAGCAGCACCGGCAGCGGGCCGGAGCCGGGCTCGTACCAGGACGGCAGCAGCACCGCCGTGCGAATCTCCTCCTGCCCCGAACGCATCAGGGTGATCCGCGGGGGGGCCAGCTCCGGACGCTGCGCGTGGGAGACCACCGTGTGTGTCGGTGTGTGCGCCCGCTCGATCCACGTGTGCACCCGGTCCTCGTGCAAGCTGCGCCGCTGCGCCACGAGGGTTCCACCCCGCAGCCGCCCGCTCTGCATCCCGCCGGGTTCCCCCAGGCGGCGCAGTCCCCGTTGTGGATCGTAGGCCCACAGTTCCACCTCCGTGGGTTCGGTGGAGGCAGTGAACAGCACGGTCTCCCGGGCGGCGGAGGCAAGCGGCAGCCCGTCGGCCACATCCTCGGGGGCGGTCACACCCGCGTCGACCACCGCCCGCACGTACAGATCCGGAGGGGTCACGGCCTGGCCGTCCACATTCAGGGCGTAGGTGTCGGCAAGCGGCGCGATCCACACCAGCGCTCCCGAGCCGGTGCGCGCGGGCACGCCACTGGGGATCTCCACCCACGGCTGTCCGGACTCGCGGCGGAGCACCTCACTGCTGCCGCTGTGCGGGGCCACCGTGAGTAGGCACAGCTGCTGCTGATCGCGGCTCTGGACCACGAGCGTGGGCGGGGCCGTGGCGGACCAGTGCACCGCCACGACGTACGGCAGCGCCGCACGGTCCCACTGCACCCACACCGGCTCCACCGGTCCGGGGTGGCTGCGTGCCTCCGGAACGGCGAGGACCGCCAGGCGGACCTCCGCGTTCGCGGTCCCCGCGGCCGGGTAGGCGATCTGCTGCGGCGTGGACTCGGGGGAGGCGGGGTCAGCCAGGTGCCACCGCTGCACCGGAGCCGTGTCCACCCGTGCGGCCAGCACCGCACGCGAGTCCGGTGACCACCACATGCCGCGCGTGCGCTGCATCTCCTCGGCGGCGATGAACTCCGCCAGCCCCCAGGTGACCGTGTCGGACGTCTCCTCGGGCGTCTCCCCGGCCCCGGTTCCCGGGTGCGCGAGGACCATATCCACACCGGAGTCCAGCTCCAGTACCCGCACCGCACCGTTGTGCACATAGGCCAGCCGGCTACCGTCCGGGCTCAGCACCGGATCCACGGCCGGCGTGGCCACCGGCAGTTCCCGTGGCGTGCCGGTCGCGACACCATCCGCCCGCTCCTGCGGCTCGCCCGAGGCCAGGGACACCACGTACAGGCGCCCCCCAAGCGCGAACACCGCCGTGCGCATCGCGCGGTCCGTGCTGTAGCTGACGATTCCGCCGCCGGTTTCCCGGGCACGCTCCCGCCGCGCCCGCTCCTCGGGGGGAATATCACCCGCATCCTCGGCAAGGGAGCGCGGGTCGACCAGGAGCCGTTCGTGCCACACCTCGGTGTTCTCGGCGCTCATGTCCCCGGCCGTATCTCCCGCAGCGCCCTGCTCCGCTCCGGCCTGAGGGGAGGCGGAGCCCAGTTCGGCCAGCCACAGGGCTCCCTGCGGATCGGTCCCGTGCTGCGAACGCACGAATGCGACCCGACGCCCGTCCGGCGAGATCCGGAACCGGCTGGGAGCCCCCAGCGTGAACCTACGCGTGCGCGCGTACTGCCGCGGAAAACTCATGCGTCGATTGTGACAGGTGATCCGCGGCAGCGGTTCCACCCAGGACGGGACTTTCCGGATTCCGGGCCACCAATCCCGCAGGTCCGCTATGGTCACCCTCATGACTGAGCGCCGCCTGATGCTTGTACACGCCCATCCGGACGACGAGACGATCGTCACCGGCGCCACGATGGCGAAGTACGCCGCGCAGGGTGCGCACGTCACCCTGGTCACCTGCACACTCGGCGAGGAGGGGGAGATCATCCCGCCGGAGCTCGCCCATCTGGCCAGCGATGCCGAGGGTGGGCTGGCGCAGCATCGCCAGGGCGAGCTCGCCCGGGCCTGCCTCGCCCTGGGGGTGCGTGACCATCGCCTGCTGGGCGGTGCCGGCTACTACCGCGACTCCGGAATGATGGGCGCAGCCAGCAACGACCATCCCGACAGCTTCTGGCGCGCCGACGTGGACACCGCGGCCGGACAGCTCGCCGAGATCGTGCGGGAGGTTCGTCCCCACGTTCTGGTGACCTACGACGACAACGGCGGCTACGGGCACCCCGATCACATCCAGGCACACCGGGTCACCCTCCGCGCCTTCGAACTCGCCGCCAGCCGGTCCCTGCCCGGGAGCTCCTGGCAGACCCAGCGCCTCTACACGATCGCCGCCCCCGCCTCCGAACTGACCGCGTCCCTGGAGCGCCTCACCGCGGCACCCGGCCCCTTCACCCCGCCCCAGAAGGTGGAGGATCTCACCCCTGCGACCCCGGACGAGCTGGTGACCACCCGCATCGATGCCCGACCCCACTGGGCCGCGAAAGCGCTGGCGATGCGCGCGCACGCCACCCAGATCAGTGTCGAGGGGGAGCTTTTCGCTCTCTCCAACGGCATCGCCCAGGAGATCAGTGCGGTGGAGTACTTCACCCTGCTGCGCGGGCCCAGCACCCGCCCGGGCCCGGACGGCTACAGCACCGACCTGTTCGACGATGAGCCACAGTGACGCCGGATAGGCTGCCAGTGTGACGCAGGATTCATCGGACACCTCCCGAACCGACACCCCCGACGGCCCTCGCGACGCTCCGGACACCGGGACGGCCCGACCCGGAGCCGCGGTGCCGCTGCACTATCTGACCACGGCGCTGGGCGCGATCGCCGCCGGGCTGCTGCTGGTGACCGGGATCGTCTCCGGGGTCCTGGGCGGCATGTTCCTGGGGTGGGCCGGCTGGTTGTGGGGTGCCGGACCACTGGGGATGGCGCTGGGCGCCCTCGTGGTCGCGGTGACACTGGGGCTGCTGTTTGTCGTGTGCCGGCTCGCGGCCTACGGCACCGCCTCGCGGGTGGGTCCCGGAGCCTTCGCCCTGGGCTGGACCCTGGCGATGTTCGCCCTCACCGGCTACACCGTGGGCGAGTCGATCGTGATCACCGCCAACGCCATCAACTACGCATTCCTGTTCGGCGGCATCTTCGTGGTGCTCGTGGCGACGTTGACCACCCGTCCCGCCCAGCGCCTGCCCGTCATCACCAACTGACCTCAGTTGTTCCAGAACGGGAAAGCCGCCTGGCCCAGCCCCAGCAGGAGCGGATCCACCCCCACGGCTGACGTCAGTGAGAACAGCCCGTTGACCAGCTCCGCATGCACCGGGGGGAACCACACCACCGCGAACACCGCCACCACGGCGAAGACGCCGAGGTTGGCGGCACCTGGCGCCCCGGGCCCACACCGCTGCTGAATCCGCTGCGGCAGCCACGGCGCGAGGACCGCGAAGCCGTCCAGGCCCGGCACCGGAAGCAGTGCGATCACCGCGGCGGTGAACTGGAGTGCCGCAAGGAACACCAGGGAGGACCAGAACCAGGAGTCGGTGGGGTTGGTGCCCAACACCAGCACCACGGGCAGCAGGAACACCCCAGCCAGCACCAGGTTCACCGCCGGCCCCACGGCGGCGATGAGGCTACGGCGCAGCGGGGCCGGCTGCTTCCCCCCGTCGTCCGCCGCCGCGCCGGCCCGCGGAGCCGGACCGGTCATTCCCAGCCCGCCCACGACGAGGATCACCACGGGAAGCACGAATCGGGCGAAGGCCTCCTGGTAGCGCAGCGGGTTCATCGTGATCAGGCCCCCGCCGCGCAGGCCCGGGACCCCGAAGCGGTGCGCCAGCAGGGCATGCGCCCACTCGTGCAGCGCCACCGACACCATCCAGGCACACAGCACCAGCACGAACGGGCCGATGTCCAGCCGGGTCCACGCCATCCAGCCCCCGAGGCACGCCAGACCGAACATCAGCAGGACCAGCGGACTCGGCAACATCGACGCGCGCGGCGGGCCGGCCGCCGTCTCCACCCCGTCGGGGCTGTCGGCCGCGGGCTCGGACTCGGTGATCACGGCCGCGTCGTCGCCCGGGCCGGCCTCGTCATGGCGGTGGCCCCCCTGCCGGAGACGACCCCGGTCCGCGCGGTCCTGGGGCCCGGAGTCCTCCCAGGTCACCACCTCGGCATCCGCGTCCGGGTGCTCCGGATCCTGGGGGTGTGCTGTTTCGGCTGCCTCTTCGGTTTCCGCTGACTCAGCTGCCTCCGCGCGCGGCTGACCTTCGCCGGTGGACATTCTGCTCCCGCCCCTTGTGCACTGTGGATCCACGATCCGTCCCGGACCGTGGCCAGGTTCTGCTGTGTGGTTCCCGGCTGTCTCCCGGCCGGGTCCGCGCCATCTGGCGGCCGTGGCCCACCGGGCCTGCCGCGGGGCACGGGCGCCGACCAGCCCGACAACGAGTGCCCCCAGCACGGTCGACGTGCCCCGCGCGCCCGTGCACCACAGGGCATCGCCCAGCGGCGACGCCTCGGGCCGCACTCGCAAGGCTATGCGCATGCGGGGCGGGGTCGACTCTGGGGTAGCTCAGAGCGAGGCGCGGGGGGTGGTGGCCGAGAGGTGGAACGCTGTCAACGCGAAAGCCCGTCCCACCTTCGTCAGGGTGAGGGTGGGCTGTTCGTGCATCAGCCCGACCCGGGACACGCAGCCCAGGGTCTCCAATAGCCACGCCACCGTGATCAGGACCGAGTCCACCGGGCTCTGGCGCTGCCCGTGCCGTGGGGTGTCCTTCTCCCAGCCAGCGTCGGCGAGGATCGTGCGTGCCTCAGCGGCGATGTCGACCGCGCTTTCGCTGCTGTGACTCCCGGTGGAGCGGGGCGACCACACCAGCAGCAGCCCCAACAGGGTTTCCGTGGCGGCCTGCTCGAAGCCGTCGGTGTTGAGCACACTCTCGGCAACCGCGACCCACAGCGACTCGGTGCTGTCCCGCAGCCGCCGTCCCCGCCGGGTCAGGATCAGCCGACGCCCGGAGCGGCGGACCGCCCGCATGCTGCGCAGCAACTTGTGCAGGGTGATGATCTGGGTCACGTCGGTCTCGCTGCGCGGGGGCGTGGACACGGGGGTCCAGTCGAACTCCGTGCACATTTCGCGGACCACGTTCGGGGAGAGGTAGCCGATCTGGGTCAGGGCGATCCCGTCACTGGCGAACTCCAGCAGCCGCTGCACCGGGCTCAGCGCGGCATGCGCACTGTGCGGCGGGTCCGCCCCGGCGATGATCTGCCCCAGCAGCGGCACCAGGTGCTGGCGGTGCGGATGCCCCGCCGAGGACAACCACGCCCGCACCCGCTCCTCGCGGATCTTGTCCAACCGGCTGCGGCCCTGGTCGTCAGGCTGGGTCAGAAACGCCCGGGCCTGACGTTCCTGGGCGGTACGCCAGCCCGTGGTTCCCGGTTGGACGTCGCCCAGCGCGATCGCCAGCTCCAGGGCGGCCGAGGTGGCGTCATAGGCTTCGATCTCCGCCGACCCCAGGGCGGTTCCCCAGGTCAATTCGCTCAGGTCCGGCGGCTCCACCCCGGAGGCCCGCATGTGCCGCTCGAACGCCGCGTTTCCGGTGTCGGAGCCGCGCTGGTGCGCCGCCAGGATCTCCTGGGTCGCCGCCGAGGTGCAGATCTCCGCGTAGCGGGACAGGCCCAGCAGCTGAAACAGCTCGCCAAGCGAGCGCACCACGAACTCCTGCTCCTCGGCAGAGGACGCGTACCGTGCCGGCAGCACCTGCCAGCAGAACTTCTGCACGGTGCGCTGGTTCAGCCCGGCGAGTCCCTCCCCGGCGGTCAGTGTGGACAGTGCGTGTTCCGCCGTCTGTGCCACTCTGGGGTCGGTGCGGCTCAGCTGTGCCAGCGCGGATGCGACCGTCTCCTGCATGGTGGGGCCAGCTACCTTCCTGCCGAGCGTCGGACGGGAGGATCCCCCACGATCTTACTTGCCACGATGTCGGCTGCTGTGACGTTGGCCACGGAGTCGTCGCGTTTGCGGATCCGCAGGACACCTGCGGACCATTCCTCCAGGACACCGATGGTGTCGGCGAACTTCCCCTCCGGCAGCCGCACGCGTACAGTGACGCGCTGGCCGATGTCGTCGGGAGAAACGTTGTTGCTGTAGTGCACTGCCACCGCGACTTGCCTCCCCCCGGTTAGGCGTAAGGGCGGGACCAGGGCCATACTGGGTGCTGTGGAGCCACTGTCGCGGCTCACCGAGCCCCAGGGAGGCACCGGTCCGTTGTGGCGCTCGGAGCCCGCACGAACAAGTGCGGGTCGAGTACGCCAGAATACGCCACGGCGGGGGAATACGCGGTCCACGCTGCGACGACCGAAGAGGAGTACGAGGTGACCTACGTCATCGCGGAGCCATGCGTCGATGTGCTCGACAAGGGCTGCATCGATGAGTGCCCAGTCGATTGCATCTACGAGGGCAATCGCATGCTCTACATCCACCCCGACGAATGCGTCGACTGCGGCGCCTGCGAGCCGGTATGCCCCGTGGAGGCCATCTACTACGAAGATGACCTGCCGGAGCAGTGGTCGGAGTTCTACAAGGCCAACGTTGAGTTCTTCGACGAGGTCGGCTCCCCGGGCGGCGCGTCCAAGGTCGGCAAAATCGATCGGGACCATCCAATCGTTGCCGCACTTTCGCCGCGCGGCGAGGAGTGACCTCGGGTCGTGACCTGACGGAGCCCTAGCGGCGCCGGTGGTCGCGGCCCACCCGGCGAATACGGGACCGCCGTCCGCCGGCTCGCGAACCGGGCCGGCGGGCGCGGCCTGTCGGCCTGTCCAACCACGCCGGTGGGCCAACCGACGACGTTCGCGGACCACCAGCGACGACCACGAGGACCACACCAAGACAGGAAGCAGGCCCGGATGCCGCAGCGCCGCAGCGTCGTGGATCGGCTCCCCACGTTCCCCTGGGATCGTCTGAACCCCTATCGCAGCCGTGCCGGGGCTCACCCGGACGGCATCGTGGACCTGTCCATTGGCACTCCGGTGGATCCGGTCCCGCCCGCCCTCCAGTCCGCCCTGGCGGCCGCGGCCGACGCGCCCGGCTATCCCGCCACCCACGGTACTCCGGAGCTGCGCGCCACCGTCGCCGAGTGGCTCGACCGCCAGCACGGCGTGCAGGTGGAGCCGTCGGCGGTGCTGCCGACGATCGGTTCCAAGGAGCTCGTGTCCTGGCTGCCGACACTGTTGGGGCTCGGCGCGGGCGACGTCGTGGGCCACCCCGAGCTGGCCTATCCCAGCTACGACATCGGAATCCGCCTGGCCGGGGCCGAACCGCTGCCGGCGGACAGCCTCACCCAGCTGGGGCCGGCCCGGGTGCCCCTGCTGTGGATCAACACACCCGCGAACCCCACCGGCCGGGTCCTGCCGGTGGACCACCTGCGCAAGCTGGTGTCCTGGGCCCGGGAAACCGGCGCGATCCTCGCTTCGGACGAGTGCTACCTCGATCTCGGCTGGGACGGCACGGCCCCCACCTCGATTCTGCATCCCCAGGTGTGCGGGGACTCGCATGCCAACCTGCTGGCGGTGCACTCGCTGTCGAAGCGGTCCAACCTGGCGGGCTACCGCGCCGGCTTCGTCACCGGGGACGCCGAGCTGGTGGCCGAACTGCTGGCGGTGCGCAAACAGGCCGGCATGATCGTGCCCGCGCCGGTCCAGGCCGCCCTGCGGGCCGCACTCGCCGATGAGGACCATGCCCGGCAGCAGCGGGAGCGCTACGCCGAACGGCGGGCGGCACTGCGCACCGCACTGGTCGAGGCCGGTTGGCAGGTCACCCACTCCGAGGCGGGCCTGTACCTGTGGGTGTCCCACCCCGAACGGGACGCCTGGGCGTCGGTGAAGCTGCTGGCCGACCACGGCATCCTGGTCGCACCCGGCGATTTTTACGGCCCCGCGGGCGCCAACCACGTACGGGTGGCATTCACCGCCACCGACGAGCGGATTCGTGCCGCGGTGCAGCGCCTGGCCACACTGCGCTAGTGGTGGCCGCCGGCGTCGCGTTCTGGGAGCGAGGCTGCCTGGGGCGGACATGCACTGGGTGGCACGAAGGACATCCGGGCCACAGTTACACGGCCCGCCGGGGGATTGAGGTGGCGGTGCGTACGCGCCCGTAGGCGCCGTGGTGGCCGCTGGCGGCGTCGCGCCGTGGTGGTCCCTGGTGGTGCCCTGTTCCCGGGGCGCTTCCCCGCACAACGGCCAGCGGGCTTGTTGGGTGGTGCGGGGGTGTTTCGGTGCGGGGAGGTAGTTGTCCGTGTGGGCGGGGTGACACCCTCCGTGTTGGGTGGCATTACCCACCCGGCCCGTTGGGCCGTGGTGCGGGGGTTTGCCTGGCGAGGCTGAAGTGCCTCCACAGCGCCCGCACGCCCTGTTGGCCGTCGTGCGGGGGAGCGCCCCCAGGGCGCCACGCCGCCGGCGGCCGAAACGGCGCCGGCGAGTGCGTGATTACGGGCACCAGGTGCTACCAGCCCGCGCACCGCCGGGACGGCTCAGTCCAAAAGCAGCTCCCCCTCGGGCAGCGGATCCTCGCGTTCGGTCCAACCGGCATGCGCGTCATCGGCTCGCCACCGCATCTCGCCGTAGGACACCCGTTCCAGTTCGTACACCTGCGCGTGGCTGACCGCCCACAGTGCCATCGCCCAGCCCAGATCCCCGGTCTGGGGCTCGTCAGCGTCAGCGCGGATCTCGGGCACCGCGTCTGGGGCCACCCCGAACACCCGCTCCAGCTCCGCCGCGGCCGCCTCGGGTCCAGGAACGACCTCGGCCTGACCGACCGGCTCACTGTCCCGGTCGAACCAGCAGGACACTGCCGGACCCTCGGCCCCCGTGAACGCCTCGGCCATCACGGCCGAACGGTCCTCATGCTGGTCATAGGCGAAGCCGTCCGCGCTGCGCTGCACCTCCTGAGCGGCCTCGTACACCGGCAGGTCCAGATAGTCCTCGACCTCGGCCAGCTCGGTGTAGAAGGCGTCGCTGGCATACACCGGATCCACAAGATCCTCGGGCTCTCCCCAGTCCATCGAGGGGCGCTGTTGGAACAGCCCCAGCGAGTCGCGGTCCCCGAATTCGATGTTGTAGAAGGTGGACTCCTGCCACACGGTCGCGTAGGCGATCACCACGGCCTCCCGCGGCAGGTCGTGCTCGAAGGCAACCCCGCCTACGGTCGCCGCGTTCGCCGCCTGTTCCACGTCCAGTTCCACACTGCCGCGTGGGGTTTGTGCCACGCAGCCCGCGGTCGGTGGTGCGGGCTCCAGTTCCAGCTGGCCGAGGCTGGTCCACACGTAGGACACGGCCGCCACGAGGACCGCGCCGGCCAGGCCCACCAGCAGGGCGATCGCACCGAGGGCGACCCAGGGTCGCCCGGCGCCGCTGCGCTGTCCACGTCGGTTACCGGACACATGTCGCAGGGTACTCTCTTGCGGCGAAACCGTCCCTAGTCCGCGTGATCCGGGGCCTTTCGGGCGCGCGGCTGGTGGCGTGACCACGCGGGGTGCGCACCCACGCGGTCTAGCCCGCAGCCGCGGTTCGAGTACCCACCCGCGGAGCCACTAAGCTGCATGCCCATGACCACGACGTTCACCAGTCCACTGCCGCCCGCCATTGACGAGCTGTGGGAGCGGCGCCAGGAGATCACCCCGTCCGACACCGACGCGCGGGCGACCATCGTTCAAGCCGTCGACGACCTGGACTCCGGAAAGGCCCGGGTCGCCTTCGTGGACACCGAGGCCCCCGGCCAGCCGGTGGTTGTTGACGAGCGCGCCAAGCGTTCCATCCTGCTGAGCTTCCGCGTGCTGGAGATGCAGGAGTCCAGCATGGGCGACGCCTACACCCACGACCGGATCCCGCTGAAGCGCCGCTTCGACGGGGTGCGGGTGGTGCCCGGAGCCATTGCCCGTTGGGGCTCCTACCTCGCCCCCGGCGTGGTGTTGATGCCCTCCTTCACCAATTTCGGTGCCTATGTCGGCTCCGGAACCATGATCGACACGTGGGCCACGGTCGGTTCCTGTGCCCAGGTCGGCGAGAACGTGCACGTCTCCGGCGGTGCCGGGATCGGTGGGGTTCTGGAGCCGCCGCAGGCGTCCCCGGTTGTCGTCGAGGATGACGCCTTTCTCGGCTCGCGCAGCATGGTCGTGGAGGGTGCCCGGGTGCGCCGCGGCGCCAAGCTGGGCGCCGGCACCATCCTCACCTCGTCCACCCGCGTGTTCGACGCCGAGACCGGCGAGGAGCTGCCGCAGGGTGAGGCCCCGGCCTGGTCGGTGTGTGTCACCGCGAATCGGGTGAAGAGCTTCCCCGGTGGCGACTTCGGAATGCCGTGCCTGCTGGTGCTCAAGCGGATCGAGGAGGGTGCCGAGCACGACAAGCTGGCACTCAACGACATGCTCCGCGAGCACGGTGTCAACGCCTGACGGGAGCCACATGCTGGATCTCACCACCGATGTTGGCGCGCTCACCGCCCACATCGTGGACACGGAGTCGGTCAGCGGCAGCGAGCGGGCGCTGGCCGATGCCATCGAGCAGGCGTTGCGGCGCTGCGACCACCTGACCGTGGATCGCGACGGGGACGCGGTGGTGGCCCGCACCGATCTGGGCCGGGAGCGCAGGGTGGTGCTGGCCGGGCACATCGATACGGTTCCGGTGGCCAACAACCTGCCCTCCCGGGTGGAGGGGGACACCCTCTACGGCTGCGGCACCTCCGACATGAAGGCCGGGGTGGCCGTGCAGCTGCGCCTGGCCGCGCTCCTCACCGAGCCCATCCATGACCTCACATTCGTGTTTTACGACTGTGAGGAGATCGACGCCGAGAGCAACGGGCTGCTGCGGCTCGCGCGCACCCGGAGGGACTGGCTGGCCGGGGACTTCGCGGTACTCCTGGAGCCCACCGGCGGGGTGATCGAGGGCGGCTGCCAGGGCACGATGCGGGTCACGGTGACCGCGCGCGGCGCCCGTGCCCACAGTGCCCGCAGTTGGATGGGCCAGAACGCCATCCACGGGGCCGGCGCGATTCTGGACGTGCTCAACGCCTATGAGCCCCGCCAGCCCGAGGTCGAGGGGCTGCGGTTCCAGGAGGGGCTCAACGCGGTGTGGGTCTCCGGCGGTGTCGCTGGCAATGTGATCCCGGACGAGTGCGTGGTCACAGTCAACTACCGGTTCGCGCCGGATCGCAGTCTCGCCGAGGCGGAGGAGCACCTACGGGAGGTGTTCACCGGGTTCGACGTCGCGGTGACCGACGCGGCACCGCCGGCACGGCCCGGGTTGACCCATCCGGCGGCGGAGGCGTTCGTCGCGGCTATCGGGGAGCAGCCGCGGGCGAAGCTCGGCTGGACCGATGTGGCCCGCATGTCCGAGATCGGGGTGCCGGCCGTGAATTACGGGCCGGGTGAGCCCACCCTGGCCCACACCCAGCATGAGCACGTGTCGCTGGCGGCCGTCGCCGAGGCGGAGCGCCGCATGCTGGCCTGGCTCGGCTGAACAGCAGCGGGGGGCCGGTTTCACGGCACTGGCCAGGAGGTGCACACCGACGTGATCGCCGCCTTCGGCCGCCTGTAGTTCCATCTCCACCAGGCGGGGGAGGGCGGAGCGGTCCGCATGGACCATCGTCTCCACCGTCGAGGCCGACAGCACGGTTCGGGGGAGTGCCCATTCGAGCTCGAGGCCGGCCTCCTCCAACACCTCCGTCAACTGCTCCACTGTGAAACAGCGTGTGATGGTGCCATCGGGCCAGGGGACCAACAACACGTCGGCGTCCGGGGCGTGGCTCAGTTCCGGCCAGCAGTCCTGTTCTGCCAGGAGCGCCATACCGAGGACCACGGAGTCGACGCACACCAGGGTGCGTCCACCGGGGCGCAGTACCCGGGCGATCTCTGCCAACAGGGCCTCGGTCACCAGGTGTTGGGACAGGATCCGATTGTCTGCGACGACACCGTCGAAGGAGCCATCGACCAGTGCCGGCAGGAAGGTCTCGTCGCAGCGGATGGAGGCCGTGCGTCCGGAGGGAGCGTCGGGGGCGACGGGGGTTTGCCCGTTGACCAGCCGGAGCTCGGGACGTTCCGCCCCGGGGGCGACTCCGCTACTGCCCAGCAGCCGCACCACATCGTGGCCGGCCGCAATGGCCCGGGGGGTGCCACGGAAGTCCGGTCCGGAGAGGTCCAGGATGCGTCCGGGGGTGGTGGGTAGCCAGCGGGTCAGTTGGACTCCGGCAACAGTCCAGTAGAACTGCCAGTACGCCGATAGCGAGTCCATGGCGGAAAAGTGGGCGGCCGGAGAGCGCTGTTCGGGCAGCTCCACGTCTGAGCCGTCCAGGGATCTGACCGCATCTGTCCTGGGCTGGGCGGACGAACGCACGCTCACTCCTCTCCCCACACCTCTCCAACAGGGTTTTACCCGCACTATCCCATGCTTCACCCACGCGTTGGGCCGGATCTCGGAGACGGATTCGTCCTGGCCGTCCAATCCGGGAATCCGGACGCTGTCCTCGTTGTTGCCCTGCAACACCGCGTTCGATTCATCGGCGGATTGGTGGGAACCTGATGACGCACGGTACGTCCGGTGTCCTGGAGGAATGCCCTGGGCAGGACGCACGCAGCCCTGGCGTGCGTGTCGTGTCTCGGCCGACATATGGTGAGGCTACGGTTGCCCGAAGGGGTACCACTACAAGGAGGCCGGAGGGCTTGAGTCAAGGCCAGGAGACAGTCGACGAGCAGGGGGCGCGGTTCGAGCGCGACGCGCTGCCCTTTCTGGACCAGATGTACTCGGCGGCACTGCGGATGACCCGCAACCCCGCAGATGCCGAGGACCTGGTCCAAGAGACGTTCGCTAAAGCCTACGCGTCGTTCCACCAGTACACACCGGGGACGAACCTCAAGGCGTGGTTGTACCGCATCCTGACGAACACCTTCATCAACTCCTACCGGAAGAAGCAGCGGGAGCCACGTCAGGCGGGGACCGAGGAGGTTGAGGACTGGCAGCTCGCCCAGGCAGCCTCGCACTCCTCGAGTGGGCTGAAGTCGGCCGAGGCGGAGGCCCTGGAACACCTCCCCGACACCGATGTCAAGCGCGCTCTTCAGGAACTGCCACAGGACTTTCGGATCGCGGTGTACCTCGCGGATGTCGAGGGCTTCGCGTACAAGGAGGTCGCTGAGATCATGGACACGCCAATCGGCACCGTCATGTCGCGGCTGCATCGCGGGCGGCGCCAGCTTCGCACGATGCTGGAGTCCTACGCGCGGGACCGGGGCGTGGGGGCCGGTGGCGCCTCTCGGGATTCGTCGCATCAGCGAGGAGCCGTGTCATGAACTGTACCGATCCACATGACACGCCGTGCAGCACGGTGCTGGAACAGGTCTATGCCTACCTGGACGGGGAACTGGCGGAGATCAGCTGCACCGAGATTCGCGCCCATCTGGACGAGTGTGCCCCCTGCCTGCGCGAGTACGGGCTGGAGGAGGCGGTGAAGCGTCTGGTGGCGAAACACTGTGGGCACGATCCTGTGCCCGCGGACCTGCGGGCCAAGGTGATGAACCGGCTCGCTCAGGCCCGGGATGACGCCAACCAGCGCGAGCGCAGCACCTGACCGAGCCAGTCCCGAGGCACGTTAGGTCCCGCCGCGTCTCGCCGCATGTCTGTGCGGTGGCCGCGCTTGAGCGGCTACCGGGACGGGGCGTGGCCGGACCGTACGGTTCTGGTGTCCATCGCCGGAGTCGTTGTGGTCCGGGCCTTCGTCCGGTCCGGTCGTGGCACCCAGGAGCAGGAGCAGGGCGATAGCTGGATCCGGGCTGGGCTTCGGTTCCTGGTGACACGCCGTGACACGCCCGGGCCGTTCCAGAATCTCCAGTGACTGCACCGGTCTGCTATCAGATCGTAATCAACTACGCAGCGTGTTCATTAACGCGCTTTCTGTTGTATTTGTCGATCTGCTATGCCCCGATAATCTGGCGTTCGAGAATTTTGTATTGCTCTGGACTGACTGCGGAGAGTAGTCGTCGTTGGCTCCGAATTACCTTCGGAATTAGTTCGATCGAACCTCATGTCCCAGATGTCCGATGTGGGGGCACCACGTTTTGGATTGCAGCAATGAGCAGCATGAGGAGTGCAGTTAAACTGGCTGCCATATCGACCGTAAGTGGCAATTCGCACGCCGTGTCTGGGGGAGTGGCAGCGCGGTGTGGAGAGGGGGCGGATTCTGTGTTTGCACTATGGGGTAGGGCAACGGAACCGGTGGCGACGGCATGCGCGGGGCACGGAACAGGGTGGTCGTGGTGGTGAGTTCGGAACGTTAGGTCATCGGAGCTCCAATCCTCGGGGGGATCATGGAATGTCTGAGCTTCCGGTGTCCGCGCGGTTGTACATTGCCTCGGTGGCTGTGGTGGCGCTCGGGGCCATTGCGGCGGGGCCGCACGCCGAAATCGACGTGGCCGTTCTGGTGCTGTTGGCCGTACTGTTCGTGTTGGCGGAGTCCATCAGCACCATGGTGGACGGGGGAAGGGTTGGGATTTCGCCCAGTTCCTCGGTCTCGTTGGCAGCGGTTGTCCTCGTCGGTCCCGTCGGTGCCGCGATCGTGGGGATGTGTGCCGGTGCGCACATCCGGCGACAACAACTCGTCAAACGGGTGTTCAACGCGGCGCAGTTCGCCCTGGCCGGTTATGCCGCGGGACACGTGTTCCTGGCAACGGGGGGACAGACCGGGGTTCCGGGGACGGAGAGCTTCCCGTACATCCTGGTTCCGTTCGCGCTCGCGGTGGTCAGCCACACGCTGGTGAACGCACTGCTGCTGGCCGGGCTGATGTGGTGTCTCGGTGCGGTTGGCCCCTCGCCTCGGGCGGTTCGCTGGCGCCCACTAGCCCGGCTGGAACTGTCATCCTTCGGGTACGGGATGGTGGGGCTGTTCATCGCCGCGATCTGGGGGGTGGTCGGAGCCTTCGCCGTGGTACTCGTCCTGTTGCCACTGTTCATTGCACGTTGGGGCTTCCAACAGTATGTGGCCGAGCAGCAGGCCCACGACGCCACACTGGCTACCCTGGCCCAGGCGGTGGAGACCAAGGACTACTACACCCGGGGCCACTGCATGCGGGTGGCGCGTGCCGCCCGCATGATCGCGCAGGAGCTGGGGATGAGCGCCGAGCGGACCCAGAGCATCGGGTACGCGGGGATGCTGCACGATATCGGCAAGTTGGGGGTTCCAACCAAGGTGCTCCAGAAGGCGGGCCCCTTGACCGAGGAGGAGTTCGCGGCGATCCAGCTGCATCCCATGCGCGGATACGAGATCGTGCGTGAGATCGGTTTTCTGGACGAGACCCTGGACGGAATCCTGCACCATCACGAACGCATGGACGGTCGCGGATATCCGATGGGACTGGCCGGCACCGACATTCCGGAGTCCGCGCGCATCATCTCGACGGCGGACGTCTTCGACTGCATCACGTCGACCCGGGCGTATCGTCGTGCCCGGAGTGTGGAGGAGGCCATCGCCGAGCTGCGGCGGCACGCCGGCACCCAGTTCGATCCCCGGATGGTGGAGGCGCTCATCACCGCCGTGCAGCGGGAGGGGTGGTCAACGTCGGATCCGGTGGAGCCCTCCACCAGCGACGTCTTCGAGACCGCCGAGACCACGCAGCAGGACCACGACGATCCCGGTTTACCGATCGTGGGGGAGCGTGATGCATGAGGGGCGCCGACATCACTCCGCGGCCACGGCGTTCGGGACGGGAATGCGGGCTCAGCCGCAGCGGCCCCGCCACCTGGCTGGTGGTGGGTGGCGCGACGATCATTGCTGCGGCAGCCCTGCTGTGGACACTGCGTACGGGTTTCCAGCAGCCGCTGATCGCCTTGGTGTTCGGGGTGGTCATCGCCTGTGGGGAACTGTCCCGGATCACGCTGCCGGGCAATCGGGAGATCGCGCCGATCGCGACCGCTGGGGGAATCGGCTACACCTTCCTGACCGTGGTGGGTGGCCAGGCGGCCGAGCACAGCGTTCCCCAGGTCATAGCGGTAACCACGCTGGGGCTTGTTCTGGGGGAACTGCCCTATATCGCGATCTCCCGCCAGCCCCGATACGTGGACCTCGCACGCCGGTTGCTGCTTGTGGCCCTGTTGGCGGTGCTCTTCCGGCCGCTGGTGCCGTATCTCGGTGTCGATCCTCCCAACTGGTGGTTGACGCTGACCGCTATGGCCGTCCTCCTGGTCATCACGTGGACGCTGGATTTCATGGGCGCGGCCTGGGTGCGGGCCCAACGGCTGCGTACACGGTACGGTGCCGCGCTGGCCGACGAGTGGACCGCGCATAGCGTCATCGGGGTGGCCATCGGCAGCTCGGGCATCCTCATCGCGTTGGCGAGTAGCGTCATGGGGGTCACGGCGGTGCTCGTGTTCCTGATTCCGCTCCTCGTCACCCAGGTCGCCTTTCGCCGGTTCGCCGAGATCCGTCGCACCTACCTCCAGACCGTGCGCGCCCTGTCCCGGGTCACCGAGGTCGGGGGGTACGTCGATCACGGACATTCCCGCCGGGTGAGCCAGCTCGCCCGCAGTCTGGGGCGGGAACTCGGCTTGCGGGAGGGGCAGCTCCTGGAGCTGGAGTACGCCTCCCTCATGCACGACATCGGGCAGTTGTCGCTCCGGGATCCGGTGCCGCAGGGGGCGACGGTGTTCGCGCCCCCCGGTGAGCAACGACGCATCGCGGAACTGGGTTCGGCCGTGATCCGGGAGACCGGGGTCCTCGACGCTGTTGCGGAGCTGGTGCGGCGCCAGTGCGAGCCCCCGGAGGGCGTGGGGGATGGGCCGCCACCGCTCGGCAGCCGTATCATCAAGGTTGCCAACGCCTTCGACGACCTGTTGGGCCAGGAACCGGACGCGTCCCGGGTGGATGCCGTGGTCGACCGGATTCGCATGGACTCTGGAAGTGAGTACGACCCCCGTGTCGTGGCGGCGCTGGCGCGGCTGCGGGAGCAGGAGCGACTATAGCTGCTGGTAACCTCACGGTGCTGCGGTACACGTGTCGAGAGGGGTTGTGCGGTGGCCGAAATTCGGGCGGAGCTGGTGGCCAACGTCTGGAAGGTCACCGCGAGCTCCGGGGCGACCCTGCGGGCGGGGGAGCCGGTGCTCATTCTGGAGTCGATGAAGATGGAGATCCCGGTGTTGACCGAGGATCCGGGCATTGTGCGCAGCATCCGTGTGGCCGAGGGAGATGTGGTGCAGGAAGGCGAACTGTTGGCGGTAGTCGAGTGAGCGCCGGGACAGAGTTGCCCGTCGGGTTGGTGGGCACCGTGACGGCTGATGTCACCCATGCGGACACCGCGCGGGCGCTGGGGAGCGGGGATGTCCTGGTCCTGGGAACACCGCGGGTGCTGTCGTTGGTCGAGGCCGCCACGGTGGCCGCCGTGTCCGAACGGCTTCCGGAGGAACGCACCTCGGTGGGAACCGATGTGGCCCTGGCGCATACGGCTCCCAGCCCGGTGGGTGCACGCGTCGTGGCGACCGCGGAGCTGACCGAGGTGTCGGGACGGCATCTCACCTTCACCGTGGAGCTGTCCCAGGACGGAAGCCGGGTGGCCCACGGAACCGTGCAGCGGGCGGTGGTGTCGCGGCAGCGCTTCGAGGGCGCCTGAGTCCGGGAGCACATTTCACGCCCGCCGGCACACAGCCCCGGGGAAGAGTCCCAGACACCAGAATGCGGCATTGCTCGCGCTGGCTCCGACCGGAACGGTTGCCCCGTCACCCGACCGGCGACCGTGGGCCGGCGACCGGCCCCCCGGGGGGCTCGGGTTGTATCCCCCGGGAGGTCGCCGGCCGTGGCTGACCTAGACGCCCATGGTCTTGCGAGGGTATGCGTTCTCCGGGTCGGTGGCGATATTGACCAGATAGGGAATTCCCGCCGCGAAGGCCCGATTGAGTGCCGGACCGATCTCCTCGGGGCGGGTGACAAGCTCGCCACCGCCGCCGAGGGCGGTGACGACCTGGTCGTACCTGGTCTGTGGGGCGAGGTCGGCGACGACGTCATAGCCGTAGAGGGCGCGCATCGGGTGCTTTTCCAACCCCCAGGCGTCGTTGTTTCCGCACACCATCACGACGGGCAGGCGATGCCGGATGAGGGTGTCCACGTCCATCAGCGAGAAGCCGGCGGCGCCGTCCCCCATCAGTACGACCACCTGGGAGCTGGGATGGGTGAGTCGGGCCGCCATGGCGTAGCCCATTCCGGTGCCCAGGCATCCGTAGGGGCCCGGGTCGAGCCAGTGTCCCGGCAGGTCGGGTTCGAGGTACTTGCCGGCGTAGGAGACGAAGTCGCCGCCGTCGCCGATGACCACCGCGTCGGAGTCGAGGACGGAGCGAAGTTCCCCGTAGATCCGCGCTGGATGGATCGGTGTGGTCTCCGCGGTGAGCAGGGCCGCGTCGCGTTCCATAGCCTCCGCGCCGGCGCTCCGCAGCAGTTCGCGCCACTCGGCGAGCTCGGCCCCCGGTTTGGCCGTGTTTCCGAGTTCCCGTAGTACCTCCTCGAGGCGTCCGGAGGCGGACCCGGCCAGGTCGAGGTGGGTGGCGATCTGGTCGGGGGCGTCGGTGATGTGGACGACGCGGGCGAGTGGCGCGCCGTCCGTTCCACCGAACAGTCCGTGGTTGAGTCGGAAGTCCAGCGGAGTTCCGACCACGATCACCAGGTCGGCCTGGCCGAGCGCCATCCCACGGGCGCGGGTGGCCAGGAGGGGGTGGGATCCGGGCAGGACCCCGCGCCCCTGGCCGTTGGTCACCACTGGTACACCGAGCTCCTCAGCGACTTCCCGCGCGGTGCTGGCCGCACCGTCGAGCCAGACGTCGGAGCCGAACACGAACACCGGGCGACGCGCCGCACTGAGTAGGCGTGCGACGGTGGCGACGTCTGTGGGGTCGGCGGATCGGTCGGTGTCGGGGGCGGGACTGGCCGGGGTGGCCTCCGCCTGGTCGTAGAGCGCGTCGAGAGGGACATCGACGAAGGTGGGGCCCCGATGGGCGGCGTTGGCGGTGGCGAAGGCCGTTTCCACGGTGGCCGCGATGTCCGCAGTGGTGCGTGCGGTGGTCGCGCTCTTGGTGATCGGGGCGACGAGTGGCGGATGGTCCAGCTCCTGGAGGAGTCCCTGACCCCACCGGGATTCCGGAGCCCGGCCGCCCAGGAGCACGAGGGGGGCGCCACCCTGGTACGCGTTGGCGAGGGCACTGACGCCGTTGGTGACCCCGGGGCCAGCGGTGAGCACGGCCCAGCCGGCGTGGCCGGTGAGTTTACCCATGGCCTCCGCGCCGAACACCGCCGTCTGTTCATGTCGCACGTCCAGTAGCCGCAGCTGTGGATCCGCTTCCACCGCGCCGTCGTACACCGGGAAGACATGTCCCCCGGAGAGGGTGAACATTGTTTCCACGCCGTGCCGACGGGCGGCGGCGACGGCGTGTGTTCCACCGTGGCCCGACACGGGAGAAGGACTCGCGGGTTCGGTCATAGGTGTCGGCTCCGATTCACTACCTACTGGTAAGTAACTCCAGGAAGTCTAGTGAGCCAGATCACCAGGCACAAGGCGGCCGCGAACCCGGGCAGTGTCAACCGGGCCGGGTCGCACGGCAATCCGGCCTGTTCCTATTCCTTGGGCGGCCGCAGCCGGGTGACGAAGCGGTAACGGTCACCGCGATAGAGTGCCCGAACCCACTCCACTGGTGCTCCTGCGGAGTCGAAACTGTGCTGACAGTGCAGGACTAGGGGCAGGCCAACATCCACGCCAAGTATCTGGGCTTCGGTCGGGGTCGCCAGAACCGTCTCGATCGTCGCCTCAGCCTCGGCGAGTCGGACGTCATACGCAGCGGCGAGGGCCTCGTACAGCGAGGAGTAACGGTCCAGCTGGCGACGTAGCCCGGGAAAGCGGCGGGCCGCGAGGTGTGCGGTCTCCACCGCCATGGGTTCGCCGTTCGCCATGCGCAACCGTTCGATCCGCAGCACCCGCCCGCCCGGTCGGATCGACAGCAGTTCGGCGAGCCGCTCGTCGGCGTTGATGTAGCTGACATCCAGGATGCGTGTGGCCGGATGGAGTCCGTGCAGCCGCATCTGCTGGGTATAGCTGGCCAGCTGGAGGAACTGGGCGACCTTGGGCTTGGCCACGAAGGTTCCTTTGCCCTGGATTCGCAGTAGGCGCCCTTCCACCACCATCTCGGTCAGCGCCTGACGTACCGTTGTTCGTGAGGTGCCGAACCGCTGTGCCAGGGCACGTTCCGGAGGAACCGGGTTCCCCGCGGTCATGCTGTCGATAAGCTCCAGGAGCTGTCGTTTGACCTGGTAGTACTTGGGAATTCGGGGGCTGTCCTCAGCCGACCGCTGACCCGCCACGTTGTCTGTCCTCCGCCACTGCCCGCCTGGTCCTGTCATCCGGCTCCCGTGTGGGATCCCGGGGTCCCCGTTCACGGCACCCATCTTGTCGACGTTAACCGCAACCGGAACGAGGCTGGTCCCATGAGTATGCCTGGCGGCGTGGGAGGATTCTGGAGTGCCTCACCTGAGTGACCTGATTCGGCGCTACACGGCCCTGCGTACTGCCGACCTGGAGTGGCTGCACGCCCTGGTGTCGGACTGGCAACTGCTGGCCGATCTGTCGTTCGCGGACCTGGTGCTTTGGGTTCGCCTGCGGGATGACAGCGGCTGGGTGGGGGTCGCGCAGATGCGTCCCACCACCGGCCCCACCGCCTACCACGACGATCTGGTGGAGACCGTGTTGCGGAGTCCAGCGGCCACCGATTCCAGCTCGCCCGCCCCCGACGCCACGTCTTCGGGGGGTTCGGCAGCGGATTCCGGCCCCTCGGCTCGTCATGCCCTGCTGGACCGTGCCTGGTTCGGTGGTCGGATCTGCCGGGAGGGCGATCCCGACTGGACCGGTGGAGTTCCCGTACGCGAGGAAATGATTCCGGTCCGCCGCTCCGGGGCCCTGATCGCGGTGATTCAACGCAGCACAAATTTGAGTTCGGCCCGAACACCCAGCCGGCTCGAGCTCACCTACTTGCAGAGCGCGAGCGATCTGGCCCAGATGATCGCCGAAGGAGAGTTTCCGTTCAGTGACCAGGGGCCACTGATGGTGCGCTCGCCCCGGGTCGGTGACGGGCTGCTGCGGCTCGACCAGGACGGGCGGGTGGTCTACGCGAGTCCGAACGCGCTCTCGGCCTACCGCAGGCTCGGCCTGACCGCCGATCTGGTGGGGACGGAGCTCGTCCGGACAACGCTGGCCCTGGCGTCGGCGTCCGATGCCCGAGACGAGTCGCTCAGCTGGACGGTGAGCGGGCGGGTGCCGCGGGAAGCCGAGGTGGAGGCCCGCGGCTCCGTGGTCCAGTTGCGGTCGATTCCCCTGGTCATCGGGGGACGACGTGTCGGCGCCCTGGTCATGGTGCGTGACGTCACCGAGCTGCGCCGCCGCGAGCGGGAGCTGATGACCAAGGATGCCACCATTCGCGAGATTCATCATCGGGTCAAGAACAACCTACAGACGGTTGCTGCGCTCCTGCGCTTGCAGTCGCGCCGCATGGAAGGGGAGGAGGGCCGGGAGGCCCTGGACGAGGCCGTGCGGCGGGTGGGGTCGATTGCGATCGTGCACGAGACGCTGTCCCACACTCCGGACGAAGTGGTCGACTTCGACGACGTGGCCGACCGGGTGATCCAGATGGCCGCCGAGGTTTCGGTGACCGAGACACCGGTCCAGCCACGGCGTGAGGGCGAGTTCGGAATGCTGCCCGCGATCGTCGCGACACCACTGTCCATGGTGCTGGCCGAACTCGTCCAGAACGCGGTCGAGCACGGACTCAACCAAGGGCAGGGCAGGATCCGGGTGCGGGCCCGCCGGGTCGACCCCCAGCCGGGGAAGGACCAGGACACCGAGGGCCGGCTTCTCCTCGAGGTCAGTGACGATGGTGGCGGGGTTCCTGCCGACTTCGATGCCGGAAGCACGAGCAGTCTGGGGCTACAGATCGTGCGTACTCTGATCGTGGGTGAACTCGGAGGGGAGCTCGAGTTCACCCGGCCTTCCGAAGGCGGAACCAGCGTGCGCATGGAGGTGCCCATTCTGCGACAGGCCCCCACCACCGAGTGAAGCCACGCGTGCGAGAACGTTCAGACCGCGGAAGGCTGCCTACGGACGCGGCGCCGCCGCAACATGCGCCGCTCCTCCTCGCTGGTGCCTCCCCACACTCCGCTGTCCTGCCCCGACTCCAGGGCCCACTCCAAGCAGGCCGTCGCTACCGGGCAGCGACGGCACACCTGCCGGGCCTCTTCGATCTGGGTGAGCGCCGGCCCGGAATTGCCGATGGGGAAGAAGAGCTCGGGGTCCTCGTCACGGCAGGCGGCGTGGTAGCGCCAGTCCATGCGTTCCACTCCTGACTGTGTGGTCCGACGTTCGTTTGTGAAGTGATTCACGAGTTTCGGCGCATGCTCGGGGCCACTACCCTGTGGTCCCCACATGCGCCGCTGTCTCGGGATCCTCGCGGCACTGCGGCCTCAACGCGCCTAAGCCGCACAAGCGCAGTCTCGCCAGCTCGTTCGCGCCGCGGTTAACGTGCCCGTAGCTTGCGGTAACACTTGCGACCCTCTCAGGAATGATCTGGGTACGCAAGAGGTCAATCTTGGATCCGAACTTTCTTGACTGTAGGATGCATCACAGTGGGATTTGAGCAAAAGCGTGCATTCGCAGTTACTCCACGATTTGTAATGCATTTGGAATCGCGGTGAAATGTGCGTATTGCCGTTCCCCGAGATACTCTCCGTCGATCTGGAGGGGGTGCCCGGGGGTGGCACGCAGGGTGATTTCCGCCTCATCGTGCCAGCTCACATAGCCGCGACCTCGATCGGACAGGCCGCTCGGGCGGACCATCTGGCCGACCAGCCACAGAGCCGTCGCCGGGTCCAGCCGCGTCGTCGCGAATGCGTCCAAGCCGAGGTCGAACCGCGCCCGCGGTGTCGGCTGGATCGGAACGGCGCCTGCGTAGGTCCAGGGCGTGGTATTCGTCACCAGGGCCAGTTGCAGATTCTCAAGCGGGGGATGGCCGGGAATCTCCAGGCTCACCGCGGGTGCGCGCAGTGTCCGCTCGGCGAGGAATACGCGCACCGCGGCGGCCGCGTACCGTGCGGGTGAGGCCCGGGCGCCAGAACGGCGTTGTTTCTCCACGGCCCGAATCACGCTGGCATCCCAACCCAGGCCGGCGCAGAACAGGAAATGACGCAGAGTGATCCCGTCGTCCAGCCGACCCACGCCGATGGTGCGGGGGGAATTCCGACGCAGGGACTCCAGGATCGCGCCGCTGGCTTCGATCGGATCGGCGGGTAGCCCGAGGGAGCGAACGAAGACATTGGCGCTGCCCCCCGGAAGCGCGGCCAGGAGCGGACGCTGACCCGCGGGAGTCTCCAGGATCCCGTTTGCGGCCTCGTTGACGGTGCCGTCCCCACCCAGGCACACGACGACGTCGTCGCCGGCCTGGCTTGCCGCTCGGGCCAGCTCGGTGGCGTGCCCGCGGTGCGCGGTGTGGGTAACGCGCAGCTCCAGTTCGCTGGCGAACGCACGCACGATGACGTCTCGCGCCCGCGTTGTCGTCGAGGTGGCCCGTGGGTTGACGATGAAGAGTCCGCGCACACCGGCAGTGTACGCAACCGGATCGTGGCCGGTCACCGAGCGCCGCGGGCGGGTAGAGTGCCTGGTGTGGTGTTTCGCCGTCCGCTCACACTCGTATTCGCCGCCGCTGTGGAGGCCCTCTACGGAGTCGCACTCGCGGGGGCGGGCCTGTTCTGGCTGGTCCTCACCACCCTGGGACACGCCGAGGATCTCATGGCCGCGTTCGGGGTGGCCCTCTTCGCCGTCGGCACTGGTGTTGTGCTCTGCCTGGCAGCTTGGGGATTGTTCACCCGCCGGAACTGGGCGCGCACACCGGTGGTTCTCACCCAGCTGTTCGCGCTCGGAATCGCCTGGTACCAACTGACCGCGGAGCCCTACACACTCGGCGCCGCGTTGGGGCTGCTCTCGGCCGTCACCCTGGGCTGCGTACTGGCCCCCGCCACGACCACGGCGCTGTTCCCGGAAGAACATGGCGGCAGCACCGCCGAGGAGGGATCTGCGGACGGGTCGCGGCCCCGGTCGTCGCCACCTCGAGGCCCTCGCTCCGGAGACTGACCCGTCCGGAGCCGCTGTACCTGGCCCGGCGAGCCAGGACCCAGCTGCCTCGTTCCGGCCCGCTGCGACGGTGTGCGGTCCAGGCCCGCCCTATTCCTCGGTGGTGAGAGCCTGGCGGAGCTGTGCCAGGGTTCGTGCCAGCAGCCGCGAGACGTGCATCTGGGAGATCCCCAGTTCGGCGGCGATCTGCGACTGGGTCATGTTCCCGAAGAAGCGCAGTAGCAGGATGCGCTTCTCTCGGGGCGGCAGCCCCTCCAGGAGGGGTTTCAGCGACTCCCGGTACTCCACTCCCTCCAGCGAGTCGTCCACGATCCCCAGCGAGTCCGCGACGGCCGGGGCGTCATCATCCCCGGAGTCGGGGGCGTCCAGGGACACGGTCGAGTAGGCGTTCGCGGACTCCAGCCCCTCGAGGACGTCCTCCTCCGACATGTTGAGATGGTCGGCGAGTTCGTGCACCGTGGGCGCGCGACCCTCCCGTTGGGACAGGTCACTCACGGCTTTCGTCAGAGACAGTTTGAGTTCCTGGAGCCGTCGTGGAACCCGGACCGCCCATCCCTTGTCGCGGAAGTGTCGCTTGATCTCACCGACGATAGTGGGGGTTGCGTAGGTGGAGAACTCGACCCCTCGGTCCAGATCGAACCGATCGATCGACTTGATCAGCCCGATCGTGGCCACCTGAGTGAGATCGTCGAGCCACTCCCCCCGATTGCGGAAGCGCCGCGCCAGATATTCCACGAGTGGCAGGTGTAGCTCCACCAACTCGTCGCGGATCTGCTGACGTTCGGGCGCGTCCTCATCCAACTCGCCCAGCCGTTCGAACAGCTCCCGCGCGCGGGCCCGGTCAGGAACGCCATGCGTCGCCTTCGCGGTCAGCGTGAGCCCCCTCTCGCTCATACCGACTCCGTAGAGCCGCGGCGCTTATGGAGGACGATGACCACCCGGTCATCCACGCCCGTGTGTGTGTCCACATCGCCGGCGAGCGCGGACAACACGGTCCACGCGAAGGTGTCCTGTGCGGGAAGCCGCCCATCGGCCGTGAGAACCGAGACCGCTACGCGCATCCCGTCCCCGGTCAGCTCGAACTCGGTAGTCAGATCCGTTCCGGGCAGCGCCTGCGCCAGGAGCATCGCGCAGGCCTCGTCCACCCCGATCCGCAGATCCTCGATCTCGTCGAGTGTGAAGTCCAGGCGCGCCGCGAGCCCGGCGGTAGCCGTACGGAGGACGGACAGGTAAGCACTGTCGGCCGGCATCCGGACGGTCACCGCATCCCGTACCCCGGTGGGCACAGCGATTTCCTCAGTCACGTCCCTCCTCTACTGGAAGCGAGTTCGTCGCTTGGGAGCAATCTATCTTGTTTGACCCCAGTTGCGGGGACGTCGAGGAAGGCGTGTATGCGTCGAGGCCGGTGACCTGCGTGGTGCCGCCGCACACGGGACCGGTCCGTCTCTAGAGCACCTTGGAGAGGAAGCTGCGGGTGCGTTCGTGCTGCGGGTTTCCCAGGACCTCGCGGGGCGCCCCGGACTCGACCACCACACCCTCGTCCATGAAGACGAAGCTGTCCGCGACCTCGCGGGCGAAGCCGACCTCGTGCGTGACCACGATCATCGTCATGCCCTCGCTGGCCAGATCCCGCATCACATCGAGGACGTCCCCGACCAGTTCCGGGTCGAGGGCACTGGTCGGCTCGTCGAACAGCATCAGTGCGGGGTTCATTGCCAAGGCCCGGGCGATGGCGACGCGCTGCTGTTGCCCGCCCGAGAGCTGGCGCGGGTAGGCCCGCGCCTTGTTGGCGAGTCCGACCCGATCCAAGAGCTCCAGGGCGTGCTGCTGAATCTGGGAGCGGGTGCCGCCCCGCCGACCTCGGGCCTGGAGTGGCGCCTCCACCACATTGCCCAACACCGACATGTGCGGGAACAGATTGAAGTTCTGGAACACCATCCCGATGTTGCGCCGCTGTGCCGCCACCTCACGGTCGTGGAGCTCGTACAGCTTTCCGCCTTTCTGGCGGTAGCCCATCAACTGACCGTCGACCCACAGCCGGCCGGCATTGATCTTCTCCAGATGGTTCACACAGCGCAGGAACGTGGACTTTCCCGAACCGGAGGGGCCCATGACACACATGACCTCGCCCCGGCGCACCCGCAGGTCGATTCCCTGGAGGACCGGGAGTCGACCGAAGCGCTTGTACACGCGTTCGGCCACAACCATGTTTTCGGAGCTGGGGGTGGCTTCGGGATGCCCGTGCGCTACTGGCATTGCTGGTAGGTGCCTCGTGCTTCTAGTTGGTAGGAACTGTGGTGCCGCGTTCCCCCTGGTGGAACGAACGTTCGAGGAAGTACTGGCCAATCATGAACAGGCTCGTGATGGCGAGATACCACAGGCAGGCCGCCACCAACATCGGAAACAGGTTGAAGGTACGTGCACCGATGTTGTTCAGCTGGAAGAACAGCTCCGTCGTCACGGGCACGTAGGCCACGAGCGCGGTGTCCTTGAGCATGGCCACGGTCTCGTTTCCGGTCGGCGGAATGATGACCCGTAGCGCCTGTGGCAGGGTGATCCGGCGCAGGATCGTCGACCGGCGCAGGCCCAGAGCCTGGGCGGCCTCGGTCTGTCCCCGGTCCACGGACTGGAGCCCAGCCCGAACGATCTCCGCCATGTAGGCCCCCTCGGACAGGGCCAGGGCCAGCAGCCCCGCCGTGAACCCGCGGAGGTAGGTGCGGGTCTCGATTCCGAAGATCCGGGCCTCGCCCTCCAGGCCGAGGAGCGGCATCCAGTAGTGGTCGAACGGGATGCCGAACTCGATGGTTCCGTACAGGATCGCGATATTGCCGAACAGGACCGCGAGTACCAGCCGGGGTACCGCACGGAACACCCAGGTGTACAGCCAGGCCAGTGTTGCCAGTACCGGGTTTCCGGACAGGCGCATCACGGCGGCCAGGATCCCCAGCACGATGCCGATGAGCATCGCGAGCACCGTCAGCAGGAGGGTGGTGCGGACCCCGATGAGCACGGGTTCGGTGAACATGTTGTCGAACATGAAGTCCCACTGGAATGCGGGATTCGTCAGCAACATGTGTACGAACTGCGCGGCCAGGACCATGCAGACCAGGGCAGCGAGCCAGCGGCCGGGGTGTCGGACCGGGATGGCCCGGATCTCCTCGGGAGGTGGCCCGTCGGCGGTGCCGACAGTGCCGCCAGCGTCGGTGATGCCGCCGGCACTGTCGGCACCACCGGAGTCCGTTCTGGGTGGCTGGTTGCCGGCGGCGTGTACGCCGCCGGCGTTGTCCGCGGAGGAGGATGTCACGTCCGAGGACCCTACCTACTCGTCGAGGTCGGGATTGACCTGCGGCTCTGTGATTGCTCCCTCAGTGACGTCCCACTCGTCGAGAACCTCGTCGTAGACGCCGTCCTCGATGATGGCCTCGTAGCCGGCACGGATGGCCTCGGCGAGCTCGTCCTGGTCCTCGTGGACCACGGCCCCATACGGCGCCGCCTCGTACTGCTCACCGAGGGTTTCCAACTGGCCGTCGGTCAGCTCCACGGCGTAGGCCACCACGGGCATGTCCGCCAGGCCCGCGTGGTTCACTCCGGAGACCACGGTCTCGTTGGCGTTCTCCTGGCTGGGGAACTCCTCGATGGAGATCTCCTCCTCGCCGGCCTCCACACACTCCTCGCTGCGGGCCTCGAGGTCCTCTACCTGGACGGTGGCGGTCTCCACGGCGATGTTCAGCCCGCAGGCGTTGTCGGGGTCGACGTCGTCCGGGTTCCCGGAGCGGGTGAACCACTGGGTGCCCACGGTGAAGTAGCTCACCATGTTCACCTGTTCGAGGCGGTCCTCGTTGATGGTGAAGGAGGAGACGCCCGCGTCGTACTCACCGGAGTCCACACCGATGATGATGTTGTCGAAGGGAGCGTTTTCCCACCGCACGTCCAGATCGAGCTTGTCCGCCACCGCATCGAACAGGTCCACGTTGAATCCGACGATCGTCTCCTGGTCGTCGTCCAGGAACTCCCCCGGGGGATATTCGGCGTTCACCCCGACCACGAACTCCTCGGCCTCGCGGAACTCGTCGGGAACCATCGCGGCAAGCTCCTCGTCGGCCTCGACTTCGGGAGCCTCAGGTTCCTCGGCGTCCTCACCGTTGCCACACCCGGCCGCCACCAGCATCGATGCCAGTGCGGTCGCTCCTATCACCGTGGTGCGGCGATGGGAGCGGCGAGTGGGACTGCCTGCCATGTCGGCCTCCTCGTCGTTCTGCATCATTGTGCGTGTCTCGCTGGGGTCTGCATCGTAGTGCGTGGTTCCACGGTGCGCCGCCCCACCACGGGCCGGCCGCAGGCGTGGGGTATCCCGGACTCGTCCTTATCGTGACCGATCCGGAGTGTTGCCTCGGTTACCTTTGTGAGATGATTGGATAACGGGCCAACCCCCGAAGTGATCAGCAGCGCCGAGTTTCACCGAAGAACCGCGGAGCCGACCCTCACTGGCCGCGGCCATGGCCAGAGCCGAGGGAGCCGTCCGGGTGTGGGACCACCACGGGTCACCCTTCCCGAGACGGCGGAGTGGGCACAACCACGAGCACGCTCCGCACGCGCTGCGTCCGAGGCGTGTGGCCGGCATGAGAGGAACCGACCCCCGCGTGACAGCGCGATCCGGTTCCGGGAGCCACCGGACGCACGAGAAGTCGTCTTCGTCCGAGTTCGGACGGGGACCCTAGCGTCGACGGGAATTCGCGTGACTACGCAAGCTGAGCAGACAAACCGTAACTCCGATCCCGCGTTCACCCTGCACGAGGGCGGAAAGCTCGAGGTGCGTTCCGCCGTTGAGGTGACCAGCCACGCCGACCTGGCGCTGGCCTACACTCCCGGCGTCGCCCGGGTGTGCAGCGCCATCGCTGAGGAGGGGGAGCTGGTCAATGACTACACCTGGAAGAACAACGTCGTCGCCGTCGTCACGGACGGCACCGCGGTTCTGGGCTTGGGCAACATCGGCCCGGAGGCGTCCCTGCCGGTGATGGAGGGCAAGTCTCTGCTTTTCCGGGAGTTCGGTGGGCTCGACTCGGTTCCGGTGGCACTCACCTGTAGCGACGTGGACGAGTTCGTGGAGACCGTGGCGCGGATGGCGCCCAGTTTCGGCGGGATCAACCTGGAGGACATCGCCGCCCCACGCTGCTTCGAGATCGAACGGCGACTGCGGGATCGGTTGGAGATTCCGGTGTTCCACGACGATCAGCACGGCACCGCCATCGTCGTCCTCGCCGCTCTCCAGAACGCGGCCCGGTTCACGGGTCGCAGCCTCGGCGACCTGCGCGCCGTCGTCTCCGGAGCCGGGGCCTCGGGGCTGGCCGTCTCCCGGATCCTGCTCAACGCCGGGATCGGGGACCTCGCGGTCGCCGACAGCAAGGGGCTCATCTACGCGGGACGGGAGGGGCTCACCCCCGAGAAGGCGGCGATCGCGGCCGACAGCAACCGGGCTGGGCTGCGCGGATCCATCGAGGGAGCCCTGAACGGGGCGGACGTCTTCATCGGACTGTCCTCGGGTGAGGTTCCGGAGGAGGTTGTGGCCACGATGGCACCCCAGGCCATCATCTGCGCCATGGCCAACCCCAACCCGGAGGTGCACCCGGACATCGCCCAGACCTACGCGAGTGTGGTGGCCACCGGCCGCAGTGACTTCCCCAACCAGATCAACAACGTGCTGGCCTTCCCCGGTATCTTCCGGGGCGCGTTGGATGTGCGCGCCAGTGACATCACCGAGGGCATGAAACTGGCCGCGGCCGATGCCCTCGCCGGACTGGTGGGCGAGGATCTCGCCGCGGACTACATCATCCCCAGCGCGTTCGACACCCGCGTTGTCCCGGCGATCGCCGAGGCCGTGCGCGTCCAGGCCCGCGCGGAGGGTGTGGCCCGCGGATAGTCGGGTTGCCCCAAATACCGGGGGGACGAGCCGGGGACGGACACGCCCGGTTCCGGTTGTCGGGCCGGCACTGCCGGCACTGCCGGGGCCGCAGCCGGGTGCGGCGGAGTCTGCCGCTGCGTTTCCGCCCCACTGCCATCGCGTTGGCACCACGGCACTCACCCGGGCCACGGCCCGGGTGAGTGCACCGTGCTGTCGGGGCCTCTCGGCTCAGCTACACGTCACCGGGTCACACGTCCCCGTGCACGACACCCGAGAGGAAGTCGGACCATTCCGTGTTCGAGAACTGGAGGACGACGTCCTGCGGACGTCGAGAATCCCGTACCGCGACCGCCGTTGCGGTGGGTGCCACCTCGACGCACTGTCCCCCTCCGGTGCTGCTGTAGGAACTGGTCCGCCACGGCAGGTCCTGCGATGTGCTCTGATACGCGGTCATCCCGCGCCCCCTTCCCTGTTTTCTCCTCCGTGCGCTGGCCGGATGCGTTGTTCCACCCCGGCCAGGAACTCCCGTGTTGCCACGGGGTGCAATGCGGCCGTACGCAGGTGTTCGAAGGCCACCGTGTAGTGCCGCACTTCGTGCGCCCGTTCTATGTAGAGGCTGCTGGTCAGATTCTCCAGGTGAACGAGCTTCGGTGCGTGGATATCCGACTCGGTGAACTCGAGGATGTCGAAGGAACCGTTCAGGCCGGAGTGCACGCCGCAGCTGAAGGGGAGAAGCTGGAGCGTGATGTGCGGCTTTCGACTCATCTCGATGAGGTGGTGCAGTTGGTCAGCCAGGACGGTCCCCGTGCATGGGGTGCGCTGGACAACCGCTTCGTCGAGGACCACCCAGACCTGTGGCGGGTGTTCCCGGGCGAGGAGTTCCTGTCTGCGGATCCGGAGTTCGGCGCGCCGGCTGACCTCGTCGGGGTCGACCGGCAGTGGGTGAGCCTGCATCAGTTCCCGTGCGTAGGACTCCGTCTGGAGTAGACCGGGCACGATCTGGGCCTGGTAGAAGCGGAGGGTGCTGGCTTCTGGTTCGAGACCGAGGTAAACCTCGAAGTGTTCGGGCAGCACGTCGCCGTACACGTGCCACCAACCGCGACGGCGGGACTCGCGGGCCAGTGTGACCAGGCTCTCCCGCAGGGTCTCGTCCGTGACCCCGTACAGGTCCAGGAGATCCCGAACGTCATCGGAGTTGGAGGCGACCTGGCCACGTTCGATCCGAGACAGTTTGCTTCCGGACCAGCGCATCCGTGCCGCAGCCTCCTCACCGGTCAGGGCTGCGGCTTCCCGGAGTCGTCGGAGTTCCACTCCGAGACGGCGTCGCCGGACGGTCGGGTTGTAACCCGCACTCACGTGAGCCTCCTTGACTGAGGGGGAGAGGCTGGGGCGCGCTACCGAGACTAGGGTGGCGAAAGTTGTCCCGAAGTTATCTCGTGTCAACCCGAAGCGGCAATGCGCTGTTCAGGAACGGCACGGATATGGCGCAATGTCACTCCAGGGGTGCCCGTGCCGGGTTTCGCCGGTCTGCGTAGTACCCGCAGTGTGCCCCCCTGCGCGGCCGCCCGTGAGCCCCCTGTGAGCGAGGCCACGGGCGATGGTTAGAGTCTGGGCCATGTTCGCTATCACTGCATCCGGAATCGATCCCGAGGACCCACTGGCCGGGCTCGCCGCTTCGGACCGCCCCGAACCGACCGTTCCCGACGGCTGGACCACGGTCACGGTTCGGGCCGCGTCCCTGAACCAACATGACCTGTGGAGCCTGCGCGGGGTGGGACTGCGCTCCGAACAGCTGCCTATGGTGCTGGGCTGCGATGCCGCCGGTGTCGACGAGGATGGCAATGCCGTCATCGTGCATTCGGTGATTCCGGGGTCCGAGACGGTGGGTCAGGACGAGACCCTGGATCCGAAACGGTCACTGCTGTCCGAGGTGTACGACGGGACCTTCGCCGAACGGGTCGCCGTTCCCCGACGGAACCTGGTTCCCAAGCCGGAAGGGCTCTCTTTCGAAGAGGCCGCGTGCCTGCCGACCGCCTGGCTCACCGCGTACCGCATGCTGTTCGAGCTGGCTCAGGCACAGCCGGGAGCGCCGGTGCTTGTGCAGGGAGCCGGGGGAGGCGTCGCAAGCGCCCTGATCCAGTTGGGCGGCGCCGCGGGCTACCGTGTGTACGCCACGAGCCGGGAGGAGCACAAGCGTGCCCGCGCGCTGGAGCTGGGGGCGTACCAGGTCCTCGAATCCGGGGAGCGACTTCCGGAACGGGTCGACGTCGTCTTCGATTCGGTGGGTCAGGCGACCTGGGCACATTCCCTGCGTTCCCTGCGTCAGGGGGGACGCATCGTCACCTGCGGTGCGACCAGCGGCGATGCCCCGTCGGCCGAGTTGCGTCGGGTGTTCTTCCTCCAACTGTCGATCGTCGGCTGCACGATGGGTCGGCGGGAACAGCTGGAGAATCTCGCCTGGATGTGCACCCGCGCCGGAATCCGGCCCGAAATCGACCGGGTGCTTCCGCTCAGCGAGGCCAGCGCCGGATTCGCTGCGATGGAACGCGGCGAATTGATGGGCAAGGTCGTCTTCACCGTCTGAGGTGTCCCAGGCCGCTCGACGGCCCGGGCAACGCGGGGCGTGCGGGGCGGGCCGTCGAGCCGCACTGGCATCGTCAGGGTCTGCCCTGCTGGGCACCGACCGCCCCGCGCGGTGCCCAGCAGGCTCCGTCCCCGTACGGCGGTCAGGTGCCGGGCTGCGCGCTATCGCTGCGGCCGTGGCCATCCTCCTTCGCCTCCGCGGGCGGATCCTGTGGGTCGGGGGTGGCGGCCGTGTCTGCCGCCGTGCTGGTCGCGTCCCCGGCGTCGGCAGAGCCAGGGTCTGGTTCGGAATCGGTGCCGGCCCTGGCGTCCGTACTGGTTCCGGGGGATGTCGGACCCCAGTGTGCGAGGTCGCGTCGCAGTACCGCGATGGTCTCGTCCAGCATCTGGCGCAGGTTGGTGGTCGCGGTCCCACTGAGCTGGCCCGCGTCCCGCACCGCCTCCCGAATCTGGTTGGTGAACTCCCGCAGGGTACGTTCCAGGTCCCGAACCTGCTGGGAGTCGGTGTTCCCCCAGGAGACGAAGCTGTGACGCAGACGTTCCCACTCCCGGTGCCACCACGTGTCGTCGTGGGCCGACCCGTCGTTGCCCTCGCGGCTGGCACGGCTCCAGACGTCCTCGGCGTCGTCGCCGCTGTCGGGGCCGGTGGCGGCGCCGCGGTCCGCCCCCGCCCCGGCCTCCTGGGGACGGTGGGGGTCGTGGGTTCCGGCGTCGCGGGTGCGGTCGCGCTCCTGGCGCCGTGCGTCACCCGCCACGGATTTGAGTTCCTCGCGCAGGGTGCCGATCGTGTCCCGTACATCGCGCTGCACCGCCCGAGCGATGTCGCGGACCGAGTCGGTGAGGTCGCGTTCCAGGTCGTCCAGGTCCGCTGACCGCCGGTTCAGCTCGGCGCGTCCGGCCTCCGTCAACCGGTAGACCTTGCGCCCGTCCACCTCTTCGTGTGTGACCAGCCCTTCCTCTTCGAGGCGAGCCAGGCGCGGATAGATCGTGCCTGGTGACGGGGAGTACACACCCAGGAAGCGATCCCGCAGGAGGCTGATGATCTCGTAGCCGTGCCGGGGGTTCTCCTCCAGCAGCTTGAGTAGGTACAGGCGGAGACGGCCGTGTCCGAAAATGGTGCTCACTGTCCATTCCTCCCCTCGGGGATCGCGGCGGGCGCCTCGGGGTCACGGCGCAGCAGGGACAGAGCTCCGGACACGGTGGTACCCGTGATGTGCGCGGGATCGATTCCGTTGCCCACCTTGCCCCTGAGCTTGCTGAGGCCGCGTTGGTCCTGTCGGTCCAGACCGAAGGCGGAGTCCAGCGTTCCGGTCGCGCTGCGCAACTCCACACTGGCGGAGGTCTCCGCGGGGATGCGCAGGGCCACGTCACCGGAGACCGTGGCCAGGCGGACACGGCCGGCCCCGGAGACGTCGACGTCGGCGAGTAGCTGCCCGGCGCCGGTCTTGGCGGACAGGTCCGAGAGTTGACCTCCCGCGACGGCCAGCCCGCCGTTGGCGCTGGTGAAGTGCAGGCTGCCCGTGACGTCGCGAACGTCCAGGGCTCCGGAGAAGGTGCTGACCTCGATCTCCCCGCCCACGTCATCCAGGGTGAGGTCCCCCGAGGCGCTGCGCAGGGTGGTCTTTCCGGAGAGGCCGGCCGCGACGACCGAGGCGGAGGCGGTGGTGACCTCGACCGGGCAGTCTTTGGGGATCCGGAGGTTCACGGTGGCGCGACGTTGGGACACGTGCCGATACCCGGACAGGCGGGAGGGGCGCAGGCGTTCCATGAAGCCGTCCCGGGTCAGGTCCTCGTACGTGATGGTCAGAATCCCGGCTTCCTGGGTCGCCAGGATCGGTTCGCCGACGATGTCGGAGACCTCGAAGGTCACCGGGTCGTCAGTGGGCAGTATGTTGACGTGTCCGCCGACGATGCGCACGCGTAGCGCGACGATTCCGTCGAGGGTGCGTACCGTTGGTTGGTCGATGGTCCAGCGCGCCATCACAATCCCTTCGGTTTCCGGCTCCTGCGACATACGATATATCGCAAATCTCGAGAGTCAAGATATGTCGCGTCTGACGTCGGAGTGGTCGTGACCATGCAACGGCCCCTGTCCGCGCGCGGACAGGGGCCTCGACCCGGATGGCCGTTACTCGTCGTCGGGGTCGTCGTTACGGGCCAGCCAGGTGGCCAGCCGTTCCATGGCCGTCTCGAACTCGGGATTGAGGTCGGTGAAGTCCCGGAGCCGATCGGCAACCCAGGCCAGGGTCACCTCCTCGTCTCCGCGACGGTCGGTGAGCTCCTCGATACCACGATCGGTGTGGTACATCGTCACTCCTCGGCGGGCGGGAAGACGGTGTCGATCAGCGACTGCTGCTCGTACTCGTGTCGCTTCGGCGAGCCCACGGCCGGCGAGGAGCTCGCGGGGCGGGAAACCCGGATCGGCGGCTGGTCGAGCTGCTCGGCGAAGGCAAGCGCCACGAACGGCCACGGCCCCATGTTCGCCGGCTCCTCCTGCACCCACAGGGTCTCTCCAGCGTTCGGGTAGGCGGCCAGCTGGTCGCGGATCTCCTTCGCCGGCAACGGGTACAGCCGCTCCACCCGAATGAGGGCCGTGCTCTGGTCCCCCGTTCGCTGCCGAGCCGCCTCGAGCTCGTAGTAGATCTTTCCGGAGCAGAGCACCACCCGACGCACCGCTGCGGGGTCGAGGTTGCCCTGGTCTCCCAGAACCGGCTGGAACGACCCCTCGGTGAACTCGGAGACCGCGGAGGTGGCCGCCTTGAGTCGCAGCAGCACCTTCGGAGTGAAGACCACCAGCGGACGGTGGTAGCTGGACTTCACCTGCCACCGCAGCAGATGGAAGTAGTTCGCCGGGGTGGTGGGCAGGGTCACGGTCATGTTGTCCTGCGCGCACAGCTGGAGGAAGCGCTCGATCCGGGCGGAGGAATGGTCCGGCCCCTGCCCCTCGTAGCCGTGCGGCAGCAGCATAACCACACTCGACTGCTGGGCCCACTTCTGCTCACCGGAGCTGATGTACTCGTCCAGCACGGTCTGGGCGCCGTTGACGAAGTCCCCGAACTGGGCTTCCCAGGCAACGAGGGCGTTCGGCCGCACGTGCGAGTAGCCGTACTCGAAGCCCAGTGCGGCGTATTCGCTGAGCAGCGAGTCGTGGACGTAGAACTTGGACGTTCCCCGGTCGAAGGACTTCAGCGGGGTGTGCTCCGTACCGGTTTCCCGGTCCACGAGGACGGCGTGCCGCTGCCCGAAGGTGCCCCGCCGCGTGTCCTGGCCCACCAGCCGTACGGGATGGTCGTCCAGCAGCAGCGAGCCGATGGCCAGAGTCTCGCCCAGCGCCCAGTCGATGGCGTCGTCCGTGACCATCTGACCCCGCTTCTGGAGCTGGGGGCCGAGCCGGGGATGCGGCTGGAACCCCTCGGGCAGGTTGAGCTGGGTGTCCACGATGGTCTTGACGGTCTCGGAGCTGATCGCGGTGGCGGCTTCCGAGTGGTCGATCCGGTTCTCGTCGTAAACTTCCGCACGCACCGGCAACCCCTCGGGAGTGGCCTGCTTGCCCACCTCCCGCGTCTCCGTGAACGCGCGCTCGAGCTCGCCCTGGTAATCCCGCAGGGATTGCTCGGCCTCCTCCATGGTGATGTCACCACGGCCGATCAGCGCCTCGGTGTAGATCTTGCGCGTGGACCGCTTGGCGTCAATGACGTCGTACATCCGGGGCTGGGTGAACGAGGGGTTGTCCGCTTCGTTGTGGCCACGGCGCCGGTAGCAGACCAGATCGAGCACCACGTCCTTGTTGAACGCCTGGCGGTAGGCGAAGGCCAGCTTGGCGACGCGGACCACGGCCTCGGGATCGTCGCCGTTCACGTGGAAGATGGGAGCCTGCACCATCCGGGCGACGTCGGTCGAGTAGACACTGGACCGACTGTCCTTCGGGGAGGTAGTGAAGCCGACCTGGTTGTTCACGACGACGTGCACCGTGCCCCCGGTGCGATAGCCGCGGAGCTGCGACAGGTTCAGGGTCTCGGCCACGACGCCCTGCCCCGCGAACGCCGCGTCTCCGTGGATGAGCAGCGGCAGCACAGTGAACCCGCTCTGCCCCTTGTCCAGGATGTCCTGCTTGGCGCGGACGATGCCTTCGGCGACCGGGTTGACCGCCTCCAGGTGGCTGGGGTTCGCGGCCAGGGTCACGTTGATCTTCGCCCCGTCCGGAGCTTCGAAAACGCCCTCGCTGCCCAGGTGGTACTTCACGTCTCCGGAGCCGTGGGCGCTGCGGGGGTCGATGTTGCCCTCGAACTCGCCGAAGATCTGGGCGTAGGACTTACCGCAGATGTTGGCCAGGACGTTGAGCCGGCCGCGGTGGGCCATCCCGATGACGACCTCGTCGAGGTTCTCGTGCGCCGCGTCGGCCAGCACCCCGTCGAGCAGCGGAATCAGGGATTCGCCGCCCTCCAGGGAGAATCGCTTCTGGCCCACGTACTTGGTCTGGAGGAACGTCTCGAACGCTTCGGCGTTGTTGAGCTTGCGCAGGACGTGCAGCTGCTCCTCACGGGAGAGCTGGTCGTGGCCCCGACGCTCGATGCGGGACTGGATCCAGTCCCGCTCCTCGGGGCTCTGCATGTGCATGTATTCGATGCCGATGGTGCGGCAGTACGTATCCCGCAGGACGCCCAGGATCTCGCGGAGCTTCATGACCGGCTTACCGCCGAAGCCGCCGGTGGGGAACTCGCGATCGAGGTCCCACAGGGTCAGCCCGTGTTCGAGTACGTCCAGGTCGGGATGACGACGCTGCTTGTATTCCAGCGGGTCGGTGTCGGCCATGAGGTGACCCCGGACCCGGTAGGCATGGATCAGCTCCTGGACCCGCGTGGCCTTGTCCAGTTCCGTGCTCTCGTCCACGGAGATGTCCTGCACCCAGCGGACCGGCTCGTAGGGGATCCGCAGCGCGTGGAAGATCTCGTCGTAGAACCCGTCCTCACCCAGCAGCAGCTGGTGGATCGTGCGCAGGAACTCGCCGGACTGGGCGCCCTGAATAATCCTGTGGTCATAGGTCGAGGTGAGGGTCATCACCTTGCTGACCGCCAGTCGGTTCAGGGTCTCGGGCGAGGCACCCTGGAACTCTGCGGGATACTCCATCGAGCCCACGCCGAGGATCGTGCCCTGCCCGGGCATGAGGCGCGGGACCGAGTGCACCGTTCCGATACCGCCCGGATTGGTGAGGCTGATCGTGGTGTCCTGGAAGTCAGCCACACCCAGCTTATTGGTGCGGGCCTTGCGGACCACGTCCTCGTAGGCCGTCCAGAACTCCCGGAAATCCATGGTCTCGGCGTTCTTGATATTCGGCACCACCAGTTGCCGAGACCCGTCCGACTTCTGGAGGTCGATCGCGATGCCGAGGTTGATGTGCTCCGGCTTGCGCACACCCGGCTTGCCGTCCACCTCCGTGTAGGAGTGGTTCATGACCGGCGTGGCGCGTGCGGCCTTCACCATCGCGTAGCCGATCAGGTGGGTAAAGGAGATCTTCCCGCCACGTCCACGCTTGAGATGGTTGTTGATGACAACCCGGTTGTCGAACAGGAGCTTCACCGGAACGGCGCGCACACTCGTTGCCATCGGCAGCGCCAGGCTGTCCGCCATGTTCGTGGCTGTGCGGGCAGCCGCGCCACGCAGGCGCTCCTCGGTGGCCCCACCGGTGTCGTCCTCGGTCGTGGATGACGCGGGAGCCGATTCTGTTCGGGGTTCGGCGGCCGGTGCGCTCTCGCGCTTCGTGGGTTCCTTCGTGGGTTCCGGGGTCGCCTGCGGCGTGGCCCCACCCTTACTGTCCTTCGATGCGGGCTCTGGTGTGGAACTCGTGGTGCCGTAGTCGGCGAAGAAACTCCACCACGCCTTGTCCACAGAGTTGGGATCGCTCAGATACCGCTGGTACAGCTCGTCAACCAACCACTCGTTGGGCCCGAAGTCTGTTGGGGGTTGAGACGCCTCAGACGACACGGCGGAGATCGCCCTCTTCCGCAACTCGCTAGTTCATTGGAATGTCCGAGATGGGCGGGCGCCGAGCTGGCGAGGCCTTGCGCCAGGCCACGGCAGGACGCCAAGCCGGATATCTCGCTTCTCTCAGGCTAATGCCCGCGTTGGTGGCGCGCGGCCACGTGGCCCGTCCCGGCCTGGGACAAAGCTAACAATTGCTGGCCAGACACGGCCACGCCTGGGACCTGTGGTGTCTCGCAGCTCACACGGGACACGGTTCGTCTGAGGTTCTGGCCGCGGCGGGGGAACCGCACGAGAGCGCGGGGGCGTCGGACTAGTGGCACGGCCGGGCAGGACGGCCACCGTCCCCACGCACCACCCCTGTGGTGGGCCAGCGGCGGGGCGGTGGGCCCGGCCGTCGCCGAGCAGCAACCGGAGCCGCCGCACAGAAGTTCCGGGGCGCCCCATGCGCAGTTCCCCGAATTGCGGGCACTTTGCGAGCACTTTTGCGAAATCGGCCCCGACGAGCCCGGTGTGTCTCTAGCATGACGCTCCGGAGGTGGGTGAGGTTGCGAGAGTTCGGAGAACTCGAGTCCGCGATTATGGACACACTCTGGCAGGCGGAACGTCCCCTCGTCGTCCGCGAGATTCGCGAGAGCATGACCTACAACCGCGAGGTCGCCTACACGACCGTGATGACTGTGACCAACATCTTGCACAACAAGGGAGTGCTGCGCAGGGAGAAGGCGGGCCGAGCCTGGAGATACTGGCCCTACGCCAGCCGGGAGGAACACACCGCCCGGATGATGTGTCAGGTCCTGGATGGGAGCGGGAACCGCGGGGTGACCATGCGTCGGTTCGTCGAACACTGTAGCGACGAGGACATGGCCCACCTGCGGGATGTGCTCGCCCACACGCATCGTGGAGTCGCCTCCTGAACCGGGGTGGAGGGACTGGGACCTGGGACTGGGACACGACCACCGGCGAGCGAGGCCCGGCGTTCCCGGTGGTGCGGGAACCCAGGTCCGGGACACCGGCCGCCCGGCCACCGCCAACCAGCGCCGCATACTGGAGGGCGGTACCCGCGGACGCACCCACCGCCCGGGGCGGGGATGGAGCCGGCAACGCCCCGCGGCCTATGCTTGGACGCATGTCTGACGCCCTCGTCGCCCGCATGCGCCAGTTCGGCGAGACAATCTTCGCGGAGATGACCCGGCTCGCCGCCGAAACCCAGGCCGTGAACCTCGGACAGGGGTTTCCGGACACCGACGGCCCCGAGGCACTGGTGCGCTCCGCCGGCGCCCACATGGCCAACGGAGTAAACCAGTATCCCCCCGGTCTGGGGCGTCCGGAGCTGCGGTCGGCCGTGGCCGCCGACCGCAGGCTACGTTTCGGACTCGACTACGACCCCGACTCCGAGGTCTACGTCACGGTCGGCGCCACGGCCGGGATCGCCGCCTCGGTGCTGGGGCTCGTCGAGGCCGGCGACGAGGTGGTGGTGCTGGAACCCATGTACGACTCCTACGCCGCCGCCATCGCCCTGGCGAACGGAGTCGCTCGGCCGGTCACCCTGCGTCCCGATGCCGGCGGTACACGCTTCACCTTCGACCCCGCGGAACTGCGGGCCGTGGTGGGGCCGCGCACCCGCATGATCATCGTGAACTCGCCGCACAACCCGACCGGGACCGTGCTACGCCGCTCCGAGCTCGAAACCATCGCCGAGCTGTGTCGCGAGCACGACCTTCTCGCGGTCACCGATGAGGTCTACGAGCACCTGATTTTCGACGGTGCCGAGCACATTCCCCTGGCCAGCCTGCCGGGCATGCGCGAGCGTACCCTGGCGATTTCCTCCGCCGGCAAGACCTACTCGGTGACCGGGTGGAAGATCGGCTGGGTGATGGGGCCCAAGCCGCTGGTGCGCGCCGTGCGGACGGTGAACCAGTTCCTGACGTTCACCGCCAACGGCGCCCTACAACTCGCCGTCGCCGAGGCCATAACGTCCCAACAGGAGTGGGTTCAGCAGCAGCGAGCGGCGTTGGAGCAGAAGCGGGACCGGTTGGCGACGGGGCTGGCGCGGGCCGGTCTGCGGCCCCACGTTCCCCAGGGCACCTATTTCGTGATGGCGGACATCCGTCCCCTGGGGTTCGAGGACGGTGTGGAGCTGGCACGGAGCCTGCCCCACGCGGCGGGAGTGGTCACCGTGCCCGCCCAGGTGTTCTACGCCGACCCAGCCGAAGGCCGGCACCTGGTGCGCTTCGCCTTCTGTAAACAAGACCCGGTGCTCGACGAGGCTGTCCGGAGGCTGGAGGCGCGGATGCCGCAGCCGCAGGGCACCTGACGCCTCAGCGGACGCTGCCCACCAGTTCGGTGACCAGGTTTCCCGGGTCGATGTCCCCCGAGTTCGCGGCCGTGTACAAGCCCTCGAGGTCTGCGTATCCCAGACGGCGCGCCACGGAGGTCGCCACCCCGGTTCCTTCCAGCTCCAGGAGGCTGTAGCCGGCCGTGCGTAGGCGCTCCCGGATCTCGGCGCGGCCCTGGCTGGCGTCGCGTTCGGCCTGCTGTTCGGCCAGCCGCTGGGTGATTCCACTGCGGGCCGGCCCCGTCTTGACGACCGTGAGCCAGGAAGCCGAAGCGCTCGAGTCCTCGCTGGTGAGGATCTCCACGGTCTGGCCGTCCCGCAGGCGGGTCGCGGCCGGGACAAGGCGACCGTCGACCTGGGCCCCCATATAGCGGTCGCCGAGCTCTGGGCTGAGGGCGTAGGCGAAGTCCAGCGCCGTCGCGCCTCGCGGGAGGGTGACCAGGTCACCTTCGCGGGTGAAGGTCACCATGCTGTCCGGAACGAGGTCCGTGCGTACCCCCTGGAGCAGCTCGTCCGCGCTGACCTGCCCCTGCCAGGACAACAGCCGTTGCAGCCACTCCAGATCGGCGCGGCGCGTCACCGCGCGTCGACCGTCGTCGGAAGTGGCGTCGGCAACGTGTGCGATGAGCCCGTACTCGGAGACCCGATATTCCTCGGCGGTGCACACGATCACCTCGAAAACCCGACCGCTGTTGTTGACAACGGTGGTGTGCAGCGCCCGGTAGAGGTTGTACTTGGGGACAGCGATGAAGTCCTTGAGACGCGCCGGTAGGGGTTTCCACGCGCTGTGTACCGCTCCGAGGGCGATGTAGCAGTCGCGGCTGTCCCGGGGAACCGTCACGATAATGCGGGACACCCCGAAACTGTCCAGACCCTCCAGGTGGCCGCCGCGGGTCGTGTGCACCGAGTAGGGGTGTCGGTCCCGCACGATCACGTCGTTTTTGATGCGGAACTCGGACAGGACGTCACGCAGTCGACGCACCACCCCGTCAAGTTCCGCGCGGTCGCGGGAGCGGGCCTCGGCGATCGCGTTCACCGTCGCCTCGTACGCCTCGGGTTCGAGGTAGGCGAAACACAGGTCCTCCAGTTCCCGCTTCAGGGCGTAAACACCCAGCCGTTCGGCGAAGGGGATCAGCGCCTCGCGCGTCGCGGCTGCGATCTTGCGCTGCTTATGCGGTGGCTGGAACGCCAGGGTCCGTAGATTGTGGAGTCGGTCCGCGAGCTTGATCAGGAGGACCCGTAGATCGGCCGAGGCCGCCAGCACCATCTTGCGGAAGGTCTCGCCGGCGGCGTCCGCCCCGTACATAGAGCGGTCCAGTTTGGTGACCCCGTCCACCATGATCGCCACCTCATCGCCGAACTGGGCGCGTAGCTGTCCCACCGTGTACGGCGTGTCCTCGACCGTGTCGTGCAGCAGCGCGGCGACGAGGGTCGCCGTATCAACACCGGTTTCCGCCAGGATGAGTGCGACCGCCAGCGGATGGCTGATGTAGGGCTCGCCGGACTTTCGGCGTTGGCCGTCATGGAGATGGTGGGCGACCGCGTAGGCCCGACGTAGGGTGTCGACTCCGGCTCTGGGGTGCCAGCGCAGGTGTTCGCGGACCAGTGGTTCCACTTCGGTGTGGTGGATCCGTCCGGCTGTGGCCGCGTTGAGTCGCTGCCACCAGGTTCGCGAGGTGGCTCCTGTGGTCGGGTCCGCTGTGCCCATGCCTCCGACGTTCTGTCCCGGGTGCCTCGCTCCCGGCTGGCCACAGTCCATATGAGAGATTGGTGCCGCCAGGTCTGTCCACGATACCTGTGGTACCCGTGCCGCGTGTGGTTGGTTGCCACATTGTCGGCTCTCCTGGCGCTACTGGCACAGTGTCCACGGCCCGGTGGCCGTGGCCCATGTCCGTCAGCCCGCCCAGCGCCGTGCTGACGCCTGCGAGGAGGGAATGTGACTGAGGGGGCTGTGAGCGTCGGGCCCGGGAGGTTTGCGGCCCGACCCGCGGAGTCCGTCCGGCGTGTTGCCGAGGAGGCCCCCGGGTTCATGCCCGAGGACGAAGGACAGGTGCTGTACGCGGTTGCCCGGGAGTACCTGGCCCTCGGGCCGGTTGTGGAAATCGGAACCTACTGCGGCAAGTCGACGGTGTACCTCGCGGCCGCGGCCCGTGAGGTCGGCGGAACGGTGGTCACGGTCGACCATCATCGGGGCTCGGAGGAGCATCAACCTGGCTGGGAGTACCACGACCCCGAACTCGTGGATCCACAGGTCGGGCTGTTGGACACCCTGAGCGCGTTTCGCAGGACCATCCACACCGCCGGTCTCGAAGAGTATGTGCTCGCCATGGTCGGTCCCTCCACCACCGCCGCCGCGATGTGGGGACGGCCGGTTGGGATGCTCTTCATCGACGGGGGGCATACCGAGGAGGCGGCCCAGAGCGACTACGCCGCCTGGAGCCCCTGGGTGGCGGCCGGGGGGGTGCTGGTGATCCACGACGTGTTTCCGAACCCCGCCGACGGTGGCCGGCCGCCGTACCATGTCTACTGTCGGGCTCTGGAGTCCGGGAAGTTCCGGGAGATCCACGTGCACGGTTCACTCCGGGTGCTGTGGCGCATCGCGTGACGAAGGATCGCGGATCCGCGCCAGGCGGATATCCGCGTCTGCCACGTGAACTCACGTCCCGCAGCCGCAGAACACCCGTCGTGCCGGTATCGTTGTGGACAGTGCGTGCAGCGGATCCCCCACACGAGCTGACAGCCGAAGCCATCGCAGTGAAACCAAATCGACCCCCGTACGTGTCCAATACACAGGGTCAGCTGGCCACGTTTCCGGGTCGATGAGCAGGGGGCGACGGAACTGAGTGAGAGGACAAGCGGCGACGGCGACGAGCCCACGCCGCGCCGAGACGACGACACCGACGGGGTCTCCGTCCCTGAGGACGCCATGGAGCCGACCGTCGCGGAATCGGATGTGTCGCCCGACAGTGGGGCGCCGGACCGTGGGGCGGCCAGTGCTGGCAGTACTGCGAGCACGTCCGATGCCACCGGTGGCGACAGCGTCGCAAGCACGGTAAGTGCCGCAAGCAGCGATCATGCCGACAGTACTGCCAGCGCCGGCAGCTCCGACAGTGCTGGGGACGCGCACAGCGTGTCCCGCGCGGGCGGCAGCGACGGCGACGGCGACGCTCCCGCGGACAACGATGTGACGTCGGCCTCTCCGGCCTCGCCGTTTCTTGCCGACAGTGCCTTCACGGACACCGGACTCTCGTTTCGCGACCGGGTCGCCCGACGGCTGAACGAGCAGTACGGGGTGGATATCACCGGTCAGGCAGTCCGTGGGGATGCACCCTCGGGCGACGGCGACCCATCGGGGGCGGACGGTTCCCAGAGCGCCGACAGCGCCGACAGCGCCGACAGCGCCGACGGTACGAGCAATGGTGCCGCGGCGGAGGGCGCCGACGCAGCGGCGCCCCGAGAATCCCGCGTGGACACCGGTGACGAGAGCAGGAGCGCTACCGAGACTGATGGTGTCCGTGGCCGCGCCGGGGACACCGACCCTGCCCCGGAGGCCACGTCCGGGACCGTTCCCGAGGCAGACTCGGGGGTTACGTCCGGCCTGACCGGGCTCGCGACCGGAACGGGCGGCAGCGAGGCCCCCACCCGTGGTTGGTTCGACCCGAAGCCGGACACGCGACCGTTCCACGCCGTGACTGACGGGACCGCCACCACCGACTCCGCTGCCGCGACATCCCCCTCCGAGGCATCAGGCGCGTCGACACCGGCGGATCCCCCGGCAGCGGACACAGACGGCGCCGCTGCGTCCGGTGGTTCGGAGGCAGCGGATATAGCCGCGGAGCCGTACCCGGGTGATGCTCCGATCACCGGAAGCGCAACGGGTCCCCTGCCGTCCCCCGGCGAGGAAGAGCCCCCAACGGGGGAGACCACCGCCGTAGCGCCGCCAGGGGCCGTCCCGGAACCGCAAGCGGACTCGACCCCGGCGGCCCATGTCCCGGATCCTGCCGATACTTCCGACACTGCCGAGACCGCAAGCGTTGGCATGCCCGCGACACCGGGCGGCGACGACGACGCGGGTACGGCTCCGCCCACGGATCACGGCACCGCGGGGGCGGCTGCCGCACCCCCGGCGCAGCCCCCCGGCCCTCCTGGCCCCCCGGGACCGGCACCCATGTCCGATGCGGCCTCCGGGCAGCCACCGCAGGCCGATGCGGCGTCCCCCGCCCAGCAGGCGGCATTCGCCGGTGGTGGGGACGGTTCCACCGACACGGAGCACGAGGGCGGGAACACCAGCGCGGACCAGGCGTCCGGGAAGCGTCCCCTCTGGGTTCGGATCACCCGGGGCGTCCTGATCGGCGCCGGTGTCCTCGTGCTGCTCGCGGGAGGGGCCTTCGGCGTCGCCTTCGCCATCATCGACATTCCGGACGACACGCAGGCCTACGCCACGGACCAGAAGTCCACGTTCTACTACGCCGACGGGGAGACCGTGCTCGCCGAGCGTGGGGTGGACCGCGACCCGGTGGAGCTGGACGACGTACCCGAAGAGGTACAAAATGCGGTCCTCTCCGCCGAGGACCGGGATTTCTGGGACGAACCAGGGGTGTCCATCTCGGGTACCGTCCGCGGCATCTGGAATACCGTGACTGGGCAGCAGGTCCAGGGTGGGTCCACGGTGACGCAGCAGCTGGTTCGCAACTACTACGAGGGTCTGAGTCAGGAACAGACCATCAACCGGAAGTTCCGCGAGATCATCATCGCGTTGAAGGTGGATCGTCAGGAAGCACCCGAGGGCTACGACGACAACAAGGAGTGGGTCTTCGAGCAGTACCTCAACACCGTGTACTTCGGTCGAGGTGCCTATGGGATCCAGGCGGCTGCGCAGGCCTACTACCACAAGGATGTTCAGGATCTGAGTCCCGACGAGGCCGCGTTCCTCGCGGCAGCCATCCAGAATCCGTCCCCGTTTGGTTCGGCTGACGTGGAGACGGCCACCTGGATGGAGGACCGTTGGAACTACGTGGTCAACGGGCTGGTGGACATGGGCTCGATCACCGAGGCCGAAGCGGACGAGATGGAGTTCGCCCAGCCGGAACCCGAACGGTCCCACGACGACCGGAGCCTGGAGGGGTACCAGGGATACATGGTCCAGCAGGCCATGTCGGAGCTGGAACAGCTCGGATACACCGAGGATGACATCCAGCGTGGTGCCTACAGCGTGTACACGACCTTCGACGAGAACCTGATGAACATCGCCGAGGAGGCGGTGGAGGCCCACGTGGATCTGGACACGGTCCCCGACGGCGTCGAGATCGGGATTGCGTCCATCCATCCGGAAACGGGCGAGGTTCGGGCCTTCTACGGTGGGGAGGACTATCTCGAGAACGCCTACGACAGTGCGTTCCGGGGATCCGCCCAGGCCGGTTCGGCGTTCAAGCCCTACGTTCTCGCCGCTGCCCTGGAGAGCGGGCTGAGCCTCAACACCGTGGTGGACGGCAGTGGGCCGATGAGTATCCACGGGGCCACGATCAGCAACGCGACAGGGGACAATCCGCGACAGACGCTGATCCAGGCCACCCAGAACTCCTCGAACACGGGCTTCGTTCGGCTGGGCCAGCAGATCGGGCTGGAGAATGTCGTGGATCTGGCCCACGACGCCGGGATCCCGGAGAACATGATCACGGACGAGCAGGCGCACGCCGCGACACTGCCCCTCGGGGTCTCCGATGTGAGCCCCGTGCACCAGGCGTCGGGGTACGCGACCTTCGCGAACGCGGGCGAACACGTGGAGCCGCACGTCATCCGGGAGATCGAGAATCGTGAGGGCGAGAACGAACGCCCCGAGGTGGACCGGAACCAGGCGATGTCCCCGGAAACGGCCGCGGACGTCACCCACGCCATGGAGCGGGTGATCACGAACGGAACGGGGACCCGGGCCGGTATTGGTCGCCCCGCCGCAGGAAAGACCGGGACCACGGACGGAAGCGTCGCGGCGTGGTTCGTGGGCTACACCCCGCAGCTGTCCACCGCCGTCGGTGTGTACAACGGCGACAACCAGTCCTTCAGTATGCCCGGCTACGGCTCCCTGTCCGGGGGCACCCTGCCGGCAATGATCTGGCAGACCTTCATGAGTCGTGCGCTGGAGGGTGAGGAGGTCCAGCAGTTCCCCTCCCCGGATATGGGCGGCAACGTGCAGGACTGGGGTGGCACACCCGAGCCGACCCGTGAGCCCCAGGACACCGAGGAGCCGGAACAGGACGGATCCGAGCAGACCGAGGAGCCCGAGGAACCCCCGGAGGAGCCGGAGCCCGAGGAACCCGGGGTTCCGGAGGATCCGGGTGACCCGGAGGACCCGGGTGGCCCGGAACCGGAGCCTCCGGAGGAACCCGGTAACGGTGGTGATGAGGGCCAGGACACGGAGTGAGGCCAGCGCCCCGGCGGGGCCACGTGGTGGTTCCAGCCGGGCTCCGGGGCGCGGTGGAACGACGCGGCCCGGAGCCGGTGCTGCGGCGGCCAGACCACGACTCACCCACGGGCACGGGCCGGGCACGCTCTCGGCGATGACGATGCCGCCCAGCCCCCGGCGGGGCGTACCGGTTCACGACGCGACGTGGCTTGATTGGGAGCGGGGTGCTGGTGGTGGGCTCCCCGTACGCGCCGTGTCGGCCGCCGGCGGCGTCGCGCCGTGGTGGTCACCGGTGGTGTGCTGGTTCCGGGGCGCTCCCCCGCACGACGGCCACCGGAGGATGGTGGGGGCGGTGTGTTCTCCCGCGCGGCGGTGCGTGGGCATGGGGTGGGCGTGCTCCGGAGCAGCCAGGAGACCCTTCACACACGGCTAACGGGCGATCGTGGTTCCGGTGCTTGGTGAACCGTGCGGGCCGTGTCAGCCGACATCTCCCGCGCGACACCAACGACCACCCGGTCCCCAGCAGGCTGGCCACAGTGTGAAGACATGAGTCCTACGCGTTACATCACCCAATCAGCAGGCCGGCCACACGCGGCACTGCGCGCTGTGGCGCTGAGTTCAGACCGCCACACCAGGATGGTGCTCTCGCCCTGGGCAGGCGCTGGCCCCGCTCGCGAGAACCGCTGCCTGATCCGAAAGCTGTCCCCAACGCTGCCTAGCGCACCAGGACGCCGCAGCCGCACCGGTCCGGATCAACCGCGCCGGGCTCGGCCGCGACGTCGGTGAAGACCCGGGCGCCCGGGGTGGTCTGGGTCAGGGCGTCCGCAGCCAGGATCACCGAGGCCGCGGTCCAGCTGCTGCGTTCCACGGGCCAGTTGCGCCGTTCGACGAACTGGTAGCCGGTCCAGTACGCCCCGTCGGCAGGGTCGCGGAGGTGCTGCATGGCCGCGAGGAGCTGTGTTCCATGTTCCCGCAGGCCCAGCGCGGCCAACGCGATCACCAGTTCGCAGGTTTCCGCGCCCGTCACCCAGGGCTGGTCGCTGACGCAACGGATGCCGAGTCCCGGTACGACGAACTGGTCCCAGCGTTCGTCGATCCGGGTCTGTGCCCCGAGGCGGACGGCACCACCGAGGATGGGGTAGTACCAGTCCATGGAGAATCGGCTGCGGTCGGCGAAGATGTCCTCGTGCTCGCTGATCAGATGGCCGAGCTGGGCGGCTGCGAGTTCCCAGTCCGGGCGGGCCGCGCCCAGCCGGTCGGCGAGGTGCACGCCGCACCGCAGTGCGTGGTGGATGCTGGAACATGCGGTGAGGAGGGCATGATCCCCGGCTGTCCCGTCGGCGTCTCGGGCCCACCGCACCTCGCCCCGGGGGGTACGGAGGTCGAGGACGAAGTCGAGGGCCGCCTGCACGGTGGGAAACAGGCGGTGTGCCCAGTTCTCGTCTTCGGTCAGTACCAGCTGGTGCCATACGCCGACTGCGATGTAGGCGGCGTGGTTGGCCTCGCGTAGTCCGGTGACGGCGTGCCCGTGGCGCAGCTTCGCGGGCCAGGATCCGTCGGGAAGCTGGATGTCGGCCAGCCAGCCGTACGCCCGCATTGCGGCTTGGGTGTGCCCGGCTGTGGCCAGGGCCATGGCACACTCCACATGATCCCACACGTCGAGGTGGCCACCACGAAACCAGGGAATGGCTCCCGACGCCTCCTGCATATCGGCCAGGTACTCGGCGGTCTGTGCGATGTCCTCGGGGGAGAGGACCCCGTCCAGCTCGGGAAGCCTATGCGTCGCCATGGCGGCCTTCCGTGCCTCCGGTGGCTGTGGGAGGTTTACGAACGTAGACCACCAGGCTCTTCCCAACGAGTGGGTTCAGCAAGCGTTCGGTCACGCGGGTGAGGCGGGGAGCCGAGAGGATGTCCCACACGAGGAGTTGGTGATAGCCGCGGGCCAGGGGATGCTCCTCGTTGTCCGGCCCCACCGCACACTTGATCCACCAGTACGGAGTATGGAGCGCGTGCGCGTGGTGGTGTGGGCCGATGCGGAAGCCCTGAGCCTTGAGCTTCGCCTCGAGCTCGGCACGGGTGTAGATGCGCACGTGCCCGCCGGGGCTGGTGTGGTAGTCCTCGGACAGTGCCCAGCACAACCGTTCCGGAAGCCAGCTGGGAACGGTCACGGCGGCGACACCCCCAGGGCGGAGCACCCGGTACAGCTCCGCGATGGCGGCCGTGTCGTGTGGGATGTGCTCGAAGACCTCGGATACGATCACACGGTCGAACGAGCCGTCCGGGAAGGGCATGTCCAACGCGTCCCCAGAGACGGTGCGGGCTTCGGTGGTGTCGCTCACCTCCCCCTCGGCACGCATCGCGGCGAACATACTGTCCACGGTGGCCAGCTCGGTGGCGTCGTGGTCGAACGCGACCACGTTGGCGCCCCTGCGCAGCGCTTCGAAGGCGTGCCGGCCGCCGCCACAGCCAAGGTCCAGCAGATGGTTTCCGGGTCCGACGGGAAAACGGTCGAAGTCGACGGTGATCAGGGGTGGCTCCTTCAGGGTTGGGGTGGTGGAGGGTTGGGACCGGGACCGCTCAGCGCGGGGCTGTCGCCATCGTGTCGCGGTAGCGCGCGGCGGTGGTCTCCGCCACGGCGCGCCAGCTGAAATGCGCGCGGACCCGCTCCCAGGCGGCGGCCCCCATGCGTTCCCGCTCGTCGGGGGCGTCGAGGAGTCGACCAATGGTCATGGCCAGTTCTTCGGGATCCCCGGGCGGAACGAGCCGGCCTGCGGTCTCGTTGGACCCGACGACCTCGGGCAGGGCGCCCGCCCTGCTGGCAACGAGTGGTGTTGCGCAGGCCATGGCCTCCACGGCGGGCAGGGAGAAGCCCTCGTAGTAGGAGGGCACCACGGCAACCTCGGCGCTGGCGAGGAGCCGTGCGAGTTCCTCGTCACTGAGGCCGTGCACAAAGTTCACGCGATCGCGCAGGCTGAGCGCGTCCACGAGCCGGTCCGATTCGCCCCCGGGCTTCGGTCGACTCACCACGGTCAACCGTACGTCCCGTTCGGTGGCGAGTTTGGCTGTGGCGCGGAGCAGCACGTCCACTCCCTTGAGCGGGCTGTCGGCGCTGGCGACGCACACGAGGTGTCCGGGAGCGCGGCTGACCTCGGGGCGCGGGTGAAAGTAGCGGGTGTCCACGCCGAGCGGTACCACTTCGGTGCGGGCACGATCTACCGCGAACTCACGGACGATGTCGTCGGCCGAGGACTGGGAGGGAACCAGGATGGGGCTCAGTCGTCGGGCCACGCGTGCCTGCATGCCCACGAAGCTGTACCAGCGACGTTTGCTGAGTCGCTGGAGCCCCCGGGCCTGGTCGAGTTCGATCCTGCGGTCGACCGTGATGGGGTGGTGGATCGTGGTGACCAGGGGGAGACCGACTCGCCCGAGCCCCAACAGCCCGTAGCCCAGGGTCTGGTTGTCGTGCACGACGTCATAGCACTCGGCGCGGGAGCGGAGTTCTCGCCGGGCGCGCAGGGAGAACGTGAGTGGTTCGGGGAATCCTGCGGTCCACATCGTGGCGACTTCGAGTGCGTCGATCCAGTCCCGCCATTCCCGGAGCGGCGGGGTGCGGAACGGGTCCCGGTCGTTGTAGAGGTCCAGGCTGGGCACCGGCACGAGTTCAACTCCGGCATCCAGGTCGGGGTAGGGCTGGCCGGACAGCACGTGGACACTGTGACCGAGTGCGGCGAGTTCCCGGGACAGGTGGCGGACATAGATTCCCTGTCCGCCGCAGTGCGGTTTGCTGCGATAGGACAGCAGGGCGATGCGCAGTGGGCCGTGGTGCATGGGTGGGTCGCTTATCCGGTGCTGGCCGGCAGGATGGTCGAAAGGGTGGCAGTGGCTCGAAAGCCTCGGTTCGGTACGGGCGGTACCGCTGTCTGGTTGTCCTGGTGCTTCGACGTGCGTCAATCCGGCGGGCTGGGCCGTCGGCCAGGTTACTCGGTAGTTTAACTGGGGCTGGTGATGCGCGTGCGTCCGGCCCGGTTGTCGGTGCTGTGGGTCGAAGCTCCCATCGCACGTCCGATCACATAACGTGTTAGATCTACTACAGTTTCGGGGTGACCGGTTGGTCATCTGTCGGATTCGCCAATGATCGCCAATGAAACGTGTTCTAGTTGTGGTCGGTGGGTAGGACCGTGGTGGATCAACGTCGCGCGGCTCCATCCCGGGAGGACGTGAGCTCCGGCACCGTTGTCTCCGGCCGCGGAGCCCGTACTCGATCATTGGATAACGTGTTCGTGGAGTTGTGGACGCATGCCGTGTGGCGGGCGGGGGACGTGTAGCAATCCCTCCCGCGGAAGGGGTAGCCGTCCCTACGGGCAACGAGGGGAGTGACGCTGTGGGAGCCCAGGCGCCAGCCAGCCTGCGGATGCGCAACCAGAGCCAACGTCGGAAACGGATCGTGCAGACCGCCGCGGCCCTCGCGCTCCGTGGCGGCGTCGAGGCCATGCAGATGCGGGCTGTGGCCGAGCGTGCGGGCGTTGCCCTGGGGACTCTGTACCGCTACTTTCCGTCCAAGATGGATCTCGTGGTGGCCGTCGTCACCGAAGAGCTCGACCTGCTCGAACGCAGTATCGAGCGTCGCCCTCCGGCGGCCCCGACCGCGGCGGGACGTGCCGTGGACGTGTTGCTACGCGCGACCCGGGGCCTGATGCGGGAGCCCGAACTCGGCGACGCCCTGGTGCGGTCGTTGATCATGACCGAGGCCACGACCGATCTCGCCCCCCGGATCACGGATCTGCTGTGGCGGGTCGCCCGCCAGGAGACCGACGCGGAGCGCGTTCCGGACCGGGAGAGTCCGGACTATCTCGTCGTGGGGTCCCTGTGTGGGGTGTGGATATTCGAGGTACTCGAGGTACTCAAAGGCCATCGCGACGTGGAGCAGGTCCAGCACCGGTTGCAGGTCACCGCTGACCGCCTGCTGGCCGGTATGGACTGATATCCGCGTGCCGCCGCACGCTACAGACCGTTCCTGGCCAGTGGTGGCGCAGCGGGACATGGTCCTGGCGGGCGAGGTCGAGCACCCCGACGGTCCACGGGCAACCTCGTGCGCCCGGGTACGCGGAAAGGCGGCGCGATCCTCGGTCGCGCTTCGGCGTTTGTCACCACTCCCGTGGCTTCCGGCCATGTCCCCCTCCTTCCCGGACACTGCCCGCGGCAGGCCGAGGAGCAGGGGGACGGGGCGAGCGACCGTCAGGGCATTCAGTTGGCGGCCGTGATGCGGCCCTCGCCGCCCTCGGGGTAGTCCGCGGCGCGAACCTGGCCATCCAGGTTGGTGGACAGGTGCTCAGCCAGGGCCTGCTGGTAGGTGAGCGGCGCGGATACGTAGTCCGCTCCGCGGAACGGGTACTGGTCGCCGCCACCGGCGGAGAAGTCGTTGGTGGCCACGTGGATGTCGGGGCCGGCAACGACCTCGCCGTCGTCGACAAGGACGGTGCCGTCGTCCAACGTCACCTCCCGCACCCGCTCTCCCGGCTCTAGGACCCTGCCCTCGGCATCCAGGACCTGGGCGGTTCGCTCCACGTCGTAGGTGAAACTGAGGCCGGCGACCTGCGCGAACCGGCCGTCCGCGGCCGGCAACTCGGAGACTCCGTTCTCCAGTAGTTCCTTGACCTGCTCGCGCGGGACCTCGGGGACCACGGCGACGAAGTTGGAGAAGGCCGCGATGTTGTGGGTGTCCAGCTCGGTGAGCTCCCCGGCGGGGATCAGGGAACCGTTACGGATGCCGCCGCCGTTTTGCAGGGCGATCTGCGGCGCAGGGACATCCAGATCCGCGGCGTGGTCCTGTCCCGCCGCGAGGAGGGCGTCCGCCAGGAGGTTGCCGAGGTTGGTCTCCTCGGTGCGCACCCCCGGATTGCGTCGTCCCTCCAGGTCCACCTCGCTGACCGCGAGGACCGACTCACCGAGGCTGTCCACGTGCTGCTGTACCGGTGTGGTGATCTCCGCGTGCACATCGGGATGTGGCTCGACCGCGTCCGCCCCGACCCCGGACACGCGCAACGGACCGGAACGTTCGGACACGGACATCAGGTCACCGCTGCGGTCGAAGTTCAACACGAGCCGTCCGACGTACTTGTAGTTGTCCCCCGCGGTCACGATCGGCACGTCGGTCCCCTCGGCGTCACTGACCCACAGTGGATAGTGCAGCGGCTCTCCCGTCGCAGGGTCGGTGGGGACCTCGTCCCCGGGCACGAGCGGGGTGTCCTCCGGAGCGTGCGTCTCGTGGCCACCACCGGCGATGGCCGCGTCCACGTCCGTGAGTTCCCGGATGAGCTCCCGATCGTGCGCGATGCCCTGAAGGTGGGAGATCAGGATGATCGTGTCCACACCCTCCGCGGTGAGGCGGTCCACCTCGTCCTGGACCACGGCACGCAGGTCGTCGGCCACCTCCACTGCTCCCGGGTTGGAGAGCTCGCGCAGGAGGGGAGTGACGGCCCCGACCAGCCCGATGTCCGTGCCGCGCTCACGAACCACGGTGCTGGGGGCCAACACGCCGTCGGCCTCGAGCTGTGCCAGTTCCGCCACGTCCGAGAAGTCCAGGTTCGCCGACAGCCACGGTGTGTCCCCCGGCGTCGCCTCCACGAACTCCGCGAAGGTCTGCGGACCGAAATCGAACTCGTGGTTCCCGATCGCAATGGCGTCGTAGTCGGCGTATCCGAGAGCCAGCGCGTCGTAGTAGGGGGTGTCCTCCCGAAGACTCGCCCCGAACTCCGGACCCGCGAGAAAGGTATCCCCCGTGTGCACGGACAGGACACCGCGCCGGTGTGCCTCCGCGCCCTCGGCCGAGCGCGGGTGGCGCTCCGCGGCCTGGAGGTCGTTCAACAGGGTGGTGAATCGAGCGACGCCACCGAAGTTCGGCGCAGAGGGGGCACCCAGCAGGTGGGACTCGGTGTCGTTGGCGTGCAGGATCGTCAGGGTGTAGTGGGTTCGGTCGTGGGGATCCGCGGCGGCGCCTGCGGCCAGCCCCAGGGTCAGCCCACAGGCGAGTGCGCTCGCTCCGCCGACACGGAGCACGGTTCGGACGGTCACCAGAATTCTCCCTTGCCTTCTGTGTGTGCCGTGGATGCTGTCGAGTGACGCACGTTACGTCCGCATCCGAAACGGCACATATCCACAAGCCCGCATCGCGGCGACTGTGGGGTTTCCGCTGTCGAAACCCCGGGCAGGGGTCGTTCTCAGGAGCGCCCCAGGAGCTTGTCGAGTGCGTCAGTGACCTCGGACAGCAGGCCCCCACGGCCGCCGTCGTCACCGTTCGGATCCTCTCCGTTGTCGTCACCGTCGCCGTCGGAGTCCTCACCAGGGGGAGTGTGTGGCGGAGCGCTGGGCGAGGGGTCTTCTGTGGATGCTCCAGAGCCGCCGGTGTCGTCGGGGGCCTGCTCTGGTGCCGCCGCGCTCGCCCCCGAGTCTGCGGTGTCCTCAGCCGGGGGAACAGGGGCGGGGTCCGGTGACTCCTCGGGGGCTGGTGGATCGCCGGTGGCGGACGGGGCGGTGTCCGCGCGGCCACCCGGGTGGGCTGCGGACGGGCCCGGTGGCGTGGGAGCGGCCTCAGCCCCGGTGGGACCGCCGGTGTCGCCGGCGGGTGTACTCGCCGCGGGCAGGTCCAGGGGTGGACCGGCCACGACCCGCGGGCCACCGAGATAGGCGGCCGCCCCCCATACGGCGAGTGCCACGATAACCGTGCACAGCCCGGCGACCGCGGGAAGCAGCCAGTGACGTCGGGACACGCCCGGCCCGGTATGGGACGGTGCAACATCGACGTGAACCGGCCCCGCCGCCTCGGGGCCGGCCAGGCGATCGTGTGGATCCACGGAGCCGTCCGTGTCCGTGCCCACGGGAGATGGTGCGGCCCAACGCGCTTCGTCGGGATCGTGGGCAGCGCCAACATGTCGAGGCCACACCCCGACGTCGTAGGGGCCGAGCCGCTGCACGGCGGCCTGTCGCGCGGTGGCCTGCTCCGGAGCCGTACAGCCGTGCCGGACCAGTGCGGTCAGCTTCTGGGGTGGGTGGGGTGGCGGCATCTCGGCCAGGACGTCAGCCAGGCGTCGGGGGGACAGCGACCGGTCCGTCTCCAGCAGCTCCGGGGCTTCGGCGGCGATGATGTCCCGGCACCGGCTGATGGCGGCCTCCGTGAGTCGGGCCACGGTGGTGCGGTCCAGGCCCGTCACCAGGGCGGTCTGGCCGGGACTCAGGCCGTGCCGCAGTGCCAGCTCCAGCAGTTCCCGCTGGCTTGGTGGCAGGCTGCCCAGGACAGCCGCGGGTGCCGCCTCGGCGTCGGTGATGGACAATGCCGCATACGGGGAGCTGCGGATCCAGCCGCTTCGTTGACATGCCGCGCGGGCCAGGGCGAATAGCCATACCCGCAGGGGTGGGGTGTTGGCGTGGTCGGTCCGCTCCGACAGCCGCTCGGTGGCCGTGAGTAGTGCTGTCCACACCGCGGCGCAGGCTCCGGTGAGTCGGGTGCTTGGGCTGCCGGTGGTGGCGATCGCCCCGGGGCCAACCAGGGACCAGCAGTACTGGTACAGCTCCGGCACGGCGGCTAGAAGCTGTTCGCTGGTGGTATCCGGGGTGGGGGTCGTGTCGCTGCCGGGCGTGGACGCGGCACCGCATGCCCCGTCGGTGCCACCGCATGGCTGTGCCCGGCCGGTGGCACTGTCTCCGGTGCTGCCCTGTTCCGCTCCCACCACCCCCTTGACGCTGACGGTCGGCCGTCCGGATTCCACCGCGAACGCGGGCCGCGGCGGTAACCAGGGCCGCACCTGCCCCGGTGCGGGTCGTACGCGGGCGCCCGACGCGTGACCGCCCCGGGTGGGCGGATGTGGGTGGGGGCGCCCGGCCCGGGACGTCGGAGTTGTCCCCGAATGGTAGCGGCAATTGGGGTGGGGGTGCTGCCGATCGCGGAGAGATCCGGGTGTGTGGGTGGTGCGCTATTCGCCGCCGCGGCCCGATGATCCGATGGCGACCATGTGGCGCACGGAGCGGCGGGCCCGTTCCGCGATGTCCTCGGGCACCGTGATTTCCGTTGTTGCGGTCCGCAGGGACTCCAGGAGCCGATCCGCCGTGATCATCTTCATGTAGTGGCACTCCGCGCGGGGGTTCACCGCTTCGAACTGGGTGTTCGGGTTGGCGCCGCGTAGTTGGTGCAGCATTCCGGTCTCCGTCGCGATGAGCACCTTGTCGGCGGAGGTGGACTCGGCGGCGCTGAGCATGCCGCCCGTGGACAGGACCTGGACCCGGTCCTGATCCACGCTGCCGGACCCCACGAGGTACAGCGCGGAGGTGGCACAGCCGCATTCCGGGTGGACATAGACCTCGGCGTCGGGTTCGGCGGCGACACGTTCCCGTAGGGTGTGGCCGTCGATGCCGGCGTGGACGTGGCATTCACCCATCCAGACGTGGATGTTCTCCCGCCCGGTTACCCGCTTGACGTGTGCTCCCAGGAACTGGTCCGGGAGGAAGAGAATCTCCCGTTCCGGCGGGATGGAGCGGACCACATCGGCCGCGTTGGAGGAGGTGCAGCAGATATCGGTTTCGGCTTTTACCGCGGCGGTGGTGTTGACGTAGGCCACCACCACGGCGTCGGGGTGTTCGGCCCGCCAGGCGCGCACGTCCTCGGCGGTGATGGTGTCGGCCAGGGAGCATCCCGCCCGGGGGTCGGGCAGGAGGACCCGCTTGTCCGGGGAGAGGATCTTGGCGGTCTCCGCCATGAAATGAACGCCGCAGAAGACGATCGTGCTCGCGCTGACCTCGCTGGCCAGCCGGGATAGCCCGAGCGAGTCGCCCGTGTGGTCGGCCACCTCCTGGATCTCTGGGCGCTGGTAGTTGTGCGCGAGGATGACCGCGTCCTGTTCGCGTGCGAGGCGACGGACCTCCTTGGCCCATTCCGCGTTCGCCACCGTGCCCGGGGCGGCATCGGCCGTCCCGGTCCCTGCCTGCGCCATTGGATCCCCCACGGTTGATCCTCTCGGAAACCAGACAGTTTGTGTCTGGAAAGCAAAAACTAGAAACACCCTAGCATGTGCGGTATGAGCGGACAGGATGGGGGTTGTGACATGGAGGGTGGGCCCGACGTGTCGTGGACTGCGGAGGTGACGACGTCGGGCGTCTCAGCCGCGGCTGTGCCGTCCGGCTCGTCCGGCTCGTCCAGCTCGCTCGCGGGCCAGGCACACGAGGTCCTGGCTGTCGTGCTCCAGATCCGGGCCGGACGTCTGTCGGTGCTGCTCTGGGAACGTGCACGTGCCCCCTTCGCCGGCTTCTGGGCGCTACCCGGAGGGCGGCTGGGCTGGCAGGAGGACCTTGACCCCTCGATCCGTCGTCAGCTCGCCCAGAAGGTCGACGTGCGGGACCTCACCCATCTCGAGCAGCTGGAGACCCGGGGCGAGCCGGAGCGGCACCCCGGCGGCCGCGTGTTGGCCACCGCCTACCTGGGGTTGGTTCCCGCCGATCTCGATCCGGTCATCCCGGCGGACACCAGCTGGCATCCCGCCACCCAGCTTCCGCAGATGGCCTTCGATCACGCGGGCATCGTCGACTCGGGGCGCCGTCGGCTGCGGGCCAAGCTGTCCTACACCAATGTCGGCTTCGCGCTTGCCCCGCCAGAGTTCACCATGTCGGAGCTGTCCGGCTACTACCGGGCGGCGCTGGGGCACGACGTGGCCGCGACCAACCTTCGGCGGGTGCTCCTGCGCCGGGGCCAGATCGAGGATACCGGTCGGTGCGTTCCCTCGGGGCGCTCCGGCGGCCGACCGGCGGCCCTGTTCCGGTTTCGCCAGCGGGAGCTGGAAGTGACCGATGCCTTCGCGGTGTTGCGTCCCCCGCATCGCGGGTAGCTGCGAAGCAGCCGCGTGCCGTCGATAGCGGGGGCCGGACTGGGTGGTAGCGTCCGTCCGGGTTAGGCTGGATCTCAAAAGCGTACACACGTTCGAATCTGGTTGCTGCGGCACGGTGGACCCGCGACCCACGCGGGAGACGGCCGCGGTCCCGGCGAAGCGACACAGGGAGGATCGCCCCGAGGTGCCGGGGAGAGGAAACCGGCCTGGGGCAGAACGGACTCATGATCACGTTTACGGGGGTCTCGAAGCGCTACCCGGGTGGCACGGTGGCCGTCGACCAGCTGGACCTGGAGGTGCCCGCGGCCCGAACCACGGTGCTCGTCGGTCCCTCGGGATGCGGCAAGACCACCACCCTCCGGATGATCAACCGAATGGTCGAGCACACCGAGGGGCACATCGCCATCGACGGCCAGGATATCCGGGCCCGGGATCCCGTCGCGCTCCGGCGCTCGATCGGATACGTGATCCAACAGGCCGGACTGTTTCCCCACCGAACCGTGCAGCACAACATCGCGACCGTCCCCTTCCTCGTGGGGACGACGAGACGCGCCGCGCTACGCCGCAGCGCGGAATTGATGGAGCTCGTGGGGCTGGCCCCCGAACTGGCGCAGCGGTACCCCCAGCAACTGTCCGGGGGCCAGCAGCAACGAGTCGGAGTCGCCCGGGCCCTGGCGGCCGACCCACCCATCCTCCTCATGGACGAGCCGTTCAGTGCGGTGGACCCGGTGGTGCGCAAGAGCCTCCAGGAGGAGCTGCTGCGGCTCCAGCGGGAGTTGCGGAAAACGATCGTGTTCGTCACCCACGACATCGACGAGGCCGTGCGTATCGGGGACGCGATCGCGGTGTTCCGTCCCGGAGGCCGCCTCGCCCAGTTCGACCACCCCGAGCACCTGCTGGCGGAGCCCGTCGATGAGTTCGTGGAGGCGTTCCTGGGCTATGACCGGGGAGTACGCCGGCTTTCGTTCTTTCCCGCGTCCGAGTTGCAGCTGCGGCGTGCGGCCATCGTGGATGCGGATCACCCCGCCGGTGCCGCCCTGGGCCAGGCCAGATCCAAGGACGAGCCCTGGCTGCTCGCGGTTGACTCCAGGGAACATCCCCTGGGCTGGATCCACGCGGACACGCTCGCGAACACAGCGGCTACCACCCCCGTGGGCGAGCTCGACCTGGTGCGGTACGGCCACGTATTCACCGTGTCCACCGACTCGTTGCGCGCGGCGCTGGACGCGGCGATGCTCTCGCCGGCCAGCCGCGCGGTCGGGGTGGACCGGACCGGCCGGGTCTTGGGCGTGGTACGCCAGACCGACCTGAGTGCGGCCATCTGGGATGCGGGTGGCAACGGTGCTGCGGGAACGCGTGCCCATGGGTGAGGACCCGTTGATCCGTTGGGACTGGGTCTGGAACAACCTGGACGACCCGATTCTCGCGTTGCTGCTGGAGCACCTGCACCTGTCGCTGGTGCCGTTGCTGTTGGGGCTGGGGATCGCCCTGCCGGTCGGGATTGTCTGTGCTCGGTGGCAGCGGGTGTACCCCTGGGCGTTGACCACGGTCAACATCCTGTACGCGGTGCCGTCGATCGCTCTGTTCTTCCTGCTGCTTCCCTACACCAGCTTCAGCCTGTGGACCGCGATCATCCCGTTGACGATCTACAGTCTGGTGATTCTCCTCCCCAACGTCACCGACGGGCTGCGGCAGGTTCCGGATCACGTGCGCCAGGCCGCGGTGGCCATGGGATTCGGGCCGATCCGGCGACTGGTGCAGGTGGAGCTCCCCGTGGCGACACCGGCCGTGATCGCGGGCCTGCGTGTGGCGGCCGTCGCCACGATCAGCATGGTCAGTGTGGCTTCCCTGGTTGGTCTGGGGGGCCTGGGGCAGCTCATTCTGAGCTGGGGATTCGATCGCCAGTTCGCCACCCCCATCGTGGTTGGGACCGTCCTGTCGGTGGCCCTCGCCTTCGCCGTGGACGGGCTCCTGGTGCTGACGCAGCGCTGGCTCACTCCCTGGACCAGGATGGCGGCCCCGCGGCGTGGGCCGCGAATCGGGGGAGGTGACCGGTGGAGGTGATTCCCGCCCTCTGGGAGTGGTTCACCCGCCCCGAGGTGTGGCACGGACCGGGGGGAATCCCGACGCGGTTGGCCGAGCATATCGGCTACTCCGTCCTCGCCCTCGGCCTCGCGGCACTCATTGCGGTACCTGTTGGCCTGATCACCGGGCACACCGGACGCGGTGGATTCCTGGCCGTGAGCCTGGCGAACGTGGCTCGGGCCCTGCCCACGATGGGGGTGCTGCTGCTCGTCGTGCTGCTGGCGGGAATCGGCCTGCTTCCCGTGCTGATCGCCCTCGTGGCCCTGGCGGTACCCCCCATCCTCGTCAACACCTATGAAGGTGTCCGCGGCGTCGACCCCCAGCTACGGGATGCGGCACAGGGAATGGGGATGCGGGGCCGGCAGGTTCTGATGCAGCTGGAGCTCCCGGTGGCCTTGCCGCTGCTGCTGGTGGGACTGCGTACCGCCGCGATCCAGGTCGTGTCCACGGCCACCATCGCGGCCTACGTCGGCATCGGTGGGCTCGGCCGCTACATCTTCGACGGTCAGAGCAGTCGTCAGTACGACATGATGCTTGGCGGGGTGCTCCTCGTCGTTGTGCTGGCCGTCGTTGTCACCAGCGTGTTCGCTGGTGCGCGGCGGTTGCTTGTGGCGCCGGGGATACGGCACCACACGACCGCCAGTTCCTAGGTCAACCCCAGAGGGAGCCAAACGTGCAGTCATACCAGCGATTCACCCAGAGCCGTGCGTCCCTGCCCACGCTCGGTGCCGTCGTCCTGCTACCGGTCGTCCTGGGCGGGTGTGGAGCCGGCGGCACCGGCAGCATCGTCGTGGGATCGGCCGATTTCCCGGAGAGCACCCTGCTGGGCCACGTCTACGCCCAGGCCCTGGAAGCGTCCGGGGTGGATGTCGACACCCAGTTCAACATCGGCAGCAGGGAGATCTACTTCGACCAGGTCGAGGCCGGGGAGCTGGACGTCTTTCCGGAGTACAACGGAGGGATCCTCTTCGAACTGGACCCGGAAGCTACCGCCGCCGGGACCGAGGAGACCAACGCCGCGATCGAGGACCTGCTTCCGGACGGTATGGAGATCCTCGACTCCGCCGATGCCGAGAACAAGGACTCACTCACGGTCACCGCAGCGACCGCTGCGGACCATGGACTCGAAACCATCGAGGACCTGGAACCGGTCGCCGCCGAGCTGACGCTGGGCGCCCCGGCAGAGTTCGAGGAGCGTCCGCAGGGACTGGCGGGCATCGCGGACACCTACGGTGTGGAGTTCGCGGAGTTCCGGGCACTGGAGACCGGGCTGATCCCCACGGCGCTACTCGACGGGGACGTGCAGGTGGCCAACCTGTTCACCACCGACCCCGCGATCCTCACCCACGACTTCACGGTGCTGGAGGACACCGAGAACGTGTTCGGGGCACAAAACGTCACCCCGCTGGTGAACCAGGCCGGTATCGCCGAAGCCGAAACCGGAGGTGACGACCCGGTGCGCGACACCCTGAACGCCGTTTCGGCAGAGCTGGAGACCGAGACGCTCGTGGAGCTCAACGAGCGAGTGATTGTCGAGGAGGAGAATCCAGACGACGTCGCGTCCGCATGGCTGGCCGAGACCGGACTGGACTGACTGACCCTGCCCCGGACGCCGGACACGTGGCGTCGGGAAGCTGGGCGCGTGGTCGGTCCGCCACCGGAACGAGTGTCGGGCCGCCCACCTTCCCCCGACGGTGGGCGGCCCGGTGCCCCGGGTGTACGGCGAGGTATCTCAGCCGAATCCACCCTGGGAACGCCGGAGAACTCTCCACGACGTACCTATACCGTAACGCACTGCACACGATTAGTCACACTGGGCAGGGTGGGTGGTGCGGTGGATCGCGTTGGTGACCAGTTCGCTGACCACCAGCTGGGCATCGTCGAGGATCTCGCCGTCGGTCACACGCTCAAGCCGCGGTAGCGGCCCATATACCGCACCAGCGGTGCGGCATCCCGCGTAGGAGCACCGACGTCCGGCAGGCCGTCCACGTCCGCCAGGTAGACCACGTGATCACCGGCGGTGATGCGTTGCCGGACCCTGCACTCCAGAGCCATGAGGCAGGCATCCAGGATGAGGGCGCCGCTGTGTTCCCCGCGGTGGTGTGGCTCGCTGGCCAATAGCAGCCGTGCACTGGGCCGGCCCTCGGCGGCGAACCGGCCGGCGATGGCCCGCTGGTTCTGACCCAGAACACTGACCGCGAATGTCCCCTGACGATCCATCACCTCGGTCAGATACCCGGTGCTGGTCAGACTCACCAGCACGATCGGCGGATCCGCGGAGACCGAGGCGAACGAGCTCACGGTCCCCCCGATGTCGTCGCGGCCGTCCGCGACGGTCAGTACGGTCACACCGGTTGCCAGCCGGGCCATCGCCTCCAGGAACTCGCCCGAACCGAAGTCTGGGGTCGTGTCACTGTCACTCACTGGATGTCCCACACGCCCGGCATCGTCAACGGGCCCGTGGCCGGCAGCCCGAGACGCGCCGACGCCGAGGCCAGTGGTCCCCACGCGCTGAGGCGCAGCTGCGTCAACGCCGCGCTGCGGTCCTCACTGGATTCTGGTGGCACGAGGCGTTCCAGGGGGTTCAACCGCGGATAGGCACGCAGCTCCGCCCGCTGGGGCAACCCCGCCTGTTCGCGCGCGACCGCGGCGGCGGTGTCGATACCCCCCAGTCGATCGACGAGTCCGTTGTCACACGCATCCTGCCCGGTCCAGACCCGCCCCCGGGCGAGTTCGTGTACCCGTTCCACAGACATGCCGCGGCCCTCGGCAACCTTGGACGTGAAATCGGTGTACACGTGGTCGAGTCGAGCATTGACGTGTTCCCACTCGGCCTCGGTGAACCGATGGTCCAGGGAGAACATGCCGGCGTGCTCGCCCTCCTCGATGGATTCCGTATTCACCCCGATCTTGCCCAGAAGATCGGTGAGCACGGGCTTGGCGATGTAGACACCGATGGATCCCGTGAGGGTGCTCGGCTGGGCCACAATGACGTCGGCACCCAGCGCCACGAAGTACCCGCCCGAGCCGGCGACCTCGCCCATCGACACCACCACGGGAATCCCCGCGGAGCTGGTCAGCCGCACTTCGCGGAGGATCGTGTCCGAGGCCACGTGCGAACCGCCCGGGCTGTTCACGCGGAATACCACGGCGCGCACGTGCGGATCCCTGCGTGCGGCTCGGAAGGCGGCGGCAATGCTGTCCGCACCCATCGTCGTTCCCCCGCCCACTGGGGAGCGGCGGGTCCGCCCACTGAGGATCGGTCCGGTGCCCGAGATCAGGGCGATATGGTCTGCACCGCGACGGACGGCCCGCACTTGGCCGGGCAGAGAGTGCAGGGCACGGTTGCGCTGGTACCGGCCGACGTACTGGAGCTGGGGAGTGAGCGTCTCGCCCCGGTCCCCGTTGTGCTGCGGGGTCCGCCGGAACCGCTCCATAATGTCGCTGTAGATCTCGTCCCGGTAGGCGGTCCGGTCGATCAGTCCTTCGCTGAGTGCCTCCTCCGCCATGAACGGGCCACGGTCGATCAGGGCGCGCACCCGCTCGCGGTCCAGCCCTCGCCCCTCGGCGATTCCGTGAACGATCTGTTCGGTGAGTGACTCCAGGATCCGCCCGGTGGCCTCGCGGTGCGCCTCGGTGAATCCGCGTTCGGTCATCTGGTTGGGGCCGGACTTGTACTCGTAACGCGTCGCAGCCTCGTACTCCACCCCCAGCCGATCCAGTGCGTCCCGGAAGAAGGGGTTGACCACGCGGAGACCGGTCAGCCCCACGCCACCCGAGGGCTGGAGGACGATCTCGGTGCAGGCGGCGGCGAGATAGTAGGGCAGGTTACCGGGACCGAAGTCGCCGAACGACTCCGTCCAGGCGATCACCGGCTTGCCGGTTGCCGTGAACTCCTCAAGCGCGGCACGGAGCTCCTGCACGACCGCCATTCCGATCGGTTGCCCCCCGACTTTGACCACGAGGGCGCTCACCCGGGGATCCGCGGCGCCGGCGCGGATCCCGTCCAGGGTGTCGTTCAGGCGCACCCGACGCATGGCCTTCAACTGGGATATGGGGTCCTGGGGGGTTTCCTCGACGACCCCTTCGGTCAGATCAAGTTCGAGGACCAACGGGGTGGCCCGACGTTGGCGCAGACCGGACACGGACTCGATTAGTTTCGCGACATCCACCATGCGTCAAGGCTAGTAGGATCCGTCGCCTGCACGGGTGTCGTGGACACAGGCGAAGGGCCCGCAGCGGCACCGAGCGGAGGAGCCCCGTAGCGGCCGTGCGTCCCCGAACGCGATGTGCCGATATGGTCGGCGCGGGACGGGCGTTCGGGCTCGCCCGATGACGCGGAAGGACAAGTGCGATGGTGCAGGGTTGGCCGGGCGGCCGGCCGTGGCGCGGCCCCGCCGTCCCCAACAGCGGCGTGTGGGGTTCGGCCCTGGTGGGCATCGGCCTGCTGGTCGCCGGGTGCGGTGGTTCCGACGGTGCCGCGGAGGGTGCTGCACAGATCCCGGAGGAGGCGCCGAGCCCGGACACGACTTTCGACGAGGTGATGCCGGCGGTGGAGTCGCCGCCGGAAGGCTTCGACATGGCCGAGTTCCAGGGGGTGCGCGTCGATGTCCCGGAGGGCTGGGAGATCGACGACGGAGACGACGCGATGTGCGTGCGTCCGCCCGGCCAGGAGGAGTGTCGCTTCGGCGCGTTCCTGGTCTTCCCGTCGGCGTCGGAGCGTCAGGACGAGTCCTGGCCGGCCGAGCATTTCGACGAGGATGACGGCTGGGCACCGAACCCCGAACGGTGCCGCAGCTTTGCCACCGCCAGCGACGTGGATGGCGACGTTGGCATTGGTGAATCCGACCTGGTGGTCCAGGACTTCGGGGAGCACCCGGCCGAGGACCGGGACGACGGCGTCCGTCGTTCCCACTTTCGGCAGTGGGATGTCACCTGCGAAAACGAGGACACATTCGCGGTGCGGCTGTGGTATCTGCCGCAGAGCGACGTCGCGGCCTACGTGTGGTCCGTGGACGAGCAGTACTCCGAGACCTACACCCAGATCGCCGAGTCCATGAATATCGACGACTACCTGGACTGAGATGCCGATCGAGAATGACGACGGGGGCGGCACCCCGGCTCCCGCATACCGGGCGAGTGCGGCCGGGGGAGCCCTGTCGGTCGATCACGCGTTCTACGCACGGCTGGCGCAGGCACCCCGATCCCAACGGACCACGGTGCACAGTTTCGAGGTCCCGATCCGATCCGGACGTGCCTGGGAGGTCCCGGCCGGGCACCTGTTCCGGATCATCGCTCCGCAGGGGCCGCAGGTCGGGGACCTCAACCTCTGGTACCGCCACGACCCGCGGGAACGCATGTGGGCGGCTCGCACCCGCCAGCTCCAGGCCGCGCACGTCAGTACCTACGACCGGTTGTGGTCGACGCTGCCGTTCCTGCGTCCACTGGCGACCATCACAGCGGACACGCTGGCCGACTATGGGCCGGACAGCGTCGGGGGGCGGGTACACGACCTGCTGGGATCCCGCTGCGATCCCTACGTCAACCAGATGCTGACCGGGCAGCAGTTCGACTTTCACTGTCACTCGAACCTGACGCGCGCGGTTCTTCCCTACGGGCTCACCGAGTTCGACGTGCACGACGTGCTCAACGTATTCCAGTGCACCGGGCTGAATGACGAGGACCAGTACTACATGCGAGCGTGTCCTGCACGCCCCGGGGACTACCTCGAGTTTCTGGCGGAGGTGGATCTGCTGGTCGCCCTGAGCACCTGTCCGGGCGGTGACCTGTCGGTGCCGCTGTGGGGGCCCGAGGCCGGGGATCCGCTGGACGTCTGTCGACCACTGGGTGTGGAGGTCGTGCGCCCCGCGGAGTCTCTGTTGGCTGACTGGAGCCCGCCGCCGCGGGCCGAGTACCGCGGCGTTCATGGCCTCGGGTTTCCGGAGTGGGCGGACCGGGAGCGCTGAGAGACGCCGTCCCCCCTGGGAGGTCACCGGGCATCGCCCTGGCAGGATGGCGGTCACCGCACACACTCGGGGAAAGAGGTAACCATGGCAGAGTTCGTACGGCTCGAGTCGGACCCGACCCATCCCGCGGTCGCCGTGCTGCGCGTGGACCGGCCCAAGATGAACGCCCTCAACTCCCAGGTGCAGCGGGAGATCCGTGCGGCGGCCGAGCAGATCACGGCCGACGACCAGGTACGAGCCGTCGTGCTGTACGGCGGGGAACGGATCTTCGCTGCCGGGGCCGACATCGCTGAGATGGTCGACATGAGCTACGCCGATATGACCGCGCAGTCGGGTGAGCTCCAGCGGGCCTTCACGACCGTGGCCCAGATTCCGAAGCCGGTCGTGGCCGCCATCAACGGTTACGCCCTCGGGGGTGGCTGCGAGCTGGCACTGTGCGCGGACTTCCGGGTCGCGTCCTCCGCGGCCAAGCTGGGCCAGCCCGAGATCCTGCTCGGGGTGATCCCGGGGGCCGGGGGAACCCAGCGGTTGTCCCGGCTCGTGGGGCCGGCGCGGGCCAAGGACCTGGTGTTCAGCGGGCGTATGGTCGATGCGGCAGAGGCCGCGAACATGGGGCTGGTGGACCGGGTGGTCGATGTGGAGGAGAGCCAGGCCGCTCCGGATGAGGACCCGGTGTACACGGCGGCGGTGCAGCTCGTCGCGCGGTACAGTGACGGGCCGGCCGTGGCGCTGCGGGCCGCGAAACAGGCCATTGATTCCGGGCTGGAGACCGATCTGGAAACCGGACTGGAGATCGAGCGGTTGCACTTCGCCGGACTGTTCGCGACCGAGGACCAGACCACCGGAATGCGTAGTTTCCTGGAGCACGGGCCGGGCAAGGCGACGTTCAACGGGCGTTAGGAGCGGATTCGGACATGGATGCGCCTGGGGCGATCCGCATGTGGGGATTGTGGACCTATCCCGCCAGTGAACGTGCGGACCTGCTGGCCAGGCCGGTGCGGGCCGCACTCGAGGCGGCCCGGGGAACCTCGACCTGGGCGCAGCAGGCCAGGGTCGCCGAGATCGATCCCGAACTCGCCGACACCGCGTCCTGCTGCGCCGCCTACGGGGTCCCGGCCGAGGCGTCGGCCAACTGTGTGGTGGTCGTGGGCAAGCGAGGCGCACAGCTGAGCATGGCGGCGTGCGTGGTCCTGGCGACCACCCGTGCCGATGTCAACGGCGCCGTGCGTGGCTGGCTGGGCGCCCGCAAGGCGTCGTTCGCGAGCCAGGACGACGTTCTCGCCCGGAGTGAGATGGCCTACGGGGGGATCACCCCGATTGGGCTTCCCGCGCAGTGGCCGATTCTGGTCGATTCGGCGGTTCTGGACCAGGAGCATGTCATTCTCGGAAGTGGTATACGAGGGTCCAAACTGGTGGTGCCGGGAGCCGCCCTGGAGGGGCTCCCCGGCGCTGAGGTGCGCTCGGGGGTGGCCCGACCGATTTCGACGGACTCCGACGCGTCGCCCGGGCCGGTACGCTAAGGGCGCCCCGGAGCCGTACCCGTCGGTGCTGCCCCTAGCTGGGGTGGGATTGTGGCGGGTTCCGGTGCGGCGTCCCGGAGGCGGTATGGCGAACCGTGGCCCGGTCGTCGCCGGACCGGCCACGGCGGTCCGGCGCGGTCGCCGTGGTTGGGAGAGCTGGCGGTGACGGCACTTTCGGGGGCGGTCCGTGCCGGCTAGCGTGTCTGGTGCAGGGCGCGGTCGTCCCGCTGTTGCCGGGCTTGGGCTCATCCGGGCGCGGGGCGAGTGGCGTGCGTAGCGAATAAGGGGATGAGATGCCAGGGACAGCCGGTTCCACCGGCGGCGACGAGATGCCGGAGCGTATTGGGCAGTATCGGATTCGTCGGCGTATCGGCTCGGGTGGGATGGGCGTCGTCTACCAGGCCGAGGACGCCCAGGGCCAGTTCGTGGCCGTGAAGGTGCTGCGCTCCGAGGTGGCCGGGGACGAGGTTGCGCGCGCCCGGCTGGCGCGTGAGGTCGAGACGATGCGACGCGTGCACAGTCGCAACGTTGCGGAGGTCCTCGACGCCGATACCAACGCACACCAGCCGTGGGTGGTCACCGAGTACGTTCCCGGTATGACCCTGGATGACACGGTTACCGATCACGGGCCCCTGCGTGGGCGGGCCCTGACCCGTCTGGTCACCGGACTGGCGCGGGCACTGGACAATATTCACCAGGCCGGGGTCATCCACCGGGATCTCAAACCGGGCAACGTGATCATCTCCAACGGTGAACCGATCGTGATCGACTTCGGCATCGCACATGCCGTGGACAGCGCCAAACTCACCCAAACCGGGACCTTCGTGGGTACCCCGAGCTACCTGTCCCCGGAGGTTATTGAGGGAACCGACCTGGGGCCCGCGACGGATGTGCACGCCTGGGGCGCCACGGTGGCCTTCGCGGCCACGGGGAATCCGCCCTACGGGGCCGGCGCGTTTGAGGTGATTTTCTACCGGATTCTCAACGGGCACATCGAGGTGGACGGGGTGCCCGAGGAGCTCAAGCCCTTGGTGCAGCGGGCGGTTGCTCGGGAGATGTCGAACCGCCCGAGTTCGGCGGAGCTGGTGAGCGCTACCGAGCAGCTCAATCTCGACCTGCCCCTGGAGGGGGCGGACGCCGCTCAGGTCTCCGGATTCACCGGGACCTACACGACGCAGGGGCCGATGACCTCCGCGGGACTGATCACGGCGGCGTCCGGTGCGGACCACGGTCGCGGAGCGACGGGGCGGGACGATTCCCACCAGCAGGACTCGGGGCCGCAGGAGCCCGCCCAGGCCGATTCCGCGGCCACGATGGCGGCGCCGGCCGCCGCGGCGGACCAGACCATGGTGTCTCCCGCCACGGAGGGCACGGACCAGACCATGGTCTCCCCGCAGGCGGGGGGAGAATCCGGCCCCGCGGATCAGACCATGGCCGCTCCGTCCGTGGCGGGCACGGACCAGACCCTGGTGGCGGGAATGGAGGATCCGCAGACCATCGCGGACTCGAGGACGTCTCCGGCCTCCGGTTCCGGGGGAGGTACCGCGGAGGGGCCCCAAACCCAGTTCTTCAACTCCACGCTGCGTCCCGACGAGTTCCGCGACATTCTCACCCCGGTGGAGGAACGCGGTCGGCAGGCGGCCAACCCGCAGGACACGGCGATGTTCGAGCCGCAGCAGCGGGATGACAGCTACTACGAGCCCTACTACGACCCGGATTTCGTTGCCGAGGAGGAGGCGGACGAGCCACGTCGGCTGCCGTCCCTGATCCTGATCCCCCTGTTGCTGAGCCTGGTCGGGCTGTCGCTGATGCTGCCCGGGATCGGGCTCATCGTGGGCCTGAGTACCGCTGTGGTGTTGGGCGCGGCCGATATGGTGCGACGTCAACACGCGCGGCGGCTGATGGAGCGTGGGCCACGCAACACCGACACCATGTTGATCGCGATGAGTTTGTTCCCGGCCCTGCTCCGCCGCCTCGGCTGGGTGCTGGTCTACGGTCTGCTGTATCTGCTGATCGGCGCGGTGGTCGGTCTGATCGTGGGGCTTACTCCCCTGGCCGAGTCCACGGCCCTGTACTGGGGGGCCTACTCGGTGGCTATCATGATTCTGCTCACATTCGTCGGTCCGGACGGGCGTGGAGCGCGGGAGCAGGCCAACCGGTGGTTGACCGGGATCGGGATCCGCAATCCGTACGTCTACTGGGGATCCATCATCGCCTGCTGCCTAATGGCCCTGTTCTTTATCGGCCTGGGGCTGGATGTGGCTCCGGACTGGAGGCCGATCCCGTTCATCAGCTGACGGGATTGACCTGGTGGTGTGTGCGGTAGGTCTCATCGGAATGTGCCCCACTGGTGCTACTAGCGAGTAACATCGGGGGGAGGGCCCAGGTGTGGTCGGTTACCACGACGACCGTTGCCCCACCGCGGGTCAGCGCCGACGGTTTTGGCAGTCTGGAGAGACACCAAAGCAGGTCGACGAGGAGGAACCGGGGCGCCACCGCGCCCACAAGCCCGTACGCGGGTACACAGCAAACACAGCAAGCGGAGTGCAGGTCCAGTTCAGACCCAGTGCAGGGAGGTCGGCTAGCGGCCATGAATATCGTCGTATTGGTCAAGCAGGTCCCGGACACGGCGACCGAGCGTAAACTCAACCCCGCCGACCACACCCTCGATCGAGCGGGGTCGGACGGTGTGATCAACGAGCTGTGTGAGTACGCGATCGAGGAGGCACTCCTCCAGCGGGAGAAGCACGGCGGCGAGGTCACCGTGGTGAGCATGGGACCCGACCAGGCCACGGACTCGATCCGCAAGGCGCTGTCGATGGGTGCCGACAAGGCCGTGCACCTGAACGATGAGGCACTGCACGGCTCGGACGCGCTACAGACCGCCTACGCGCTGGCACAGACCCTGTCCACCGTTTCCTACGACCTGGTCATTCTGGGCTCGGAGTCCACCGATGCCCGCACCGGTGTGCTGGGCGCGGCTCTGGCCGAGTACCTCGGCGTTCCCCAGCTGACCCAGGCCAGCAAGGTTGACATCGAGGACGGCACCGCCACGATCCGCCGCACTACCGACTACGGCTACGACGTGGTGACCGCCTCCCTGCCGGCGGTGGTGTCGGTGGTCGAGAAGATCAACGAGCCGCGCTACCCCTCGTTCAAGCTCATCATGCAGGCCAAGAAGAAGCCGGTGGAGAAGCTCGACCTCGCGGCCGCGGGGATCAGCGCCGAGAAGGTGGGACTCGCCAACGCCGCGACCGAGGTCACCGACGCCGCTCCGGCACCGCCGCGTGCGGCGGGAACCGTCGTCAAGGACGAGGGCGACGGCGGAGTCAAGATCGCCGAGTTCCTGGCCGAGAAGAAGTTCGTCTGACTCGGGCGCGACTCCCGCGAGCAAGGAAGGGATTGCACGACATGGCAGAGGTCCTCGTCCTCGTCGACCACGTCGACGGAGAGGTAAAGAAGGTCACTCAGGAGCTGTTGACGGCGGCGCGTCGGATCGGCGAGCCCAGCGCTGTCTGGGTCGGCGGCGGTAGCGCCAACGGCCGCGCCACCCTGGCCGAGTACGGCGCCGCGAAGGTCTACGTGGCCGACGGCTCCGAGTACACCGACCACGTGGTCGCACCGCAGGCGGAGCTTCTGGCCACGCTGGTCCAGGACCACGCACCGGCCGCCGTACTGGTCTCCGCCACAGCCCAGAACAAGGAGGTCGCGGCCCGTGCCGCGATCAAGACGGACTCGGGCATCCTCACCGACGTCGTGGACGTCACCGGGGAGCTGGTGGCCGAACACTCCATCTTCGGCGGCGCCATGGTGACCCACGCCAAGGTGCGCAAGGGAACCCCGTTCCTGGCGGTGCGGCCCAACGCTGTTCCCGCGGAGCCGAGCCCGGCGGATGCCGCCGAGGAAGCGGTGAGTGTGGAGCTGTCCGACGCGGCACGAAGCGCCACCGTGACCGAGCGGGTCGTGGAGGAGCGCGGGGAACGTCCGGAGTTGACCGAGGCCGCGATTGTGGTCAGTGGCGGCCGGGGTGTGGGCTCCGACGACTTCACGGTCGTGGAGCAGCTCGCCGACTCCCTGGGGGCCGCCGTGGGCGCCTCGCGGGCTGCCACGGACGCCGGCTGGTATCCGCACCAGTTCCAGGTGGGGCAGACCGGCAAGACGGTGAGCCCGAACCTGTACATCGCACTGGGAATCTCCGGAGCGATCCAGCACCGTGCCGGGATGCAGACGTCGAAGAACATCGTCGCGGTGAACAAGGACCCCGAGGCTCCGATCCACGAGATCAGCGACTTCAGTGTGCTGGGTGACCTGCACACGGTGGCACCGCAGCTGACCGAGGAGGTCAAGAAGCGGTCCTAACACCCCGGTCGCCGCCCCGGGTTGGGCCGGTAAGGCCGGGGCGCGCGGTCGGGCTGGACTGTGACAGTCTGTGGTGGGCCGGCGGGATCCCTGCCGGCCCACCACCGTGTGAAGCCCACATGCCGGGCCGGACTAACGCCCGGGCGGCGGCAGGCGCCGGCCGCCGATTCTGGGCCGAGGGCCAGAACCACCGAGCCGCACTCCGGTGGGCGACGGGATGTGGAGCCAGCCCGCCTAAACTGGGGTGCCATGGTGTACCTGGACCACGCGGCCACCACACCGGTACGCGCCGCCGTAGCCGACGTTGTCTCTGCGGAGATGGGGCGGATCGGTAATCCGTCCTCCCTGCACAATGCGGGGCGACGCGCCCGGCGGGTTGTGGAGGAGGCCCGGGAGACCATTGCCGGTGCACTCGGGGCCACACCACACGAGGTGGTGTTCACCGGTGGGGGAACCGAGGCCAACAATCTCGCGGTCAAAGGCCTGTACTGGGCCCGAACCAGGGCCGATCCCCGCCGACGCCGGATCCTGGTCAGTAGCGTTGAGCACCACGCCGTTCTGGATGCCGCCCACTGGCTGGCCGAGGCCCAGGGGGCGGAGTGTGTGCAGCTTCCCGTCGACGAGTACGGGATGGTGCAGCCCGAAGCGTTTCACGAGGAGCTGCGCCGGGACCCGGACGGCACCGCACTCGCCTCCGTCATGTGGGCGAACAACGAGGTCGGAACCATCCAGCCGGTGGCCGAGCTGGCGCGGATCGCGCGGGACTACGACGTTCCCCTGCACACCGACGCGGTCCAGGCTCCGGCGCAGTTGCCCGTGGACTTCGCCGGAAGCGGTGTCAGTGCGCTGACGGTGTCCGGACACAAGCTCGGTGGCCCCATGGGGGTTGGCGCCCTGCTGCTGGAGCGTGGCGTTGAGCCCACGCCGGTGTTGCACGGTGGCGGGCAGGAGCGGGACCTCAGGTCGGGCACGGTCATGACGCCACTGGTCGCGGGGATGGCTGCGGCGGTCGAGCTGGTGCACCGGGAGCGGGACGAGCACGTGGCCACGCTGACCGCACTCCGCGGCAGCCTCCTGGACGAGGTGCGACGGGTCGTTCCGGACGTGGTGCTCAACGGCCATCCCAGCCAACGCCTGCCAGGTAACGTGCACCTGACCTTCCCCGGATGTGCCGCGGACGCCCTGCTGTTGCTGTTGGACGCCGCCGGCATCGCCTGCTCCACCGGCTCGGCCTGCACCACCGGGGTGGCGCAGCCCAGTCATGTGTTGTTGGCGATGGGCGCCGATCGGGACAGCGCATTGGGGGCGCTTCGGTTCACGCTCGGGCCCGGATCGAGCCCTGCCGATATTACGGAGCTGGGCCACGCCTTGGGGCCGGCGGTACAGCGGGCGCGCCGGGCCGAGGCGGTTCGAGGCGACCGCTGACCCCGGCCCACGCCTCGGCGCTGCCGGTGTGTGACGGCCGGTCTGCCGGTTCGCGGATGCTCCCCAGCGCGCGGCTCAGCGGCCCAGTTTCCGGCGCAGGGGCTTGGCCAGCTGTTCGATGGCCTGCCAGTCGGGATCCAGGAAGCTGCTCAGGGTTGCGCGTCCCTCCGGCCACTGCTCGAGAGCCTGCTCGAGCTGCGGGAGGATTCCCGACTCCGGATCCAGGTAGAAGTGGAACTGGCGCTGGCCGCCCATCGTTCGGTGCGCCAACAGGGCACCGTGTTCGCCGAGAAGCTCGCTCAGGGTGTCGCTGAACTCGGTCAGGGCACGCGCCGAATCCGCCGTGGGAAGCCGGTCCTGACCGCTGTTGGCGTAGGGAACCGTGACCAGGACATACAGGGTGAAGGCGGGATAGTCCCGGCGGCTTAGCGGGTGCCGTAGGGTGATCTCGAACGGCCCCCCGACCGGGATTCGGCCCTGGGCGACGACCCAGCCGCCACTACCGAGAGCGCTGGTCAACTGGCGAACCACCGAGGGCATGGACGTGGGGGGAAGTGGGTCGAGCGGCTTCTCCGTCAGCGGGTGAATCGCCCCAATCCAACGGACGAGATCATCCTCGCCGAGCGCGAGCAATGTGATGTGCCGCGCCACCGCGTGCTGCACATCCTCGGCGAGAAACATGAAGTCGGGATGGAAGACGCTGGCTTCGATCTTCACGGCGGACTGGTTGACCCGTAGGGCCACGGTGGCGTGACTGAGATCCAGCTGGTGGTCACCCCAGGACAGCGTCCGGGCCAGTTGGTCGTGATCCGCCTGGCGCGCCGGATGGAAACTCCACTCGCCGTCCTCTGGGGCGGCCTGCCGCCACCGTTCGGCCAGCACCCGAACCGCGTCGTCGGTGCCGCCAGTGAGGGTCAGCGTGTACTGGCCGGTTTCGGTCGAATTGGCGGGCGTCTCTGCTGCGTCGGTGCGGTCCGCCGACCGTGCCGCATCAGTCTCGTCCATGTCGGTCGGCGCCGGTGTGTCGTCGGATCCGGCCGAACCGTCCGCGGGGTCCGTCGCAGCGGACCGGCCCGCCGGGTGCGTCGAACCGTCCGCGTCCTGCGGATCCAGGTTGTTCAACTCCGCAAGGTCGGCGAGGGCGCTGTCGCTGAGGTCTTCCAGCCCCAGGCCCGCCAGTGGATCACTGGCGCGAGCAATCTCCCACTCCAGCTTGGGATGGATGCGTCGGACACGCTCGTCCATCCGCGAGGCGATGTCCTCGGGGACGGGTTCGCCTCCGTCGAGTGCGCGGGCCAAGGCGTCGCGCAGCTCGGGCCACGCTGCCCAGAACTCGGCGATGGCGACTGCGGGGTCGGTTGCGGCGGAACTCTTGCGACGAAACAGAGCCATGTCTCCAATACTGGCAGAGCACCAGTACCGCCTGTTCGCGGCCGGGGGCACGAGGGGCCGGGGGAGGCCGTGGTTGCGCATAGGCTGGGGGCACTATGAGCTTGCGTGTTCTTGCTGCCATGTCCGGAGGAGTCGACTCCGCCGTCGCCGCCGCGCGCGCGGTTGAGGCTGGCCACGAGGTTACCGGCGTTCATCTGGCGCTGGCGAAGAATCCACGGTCCTACCGCAGTGGGGCGCGGGGGTGCTGCACCGTCGAGGACTCCCGGGACGCCCGCCGGGCGGCCGACGTGATCGGGATTCCCTTCTATGTCTGGGACATGGCCGAGGAGTTCGACCGGGATGTGGTCCAGGATTTCGTGAGTTCCTACGCCCAGGGCCGCACGCCCAATCCGTGCCTACGCTGCAACGAGAAGATCAAGTTCGCGGCGGTGCTGGACCGGGCCGTGGCCCTCGGCTTCGACGCGGTGTGCACGGGGCACCACGCGCGCCTTGTGGACGGCCGTCTGGTGCGTAGCGTGGACCCGGGCAAGGACCAGTCCTACGTGCTGGCTGTACTGCGCCCCGACCAGCTGGCGCACGCCATGTTCCCGCTGGGGGGAATGACCAAGGACGAGGTGCGCGCGGAGGCGGCGCGACGCGATCTCGCCGTGGCCCAGAAGCCGGACAGCCATGACATCTGCTTCATCCCGGATGGCGACACCGCCGGGTTCCTCAACGAGCGTCTCGGCAGTGAGCAGGGCCCGGTGCTGGACGAGGACGGTGCGGTTGTCGGAACGCACGCGGGGGCGCACCAGTTCACTGTGGGGCAGCGGCGTGGGCTGAACCTCTCGGGAGCGCCCCACCGTCGGTACGTGTTGTCGATCGAACCGGTGGAGAACACTGTGACGGTTGGCCCGGCCGAGGCGCTGGACGTGACCGAGATCGTGGCCGAGCGCCCCGTGTGGTCCGGGACGGAGCCCACGGCGGAGCCCGTGGCCTGTGCGGTTCAGCTCAGCGCCCACGGCGAGGTTCAGGCCTGTCGCGCCTGGGAGCGTTCCGGGGAGCTCGTGATCGAGTTGGACGAGCCTGCCCGGGGGGTGGCTGCGGGGCAGGCGGCCGTGTTGTACGGCGGGCCGAGCGCTGACACGGTTCTGGCCTCCGGCACCATCGCACGGACACGGAACCGGGACCGGTCAGCCGTGTCTGGCTAGACCGGCCCGCGAGGTGCCCGGGCGGCCGGCTCGTGGCTGCGCACTATCATCGTGGGTAGGTTAGGTTAGGCATAGTTAACCTGCGGGCCGGAGGGGTGGCATGTCCTACATGGAGTTCATGCAGGGGTGGCCACTGTGGGGTGTCTACCTCTCCCTGCTGGGCATCGTCTTCCTGCGGGCGCAGGCCACCTACTGGTTGGGACGGGGTGTGAGCCTCAGCCTGCACCGCAGCCGGATCGCCACCCGGCTGGGTGCGAAGTTGGAGCGTGCCGAGCGGGCGATCAACCGGTTCGGACCCCCAGCCGTGACGGTCTCCTTTCTCACCGTGGGCATTCAGACGGCGATCAACTTCAGTGCCGGGGCTATGCAGATGCGTTTCGGCCGCTATCTGGTGGCCATGTTCCTCGGCTGTCTGGCCTGGGCCGCCATCTACAGTCTGGGCGGAATGGCGGTGTTCGCCGCATGGTGGTCCCTGTTCGTGACGTCCCCGGAGCTCGCGGTGAGCGCGGTGGCGGTGACCGTCCTGGTCATCCTGGGATGGATCCGGTGGCGACGTCGGAACGCGGGTCGGTCCGCTGCTGCCCAGGAGGCGACGGGCCACCAGGAAACTCAGGCGGCTATCGGCCCCTGACCGGCTCTCCGGCGTGGGCGGAGGCGTGGCGAGCGTCCCGGGGCATTGACCCAAGATCCACTTTTCTATTAATTTTGTTTACAGTTCTTGGTGGGTGTGTTCCAGATCACCCTCCAGGGGTGGCCTGTGTGGCCGGAATGGTGCCGTTCACCGCGGCGGGATGATGGGCCGTTCCGTGCGTACAGGTCATGACGGGCCGTACCACGTCGCCGACCCCCAACGACGTCGAGGAGGCACCCTTGACCCGTACCCGACCCCGATCACTCGCCACTGTGGTGGCGTCACTCAGCACAGTCCTGCTGGCGGTTCCGACTGCGCTCGCTACCGCCACCGCACATGCGGACGCCCCCACAGATCCGGAGGCGGAGACGCTCCAGAGTCAGCAGTGGCTGACCGGATACTGGCACAACTTCGACAACGATTCGACCGTCCTGGAACTGGGCGACGTTCCCGATGCCTACAACGTGGTCGCCGTGGCCTTCGCGGACAACCACCCCACCCTGCCCGGCGGGATCACCTTCAACCTGAACAGCGACGAGCTGGGCGGCTACAGCGAGCAGGAGTTCGTGGACGACATCGCCGAGCTCCAGGACGAGGGCCGTCGCGTCGTGATCTCCGTGGGTGGAGAACTGGGGCATGTGGACGTTACCAACCCCACGGAGGCCGAGAACTTCGCCCAGACCACCCAGGACCTGATGGACGAGTACGGGTTCGACGGTGTCGACATCGACCTGGAGCACGGAATCGACGCCGAACACCTCGGTTCGGCCCTGCACACGCTCGAGGATGCGGTCACGGCAGCCGGTGACGACCTCATGCTGACCATGGCGCCGCAGACCCTGGACTTCCAGTTCCCCGACGGCTACTACGAGCTGGCTGGCAACGTCGCCGATATTCTCACCGTCGTCCACACGCAGTACTACAACTCCGGATCCATGATGGGCTGTGATGACCAGGTCTACTCCCAGGGGACGGTCGACTTCGTCACGGCGCAGGCCTGCATCCTGATCGAGGACATCGGTCTGGCTCCCGAACAGGTGGCCCTGGGACTTCCGGCCATTCCCGAGGCCGCCCCCGCCGGCGGGTACCAGCCCCCGGCGGACGTCATCCGCGCGATCGAGTGCCTGGAGGAGGGAACGGGCTGCGGGGACTTCAGCCCGGAGACGCCCTACGGGGAGATCGGTGGCGCGATGACCTGGTCGGTGAACTGGGACGCGACGAACGGGTACGCCTTCGCTGACGCGGTTGGCGGGCATCTTGGCACCGGAGATACCCCCGGCGACCCGGGTGACCCCGGCGATCCGGGTGACCCCGGCGATCCGGGCGACCCGGGTGACCCGGGCGAATGCGAGGTGCCGCAGTGGACCGCGGGCGATGTTTACACCTCCGGTGACCAGGTGAGCTACGAGGGTTTCGTCTACGAGGCCCGACACTGGACCCAGGGTGACACCCCCGAGCACACCCAGTGGGGACCCTGGGAGCAGCTGGGCTCCTGCTAACCCCCCAACGTCCGGGCTGGCCGGCACGGCCCGCGGCCAGCCCGGACACCGCCGGTCGCCACGCGATCCCGCCGCCGTGTGGCGGCCGGTCGCACCAGCACACCTAAGCTGTCCACCATGAGTGAGCAGCACCGTTTCCCCTGGCCCCGAGCAAGCGTTACCGGGGTGGGCTCCCTCCCGGGAACCGAGCCGGATGAGGCGGCACGAACCGTCTCCGGTGAGCTTCCCGAGTTCGTCCATCTCGCCGAACTCCCGGACCGAGGGCCCGGGGCCGATCTGGTCGGGCGCGCGGCGGCCACACTGGTCGACTTCCCGGTGGAGGTGCAGCCCTCCGGCTGGCGGGTGGCCGACCGGCCCGGACGGGACCTCTGGCGCGCACGCTCCCTGCTGTCGGCGGATCTGGACGCGGCCGAGGAACACACCCAGGGCTACACCGGCCCGTTCAAGCTACAGCTGGCCGGCCCGTGGACACTGGCCGCCACTCTCGAACTGCGAACCGGGCAGCCACTGCTCGCCGATTCTGGGGCCGTGCGCGACCTCTCCTGCGCACACGCCGAGGGCCTGGCCGCCCACCTGGCCGAGATTCAGCGGCGGATTCCGGGTGGCCACCTCGTCGTCCAGCTGGACGAGCCCGCCCTGACCGCTGTCCGGGACGGGCGCGTGCCCACAGCGAGTGGCTACGGCCGCATCGCCGCCCCCGATCCGACCACCCTCCAGGAGCATCTGCGGGAGGCCTGTGCCGTGATCGAGACGGCCGGTGCCGTTCCCGTGGTCCACTGCTGCGCCGAAAACCCCCCGATCGAGCTGCTGCGCCGCTCGGGGGCTCGCGCCGTGGGCCTGGATGCGACGCTACTGGAAGAGGAGCATGACGAGCCCCTGGCAGCCGCGGTCGAGGCCGGGATTGCACTCTTTCTCGGGCTGGCGGCGCGTACCGGGGGCGAACCGTCGGACCCGGCCGCTACCGTCGATCCGGTACGAACACTGTGGCACCGCACCGGCCTGGATCCGGAGACACTCAGTGACACTGTTGTCGTCACCCCACGGTGCGGACTGGTCGGGCTGGCGCCCACGACCGTCCGCGAAGTGCTCGCCGACTGTCACACAGCTGCTCGGGTGCTGCGCGAGGAACCGAGAAGGGACGGCCGGAAGTGAACGCGGGAGAGCAGGGGCCACGTCAACGACACGCCCAACTCAGCCAGGAGGTCGCCGACCACCGCTATCGCTACTACCTGGGCAGCCCGATCGTCTCGGATGCCGAGTTCGACGCGCTGATGCGGGAGCTGGAGGAACTGGAGGAGCAGCACCCCCAGTTGCGCACACCCGACTCGCCCACACAGCAGGTGGGGGCGGTGCTCACCGAGTTCGCACCGGTAGAGCATCTGGAGCGCATGGAGAGTCTCGACAACGCCTTCGACCCGGCCGAGCTGGCGGCCTGGATCGAGCGGGTCACCAACGAGACCGAGATCCATGGCTATCTGTGTGAGCTGAAGATTGATGGGCTCGCCGTGGCGCTCGTCTATGAGCAGGGCCGCCTGGTACGGGCCTCCACCCGGGGGGACGGGCGTGTCGGCGAGGACATCACGTTGAACGTGCGCACCATCGAGGCGGTCCCGGACCGGCTGGATGACTCGCTGGCGCCGGTCCCGGAGCTGGTGGAGGTGCGGGGAGAGGTGTTCCTGCCCGTCGCGGACTTCGAGGAGCTCAACGCCGGCCTGGTCGCCGACGGCCGCACCCCGTTCGCCAATCCCCGCAACGCCGCGGCCGGTTCGCTGCGGCAGAAGGATCCCAGAGTGAGCGCGACCCGCCCCCTGACGATGGTGGTGCACGGGGTCGGCGCCCACCGTGGGGTGAGCTTCACCCACCAGTCGCACGCCTACGAACTGCTGCGTTCCTGGGGGCTTCCGGTCAGCGACCACTACCGTGTGGTCTCCGACCTCGCAGGGGTGCGGGCCTATGTCGACTACTACGCCCAGCACCGGCACGAGCCTCCGTTCGAGATTGACGGCGTTGTGGTGAAGGTCGACGACGTGGTGACGCAACGTCGCCTGGGCTCCACCAGCCGCGCACCGCGGTGGGCAATCGCCTACAAGTACCCACCAGAGGAGGTGACCACGCGGCTGGTGGACGTGCGCGTGAACGTGGGCCGCACTGGGCGGGTCACGCCCTACGCGGTGTTGGAGCCGGTCCGGGTGGCGGGATCGGAGGTCGAGTTCGCCACGCTGCACAACGCCCAGGAGGTTCGCCGTAAGGGTGTCCTGATCGGCGACCGGGTGGTACTGCGCAAGGCGGGGGATGTGATTCCCGAGGTGCTGGGGCCGGTGACTGAGGTGCGGTCGGGGACCGAACGGCCGTTCGAGATGCCGGAAACCTGCCCGGAGTGCGGTACGGAACTGCGTCAGCAGAAGGAGGGGGACGTCGACCTTCGCTGCCCCAACAGTCGCTACTGTAAGGGCCAACTTCGCGAACGACTCTCCTTCGTCGCCAGCCGCAAGGCCCTGGATATCGAGGCCCTCGGCTATGTGGGGGCCACGGCCCTGACCCAACCGCTGGAACCGGCGCAACCTCCGGTCCGGGACGAGGGAGATCTGTTCCACCTCACCACCGAGCAGTTGCTACCGATCCGAACCCTGGTCCTGGATCCGGACACCACCGAACCCAAACTCGACCCCAGGACCGGTGAGCCGAAGGTCGTGACCTTCTTCGCGAACAAGGAGGGGGAACCGAAGAAGATCGTCTCCACCCTGTTCGAACACCTTGAAGAGGCCAAACAGCGTCCGTTGTGGCGGATTCTCGTCGCCCTGTCCATCCGGCACGTCGGTCCGACCGCGGCGCAGGCCCTGGCTCGCCACTTCCGCTCCCTCGACGCGATCGCCGCCGCGGACGAGGAGGACCTGGCCGCCGTGGACGGGGTGGGGCCGACGATCGCCCAGTCGGTGGTGGAGTGGTTCAGCGTGGACTGGCACCGCGACATCGTGGCGAAGTGGCGTGCCGCCGGGGTCCGAATGGCGGATCCTCGTCCCGAGGGGGACGCGGAAGGCCCTGGTCCGCTGAACGGCTACAGTGTCGTGGTCACCGGTTCGCTCGGCGGATTCACCCGGGACACGGCCAAGGAGGCGATCCAGGAGCGGGGCGGAAAGGTTACCGGATCCGTGTCCAAACGCACCGACTTCGTGGTGGCCGGTGACAATCCCGGCTCCAAGTACGACAAGGCGCTCCAGCTCGGGGTGGTGGTCCTGGACGAGGCCGGGTTCCAGCTGCTGTTGGACGCCGGTCCCGACGCGGCCCGCGCCAACGCCGAATCCGGCGCAGCCAACGGAGGCTGAGCGCTAGCTGGTGAGCGCTAGCTGGACTGTCCCGCGAGGTGAGGTACGCGGTTTGCGGAAGGCCCGCTGATCGCGGTGAGGCAGAAGGGACGACGGGCCTCCAGGCGCGTCCCGCCCCTAACGCCCCCATCGGCCTTTCCGCACCCTCATGGGCTGGGGGCGTCCCCGAGACGCCAGAGCCGCCGCAACTCCACCCCCGTGGGGTGCAAGAGCGGATGCTGCGTGGAGTGGCGAACTTCGCACACACCCGTGCGCCTACCCAAAGCTGGGTAAAGGTTGCACTGTGCAATCAATCGGCCACAGCGATAGGTTACCCTTGCGTTGACTGTCGCCACGCGGCACGTGCGCGTTGATTGATGACAGGAAGTTTGCTATAGGCGACGGAAGGTAACCGAACTGCGTAAGCTGGAGACGCACCTTCCGCAGTTCACTTGAGGCGGCGATGGGACATCCGACGGGAGCCCGCCCGTTCGGGCCACGGTTCGGGACGCCGCTGTGGCTGTACCTTGCAGGTACCACGGCGGCCGGTCTCGCGTTGCTGGGATTGGCCGTGTACTCGCTCGGCATGGACTCCATGGTGCAGCTCGCCCAACAGCCGCTGCTGTGGGTCGTCCTGTGCATGGTCGTGCTGGGCGAGCTCCGGCCCATAGCCCTGCCGAACTCTCCCCGGGACAGTGGGGCACCGACCTCGCTACCCTTCGCCTTCGCCCTGGTGATCTTCTTCGGCTTGCCCGTGGCCGCGCTTGTCCAGGCCCTGGCCTCGATCACCTCGGGGGTCGTGCAGCGCAGCGGTCCGTACCGGATCGCCTTCACCGTGGCCCAGTACACGCTCAGCCTCGGGGTCGCGGACGGGATTATCCGTGTCCTGTATCCGGCACCGAGCATGTGGATCCCCGAAGGGCCCCAGCTGCTGGTGGTTGCGGCCGCGGGTGCCGCCTACTTCGTGGTCAATCTCCTGCTGGTCGAGTGCGCCTCGGCCATGCACGAACGCGTTCCCCTGCGCCGCACCCTCACCAAGAACCTGGGGCATCGCGTATTCGTGGCAAGCGTGCTGTTGAGCCTGTCCCCGCTCGTCGTGGTGGCGATGGCCCACTCGGTGTGGCTCGTTCCGCTGTTCTTCTTCCCGTTGGCCGCGCTGTACACGAGCGCGACCCTGTCCCTGAAGCGGGAGCATCAGGCCAATCACGACGAGCTCACCGCGCTGGCGAACCGCAAGCTGCTCGTCCTACGGACCGAGGAGGCGCTTGAGGAGGCGCGTCAGCATGGTGGCCGAGTGGGGCTGCTGCTGTTGGATCTGGACCGGTTCAAGGAGGTCAATGACACCCTCGGACATCCCATCGGTGACCGGCTGTTGCGCCTGGTGGCCCAGCGGCTGACCAACAGCGTGCGTCCCGGGGATCTCGTGGCCCGTCTGGGCGGCGACGAGTTCGCGGTCCTGCTGCCACGTATCCGCGACGCCGTCTCGGCTCGGGAGGTGGCCGCCCGGCTGCGCGTGGCCCTGTCCGAGCCGATCCGGCTGGACGGAATGGATTTCGACCTTGAGGCGAGTGTGGGCATCGCGCTGTATCCCAGCCACGCCACGGACTTCGAGCTGCTCATGCAGCGGGCCGATGTGGCCATGTACGTCGCCAAGGAGCGACGTAGCGGGGTCGAACTGTACGCCCCGCACAACGACCGCAACTCCACCGCACGTCTCGGCCTGTTCAGCGAGCTGCGGCGCGCCCTGGTGGAGGAGGAACTGGAGATGCGGTACCAGCCGGCCGTGGATATCGCCAGCCGCCGGGTCGTGGGGCTGGAGGCCCTGGTCCGCTGGCGTCATCCCCAGCGGGGGCTGTTGCCACCGGAGGAGTTCATCCACGTGATCGAGCACTCCTACCTGATGCGTGGCTTCACCCACGAGGTTCTGGAACTCACCCTGCCGCAGGTCGCACGGTGGTGGTCCGAGGGGGTGTGTGTCCCGGTGGCGGTGAACCTCTCACGGCGGGAACTCCTGGATCCGTCCCTGCCGGACATCGTCGCATCGGCCATCCGCCGCCACGAGGTTCCGCCACACGCGCTGCGCTTCGAGGTCAGCGAACGGGTCCTGGTCCAGGAGGCCGAGGCGGTGGTTCCGACCATGGTCGCCCTGGCCAACCACGGCCTGGAACTGTCCCTCGACGACTTCGGTACCGGCTACTTCACCCTCGCTCGTCTGCGAGGGCTACCCGTCGCCGAGGTGAAGCTGGACGAGACCTTTGTCCGTCAGATCGACGAGACTCCGGATGGCCAGGTCATTGTTGGATCGGCCGTGCACCTGGCGCGCACCCTCGGCTTGCGGGTGGTTGCCGAGGGGGTGGAGTCCGGACGGATCGCCAGTGTCCTCGGTTCCCTGGGCTGCACGGTGGCGCAGGGGCGGTACTTCACCGAGCCCCTGGAGGCGACCGATGTCCCGGGCTGGGTTCTGCGCGCCGCCGAGAGCGAACCCGTGCCGCGCCGCCATACTGGATCGGCCAGCTGACGGGCCGATGCGCTGCCCGGACGGCCCACGCCGCGCCGCCCGTAGGATTGGTCTGTCCAGTCGTCGTAGTGGAAACGGTGTCCATCATGCCCGCCATCACCCGCGAGGAGGTCGCCCACCTCGCACGGTTGTCACGGTTGGCGTTGCCGCCGGATGAGCTCGATACCCTCGCCACCCAGTTGGACGAGATCCTCGCAGCTGTGGCGAAGGTTCAGGAGGCCACCGAGGGCAACCCCGACGTTCCGGCGACGTCGCACGTCATGCCGTTGACCAACGTGTACCGGCCCGACGAGGCCCATCCCGGCCTGGACCGGGATGCGGCCCTTGCCGAGGCGCCGGCCGTGGAGGACGACCGGTTCCGCGTCCCGCGGATCCTGGGGGAGGAAGCGTGAGCACCAGCACAGCAGGAACCCTGATCGAACTGACGGCGGCGGAACTGGCCGCTGCCATTCGCAGTGGGGAAACCTCGTCCGAGGAGGTCACCCGCGCCTACCTGGACCGCATCACTCAGGTCGACGACGCTGTTGGTGCCTTCCTGCACGTCGACGCCGAGGGGGCCCTGGCCCAGGCCCGCGGCGTGGACGAGCGCCGGGCCTCCGGAACGGAGCTGGGGCCGCTCGCCGGGGTTCCCGTCGCGCACAAGGACGTTTTCACCACCGCGGGGGTACCCACCACCGCCGGTTCCCGGATCCTGGAGGGGTGGCGCCCGCCCTACGACGCCACGGTGACCCAGCGGCTGCGCGCCGCGGACATGGTCCTGCTCGGCAAGACGAACATGGACGAGTTCGCCATGGGCTCGTCGACCGAGAACTCCGCCTTCAAACCCGCGCACAACCCCTGGAACCTGGACCGGGTCCCGGGAGGCTCCTCGGGTGGGTCCTCCGCCGCGGTTGCCGCGTTCGAGGCTCCCCTCGCCACCGGCACCGACACCGGCGGCTCCATCCGGGAGCCGGCGGCCATGTGTGGCCTGGTGGGCGCCAAACCGACCTACGGGGGATCCTCCCGATACGGCCTCATCGCCTTCGCCTCTTCCCTGGACACCCCCGGACCCTTCGCCCGCACGGTACACGACGCCGCCCTGCTCCACGAGGCGTTCTCGGGGCACGATCCGCGCGATGCCACCTCACTGGACGCCCCGGTGCCACCGGTGGTCGCGGCCAGCCAGCAACCGGACATCGCCGGGATGCGCGTCGGGCTGGTGCGCCAGCTACAGAACGGATCCGGCTACTCGTCGGGGGTCACTCAGCGTTTCACCGAGACCGTGGAGCTCCTGGAGTCGCTCGGCGCGAAGGTGGTCGAGGTGTCCTGCCCGAGCTTCGAGGCGGCATTGGCGGCCTACTACCTAATCGCCCCGAGTGAGTGCTCCTCGAACCTCGCCCGCTTCGACGCGATGCGCTACGGCCTGCGGGTGGGAGATGACGGAACCCGCAGCGCCGAGGAGGTCATGTCGATGACCCGGGCGCAGGGATTCGGGCCGGAAGTGAAGCGCCGCATTATGCTCGGCACCTACGCGCTGTCCAGTGGGTACTACGACGCCTATTACGGATCGGCCCAGCAGGTGCGGACCCTCGTGCGGAGGGACTTCGACGCCGCGTTCGAGAACGTGGACGTGCTCGTCTCGCCGACCGTCCCCACCACCGCGTTCCCGCTGGGGGAGCGGTCCGAGGACCCGATGGCGATGTACCTCGCCGACCTGTGCACCATCCCGGCGAATCTCGCCGGAAACGCCGCGCTGTCCGTGCCGTGTGGGCTGTCTCCCGAGGACAACCTGCCCGTGGGAATCCAGGTCATGGCGCCACCGCTGGCTGATGAACGCACCTACCGGGTCGGCGCGGCACTGGAGGCCGCCTTCACCGAACAGTGGTCCGGGCCCCTGCTGCGGGCGGACCGGATCGCGGTCTGACCCACCGCCAAGCCCGGTCCCGGGGGCCGGAACCGTGGGCGACTCCTGGTGTAGCTCCCCGGGCCGGCCGGATGTGACGCCAGATATGACGGTGCCCCGTCCCTGGGCGGGACGGGGCACCGGTGCGGTTCAGCGTTCACTCAGAACGCCGGAGCCGGGCCGTGCTCAGCTGTCCAGGGCCGCGGCACTGCGGCGCTTGCGGGCCAGGAAGAGCGCGGCGGCACCGCCACCGAGCGCGACCACGGCCGCGGCGATCAGGCCACCCAGCTGGGCGCCCGTGACGGGCAGCTGGTCGTCAGCCTGGTCACCCTCGTCGCCGTTCTCCGGCTTCTTGTCGTCGGCCGGCGGCTTCTCCTCGTCCGGCGGCGGGGTCTTGTCGTCCTCCGGCGGTGGGGTCTCGTCGTCGTCCGGCGGCGGAGTCTCGTCGTCGTCCGGAGCCTTCTCCCAGCTGACCTCGACGGAGCTTTCCGCCTCGACCGTCTCGCTCTGGGCGACGATGAGTGTCTGGGTCTCGAAGTCCTGGTCCTCGATGCCCTGGAACAGCCGGCCGGTCCGTGCCTCGGCCGAGGTCTGGGCACTGACCGTCGCCTCTCCGGGCTCGGCATCCTCGGGAACGTTCAGCCCGAAGGTGTCGCCGTCTGCGAGGCTGTCCACGGCGTTGCCGTCGAGATCCACGATCTCCACGCCCTCTGGCCCGTCGAGCTGGGGGGAAATCTCTTCGGCGTTGGTGTCCACCGTGAACTCACCGATGATCTCACCGGCGTGCCCGGAGGCCTCCTTGGGGTCGAAGCTCAGCGAGGCGTTGGGCTCACCCCCCGACTCCAGCTCGTCGGCGTCCTCGACGAGGTATTCGTAGACCGCGGTGACCTCGTCACTATTACGACGGTCATCTGTGTCCAGGGCAGTGTCGTTGGAGTAGTACCAGATCGCTGCCTGGGTGCCGGCGATCGCGTCCCGTTCATTGAGATCGTCGACGCCGGATTCGGCAGCGAGCTCGTCCAATTCGACATTGGGGTGTGAGTTCTGCAAGATCCAGTGCACCTTGCCGGGCTTGGCGAATTCGCCCTTGCCCGGGTAGTCCGCCCAGTCCCCCTCCACGTACTGCGCGGAGGTCCTGATGTCAGTGTCCGCATCGATGCAGTAGGTCGACAGCTTGGAGCCGTCCTCCAGCTCCAGGGTGAACAGCGAGGTCCCGTAGGTGTTGCCGCCCTCCATATGGACCCGGGGGCCAGAGTCCGCCTGCCCGTTGTATTCGCCGTGTACCGGGTCGGCCGCGGCGGGGGCAGCCAGACCGAAGGCCAGTAGGGCGGCGCTACTCGCGGCCACCGCCGAGAGGCGGGTGCCCGGTCGCGTCATGCGCAGTGTTTTCGTCACGGTATGTTCCCAGTGGTTTGGGGTGCCAGAAATGTCGATCTACGCCGGGGTCATGGCCACAGCTGCCCGACAGTGCTGGTGTGACCGGCGCGTACGTATCTCGGGGGAATGGCGTCGGTGGCGTGGAGCGGGTCAGCCGGTCCGAACGCATCCGGCGGGAGTTTCACACGTGTTCGGCGTCAGTCGGGCACTATAGGGACCAACTCCCGCACCGTCAGATACTAGCGACACATGTGCCTCGTTCCAACCACTCCTGGCAAATGGGTACACACTCGTTCCCGGATCGTCCTGGACCGGTCGACCGCGGTGCACTACCCGGTTTGGACTCGCTAAGCTGCGGGAGGGGCCTCGCCACACGTTCTCGGGACCGATAGGCGAGGCCGGGAACTGGCTCCGAGCGTGGAAACGGTACGAGGCGATGGCAGACGCGGGCACTGTGGCGACGGGGGACGACACGAATACCGGTGCGGCCGGGGGTCGTGGCGCGGCTGCCGACGGTCCGCTGCTCTCCTACGCGGATGCCACCGCGCACTACGCACCCGTGCTCGGTTTGGAGACCCACATTGAACTGGGCACCGAGTCGAAGATGTTCTGCTCCTGCGCCACCGGCTTCGGGGCCGAGCCCAACACCCAGGTGTGCCCGGTGTGCCTGGCCCTGCCCGGAGCCCTGCCAGTGGTCAACGAGAGCGCTGTCGAGGGCACCCTGCGTATCGGCCTGGCCCTGAACTGCACGATCGCCTCCTGGTGCCGCTTCGCCCGGAAGAACTACTTCTATCCGGACATGCCGAAGAACTACCAGATTTCCCAGTACGACGAGCCGCTGTGCACCGACGGCTACCTGGACGTCACCGTGGAGGCCCCCGACGGAAGCCCGAGGGAGTTCCGGGTCGGGATCGAACGGGTGCACATGGAGGAGGACACTGGCAAGACCGCGCATGTCGGCGGCGCCACCGGGCGGATCCACGGCGCCGACTACTCCGTCGTGGATTACAACCGTGCCGGTATTCCCCTGATCGAGATCGTGACCAAGCCGATCGAGGGGGCCGGGGAGCTGGCCCCCGAGGTGGCCCGGGCCTATGTGCGGGAGCTGCGGGACCTGGTCCGTTCGCTGGGCGTGTCCGACGTGCGGATGGAGGAGGGCTCGCTGCGCTGTGACGTGAATGTGTCCCTCATGCCGCACGGCGCGCAGCAGTGGGGGGTGCGCAGCGAGACGAAGAACGTGAACTCGCTGCGTTCGGTGGACCGGGCGGTGCGCCACGAGATGCGGCGGCACGCCACCCTGCTGGTGGCGGGGGAGCAGGTCCGGCAGGAGACCCGCCACTTCCAGGAACAGAGCGGCAGCACCGTCGCGGGCCGCAGCAAGGAGGAAGCGGAAGACTACCGTTACTTCCCGGACCCGGACCTCGTCCCGGTGGCCCCGAGCAGCGACTGGGTGGAACGCCTCCGCAGCGAACTTCCGGAACTTCCCGCGGCCCGCCGGGCTCGGATCCAGACCGAGTGGCAGCTTACCGACGAGGAGCTGCGTGATCTCGTCAACGCGGACGCCATCGATCTGGTTGCGGCCACGGTCTCTGCCGGCGCTCCCTCCACTGAGGCCCGGAAGTGGTGGCTCAACGAGCTTTCCCGACGTGCCACCGAGGCAGACGTCCCCCTCACCGAGGTGGGGATCTCGCCGGCACAGGTCGCTCGGGTCGTACAGCTGGTCACGGACGGCACCCTGACGAACAAACTCGCCCGGCAAGTCGTGGACGGGGTCCTCGCGGGAGAGGGAGAGCCCGACGCGGTTGTCGAGTCGCGGGGACTGCGCGTGGTTAGCGATGACTCCGCCCTCGGCGCGGCGGTGGACACCGCCATCGCCGAGAACCCCGACGCCGCGGAGAAGGTGCGTAACGGTAAGGCCGCCGCGGCTGGAGCCATTGTCGGTGCCGTCATGAAGGCCACCCAGGGGCAGGCCGACGCCGCCCGGGCGCGGGAGCTGATCCTGGAGCGGCTCGGCGGCTGAACCGGTGCGGCGGGGCCGGTGGGCCGCGGCGGTCCGAGCCTCCAGAGGCCTTCGGTGGCCCTGGGTTGTGAATCCGCGACCCAGGGTGCTGATCTGTCGCTGGCTCTCCGCACTCCCTCAATCTTGCCGTGACCTTGTGTGCATAGCCTGAAACGGCACGATGGCACGGAAATCGTCCGTTCCGGCAGGAGCACGCCTGCGGGACACCGTGGGTCGGCGGTGGGTTGGTTGCGTGGGCTGTGTCCAGGAGCGGCCGCGAGCATCGTCCCCTCCCCGTGGGCGGGCGGGTGCGGGCCCGTCAGCGGTATCCCGCGGGAGCCGATGGGCGCCACCTCGTTCCTCCGGGATGGGCAGGTCTGGGACCAGTTCGTGGAGGGCTCGCCTACCGTGCCTGAACCCGGCGGTCGGCCCCGGCCGGGATATCCGGGGATGGCGGGGCGTCGAAACTGAGAGGGCTGTGAATTTGACCGGCGGGATGAGGAAGCCGGGTGGGGATCGCTCGGAACGTTCCGCTCCCGAGGTGCGTGCGCCGACCCGGACTGACCCCTGGTCTTGGTTCGGCGGCATTGTGTTGGTCGTCACCCTGTTGGTTATGGGTACGCTGGTGGGGGTTGGTGGCCAGCCGCTGACTGCCATGGTCGGGGTGTGGCCCTCGACGGTCGCCGCGGCCGTCGCCTGCGTGTCGTTGCTCACCGCGGCGCGGTCCACGCGCTACCCGGCACGCGAGGCCCTGGGGGCCGATGGTGTCACCGCACTGGCCCTCCTCGGGTATGCGGCCCTGGCCTGGACTGTGGGTGGGGTGATCACCGGAGCGACCGGACTGGTCAGTGCAGGCAGCGCCACCTCCGTCGCCCTCTCCTTCGGCGACCTGTTCATTCTGGCGGCCCTGCCGCTCTTCGTGGCGGGATTCCTGCGTCTGGCCCCGTTGCCGCGCGCCCGGCGGCCACTGTTGCGGCATATCACGGACAGCTACGTGTGCGCCGTGGCCGTGTTCACGGTGCTCTGGCTGGTGTTGTTCGCCCCCCTGTATGCGGCGGTCGGTGAGGGTAGCTCGGCGATGGGTTTCGCGCTGCTGCATCCGGTGGCCGATGTCCTGGTTCTGAGTCTGCTGGCGCCACTGGTGCTCACCTCGCCTCCGCAGACGCGGCGTGTGGTGCTGGCTGCGATCGGGGCCTTCGGGATTCTCGCCGGTGCCAATCTCATCGGGGCCATCACTAGCCTGGTCGGGGAACCGGTGGCCGGTGGGTTGGAGCAGCCGGTCCGGGTGCTCGGTTTCGCCGTGCTTGCGGCATTGCCCTGGTTGGTGCGCCAGGACCCTGCGGGCTCCCTGCCCCGGATTACCGGTCGTGGCCTGTACCGGTTCGCTCCCGAACTGGCTGCCATCGCAGCGAGTGCTCTGGCCACCGTGGCGTTGACGCTGGTTGTCCTGCGTATCGGGGGAGTCACTCCGCTTCTTCCGCTGGTGGTCGGATCGGCCGTGCTGGTGTTGCTGGTGCGCATGGCGGGGCTGCTGGACGAGTCGGCCACACTGGCGGAGATGGTGCGGGCGCGGGAACGGCACTTCCACGAGCTGGCGCGAACCAACGGCGATGTGATCCTGGTGGTGGACGCGGACGGCAGTGTGCACTACCTGAGCCCGGGGGCGGCCGAAGCCTACGGATACCGCGAGGAGGAGCTGTTCGGGCAGACCATCGGAACCATCATCCACCCGGAAGATCTGGACTCCGCCCGGACCGTGGTTGATGAGGTCCGCCGTGGTCGGCAGTGCAGTGCCTCGGTGCGGGCACGAGTCCGCGCCGCCGACGGGACGTGGCGCCACACCGAGTCCACCGTGTCCCATTACGCCCAGCCGGGAGAGTACGACCGACTGTTGGTGACCACCCGCGATATCAGTGCCCAGGTGGCCTTGGAGGACCAGGTCAACCATCTGACGTTCCACGACGGCATCACGGGGCTGCCCAATCGTGCCTACCTGGAGGAGCGGACCCGCCAGGTGTTGCGCCAGCGGGGGAGCGCGGAACCGTCCGCGGAGAATGAGGGGGACGTCGCGGTGATCTTCCTCGATCTGGATGGGTTCACCGCGGTGAACGACTCCGCGGGGCATACCTCCGGCGACTTCCTCCTGACCGAGGCGGCTCGCCGACTCCGCGGGAGTGTGGGCGTCACGGACACCGTGGGTCGCTGGGGCGGGGACGAGTTCGCCGTGCTGGTCGAGCACGGCGGCGCGGCCCGGTACGTGGTGGATCTCGCCAACCGGATCGTTCGGGATATCTCCACCGAGGCGTTCCCGGTGGCCGGAGGGGAAGTGCTGCTGTCCGCCAGTGTGGGGGTCGCCTTCGCGGAACCGGGTGTGGACGCGGCGGAGCTGCTCCGGAACGCGGACATGGCCATGGCACGGGCCAAGGAGTGGGACGGCAGCCGTGTGGAGATCTACGCCAGCCACATGCACGACCGTGTGGTGCGCAGACTGGAACTACAGACCCAGCTTCGGCAGGCGCTGGCGGAGGGTGACTTTCTGCTGGAGTACCAGCCCGCGGTCGATCTCAACACCTCGAAGGTCACCGCAGTGGAGGCCCTGGTGCGCTGGCAGCGCGACGACGAGGTCTGGGCTCCGGAGCGCTTCCTCGGTGCGGCCGAGGAGTCGGGTCTGGTGGTTCCCCTCGGGGAGTGGGTGCTGACCGAAGCCTGCGCGCGCGTTGCGGAGTGGCGCCGTCTCTCCTGGGATATCGGCCTGTCGGTGAACCTCTCGGTGCGTCAGATCCTCTCCCCACGGTTCGTTGACACGGTTTCGATGGCGCTGGCCGACAGCGGGCTGCCGGCAGCGGCGCTGACGATGGACGTGGACGAGGACGTGCTCTTGGAGAATCCGGGGGAAGCCGTGGCCCGGCTGGCGGACCTCAGAGCGCTGGGTGTGCGCCTGGCCATCGACGACTTCGGGATGGGCCACGCCTCGCTGGCGCATCTACGTCGTCTTCAGGTCGACACTCTCAAGATCGATGCGTCCTTCGTTCAGGATGTGGACGTGGACAGCACCGTGCAATTGTTGACCCAGTCCATCGTGAGTCTGGGAAAGAACCTCGGGTTGCGGGTGGTCGCGGAGGGGATCGAGGAGCAGGGGCAACTGGAGCGTCTGCGCGACATGGGCTGCACGCAGGGACAGGGTTTTCTCGTGGCGCGGCCGATGTCGGCGGAGGGGATCACCGCCCTCATCGAGGGGGAGGCCGCGCCCGAACGTTAGGGCCTGTTTCCTGGAGTTGGGAGCGAGGTTTGGGCCTGGCCTGGCGACGTCCACCCCGTCCCCGCTTCCGCTGGCCGTCGTGCGGGGGAGAGCACGGTGTCCCCGGCGCGGACATGCCTCCGGCGGCTGAGGTCCACCGCGGCCGCACCGCCCTCGGGAGGGGGACGGGTCGCGGTAATCGCCGATGCGCACACGCCGTCTCGGCCGCCGGCGGCGTCGCGCCGTGGTGGTCCCTGGTGGTGTCCTGTTCCGGGGGCGCTCCCCCGCACGACGGCCAACGGGACGTGGGGGCGGCAGCTTGTGGGGGTACCCCCGTGGCGGGGGCGCCGTGTTGTTCCGCACGACGGACCTCAAGGTGGGGCGGAGGCGGTGCGTGGTCCACCCGGGAGTGTCCTGGCTGGGGGTGCTTGGTTATGGGTCCGCGCCGTGTCGGCCGCCGGCGGCGTCGCACCCCGCGAGATCATCCCCCGCACCACGGCCAATGATCGGGGAGGGCGGCGCGGCTGGTGCGCGCGTCCCCGGGCAGGGTGGTGCGGGCGGTTGCTTCCCGCTCCGGTCGATGATGGCCCCGGGCCATGAGGTGCGGGGTGGGTTTCTGCGTGACCGTGAGGTGTGCACAGCGACCCCAGGTCTCGGTGGTTTGTCGTGTGTATGGTTGTTCAGTCTGGTGAAGCATCCTCAGATTGCTCCGTGTCACGTTCCGCATCCCCGGTCGGTGGTCGTTGTGTGAGGGGTGTGTTCCCTCGGGTAGGGGGATGTGCGGCATGGCCATCGCACCCAGGTCTGGGTGGTTGTCGTGTGTAGTGGCTGTTCGGTCTGGTGGGGCGCCCCCAGGGCGCTTCGCACCCCCCGACCGCTGGCCGTCGTGCGGGGGAGCGCCCCCGGAACAGGACACCACCAGGGACCACCACGGCGCGACGCCGCCGGCGGCCGACACGGCGCGTGCCCATAACCAATCACCGTTCCCCGCACGTTCCCCGGGGAGCGTCGGATGCGGGGGCATCCCCCGCGCCGTGGGCGTTCCCGCACGCCCGGGGCGCTGCCCCAGCCCGGCCCACGGACGGGCACGGGCGCATCCCTCGGGCCTCGCCTGGGCGGATCGGCGCGCATCAGCGCAGCCGACAGCCCCCATGCGGCCTCCGGAGAGAGTTCCCGGCCTGCGACCACGCCCACCGAGCCGGCCCGAGCAGCGTCCCACCTCACAGACACTCCAAAAACCACGACCTGGGGGCGGCTCTGGAACCAGGCCAGGAACTCCATCGGGGAGGGATTGAGGTGGTGTTGGCATCCGGGGTGGCCCCAGCGCATGCGGGCCAGGTAGAGCCGTTGGAGAGCAGGAGCAGCCCCCGGGGTTCTGCGGGACATCACGATCTGCACAGCAGGGCTGGCGTCCTGGTCACCCCCACCGCCGAGCCGGGGGCGCGGTCATGAGCACGCCGGACGGAAGGGGCAAATCGGGCCACAGTGCGAAATTCGTGTCTCATAATGTGAGACAAAATGACCGTTTTGGTTGACGTGGCACGCGGACTCGGCCAATGTTGACACCGTGCGAAGCAACCACCCACGAATTCTCGTACTTGGTCAGCGCGTAGCCAGCTGACTGAGTCAGTCGTCAGTCGCCGACGCTACGCGCTCCCCTCAACCGCTCTGCGGTGAGGGGTTTTTTGTTGCCAGGCACAGTCCATCACCCCTGTAGCAGAAGGACCCCAGTGATGACCGAGCATATGACCGGAGCCCAGGCTCTCATCGCGTCGCTGGAGCAGGTTGGCGTCGACGTGGTATTCGGGATCCCGGGTGGAGCCATTCTTCCCGCCTACGACCCACTCTTCGACTCCCGCGCCGTACGGCACGTGCTCATGCGCCACGAGCAGGGGGCCGGTCACGCCGCGGAGGGGTACGCCTACGCCACCGGTCGTCCGGGCGTGTGTGTGGCGACCAGTGGCCCGGGGGCGACCAATCTCGTCACCCCGCTCGCCGACGCGCATATGGACTCCGTGCCGATGGTGGCGATCACCGGGCAGGTCGCTACCCCGCTCATCGGCACCGACGGATTCCAGGAAGCGGACATCTGCGGCATCACCATGCCGATCACCAAGCACAACTTCCTGGTCCGGTCCGCCGAGGACATTCCGCACACCATCGCCTCGGCCTTCCACATCGCCGCGACGGGGCGCCCCGGTCCGGTTCTGGTGGACATCGCCAAGGACGCGCTCCAGAGCACCATCGCGTTCTCGTGGCCGCAGAATCCCGAGCTTCCTGGATACCGTCCGGTTACCCGCCCACACGGCAAACAGGTGCGCGAGGCGGCCCGGCTCGTCGCCGAGGCTCGACGGCCGGTGCTCTACGTCGGTGGCGGCGTCCTCAAGTCCGGGGCCTCCGCGGAGCTGCGGGTGCTGGCCGAGCTCACCGGGATGCCGGTCGTCACCACGCTGATGGCGCGCGGTGCCTTCCCGGACACCCACGAACAGCACGTGGGTATGCCCGGTATGCACGGTTCCGTCTCGGCGGTCGGGGCGCTCCAGCGGGCCGACCTGATCGTCGCCCTCGGTGCCCGGTTCGACGACCGGGTGACGGGTCGCCTCGACAGCTTCGCCCCCGAGGCGACCATCGTGCACGCGGACATCGACCCTGCGGAGATCTCCAAGAACCGCCATGCCGATGTGCCGATCGTGGGAGACTGCCGTGAAGTGATCGCGGACATGGTCGTGGCGGTGCGCTCGGACCAGTCCGAAGGAAGGGTCGGCGACTATGCCGCATGGTGGGCGCAGCTCGAACGGCTGCGGTCGGTCTATCCCACCGGCTACACCGACCCCGGTAACGGCAGCCTCTCCCCGCAGTACGTCATCCAGCGGATCGGGGAGCTTGTCGGTCCCGACGCCTGCTACGTGGCCGGAGTCGGGCAGCACCAGATGTGGGCTGCCCAGTTCATTGACTACGAACGGCCTGGAAGTTTCGTCAACTCCGGCGGTGCGGGAACCATGGGTTTCGCCGTTCCGGCGGCCCTGGGCGCCAAGACCGCCGAACCGGACCGGACCGTGTGGGCCATCGACGGCGACGGCTGTTTCCAGATGACCAACCAGGAACTGGCCACCTGCGCGGTCGAAGGCATCCCGATCAAGGTCGCGGTCATCAACAACAGCAATCTGGGCATGGTGCGTCAGTGGCAGACGCTGTACTACGACGGGCGCTACTCCAACACCGACCTGCATACGGCTCCCCGCCCCGAGGACCCGGACGGCGCCGAGTCCACGGGCGAGGCGGGGCAGGATCCGCGGCCGGGGCGCATACCGGACTTCGCGCGCCTGGCCGAGGCGTACGGTTGTGTGGGCCTGCGTTGTGACCGCGTGGAGGATGTCGACGCGACCATTGAAAAGGCCATGGCGATCAACGACGCTCCGGTGGTCATCGATTTCACCGTGCACCACGACGCCATGGTCTGGCCCATGGTGGGGCCGGGCACCAGCAACGACGACATCCAGTACGCGCGGGACATGGCACCCGACTGGGACGACGAGGAATAAGGGGCCGAGAAGTTGAGTCTGCACACGCTGTCCGTCCTGGTGGAGGACAAGCCAGGCGTCCTCGCACGCGCCTCGGCCCTGTTCTCCCGGCGCGGTTTCAATATCCACTCCCTCGCTGTCGGACCAACCGAGTACGAGGGACTGTCCCGGATGACGATCGTGGTCAACTGCGACCGCCACCCCCTGGAGCAGGTGACCAAACAGCTCAACAAGCTGGTGAACGTCATCAAGATCGTCGAGATGGACCCCGACGCCGCGGTACGCCGCGAACTGTTGTTGATCAAGGTCAAGGCCGATGTCAACACACGCAGCCACGTGCTGGAGACGGCCCAGCTATTCCGGGCCAACGTGGTTGACGTCGGCCCGGACGTGGTCGTCATCGAAGCCACCGGTGATCCCGAGAAGCTCCAGGCGCTGATCCGCAATCTGGAACCCTTCGGAATCAAGGAGCTCGTCAAGTCCGGGCTGGTGGCGCTGGGACGCGGAGCGAGGTCGATTACCGACCGCTCGCTGCGGGTCGTGGAACGCAGCGCCTAGAGAGTGGGGTGTGCATGCTGGGCATCCGGCTGTCTGGGCGACCGGCGCAGCCAGTCTCGTCCCGGGGCCGCGACCCCGACAGGATGCACACACCACCACCCAGCCCACACCGCAGACACGGGCCGGACCGGGGACTCGCGCCGCGGTCCGGCGAATACACCCCGGAGCGTGTGGTGTGACCCCGCCGGGCCAGCACGCGGCCCGTTCTCTCCTGGACTCTCCTGGATTCCCCTGGAGGCCGCTGCACGAGGGTGCCCCGGAACGGTGCACACGACAGGATCTGGACCAAGAACAAAGGAGTAAGCCGACGTGGCAGCACAGATGTACTACGACGACGCCGCAGACCTGAGCGTCGTCCAGGGCCGCACGGTGGCGGTCATTGGCTACGGCAGTCAGGGCCACGCCCACGCCCTGTCCCTGCGGGACTCGGGGGTGGACGTGCGGGTCGGGCTGCGGGAGGGGTCGGCGAGTCGGGCGCAGGCCGAGGACGACGGGCTGCGCGTGGTCACCCCGAGCCAGGCGGCCCAGGAGGCCGACCTCATCATGATCCTGGCGCCGGACCACTTCCACCGCGACCTGTTCGCCGAGGAGATCGCCCCCCATCTGTCTCCGGGGGACGCCCTGTTCTTCGGGCACGGATTCAGTATCCGCTACGGTCTCATCAGCCCGCCCGAGGGCGTGGATGTGGCCATGGTCGCCCCCAAGGGGCCGGGCCATCTGGTGCGCCGGCAGTTCGAGGCCGGACGCGGGGTTCCGGTCCTGGTCGCGGTGGAGAAGGACGCCTCCGGCCGCGCCTGGGATCTGGTCCTGTCCTACGCCAAGGGCATCGGCGGGACCCGTGCGGGAGCCCTACGGACCACCTTCACCGAGGAGACCGAGACGGACCTGTTCGGTGAACAGGCCGTGCTGTGTGGCGGGGTGTCGGAGCTGATCAAGGCGGGATTCTCGACGCTCGTCGAGGCGGGTTACCAGCCCGAGATCGCCTACTTCGAATGCCTGCACGAGATGAAACTCATCGTGGACCTCATGTATGAGGGAGGCATCTCCACGATGTACTGGTCGGTCTCGGACAACGCCGAGTATGGCGGCTACACCCGCGGCCAGCGGGTCATTACCGAGGAGACCCGTGCCGAGATGCGGCGGATCCTGGCCGAGGTTCGGGACGGCAGCTACGCCCAGGAGCTCATGGCCGAGTTCGACGCGGGCCGGCCGACCTTCCTCAAGCGGCGGGAGGCCGAGCAGGCCGAGCAGATCGAGCAGGTTGGGGCACAGCTGCGTCCCCTCATGAGCTGGCTCAAGGGCTAACCGCTCGATGGTACGGCCCTGACCTGCGAAAATGTGGTCTTCTTGGGGGGTTCCGCATCGCGGTCAGGGCCGGGCGGCTAGACTCGGGCTGGTCGTGTCCCTGCACGGGGCACGGAGTGGTCAGGTCGTCGCGCGGTCGTGCGGCGATAAGCAACTCCCGTAAGGATTAGTTGTGCCCAAGCCAGTTGTTCTGGTCGCGGAAGAACTATCACCTGCTGCGCTCGCGGTGCTCAAGGAGGACTTCGACCTCCGCTACACCGACGGTTCCGACCGTTCCGCGTTGCTTCCGGCTCTTGCCGACGTCGACGCCGTGATCGTGCGCAGCGCAACCCAAATCGACGCCGAGGCCTTGGCGTCGGCCCCGAAGCTCCAGGTCGTTGCGCGCGCCGGAGTCGGGTTGGACAACGTGGACGTGTCGGCTGCCACCAAGGCCGGTGTGCTGGTCGTGAACGCACCCACCTCAAACATCGTGAGCGCCGCCGAGCAGGCGATCAACCTGCTGCTGGCCTGTGCCCGGCACACCGCTCCCGCCCACAACGCGCTGGTGAACGGGGAGTGGAAGCGCTCCAAGTACACCGGAGTCGAGATCTACGACAAGGTCGTCGGCGTGGTGGGACTGGGCCGGATCGGTGTCCTGGTCGCGCAGCGGCTGGCCGCGTTCGGCGTCACCCTGCTCGCCTACGATCCCTTCGTGCAGCCGGCTCGTGCCGCCCAGCTGGGTGTGGAGCTGGTGAGTCTCGACGAGCTGATGCGCCGCAGTGACTTCATCACCGTGCATCTGCCCAAGAACAAGGACACGGTCGGGCTCATCAGTGACGACGCTCTGGCCAAGGCGAAGCCCACCTGCCGCGTGATCAACGCGGCGCGCGGCGGCATCGTGGACGAGGATGCCCTGGTCCGCGCGCTCCAGGACAACCGGATCGCTGGGGCCGGTGTGGACGTCTTCGCCAAGGAGCCGTGCACCGACAGCCCGCTGTTCAACCTGGAGAACGTCGTGGTGGCCCCGCATCTGGGAGCGAGCACCCACGAGGCTCAGGAGAAGGCGGGAACCCAGGTCGCCGAGTCGGTCAAGCTGGCCCTGGAGGGGGAGTTCGTCCCGGATGCGGTGAACGTGCAGGGGGGCGGTGTCGCCGAGGACGTGCGCCCGGCGCTGCCGCTCACCGAGAAGTTGGGACGGATCTTCACGGCCCTGGCCCAGGCCACGGCCAGCCGGGTGGACGTGGAGGTTCGCGGCGAGATCGCGAGCCAGGACGTCAAGGTGCTGGAGCTGGCCGCACTCAAGGGCGTGTTCGAGGGCGCGGTGGAGGAGTCCGTAACCTTCGTCAACGCCCCCCTGCTCGCCGAGGAGCGGGGTGTGGAGATCAACCTCGTCACCAGTTCCGACAGCCCGGACTGGCGAAACGTGATCCGGGTGCACGGCGTGCTGCCCGACGGCCAGCGCGTGTCGGTCTCGGGAACGCTGTCCGGGCCGCGCCAGGTCGAGAAGGTCATTGAGGTGAACGGCTACAGCATCGAAGTTGACCTCGCCGACCACATGGCCTTCTTCTCGTACACGGATCGTCCCGGAATTGTGGGCGTTGTGGGTCAGCTGCTGGGCGATGCCCAGATCAACATTGCGGGCATGCAGGTCAGTCGGAATGTGGGTAAGGGATCGGCCCTGATCACACTGACCGTGGATTCCGCTGTCCCCGATGCGACCCTCGAGGCAATCCGTTCCGAGATCGGCGCGGACAGCTGCCGGGTCGTCGATCTGGAGTAGCACCACGCACATGATCCCCGGAGCGCCTCCCCTGGTTCCGGCGTTGTCTGCCCTGGGGAGAGGCGGTCCCGCGGGGATGGGTATGTCTGGCGGCCCCGGCGTAGCTTGCGCCGGGGCCGCATCCTGTTGGCTGGACCTGGACCTGGACCTGGACCCGGGGCCGGGGCTGCACCGGGACGCCCTCGGTTCTCCGGTGGGGGCGACTGGCGCAATACTTGGACATCCGATATTCTTGGAGTCGCTCTCTGGACGTCCAGTGATCTCCTGCGTCCAGATCGCGCGTGGCGCCGCCCGCATCGACCTGCCGGTCGCGGCGCCGTCCCGGAACGGCGATCCAGCACTGTTCCTCGCGTGAACCGACCGCGACGTTCGTCGCCGCACCCTTGGCAGACGCCGCCGATGGTCGTCATTCGTTTCTTCACTCGACGTGTATGCGAGGATCATCATGCGTTACGACGTTTCGTCGAACGAGGCCGACACCGATGCCGAGACCAACCGTGCCCTCCAGCGGGCCCTGGACCGCCGCGACAACGGTGGTCCCACCGGCCGCTGAGTAGCGAGGTGCCGGGACGCACGGCCGGGGTCGATAGGCTGGGCTGGTCCGTTGGGCCAGCCGCCCGGCCCCGTGCCGTGGCGCCGTCCCGTGGCATCCGGTCACCGCGGCCGTGGCTGCCGGCGACCCCCACAGGTTCCAGGGTTGAAGTGAGGCGCGTGTAATGACGACTCCCAGTGTGCGATTGGCCGTGATTCCCGGGGACGGGATCGGTCCGGAGGTGGTGTCCGAGGGGCTCAAGGTCCTCTCCGCGGTCGGCCCCCAGCATGGGCTCCAGCTGGAGACCACGACCTACGATCTGGGGGCGCGACGCTGGCACGAGACCGGCCAGACCCTCACCGACGAGACCGAAAAGCAGCTCAGCGAGCATGACGCGATTCTGTTGGGAGCGGTCGGTGACCCGAGCGTGCCTAGTGGCGTACTGGAGCGTGGGCTGCTGCTCCGGCTGCGGTTCGCCTTCGCTCACTACGTGAACCTCCGCCCGGTGCGGCTGTACCCGGGAGTGTCCACGCCCCTCGGCGACACGAGCCCGGAGGATGTGGACATGCTCGTGGTTCGGGAGGGGACCGAAGGACCCTACGCGGGTGCCGGTGGTGTGTTGCGCAAGGGCACCGCACACGAGATCGCCACCCAGGACAGCGTCAATACCCGGTTCGGGGTGGAGCGTGTGGTGCGCTATGCCTTCGAGCGTGCCCAGGAACGCCCCCGGAAGAAGCTCACCCTGGTCCACAAGGACAACGTGTTGACCTATGCAGGTGAGCTGTGGCAGCGGGTGGTACGGGAGATCGGCGCCTCCTACCCGGAGGTGTCCGTGGACTATCTGCATGTCGATGCGGCCACCATGTTCTTCGTGAGTGACCCGCAGCGATTCGACGTCGTGGTCACCGACAACCTGTTCGGTGACATTCTCACCGACCTCGGGGCGGCTATCGCCGGAGGTATTGGGTTGGCGGCGAGCGGTAACGTCAACCCGCCGCGGGAGTTCCCGAGCATGTTCGAGCCGGTGCACGGGTCCGCGCCGGACATCGCGGGTCGCGGGATCGCCGACCCCACAGCCACGATCCTGTCCGTGGCGCTGCTGTTGGAGCATCTCGGAGTCCAGGCCGCGGCCCGCCAGGTCGAGGAGGCGGTCAGCGCCGACCTCCAGGTTCGCGCCAAGGAGAACTCCCAGCGCTCCACCTCGCAGATTGGTGACGACATCGTGGCTCGCGCCACCGAGTCTGGTTGAGTGCTCCCGGACCGGGCGTGGCCCGGTCGTCCGATGCGTGGCCGCGTTCCGTCCGGGTTCCGTCCGGGAGTTCCTGTGTGCTCCGGCACCGCCGGCCCGGTCCGCGGTCCTTCCCCCGGCTGGCGGACATCCCGCAGGAAGCCGGTCCCCCGGCGCTTCAGCGGGCTGCTGGTCCTCGTGCTGTCCCTGTGCACACCAGAGTCGGTCCGATGGTGGCGGCGGCCACGTCATCTCCGTCACACTTGAGTTCGTGGGCCGGCACGTGTCGCCGCCGCCGGCCCCAGCTAACCCGAGAGGATCTACGAATGAACAGCACCACCACAAGGGGGTTGGCGTTCGACATCCGTCCCTCCTCCGCGCGGCGGACCCCGCAGGAGCGAGCGGAGCTGATGGCGAATCCCGGGTTCGGCAAGGTGTTCACCGACCATATGGTGACCATCCGATACTCCGCGGAGGAGGGGTGGCACGACGCTCGCCTGGAGCCGTATGGCCCACTGCACCTGGATCCGGCCACATCCGCGCTGCACTATGCCCAGGAGATATTCGAAGGACTGAAGGCCTACCGCCACGCGGACGGCAGCTTTGTGTGTTTCCGTCCGGAGGTCAACGCGCAACGCTTCAACAGCAGTGCCCGGCGTATGGCAATGCCGGAGCTTCCCGAGGAGCTCTTCCTCGGGGCCATCGAGACCCTGTTGGCCCACGACGGGGACTGGATGCCCACCCAGGAGGGGCACAGCCTGTACCTGCGGCCCCTGATGTTCGCCACGGATGTGAGCCTCGGGGTGAACAGCCCGTCGTCCACCTACCTGTTCGTCCTCATCGCGTCTCCGGCCGCCTCCTACTTCGCCGGCGGAGTGAAGCCGGTGTCGGTGTGGTTGAGTGAGGACTACACTCGCGCGGCCCCGGGAGGGACGGGGCAGGCCAAATTCGCCGGTAACTACGCGGCCAGTTTCCTCGCCCAGGCCCAGGCTGTGGACAAGGGATGTGACCAGGTGGTCTGGCTGGACGCGGTCGAGCATCGCTGGGTCGAGGAGATGGGCGGGATGAACCTGTTCTTCGTCTTCGGTTCCGGAGACGATGCCCGGATCATGACGCCGACGCTGACCGGGACCCTCCTGCCCGGAGTCACCCGCGACTCCCTGCTGCGGCTCGCACCGGAACTTGGCATCCCCGCCGAGGAGGGGCGAATCTCCACCGAGGAGTGGCGCAGCGCGGCGATGAGCGGGGATCTCACCGAAGTGTTCGCGTGCGGCACGGCAGCGGTGATCACGCCCGTGGGTCGGGTCGCCAGCACGGCGGGAGAGTTCACCATCGGAGACGGTCAGCCAGGGTCGGTGACCATGCGGCTGCGTGAGGAGCTGGTCGGGATCCAGTTCGGACACCGCCCGGATCCGCTGGGCTGGATCCGAAAGGTTGGCTCCGCCGGCTGATCCGGCCAGGCTGTCGCTGCGGCGGCGGTCGGTGGCTACGTCCAGGACCACCGGCCGCCGTGCGGGGATGTCGGGACCGGGACCGGGACCGGGACACAGCCACCAGTGCTATGGCATACTTGCGGTGTGCCGTATCAGCTGATCATTATCGGCAGGCGCGCTGGCTAGCCCGGACCACGCCAGCGCGCTGACCTCTCGTGTCCACGAGGGGTCTTTTTTGTTTCCGCTGGCGGGGCCCATCCACATTCGACCTGGAAGGCGATTCCCGATGGCACAGACTCAGCTCGACGACAGTTTTCACGTGTTCGACACCACGCTGCGCGACGGTGCACAGCGTGAGGGCATCAACCTCACCGTCGGCGACAAACTGGCGATCGCACGGCTGTTGGACGAGTTCGGAGTCGGCTTCATCGAGGGGGGCTGGCCCGGAGCCAACCCCAAGGACACGGAGTTCTTCCAGCGGGCCCAGACGGAACTCTCACTGCGACACGCGCAGCTCACCGCCTTCGGTGCGACACGGCGGGCGGGCCTGCGCGCCGACGAGGACCCGCAGGTGACCGCCCTGCGAGACTCCGGAGCTTCGGTTGTGACCCTGGTCGCCAAGAGCGACGAGCGGCATGTGGAGCTCGCCTTGCGGGTGTCCCTGACCGAGAACCTCGCCATGATTGCCGATACCGTGGCCCACCTGCGCTCCATGGGACAGCGGGTTTTCGTGGACTGTGAGCACTTCTTCGACGGCTACCGACACAGTCCGGACTATGCCGTGCAGGTGGTGCGCACGGCGGCCGAGGCCGGTGCGGACGTGGTCGTGCTCTGCGACACCAACGGAGGGATGTTGCCCGACGACGTCGCGCGCATTGTCGCCGAGGTAGGCGCACGCACCGGTGCGCGGCTGGGAATGCACGCCCAGGACGACACCGGGTGTGCCGTGGCCAACAGTCTCGCCGCGATCGACGCCGGAGCCACCCACGTCCAGTGCACCGCCAACGGCTACGGCGAACGCGTCGGCAATGCCAACCTGTTCTCGGTCGTCCCGGCCTTGCAGCTCAAACGTGGCCGGCAGGTGTTGCCGGAGGGGTGCCTGGCGGAGATGAGCCGCGTTTCGCAGGCGATCGCGGAGCTCGTCAATATCGCTCCGGCCACCCATCAGCCCTACGTCGGTATCTCCGCGTTCGCACACAAAGCGGGACTGCACGCCTCGGCGATCAAGGTGGATCCGGACCTGTACCAGCACACCGATCCGGAACTGGTCGGTAACGATATGCGGATGCTGGTCTCGGACATGGCCGGCCGGGCCTCTCTGGAGCTCAAGGCACGTGAGCTGGGTCTGGACCTGGGGTCCGACCGCACGGTTCTGGGCACGGTCGTGGACCGGGTCAAGGAACTGGAGCAGCAGGGCTACAGCTTCGAGGCTGCGGACGCCTCCCTCGAACTGCTGCTGCGCCGGGAGCTCGGGGAGTCGGTGTGCTATTTCGAACCCGAATCCTGGCGGGTGATCGCCGAACGCAACGCAGACGGGACGACACTCAGCGAGGCCACGGTCAAGCTTCGAGTCAAGGGCGAACGCGTCATCGCCACCGGCGAGGGCAACGGGCCGGTACACGCCCTGGACCAGGCACTGCGTTCGGCCCTCGCCGGAGTGTTTCCGCAGCTGGCCCTGGTGGAGCTCGTGGACTACAAGGTTCGGATCCTGGAAGGGTCGTCGGGAACCGACGCCGTGACCCGCGTGTTGATCGACTCCACGGACGGGCGGCGCGAATGGACCACTGTGGGGGTGGGGGAGAATGTCATCGACGCCTCCTGGATCGCGCTGGAACAGGCGATCTCCTATGGGCTGCACCAGCACGGGAGGTAGTCGCTGTTCATCCACACGATGCGCCACGTTCCTTGTGTGCCGGTGTCCGCGGCTGATAAGACCTAAGCTACGTGCCACCCGCCTGATCAGTGCGTCGGGCCGTGACTCGGTGTGGACGAAGCGAGAACGAGGTTGGACATGGTGCCGATGACGTCGACGACACCGCATCCCCGGGAGGTCACCGCATGCGGTGTTCGACGTGTCCCGGGCCCAGTTCTCGCTTCGGTGGAACCAGGGGCGGTATGAGGGCTCGGTGGGGACCACGGCCCCTGGCGACCAGTCTCGGTGTGCTGCTGTTACTGACAGTGGCCTGTGACGATGAGGTCAACGGGGCGGTCGACCAGGATCCGGGGACCCCCGGCCCCGAGGTGCTCGACGATCTGGATGATCCGGTTCAGATCTCCTTCTGGCACAGCATGGACGGCACGGCTGGGAACACCCTTGAGGAGCTGGTTCGGGAGTTCAACGAACGAAACTCCGGCCGCGTGTACGTCCAGGAGTCCTTCCAGGGAAGTGAGGACGACACCCTCGCCAACTACCGTTCCGCGCTCCAGCAGGACGCCACGCCCGAGGTGGTGGCGATCAACGAGTTGGGGACCCGGTTCATGATCGATGTGGCCGAGGCGGTTCCGGTGCAGGAGTTCGTCGACCGGGACGACTATGATCTTGGCGCACTCGAAGGGGCGCTCGTGTCCTACCTCACCGTTGAGGACGAGCTGAGGGCGGTGCCGTTCGCACACTCCACCCCGATGCTCTACCTCAATGTGGATGCCCTTGATGAGGCTGGGCTCGATGTGCGCGATGCCCCGGGCGACCTTCCCGCAGTGGCGGAGACCGCCCAGGAGCTGACCCGTAGTTCGGACGGGCAGGTACAGCAGTACGGGTTCGGTGCGGCCCTGTCCGGCTGGTATCTCGAACAGTTCCTCGCGCGTGCGGAACGGCCGTTCTGTACGCGGAACAACGGGCGTAGCGGCCGGGCGGATGCCGTTTTCGTGGACGATCCCGTGGTGGTCGAGGTCGTGGAGTGGTGGAGCGAGCTCTCGGCCGAGGACACCGCCCCCCAGCTGGGGCGGGATCTGGCGGAAAGCCGGTCGGCGTTCACCACCGAACGTGTGGCCATGACTCTGGAGTCGAGCCGACAGCTGTCCACACTCGTCGACCAGAGTGACTTCGAGGTCGCCGGGGCTCCGTTCCCGCTGCCGCGCGCCTCGGAGGCGAGCGGAACCACTGTCGACGGGTCCGCCCTGTGGATCAGTGACCAGGGCCACAGCCCGCGGGAACGTCGAGCGGCGTGGGAGTTCCTGCGCTTCCTCCTGGAACCGGAAACCCAAGAGATCTGGCATGCCCAGACGGGGTATCTCGCAGCGACCCCACAGGCCTATGACCTGCCTCGGGCGCGGGACCGCGCCGAGGAGTTCCCGCAGTTCACGGCCGCGGCGGACCAGCTGGCCGCCGCCGAGGACACGGACACGGCAACGGGATGCATAACGGGGGCCATGTTCGAGACCCGGGCGGCCATGGAGGACGGCTGGGAACGCGCGATCGCCGGCGAGGCGGAACCGGCGGAGGCGATGGCCGACGCGGGAGAATCCGCTCAGGAAGCTGTCGACGAATACAACACTCTTGTGGAGGAGTAGGCCCAGCGGGAAGCACCCCCGATTCCGCCCGTGGGTGGCCCCCGCCAGCTCCCGGTCCACGTGTTCCGCCGCATTGTGCCCCGTCCGTCCGGGGATGGATCAGGGGTGCACCCACCCGTTGGGTTCACAGCCCTGGAGCCCCAGGGTTTGCTGCTGCATCACCGGGGCGGGCTCCCCCTGTTCGGGGCAGTCCACGTGTCCGTGGCCCAGGGCGTGCCCCACTTCGTGATTCACCACATAGATCCGGTACTCCTCCAGATCGTCGTCGAAGTGGTCCACCCCACTGACCCACCGGTTCTGGTTGATCACGGCCCGACCGCCCTGGTGGCACGACAGCTCCCCGTTGGTGCGCAGCGGGGCGCACAGCTCGTCGGTGGTTTCGGGGGAGGCCAGGGTCACCCGGAAATCCACCGGCTCCTCATCAACCCGCTTCAGCGACAGGTCCCCGCCGCCGATCCAACTTCGCTCATCCCCCAGAATCTCCTGAACCGCCCGGGCGAAGTCTCCGGCCGCACCCGGAAGCCCGTCCTCGACCTCGACGAGGTAGCGCTGCTGCGGACCGGATCCGACCGGGTCGCTCTCGCCCGGCACGGGCGAGAGGTCCCCACTGGCGTTGTTGACTTCCGTGGTGACGGAGGTCAACAAGGGATTGTCCGGGCTCGACGTGGACCGTTGCATCCGGTCCGACGTCGGCCGCTGGGTTTGGGTGGCATTCTCCCCGTCCGGAGTTGCCTGCTGCGTGGTGCCCGACCAGTCGGGCACCAGCGGGGTCGCGGTCGTCACCGTGAGAGCACCCAGTCCGGCGGCCACGACGACGAGTCCGAGTGGGACAGCGAGGATGCCGGCCCGCCGCCGTCGCGGGTGCGGGACCGGTGGCCCCGCCGGCTCGCCGTGCTGCCGCGGGCGTCGGATCCGCTGTCGGCGGTGGCTACCCCTGTGCCGTGACATGTTGGACGACGTCGAAGCTCCACAGTTCCGAACCGGAGGCCGCGGGGCGCTGGCCCCCGGAGTGACCACTGGCGAAGGACTGGCTGGCGTACCAGGCCTGGAAGGACTCCTCATCGCGCCAGCGGGTGTAGACCAGGTAGCGGTCTGTGCCCTCGACCGGCCGGAGCAGCTGGAACTCCTCGAAGCCGTCCGCCCCCTCGACCAGGCCGGCCCGCTGGGCGAAGCGCTCCTCGAGGTCCGTGCCGGACCCTTCGGGGACCGTAAGCACGTTGAGTTTCACAACACTGGCCACTGGGATTCCTCCTCGTGTCTGGGATTGTCGGATCGGAGCCGCGACGCTGACCGGGACCACCGAGTGGCGACCGGCAACGGGTGGGAGCCCCTCGGCCAGTCCCACCTTCGGGGATGGGCTTCGGCCAGTCTGCTACATCGGCTGCTGGGCGGCTACCAGGAACACAGCCGTCGACTAGCCTCGACGGGCGGGATGTGATCACGCGATCGGCGCGGGGCCGGTCGCCCAGCGTACTCAAGAGGCGAAGCGCATGCGGATTGCTAGGTTCTCGGTAGACGACGAGGTGTCCTTCGGGCTGATCGACACCGACGAGGACGGCCAGCTGTTCATGGCCCGGATCAGTGGCCATCCGTTGTTGGGCGATATCCAGCTCAGTGGGGAACGTGCCCCGGTGGCGGACGTGCGGCTGCTGTCGCCCGTGCTACCCAGCAAGGTGGTGTGCATCGGCAAGAACTACGCCGAGCACGTGGAGGAGATGAAGGACATCACCGGTCCCGCCACCGAGGACCCTGTGGTGTTCCTCAAACCGTCCACGGCGGTTGTTGGTCCGGACGACCCGATCTTTTACCCCCGGATCTCCGAACGGGTGGACTTTGAGGCGGAGCTGGCCGTTGTGATCGGACGGGTCTGTCGGGAGGTGCCCCGTGAGCGGGCCAAGGACGTGATCTTCGGATACACGGTCGGTAACGATGTCACCGCACGCGACCTCCAGCGGTCGGATGCCCAGTGGACCCGGGCCAAGGGCTTCGACTCGTTCTGTCCCCTGGGTCCCTGGATTGAAACGGGGCTCTCACTGGAGGAGGCCGGCGACCTCCGGGTGACGAGCAGTGTGGACGGCGAGTCGCGCCAGGATGGGCGCACGGCTCAGTTCATGCGGGACATCCCGGATCTGATCGCCTACGTGACCCAGTTCATGACACTCCTGCCCGGGGACGTTCTGCTGACGGGAACGCCCGCCGGGGTCGGCCCCCTGGAGGTCGGACAGCGAGTCACGTGCGCTGTGGAACGGATCGGGGAGCTCACCAACCCGGTTCTGGAGCGGGACTGAGACCAGCGCTCTCGATTCGCGAGCACTGCATGTGTCCGCTACAGTAGTGTCCCGTTGGGAGCGAGCGGGCCCCGCAGCCCGGCTCGGTTCCACGGCATTGGGGTATGGTGTAATCGGCAGCACGACTGATTCTGGTTCAGTTAGTCTAGGTTCGAGTCCTGGTACCCCAGCTGGACTTTACGGTCCGTCTGGCCCCCGTCGTCTAGTGGCCTAGGACGCCGCCCTCTCAAGGCGGTAACGGCGGTTCGAATCCGCTCGGGGGTACGTCCCGCATCCATGTCGATGCGGGTTTGGCCTGTGGGCCCACGCCCCTGTCGTCTAGTGGCCTAGGACGCCGCCCTCTCAAGGCGGTAACGGCGGTTCGAATCCGCTCAGGGGTACGCAGTCTCGTCACGCCACACGATCGTGTGGCGTTTTTTGTGGAACCGGCGCCCAGGTGGGTGTCGTCCCAGCGACCGGACCCGTGTTCCTGGTCGCGAAATGGATGATCACTATGTCAGTACTGCCCGGTTCCATCCTGCTCCATGGTCTGCGTAAGCCGGCGCTGGCCGCGGCCACGGCCGTGGCCGCCACCGGTCTGCTCGCGGGCTGCGAGTTCCACAGGTACTCGTGTAGCGACGGACAGTGTGAGCTCACCAGTAACAGTTACTACGAGGAGGATCTCGACAACGGTGACGTGTTCGAGCTGGTGGAGATCGTTCCAGACGAGTCGGTGACCGTGCGGGTGGAACGCACCGAGGAGGCCCGGCTCTCTCCGGGGGAGTCCGCGGACGTGGGCGGGCACACGGTAACCCTGACGGACCTCTCCGGCGACACCGCCGAACTCCACATCGACGCGCGCCTGGATACGTACGACCCCGACCGCGGCCCCGACCCGTTCGACTGACCCCCTGCCGGCTCGGCGACGACCGTGGACGACGTGGGGGATCCGCGCCCCCGGCGTGGGGATGCGTCGCTAGGCTGGGACGCGGATCGTTCTTCGTGGAGAGGCTGTGGCAATGCGACGTTGGATGGTTCTGCCGATATCCGGTGCGCTGCTGACCAGTGTGGCCTGCACCGATGCTGGCGGTCCGCCATCCGCTGACGACCCGGAGGGCGCCGACCACGAGGACCGGGAAGAACAGGTACAGCGTTCGGCCGGTGAGCCAGAGGTTCTGACCACCGACCTGGAGACCCCCTGGGGCCTCGACTTCCTCCCGGACGGGACCGCGGTCGTCACCGAGCGGGATTCCGCCCAGCTGCTGCGGGTGGACCCCGACGGCACCGTTCGGGAACTCGCCACGATCGAGGAGGCCGAACCCGGAGGCGAAGGTGGACTACTCGGGGTCGCGGTCTCTCCGGACTTCGTCACTGACTCGCTGCTGTACCTCTACCACACCACCCCCGAGGACAACCGGATCGTGCGGATGACCTACGAGGAGGAGGCCCCCGGCGACGACGGGCCGGATATGGGGGAACCAGAGGTCGTGCTGTCCGGGATTCCCCAGGCTGCGAACCACAACGGCGGGCGGATCGCTTTCGGTCCGGACGAGATGCTCTACGTGGGGACGGGGGACGCTGCCGAACCCGAGCTCGCCCAGGACACCGACTCTCTGGCGGGGAAGGTACTTCGGATGACGGCTGAGGGGGAACCGGCCCCGGACAACCCCTTCGACAACCATGTCTACAGCTACGGGCACCGCAATGTGCAGGGCCTGGCCTGGGACGACGAAGAGTTGTATGCCGTGGAGTTCGGGCCGGACGTCGATGACGAGGTCAACCGGATCGAGGCGGGCCAGAATTACGGCTGGCCCGAGGTAACCGGGGTCGCCGAGCAGGAGGACTATGTTGACCCCGTCCTGGTGTGGGAGGACGTGGCCGAGGCGTCTCCGAGCGGAGGCACTGTCGTGGGCGGGTCGATCTGGGTTGCCGCCCTGCGCGGGGAACGGTTGTGGCAGCTGCCGTTGACGGACGGGGCCGCGGATGCGGGGGAACTGTCGGCCGAGGACCACTTTGTGGGGGACTACGGCCGGCTGCGATCCGTTCAGCCCACCCCAGAACAGGACGCCCTGTGGGTGATGACCAGCAACCGGGATGGCCGCGGTGATCCGGAGACGGACGACGACCGGATTCTGCGCATCCCCCTGGAGTGAACGAGGGGCCGCAGCGCAGCAGACCCGACCCAGGGCGGGATGCGGGTGGCCACGGTAACCGCGCCCGGAGTGGGTGACTGGAATTGCCCTGCCCGGGTTGTCATCCTGGAGAGATGCGGGTCATCGTCGTAGGCGGGGGAATCGTTGGGGCCAGCGCGGCCTTCCACCTGGCTCGGCGCGGCGTCGACGTCACCCTGGTGGATGCGACCCGGCCGGGACAGGCCACTGCGGCCGGAGCCGGTGTGGTGTTCCCATGGCCGTTTCCCTGGGACGCACCTCCGGCACGTGCCTTCGCGTTGCGTGCCGCCGCGCACCTGCCCGGCCTGGTCGCCGAACTGACCGATGACGGGGTGGATCCCGGCTACTCCGTGGTGGGCGGGATCTCGGTGAGTACCGACACCGCCGCGTTGGATCGGGACTACGGGCTGATGACCGAGCTGTCCCGCCGTCGCGGGTACGAGCGGCTTGGGGCGGTGCGGCGGCTGGAACCGGGTGAACCCGCCGCCCGGTTTCCGCTGTTGCCCGACAGCTATGCCGGGGTTGAGGTCGCCGGCACGGCCCGGGTGGACGGGCGGATGGCGCGGGCCGCGTTGGTCAGCATGGCCAAGGACTACGGCTTGACCCTCGTTTCCGGGTTTGCCGAACTCACCGGAACGGCGGGCGACAACGCCCGGGTGCGTGGGGTGCGGGTCGCTGGGGACGAACTTGAGGCGGACGTGGTCGTGGTCGCGGCGGGTGTGTGGACGGCCCCCCTGCTGGAGCCGTTCGGCGTTGCGGTGCCCGTGCGGTCCGTTCGCGGACAGATCGTGCACACGGCCCTACCGGGCTACTACACCCGGGACTGGCCGGTGCTGCGGTTTCCGGCCGAGGAGTGCCACATCGTTGCCTTCCCCCCGGACCGCCTGGTACTCGGCAGTACTTGGGAGCCCGGATCGGATCTCGAACATCGGGTGACGGTGCGGGGACTACACGAGGGGCTCAGCGCGGGCATCCGGATGCTGCCGGGCCTCGCGGACGCCACGGTCGTGGAGACCCGGGTTGGTTTCCGTCCGTCCAGTGCGGACGGACTCCAGATTTTGGGGCCTCTGGCGGAGTTGCCGGGAGTCGTCGTGGCAACGGGGCTGGGATCGATGGGCTTGACCCTGGGGCCCTACCAGGGGGTGGTAGCCGCGACCCTGGCGCTGGGGGAGGAGCCGGACGTGAATGTGTCGGCGTTTCGCCCGGACCGACCTGTAGCGGACTAGGCGGCGCCTCCGGCAGGATCGGCGTGGAAGCCAGGCCGGGACGTGAGGAGAGAGCAGTGACGGACCGTACCCACAGCAGCACTGCAACCGAGATCGTCAGTATCGACCCGCGGACCGGCGCGACCGTGGGCACGGTGGCGCGGACGACTACGGAAGAGCAGCTCGACCAGCGCTGTCGAGCGGCGGCCGAGGCCGCTGGGACCCTGGCCAGGAGTGGGCGGTTCTGGCGAGCCGAGCTGTTGCGGACGATGGCCGCCGGCCTGGAGGAGCGCCGAGCCGACATCGTGGCTGTTGCCGATCGGGAGACGGCGCTCGGGGAGGGCCGGCTGAACAGCGAATTGACGCGGACCTGCTACCAGTTCCAGCTGTTCGCCGAGGCCCTGGAGGAAGGCTCGTTCCTGGAGGCCGCCATCGACCACGCGGCCGAGACCCCCATGGGGCCACGGCCGGATGTGCGCCGCCTCCTGGTGCCGCGCGGGCCGGTGGCGGTCTTCGGGGCCAGCAACTTTCCGTTGGCCTTCTCGGTGCCGGGCGGGGACACAGTCTCCGCCCTCGCGGCGGGCTGCCCCGTCGTGGTCAAGGCCCACCCGTCCCATCCGGAGACCGCGGAGCTGTGCGGCGCGGTCCTGGGCGCAGCAGCGGAACGCAGCGGCGCGCCGGTGGGCACGCTGGCCCTCGTCCACGGGCAGGATGCGGGCGCCCAACTGGTTCAGCATCCCGAGATTCGCGCGGTGGGTTTCACCGGTTCCCTGGGTGGGGGGCGGGCGCTGTTCGACCTGGCCGCGGGCCGACCAGATCCGATCCCGTTCTACGGAGAACTCGGCAGCCTCAACCCGCTCGTTGTGACGCCCGAGGCGGCAGCCCGGCGGGGTACGGAGATCGCCGCGGGCATCATTGGTTCCGTCACCCAGGGGGCGGGACAGTTCTGCACCAAGCCGGGGCTGGTGTTCCTCCCGGGCGGCCCCGACGGCAGCGCCATGTTGGACGCCATGGCCGACCAGGTCAGCGACCGGGAACCCGCCATCCTGTTGAACGATGGGGTGCGGCAGGGCTACCTCCGCACGTCCTCGGCTCTCGCCGGCGAGGACGGGGTGCGGCTGGTCGCCGAGGGTGCCCCGCCGCAGGCGCAGGGATGGAGCGTACCGGTGCGGCTGCTCGCCACGGAGACGGCCCGGCTCGGTCCGGGGGTGCTGGAGGAGTGCTTCGGCCCGGCAACACTGGTGGTCACCTACAGTGAGCCGCAGGATCTGCTCGACGCCCTGCGGGAGGTCCCCGGATCTCTGGCCACCAGCCTGTTCGCCGAGCCCACCGAAGGTGAGCTTGCCACGGCCGTGTCCGGGCTGGCGCAGGAGCAGGCGGGGCGGATCGTCTTCGATGGCTACCCGACCGGAGTCGCGGTCACCTGGGCGATGCAGCACGGGGGCCCTTGGCCCGCCACCACGGACGCGGGACACACCTCCGTTGGCGTCACCGCGATCCGACGGTTCATGCGCCCGATGACCTGGCAGAACGCGCCGGAGCACCTACTTCCCGAGGAACTGCGAGACGCGCCCTCCCAGCCGGTGCCGCGTCGGGTCGACGGTGAGTTGACCCTGGGCTAGCCCCGGTGGTTGCGGTGTCGGGGTGTTGGGGCTGTTTCCGGTGGGTGCTCGTGGCATATGGGGTGGCCCTCAGTGCACGGGGGCTGGACACTGGGGCCATAACGGCCCGATGGGGAAGCACGGCCACATCGGGATGACCGCCGCAGGTGGCGGGTGCGGCCCAGCGGCCCGCGTCCTCGAGGGCGTCTCCCGCGTCGTGCGGGGCCTGCGCTCGGTCCGATGCTGGACCGGACCGAGCGGCGTTCGGGGCGGGTGTGCCGGACCCGAGCCTGTGCTACATGCCGCTGGTGTGCTCGGGGCGCACATAGACCACGAGCCGCTGCTCGCCGGGCGCTCCCCAGGGGTATACGTCGAGGTCGAGATACTTTTTCGCCATCGCGTTGATGAACGCCTTATCGGGGTCCTCGTCGACGCGTTCGACGCGGCCCCGGACTTCCACGTAGTGGTAGGCGTTGTCCGGATCGATCATGGACAGCGATACGCGGGCATCGCGCTGGAGGTTGCGGTACTTCTGCCGGGTCGTGGTCTGGCTGAACTTGAGGAACTCTCCGTCCCAGTCGATCCACACGGGACTGGAGTGCGGTTCCCCCCGGGGGCCGATCGTGGCGACATGGGCGAAGGTTCGCTTGGCCAGAATCGCGGCCTGGTCCGTAGAGACGACGGACATGATCCTCCTCGTGCCGGAATGCGCAATGGCGAAACCGTAAACTATGGGCGCGGCTCCCGTCACTGGGCCACGCCGGTGCGTTACGTGGCTCGGGTCGGGCCTGAGCTGTGCGGGCCGAGTCTTGCCGAGTCTTTTGAAGGAGTGTGCACGGCACGGGATGACCCCAATCCTCGTGGGCCTGGGCCTGTCCGCCGCGGCCGGGCTGAACGCCTATATTCCGCTGCTCCTGCTCGGCCTCGTCGCCCGCTACGGTGAGCTGCTCCCACTTCCCGAGTCATGGCAGTGGCTGGAGAGCCCGGTGATGTTGGGTGTCCTGGGAGTGCTGTTGTTGCTGGAGCTGGTGGCGGACAAGGTCCCCGGGGTCGATACCGTCAACGATCTGGTGCAGACGGTGGTTCGCCCCACCTCCGGCGGTATCACCTTCGGCGCCGGGGCATCCGCGGCCACGGTGGACGGAACACCGGAGAGTGGAAGCCTCGGGCCAGTCGTGGCGGGGGTTCTGGTCGCGCTCGCGCTGCACGGTGTGAAGTCGCTGGCACGGCCCGCCCTGAACACGCTGACCCTGGGAACCGCAGGGGTAGTGGTGAGCACTGTGGAGGATGCCGCCAGCCTCACCCTCACCCTGGTGGCGCTCCTGATCCCGATCCTCATCGTGGTGGCGGTGCCCGTCCTCGTCCTGCTCGCGGTGTGGGCGGTGCGTCGGGGCCGGACCGGGCGGCGTCGGAGCCGGCGCGGCCGCGGGGGCGGGGCCGGCGAGTCCCCGAACACCGCTGCCTGACGAAGCCGCAGCGCGTTGGGTGCGGCCTGTCGCGTGCGCGGGGGCTACGCGTCGGCGACCAGGGCGCGGGCCGCGGCCCAGGCCCCGGCCCGGCTGTCGCCCAGGGTCCACACCACGCGTGGATACTGGGTCTCGGCGGGGCGGGGCCAGCCGGTGACCACGAGGACCGGCTGGCCCGGCTGGGTAGCGTCGCCAGTATCCGGGCTCGATTCCGACTCCGCCGACTCCGCCGAATCCGCCGAATCCGCCAGCTTTGCCAGCTCCGCATGGACGTGGGGTTGTTCCGCGTCATCGGTGAGGACCACGACAGGGAGTGTCTCGTCGTCCTGGTGGGAGGTGGGGGCGGCGTGGCTGGCCCTTGTGCTCACGTGCAGCCGTATTCCCAGGTCCCTGAGGGCAGTGGCGAGCCAGGGCGGGGGGCGTTCGATGACCGTGCTGGTGCGCCGCAGGTCGACCAGGTGGGCGTGGTTGGCGCCGGCCAGCTGACCGACCGGCCCGCGAACGCCCAGCGCCCGTTGGGCCACTCTCGCACCCAGCCGGACTCTCGCGGGAGGGTCCACCGCCTCCGCAGCGGGCCCGTTCCCGGAGCTGGCCGTTGACGCGGGGGAAGCAGTCGCGTCGGCCGCGGTGGTGCTCCGGATGTGCTCGCTTCGGGCGGCCAGGGCGGTGATTCGGGCACTCGCCTCGGCCAGCCGCGTCAGGGGAACGTCCCCACGCGCCACCGCGTCCCGCAGCGCCGCCATCGCGGTGCCGAAGACCAGGGCGTCCGTGCCGGTGGGCTCCAGGTTGGGATTGCCCAGGCACAGCAGGTCCGCACCGGCACGCAGCGCGGCCACGGCCGCCTCGGCGATCCGTCGGGCAGCGGTGCTCCCCGCGGGGGCGAGGTAGCTCAGGGCGCGCATGTCCAGTGCGTCGGTGACGGTAGGGCCGTCGAAACCCAGTTGCCCGCGCAGCAGATTGTAGGCGCGGGGATTGACGCTGGCCGGGGCCTCGCCGAGCGCGGGGATGCGGATATGTCCGGGCATGACCAGGCGGGCCCCGGCGGCCACACCTGCCGCGAACGGCACCAGCTCACGTTCGGCCAGCTCGGGCACGGAACGGTCGATGACCGGAAGCCCGCGATGAGAGTCGGTGTGTGTATCCCCGTGCCCCGGGTAGTGCTTGAGGGTGGCGGCGACGCCGGTGCTCTGGAGTCCCTGGACGAAGGCGACGCCGTGCCGCTGCACCGTGTCTGGATCGGCTCCGAACGCACGTACCCCGATCACTGGATTGTGCGGGTTGACGTTGACGTCGACCGGTGGGGCCAGGTTGATGTCCACCCCCGCGGATCGCAGATCGGCGCCGATCGAGCGGGCGACCTCGTGGGTGGTTGCGGGATCGTCGATGGTGCCGAGCGCGGCGTTTCCGGGGTAGGGCGAGCCAGTGCCCGCGTCCATACGGGTCACCGGTCCGCCCTCTTCATCGGAGGCGATGAGCAGGCGCGGCTGGTGGGCATGCAGCCGGGTAGAGAGGGGTTCGGCGCCCGTGGCGAGGTTCGGGGTGAAGTACGCGACCCCGCCGAGGCCCTCGTCCAGGGCGCGTAGGAGCCAGTCGGGAAGGGTGTCGGCGGTTCCGCTGAATCCCGGCATCAGGACGGTGTGCAGCATGCGCACCACGCTCGGGTCGCGGTCTGGGCGGCGCCCGTGACTGGGGGAGGTGTGCTGGGTGCGGGTCATTCGGTCACCCCTTTACCGATCCGGCGACGAGCCCGCTGGCGATGCGGCGCTGGATCATCAAGAAGAAGACGACGGCGGGCAGGGTGATCAGCGTGGAGGCGGCCATGACGCTGCCCCAGTCGGTGGTGTACTGCCCGAAGAACTGGCGTAGCCCCACGGCCGCGGTGTAGTTCTCGCTGTGCGTCATGAACGTGAAGGCCAGAATGAACTCGTTCCAGGCGAGGATGAAGGCGAAGACACTGACGGCCACGAGCCCCGGAGCGGTCAGGGGCAGCAGGATCGAGACGAACATGCGCCCCCAGGAGGCGCCGTCGATGTAGGCAGCCTCTTCGATCTCCGTGGGGATCGCGGCGACGAATCCGCGCAGCATCCACACGGCGAACGGCACCGACAGGGCGATGTAGACGATGGACAGGCCGAGCAGGCTGTTGAGCATCCCCAAGTTGCTCATCTGGAGGAACAGGGAGATGACCAGGGCCTCCAGCGGGACCATTTGGATCACCAGGATCATTACCAGCACGGTGGTGCGCATCGAGAACCGGAAGCGGGCCACGGCCACCGCGGCGAGCAGCGCCAGGATGCCGCTGCCCACGACCGTCACCAGCGCCACCAGTAGCGAGTTGCGCATGTAGCGCAGGAAGCCGGCTTCCGTCAGCACGAACTCGAAGTGGCGCAGGCTCAGGGCGTCCGGGAACAACGCATCGGTTCCGGTCGAGACCCGCTCCGCCAGCGCGCTGCTCACCATGAAGTACACGGGAAACAGCGTGAACACCAGCACGCACACCACGGCCAGGCCCTTGCCCAGCAGGCGCAGTGTGCGGCGGCGCCGCCAGTAGTTGTCCGTATGCACGCCACTCACAGCTTCTCCTCCGCAAACAGGGTCCGCAGGTAGACCAGGGTGATGAGAAGCAGCAGCACGGTGAGGACGACGGCGATCGCGGCGCCGTAACCGTACTGGTTCTGTGCGAAGGACTCGACGTAGGACCAGACTCCGAAGTTCAGCACGTCCCGGTTGGATCCCGAGCCGCCCGGCATCAGGTAGACCTGCGCGAACACCTTGAAGTCCCAGATCGTGGACATGATGGTGACCACCGCGAATACGGGTCGAAGGGTTGGGACGGTGACGTCCCAGAACCGCTGCCAGGCGTTGGCGCCGTCGATCATCGCCGCTTCGTGTAGCTCGCGCGGGATGGTAGTGAGACCGGCGAACACTGTGATCGCGACGAACGGGAACCCGTTGTGCACGATATTGAGCGTCACGATCGCGTAGAAGGGCAGCCGTTCCCGGAACCAGTTGTAGCCGTCGGCGGCGAGGTAGTCGCTGGTGGCCGCGGAGTCGCGGAGCCACTGCGGCCCCCAGGCCTCGATCCCGGTACGCAGGCCGTCCAGGAGCTGGCGCACGATGCCCTGGTCGACGTCGAACACCCAGATCCACACGTAGGTGCCCGTGACCGCGGGCATCGCCCAGGCTACGAGGATCGCCGTGATGATGACGGTGCGCCACAACCAGCCGCAGGCGTTGAGGAGCAGTGCGACCAACGTTCCGACCACGACGGTCCCCACGACGGCTACGGCGGCGAACACCGCGGTGTTCGGCAGGGCCGTGGTCCACAGGAAGCTGTCGCTGAGCAGCTCGGTGTAGTTGTCCAGGCCGATGTAGTCGGTTTCTCCGGAGCGGATGTTGCCGAGGTCGTAGTCCTGGAAGGACAGCCACACCACCCGGCCGAGGGGATACCACAGCAGCAGCGCAATGATGATGAGTCCGGGGGCCAAGAGCAGCCACGGACGCGCGGGGCTGTGGAGGGACCCACGACGGCGGGCCGGGCGGTGCCCGACCCGCCGTCGCTGAACCGAGGCCGAAGGCACGCCTAGTCGTCCTGGTTCAGGAACTCGTCAAGTTCCTCGGCCGCGGTCGAGGTCGCCTCCGCGACAGTGGCGTCCTCGGAGAGGATGTCCTGCATCATCCGGGGGAACACCTCGTCGCCTTCCACATCACCCCAGGCCGGAGTTACCGGGTAGACGGCGCCCGCCTGACTCATCTGCTGGGCGAACGGGGCCACCAGGTCGTCGTCGGACTCCTCGAACTGGGTGAGCTGTTCCCGGTTGGGCGGAAAGTAGCCGGACTCCTCCGACCAGCGCACCGAGTACTCCTCCTCGGTGAGGAGCTCGATGAACTCCCAGGACAGATCCTGGTCCGCCCCCTCGAACACCCCCAGGTGCGAGCCGCCGACGAAGGAGGGGCTGGGTTCACCGTCGGGGCCGGGAATCATGAACGCGCCGATCCGGCCCTCCAGGTCCGGATTGTCCTCGAGAATCGCCGGGATGGTCCAGCCACCCTGCACCGTCATGGCGACGTTCTCGTCGTTGAAGTTGTCCAGGATGTCGGTTTCCATCCAGGTGGTGGCCCCGGTGGTGGAGACGTCGTCCTCCAGGGCGAGGTCGGCGAGGTACTGCAACCCCTCCTGGGACTCGGCACTGTCGATGTGGATGTCCCAGCTGCCGTCGGGGTTCTCGGTGGCGAAGTCACCACCGGCTCCCCAAATGAAGGCACTGATGCTGTGTGTGGCGTGCCCGGGCACGGGGAAGGCGGTCTCCTCCCAGGCCTCGGACTCGTCGATGGCTATGGCGGCCGCGCGGAGTTCGTCCCAGTCCTGGGGCTCGTCCAGGTCCAGGTCCTCGAAGATATCCGTGCGGTAGATGATCGAGCGGACCGCGGCGTGCCAGGGCACACCGTAGATCCCGTCCTCGACCTCGGCGGCCTCGATCAGTTCCGGAACATAGTCGTCCGGGTCGTCGATGCGGTCGGTCAGATCGGCCATCGCCCCGGTTTCGGCGAATTCGGGGGTCCAGGTGGTGCCAACCTCGGCGACGTCCGGAAGCTCGTCCCCGGCCATGCCGGTGACGAACCGGTCGTGAGCATCGGCCCAGGGGACGAATTCAACGTTGACCTCGGCTCCGGTCTGCTCCTCGAAGTCCGCGGCGACGTCGTCGAAAAAGTCGGAGGCGTCGGGGTTGGTGCCCTCCATGATCCAGACGTCGAGTGCGTCGGCGTCGTCGGTCGCACCGTTGCACGCGGTCAGGACCAGCGCGCCGGCGGCTGTGAGCGCCGCGACGGAGACAGTGAGTGATCGGGGTGATCGGCGCATGATGCTCTCCCTCGTGTGGGGGCTCCCATGGCTCATTCGTATAGGAGGGACCGGGGTGGTCGTCAATAGTCTTCGCAGTATTGAGTTCTATTGGAGATAACTTTCAGACATACCGGTCTATATGGAGTTGCCGTGGCGGCCGGGTGCCGGTGTGTCCCGGAGTGACCGCCCCCAGCACCCGGGGGCCGACCGCCCCCGTGGTGCTCGGCTCAGTCGCCGCCCAGCCCTGCACCGAGAGGAAACCCAGCACCGCGAAGGCGTAGGCTTCCTTCAGATCCGGGTCGAATCCCAGCTCCGCGGTATCGCGGACCTCGAGGCCGGTTCGGGTCCGCAGCGCCGCCATCAGGCTCCGGTTATGCGTTCCCCCACCGGACACTCGAAGCTCGGTCACGCCGTACGGACGCAGCGCCGCAGCGATCGTGCGTGCGGTGAGTTCGGTCAGGGTCGCCAGGACATCGGCGGGTTCGGGGCGTTGCCCCGCCAGCGCTCGCCGCAGGTAGTCGCCGTGGAACAGCTCCTTGCCCGTCGTCTTTGGTGCCGCACGCCGGTAGTACGGCTCGGCCAGCAGCCGCTCCAGCAACTGAGGTAGGACCGTCCCCGACCGCGCCCAGACTCCGTTCTCATCCCGATCCAGAGCACCGGAGCTGAAGTGGTGTGCCGCGGCGTCGAGCAGTGCGTTCCCCGGACCCGTATCGAAAGCGACAGCGTCTCCGTTCCCGTCCAGCACGGTGACATTGGCGATTCCCCCAATATTGACCAGCGCCACCCGCCCGGGAAGCCCGCGTAGCAGCATGGCATCCACCAGTCCCACCAGGGGCGCACCCTGACCGTTCGCAGCGACGTCCCGGGAACGCAGGTCCGCCACGACGGGTAGCCCCGTACGTTCGGCGATCCAGGCGGGTTGGCCCAGCTGGAGCGTCCCCCGAGTCTCGCCGTCCTGCACCCAGTGAAAGACCGTCTGCCCGTGGGAGGACACCAGCGTCGCCCTGCCGTCCGCGATCCGGGTATTCGCCGTCACGGCCGCGGCGGCGAATTCCTGCCCGATCCGGGTGTCCAGCTCACACACTGTCCCCAGATCGACGAGCGCGGGCGGCAACGCCGCCCGCAGAGCCGTTCCCAGCTCGGGGGAGTAGGGGTGTGTCAGCCCACCGAGCGGGCGCAGCACCAGGGCACCGTCCCGGACATCGAGATCGGCTACAGCCGCGTCCACCCCGTCCAGCGAGGTGCCCGCCATCAGCCCGATCGTGCGCATACAGCCTCCTTGTCACTCCGGGATCCGGATCTGGCACGCGCCACACCCGCCCCGCGCATGGTCAGATGATCATCCGGGAACACTAGAGTGTCGCCCGGCAGAGGTGTGGACGTCCCGGCACCCAACCGGGACAAGTGGGGCAGGGATCGTGGCGCAGCAATGTGTGTGGGTGGGGGGCTACACCCCGGACTCGGAGCCCGCCGGGACGGCACAGGGCATCTACCGGGTGTGGCTCGACGACAGTTCCGGGCGGCTCACCCCTGGTGGTGTGGCCGCATCCACCTGCGGCCCCTCCTTCCTCGCCGTGCATCCCTCGCGAACGCGTCTGTACGCCGTCAACGAGCACACCCGCGGGGGTGTGGCGGCCTTCGCGATCACAGCGAGCGCGGAGCTGTCTCCGCTCGGGCGGGTGGCCACGGGAGGCGCGGCCCCGTGCCACATCCACGTGCTGCCCGGCGGGCGGGAACTCGCGGTCTCCCACTACGGGGATGGAACCGTTGCCGTGGTGCCCCTCACTCCCCACCACGACGTAGCACCCCCCGCCGCGCCGGTGGACCATGGGGCTCACGTCGGCTTGGGGCCGGACCCCGAGCGTCAGGACGGCCCGCACGCGCACTGCGCCCGCCTCGCCCCAGACGGTCGCCACCTGCTCGTCACCGACCTCGGTACCGACGAGCTGCGCTGCTACGTGCCCGACCCGGTGCTGCGCACCCTGGAGTACACGGGGTCCGTGCGCCTCCCGCCGGGAACGGGGCCGCGTCACCTTGCCGCCGGACGGGACGGGCGCATGTATGTGGTGGGCGAGCTGGACGCGCAACTACACGTGCTGCGCTGGCGGAGCGCACGCCACCGGGACGTCGGGGCCACGGTCACCCGCGCCGAGGGAGCCGAAGCCGGGATCCTCGCTCCGGCGCGAACGAGCCTCCACGGAGTGGTGCACGAGGACACGCTGCCCGCCGTACGAGGCGACCAGCCGCGTAGCTATCCCGGCGAGGTTGCCGTATCCCCGTGCGGGCGGCACCTGTACGTCAGTAACCGGGGGGCCGACTGTGTGTCCACCTTCGCACTGGACGGCCCGACCCCCCGACACCTCGCCGACGTGGCCACAGGGGGCGCCTGGCCGCGGCATTTCGCCCTGGTCGGGCCACACGGGCAGTACCTGGTCGTGGCGAACCAGTTCAGCGACCAGCTCACCGTGCTACGCCGGGACCCGGACACTGGGATTCCCGTCGACACCGGGCATCGTCTGGATGTGCCGAGCCCCGCCGTGGTGCTGCCATGAGGACACCCGCCGGCCCCGCACAGGCCGGGGTGCACTGCGGAGTTCCACAATTCTTCGCCGTCCGACCTTGTGGAGCAGAACCCAGCTGACCTGGAATCTTGCGGGACACAATGGACAAGGCTCCCGAAGGGGCCTGCTGGGAGTATCCAGTCATTGTGATCCGTCACGTACAGGAAGGCAGCATGTCCTCGACCTCGTCCCCCGACGCGTCCTCCGGCCCACCCAACGCTGGAGCGGCCCAACGCTACCGTGGAATCACGGCCCGCGACATCGCCTTGATCGCGGTGTTCGCAGCCATCATCGCGGTGCTCAGCATGCCGTTCGCGATCCCCGTCGGCCCGGTACCCATCACCCTGCAAACGCTCGGTGTCATGCTCGCCCCCAGTGTGTTGGGCGCCAAGCGAGGAACCCTCGCGGTGCTGGTCTTCCTCGCTCTCGCCATGGCGGGGCTCCCCCTGCTGGCCGGTGGCCGGGGTGGACTCGCACCGTTCCTCGGCGTCACGGCCGGCTACCTCTACGGCTTCGTCCTCGGAGCGCTCGTCATCGGGCTCATCGTGGACCGCATGGTCAAGTATCGAATGACCTGGGGCATCCTGGCCAACCTTCTCGGTGGCATCCTCGTGGTCTACCTCGTCGGAGTGCCCTGGATGGCAGTCGTGACCGGGGACGCCCTCCTGTCCGCAGTCGTGTCGGCGGGCGCCTTCCTCCCCGGTGATCTCGCCAAGGCCGTGGCCGCCGCCGCGATCGCAGCGGGCGTGCACCGTGCCTATCCCGTACCGCCAGCCGGGCGCCCCGTCCCGGAGGTGAACCGGCAGTGATCGAGCTGCGCAAGGTGAGCCACAGCTACGGCGACCGTGCTGTGCTGCGGTCGGTGTCGCTGCGGCTCACCGAACGTCGTATCGGCGTGATCGGGGCCAACGGCTCCGGGAAGTCCACCCTGGCCCGACTGATCAACGGGCTCGTCCAACCGGACACCGGACAGGTGCGGGTTGCGGGGCTGGACCCGGTCCGCGAGCCCCGAGAAGTGCGGCGGCGCGTGGGCTTCGTCTTTCCCGACGCCGACGCACAGATCATCATGCCCACGGTGGCAGAGGACGTTGCTGCCGGGCTGCCGGATCGGACCTCGGACACGGCCCAGCGGCGGGTCACGGAGGTTCTCAACCGGTACGGCCTCGGCGACCACGCCGACCATCCGGCCCACCTACTGTCCGGTGGTCAGAAGCAGCTGCTCGCGCTGGCCTCGGTACTGGTCACCGAGCCGGACATCCTGGTCTGTGACGAGCCCACCACCCTGCTGGATCTGCGCAATGTCACCCTGCTTCGCCGCACTCTCGACGAACTCGACCAGCGCGTCATCCTGTTGACCCACCACCTGGAGACCCTCCGGGACTTCGACCGGGTTCTGGTCATGGATGAGGGGCGCGTCGTTTTCGACGGAGCACCCGAGGCCGCCACGAGCTACTACCGCGAGCTTATGGCGACCCCATGGTGAGGCGCGCGGCCGCCGTGTCGCGGATGTTCCCCCGAGTGTCCCCGGTGGCCGGGATCGGCACCTACGTCCCTGGGGCGACCCTCGTGCATCGAGCCCCCGCCGGACTCAAACTCGCCCTCCTGATCATCGTGGTTACCGGGGTGGTTGCCAGCCAGCAACTGTGGGCGGCCCTCACCGCCGTGCTCGTTGCGGGGGCGCTGTACCTCGTGGCGGGCGTGGGACCACGACACATAGCACCGGTCCTGGTGCCACTAACACCATTCCTGGTGCTGATCGGGATCTTTCACACCCTCAGCGCCGATGTGCACAGCGCGGTACGAGTTTGCGCCCAGCTAACGGCGATGGTGCTGCTGGGCGGGCTGGTGACCTGCACCACCCGAGTGTCGGCGATGCTCGCCCTGTTCGAGTGGCTGCTGGGGCCGCTGCGCCACCTCGGCCTGCGTCCTGAGCGGGTAGCACTGGTGCTGGCGTTGACGGTCCGCAGTATCCCGCTGGCCGCGACCGTGTGGCGGACCTCGCGCGAGGCCTACCTCGCGCGCGGCCTACGAGGCCGCCCCCATCGAATGGTCGTCCCGGTGCTGGTGCGTCTGATCCGTTCCGCGGAGTCGACTGGTGAGGCCCTGGCCGCGCGCGGCTTGGACTAGCTCGTGGGGACGGGCCTGCCGGTGGTTCGAGTTCCCGGGCGGGGGTCGTTCCGCGGATCCCCGGGGCGTTGATTTGGTGCGCGTCCGGTGAGCGATGCTGTCTGCGGCCGGTATCTGCCGTGCGGGGAGCGAGGGTCACTCGGGGTGGGGTGCCTCGGGCTCGGGGCGTGGTGGCGGTGGTTGGTTGATTACCCCCGCCGTGTCGGCCGCCGGCGGCGTCGCGCCCTGGGGGCGCTCCCCCGCACGACGGCCAGCGGGGGTGGGGGTGGGTGCTTCTCGGGGGTCTCGCTGTGGGTGTTCATTTCCCCGTGGCGTTCCTGTCGCGCGCCATGTCGAACACGGGTGGGGGCCGGGGTGCGTGTCGGGCCTCCCCGTTCGTGGTGACCGCCGGCGGGTGTCGGGCGCGGGGCGCCCGTTGTCGCACGACGGCCAGCGGGTGGGGGCGGCGGTCGTGGGACAGATCTCCGTGGCGGGAGCGGCGTGTTCGTCTGTGCGGGGGCTAGCCGGGTGGGGGTGATCGGAGTGCGCGCGCGGGTTTGCCATGGCTGAGTCGACTCAGAGGACTCTGCCGGCTCCGGGGAGCGATGTCGCGTTATCCGGCAGGTTGGGTATGGTCTTGCGGGCTGTCCGCGCGCTTGCTCCGCCGCGAGGGGAACGAGCGCCCGCACCCCAGATACCCGCTGGCCGTCGTGCGGGGGAGCGCCCCCAGGGCGCGACGCCGCCGGCGGCCGATACGGCGCGTGCCCACAACCAACCACCGCCACCATTCTCCGCCACCGGCCACCATGTTCGCGGTACCGGTCGCGGTGGGTCACGGGTCTCGGTCAGGTCCGCTGCACCATTGCACCGTGTGTGCGCCTGGTCGGTCACCGGGGCCGTGGTTCCCCACGGCCCCGGCCCTCCGGGGCTCGTCGTGGCTCCAGGGGGCCGGGGCCGGGTCGGGGTGTGGGTCAGTCCTTCGGCCCACCCGCCACGTAGATCACCTGGCCGTTGACGAATCCGGCGTCCTCCCCGGCGAGGAAGGCGATGGTGGCGGCGATGTCGTCCGGCTTTCCGGTGCGGCCGGCCGGGATCTGCCCAGCCGCGGCGGAGGTGAAGTCCTGGAAGTCCACGCCGATACGTTCGGCGGTGGCCTTGAGCATGTCGGTCTCTGTGGTCCCCGGGGCCACGGCGTTGGCGGTAATGCCGTACTTGCCCAGTTCGATCGCCAGGGTCTTGGTGAGTCCCTGGAGTCCGGCCTTGGCGGTGGAGTAGTTCGCCTGGCCGCGGTTGCCCTGGGCGGAGGTGCTGGACAGGTTGATGATGCGTCCCCAGCCGGCCTCACGCATGTGTGACTGCGTTTCGCGGCTCATCAGGAAGGCACCCCGGAGGTGCACGTTCATGACCGCGTCCCAGTCGTCCACCGTCATCTTGAACAGCAGGTTGTCCCGGATAATCCCGGCGTTGTTGACCAGGATGGTGGGCGCACCGAGCTGTTCGGTGATCTTCTGTACGGTTGAGCGAACCTGGTCTTCGTCGGACACGTCGCACTCGAGGGCCAGGGCCGAGCCCCCGGCGGCGGTGATCGCCTCGGCGGTCTCCGTAGCGTCGGCACGGTCGACCGCTGCGACCGCGTTTCCGTTGGCGGCGAGTCGGCGTGCGGTCTCGGCGCCGATACCGCGGGCTGCTCCGGTCACGATCGCGACACGGCTGGTTTGCGACATTGCTCAACCTCCACTCTTGGGCGCGGATGCGTGCCGCGCATCTTAGTACGGACCCCGAAGCAGTTTGCGTCAGGGGTAGAACGCAGGTGGTTGGGGAAGAACAGAATCATCTGCATGAGGCGCATGCACGTGCATCAGGCTCTTGCATTTGCATGCGACACAGGAGATACTGTCGATCGTGCGTCTGGTGGATACGAGCGATCGAGGCGACTGCAAGGGGATCGCGGTGAACGGACATTCAACCCGGAGTTCGGTGGAGTGGGACAGTCGGGTGGATTGGACGTCTCCCGCGTCGACCTCGAATCCAGCGTGGTGGATACCCGCGTTACGAGCGGCTGCCATCAGTTGGGGGAGTTCGGTGGCCCAAGTGGGGCACACGTGCGCGCGCTGGCATCTGGAGGCCGACCTCCGCTCGGTCAAGATCGCTCGGGAGCTGACCCTCGCGGTGCTGCGCGAATGGGATCTCACTCGAATCCACAGTAACGTTGAGCTGGTGGTGTCCGAACTGGTGACCAATGCGCTGCGCCACGCAGGGGGGAGCCAGGACAGCAGAGAGGACATCGAGCTGAGTGTCCTGAGTCGGGATGGCCAGTTCGTATGTGCCGTACGGGACACCAGTGACGTCCTGCCCGCCGCGCGGGAACCGGACTTCATGTCGGAGTCCGGCCGAGGGTTGCATCTGGTGGCGTGCTTCAGTGACCGCTGGGGCGCCGTACCATCCGTCCCATGCGGTAAGTTCGTATGGGCATTGTTCAGCTGAGCTCAGTTTTGCCAGGATTGACCTGTCCCGGACCCGTCGATGTCCTGAGTCACACCCTGTCGACGGAGCCACAGGTGCACGTTCTGGGGCCGTAGATCGAGGCGCATATGCCGGTACAGTGGGTACCCCTGTAGGGGAGGGGATCCTTGCCGCTCCACGTCATGGGAGCTGGGGAGGGAGCAGCGGTGAGCATGGCTCAGCCTGGTAGCGGTCCGACCGTCCGGCGGATCCTGCTTGGGCACCAACTTCGCAAGCTCCGCGAGGCCAAGGGGATCAGTCGTGAGGACGCCGGCTACAAGATCCGTGGCTCGGAGTCCAAGATCAGTCGACTGGAACTGGGGCGGGTCGGCTTCAAGAAGCGCGATGTCGAGGACCTGCTCACGCTGTACGGAGTGACCGCCGCTGAGGAACGCGAACAGCTCCTACATCTGGTCGAGGAATCCAATAAGCCGGGTTGGTGGCAGCAGCACAGTGAGGCACTGCCCAGCTGGTTCCCCGCCTATGTCGGTCTGGAGGAGGCCGCCACCCGGATCCGGACCTACGAGGTGCAGTTTGTTCCCGGCCTGTTGCAGACGGAGGACTACGCCCGACACGTCATCCGGAGCGGCGATCCCGAGGCCGACGAGCACGAGGTGGAGAGCAGGGTCACCGTACGGATGACCCGGCAGCGTCGGATCTACGAGAACCCCGAAGTGCGGTTCTGGGCCATCATCGATGAGGCCGCACTGCGTCGTCCCATGGGCAGTGCACAGATCATGCGCAATCAGCTGGACTTCCTGCGGGAACTCACCGACCATCCCAGCATCACGATTCAGATCGTGCCGTTCCGTGTCGGCGCCCACGCCGCGGAGGGTGGGCCGTTCACGATCCTGCGTTTCCCCGAGTTCGACCTGCCCGACATCGTCTACCTCGAACAGCTCACCGGTGCCCTGTACCAGGACAAGCGCGAGGACGTTGACATCTACACCATGGTCATGGAGCGGCTCAGCGTGGCGAGTCAGACTCCGAGCAAGACGCCGGACGTGCTCACGGCCATGATCAAGGACCTGTAACCCCACGGTCCGGGCCCGACCGCTCGTTCCTGCCGCGGCAGCCCCAGCGGTGGGCACCCAGCTCTGTGGTGTCGGTGCTGTCCATGCTGCTCAGGCAGTTCATGCTGTCTCGCGGCTCCAGCGGTTCGCGCCGAGTCCCGAGCCCACCGCGGCGTGGCCGGGCTCTGGGCCGGGGCTCCTGCGCGCCGGGGCTGGGAGGAGGGGCGGCGCGCAGGAGCCCCCGCTGGTGGTAGGGGAGCCCCACCCCCCGACATGACGCGGAGCTCCCCGGATCGTGGGCTGCCCTATTGCAGCATGTTGTCGAAGTCGCCGTCCTTGGCGCCACGGATCAGGGCATCAACCTCGGCTGCGGTGTAAACGAGCGCAGGGCCGTCCGGGAACCGGGAATTGCGCATGGCCACCGAACCGTCGTCCAGCTTGGCCAGCTCTACACAGTTGCCCCTGGAGTTGCTGCGGCGGCTCTTCTGCCATGCGACACCGGAGAGCTCAGTGCTCGCAATGCCGTTGTAGACCATCGAAGAGACTCCATTCACTCAGCGGAGTTGTCGTGTAAGCCAGTGCGGTGGTGCAGGCGCGCGGGACGTGGGGGCGTGCGACCGGGGGCCGGGGCCATGCCCTCGCCGTGGTTCGTGAACTACACACATCTCACTGCATATCCAAATGCACGTGCGTTTGCATCGTACTTTGAACAGGATAGCGCACGTGCAGGGAATTGCGAAGCGTGGTCCGTGGCTGCGGCGGCACAGATTGGGCGGGTAGCAGGTGAGGAGGGATCCGATCGCCGGATCCGGCCACCTCGTCACCCTCGGTTATCCTGGCCACCCCGGTTCGGGGGAGTCGGCGGTGTGGGACGAGTGGGACGGCGGGGGTGCTCAGCTCCCCGAGCAGTCGAGAGCGCCGGTGAGGGCGTCTAGGTTCGCGCGCATGATGCTGGGGTAGTCGTCTCCCGGCGAGTCCTCGGCGAGCCCTTCCAAGGCGTCCAGAACCTCCACGGAGACGCCGGTCTCGGCCGCGATCGTCTCGGCGACCTGTGGGCTGACCAGGACCTCGGTGAAGATGGTAGACACCCCGGAGTCGTTCACGAGGTCGGTGACTTCCCGCATGCGCGCAGGGGAGGGTTCGGTCTCCGGCTCGATGCCGGAAATGGAGATCTGTTCCAGGTCGTAGCGGTCGGCGAGGTAGCCGAAGGCCGCGTGGCTGACCACGAAGGTTCGCAGCTCGCAGTCGGCGAGGCCGCGTTGGTACTCCTCGTCGATGTCGTCGAGCTCGGCGGAGACTTCCTCGGCTGCTCCGGTGAGGTCATCGGCGGCGTCGGGGTGCGCCCCCGAATCGACGGTCGCTGCGAGCTGGTCCGCGAAGGCCTCGGCGGTCGTCGCGAACAGCTCGGGGTCCAGCCACATGTGGGGGTCCTCGTCCCCCTCCTCCGCGCCGGTGTTGGCGACGTCCACGGTGCGCAGTTCGACAATGTCGGCGACATTCAGGGCGGTACTGCCGGTGCCGTCCGAGGCGTCTGTCTGCTGTGCCACGGCGTCATCGACGGCTGGCTGCATGCCCTCGATATAGAAGACCAGGTCGGCATCGCCGATCTGGCCAACCTGACGCGGGCTGAGTTCCAGGTCGTGCGGGTCGAGGCCGGGCTCGGTGAGATTGGTGACCGAGATGTCGGCCTCCGTGTTGGCCACGATCTCCTCGGCCAGCCACTCCAGGGGGTACACGCTGGTGACCACGGTGACGTCCGCGGAGTCGGTGTCGCTGCCGCATCCGGCAACGGCACCCACCAGTAGGCCACTCGTCAGGAGCCGGGCTGTGACTCCCGGCTGGCGCTGTCCCCCGAATCGCATGGGTCCATGATCTGCCGGGTGAAAATGATTGTCAATTTGTTCCGATGGGGCAGGACTCAGTCTTGCTCCGCGAAGTGCTCCACGTCCTTGGTCTTGCCGGCGATCATGATGATGTCCCCCTTCTGCGGCACGGTTTCGGCGGTGGCGTAGGTGAACTGCTCGCCGTGGCGCTTGATGCACACGACGGTGATCCGGTAGTTGTTTCGGATCCCCGACTCGCCCAGCGCCTTGCCGATGATCTCGCGGGGAGCCCGCGTCTTGCCGAGGGCGAAGTCTTCCTCGATTTCGATGAAGTCCAGCATCCGCCCGGAGACCAGATGGGCCACCCGCTCACCCATGTCGTGCTCGGGCAGGACCACATGGTGTGCGCCGATCTGCTGGAGGATGCGGCCGTGCCGGCGGTTGACCGCCTTCGCCCAGATGTGCGGTACCCCCATATCCACCAGGAGTGAGGTGGTCAGGATGCTCTCCTCCAGGTGGGACCCGATCGCGACCACGGCACGGGTGAACTCGTGCGCGCCCACCTGCCGGAGTGCCTCGTCGTCGGTGGAATCGGCGATGACCGTGTGCGAGAGGATCTCGCTGAACGCCTGCACCCGGCGGCTCATGGAGTCCATCCCGAGCACGTCCCAGCCGTGGGTGACCAGCTCGGTCGCGAGTGAGCCCCCGAAGCGTCCCAGACCAATCACGAGCACCCGCTTGTCGTGGCTTCGCTGGCGCGCCATTTCTTCCTCCTGGATGGTGGGGTGGTCTCCGCCCGGTCGGTGGTGGTCAGCCGATGATAGGTCGGCCTTCGGGCAGGTCGTATCGGCGTGTGCGCTCGCGCAGGGCGAGCGCCGAGGCGAAGGTGATCGGCCCGATACGCCCGGCGAACATGATCATGACGAGGAAGCCCTGGGCGAAGGGAGGCAGGTCCCCGGTGATGCCGGTAGACAGCCCGACCACGCCAACGGCCGAGGTCGCCTCGAACAGCACCTGTTCCATCGGGAAGGGGGTGAGTGCCAGCAGTACGACCGTGGTCATCGCCAGCATGGTCATGGACAGGAAGGTCAGGCTCAGCGACTGCCGGATCACTCCGCTGGACAGGCGCCGATTCGAGGCGTGTACGTGGGGGTGGCCCCGCATCTCCGACCAGAGCACGATCCACAGCACAGCGAATGTGGTGACCTTGATCCCTCCGGCGGTTCCGCCGCTGCCCCCACCCACGAACATCAGCATGATCGTGGTGAACAGGGAGGCTTCGGTCATGGCGCCGGTGTCGATGGCATTGAGTCCGCCACTGCGGGGCATGACTCCGTGGAAGGACCCGGCCAGGAGTTTCTCACCCAGGCCCATTGGCCCCAGAGTGTCGGGGTTGTTCCACTCCAGGGTTGTGATGGCCGTGATCCCGCCGACCAGCAGCACCAGGGTGGTGTACACGGTCAACTTTGTGTGCAGGCTCCACAGTTTGGGAGAGCGGGCGTGCCGCCACAGTTCCAGCATCACCGGGAAGCCGATTCCGCCCAGGATGACGCCGATCATGGCGGGCAGCAGCATCCAGCCGTCCGCCGAGTAGCGGGACATACTGTCGGCGAACAGGGAGAAGCCGGCGTTGTTGAAGGCGGAGATGGCGTGGAACACGCCGATATACAGGCCACGCCAGAATGACTCGTCGTAGTGCGTCCACAGTCGGGTGACCATGACGGCGGCGAGCGCGGCCTCGATGGTCAGACTCATCAGCAGGATCCGGCGTGCGATCCCGCTCACGTCGGCCACCTGGAAGGTGCGGGTCTCGGTCTGCAAACTGAGCTGGAGCCGGATACCGAAGCGGCGCATCACCACGATGCCGAGCAGGGTGGCCAAGGTCATGATGCCCAGCCCGCCGGCCTGGATCAGCCCGAGAATGATCAGTTGGCCGGTCAGGGACCAGTGCGTTCCGGTGTCGACTACGACCAGGCCCACCACGCACACCGCGGACGTCGCGGTGAACAGCGCTTCGACGAAGGAGGTCGAGCTTCCCGGAGCCTGGGCCACCGGGAGCATGAGGAGCCCCGCACCGAGAAGAATAACGATGGCGAAGCTGCCGACCACGGCCTGAGCGGGACGGGTGTAGTGCCGCCGTCGCACGTCGGGGGAAGTGCGCGGGGTGAATCGCCGGCCACGGTGCATGATGCGCAGGATCCGGCTCGGCCAGCTGGGCCACACCAGCCAGGCACGCCAACCGGCCCAGGATAGCCATGGTCGGGACGAGGTCACGGAGTACGAAGGTAGCGCTGCCGCGTGAGCACGTCCAATCTGGGGTCTCGGCGTGCTGCCGGTTGGTTCGCGATCTCGTCGATCCCCTCATCGGCTTTTCCCGGCCCCCATGGTCTGAGGGTCCACCCCCGGATGTCAGAAGCGCCGTAACCCCACCCCCACCGGCGCCCGGCAGCGCAGTCGCCGGGGTCCTAGTAGTGGTTGGCCCGTTCGTGCTCGGCGTGGCTGGGCGGCTCCACCTGGAGGGTGGAGTGCTCCACGTCGAAGTGTCCCTGGAGGCAGCTGCGTAGGTCGTCCAGGATGCGGCCGCAGTCGGCGAGACGGTCCTCCTCCACGACCACGTGTGCCGACATCACCGGAACACCGGAGGTGATGGTCCAGGCGTGCAGGTCGTGGACGTCGCGGACTCCCGGCTGGGCCAGCAGGTGATCCCGCACCTCATCCAGGTCCACATTTCGGGGCGTGGCCTCCAGCAGCACGTGTACCGCCTCGCTGAGCAGGTTCCAGGCGCGCGGCACGATGAAGGCCGCGATCGCCAGGGAGATCACCGAGTCGGCGCGCTCCCAGCCGGTGGTCCAGATCACCAGGGCGGCCACGATCACCCCGATCGAGGTGAGCATGTCACCGAGGACCTCGAGGTAGGCGCCACGTACGTTGAGGCTCTCCTTCTGTCCCTGCCGTAGGAGGAGGAGACCGACGATGTTGGCCACGAGTCCCACACTGGCGGCCGCCGCCATGATCGGGCCGGTGACCGGTTCGGGGTTGGCCAGTCGCTGCACCGACTCGTAGGCGACGAAGGCACACAGCCCGAACAGGACCAGGGCGTTGGCCGCCGCGGCGAGAATTTCCGCCCGTTGGAGGCCGAAGGTGCGTTTCATGGAGGCGGGGCGGCCCGCGAGCCATACTGCGAACAGCGCCAGCACGATACCGAAGGAGTCGGTGAGGGTGTGGCCCGCGTCGGCGAGCAACGCGAGGCTTCCGGAGGCCACACTGCCCAGCACCTGGACCACCGCCACGGACAGCATCATGCCGAGCACCGCGACCAGCCGGCCGCGATGCGCCTGAGCCGCCGTGCGATGGCCGTGGTCGTGACCGCTTCCCACCGGTGCCTCCCGATCATGGCTGGGTTGGGGTGGGGATAGCCGCGCGCGGTGTCCGGTCCCGCGCACACCCCCGAAACAGTTCAGTCACTGCTGTTTATACAGCCCACACTGTCTATACAGCAAACGCTGTAAAATGATTGTCATGTTGACTTCCGATCAGCGCCTGGATGCGATCCACCGACTCGGCCGAGCCCTGGCCGATCCAACCCGGTGCCGGCTCCTGTTGGCCCTCGTGGACGGCCCCACCCACCCCGCGGATCTGGCTCAACAGCTGGGTCTTACCCGGCAGAACGTGTCCAACCACCTGTCGTGTCTACGTGAGTGCGGACTGGTAGCCACCGCCAGCGAGGGGCGCAGGGTCCGCTACACGCTCGTGGATGCCCGGCTCGCGCACGCGCTGGACGACCTGCTGGGCGTGGTCTGGGGTGGGGCGACCGAGCATCAGGAGGAGACCACCCCCACACATCCGAATCGGGGGCAGCCGGCCCCCACGGTCCATGAGCCGGGATGAATGCCCATATCCTGGGTGACGCGTGCCCGGAAGTATGCGCGGTGGGCACCGACGCCCCCGCGCCAGAACATCAATCACCCCTGAGGAAACGCGTCATGCCCAGCTCCGCTCGGAGTTCGTCGTGCCTGCGTGGGGAGGAGGGCGCGTGGCCCGCCTAGCACAGCTCTCCCTGCGCAACCGAGCACTCATTCTGCTGCTCACCCTGGCCGCGTTGGTGTTCGGTGGTGTTGCGACCACCACGACGGACCGGGAACTGTTCCCGCCGCTCGACGTGCCGATGGTGATCGTCACGGCCGAGCATCCCGGCGCCTCCCCCGAGGTGGTCGAGGAAGAGGTGACCGCGCCGCTGGAGGAGGCGGTGCGGGGCGTGTCCGGCGTCACGGACTACACCGCTACCTCCAGCACCGGTACGGCAACGGTGATGGCGGAGTTCGACCACGGCGACGGTACCGACGAGGTCGTGCGCGCCGTGCAACTGGGCGTGGACCAGGTCGGCCCGATGCTGCCCGAGGACGTGGATCCCTTCGTCATGTCCTTCGGGGTGGACGACATTCCGGTTGTGATGCTCGCAGCCAGTGCCGGCAATGGCGAGGAACAGCAACTCGTCGAGCCACTGCGGAACCAGCTCGTGCCCGAGCTGGAGAGTATCGACGGGGTACGCGGCGTCCAGATGATGGGCGAGCGAGAACGATCGGTCGTCGTCACCCCCGACCCGGACGAGCTGGCCGAGCATGACCTGTCCGTTCCCGAACTTACCCAGGCCCTGGAGAGTAGCGGTGTGATCACCCCCGGGGGTGAGATCACCGAGGACGGCGAGACTCTCTCCGTGACGACGGGGGAACGGCTGGAGTCGGTCGATGAGGTCGGCGAGCTGTGGATCCAGCCGGGCGCGGAGCAGCCCGCGGCTGCGCCCGAGCCGGGGGCACTGGAGCCGGGCCCCGCGGCCGCACCCGAGCCGGTACAGGTGTCCGAGCTGGCCGAGGTGGACAGCGAACTGGCCGAACAGACCAGCATCACCCGCACCGACGGCTCGCCCAGCCTCGGCATCATGGTCACCAAGACGCCGGAGGGCAACACGGTCACGATCTCCGAGGCGGTCCATGAAACCGTCGCCGAGGTCGAGCCAACCCTGGGCTCGGACGCCGAAGTGTCGGTGGTTTTCGACCAGGCCCCGTTTATCGACGACTCCATCGAAGCCATGGGTCAGGAGGGCGCGCTCGGGCTTACCGCCGCCCTGCTGGTCATCCTGACTTTCCTGTTGTCGATTCGGTCCACCCTGGTCACGGCGGTGTCGATTCCCGCCTCCCTCCTCGTCGCGATGCTCGGGGTCCAGGTGTTCGGCTACACCCTGAACATGCTGACCCTGGCGGCGATCACGATCTCGGTCGGGCGGGTGGTGGACGACTCGATCGTGGTCCTGGAGAACATCAAGCGGCACCTGGGCTACGGCGAGGAACGCATGACCGCCGTCTACAACGGTGCCCGCGAGGTGGCCACCGCGGTCAGCTCCTCCACACTGATCACGATCGCGGTCTTCCTGCCCGTCGCGTTCGTCGGTGGCGAGGTTGGGGAGCTGTTCCGCCCCTTCTCCGTGACCGTCAGTATCGCGCTGGCCGCATCCCTGCTGGTGGCCCTCACCATCGTTCCGGTGCTGGCGTACTGGTTCCTGCCCCGTCGCTCGGTGGCCCCCGAGGAAGCCGAACGCGTCCGCGCCGAAGAGCTGCGGCGGGAACGGCGCACTCCGCTCCAGCGTGCCTACGTCCCGGTAATCCAGTGGGCCACGCGTTGGCGGTGGACCACCCTGGCCGGCGGGGTCGCGATCTTCCTCGGCACGATCTCCCTCGTGCCCCTGCTCCAGACCAGCTTCCTGGACGACACAGGGGACAACAGTCTCTACGTCACGCAGGAGCTGGAACACGGCACCAGCCTGGACGAGGCCGACGCCGAGGCACAGCTCGTCGAGGAGGAGCTGGAAGGGCTCTCCTGGGTTGAGTCCTACCAGGTGTCGCTGGGCGGCGATCCGGTTCAGGCCTCCATGGGCGGGGCCGGGCCGACCACCACCCAGTTCACCATCACCACCGACCCGGACGAGGATCAGGCGGAGCTGCGGGACAAGCTGCGGCATGTCCTGGACGGGGTGGACACCGACACCGAGCTGGGCATGGCCGACCCCAGTGGGGTGGGCTCGGACCTGGAAGTCGAGGTGCGGGCCGAGACACTCGCGGCCCTCCAGGAGGCCACCCCCGAGGTGCGCGACGCCGTTGCGGACGTGGATGGCCTCGAGGATGTCGAGTCCGACCTGGACGCGGAACGGCCTCAACTGCGGGTCGAGGTCGACCGCGAGGCCGCGGCGGAGGAGGGCCTCACCGAAGCCGAGATCGGCATGGCGGTGCGGGAAGCGTTCCAGGGCCAGTCCGTGGGAACCGTGTCCATCGAGGAGCGCCAGCGCGATCTTGTCGTGCGGGCCCAGGACCAGCCCCAGGACGTTGCCGAGCTGGAGGAGGTCGAGCTCACCACGCCCGGCGGCCAGATCCTGGAGGTCGGTGATGTGGCCGAGGTGGTGCAGACCGCCGAACCGCCGGAACTGACCCGCAGTTCGGGCCTGCGCGTCGCGACCGTCGCCGCGACACTGACCGCGGCCGACCTCGGCGCCGTTACCGCCGATATCGAATCCGCCCTCGCCGATGTGGACATCCCGGATGAGGCGACGGTGGAGGTCGGCGGCGTCAGCGCAGAGCAGCAGGAAGCCTTCGCCCAACTGCTGCTCGCGATGCTCGCTGCGGTGCTGATCGTCTACCTGATCATGGTGGCGACGTTCAAGAGCCTGCTCCAGCCACTGATCCTGCTGGTGTCGATCCCGTTCGCGGCCACCGGCTCCATCGGCATGCTGCTGCTGACCGGGACCCCCCTGGGGCTGCCCTCCCTGGTCGGCATGCTGATGCTGATCGGCATCGTGGTCACCAACGCGATCGTGCTCATCGACCTCGTGAACCAGTACCGTGACTCCGGTATGGAACTGGGAGAGGCCGTGGTCGAGGGTGGCCGACACCGGCTGCGCCCCATCCTGATGACGGCACTCGCCACGATCGGGGCGCTCACCCCGATGGCGATCGGTATTACCGGCGGCGGTGCCTTCATTTCGCAGGGGTTGGCCCTTGTGACCATCGGTGGCCTGGTAAGTTCCACCGTGCTGACCCTGGTGCTGGTGCCGGTGCTGTACACGATGCTGGAGCGTCGCAAGGAGCGTTCGGCCGAGCGCCGCGCCCGCCGACGGGCTCAGCGGCGGGCCGCTGCCACCTCTGGCGATGACGCAGGGTGACATGCGGTACGTCGATTTGTGACACCTGCCTGTAGAAAGGCAAGCTGCCGGCATGGAACCAACGAAGCGAACAGACAGTGACGGAGACATCGCCCTGGATGACCTGGTTCGCGAAGAACTGGGGGACGAGCCCTCCCAGGAGGCGATCGACTACGCCAGGGAGCTGTACGAGCGCTACCGTCTGCCCACCGAGGAAGAGAAGGAGGACAGCTGAACCGGGGTCCAGGCTGGGGTGGGTGCGCCGTTAGGCGGCATCGTCCGTCGCGTCGGCGTCCCAGGTGAGCTCGAACCACACGATGTGACCGAGGCCGTCCGCGCGAAGCTCGGCCTCCCACCGGGTGGCCAGGGCGGCAACCAGGTCGAGCCCTCGCCCGTGTTCGTGGACGTCGTGCGGTTTGCGATGCATGGCCTGTGGGGTCTGCCCGGAGCCAAGGTCGCGTACCTCGACACGGAGCCAGCGGCGCCCCACCCGAACCGTGACCTCGAACTTGCCGCCACTGTGCCCCGAGTTGGTGTGGGTCACGGCGTTGGTCGCCACCTCGCTGGTCAACAGGACCGCGGTGGTGAGTTCCGGAATGTCGCCGACACACCGCGCGACGAAGGTGCGGGCGTGTTTGATCTGGCTCGCTAACCCCGGAAATCGCCGCTGGTGCACAGCTGGCTGCTGGGCCGGTTGCGACGACTGCGGCTCGGACGGCTCCGGAGCGGGCCCTGAATCGGCAGCGGTGGTACTCAACTTCCCTCCCCTGGGGTGCTGCGCTGCGACTGACGCTCGGGGGACGGGGATGCGCACGGGCGGTGACGGTCCGTGGCCGTCGGAACCGTCACTCCCTGGCTGAGGATACGTGCTCTTCATCTGGGCCCGGGCCGGGAGATGTATGTCGTGACCCACCCCTCAACTTGACGTTGAACCTGCTTGCGTGTTCCCGAGCTGCTTCTTCGTGTCCGTT
>NZ_JAVLVT010000009.1:0-40658 GCF_031628175.1 Lipingzhangella rawalii | reverse complement strand
CGAGGAGATCAGGGCGGCTGTGGCCTGCGGCCCGCGCTATCGCGTCCCGCTGTCCCAGAATCGCGTCCCGTGGCTGCACTGTGCAGACAGTCTGTGGAAACACCAGGGCGCTGTGTAGCTCTTCGTGGCTCTGTGAGCTCTGTGCAGTCCTGGTAGTCCTGTTTGGTTCTGCGCAGTCCTGCGCGCCGCCGCATCCGGATGTCTGTGTGCGCCCCAATGCCGGTCCTGGCCACTCGTAGGGGACAAGTAGGCTCGACTCCAGGGTTTCGCCACATCAGCAAGGGAAGGGTGCAGGCACTGGTGAGCACGAACGGCGCGACGGACAGCCTCCGTTGCTACACGCTGGACAACGGTCTCCGGCTGGTGACGGCCCCGGCTTCCACGGGCCAGGTGGCGGCGGTGAACCTGTGGTACGGGGTGGGTTCCCGGCACGAGGTTCCGGGACGGACCGGGTTCGCCCACCTGTTCGAACATCTGATGTTCCAGGGAAGTGGAAGTGTCGCCAAGGGTGAGCACTTCGAGGCGATCGAGCGGCTCGGTGGTGAGATGAACGCCTCCACCTCCACGGATCGCACCAACTATTACGAGACCGTCCCCCAACACGCACTTGACCTGGCATTGTGGTTGGAAGCGGACCGGCTCGCCACCCTCCGGGAGGGTATGACTCAGGAGGTCCTGGACAACCAGCGGGATGTCGTCAAGAACGAGCGCCGGCAGCGCTACGACAACATGCCCTACGGCACGGCTCTGGAGAGGATCCTGCGCCTGGCCTACCCCGAGGGGCATCCCTACCATCACCCAACGATCGGTTCGATGGAAGATCTGGACGCGGCGGACCTGAACTATGTCCTGTCCTTCCACGAGCGGCACTACGGACCGGACAACCTGGTGTTGACGGTGGTCAGCAGTCTGGATCCGTCCGACGTGCACGAGCGGGTGGAGACGTATTTCGGATCCATCCCACGGCGTAGTGAGGTCGCCGCTGCTCCCGATGCCACCCTTGACGGGCCTATCGGTGGCCCGGTGCGCGAGACCGTCACCGAACCCTGTCCCGCCCCGCGGCTGTATCTCGGCCACCGGGTCGGCCCCTACGGGAGCCGGGAGTTCGACGTTATGCACATGGCCATGGCGGTCCTGGGTGAGGGCCAGGGCAGCCGTCTGTACCGCCGTCTCGTCGTTGAGCGGGAGTTGGCCATGGACACCGGTGGTACCGACGCACTGGTGTTGCCGTTCCGCTACACCCCCAGCCTGGCACTGGTGACCATGATGGCTCGGGAAGGTGTCTCCGGTGACCAGCTGGAAGCCGCGATACTGGAAGAGATCGCGCAACTGGCCGAAGGCGTGGACGCGGACGAGCTGGAACGGGCACGCGCAGTGTTGGAGCGGGACCATTTGCAAACTCTGGCCTCGCCCAGCGGCCTCGCGGACTCACTGGGAAGCTGCGCACAGCTGTTCGATGATCCGGGAGCGGCGCTCACGTGGCCGAGTCGCTGGGCGGACATCACCCCCGATGAGGTCGCGGCCGCAGCGCGACGCCTGTTGACCGACGAGAACCGGCTGATTCTGCGTTTCGAGCCGGAGGCTGAGGACGCGGAGCAGTAGAGGTTCTCCCCAAGTTCCACCGGACGCGAGCCCACCACGAGACAGAGGAACAGCGCTTGAGTACCCGACCCTCCCGCCCGGTCCTCGGGCCCCCAGAGTCCTACACCTTCCCCACGCCACAGCGGATGCGGGTGGCCGGCGGCGAAATCATCGCGGTCGATCTTCCCGGACAGTCCTATGCCTCCCTCCGACTGGTACATCCCGCTGGGGGTGTCTCCGAACGGTCGGACCAGGTGGGCGTCGCCAAACTCACCAGTGAGGTACTCGAAGACGGTATCCACGGAAACAGTTCCCTGGCGCCGGAGCTGGAGAAGCACGGTGCCGAGTGGACATCCGGAGTGACCTGGGACAGCTTCGTCACGGGTGTCGACGCTCCCGTCGGTCGGCTGCCCGACGCCACGTCCCTGTTCGCCGAGGCGGTGCGGACTCCGGCCCTGCGGCCCGAGGATGTGCAACGCCGCCAGGAGCAGCTTGTCGAACGCTTCTGGGTGGACATGTCCGTGCCGCGGACACTGGCGGGGCGGGCGGTTGGTCCGCAGCTGTTCACCGGACGCTACGCCACCCCACTCGGCGGGGGACCCTCCGGGATCCAGGCACTGACCCCCGAGGCCGTCTCCCAGTTCCACGCTGCCGCGATTGCCGGGGTTGCGGGGACGTTGATCGTGGTCGGAGATCTCTCCACGATCGACGTGGAAGCAATCGGCAAGGCAGTGTTCACCGGAACATCCGGCAGTGTGCAGCCACGGTCGGTTGCACCCGAACCGACACCCGGGCCGCTCCCCCGGGTCGTGGTGTTGGACCGTCCCGGTGCGGTCCAGTCGGCCCTGGTCCTGGCGACGCAGGCTCCCTCCCGGCGGGACGTCGATCTGCCCCGCGCCGAGGGCGTGAGCAGTGTACTCGGAGGAATGTTCGGATCGCGTCTGAACATGGAGCTCCGGGAACGTCGTGGCTACACCTACGGGGCCCACTGCCGGTTCGACCTGCGGCGGGACGGCGGGGTCCTGATGGCGAACACCGAGGTGGACACGCCGACCACTGCCGAGTCGATCTCGGTCATCTTCGACGAGATCGAGCGACTCCGTCGAGACGGAGTCACCGAGGACGAGCTTGTGGCCGTTCGGGACTCGAACACAGTTGGCCTGCCCGTGCAGTACTCCACCTCCTGGGCCATCTCCAGCGCTCTGGTGGAGATGGTGGTGCACGACCTCCCCGAGGATCATGTGGATCGGTTGCGCGCGGGGTTCGAGGCCCTCACGGCCGAGGACCTCCACACGGCAGCACAGGAGCTCCTGCGGCCGGACGAGGCCGTGGTGGTCGTGGCGGGGGACGCCGAGGCACTCACGGATGCACTCACCGAGACGGGCGTGGGCCAGGTCACGGTTCGGCAAGCGGAGACCTACTGGGAGTAGTTCCCCGGTCAAGGTTGCACAACTGTGGGGAAAGCGTCGGCATGGGGTGCGGTGTTCCACGCATAACGAGAACGAACCTATCGGACTGTGATCGTGCAACTTTTTTTCGTTCGAGGCGTTCCCGGTGGTATAACCGATTGTCTGGATCCGTTGTGCGGACGGGGGCTTCCTCCACCGCATGAGTATGTAGGAGGTCAGGTGGCCTGTGACGTGACCCTGTCCGTGTAGCCGTCGTGTCCTCCACAGAGAGAACCCAGCAGGAGCGGCCGTCGTCGCTCGGCGTCGTGCGTCCTAGGCAAGCGGAGGCCGATGTGGACGAACGGGTGCTGGCGGGCCGCTATCAACTGACGGCCCAGCTCGCCCGAGGTGGGGTCGGGATCGTGTGGCGAGCCACGGATCTCGTCCTCGACCGCGAGGTCGCGGTCAAGGAGCTGCGTCTCCCCGGGGATGTGAGTGAGGCGGAGCGCGTGTCCCTGTTGAGTCGGACGACTCAGGAGGCGCGGGTTGCCGCCCAGCTCACCCACTACAACGTCGTGGAGATCTATGACGTTGTGAACGAGGACGGACGCCCGTGGATCGTCATGGAGCTGGTGGTTGCCCGGACCCTGGCCGAGATCATCGAGGTGGCGGGCCCGTTGCCGCATCAGCGGGTGGCCGAGATCGGGCTCCAGTTGATCAGTGCCCTCCAGACCGCGCATGAGCAGAGCATCGTCCATCGTGACGTCAAACCGGAGAACGTGATGATCAGTGAGGACGGCCGGGTGGTCCTCACTGATTTCGGGCTGGCGGTCTGGAGTGGGGAGTCCTCGCTCACCAATTCCGGGCGCATCATCGGGTCGCCGCACTACATTCCGCCGGAACGGGCACGTGCCGGGACCGTGGGGTCTGCCTCGGACCTCTGGTCCCTCGGGGCGACGTTGTACACGGCGGTGGAGGGGCATCCGCCCTATGACCGCAAGGGCTACATCGCGATCCTGCGTGGTGAGGAGCTGGACGATCCGCCACCAGCGAGCAGTGCGGGTCCGCTGCGCCCCCTGTTGGAGGGGCTACTGCGCCCGGATCCGGAGGATCGACTCACCGCACAGAACGCGGCGAAGATGCTGCGGATCGCCGCGCTCGCACCCGCGACGTCCGTGTTGGAGTCCGAGGACGGGCAGGATCCGGACGATGTTCACGGAGCTGATGACTCCGGTGCTGCCGACGCGGGGACGAGCGGTAACGACGGTCAGCGCGACGTGTGGCGTGCGAGCGCGACCCAGTTCACCACCTCGGTGCAGGAGTCAGTGTCCTCGCTGTCCGATTCGGTGCAGTCCTCGGTGTCCTCAGCGTTGTACCGCGGAAGCCATGAGCGTCGTCCGGAGGCGGTGAATCCCTTGTTGAGCTCGATCCGTGACTCCACGGACTCGCTGGGGTTAACCAGCTCGGGCAAGCATCGTACCCGGCACCGGCGGGGCGTGATCGCCGTTGTGGCCCTGAGCCTCCTGCTGCTGCTGACCATGGTGGTCGGACTGCTGGTGTCCTGAAGCACGCCTTCCGAACCACGTCCGGGGCTCCATGGCCGGCCCGGGCCGTGCAGCCCCGGACACCGGACACCACTGTCCCGTGGGATGGTGGCCGAAAGGGACACGAACCGCATCCCAAGGTGAACTTCGGCCTCAGGGTGCCTCAGTGCCTCACCTCGGCCGGCACACCGGGACAAGCCTGGAAAGCACGCGAGGTGTGCGCGATGGGTGGGGCCGGCGGGATTCGAACCCGCACTGGCACGGACCTAAACCGTGTGCCTCTGCCTGTTGGGCTACGGCCCCGCGTCCGGTGGACATCCTAGCGGTTCCTGGGGTGGGTGCGGTGCAGGACCGTGGCGCGGGTGCCGCGCGTGGCTGTGGGGTAACGCGCGGCGCCGCTCGGTGGATGATTGGCCGGGCTAGAGTTTCAGCTCTCGGAGTAGCCGGCCCACGTGCCCGGTGGCTTTCACGTTGTACATGGCGTGTTCGATGGTCTGGTCGCCGGCGATGACGAAAGTGGAGCGGATGACCCCTTCGACGAGGCGGCCATAGCTCTTCTTTTGGCCGTAGGCTCCGTAGGACCGCATCACCTGGCGGTCGGGATCGCTGAGGAGTGGAAAGGTGAGGTGGTGCTCGTCCCGGAATCTGGCCAGGCGGTCGGTGGTGTCCGGGGAGATGCCCAGCACAGCCAGTCCGGCCTGGTTGAGTTCGGTGAGATTGTCGCGGAAGTCACATGCCTCGGTGGTGCACCCGGGCGTCATCGCCTTGGGATAGAAGTAGAGGACGACCCGGTCGTTCTCGGTCAGGACAGTGCTGAGGGTCGTGGGTTTTCCCGTGGAGTCGGATAGCGTGAAGTCGGGTGCGGGGTCTTTCGGGCTAAGTCTGACTGTTGGGGTCATATGTCCTCCAGACTGGTCGGAGCAGGCGGATGGTCACTGTATCCTCGGTAGGCGTATCTCGGATCCGCTGCGATGGGGCGCTCTGGCTTTCTCCAGCGTAGTGTCCGGCGTTCGAGGCCGCCCGCACCTGGTTGGTAGCGCTGTCCTGTGGGGCTGTCGAATGCCGTGTGTCGCCGAGGGTCTCGAACGACGAGGAGTCCGTTACCTATGCCAGCTTTCACACTGGACGATGTTCGAGAACAGACCTATAAGCGCAGGGACGCCTGGTGGACGGTCCTGTTGGTGGATCCGGTGGCGGCACGTCTCGTCACGGTGACCGCGAACCGCACCTCGATCACACCGAACCAGTTGACGGTCATGGCTGCGCTGTTGGGCTTGGCCGCGGCAGCCTGCTTCGCGACGGCCAGCCCCGGATGGCTGGTGGTGGGCGCGCTCCTGTTCCATGCCAGCTTCATCGTGGACTGTATGGACGGGAAGGTGGCCCGGCTCAAGGGCACCGGTTCCGTCTTCGGGATGTGGCTGGACTTCCTGTTCGACCGCATCCGGGATGTGGTGTGTGCCGCCGCCCTGTTGGGGGGCCAGTTCGCAGCTACTGGCAATCCGGTGTTCCTGTGGTTCGCCGTGGGGGTCATCGCGGTTGAGATGTTCCGCTACCTCAACGGGCCACAGCTGGCCAAGGTTCGTACGGCGATGCGGACCAAGATGACGCGTTCGTTGAAGGAGCTGTACGAGCTGCGGGAGTCCCTGGGACCCACTGGGGAGCCTGTTGATCCGTCCGACGACGCCGAGACGACGGCCCGCTCCACGCAGACCGAGCAGGAAGCACAGGATGTCCGGGAGGCCGAGCAGTTCACCCGGGAGTCTCCGGATGAGGGGGGCGAGGACGGCCTGGACGAGGCGGTCGAACTGACCCCGGCCCAGGTGGCACGTCGTCAGGCGCGCGATGTTCAGGCCACCGAGCTCCAGGAGGGGTTTCACCGTCGGTTTCCGTGGTACACCCGGTTGCGGTCCGCGCTGCACCAGTACCGCATCCGTTCCCACCTGTTCAGTGGGATCGAGTTCACGATGGGCGTCTTCATCATCGCTCCCCTGGTCGGGGCGTTTTCCCTGACCGGAATGTTGGTGACGATCGCACTGTGTGGGATCTTCCTGCTGGCCTTCGAGATCGCGCTGATCTACAAGCTCTGGTTGTCGACCCGCCGGTTCGGTGTTGTGCTCGGACAGATCGACGACCAGGTCCTCCAGCTGAGGTCGCAACTGGAGGCGAGAACGGAATCGGGGCCCGCGGAGGACGACGCCGTCACGGTTGGGTAGGAATCGTCCGATTCCGGTTCGAGCGGGTGCTGTTATCCCCTACGCTTTGGAGAACCACACCGGGGTCGTTGACTGTAACGTCGGGACCGGAGGGCGGAGAGCACACCAGCGATGTCCAATTTCACGACGCGCGACGTTCATGAGCGTGCATGTCGAGGGCGAGACTCCTGGTGGACCGTATGGCTGGTGGATCCGCTTGCGGTGCCGCTCGTTCGGGTCACCGCGAACCGTACCTCGGTTACACCGAACCAGTTGACCGTGGCGGCCCTGCTTCTGGGCTTGGGCGCGGCGGCGTGCTTCGCGTGGGCATCCTGGCCGTTTCTCCTGGCAGGCGCCCTGCTTTATGCGTTGTGCTTTCTTGTCGACTGTATGGACGGCAAGCTGGCCCGGCTGACCGATCAGGAGACACTGTTCGGCGGCTGGATGGACTATGTCTTCGACCGGTTCCGGGTGCTGGTGTGTGCCATCGCGTTGATGGGCGGCCAGTACGCGGAGACGGGCAATGTGGTGTTTGTCTGGCTTGCCCTGGCGGTCGTCTTCTGTGACATGCTCCGGTACCTGAACGCGCTTCAGGTGTACAAGGTGCGGCGCGAGATGCGTTCCTACCTCGCGGCGGCCCTGGAACGCGCACGAGCGACCCTCACGATGCTGGAGCCGGGGCGTGGCGGGAAGGAACAGCGCTTTTCACAGTCCGCTCAGGAGGACACCCAAAGCACCGAGCAGCCCACGATGAGCGACTCGGGCGAGCAGGCGGTGTTGCGGCATGGAATCTCGGTGTTGGAGGGACTGCTGCGGGCGCAGAACGAGCGTGAGGCCGAGGTCGGCCGGGAGGCGGGTAAGGAGCCGGACCTGCGGTTGCCAAAGGTCGACCTGCACCTTCAGTTCCGTAGTCGGTTCCCGTGGTATCAGCGTTACTGGGATTTCCTGCGAGCCCGCCGTGTGCGCACCCACCTGGTGAGTGGGATCGAGTTTCAGATGGCAGTTTTCGTGGTGGCCCCCCTGGTCGGCATGTTCAGCAGCCCGGCCATCATCTGGGTAACGGTGCCGGTCGGGGTGGCGTTGCTCGCGTTCGAGATAGCGATTGTCTATAAACTGTGGCTGTCCACCCAGGACTTCTTCCGGGTGGTGGACGGCATCGAGGGTGCGTTGACGTTCGGACGTGCCCCGCAGGCGGGACTGCGATTGGCGGAGGGAAGCAGCTAGATGGCACGTGGCGGCGCCGCGCGGGAACTGGCCGAGAAGGCACGGGAGTTTGAGGAGACGCGTGGTCGGTTGGACGCCACGCTGCACGAGGTTGCCGAACGCACCCGTCCCGCGAATGTGGCCCGAAAGGGCGTTCAGCAGCTACGCGATCTCGGATCGCAGCTGCTGGATGGCAGTGCCCGCGCGAGCTCGCGGAACGTGGACACCTCCGAGGATTCGGCCGAGGTGCCGCGGGAGGCGGTGCTGTTGGGGGTCGGCGCCGGCGTGGTGGTGACGGTGGGTGTCGTGCTGTGGCTCCGTCGCCGCCGGATGGATCGGCGTCCGCTCGATTGAGCGGGGCCAGCTCGACACGGTGCGGGCGAGGACCGGGCCCGGTTGGTTCCCGCGTCCGCTAAGGCCTGCTTCGTGGAGTTGGGAACGAGGTTGGGCCCGGCCTGGCGACGTTCACCCCGTCCCCGGTCCCGTTGGCCGCTGTGCCGGAAAACGCTCCCCCGGGTAGCGGGATGCGTGCCACGGCCACCGCTACCCACACCCCGTTGACCGTCGTGCGGGGGAGCGCCCCGGAACAGGACACCACCGGTGACCCCCGTGGCGGGACGCCGTCGGCGGCCGAGACGGCGCGTGCGGGCAACCAATCACCGTCACCCGCATGTTCCCCCGGGGAGTTCCGGACGCGGGCGCATCCCTCGGGCCTCGCCTGGGCGGATCGGCGCGCATCAGCGCAGCCGACAGCCCCCATGCGGCCTCCGGAGAGAGTTCCCGGCCTGCGACCACGCCCACCGAGCCGGCCCGAGCAGCGTCCCACCCCACAGACACTCCAAAACCACGACCTGGTGTGCATCGACGCCGGGCACGGCGGAGCGTAACGGGTGCGGGCGGTTCACAGGAAGGCGTGACCTTCGCCCCGATAGGTGGGGACCGTGTCCACCACGGAGCGGGTGCCGTCCGCCGCGGTGTCGACAAGGTGTAGCTCGTTGAACCGTTCGCACAGTTCACCGGCCTTGGCGTGGCGGAGCCAGACCCGGTCTCCGATGGTCAGGTGGCTGGCTGCCGTGCCCCACATCGGGGTCTGTACTTCGCCCGCGCCTTCCATGGCGGTGTAGTGAAGGTGGTCCGGCATGTGCGGTACGGGGAGGCGGTCCCTGCCCGGTGCTCCCGAGGCGGGATATCCTCCGCCGAGGAGAGTGACCATACCGGGGGCGGGCCGGCGCGTGACCGGGAGCGCGAACATCGCCGCAGCTTGGCAGACGGTGTCTCGGTAGTGGTCGAACAGGGCGGGCTGGTACAGGCCGGAGCCGGCGGCGAGTTCGGTGATTGCGGGTTCGCGGCTGGTCGTGCTCACGCTGCCGGTTCCTCCACCGTTGACGAAGCGCAGGGGCGCAACCTCACGGATGGCTGCGATGATCGCGGCGCGTCGTCGGGCGAGTTCCCGTCGGGACCGCCGTTGCAGTTCGCGGATGAGTAGCCCGGTCAGCGGCCGTCCGGCCGGGGCGTCGCCGACCCCGGCGATCTGGGCTTCGTAGGCCATGACGCCCTCGAGCTGGACCTGGGGGCGTCGGTTGATGTCCCGAGCGAGGGCTGTGGCGTGTTCCGGGGTACGGATCGGCGAGCGGTGTGCGCCGAGTCGCAGGCGGGGACCGAGGGGCTGCCAGCTCGCGTCGATGTCGATGCATACGCGGATCGGCTCGGCTGGGGCGGGGGCGGCTGCCGCGATGAGGTCGAGGTGACGTACGTCGTCCACCATGAGGGTGACCGCGTTTCGGATGGCCGGGTCGTTGGCCAGGCGTTCGATTGCGGTTGTGTCCGTGGTCGGGTAGGCGACGACGATGTCGTTGCTCACGTCGGTGGAGGCGAGCCACAACGCTTCCGGGAGCGTGAAGGCCAGCACGCCGGAGAATCCCGGTTGTGCCAGCACGTGGCGGAGTAGCTCCCGGCAGCGCACGGATTTGCTGGCGACCCGAATGGGTACGTGGCTCGCCTGCTCGGCCAGGGCTGTGGCGTTTGCGCGGAAAGCGGTTCGGTCCACGGTGGCGAACGGAGCGGTGAGGTGGGATGTCGCCGTGTTGAGGGCGTGGAGTTGGGATATGCGGGTCATGGTGGTGAGCATGGCACAGCCATGTTCGCAGCGCCCAGGGGACTCTGTGGAGGAATCGCGCATCGTTCAGTTACTTTTAGCTACTTAGTGGTTACAATACGTAGTGAAGGAGGTTGATCATGAGCGATGCGGAACGCAAGTTCGAGGACCTTTCGGGCAAGGCCAAGGAGGCCGCGGGCAAGGTCACTGGAGACGACGACCTCGAGCAGGAGGGCAAGGTCGACCAGGCCAAGGCCAAGGCCGCCGAGGTCGCCGAGGATGCCAAGGAGAGCGTCAAGGAGAAGGCGAACGAGGCGGCCGACCGGATCAAAGACACCTTCAACCGGTAGGACCCGAACCGCAGGGGGACCGATGACTGAAACCAAGACCGCCGCCAAGGTGCCCAGCGCCCGGGACACCGCATCAGGCTCCGGGACGGGCGAGGGCAAGGAGCTCGTCACGTCGACCGGCCGAACCTCGATCGCGGACCACGTCGTCGCCAAGATCGCGGGGATGACGGCGCGGGAGGTGGGTGGTGTCTTTCGGATGGGCGGCGGTACCGCGCGTGCCTTCGGCGCGGTTCGAGAGCGGATTCCCGGTGCGACCAGCAATGTCGCGCAGGGTGTGACGGTTGAGGTGGGCGAGCGCCAGGCGGCGGTCGACATCGAGGTCGTCGTGGAGTATGGGGTTTCCATCCCCGATCTCGCGGCCGCGGTCCGTCGCAACGTCATCACCGGGGTGGAGCGAATGACCGGGTTGGAAGTGACCGAGGTGAACATCACCGTCGGCGACATACATCTTCCGGACGAGGACGGGGAGAGCTCCGCTCCCGCGAGTGAATCCCGGGTGGAGTGACCCCGGTGCACGACGAGGTGGACGCGGAAGTTACGACGTCCCCCGCCGACACCGCACAGAGAGTGGCTGACCGGGTGCGGGAGTGCCCGGGGGTGGTCGGGCTGTCCACAGGCCCGTTCGGCACCCTCGTCACTCCTGTTGTCGGCGGGACGATCCCCGGGGTGCTGCTCCGGGAGGACTCGGTCGAGCTCGGAGTGGTGGCTCGATACGGTCCACCACTTCCCGCGACAGCCACGGAGCTGCGACGTGCGGTACGGCCGCTGGTGCCCGGACGGGAGGTGCACGTGTCCTTCGTCGATCTCGTCGTCGAATCGCCCGCGGGTAACGGGCCAGATTCCAGGGAGGGATGACTGTGTGGCCGATCGCCGGGCTTGGGTTCGGGACGGTGCTGGGACTCGCCGCGGGTTTCGGGGGGTTCGGTGCGTTCCTCCTGGTGCTGGTGCTGGGGGTGGCGGGATTTCTCGCGGGGCGCGCCTTCGAAGGCGAGGTCGATCTCGCGGCACTGTTCACCCGCAGGGACTGAGCACGTGAACACCCGGAGAGGTGACCACGGTGTGCGCCGGAGGAAACGGGATCGCTGTGGGGCGTCGCGGCGCGCGTCGGTGCGGAGGTGCCGCACCGACGTGGTGCCACGACACCGCCGTGGCAGCGGCTGGGAGGTTCGATGAACGTGACGACGCTGCCCGCGGCGACGGTGCCGCGACAGCGCGAGGTTGATCCCGCGGGCCGGGGGACAACCACGATTCGAGAACGGGTGGTGGCCAAGGTCGCGCGCCAGGCCGTGGCCGAACGCGCCGAGTCCCGTGAGCTGGCGGGGTTTCTCGGTCGGCTGCGGGACGGGCAGGCCGCGGGGGTCCGGGTCCGTCTCAGCGGCAACGTCGTGACGGTGTGGCTGCGGTTGGCACTTGCCTACCCCGTGCCGCTGCGCCATGCGGTGGGGCAGGTCCGGGGCCATGTGCGCGACCGGGTGCAGGAACTCACCGGGTTGAGCGTCCGGCGTGTGGATATCGAGGTCACGCGACTCGAACGGGACCGTTCACTGCGGTGACCGTGTCCCAGGGCGCAACCGACGGTGTGCTCGGTTACGCCTGTGTCCAGGGCGGACGCGACGGCCAGGAAGCGAGGCAGGAGAAATGACAACGGTAGACCACGCGCTTGCCCCACCAGATCCGTTGGCCTCCCAACGTGCCCGTCGGACGGCGGTCCGTACGTTTCGACCGCGCCGTTCCTGGCCCGCGTTTCTGGCTGGAGCCGTCCTGGTCCTGGTGGCCGCGGTGGCGGCGGCCGAGGTTATTTCGGCCCTCGTAGGCAGCCCGTTGCGGATGCTGCCGTACCAGCAGGCAGCGAGTTACGCGGAGGGGGCGCGATGGAGCGACCCCTCGGTCCGGGTTGCCTCAGCCGTGCTGGCAGGTATCGGCTTGGTCCTGATCTCGCTGGCGGTGCTTCCCGGGCGGAGCCGCTGGCTACCACTGCGCACGGATGATCCGGACCTGGTGGTGGGGATCTCGCCAGCGGCCCTACGGCGGGCGTTGTCGAGTGCCGCCGAGGATGTGGACGGGGTGCGTCGGGCCCGGGTTCGTCTGGGGCGACGCAGCATTACGGTTCGGGTGCACACTGATCTGGGCGAGCCAGGGACGTTGCCCACCCAGGTGGAGACGGAGGTCCGGCGCCGCCTGTCCGAACTGGCGCCACTGCGCGACCTCAAAGTTCGCACGAACGTGCGCTACGCGAAGGCGTGAGGGCTGATGAGTCGGGGACGGCGGGGCCGGTCGCCCGCACGGGGGAACCGGTGGAGATTGGGCGCACTCGGAGTGGTGCTTTTGGTCACCGGAGGTGGTGCGCTGACCCTCGGGTGGCGCCTGGCTCCACAGGCGCTGATCTGGGACCGTGCCGCGGTGGAGAGCTATGTGGCACAGCCGTGGGTGCTGGGGGCCACTTTGGCTGTTGTGCTGGTCATCGGCCTGCTTGGGTTAAGATGGATGTACATCCAAAGTCGCACCGACACCGTTGGGCGGCTGCGGCTGGAACCCGGAACCACGGGCCCGGGGAGCGGGCCCGGACCGGATGGACGGTCCGGAATGCCCGCACGCGCGGTCCAGGATGTGGTTGTGGACGAGGTTTCTGGTTATCAGGGCGTACGTCGGGCCCGCGCACGGGTAACGACGTCTGTGCGTGAACCACACCTGCGGCTGGACGTGACACTCGGTGACGACACCGATGTCGCCGCCTTCTGGCGGCAGGTCCGGCAGCAGGCGGTCGAGCGGCTGCGGTCCGCCCTGGAGCTGGAGCACCTGCCCACGGTCGTCCGGATTTCGATGGCCGCACCGTCGCAGGAACGGGAGTTGGTTTAGAGTCCATAATGGACACGTGCCGGCGAAGGTCTCTGGGGGGAGCCTTCGCCGGCACGTCTTTTCGGTGGGGACACGATCCGGGGCACCTGCGATCCAACGTGTTCCCTCACCGGTTCAGCACTCGATGACGTTGACGGCGAGACCGCCGCGGCTCGTCTCCTTGTACTTGTCGAGCATGTCCCGGCCGGTGTCGCGCATGGTGGCGATAACCGTGTCCAGGGACACCATGTGGCTGCCGTCGTCGCGCAGGGCCATGCGGCACGCGTTGACCGCCTTGACCGAGGCCAGGGCGTTGCGTTCGATACAGGGGACCTGAACCAGGCCCCCGATCGGATCACAGGTGAGCCCCAGGTTGTGCTCCATCGCGATCTCGGCGGCATGCTCCACCTGTGCCGGAGTTCCCCCCAGTGCTTCCGCGAGTCCGGCCGCTGCCATGGACGACGCCGAACCCACCTCTCCCTGGCAGCCCACCTCGGCGCCCGAGATCGAGGCGTTCTCCTTGTAGAGGATCCCAACGGCTCCCGCCGTCAACAGGAAGCGCAGTACACCCTCGGTCGAGGCTCCACGTCCAAAGTGCAGGTAGTAGTGCAGTACTGCCGGAACGATACCGGCCGCCCCGTTGGTTGGGGCAGTCACCACACGTCCTCCCGCCGCGTTCTCCTCGTTGACCGCCAGGGCGTAGAGATTGACCCAATCGGTCGCGCCCATGGCGTCAGGTTCCGTACTGGGGGGAGGGCAGAGCCCTTCGGTGTCACAGCGGCCCCCAACTGCCGGTACAGCCGAGGGGCGCGACGGGGAACCCGCAGCCCGCCCGGCAGGGTGCCCTCGGTGGTCACGCCGCGGCGTACACAGGCCCGCATGACCCGCCAGATCTCCAACAACTCCGTGTGCACCTGCGCCCTGCTGCGGCCGAAGGCCAGCTCGTTGGCCAGGACGAGGCTACTGATCGAGCTTCCGGTTTCCCGACAGTGTCCAAGTAGCTCCGCCGCACTGGCGAACGGGTAGGGAAGCGGGGTGTCCTCGACCCCGATGCGGTCCGCCCCCACCGCGTCCTCGTCGACGACGAAGCCGCCGCCCACCGAGAAGTACACCCGCTCCAGGAGGTCGACACCGTCGGCGTCCCGGGCGACGAAGCGCATGCCGTTGGGATGCCCGGAAAGGGTCTGTGCGCGGTGGAACTCCAGGTCCTGCTCGGGGGAAAATCGGGCGTGCCGGTCAGGGCCCAGCGGGATCCGGGACTCGGCGCGAACCCGGGCCACCAGCGCGTCCACCCGTTCCACGTCGACCTTCTCGGGCATCTCACCCAGCAGCCCCAGGACGATCGCGCGGTCCGTGCCGTGCCCCCTGCCGGTGAGCGCCAGGGATCCGTACAGGTCGACGTGTAGCTGCTGGGTGCCGGCGGCCAGGTTCGACTCGACAACCGTGTCGACGAACCTGGCCGCCGCGCGCATTGGCCCCACGGTGTGTGAACTCGAGGGGCCGATACCGACCTTGAACAGGTCGAAAACACTGATGGCCATGCGGTTCCTCCCTTCCGTACATACGCCCCTGGTTGGATGAGGCCCGGTGCGGGCCCCGGGTCGTCGGGGCTGGAGGGGAGGTGTGGCCGTGCCCCGTGACGCAGGCACGCAGTGACACAGTGACACAGTGACACAGTGACACGGCCACGGCCCCGAACGGCTTAGCTCAGCCCCGGATACAGCGGGTGTTTCCGCGCCAGGCCCTGCACACGCTGCCGCAGGGCGGCGGCATCGTAGCTGGGCTGAAGCGCGAGCGCGATGATGTCCGCGACCTCGGCGAAGTCTTCGTCACCGAAGCCACGGGTGGCCAGCGCTGGTGTGCCGATCCGAAGCCCGGAGGTCACCATCGGCGGGCGGGGATCGTTCGGTACCGCGTTGCGGTTGACCGTGATCCCGATCTCGTGCAGCCGGTCCTCGGCCTGCTGCCCGTCCAGCTCGGCATTGCGCAGGTCGACGAGGACGAGATGCACATCGGTGCCACCGCTGAGCACACTGATTCCGGCCTGCACCGCATCGGCCTGTCCCAGGCGTTCGGCGATGCGTTGCGCCCCGGAGACGGTGCGCCGCTGCCGTTCGGCGAAGGCCTCACTCGCCGCGAACTTCAGCGCCACGGCCTTACCCGCGATCGCATGCTCCAACGGGCCGCCCTGCATGCCGGGGAACACCGCAGAGTTGATCTTCTTGCCGTACTCCTCCTTGGCGAGGATGAGGCCGGCCCGCGGACCACCCAGGGTCTTGTGGGTTGTTGTGGTCACGATGTCGGCGTGGGGTACCGGGTTGGGGTGCTCCCCGGCCGCGACCAGACCCGCGAAGTGGGCCATGTCCACGAGCAGCAGCGCGCCGACCGAGTCAGCGATGCGGCGGAACCGCGCGAAATCCAGCTGACGCGGGTAGGCGGACCATCCCGCGACGATCATCCGAGGCTGATGCTCCTTGGCCAGGCGTTCGACTTCGTCGTAGTCAACGAGGCCGTCCGAGGGGCGGACATGGTAGGCCACGGCGTTCAGGATCTTGCCGGAGTAGTTCAGCTTCATCCCGTGGGTGAGGTGTCCCCCGTGCGCGAGATCCAGGCCGAGGATGGTGTCACCCGGCTGGAGGAGCGCAAAGTACACCGCTGTGTTCGCGCTTGCGCCGGAGTGCGGCTGCACGTTGACGTGCTCCGCCCCGAACAGGGCCTTGGCCCGGTCGATGGCCAGCTGCTCGATCACGTCGACGTGTTCGCAGCCACCGTAGTAACGCTTCCCCGGGTAGCCCTCGGCGTACTTGTTGGTCAGTACCGAGCCCTGCGCCTCGAGCACCGCCTGCGGAGCGAAGTTCTCCGAGGCGATCATCTCCAGGGTGTCGCGCTGTCGCGCCAACTCGGCGTCGACGGCTGCGGCCACCTCCGGGTCCGCCTGATCGAGGGGCAGGTTGAAGAGGTCGGGCTGCTGCTGGGGATGGTTGGCAACCATGCGGTTTAACTCTCTCCTTCGGTGAGCTGCGTGTACTGCTCCGGGGACAGCAGGTCGGTCGGCTCCTCGGACAGATCCACCTTGAACAGCCATCCCTGCCCGTAGGGGTCGCTACCGACGATCTCGGGGTCGTCGGACAGGGCCTGGTTGACGGCGACAATCTCTCCGTTCACCGGGGCGTAGATGTCACTGACCGACTTGGTGGATTCGACCTCGCCGCAGGTTTCCCCGGCGGTGACGGTCACCCCGACCTCGGGAGCCTCGACGTAAACAATGTCGCCGAGAGCCTCCGCCGCGTAGGCCGTGATGCCGACCGTGGCGACGCCGTCGGCGATCGCCACCCACTCGTGTTCGCTCGTGTAGCTCAGCTCTGCGGGAACGCTCATTCCACTCTCCAGGAAAGTCTGTCGAAAATCTGTGGGCTGAACCGCCGTTCGTGGCGGTGCCCCAGCTATCGGGGACGCTTGTAGAACGGCAACTGGACGACGTCAACGGCCTCGGCCCGTCCCCGCACGTCCACGGCGAAGGAGTCGTTCCCCTCCGCCGTGCCAGCCACCTCGGCCGACGCCGGATCGACGTAGGCCATGGCGATGGGACGCCCCACCGCGGGGGAGGGCGCTCCGCTGGTGACGACACCAACCTGCTGGCCGTCGCGCAGTACCGCGTACCCCTCTCGGGGTACCCGTCGGCCACGGCCAACCAGCCCCACGAGTCTACGCCGCGGCCCCTCCTCCGCGCGGGCGGCCAACGCCGAGCGTCCCACGAAGTCGCTGGGCTTCTCCAGTTTCACCACGCGTCCGAGCCCCGCCTCGAACGGGGTCAGCTCGGTGGACAGCTCGTGACCGTACAGTGGCATCCCGGCTTCCAGACGCAGCGTGTCCCGCGCGGACAGGCCGGCGGGGATCAGACCATGGGCCTGACCGGTCTCGCTGAGCGCCTCCCAGACCTCGGTGGCGACGCGGGGGAGGTCCGTTGTGGAGTACAGGAAGATCTCGAACCCGTCCTCGCCGGTGTAGCCCGTGCGCGCCAGCATCGCGGGATGTCCGGCGACGGTGGCCGGATGGCCTGCGTAGTACTTGAGGCTGTCCAGATCGGCGTCGGTATGGGGGCGTAGGATCTCCACGGCCCGTGGCCCCTGGAGCGCGATCAGGGCGTAGTCGGACGAGAGGTCGGTCATCTCGGCGTCGAATCGGGCCACACGTTCGCGCAGTGCGGCCTCCACCACGTCCCGGTTCGCGGCGTTGGCCACGACGAGGTACTCGTCCTCGGCGAGGCGGTAGACGATCACGTCGTCCACCACGCCCCCCTGGGTATCGGTCATCATGGTGTAGCGGGCCCGCCCCGGGGTGACGGCGGACAGGTGACCCACCAGGGCATAGTCCAGGGCCTCGCCGGCCTGGGGGCCGCGCACCCGGAGCTCGCCCATGTGGGACAGGTCGAAGAGGCCGGCGGCTTCGCGAACGGCCTGGTGTTCACTGGTCTCGCTGCCGTAGCGCAGCGGCATCAACCACCCGGCGAAGTCAACCATGGTGGCCTGGAGCCGCTCGTGGGTCTCGTGGAGGGGAGTATGCCGCGGTGGGGCGGCGTCGGTGCTGGTCTCGGTCATGGGCACTCCTGAGAGGACGGCCGTCGGGCACGGCGTTGCCGGCCTCCCCCTCTGTCATCTGTGCCTGAGAGCTTCGCCGCCGGTCCGGGACCGGCGACTTGCACCTTCGGCGAGGGGCAGCGTTGCCCCTACTTTCCAGAGTGGTCTCACCCGCACGGTCCGCGACGCCTGAGAGGTTCTCTGGGGAGGAATTGCTCCTTCGGCGGTCCGCGCTGGCTGCGGGGACACTCTCCCGTGCGGGGTCAGTGACACGACCCAGCCTAGCAGTGCCTCCTGTGGCGCCACGGGAAGGCCGGGATGGCGAGGCGGCGATGCGGCGCACGCCTGCCCGGTCGGGTATGAACGCGGATGCCTCAGCCGCGGTTCTTGCGACGTTCCCGAACGGACTCGGCCAGTTCGTCCAGGACCTCTTCCGTGGTGTCCCAGGCCATGCACTTGTCGGTGATGCTCTGCCCGTAGGTGAGGGAGCCCGGATCGACAAGCGGCTGGTTCCCGGCTTCGAGGAAGCTCTCCAGCATCACCCCGACGATGCCGCTCTCCCCGCCGGCGATCTGCGCGCCGATGTCGGCGACGACACCGGGCTGGCGGAGGTGGTCCTTACCGCTGTTGGCGTGACTCGCGTCGATCATGACCCGCCGCGGTAGCCCGGCCCCTGCAATCAGATCGAGTGTCGCCGCGACGTTCGTGGCGTCGAAGTTGGGGCCGGAGCGGCCACCACGCAGGATGACGTGGCAGTCCGGGTTGCCGCTGGTCGTGACCACGGCCCCCGAACCCGCCGGATCCACCCCGAAGAAGGTGTGTGCGCCAGCCGAGGCCCGGCAGGCGTCCACGGCCACCTGGATATCCCCGTCAGTGCCGTTCTTGTAGCCCACCGGCATGCTCAGGCCGCTGCCCAGTTGACGGTGCACCTGGCTTTCGGTGGTACGGGCCCCGATAGCTCCCCAGGTGACGGCGTCCGCGATGTACTGCGGGGTGATCGGGTCCAGGAACTCGGTGCCGGCAGGCAAGCCCAGCGAGCCGATGTCCAGCAGGAGCTTGCGGGCGGTTCGCAGCCCGCGGTGGACGTCGTAGCTGTCGTCCAGACCAGGATCGTTGATCAGGCCCTTCCAACCCAGGGTGGTGCGTGGTTTCTCGAAGTAGACCCGCATCACCAGGCACAGTTCGGGACGCAGGCGCGGGGCGAGCTCGGCCAGTCGCCGGGCGTAGTCGAGCGCCGAGGCGGGATCGTGCACGGAACAGGGGCCAACCACCACCAGCAGCCGGTCGTCCTCTCCCGACAGGACCCGGGTGACCGCCGTACGGGACTCCTCGACCAGCGCGGTCGGTTCCGGTCCCATGGGAAGTTCCGCGAGTATGTCGGCAGGCGATACCAGTGGCTGGTAGCTCACCACACGGGTGTCGTTCGTGCGAGACATGTGTGCCCTCCCTCGGTTTTCCTGCCCGAACGCACCCTAGCCGGTGCGCGGGCCGGTGTGGCACCGAGGCGAAGACGTGTGTCGTAGGGCACGCAGCCGGTGCTTCGGGGCCGCGGCGACCGGCCGCGGGACCTTGGGGGATGTCCCGCGAGGCGCAACCCGCGGTATTCCGCGCATCTAGGATGAGTGGCGATGGACGAACTGCGTGGACACCAGGCCACCTGGCGGTTTGACGGCTCCGAGATCCGCATTCGCTACCACACTGGCTGGTTCAAGGACGAGCTGCTTCAGGAGCTGGGAAGCTGTACGGTCCCGGTCGAGGCGGTGGCGGCGGTGGACTTCCGGGTCGGGACCGGGCGTCGGAAACCGTGGGCCATGGCGCTGCGGCTGCGGGAGGGGGCGGACCCCTACACGGCGGTGGGCGCTCAGTTGAGTGAGTCATCTCAGCCGTTCCGACTCACCGGCAGCCATAAGCAGGAGCTGGTCGCCGAGTACTACGCTGACCAGATCGCCTTCGCGGCGGGTGTCGCCGATGGTGCGGAAGCGGCGCCGCCAGCGGATCCCGCCGTCGCCACCAATCTTGTCCCGGCGTTGCCGGTCCACATCCAGACCTCAGAGGGGACGGGGTCGTTCGATGGCGCCACGGTGCGATTCGTGTGGGCCGGGTCCGAGGCCAGCGGACGCAAGAAGCGCGAACAGCGCCGGGAGTTCGCCCTGTCGGATATCCGCGATGTCGAATGGGTGCCCTCGGATGGCTGGGAGTGGGGACATCTTCGGATTCTCTCGGGCGCCGGTGGTACGGCCCGGGAGGGCCCCCCGACCAAGCCCAAACACGATGTCACCTGCCTGCTCTGCGACGAGGGTGCGGAGGGTGCGGCGACACTGCTGCTGGCGGCGACGATTCGCGCCTACCACTGGGCTCTGGCCAGCCCGGCGGCGCCGCACACTCGGGGCAGTGGTGCCGTAGCCGCCGCACGCGAGGCGCCTGAGCTGGAGTCCTCCCAGGACAGTGCCGACTCCGCGAGTGCGGTGATCTACGAACGGATCCGCCAGCTGGCCCAGCTGCACGCGGAGGGCATCCTCACCGACGAGGAGTTCGCCGCCAAGAAAGCCCAACTGTTGGATCGGCTGTGACCGGCCCGGGCTATCGTCCGGCCGCGGCCAGGGCCTCCGTCCAGGAAGTGGATTCGGTGAGCAGGCGGCGGTAGCGCATCACCTTCGGGGTGGACCGTAGGCCCAGGATGCCGGTGAGTCGACCCTCGCGGCCGAGGAAGGCCACGAACTTCCGCTCATCCGGTGACCCGTGCACGATCTCCACGTCGTCGGCGGGCGCGGCCTGACCCAGCAGTTGGAACTTCATCCCGTACTGGTCGGACCAGACGTATGGCACCGGTGCGTAGACCTGCTGGTTCTCGGGGGAAGCCAGCAGATTGTGTGCCACAACGGCGGCCTGCTCGCGGGCGTTGGTCCAGTGCTCCAGCCGCAACCGACCGAAGTGTGGATGTGGCCAGTTCGCCACGTCCCCGACCGCGTACACGTTCGGTGCCGAGGTGGCGCAGAACATATCGCAGGAAACATCGCCTGCCCCGGGAACCAGCTCGATCCCGGAACCGGCCAACCATTCCGTGTCCGGGGCCACCCCCAGGCCAGCGACCACGAGTGGAGTATCGACCGTGCTTCCGTCACTGAGGAGGACACGCTCCACCCGCTCGGCACCCTCGAATCCGGCCACGCCGGCACCCAGCCGTAGTGCAACGCCGTGCTCTCGGTGGATGTCGGCCACGATCTCCCCAAGGCGCGGGTGCAGCGGGCCAGCCATCGGGGTGTCGGCCGCGTCCACGAGGGTGACGTCGAGTCCCAGGTGCCGTGCACTGGCAGCGACTTCGGTGCCGATGAACCCGGCCCCGACCACGACCACACGGTCATGCGTGGCGAACGCACGACGGATGGCGTCCGCGTCGTCGAGACCGCGCAGCGTGTGGACCCCGGCGAGGTTCGTTGCTGGTCTGCGGGCCCGGGCGCCGGTGGCGATGACGAGCCCGTGGTAGCGCACTGTGGAGCCGTCGTCCAATGTGAGCAGGCGGTGCGCGGGGTCCAGCGCCCGGGCCTGCCGGCCGAGCCGGAGATCCAACCGCAGTGCGGCGAGGTCGCTGTTGTCGCGGAGTGCCACGCGCGTGTGCGCCGGATCGCCGGTCAGGTACTCCTTCGACAGTGGCGGGCGGTCATAGGGGGGGTGTCGTTCCTCGCCCACGAGGACGAGCGGACCGGTGTATCCGCGGTCGCGCAGCTCCTCCGCCGTGCTGAGCCCGGCCACGCCGGCGCCGACGATGACGATGCCGTCCGGTTCGCGGGCACCGCTACCACTCGGGGATTGAGTCACACGGACCACGACACCTTTCCGTGGGTTGGGAGCCGATTGCGGTCGAGGCCGCTCACCCGGACACGGGGCGCACCACGCCGACCGGCTGGCCGCCACCGAGCACGGTACCGGTGCGCAGTTCCTCGACCGGGCCTGCGGACAGGTCCAGGTCGGTGATCTCGGCGAGAGCGGCCAGTGCGGCCACGGTCCGGGCGCGCAGACCCTGGTCGCCGTCGCTGATCTTCACGGCGACGGTCTCGCCGGTGGCAGCGGCCACGACCATGACTCCGTCTGCTCCCTGCTTGGAGATCAGTCCCGGAACCGCCTGCATCAGGACGGTGTCGTGCCGGCCGGGACCCGCGACGTACTGGGGATAGTCGCGCATCGCCGTGACCACGGCATGCCGATGGGAGTCGCCGGTGCCCGCGGTGAGGGCGTGGATGCCGCGCGCGAGCCCGGCCAGCGAGACCGCCAACTGCGGAGCGCCGCAGCCGTCCACGGTGGTGTGGGACACGGGTTCACCGCAGAGTTCCTCCAGAGTGGTGCGCACCATTCGTTGGAGGGGATGGTCGGGGGAGAGGTAGCTCTCGGTGGGCCATCCCTGGGATACGCACGCAGCCAGCATGGCCGCGTGTTTACCCGAGCAGTTCATGCGTTCCCGGGAGCGGGGCTCACCGGAACAGACCAGCGCGTCGCGGGTGCTCGCGTCCAGCGGCCAGTCTGCGGGGCACCGAAGATCCGCCGGGGAGAGCCCGGCCGCGGCCAGGGTTGCCCGGACCCGGTGGACGTGCAGGTCCTGGCCGGAGTGGCTGCCCGCGGCGATGGCGATCTCGGCGCCGGTGAGCTGTGCGCCGGCACGCAGGACCGTCAGGGCCTGGAGGGGTTTCGCCGAGGAGCGCGGCAGCATGGGTGAGCCCACCGGCCCGCGGGCGTAGGCCAGCTCTCCGGAGGCGGAGAGGCCGACGACGGCGCCGTAGTGCACGCTCTCCTGGAATCCGGAGCGGACCGCCTCCACGAGCGGTACGTACGGGGGGCACGCGCTGCTGGGCATGCGGGATGTTCCTCCTCAGACTGGGGCCGGTGGTGGATGGTCACCGCGCGGCTGTGCTCGCAGCCCATGCGGATCGCACCACGCGTGAGCATACGCGGTGTGGCCGCAGACGAGCGGTAGGGTTCGGGGCTGTGGTGAACCAGCGAGCAGCACGGCCCCAGGCCCGGCCCCCGGTGTTACACGACGGGTGGCTGCGGCGCAGTAGTGCCGGTCACCATCCACGAGCCCTGGAGTATGCGGTTGTGGATGTGGAGACCACCGGCCTGGATGTGACCGCCGGTGCGCGGGTGTGTGAGATCGCGGTGGTTCGACTGCGTGGGGACGGAACGGTGGTGGAGGAGTTCGCCACGCTGGTGGATCCCCGGGCTCCGGTTACGGGGCGCGAGTTTCACGGAATCGGCGACGCCGACGTGCGTGGTGCGCCCAGGCCCGAAGACCTGGTTGGGGAGCTCACCCGCCTCATGTCCGGGGCCGTGATCGTCGGGCACAATCTCGCCTTCGAGGAACAGTTCCTTGCCGCGGAGTTCGTTCCGGTCGGGCTGCCACCCGGGATGCCCGGGCTATGCACGCTGCGGGCCCTGCGGGCCCACCTGGATCTTCCGCGCTATTCCCTGCCCCGCGCCAGTTATGCCCTGTCCGGGCGCTGGCCCAGTGGCCAGCACACCGCGTTGGGAGACGCCCGGGCCACGGCGCACCTCCTGGCGGAGCTGCTGTACAACGCACCCGGGCCACTGAGCTACGTGGGTGCACTTCCGGGCCGGCGGCGCAGTGGATCCGACACGGTGGGGCCTGCGGCGGCAGCCGGACGGTACAAACCCCGCTTGGCTGGCGTCGGTCACGGCCTGGGCCAGTACGCCGGCCCCGGGACCGAGCAGTCGCCGCGGCTGGATCTGCGGCGGTGGCCGGCGTGGTGGCGACCTTTGGAACTGGCCCCGCAGGACTGCGGCGGCCGGTTCGGTAGCAGTGAGCGTGCCCGGGCCCTGGCCGGGGCACAGGCGCGGAGCCGGCGGCATGTGGCGCTGACCACCGCTGTGGGCTGGGCCGTGGGGGCGGCCTCGATTGGAACACTGGTCCTGGGCACCTGGACCGCTACGCGTGGGGCAGGCCGATAGGTACCCGGACCGCCCGGTTCGGTGGGTGCGTGACCCGCAGTTCGGCGCTGCTCCAGCTCGCCTCCTGACCTCCTGGCCTCCTAGAGCCCGGACAGGGCCAGGAACAGTGCGATAAGGAGCACACTTCCGCCAACCGTGGTCACGGTCGCGCGTCCGGCCTCGGTCAGGCGGGCGGGGGCCGTGGAGACCAGGGGACTGGGGCTCGGCGTGGCCGGTGGGCGTGTTGAGGTGACGGCGCCGCGCGAGCGGAATTGGGGGACGCGGTTGAACAGGGCGATGCTCACGAGTGCCGTGCCAACGAGGATAAGGAGGAGGGACATCTCGAGCCTTCGGAGAGGGGTTGCTGGGGATGTCCTATTCTGGCAGCAGCCGCAGTCCTGCGGTGGTGGAGTTGGCGGTGGGCTCCGTCCCCACGTGGGGAAACGGGTACCCTGAGCCGCGGAACGCGCTGCCAGTTTCACGTTGCTCGTGCAATCCCGCTAGCGCGAATCGGTAACCGCCCGTTAGGGTTTGGCGTTCACCCGCTGTGGGGGTGGGGCGTTGCGGCGGACAAGTAGGTGCTCGACGTGAGGCTAAGCATCGAGGACACAGGGCCCAGACCCAGCGCCGGGTCGAACGACGTCCAGATGGGGCATATGCCGGTGGACCAGCTGAGGGGCCAGAATTCCGATGACCCGGAGGCGCCGGAGACCGTGGAGTTGCTTCTCATCGAGGATGACTCCCAGGACGCCTTCCTGGTGGAGGAGTATCTCGCGGAGACCTCGCTCAACGCACGGATTACCTGGGTAGCGACCCTGCACGAGGCCAGGCCGTATCTCGCCTCCTTCCAGGGATGTGTCCTGCTGGACCTGAACCTTCCCGACGCACATGGCATCGAGCTACTGCGGGAGGTCCTTTCCGAGGCCCAGCACGCCGCCGTTGTGGTGTTCACCGGGCTGGACGACGAGCACGAAGGCGTCGCCGCAGTGGCGGCCGGGGCCCAGGACTACCTGGTCAAAGGGCACGTCGACGGTGCCCTCCTGGCGCGCAGCCTCCGCTACTCCCTGGAGCGTCGGCACGCCGAGGAGAGCGCGCGTCAGCTGCGCGAGGCGGAGTTCCACGCACGCGAGAATCTGCGCCTGGAGCGGGGGCTGCTGCCCCAACTGCTGCTCGCCGAGTCACCGTTGGTTCACCGCTCCCTGTACCGCCCGGGGCGTAAACGCACCCTGTTGGGCGGCGACTTCTTCGACGCGGTGCACCAGGACGGGGTCACACACGTCATCGTGGGCGACGTGAGCGGGCACGGCCCGGATGAGGCCGCCCTGGGCGTCTCGCTGCGCATCGCCTGGCGGGCACTGGTCGTGGCCGGTGTTCCGGAAAACCAGGTGCTGCATGCCCTGGAGCGGGTCCTGGTCAGCGAACGCGCTCAGGAGGAGAATTACGCCACCCTGTGCCAGGTCAGTATCGATGACGGCAGCGAAGTGCTGCGGGTGCGGCTCCTGGGGCACCCGCCGCCGTTGGCGGTCGCCGCCGTCGGAACATCGACGGCGTCGGCGGTGCCGTCTCGGAGTGATCATCTTCGTCCGGAAGACATCCGGGAGGTCTCGGCCAGCCCGCGGCCCCCGCTGGGGATCTTCCCGGGGACCGAGATCGAGGTGGAGGAGCATCCCTTCCCCAGTGGGAGCATGCTGTTGATGTACACCGACGGTGTGATCGACGCCTACGACACCTCCGCCGAGGCACGCCTGGGAGTGGAGGGCTTGCAGACGCTCCTCGCGGAACGGATGACGGCCGGGACACCCGGAGACCGGCTGCTGAAACAGTTGGTGGACGAGGCCGAACGCCGCAACGGTGACTCGTTGCAGGACGATGTGGCGATGCTTCTCCTCACCCACGGAAGCCGGACGTGACGGAACCGCACCCCCCCGATCCCGCGGAGTCGGCAGCGGTTTCGACAGAGGTGGGGGACCCTGGCCGCAGCTCCGGAGCACCACCCCAGTTGCGGCGGCGTCGGCGGGATGGTGGCGAACCGGCCTGGTCGCTGCGACGCCGGGTGACGGTACTGCTTGGGGCTGTGAGCGTGGTCCTGGTGACCCTGGTGACCACGATCACGGTGAGTGCGGTCCAGGCCCGGGACAGCATGCTGGACCAGGTCGAGGAGTTGAGCCCGGCGCGGGTGGCCGTGCAACAGATGATGGCTGCGCACCTGAACGCCGACACCGGGGTTCGGGTGTATCTGGACACACAGAACGAGGAGTACCTGGATCTCTACCACGAGGGGATGGAGAACCAGGAGGAGAGTATCGCCGAGCTTCGGGATGTGGCCGGTGACCAGGAGGAGATCGGAGCCAGCCTGGACTCGGTGGCGAGCGCCGCCGAGGCGTGGGACAGCGAGTTCGCGACTCCGGCGATCGAGGCCGTCGCGGCCGGTGAGGAGATTGACCAGGATCTCTACCAGTTGGGGCGGGACCGGTTCAATGACCTGCGTTCGGCGGCGCAGGACGCCCGGGACGACATCGTCGGTGAGATCGACGACGCCCAGGACAGTCTCCGGACGGCAACGCAGCAGCTGGTGGCCCTGCTGGTCCTCGCCGGCGTTCTGATCGTCGTGCTGTCGATCTTCCTGTGGGTGATGCTACAGAGCTGGGTGTTGCGCCCCCTTGACGAGCTGGGACGCCACCTGCAACAGGTCGCCGATGGCTACTACACGCACCGCATCCAGCTGCGCGCACCACCGGAGATCGAACGTGTCGGGCGCGATGTCGACTCGATGCGGGAACGGATTGTCTCCGATCTCGACGAGGTCGCGAACGCACGTCGGGCCTTGCAGGAGCAGTCCGATCTGCTGCGGCGACAGACCGACGAATTGCAGCGGTCCAACCAGGAACTGGAACAGTTCGCCTACGTCGCCTCCCACGACCTACAGGAGCCGCTGCGGAAGGTGGCGAGCTTCTGCCAGCTGCTCCAGCGCCGCTATCGGGGGCAGCTGGACGAACGTGCCGACTCCTACATCGACTTCGCGGTCGAGGGAGCGAAGCGGATGCAGACGCTCATCAGCGATCTGCTGGCCTTCTCCCGGGTGGGCCGGAGCCGCAACTTCACCGAGGTGGATCTCAATGAGGCCTTCCGGGACGCGTTGCAGAGTCTCACCTCGGCTCGGGAAGAGACCGATGCCACAGTCACCGCCGACCAGCTGCCAACCGTGGAGGGGGACCGTACCCTGTTGACACAGGTGCTGTTCAACCTGGTTGGCAACGCCATCAAGTTTCGGGGACAGCACCCCCCGAATGTGCACATTGGACTGACGGAGCGGTCCGAGGAGTGGGTGTTCTCGTGCACCGACAATGGAATCGGTATCGACCCGGAGTATGCCGATCGCGTGTTCGTGCTGTTCCAGCGCCTGCACTCCCGGGAGAAGTATGGGGGTACGGGGATCGGGCTGTCGATGTGCAAGAAGATCGTGGAGTTCCACGGTGGCCGGATCTGGGTGGACACCGAGTGGTTGGCGATGCCGGACGTGTCCGGAACCCGGATCTGCTGGTCTCTGCCGAAGGCGGGGCCGCCGAGCGACCCGGACGCCGACGTGCGGGCGGGTCACGTCGGGTAGGGTCATCCGCTGGCGGGGGAGCAGTGGCAGGGAGGGCGAGGCAGTGCAGAAGCTGAGTGAGGTCACGATGGTGCAGCCCATCGAGGTTCTGCTGGTCGAGGACGATCCCGGGGACGTGCTCATGACCCGGGAGGCGTTCGAGGACTATAAGGTGGGCAACCGGCTGCACGTCGTGTCGGACGGTGCCGAGGCGCTGCGTTTCCTGCACCGTGAGGTGCCCTATTCCGATGCCCCGCGTCCGAACCTGATCCTGTTGGACCTCAACCTGCCGGGAAAGGACGGGCGTGAGGTGCTCAGCGAGATCAAACAGGACGAATCCCTGGCTCACATTCCGGTGGTGGTGCTGACCACCTCCGAGGCCGAAGAGGACATTCTGCGCAGCTACCAGCTGCACGCCAACGCGTATGTGCCCAAGCCCGTGGACTTCGACCGGTTCATCACGGTGGTCCGCCAGATCGACGACTTCTTCGTCACAGTTGTGCGGCTGCCGAATGGTTGAACGGTTCGTCGAGCCGATCCGATGGGTGGACCGGAGCGGGCCGGATGCTGGTGGGCTAACGTGGGCGACATGAGTCTGCCCCCGCCGCGTGATTCGTCTGGACCGTACCGGGTGTGCCTGGTCTGCCTGGGAAACATCTGTCGCTCGCCCACGGCCGAGCAGGTGTTACGTGCTGACGTGGACCGGGCTGGTCTCACGGATGCGGTCGTGGTGGACAGCGCCGGTACGGGCAGCTGGCATATCGGGTCTGGGATGGACCCGCGTGCGGCGGCGACCCTGCGGGTGTACGGCTATCCCACCGAGCATGTGGCTCGCCGGTTCGAGACGGAGTGGTTCGCCCACCGGGATCTGGTTCTGGCGATGGACGGCGACAACCACGCCGAGCTGCGCAGACGGGCGCCCACGGCTGAGGACGCCCAACGTCTGGCGATGTTCCGGTCCTTCGCGCCGGACGCCGGGCCGTATGCGGAGGTTCCGGATCCCTACTATGGGGGGGACGACGGTTTCGCCACCGTGCTCGGGATGGTGGAGGCGGCGAGCAAGGGCCTGACCGAACAGCTGGTGGCGCTGCTGCGTCCCTGAGCCGCGGTGCGAAGTGTAGAGGGACCTCGGCCGGTCGACAGGGAAGGCTGGCTGGGGCTGGTGGGCTGCTTGCCGCTGGCCGCGAGGCTCAGTGCCAGGGCTCCTTGTCCGGGTCGGTGAGGTCCCGTAGACGCTCCTCCACCTGGGGCAGCACGGTGTGCGTGGTGATGACCATGATGCGGTCCCCGGGGGCCAGCTCCGTCTCCCCGGAGGGCACGTGGGATATCTCGTCGCGCACCAGCAGGGTGACCAGGGCCCCGGGTGGCAGCCCCAGATCCTGGACGCGGCGTCCCGCCAGGTCGCAGCGGCGGCTCACGTTCACGGTGAGTAGATCGGCCTGGCGTTCCTCAATCGGGGCCGAGTCCACATTGACCTCCTGGGTGCTGCCCTCGTCCGACACACCCAACCGTCGTGCGATCCAGGGCAGCGTTGGCCCCTGGAGCAGAGTGAAGATCACCACGAGCACGAAGACGATGTCGAACAGCCCCGCCGCGCCCGCGACATCCTCCGACTGGGGAATGGTGGCCAGCACGATGGGAACGGCACCGCGCAGTCCCGCCCAGGACAGGAACGCCTGCTCGCGAAGGGGGACCCGCCAACAGGGGCGACACACCGGAATGCGGGACGGGGGCCGGCCGCGGAGACCGGGCAGGCGCAGGTGGGTCATCCGCAGGCTCACCGCGGAGACCATGACCGAGGCGGGGCGGGCCAGCAGTGTCAATGCGGCGCCGATGACCAGGGCTGGAACCAGAGCCCCGGGCAGCTCGGACGGGCTGGCCAGCATGCCGAGCAGGGTGAACAGGGCGATCTGTGCCAGCCAGGCGACCCCCTCTGCGAAACCGAGAGTGGCGTTGCGGTGCGGAAGTGGCGCGTTGCCCAGCCAGAGGCCACACACGTAGGCGGCCAGGAAGCCGCTGGCACCGAGCACCCCGGATCCGCCGAAGGCCAGCAGCGGCAGACCACAGGTGGCGGCCGGGTAGAGGCCCGAGGTGGGCAGGGCACTGCGGTTGAGGAGCCACTGCCCCGTGATCCCGACGATGATGCCGAGGACCGCTCCACCGATCAGCTGGTAGAGCGCCTCGCCCGCCGCGGCCAGGATCCCGGTCTGGGCCCAGATATCCGACACCACGAGGGTGACCAGGATGACCACCGGGGGGTCATTGAGCCCGGATTCGGCCTCCAAGGCAGAGCGGACCCGTGCCCGCAGTGGCAGGTATCGCAGGATCGAGAACACAGCGGCGGCGTCCGTGGATGACACGACCGCACCGACGAGGATTGCGATACGCCAGTCCAGGCCGAGCGCGTAGTGGCCCACGATGGCGGTAACCGTGACACTGACCCCGACTCCGACCGTGGACAGGAGCAGCGCGAACGGCAGCGCGGGACGGATATCACTCCATTTGGTGGACAGTCCCCCCTCGGCGAGGATGATCGCCAGGGCGGTGAAGCCCAGCACCTGCATGAGTTCGGGGTCGTCGAACCGGATGCCGAGTCCGCCCTCGCCGAGCGCCAAGCCCAGCCCCAGGAAGGCCAGTAGGGCCGGCAGCCCCGCCCGGGTGGCCAGCCGAACTGCGAGCACTCCCGCCAGCAGGACCAGCATGCTGCCGAGCAGAACGTAGTTCAGCAGGTCGGCGCTCACGCATCTCCCATCTCATGTGTCCGATGGCCCGCGGCGGTCGCGTTCTCGGCGGCTGGGTGCGGTACACACTCCGTTGGCGACGCCGGGCTGGCGGGACATCCCCGCAGCTCCAAGGTATCGGTGCGTCGAATTCGTGTTTCTCAGCGACTCCCCACGTTCGGGGTGAATGTCGGGTTTTGTGCTGGCCAGCCACGACCGCGGGCTGCGATGCCACGGGCGCGGAAGGGAACTGACGCTGGGTGCCGCGGACGGGCCGGGGAAATGCGGGCGGGCCGCGGATGGTTGCCCTAGCCATGCACCCGATGGCGGCACCGGCGCCGAAACGTTGTACCGCGGTGTGCGGTACGTCCACCGGCTCATTGACTTCACTGATACTTGAGCTTTTAGCGTCGGGATCGCACGGTCATGCCCCCACAATCCCGACCGGCAGGCGGTGGATCATTGAGTATGGAAGTGACCGCGTGGACCACCATGTACCACGCGATGCACGCGCAGGAGGATCGGCGGCCGTTCTCCCGAGTGATCCTGCGTCGAATCTGGGACTTCGCGCGGCCCCACCATCGCAGGCTGGCATGGTTCGTGGTGCTGAGCGTGCTCACGGCTGCTCTGGCGGTGGCGACCCCGGTGCTGGCCGGCTGGGTCGTCAACGCGATCGAGGCGGGTGGGCCAATGCGCCACATTGCGCTGTTGGCCGGAGTGATCGCCCTCATCGCTGTGGCCGAGGCCGGATTCGGACTGTTGAACCGCTGGCTGTCCGCCCGGATCGGGGAGGGCCTGATTCTCGACCTGCGTACCGCGGTCTACGACCACGTGCAGCGCATGCCGGTCGCCTTCTTCACCCGGACCCGCACCGGTGCCCTCGTCAGCCGGCTGAACAATGACGTGATCGGTGCCCAACGGGCTTTCGCTGACGTGCTGTCCGGGGTGGTGAGCAACCTGGTGACGCTCGTGCTCACCCTGGCGGTCATGCTGACGCTGTCCTGGCAGATCACACTGATCACCCTGGTGCTGCTGCCGCTGTTCGTGATCCCCGCCCGCAGGATGGGTACGCGCCTGGCGCGGTTGGAACGCGAGGGTGCCAATCACAATGCCGTGATGAGCACTCAGATGACCGAACGGTTCTCAGCAGGCGGGGCGACCTTGGTGAAGCTGTTCGGCCGTCCCACGGAGGAATCGGCGCGGTTCGCCCAACGGGCCGGCCGGGTTCGGGACATCGGTGTGCGCACGGCGATGGTGCAGCACATCTTCTACACGGCGCTGACGCTGGTGTCGGCGCTCGCGCTGGCCCTGGTCTACGGCCTGGGTGGGTTCTACGCGCTGTCCGGAGACATCAACTCCGGTGCCGTGGTGTCCCTCGCCCTGCTGCTGACCCGGTTGTACGCCCCGCTGACCGAGCTTGCCAGCGCTCGGGTTGAGGTGATGAGTGCGATGGTGAGTTTCTCGCGGGTGTTCGAGGTGCTGGATCTGCGGCCCCTGGTCGAGGAGCGGGAGGATGCCCGGCCCGTTCCCTCGGGGCCGGTCTCGGTACAGCTGGACCGGGTGGACTTTGCCTACCCGTCGGCCGACCAGGTGTCCCTGGCGTCACTGGAGGAGGTGGCGAATCTGGACACGCGCGGGGGAGAACAGGTGCTGCACGGGGTGTCGTTCACGGCCGAGCCCGGACAGATGGTCGCGCTGGTCGGTTCCTCCGGGGCCGGCAAGTCCACCATCGCTCAGCTGATCCCGCGGTTGTACGACGTGGACGGGGGTGCGGTCCGCCTGGGTGGTGTGGATGTCCGCGAGCTGTCGATGTCCGCGATCCGGGACACCGTGGGCATGGTGACCCAGGACGGCCACCTCTTTCACGACACGGTACGCGCGAATCTGCTGTTGGCCCGACCGGAAGCCGGTGAGGACGAGCTGTGGGAGGTGCTGCGGCGTGCTCGCCTGGACGACCTGGTCTCCCGGTTGCCGGACGGCTTGGACACCCTCGTCGGGGACCGTGGATATCGCCTGTCCGGGGGCGAGCGCCAGCGGTTGACCATCGCCCGGGTGCTGCTGGCCCGCCCACAGGTGGTGATCCTCGACGAGGCCACCGCGCACCTGGACTCCACCTCCGAGGCGGCCGTGCAGGAGGCGTTGGCCGAGGCCCTCCAGGGCCGGACCGCCGTCGTAATCGCGCATCGCCTGTCCACGATCCAGGCCGCCGACCAGATCCTGGTCCTGGAGAACGGACACGTGGTCGAACGGGGAACCCATGCCGAGCTCCTGGCTGCGGGGGGACGCTACGGCGAGCTGTACCACAGCCAGTTCGATCCCGCCGGCGAACGCAGCCCTGCCGGCGAACGCAGCCCGATTGGGTGAAACATCGGTGGGCGACCGGGCCGCACCTCCCGATCGCCCACAGCGAACACCCAGGGGGGGAATAAAACCAGACTCGTCTTTATTGAGTTAAGTGGACTCAATAAGGAGGATGCATGAGTGACACGCAGACCGGAGTGACGCTGCCCGTTCTCCCTCTGGACGATGACGTGGTCCTGCCCGGCATGGTCGTGCCGGTCGACATCTCCGATTCCGAGGTGCGATCCGCCGTGGACGCCGCCCAGGCGGTGGAGGAACGAGCCGAAGACACGCCCGGAGTGCGCTCGTCCAGCAAGCCGCGGGTCCTGATCGTTCCGCGCGTGGACGGAACCTACGCCGCAGTGGGGACGGTCGCCACGGTCGAGCAGGTGGGGCGCACTCCGGATGGAGAGCCGGCGGCGGTGCTGCGGGGCGTGTCCCGCGCCACCGTTGGTAGCGGCACGACCGGTCCCGGAGCGGCGCTGTGGGTTCATGTCACCGTCGACGACACGCAGCCGCCGGAGAACGGCTACCCGGGCCGGGTGCAGGAACTGGCGCGGGAGTACAAGGGTCTACTCGTGACCTATCTCCAGAAGCGCAACGCCTGGCAGGTCCTGGACTCGGTGCAGAAGCTGGACGATCCCGGTGCGCTGGCCGACAGCGGTGGGTACTCGCCGTTCCTCAACCGGGACCAGAAGTTGCAGCTGCTGGAAACCTTCGATGTCGCCGAGCGGCTGACCCGGCTCATCGAGTGGACTCGTGCGTATCTCACCGAGCTGGACGTCACCGAGAAGATCAACAACGACGTCCAGGAGGGCGTGGACAAGCAGCAGCGAGAGTTTCTGCTGCGCCGTCAGCTGGAGGCCATCCGGTCCGAGCTCAACGAGCTCAACGGTAAGCCGGGCTCTGAGGAGGACGACTACCGGGACAAGGTCGAATCCGCCGACCTTCCCGAACACGTACGCGAAGCCGCCCTGGCCGAGGTGGACAAGCTGGAACGTGCCGGGGATTCCTCCCCCGAATCCGGCTGGATCCGCACCTGGCTGGACACCATCCTGGCCATGCCCTGGCAGGAGCGCACCGTTGACGCCTACGACGTCACTGCGGCCCGTGGCGTGCTCGACGCCGATCATGCGGGGCTCGAGGACGTCAAGGAACGCATCGTGGAGTATCTGGCGGTGCGCAAGCGTCGGGAGGAGCGCGGACTCGGTGTGGTTGGCGGCCGCCGAAGCGGGGCCGTGCTGGCACTGGTCGGTCCACCCGGGGTCGGTAAGACCTCGCTCGGTGAGTCGGTGGCCCGATCCATGGGGCGCAGCTTCACCCGCGTCGCCCTGGGTGGTGTGCGGGACGAGGCCGAGATCCGCGGGCACCGGCGTACCTACGTCGGCGCACAGCCGGGCCGTATCGTCCGCGCGATCAAGGAAGCCGGCACCATGAACCCGGTGGTGCTGCTGGACGAGGTCGACAAGGTGGGATCCGACTTCCGTGGCGACCCCACCGCAGCGCTGCTCGAGGTGCTCGACCCAGCCCAGAACCACACGTTCCGGGACCACTATCTCGAGGTGGACCTCGACCTTTCCGACGTGGTGTTCCTCGCCACCGCCAACGTGGTCGAGTCGATTCCGGACCCCCTGCTGGACCGGATGGAGCTGGTGTCGCTGGACGGCTACACCGAGGACGAGAAGGTCACCATCGGTCGGGATCACCTACTGCCCCGCCAGTTGGAACGCTCCGGGCTGGAGGCCACCGAGGCCGAGGTCACCGAGTCGGCCCTGCGTCGACTCGCCACCGAGTACACCCGCGAGGCGGGCGTGCGAAACCTGGAACGTTCCATCTCCAGGGTGCTGCGCAAGGTTGCTGCTGGGGTTGCCCTGGGAGACACCGAGTTGCCCGTGACTGTGGATGCCGAGGCACTGCCCGACTATCTGGGCCGACCCAAGCACACACCGGAGTCAGCCGACCGCACGGCACTTCCCGGTGTGGCGACCGGACTGGCCGTGACCGGAACCGGTGGGGACGTGTTGTTCGTGGAGGCCTCGCTGGCGGATGGAGAATCCGGTGCCAGTGGGTTGACCATCACGGGGCAACTGGGGGAGGTCATGCAGGAGTCGGCACAGATCGCATTGAGCTACCTGCGTTCCCGGGGCGCGGAACTGGAGCTGCCGGTGGCCGACCTCAAAGACCGGGGGATCCACCTACACGTTCCCGCGGGTGCCGTGCCCAAGGACGGCCCCAGTGCCGGAATCACGATGACCACGGCGCTGGCCTCGCTGCTCTCGGGACGGGCGGCACGCTCTGAGGTCGGGATGACGGGTGAGGTCTCGTTGACCGGACGGGTGCTGCCCGTCGGTGGGGTAAAGCAGAAACTGCTGGCCGCGCACCGGGCCGGAATCAGCACCGTGCTGATTCCGGCACGCAACGAGCCCGATCTGGACGACGTGCCCGAGGACGTGCGTTCCCAGCTGACTGTGCACCCGGTCAGCGACGTGCGCGAGGTGTTGGAGCTGGCCCTGGAGCCGGCCGAGGCGCAGGTGCCGGCGGTGGCCTGAGGCCCGCACCCGCACCACGCGGAGGCGAATGTGGCCATCGTCGCAGGTCGTTTCGTTGTCGCTGTGGATTAAACCGCGGAATTGGAGTGTTGACCCCGGTGAGCGCGCCCCGGGGCGCGCTGGATGCCTGGCCCTGGCGTCGAGAGATACGACGCGGGCGCCAGTGGCGGCGTAGGGGGGACGCCGCCTGCCGCGGGGCCGCCGGTTCTTGGGGGAGACCGGCGGCCCCGCCTTTGTTCGCGTTGCAGCTCAGGCGGACACACACGGTCGCCTCGTCGTCGGGGCGAGGCACCATGGCCCCGACCCGTGGGGCACGCACGGAGACCGCCCCCCACTGTGCAGTAGCGTGGGGACGTCACTGCCTCCGAACGGGTCGACGTCTCCATGTCCGCTGTGTCTTCTGTGTCCGCTCCGTCCGCTGCGTCCGCTGCCCACGCTGCGGAACTGCGTGTGGCCCTGCTCGGTTTCGGCAAGGGCGGGTCGGTGTTCCACGCCCCCCTGATCGATGCCACGCCGGGGCTGCGGCTGTCCGGGGTCGTCACCGGGGACTCAGCCCGAGCGGCAGCGGTCGGTCATCGATACCCCCAGGCCACCGTGCACCCCAGCGCCGAGCATCTGTGGGAGCGGGCCACCGACTACGACATTGCGGTGGTCACCACACCCAACGACAGCCACGTTCCGCTCGCCCACGCAGCGCTGAAATCGGGCTTGGCCGTGGTGGTGGACAAGCCGCTGGCCTTGGACGTCGCCGAGGCCCGTGACCTGGTCGCCACGGCTGCCCAGCGGGAACAGGTCCTCACCGTTTACCACAACCGCCGGTGGGACGCCGACTTCCAGACCCTGTGGCACCTGGTGGACAGTGGCGAGCTGGGGCGGGTGCACCGCTTCGAGTCCCGTTTCGAGCGTTGGCGCCCCGAGGCCAGGGACAGCTGGCGCGACAGCGGCCCCGCCGCCGCGGGCGGGGGCATTCTCTGGGACCTCGGGCCACACCTGGTCGACCAGGCCGTGAATCTCTTCGGCCCCGTGGCCCGCGTGTACGCCGAACTGGATGCCTGCCGCCCCGGGGTATCCGCCGAGGATGACGCCTTCCTGGCACTGACCCACCGGGACGGGACCCGCAGCCACCTGTGGGCCAGTGCGGTTGCCGCCCAGCGGGGGCCACGGTTCCGCGTGCTTGGCGACCGTGCGGCCTTCACCATCCACGGAATGGACAGCCAAGAGGACCGCCTGAACCAAGGAGAGCGTCCCGACCGCCCGGACTGGGGCGAGGTGCTCCAGCAACACTGGGGAGAGCTCGGTGCCGACGGCACGGTGCGAAAGGTGCCCAGTGTCCGCGGGAACTATCCGGCCTTCTACGCGGGCCTACGGGATGCGGTGGCCGAGGGGGAGCCGGTTCCGGTGGAGCCACACGAGGTCGTACACGGCCTGGACGTGATTGACGCGGCGCGCCGCAGCGCCGCTGCGGGAACCGCGGCCGCCGTTCCGGAGCCCACACCGCTGCACTGAACCCAGCCCTGCGGGAGTCACGGTGTCGTCTCCGGCTCCGGAGTCACAGCACCGTGCCCGCCGGTTGAATCCAGCCACGCCATCCGGCATCGGCGGGGTGGGCTGGTGGCTCACCGGCCCGTATGGGGCCAGGCGTCCTCCATCCGGAAGAAGGCGCCGCTGACGTGGCTGATCCGTTCACGAGCGTAGGCCGGTTTGATGACCTCGTTGATGAGCCGGAGGCGCTCGTCGTGGCCGATAAACGCCGACTTCATCGCGTTTACGGTGAACCAGCTCAGTTCGTCCACCCCATAGCCGAACTCGCGGGAGAGCTCGGTGAACTCGGCGGTCATCGAAGTCTGGCTGATGGTGCGGCTACTGGTGTTGACCGTGACCCGGAATCGCTGCCGGCGCAGTGTGTCGATGGGATGGGCGGCCAGGTTCGGCACCACCCCGGTGTGCACATTCGAGGTCGGGCACATCTCCAGCGGGATGCGTTTGTCCCGCACGTAGGCGGCCAGCTGGCCGAGCTTGGCGCTTCCGTCCTCGGCGACCGCGATATCGTCGGCGATGCGGGTTCCGTGGCCGAGCCGGTCCGCGCCACACCACTGGATGGCTTCCCAGATCGAGGAGAGCCCGAATCCCTCGCCGGCGTGGATGGTCAGATTGAAGTTCTCCTGACGCACGTGTTCGCAGGCGGACAGGTGCCGCGTGGGCGGGTAGCCGGCCTCGGGGCCGGCGATGTCGAAGCCAACCACCCCGGCCTCGCGGTAACGGACTGCCAACCGCGCGATCTCGGTGCTCGTCGCGGCCTGACGCAGCGCGGTCAACAGCAGGCGGGGGTGGATCTCGTGTCCACGGAGCCGAGCCCTGGCCACGCCCACGTTGAGGCCCGCGAGAACCGCTTCCACCACCTCGTCGACGGCCAGTCCCCGCTGGGTGTGCTGCTCGGGGGCGATCTTCAGCTCGGCGTAGACGACCCCGTCGGCAGCCAGGTCCAGCACCGCCTCAGTGGCGATGCGTTCCAACGCCGCGCTGCTCTGGAGCAGGTCCACCACGGGTGTGAACCGCGTGAGGTAGTTCTCCAGGGAGCCAGCGTGGGCGGCCGCGGCGAACCAGGAGCTCAGCTCGGTGACGTTGGTGCTGGGCAGGCCGGTATATCCGGTGTCGTGGGCCAGCTCAACCAGGGTCTGTGGGCGCACCCCTCCGTCCAGGTGGTCGTGGAGCACGACCTTCGGTAGCCGCCGCACCCTTGCGGCGTCCAGTTGAGTCATTGTCCTCCTTTGGATCGGTCTGTTCGGTACTGTGGATAAATTTCCCCGATCCTAGCCCACTGACCTGGGGAGAGGACAGCGATGGCGACCGTGCCGTACGTCTCCGTGGGTGCGCGGCACATCTCCGCCCCGCGGCGGGGTGGGGGACGCTCTGGAGTACGGGCACCGAGCGCCGCCCACGGGGACGGGAGTTCCGGGGCGGTGCCTCCGACGTCCGGTGGTCCCGTCCTGTTCCCGGCCGGCCTGTTCGAGGTGGGAATTGGCGTGCTCCTCGGGCGCGCTGACGGGGTGGCACGGGGCGGTCACCGATTGCGCCCGTTCCGTGGGTGTCCACGATCGGGTGACGTGCCGGTGGGCTGTGTCTGCCCCGCCGCCACCGGCCTCCCGCGAACCCCTGACATTACGCGCATGGCATGATCATTTCTGAAAATATGCACGGGATCCGCATGGATCATATTGGTGCGTTTGTCGGAAACCGGAGATTCAAAATCTGGGGAACATGGCGCCGGAGTTTGACTGGTGTTATCGTCCTGTCATCAAAATGCAGGCGGAGAACGGGAGCATTCCGATGTCTGGATCACAATGGGACCCGGATCCAAGTGCGGAACTGCGGCGCCGCTGGGGGCGCTCGCCCCAGGAGCGGGCGGGGGCGTCCAGTGGTGGCAACTGCCCGGACATCTGGGAGTTGGACAACGGCGATGTCGCCGTGATCGGACAGGATCTCACCACGAGTCACCGCTACCGCCTGCCGCGGGGGGTCTCGATCGACCCGGGGGAGAGCATGGTGGTCATCCCCCGTTCTGCCCTCATCTCCGCGAAGCCGCACATTCCCGATTCCTGAGTCGGTGGACCTCGTGAGTAGAACACCCGGAGCGCCGAGATGTCTGTGCAGATCACCAGGGCGCCGGTTCGGCTGGGCGTTCAGGAACGCTCCATGGAACTGGCAAGTGGGAAGTAGTGCTCCAGGAAGTGCTGGAGCTGCGCGTCGACCCGTGCACGTTTACGTGGTGGCAGTGGCTCGGTGTCGTTGAGGCACAGGGAGTCGAAAGTGCGCGGGCCGCGGAGTAGCGCGTCGGTGCGGCGACGCAGTGCCGCGGGTTTGGCGAGGTTGATGTAGGCACTCGAGATCTCGCCGGGCACGGCTCGCCCAGTCATCAGCGCGTAGTTGGGGTACAGGCTGGAGGTTAGGGTCACGTCGCTGGGGCTGCGGAACCGGGAGGCGGTGGTGCGGGCGATGGCCTCAGGGAAACGTTCGTCGAGTTCGTGGGCGACCGAACGTCGCATCGGGTAGGGGGCATGCTTGAACGTGCGGGTGATGAACGGACCGAACTCGGCCTGGAGGAGGGCTCGGGTGTTCTTGGCGGCCGCACGTGGCGGGTGGTCCGCTCCGGTGGGTTCTCCCAGTCCGATCTGCCCCTGGGAAAGGAAGGATTTCCCAATGCCGTTGGCGTGGAAGAAGGTATCCGGGGCAACGTAGCGGCCGAACATCATATCGTCGTTCAGATAGATGTAGTGCTCGCTGAGCCCGGGGATGTGGTGGATGCGGGTTTCGATCGCGCGCGAACTGAACACCGGGAGCACGTCGAGGGACGGAAAAATGTCGCGGTGGTCCACGAGGTGAACACGTTCGTGCTCGGTATCCAGCCAGTCGGGGACCTGCCCGTCGGTCACAATGTGGATGGTGCGGACGAACGGCGCGAACATTTCCACGGAGCGCAACGAGTACTTCAGCTCGTCGCGGCTCTCGTAGCGGGTTGCGGAGGCCGCGATGCGGTGCAGAGCCTCGCCCCGCTCGCGTAGGTACGCGTCCCGTCGGGCTGCCCATTCCGGGTCGCTGCCGTCCACCCAGGTGTAGACAAGGTCGATGGGGAAGTTCACAGTGTGCGCGACCGGGTGGGTGAACGCACACAGTGTGGGGTAGTTCCGGTCACCGATTGTGATCCGGGCGGGCTGCTGTTCCTCGGAAGGAATGATCTGGCTGACCGGGTTGGGGCGGGTGCACAGAATGGACTCAGCCAGGCGGTCCTCTGGTACCACCACGTGCAGGCGATCCAGGATCGACGGGCCGTCCGAGCGCTCGAGGACGGTGGCCCCGGAGTGCCAGAACTCCAGGACACAGCCGTGTTCCGGTCCCCCTATCCTGACCCCGTTGGCGGAACGGACATACTGGCACAGGCGGATCGCATCGGCGTGGCGCAGCCGTCGACGGCTGGACTGCTCCGCCAGCGGTCGGGGGATGTCCGCCGGGCCTCGGAGGGTTTCCGCCGCGGCATAGAGAACGTCTTCGGGGCGGGTGTCCGCCAGGGCCGTGTAGACGCGGTCGCGTTCGGCCGCGCGAACCCCCACGACGTAGTCCCGCCCGTGGTCGACCTCACGAACGAAGTAGTCCACAGCGTGTGCCTGCAATAGTTCGGTGGTCAGGTCCACAACCTGGAGAGCAAGTTCGCGGGTGGAGCAGGGGCTTGTCCTGGTGCGAGCCAGCACTGGCCCGTGTGCATGCTCGTAAATCCCCAGCGTGGATTGCGCCGCCAGGGTTCGGCGCCATCGGCGACGCAGTCGTGCTCGATGCACGCCAGCGGCAAGTGTTCGCACCAGCCTGAGCACACGCAGTGCCATGGAAACCCTCCGGGATCGGGGAGGCGTTCGGGCCGCGGTTACGCGCACACTATCGGGAACGTGGGGCCGTTCTCGTGTTGTCGAGTGTCGATCCGCATTCCGAGGTCGCGATACGGGCCGGTTAGGTGTGTCTTCTGGGGTGTCTGTGGGTTGGGGTGCTGGTCAGGCCACTCCGGTGAGGATGGGGGGCAGGCCGGGAGGAACCCCCTGGACACGGCATGGGGGCTGCTGGCTGTGCTGATGCGCGCCGATTCGCCCAGGCGCGGCTGGAGGGATGCGCCCGCATCCACCCGGGGACCGTGTGGGGGCAGCCCCCGGGCGTGCAACAACGCCCACGGCGCGGCTGGAGGGATGTGCCCGCATCCGACGTTCCCCCGGGGGGGACG
>NZ_JAVLVT010000008.1:47796-226120 GCF_031628175.1 Lipingzhangella rawalii | reverse complement strand
AGGGGGAGCACCCCCACCACGGCCCACGGACGGATGCGGCTGCGTTCCCTCGGGCCTCGCCTGGGTGGATCGGCGCGCATCGGCGCAGCCAGCAGCCCCCATGCGGCATCCGGGGAGAGTGCCCGGCTCCCGGCCTGCGCCCACGCCCACCGGTGCGACCCGACCAGCACCGCAGCCCGCAGACCTCCCGAAAGGCACGGCCTAACCTCAATCGACAGCCCCACCGGCGGGCCGGATTCATTTCCAGCGGCCGGTGGGGCCTCGCGCTTCGACCGGGGCGGGACCGGTGCCCTACCGCAGGCGGAACACCTCGTTGTCCACACCCTCGTCGTAGTCGCTGATGAACCGCAGCACGTAGGTACCGTTGCCCGCGGTCCGGTCCGAGTCCCGGCAGTCACTCCAGGATCGGGTACGGTCCCAGGTCACGGTGGTGGTGTGGGGGACACCACGCTGCAACTCCGTCGGCTGGGCATCGTCGCCATCCGCACAGTCGGCCGTGGAGAAGATCCGATCGTCGCCCGAGGTGACCCGCAGCTCCATCTCTTCGGGTCCCATATCCACTGTGCACGTCTGCTCACCCGTGTTGACCACGGTCAGTTCGACCTCCACATCCGCACCACCGGTGAAGGTGTCCTCGGCGAGGTCCATGGTCACCACGATGTCCTGCGGGCGGCAGGGATCCTCGGCGCTCTCCGGCTCCGGGATGCCCGTGGATCCGGAGTCACCGTCCTGGCCGGACTCCTCCCCGGAGTCCGCGTCCTCGTCCTCGGAATCCTCGGAGTCCTCGTCGTTGTCGTCGTCAGCATCACCGTCGGAGTCCGTGTCCGGCTCCGGGTTCCCGGTGGGACCCGGGTCCGGGGGCTCCTCGGGTTCATCCGTCTCCGCGCCCGCCTCGGGGTCGGCACTGGCCTGCTGCTCGTCATCGGTACCGCTGGAGGACAGCGCTGAGCTTGCCCACGCGATCAGGGCAACGATCGCGAAGAGGCCCGCGAGCACGAAGACTCGCCGCTTCCAGTACGTCTCCGGACTGACCGGTCCGGGATGTCCAGCGCTTGAAGCCATGGGCGTAGTATTCCGGGTTCAGGACCTTTACACCTACTCAACCCGCCGCGGGATAGCGAATTGCATCTGCCCGAAAATCCCTACGCCACACCGGTTCTGGCGTGGTATGAGACTCATGCCCGTGACCTGCCCTGGCGCCGCCCGGATGCCACACCCTGGGGCATCCTCGTGAGCGAAATCATGCTCCAGCAGACTCCGGTCGCCCGTGTTCTGCCCGCGTGGCAGTCCTGGATGGAGCGGTGGCCAACCCCCGCCGACCTTGCCGCGGAACCGCCGGGCGCGGCCGTGCGCATGTGGGATCGATTGGGCTACCCCCGTCGTGCCCTCAATCTGCACGCGAGCGCCCGGGCCATCGTGGACGAGCACGGTGGGGAGGTCCCGCGGGAGCACGCTCAGCTGCTGGCACTCCCGGGGGTGGGATCCTACACGGCGGCCGCGGTAGCCAGCTTCGCCTTCGGGCAGCGACACGCGATCCTCGACACCAACGTCCGCCGGGTGCTGGCCCGTGTCATCGATGGAGTTCAGTATCCGCCGAAAAGCCAGACCAAGGCGGAGGCCACGACCGCGCAGGAGCTCCTGCCGCCGGAGCCCGCAGTGGCGGCGCGGTGGGGAGTGGCCGTGATGGAGCTGGGGGCGCTCGTGTGTACGGCCCGCTCCGCCCGCTGCGGCGAGTGCCCCCTGGCCGGGCAGTGTGCCTGGCGGCAACAGGGCTACCCGCAGCACTCTGGGGAGCCGCGGCGGGGGCAGCGCTACGCCGGAACGGACCGCCAGGTACGCGGACGGCTGCTGGCCGTGCTGCGGTCCGCGGAGGGGCCCGTCCCCCGCTGTGAGCTCCAGCGTGCCTGGGACGAGCCGATCCAGCGCGACCGTGCCCTGCGGGGCCTGATCCATGACGGGCTCGTGGATCCACTGCCGAACGACAGCTTCGCACTTCCCGGATAGTCGGCACCGGGGCGCCGGCGTGCCGACTGGCCCGGCTCTCGCCGTGCCGCTGCCTGTGTCCCCTCGCGCGGGGCCACTGCACGAGACGCGGAACACTGCCCCGACATGGGCGTGGGGGCTGGCCGAGTGGCCAGCCCCCACGCGCCGCACGGTTCGGGTTGCGCTACTCCCCGGACCCGGTGGCGGACTCTTCCTCCACCGGCACCGTGTCCGGAACCGAGTCCGGCTTGGGGATACCGCGGAAGGTGAACTTGGCGGTCTCCCCACTGCCCTCGGCGTCCACGATGACGATCTGTCCGGGCCGCAGCTCGCCGAAGAGGATGTTCTCCGACAGCTGGTCCTCGATCTCCCGCTGAATGGTGCGGCGCAGTGGCCGGGCACCCAGCACCGGATCGTATCCCCGCTTCGCCAGCAGCTCCTTGGCTCCCGGACGCAGCTCCAGGCCCATGTCCCGATCCTTGAGCCGCTCGTCGAGCTGGCTGACCATCAGGTCCACGATCGAGAAGATCTCCTCCTCGGTGAGCTGGTGGAAGACGATGGTGTCATCCACACGGTTGAGGAACTCCGGCCGGAAGTGCTGCTTGAGCTCGTCGTTGACCTTGGCCTTCATCCGCTCGTAGTTGGTCTTGGTGTCGCTCTCCTTGGCGAACCCGACCGCAGCACCCTTGGAGATGTCCCGCGTGCCCAGGTTGGTCGTCATGATGATGACGGTGTTCTTGAAGTCGACGTTGCGCCCCTGGGCGTCGGTGAGCCGCCCTTCCTCCAACACCTGGAGCAGGGAGTTGAAGATGTCGTTGTGGGCCTTCTCGATCTCGTCGAAGAGGATCACGGAGAAGGGCTTACGCCGCACCTTCTCGGTGAGCTGACCCCCCTCCTCGTAGCCGACGTAGCCAGGCGGGGAACCGAACAGCCGGGAGACGGTGTGCTTCTCCATGTACTCGCTCATGTCGAGCTGGATCAGCGACTCCTCGTCACCGAACAGGAACTCCGCGAGCGTCTTGGACAGCTCCGTCTTACCGACACCGGACGGACCGGCGAAGATGAACGAGCCACCAGGGCGCTTGGGGTCCTTGAGCCCGGCCCGGGTCCGGCGAATCGCCTGGGAGAGCGCCTTGATGGCGTCCTCCTGGCCGATGACCCGCTTGTGCAGCTCATCCTCCATACGCAGCAGCCGGGAGCTCTCCTCCTCGGTGAGGCGGAACACCGGGATGCCGGTCGCCGTGGCCAGGACCTCCGCGATGAGCTCCTCATTGACCTCGGCGACGACGTCCATGTCGCCGGCCTTCCACTCCTTCTCCCGCTGCGCCTTCTTGTTCAGCAGCTGCTTCTCGTCGTCCCGCAGCGAGGCGGCCCGTTCGAAGTCCTGGGAGTCGATCGCCGACTCCTTGTCCTTGCGGACCTCGGCGATCTTCTCGTCGTACTCCCGCAGGTCCGGTGGGGCGGTCATCCGCCGGATCCGCATCCGGGAGCCGGCCTCGTCGATGAGATCGATGGCCTTGTCCGGCAGGAACCGGTCCGAAATGTAGCGGTCCGCCATCTGGCCGGCCGCCACCAGGGCGCTGTCGGTGATCGAGACCCGGTGGTGCGCCTCGTAGCGATCCCGCAGTCCCTTGAGAATCTCGATCGTGTGCGAGATGGAGGGCTCGTCCACCTGGATCGGCTGGAAGCGCCGCTCCAGGGCCGCGTCCTTCTCCAGGTGCTTGCGGTACTCGTCCAGAGTGGTGGCGCCGATCGTCTGGAGCTCGCCCCGGGCCAACATCGGCTTCAGGATCGAGGCGGCATCGATCGCTCCCTCGGCCGCGCCCGCACCCACGAGCGTGTGCAGCTCATCGATGAAGAGAATGATGTCCCCGCGAGTGCGGATCTCCTTGAGGACCTTCTTCAGTCGCTCCTCGAAGTCACCCCGGTAGCGGCTCCCCGCGACGAGGGCCCCCAGGTCGAGGGTGTAGAGCTGCTTATCCTTCAACGTCTCGGGGATTTCACCCTTGACGATCTTCTGCGCCAGCCCCTCGACCACCGCGGTCTTGCCGACGCCCGGTTCACCGATCAGCACCGGGTTGTTCTTGGTGCGCCGGGAGAGCACCTGCATAACCCGCTCGATCTCGGTATCCCGACCGATCACCGGGTCCAGCTTGCTCTCGCGGGCGGCCTGGGTCAGGTTGCGACCGAACTGGTCCAGGACCAGGGACGTGGACGGGCTTGACTCGGAGGAGGCCCCGGTCGCCTGGGGCTCCTTGCCCTGGTAGCCGTGCAGCAGCTGGATCACCTGCTGGCGCACGCGGTTCAGATCCGCGCCGAGCTTCACCAGAACCTGGGCGGCCACGCCTTCGCCCTCGCGGATCAGCCCGAGCAGGATGTGCTCGGTGCCAATGTAGTTGTGGCCGAGCTGGAGCGCCTCGCGCAGGGACAGCTCCAGCACCTTCTTGGCTCGCGGCGTGAAGGGGATGTGACCGGAGGGCGCCTGCTGGCCCTGACCGATGATCTCCTCTACCTGCTGCCGAACCGCTTCGAGGCTGATCCCCAGGCTCTCCAGAGCCTTCGCCGCAACACCCTCACCCTCATGGATGAGGCCGAGCAGGATGTGCTCGGTGCCAATGTAGTTGTGGTTGAGCATCCTGGCCTCTTCCTGGGCCAGGACCACCACGCGCCGAGCGCGGTCGGTAAACCTCTCGAACATCTCTCGTCGCTCCTCACAGAGCGGTCAGGCAGGAACGGCTGCCCCGTCCTCCACTTTCCGCAAATCGGCCCCTGCAGGCAGAGGTCCTCCAGGGGGCGCTGGCAGCACCCGGACGTCTCGACCCCGCGATCGCGGAACGCTCCGACACCCAGACGCACCTCTTTCGACGCGGCCCTCCGACGGATCTCCGGCGAACGCTCAGTCAGAGACGTTCCCTGACATCAGGGCGTTCACCCTCATCCAACTACCAATCACGGCCGTGGTGTTCCAAGTACGCCGCAAGCGAACGGCCCGCTCTCCGAAATTCGAAGAACGGGCCGTTACGACGGCGAGACCGAACACCGCACGGGGGCCACCCATACCGCAACCAGCCGCCCCGGCTGCCGTGGACACACGGCCCTGCCACATCGCAGACCGGTGGCGGCCGGCGGCACACCCGTACCCACCGATCGCCCCGAGATCGGCAAGACGGGCCCTACGCCTGTCGGCCTGTCGCCACGCCTCCACATGAAGGTCGCACATTGCCGGTGGGACCGGGCGAGAACAGCGCAATGTCGGTGACGTCTACCGAGAGGAGCCCGTCGCGGCCTCGTACTCGGCAACGATCGACTGCGGGATGCGACCACGCTCGTTGACCTGCTTGCCATGTGCCTTGGCCCAGGCGCGAATCTCCGCGCTGCGCTCCCGGCTGGGCTGGCTACGCTGCTGGCGCTTGCCCTTGGCCGGCTTCGACGGCGCCTTGCGGGCGACCTCCACGTACGGCGCCAGGACTTCCCGCAGCCGTGCGGCGTTCTTGGCGCTGAGGTCAATCTCGTAGGCGGAGCCGTCCATCCCGAACTGTACGGTCTCCTCAGCCTCGCCACCATCGAGGTCATCCACGAGAAGAACCTGAACCTTTTGTGCCATGGATACGAACCTTTCAGCAGTGCCGGACAGTAGCACTTAATATCGAAGATATACCTGACAACGTCAAATGACAATTGTCAACACGAAGAATAAACAGCGACCCTGGCCCGGAGACGGGCAATTCGCACAAGCCTGCCACACCCGGAGTCAGGCCCCTCCCGCCACGAGAACGAGCGGGCACCTGACATGATTCCCGGTTCCCGAACGGCTATGGGCGCTCCGTTCCCGTCTCGTCCTCCGGAACTTCTCCGGCGGCCGGCATCGACGGTTTCGAAGCTCCGTCGGTATCTGTGCCCTCGTGACCGGTTCCCCCGGTTTCGACCGAGGTGGAGTTAGCTCCCGAGGCGGCCTCCGCTTCACTGACGAGCCGCCCGTCCGAGGTTCGTGGTGCCATCTCCCGACGCAGTAGCTTATAGATGAACGTGCAGAAGACGGTCGCGACCACGGCCGGGGGGATCAGCGCCGACAATATGTCCCACATCGAACGCCACCCCTTCCTTGTAGGGACTTTATGGAGTGCTTACCTATGCGGCACCTCCGGGGGTTCCAGCCCGAGACAGGATCTCGCTCCACAATCACGGTGACACCATCATAGACACCGATAGAGCGTCATGATCACCGGGCCCAAGATACAGCCCACAACCTCGATACGAGCACAGGGACCCAGCGCTGCCCAAGCCGGATTCTCCCGACCCATGTGTGAAATCGGGCGCGGGGGACGGCCCACACCCGGTTACTCGGATACCTGCCGCACCCCGGTTACTACCGTCGGCGCGAGCACCGCCGGATAGGACGCCGGGCGCACCGGGTCACATCCGACAATAACCCAGGACCACAAAAACTGGTACCGGCCAGAATCTCACCCCCGCCGGGGGTGTGCCCGGAGCGCGGCCGGAAGTGCCCATCGTGAAGCCACGGACGTGCCCCCACCGCTCAGGAGTGTGGCTCGTCCAGGTACACCAGCATACGCGTATTGCCCAGAGTATTGGGCTTGACGCGATCCAGGTCCAGGAACTCGGCGACCCCCTCATCATAGGAGCGGAGGAGTTCCGCATAGACCCGTGCGGAGACCGGCGTCCCCTGGATTGGCTCGAATCCGTGCTTTCCGAAGAACGCGGTTTCGAAGGTGAGACAGAAAACCCGCCGCACACCGAGCATACGCGCGGTTCGTAACAGCTCCGCGACGATTCGGTGACCCACCCCACGGCCCTGGACGCACGGATCCACGGCAACGGTCCGTACCTCCCCCAGGTCCTCCCACAGGACATGCAGAGCGCCACAGCCCACAACCTCACGGTCCTGAGTGTCGGCGACCCAGAACTCCTGGATGTCCTCGTAAAGTTGTACCGCGCTCTTGGCCAACATTCGTCGATCGGATTCAAAGGTCCCGATCAACTCCCGGATACGACCGACATCGCGGGTCCGGGCCCGGCGAACAGTTATGCACACTCTGGACAGGCTATCGCCCACCGTGCCGCGGCAGGGGGTATCAGCGGGGCAGCGCCGGGCGCCCCAGTGGCCCGACCATGGTGCCCAGGGGCTCCGGACGACGTCGGTAACGACACTGTTCAGCGAAGCGGTCCGCATACGGCGAGCGTTCGGACAGCACGGCCCTGTCCGGGACTGCGCCAGGGTCACGGCGGGCGCTGCACGCCTTCGCACTCCCCGGGCTCCAGGCACTGCCGGAGCCCAGCAGTATCCGGTGTTCCGACCGCCGAGGCGACCATCCCACCGGTCGTGGAGTTCCCGGCCCGGCCCGTCTTCGCGAGGGGGTATGCCCGCACGGCCGGTAGCGACGCTCCGGCGCAGGATCGCGCTGCCCGGTCACCGGAATGGCGACATCGGTGCCGCCCATCTCGTTCGAGACCCCGCTGGGGCATCCACACGAATCAGCCCCAGCGGGAAGGGCGGAAACCCGCCCCGAAACGATGCCCGAGAACAGCTAGATCAGCTGGCGCCGAGCCGCCCACACGACCGCCTCGATCGGCGTGTTGACATCCAGTCGATCGCATACCGTGCGTAGCCTGCGCCGTAGAGTTCTCGCACTGAGTTCGAGGCGACGAGCGGCGACATCGGTCGTTACCCCGGTAGCGATCTCCGCCAGCAGCTCGATCTCCTCAGTGGACAACTCAATCTGCGCGGCACCCCCGCCCGTCGTGGGGTCCCGGGTTTCCTCACCGACGCGAGGATCCGGCGGGGCTGAAGCCTGCCGAAGCGTCCCGTCGGGCGAGCTGGTCAGCCCTCCGTCTGGAGACTCCTTGACAGCATGACGTACGAGTGTGGCCTGATCCACTCCGTCCTCCCTCGTCCGTGGTGAGCGCGGAACTTCGACTCATCACCGCGGATGCCGCACACATACGGTGCGCGGTAACCGGCACTTCCGGACAGGTATGCGTCGACACACATGCTCCAGCCGACAATCCCCGATCCCGGGAAATGAGACGGAACGACTGGTGCGGGTGTCTGGTCACGACGGCCTGGGACGGACAGGCCACGCGAACGCACACACGGGATGGGATGGGTGCCTGGTTGTTGTTTGCCCATCCCGATCACCCTCATTTTGAACCGCTTTGACGGCATGCGGGACGTCCCCGCTCGATTGGGAACGCTAGGCCGATCTCAGCAGCACGTCAAGAGCCAGTCAGGTACACAGTGAGTCCAGACAATCACCAAAAGTGAGAATGATCTGTGACCAAAACGTGAATGGGCACTGTGCGCAGGGATCCTACTGGCGACTGGCCTCGCGGGGATCCAGGAACAGAGTTAGTAAAGAGTATTCCCAGTATGGCGAAAGCGATATCCACACCCCGGGCAAGCGTGTTGAGGATCACGCCTGCCCGGAGCACACCGCGGGACTACTCCGGCTTGACGAGAGGGAAAGTGACGGTCTCCCGGATGTTGTGTCCCGTGAATGCCATGAGGAGGCGGTCGATACCCACACCCACACCACCGGTGGGTGGCATTCCGTATTCCAGGGCACGCAGGAAGTCCTCATCGAGCTGCATGGCCTCCGGGTCGCCCTCGGCCGCCATGAGGGACTGCTCGGTCAACCGTCGCCGCTGTTCCACAGGATCGACCAGCTCCGTATAGCCGGTGCCCAACTCCATCCCGAAACCGATGAGGTCCCACTTCTCCGTCAGAAGCGGATCCGCGCGATGCTGGCGGGTCAACGGACTGGTCTCGAGGGGGAAGTCACATACGAATGTGGGCTGCACGAGGGTGGGCTCGACCAACTCTTCGAACAGGTGCTCGGCGAACTTGCCCGGCCCCCAGCTCGGGTCCCAGGAAATCTCGCGCTCATCGGCCAGGCGCCGCAGCTCCACCAGCGGGGTACGGGGAGTTACCTCAGTGGCCACCGCCTCGGACACCGCGGTGTACAGCGGTAGCCAGGGCCACTCACCGCCGATGTCCACCTTTCCCCCGTCCCGCTCGATCACCGTGCCGCCGAAGGCTGCACGGGCCGCCGTCTGGACGAGTTCGCGGGTGAGTGTGGCGACCTCGGTGTAGTCGGTGTAGGCCTGGTAGAACTCCAACATGGTGAACTCGGGGTTGTGCGTGGCGTCCGCCCCCTCGTTCCGGAAGTTCCGGTTGATCTCGAACACGCGCTCGATCCCACCGACAACCAACCGCTTGAGGAACAACTCCGGGGCAATCCGTAGATACAGATCCAGATCGTAGGCGTTGATGTGCGTGGTGAACGGGCGTGCGGTGGCCCCCCCGTGCACCTGTTGCAACATCGGGGTTTCCACCTCGATGAAACCGTGCTCCTGCAAACCCTCGCGTAGTGCCCGCACGGCCGCGGCCCGTGTGGTGACCATGGCCCGTGCCTCGGGGTTCACGATCAGGTCCACGTACCGCTGCCGCACCCGCGCCTCCGGGTCGGTCAACCCCTTGTGCTTCTCCGGGAGGGGACGCAGGCACTTGGCCGTGAGGGTCCACTCCTCCACCAGCACGGACAACTCCCCCCGACGGGAGGTGATCACCTCACCCCGCACCCCCACGTGATCGCCCAGATCCACATCGGACTTCCATGCGGCCAGGGACTCCTCACCCAACCGATCCAAGGACAACATGAGCTGAATCTCACCGGATCCGTCCCGGACCGTGGCAAAGCACAACTTGCCCCCGGTCCGCGACAGCAGAACCCGGCCGACAACGCCCACCCGCTCGTTGGTGTGCACGTCGGCGTCCAGGCCCGCGTACTCGGAACGCACCCGCGCGATCTCGTGCGTGCGCGGATATCCCGGTGGGTAGACATCCACCCCCGAGTCGCGCAGCCGCTGAAGTTTGTCCCGGCGCACCCGCACCTGCTCGGGCAGCTCGGAATACACGTCACCCGTGGACACAGCCTCGTCAGTCACGATCCGCATCATATCGGCGTGCGGTTGTTGTCGATGCCAGGCCGGTTACCAGCTCCAGCCCCCGTCCAGCCCTCGGCTGGAGACGTACCGATCCACGACTCGACGTGGCTTGGTTGGGAGCGTGGTGCTGGTGGTTGGGTGGCTGCACGCGCCGTGTTGACCATGGCGCGGACGATGTCCAGGCCGATTCGCGCCAGGCGTACCCCGGGCCCTGTGCCTATTCGCCTCCACGCCGCTCCCCCCGCACCGCCCCTACACCCCGCTGGCCGTCGTGCGGGGGAGCGCCCCGGAAACAGGACACCACCAGGGACCACCACGGCGCGACGCCGCCGGCGGCCAACACGGCGCACATGGCTCACCAACCACCGGCACCACGATTGCCCATTGACCATGGCGCGGACGATGTCCAGGCCGATTCGCGACAGGAGTGCCCCGGCCCCTGTGCTTATTCGCCGCCGCGCGGCAGGAGGCAGGAGAACGTCCCGGTCCTCACGCCGAACCGGCATTGCGTTCGTAGAGCAGGCGCAGGCCGTGCAGGGTCAACAGGGGCTCGTGCACATCCACGCTCTCGCACTCGTCGATGACGGTTTCGGCGAGCCCGCCGGTAGCGATGACGGTCACCGCCTCGGGGGTGGTCCCGCCCTCCTCGGCGAGCTCCTGGGCCATACGGTCCACGATGCCGTCCACCTGGCCAGCGAAACCGTAGACGATGCCGGATCGCAGGGCTTCGCTGGTGCTCTTGGCGATCGCGTGTCTGGGCCGGACGAGCTCGACCATGTGCAGCTGGGCACCCCGCTGGGACAGCGCCTCGACCGAGATGTCGATACCGGGGGCAATGGCCCCACCGAGGTAGGCACCGGTGGTACTGACCGCATCGAACGTGGTGGCGGTGCCGAAGTCCACGACCACACAGGGGCCTCCGTATCGGCGTGCCGCCGCCAGGGCGTTCACGATGCGGTCGCTGCCCACCTCCTTCGGATTGTCCATCCGGATGGGGACACCGGTGCGTACCCCTGGCTCCACGATCACCACATCGGCCTTCGTGTAATGCTGTCGCACCATCTCCCGCATCGCGTGCTGGACCGGTGGCACGGTGCAGCACAGGGCCAGACCGGTGACGGGCGCATGCCCGCCCCCGGAGACGAGGCCATCCAGGAGAACGCTCCACTCGTCGGAGGTGCGTCGGGTGTCGGTGGCCACACGCCAGTGCCCCAGGAGCTCGGTCCCGTCGAACAGGCCGAGCACGGTGTGGGAGTTGCCTACATCGATCGTCAGGAGCATGAGTGCTTCTCTACCGTCTCGTCCGGTGCCGGTGGGCGTGTCCCTCAGTTCGTCCGCGGGTCCGTGTCCCGAAGGTCCATGGCTATGTCCAGGGCCGGACTGGAGTGGGTCAGTGCGCCCACGGCCAGGTAGTCGACCCCTGTCGCGGCGACCGTGGACGCGTTGTCCAGGGTGAGCCCACCGCTGGCCTCCAGCCGCGCTCGGCCGGCCACGAGCCGTACCGCCCGGGCCATGGACTCCACATCGAAATTGTCGAGCAGGAGTTCGTTGGCTCCCGCCTCCAGCGCGGGTTCGATCTGGGCGATCCGGTCCACCTCAACCTCCAGCGCCAGCTCCGGACGGGCCGCGCGCACGGCCCGCACCGCAGCCGCGACACCTCCGGCGGCGGCGACGTGGTTGTCCTTGATGAGGGCGACATCATCGAGTCCGAACCGGTGGTTGGTGCCACCACCGCACCGCACCGCGTACTTCTCCAGCACGCGCAATCCCGCGTGGGTTTTGCGGGTGTCCCGGATCCGTGCCGAGGTGCCGGCGATGGCGCGCACCCACTGGTTGGTTGCGGTCGCGATCCCGGACAGGTGGGTCAGCAGGTTGAGGGCGGTGCGTTCCGCGGTCAGCAGGTCGCGGACCCGACCAGTCACCGTCAGTAGGGTGTCTCCGGCCTTGACCTCCTCACCGTCCGCGGCGACGCGTTCCATGGTCACTGCCCCCTCGGTGACCGTCCAAAAAATGTGTTCGGCCAGGGGGAGCCCGGCGATCACCCCATCGGCGCGCGCCACGACATCGGCTGTTCCCAGTTGTGTCTCGGGAATGGTGGCCGCGCTGGTGGCATCGGCGAGTGGCGCCGGGGCGGGGCCGAGGTCTTCAGCCAGTGCCGCCGCGACGATCGCGGTGACGTGCTCGGCGGCAACGGTGGCACCGGTGGGGTCGTGCGTGTCCACCGTGCCGGGGGCGCGGCGAGCGGTCAGGGCGGGTGCCGCGAGGTCTGCCAACTCTGCGTGGACGGGGCTGTCCTGGGGATCCGGGTCAGCGCCGACAAGGCGGTGCAGGTTGATACTGCCCTGGGGGGCACAGACGAGCTGGTGCACGCGTTTCTGGGGGGCGGGCTCGGGGTGGTCCGCCCTCCAGTGGGACCCCCGGGTTTCGCGGCGATTCCTGGCCGACCGGGCCACGGCAGCGGCCACGGTGTGCAGGTTCGTCGCTTCCCAGGCCGCGACGCCCGGGGTGACGGTGGATCCGGTGGTGCCGAGTTCGGCGAGGACCTGTTCCAGCTCGTGTAGTCCCTCCTCGTCTCGGCGTACACCGGCGTGTCGGGACATGGCGGTGCGCACCGCGGTCACGGTGTCCGGGTCGACCAGTTCCCCGGTGGGCTGCTGGCTTCTCGGGGTGGGCGGTATGGGGTCGGGCAGGGCGTGGGCCAGGCGGCCAGCGATCCGGTCGGCGAACACGACTCCCTCCAGCAGGGAGTTGGACGCGAGTCGGTTCGCTCCGTGCACTCCGGTTCGGGCAACTTCTCCCACGGCGTACAGCCCGGGTACGCGCGTGGCCCCGTGGCCGTCGACGAGCACACCGCCGGAGGCGTAGTGCGCGGCCGGAACGACCGGGATCATCTCGTGGACCGGATCCACGCCGTGGTCGCGGCAGCTGGCCAGAATGGTGGGAAAGCGTTCCTGCCACGTCGCCGCGGAGAAGTGTCGGGCGTCGAGGTAGACATGGTCCGAATGTGTTCGTGCCATGACCCGGGCGATCGCACGGGAGACGACGTCCCGGGGCGCCAGGTCGGCGAGCTCGTGCTCGGCAGTCATGAACCGCTCGCCGTCCGGGGAACGTAGTACGGCCCCCTCCCCACGCACGGCCTCGGATATGAGGGGCTGCTGTCCGCGTGCGGCCCCGCCCAGCCACAACACTGTGGGGTGGAACTGGACGAATTCCAGGTCACAGAGTGGGGCGTTGACGCGCAGTGCCAGGGCCAGGCCGTCGCCGGTGGACACGGCGGGGTTGGTGGTCGCGGCGAAAACCTGCCCCATCCCACCGGTGGCCAGGACGACGGCGCGGGAGTGCACCTCGCCGACACCATCCTCCCGTCCCTCGCCCATGACGTGCACTGTGACGCCACACACGGCCGGGTGGCCGCTGGCGTCGGTTCCGCACAGGAGGTCGGGGACGAACGCGTGCTCGATAAGTTCGATCCGTGGCTCGGCGCGCACCCGTTCGACGAGTGCGCGTTCGATTTCGGCCCCGGTGGCGTCACCCCCGGCGTGGGCGATACGTGCCGCGCGATGGCCACCCTCGCGGGTGAGGGCCAGCGAGCCCTCCGGTGTCTCGTCGAAGGTTGTGCCCCGCTCCACCAGCCAGCGCAGAGCCTGGGCTCCCTGGGTGACCAGGGTCCGCACGGCGGTGGGGTCGCACAGTCCCGCACCGGCGGCCATGGTGTCCACCATGTGTGCCAGGGGACTGTCCGTGGGGTCGGTGACGGCGGCGATCCCGCCCTGGGCCCACCGGGTGGAACCGTTGGCGATCACGTCCTTGGTCACCAGAACGACACGTCCACGTGGGGCGCGCTCGACATAGCGCAGTGCCGTGCTCAGCCCGGCGATGCCGGAGCCAACCACCACGACGTCAGTGTCCCTGCTCCAGCTGGCTGGTGGAGCGGCCAGACGCCGGGGCACGCGCAACGAGGTCTCGCTCATCTCTCTCTCCTGGTTACTCCGCCCGCGGGTGGACGGCAAACCAGCTCACTCTATGTGGAGGGGCATGTTGTCGATAAGTCGGGTCTCGCCCACCCAGGCGGCGACGGCCAGGACCGCCGGTCCGTGGTGGTCTGTATCGACGTCGGTGAACGTGTCGGGATCGACCAGGACGAGATAGTCCAGTTCCAGGGGCGGGGTTGCTTTGGCCGCGGAGGCGAGCACGGAGTCGGCCGCGTCCCGTACCGCGGTGGCGGTGGCGGCCCGTGCGGCGAGGTCCCGGCCGGCGCGCAGGGCGCGGGAGAGGGCCAGTGCCGTGTCCCGTTCCTCGGGGCTGAGGTAGACGTTGCGGCTGGACGTGGCCAGGCCGTCCCGGTCGCGGACGATGTCGGCGGCGTGGATCGCTACCGGCATGGACAGGTCGCGGACCATGCGTCGCACAAGTGCCAGCTGCTGGGCGTCCTTCTGCCCGAACACGGCGGCGTCTGGCCGCACGAGGTGGAACAGCTTGGCCACCACGGTGAGGACCCCGTCGAAGAAGCCGGGGCGGGTGGCGCCCTCCAGGATCGTGCCGGTCGGTCCGGGACGCACGGTCACCATCGCCCCGCCCGGACCATCGGGATACATCGTGTCGACGCTGGGGGCGAAGACCACGTCCACGCCTTCGTTCGCGCAGACCTCGAGATCGGCGTCGAGCGTTCGGGGGTATTCCGCGTAGTCCTCGTTCGGGCCGAACTGGAGTGGGTTCACGAAGATGCTGACGACCACGGTTCCGCTGGGGCCGGCGTGCTCCCGAGCCTGGCGGATCAGACTGCGGTGTCCCGTGTGCAGGGCACCCATCGTGGGCACCAGTACGACCGCGTCCAGGTCTGGCCGTAGCTGGTCCAACTCCTCGCCCGTCCGGACGAGTCGGGGCGCGTGCGTGGAAGTCGGGGTGTCACTCATGGGTTTTCCTCTTAGCGCCGGGAGTGGGGAGCGTTCCCCGTCAGGTGGGGTCGCGCAGCACGTCCAGCAGCTGTTCGGCATCAGTGGGTTTGAGGTGTCCGGCGGCCAGGGCACGGTCGGCCGTGCGCCGTGCCAGGGCGACATAGCTGGCAACGGCGTCCGGACTATTCTGGCGCAGCTCGGTGAGATGGCGGGCGACAGTATCCGCGTCCCCACGGACCACGGGGCCGCTGAGGCCATCGATACCCAGGCGCAGGGCGTTGTCCAGGGCGGCGCCCAACAGGGGCCCGAGCATCCGTCCTGGTTCGTCCACGCCGGCCGTCCGTAGGAGCTCGGCACTGTCGGCCACCAGGGTGACGAGGTGGTTGGCGCCGCTGGCGAGTGCGGCGTGGTACAGGCCGCGCGCCTGCTCCTCGATCCAGACCGGTTCTGCACCCATCTCCACCACGAGGGCTTCGGCGATGGGACGCAGACTTTCGGGAGCCGTGACTCCGAAGGTGCAGGAGGACAGTCGCTGGAGATCCTCCATGCGCCCGGTGAAGGTCTGCACCGGGTGGAGTGCCAGGGGTAGGGCGCCGGCGGCGGTTGCCGGCTCCAGAACCGTGATTCCGTGGCTGCCACTGGTGTGGGCGAGCAAGGTGCCCGCGACGGGGGCGCCGGTGTTGACCAGCCCCTGCACGAGTGGGCCCAGGGTGTCGTCGGGCACACACAACAGCACCAGGTCCGCCTGCTCCAGAACCTCGGTGGGTTCGGCGATCCGTGCTGTTGGCAGTCGCTGCTCCACACGGTCGCGGGAGGCCTGGGACAGCGCGGTGCTGGCGACCACGTGGTGGCCGGCGCGGCTGAGGGCCATGCCGAGGACCGAGCCGACCCGTCCCGGGCCGACGATCCCGACGGTCAGGCGCGCCGGACGTTGGCTAGTAGCGTCGTTGTGCATCTCTCTCGCATTCCAGTCCCGGTCGGGGTACCGGATGTCTCCCTCAGGCTAAGCCTCGACATGCACAGGGCCGGTGCCGCCCCCGTGGGAGCGGCACCGGCCCGGGATATTTCCGCGGCACCAGTGCCGGCATTGCGGCGCCGCGGTGTGCGCTCCGGCTAGTTGAAGACGGCCGCGCCGGACTTGTAGCAGTTGGCGGAGGAGACGCCCAGGATGGCGATGGAGTTGCCGCACACGTTGACGGGAACGTTGGCCTCGGCCACCACCTGGTTGCCGCTGAGCACCGAGCCGTCGCCGGAGGTCTGCACGTCGTCGACCGCGTGGGCCGGCGCACCCATCAGCGTGAAGGTGGCGGCGGCCGCGACTGCGCTGGTGGCAATGAACTTCTTCAGCACTGCACTACTCCTCTGGATATGCCGGCGGGGGGCTACCGCCTGACATTCTGACTGTACGTACGATCTCGAACACCTGGTGTGCTCGCATCTCTATCTAGCCACACCAGACACATGATTTACAGCGTTTTCGCGAGATACTATCCCAGATAGTAATCAGATAAACACGTATTGTGACCATGTATGTCCGGATTTTCTTCGCTTTTTTGCGCCGACACAGCGATCGGGAGTGGCGCAACTCACATCACATCGGGATACGGCGGACGCCCCGCGTGGCGAGATCGGCAGCCCCACCGTGGATAGATCCCGGGAACCACTCAGTTCCGCACGGGCCACCGATCGGTCCGGGTGACCCACCGCTCCGGCCCGTGACCACGCATCCGACCGCGGTCCACCCCCGAGCTCACCCGCGCCAGCACGCGCCAGCCCTCCCGCACACCGCGGGCGGGGGCGTGCAGCCGCACCGGCCCGGGGACGGTCTCGACCACCAGGGACACACGCCCCAACCACCGCTCGACTGGCCCCGAAGCCAGCCGGATGCTCTGCACGGCGGAATGAGCGACGATCACCGCCGTGCGGCACAGGACTCCACTCCGGGCCACCAGCGCGGTCTCCGTGACCCCGAGTTCCGCGGTCCGCCCCCGCAGACCGCGTGCGGGTACCAGCTGGGCTCGTCCCGGGTCGACCCCCGGCAGTAGGTGGTGGGTGAGCTCGAAGGCGAGACGCCGCGGGACCACCGGCAACAGCGTGGCCGAATCCATCTGGCGCTCGCCCACATGCCCGGCGATGTTGGCATCCAGCCGGGCCAGCCCGAGGAGCTGCCACAGCAGGGGCTCCACGACCCGCACCGCGTGGACCCGGCCTGGCGGAACCGTCTGATCGCGGCGCTGCACCAGACCGAAACGCAGACGTAGCCCGTCCGGGGCAACGGCAGCCCGGAACCCGCCATACCGCAGGAGGGGGCCGAGGAATCCACGAATCAGACCCAGCGCCAGCGGAATGACCGCCCCCAGGACCGCGGGCTCACGAAATGCCAGGCCCACAACGGCCAGCACCAGGAGGCCGCCGAAGGCCACCAGAACCGGGAGCTGCGCCACCAGGGCGGTGAGCAGCATGGGAGTACCCAGGACGAAGAGCGGCCGGTCCTCGGGCGGCGGGGTCCCCCCGGGGAGGCCGGCTGCGTGCGCGATCAGCGCGGAACGCAGCCGATCGGCCTCGTACCGGGACAGATAGGCCAGCCGGACCTCGCTTCGGTCCCCTCCCGCCAGCTCGATCCGCACCTCCGCCAGCCCGAGCACACGAACCAGCAGCGGGCACACCGTGTCCACCGTCTGGAGACGGCTCAGGGGAACCTCCCGCTCCACATGGTGGACGAGGCCCCGCCGCAGCAGGAGATGATCGCCGGACAGTTCGTAGGTGTGGGTCCACCAGTCCGCCAGGCACACGGCCCCGGTCGCCCCGATGAACAGGAGTGTCACCGCCATCGTCAGCACCGGCCCCAGGTCCGGTTCCAGCTCCAGTAGCAGCACACCGACGACAGCGAACATCACCGTCGTCACGAGAAGGACCCGCAGCGGGACCGTGAGCCAGTGCAGCTGGTGTGGCCCCTCCGGGCCCGGTTCGCCGCCACCCCGTTCCGCCGGTGGCCCAGGCACTGCCGGCGCGGAGCCGGTATCCCTACCGCTTGCAGGCGGACGGGCCCACTGGGGGCTGCTCCGGCTGGAGCTCAGTGGAGGCGGGGTGTGGGGCGAGTAGTGGTCCGGGCTCGGCTCGGGGGTCCGGGTCGCGGGGGCCAGTCGTGGCGGAGGTGCCGCCGGATGCTCCCTGGAATCGGGGGACAGCTCCGTGTGGGCCGACGCCGACGCCGACGCCGCGGGAGTGTCGCCGGCCGGCGACGAGGTCCCCGTTGATCCCCCCGTCGGGGAACGGACCTCCCGTAACGCGGGAAGCCCGGAGAACCCTCCGGTGGTCGCGCTGCCGCGCGGGGATGGCGACTGCCGCGCACCGTTGGTGTCGGCCCCCGCCCCGGCCCCGGTGTTGTTCCAGCGCAGCCCGAACCAGGACCCGCTCACTGTGGCCCCGGGCGGGGCCGGGGAGTGCTCCACATCGGCCGGCGATCCCCGTCGCCTCTCCGTCGCCACGTCGCAGCACCCCTCCTCAGAGCCCGGTCGTGAACGTCTCACTCCGATTCGCCAGGCGCGTGCGCAACTGGGTGGCCTCCGTCTCCGTCAGGCCACACACGCAGGCATCGATCGTGGTCGCTGCGGTGTGGACCCGCACTGTGGCGATTCCCAGCCACTGCTCCACGGGGCTCACGGTGACATCGACGACCTGGATCCGGCCGTAGGGGACCATTACGACCTGTCGCACCAGCACCCCGTAGGCGATAACCAGGTCCGTCGCGCCCTCCGCCCAGCACCAGCGGTTCGCCGCGGCCCTACTGTAGGCCAGCGCCACTACTGCGGCGCCGAGCACCACCCCGCCCCACACCAGGAGGGCAGCCGGTGGCAGCCACACGATCGCGACGACCACGCCGACACCGCCCACCGCGACGAGCGTCGCCAGGATGGTCACGAACCGGTGCCACGCCAGCTTCTGCGACACGCCCCGCCACTCCAGCTGCGCGAACTCCCCGTCCGCCGCGGGAGACGAGGACAGGCCGCCATCCCACGCCGAGCCGGTATTGGGCTCCATACGGGGACGCGCGGTCGACGCCGCGTCCCCGGCGCTGTCGTCATCCACGTGCCCCAGTGAACCACGTTCGTCCCGGATGCGCGGGAACACGCCGTGGACCCGCTTTGGGAACCCGTACGGGCGTACGTCTCCGCGTCGCCCGGCGGGCGGCGCTCCCTGCCCCGCACACCTTCCGCAAGCACTCCCTAGCCAGACCCCGGGAGCTCGTCCGGCCCGCGTGCTCGATCCGGCTCCGCGCCCCGCGGGACGCGACAGCAGTACTCCAGCACCAGCCCCGCGGCCAGAAGCACCAGTGCCGCAACCAGGGTGCCCGTGGACACGAGCACGTCGACACGAACCGCCGGGGCCATCCGGCCCAACCGACCCAACAGGGCCAGCACCACCCCCGCGAACAGTCCCACGGCGGCGGACGCGAACAGGGTGCTCGCCCGCGCCAACGCGAAGAGACGCGCCACGCTCAATGGCTCCACCGGCTCTGTCCCCGGAACCCGGCGAATCCGCCGCCGCACCTGGTAGGCCGCGAGGAACTCCGCGGACGCGAGGAGCACGAGCGTGGGGATCGCCGTCCAGGGAATCGGTGGTAGTTGGGCGTAGAGCTGGTCGACACCGAGGAAGGCGACAACCGCAGCGGCCACCGTCACGCCGACGGGTACCCGCCAGCCGATGGGTCGCAGGTGCCCGTCCCGCCGATCCGATCCGTCCGGGCTGTGCCCGCTCATCCGGGCAGCCGTAGCGGTAGGTCGTCGCGACGAAGTACCTCCTGGTCGGCCACCGCATCAAGGAGGTCGCCCACGCGGCCGTGGCCGAGCAGTTCGGCGTCCGGGTCCACATCGGCCCACGGCCGTAGCACGAAGGCGCGTTCGTGCGCCCGGGGATGCGGCAGGGTCAGCTCCGGCGCAGCGCTGTACTCCTGCCCCAGGGTGATGATGTCGACGTCGATGGGGCGGGGCCCCCAGCGCACATCCCGCAGGCGGTGCAGGGCCTCCTCGATCCCGCGTGCTCGCTCCAACACGGCCGCGCCCTCGAGCATGGTCCGGGCGAGGACCACCGCGTTGAGAAAGTTCGGCTGTGGTGGCCCGCCGACCGGGACGGTCTCGTACACCGGGGAGACCCCGGTCAGTTCCATTCCCGGCGCCTCGAACAATCCGTCCAGTGCACCCTGAAGGTTGTCCAGGCGCTCCCCCAGGTTGCTCCCGAGCGCCAACACCACGGTCCGCGCCTGGCTCATATCCTGCGTCTGCTGCATCGTGTCGCGCCCACCCCCTGCTGGTTTGGCAACCTGCCGTCACGGTGCGAACCGCGGCCGCCGGATCGTCACCGACACGTCCTCGAACGTGACCTCGGGAATGGGGGCCTCCGGCTTGTGCACGGTGACCTCCACCTCCCGAACCAGCGGCTCGGCCAGGCACGTCCGCGCGATTCGTTCGGCCAGCGTCTCGATCAGCTGCACGGGTTCACCGGAAACGACACCCAGCAACCGCTGACTCAGTTCACCATAGTGAACCGTGTGCGCCAGCTCGTCGTTGGCCGCCGCGGGCGCGGTGTCGAGCCCCAGCACGACGTCCACCACGAACTCCTGCCCCTCGCGACGTTCCTCGGCGTACACGCCGTGCCACCCGCGTGCGCGCAGCCCGCGCAGCGCGATCCGGTCCAGCTCCGCAGCGGCTGTGCCGCGTCCGGCCGCATAAACCCCGGTCATCTAGAGTCCTCCCGTCGCACCGCCGGCGGTCGGATCCTCATCGCCGTCCTCATCGGTCATGACCGGAGAGGCGTGATGGGACCACAGCCGCCAGCTCTGTCCCACCCGCACGAAGAGGTTCGTGGTCACCACCTGGCCACCGGCCACGAAGCCCGGGCTGTCGTCCTCCGCCGTGAGTACGTTCTCCGAGCAGGTCACCATGGCGATCTCCCCGCTGACCCCCACGTGGGTGTCGGTCAGTACGTACTGGATGTAGGGAACGTTGGCCATGATCAGCGCCCAGGCACGCAGGATCTCGGAACGTCCGCGGAGCAGTGTCCAGCCCGGATTGACACACACCAGATCCGGGGCCTGCTCCTCGTGTGCCCAGACCCGCTCCATGAGGTCGAGGTCGCCGGTCTCGATGGCGTGGTAGAAGTCCGCGTTGGCCTCGGCCACCCGTTCGAGGATCTCCTGCCGGGCCCTCACCACGCCCCTCCCCCTGTCGTTGCTGCGGGCATGCCATCCGCGGCGCCACGCCAGGCGTCGGCGACACGGACGGCATCGGCGTTCCCGGACACCTCGTGGACCCGGACCGCCCATGCACCGTGGTAGGCCGCCAGGGCCGTCAGCGCCACGGTTGCGTCGTCCCGGCCGGGTGCCGGACGCAGCTCCTCGTCCGAGGCCCGCAGCAAATGTCCGAGGAAGCGTTTGCGGGAGGCGCCCACGAGAACCGGCCGCCCCAGTCGCCGCAGTTCCTGGATCCCCGCCAGCAGGGACCAGTTGTGCCCCTCGGCAACACTCTTCGCGAACCCCAGGCCGGGGTCCAGGACCATCTGTTCCGGGTGCACTCCGGAGTCGCGCAGTTCGGTCATCCGTGTTTCCAACTCGGTGACCACATCGGTGACCACATCGGTATAGCTGGCCTGGTCCTGCATCCCGCGGCTGTGTCCGCGCCAGTGGGACACCACATAGCCGACACCGCTACGCGCGACAACGTCGGCCATGGCCGGGTCGGCCAGACCCCCACTGACATCGTTGACGATCCGGGCACCGGCGGCCACGGCGGCCTCGGCCACCTCCGCCCGCATGGTGTCAACGCTGGTCACGATCCCCTGGCGCGCCAACTCACCGACGACGGGGTGTACCCGGCGTAGCTCCTCCTCGACAGAGACGCGATCCGCGCCCGGGCGTGTGGACTCACCGCCCACGTCGATGATGTCAGCCCCCTCGGCCGCCAGTTGGCGGCCCCGTTCCACCGCGGCGTGCGTATCGTCCCACTGGCCACCGTCGGAGAACGAGTCCGGCGTGACGTTTACGATGCCCATGACCAGACATCGGGACAGGGTTGGGAGGTGCGGCAGCGGATTCGTCGACTCCATACCGGCCAGCCTACTCAGTGCGACCGCGCGCCTGCGGAGCCCCGGCACAATCGGCCAGGTCAGCTGTACGGTCCGTCACGCACGGCCCGGGACCGGGCAGTGCCGACGCGGACCTACCCGCGCCAGTCGAGTCGCTGCCGTGGTGGACCGAGGTTGGCGGCGATGTCGGCGAGAGTCTCCGGGTCGGGGGTCATGCGCTGGGGGTCGGTCTCGGCGAGGGTGGACAGGGTCGCGGTCGCGAGGGTGAGGATCCCCGGGTTGGCATCCGCGAGGACCGGGGGCTGGTCCCCGCCCAGCAGCATAGCGGTCGCGGGCAGCTGCCCCAGCGGCGGAACGCGCACCCCAGCGTTGGTGGCGTTGGCGGAATCGGTGGGCGGTTCCCCGGGCCGTCCCGGCTGCCGATGCTGGCGCGGGTCCTCGTCGCTGTCGGTTTGCCGGTCCATGTCCTGTGCCTGGCGCGTCCCCCGCCCCCAGACACTGGATGTGGCCAGGGCGCGGGTGAGTTCGAGGGGCGGAACCCGGCGCCGGCCGGCCGCCTGACCCCGCGCGGGTGCGGACGCCGCGGAGCTCGCCGATGCTGTGTCCTTGTCCGTTCGGGGGGCCGAGGGGACTGCTCCGAGGTAGGACTCCGGGACGGCGTCGGACAGGGCCCCGCTGATGACCTCGGTCAGTCTGCTCGTTGGCCACGGCTGGGTGGGGCTCCCTTCGCCCGCGCCCAGCATCGTCAGCGCGACGCGGGCCGTGGTGTCGTCGGGCGGGCGCATAACGACCGGCAGGGTCGCCGCGTCGGGCGGCTCAGCCCGGGTGTCCAGGGACCGCGCGGTGCGGTGCGCCAGCACCACGCCACAGCTTCCGGTGGACTGCGCGGCGGATACCAGTTTCTCCCGCTCGGCTGCGGGAACGAGGTCGGCACCGACCACCACGATGGTGTGGTCCCATGGTCGTCCGGCCACGGTCCTGCGGGCGAGCTCCCCCAGGAGGTGCCGTAGCGCGGTCACCGTGTAGGTGCCGTAGGTGCGGCGCGCGGCCTCTCCGGTGGTCCGGTCGACTGCGATCACCTTGACCTGGGCGTAGCCGGACGGGTCAGCTCCCCGGAGGGCAAGCCCGTCGAGCGGCGACAGATGCTGCTCCATGAGCCAGGCGCGGTGCCGTGTCTGCGGGTCCGTGCCGATCCGGGAACGCAGCTGAGCACGCTGTCGGGGGGTGAGTTCGCCGAGGTCACCCGCGCCTCCGGCCGCAACGCCCGGTCCGGCATGCGCGTCCGCCCCCGCCCCGGGGGCGCCCCCGGCCGCGTCCGGGGTGTCCGTGGCCTCCGGGCCACGCCTCGTATCGTGCGGCACTGTGGAAGCAACCACGGACGCGGTGTCGGTCCCGGTGGCACGTCCGGTGGGTTCCTCGGTGAGGACCCGCAGGGCGGCATTCACCGCGGCCACCCCCGCGCCGTCATCCAGAATGTCCAACACCTGTTTCAGCAGCGCGGCGGCGGGCTCCTGTTCCTGGTCGTGGCTGCGCGCGGCGACGACGGTCGCGAGAATGTCCGCGAAAGCGTCGGCCCCGAGGTTCGTTCCAATGTCCAGGCTGGGCACGTCCGCGGGGAGAATCCAACGTCGTGCGGCGACCCCGCAGGCCGTGGACAGCTCCAGCAGGTCGGCGGCCACGGCCCGACCGGAGAGGTCCACGACCGTGACATCGCTGCCGGCCCGCAGCCGTCCCGCGCCAATGCTGGTGAGCAGTGCCGACCAGCCGACTTCATCGCCACCGAGTACCTGGATGCGCCGGATGTGTGGCGCAGCGGTGACGAGGTACCAGTGTGGCTGGGCCTCGAAGGCGCGACGGCGTGCTTCCCAGCGCGCATAGTCCCGGGCGTGCTCCTCCTGCCGGCCCCGGAGCTGGTCCAGTGCCTCGTCCCTGCGTTCGGCCAGGCGCTGCTGCTCCTCGGCGATTCGGGCACGGGTCACCCGGCGGGCCTGCACCAGGGCCACACTCACGGGCACCGCCACCACGAGGCACCCGAGGGCGCCCGCCACGGCGAACAGGGCCGGAAGCAGTCGTGTGACGGTGAGGAGCACGAGTGCACCCACGGCCAGGGCCAGCATCGTGAGGACGATCCATAGCGGACGGTTGACTTCGGTTTCACTGCATCGCTGCTCGGCGAGCCAGTCCTCGCTGAGCCGCTCGTACTCCTCGGGGCTGGGGCGCTGTGGTGGCGGGCCGGGGTCGGGGACCAGCTGGGCGTACTGCCAGCCGAGTGCCACGGACTCGCCTCGCTCCTGGGAACTCACGCTTCGTCACCGCCTCGCTGATTCCCCTACGCCCGCATAGTGGCAGGAATCGTCGGGCTTGTCATGAACGTGGCGAGATTCGACATCCCGAAACCACACAAGGCCGCCGCGGAATCGAAATCCCGCGGCGGCCTTGGTTAATGTCGCGAGTGGGGCCGGTGGAGTCCTCAGGCGTGAACTTGGAGGTCCACCACCTTGCCGGTCTGCGCCGTGACCTCGTACTCGGCACTGAACCCCTGGGAGGCCAGGACCCGAATCCGCCAGTCCCCGTCGGCGGCGAAGAACCGGAACGTTCCCTCATCGCCGGTGGCAACCTCACCGGCAAACTCGCCGTCCGTGTTGAGTAGCCGGGCATAGGCGCCGCGCAGGGGCTGGGCGTCCCGGGTCACCGTGCCCTGGATGACCGCCTGGTCTTCGGCCTGGCCGTCGGTGAGAGTGACTCCACCCTCCGGGGCTCCGCACCCGTTACCCGCGCTCACTTGGCCTCCCCGAGCTCGACCGGGACGCCGACGAGGGAGCCGTACTCGGTCCACGAGCCGTCGTAGTTCTTGACGTTGTCCAGTCCCAGCAGCTCGTGCAGCGCGAACCACGTGTGCGAGGAGCGCTCGCCGATGCGGCAGTAGGCGATGATGTCCTTGTTGAGGTCGACACCGGCCTCCTCGTAGAGCTCACGCAGCTCCTCGTTGGACTTGAAGGTGCCGTCCTCGTTCGCCGCCTGGGACCAGGGGATGTTGCGCGCGGTCGGAATGTGGCCCGCACGCTGCGCCGACTCCTGCGGCAGGTGGGCCGGGGCCAGCAGCTTTCCAACGAACTCGTCGGGCGAACGGACATCAACGAGATCCTTGGTGCCGATGGCGTCGACCACCTCGTCGCGGAGCGCCCGGATGCTGGAATCCTGCTCGCTGGCGGTGTAGCTGGTTGCGGCACGCTCGGGTACGTCGGTCACCAGCTCGCGGGAGTCCAGCTCCCACTTCTTGCGCCCGCCGTCCAGCAGGCGCACGTCCTGGTGCCCGTACAGCTTGAAGTACCAGTAGGCGTAGGCCGCGAACCAGTTGTTGTTGCCGCCGTACAGCACCACGGTGTGGTCGTTGGCGATCCCCCGCGCCGACAGCAGCCGTTCGAAGCCGGTCTTGTCGATGAAGTCCCGGCGTACGGGGTCTTGCAGGTCCTGCTTCCAGTCGATCTTCACGGCACCACGGATGTGGCCCTTGTCGTAGGCGGTCGTGTCCTCGTCAACCTCGACGAGGATCACCTGTGGGTCGTCCAGGTGAGCCTCCACCCAGTCGGCGTCCACCAGGACGTCGGAGCGGCTCATGGGAATCCTCCTTGAGTTGTGTACCTGCGCAGTGGTTGGGGTGATCGGGCTGGCACCTCGGGCGGACCGCCCCCGTGGCCGTCACCGCCGGTTGCCGGATCCAAAACGCCGTTCCCACGGCTGGACCGGGTCCACACGGTGCAGGGTTGGCACGCAACCGGACGGGACTCCGAATGAACACCGTCGACGAATGAGGAGGGTCAACCTGCCGCGACAGCGCTGGCGTTCACCCACGAGGGCCAGTTCGGTCCGCTCTAGTGGGACGCCGGACAGAGCGCTGTGGCGACGCGGCAGTAGTCGACTGCGCGTCGTCTCGTTAGCAGGGCATCCGAACTCACGTCTTCGATGTTACGACCTTGCGGACTCCCTGTCATCCGTGGGCCAGCTCACACCACCGGGGCGACCGCGCCCCCATAGCCGTCACCGGCCCGTGGGGACCCCTGCGACCGGCACATCCTCACCCTCGGCCGTGACCTCCAGCCCGTTCGGCTCGGTCTGGATGTCGGTGACGCGAAGCCCGAACGGGAGTTCGCCCAGGGGCAGCTCGAAGGCCAGTGAGTCCTCGACCAGATCCACATCGATCGGCACGTCCCCGCTGACCTCGATATTGCGGGGCGACACCGAGATGGTGGACTCCTCCACGGCCAGTTCGAGGTCACTCTGCACGGAGACGCTGATCCCGCCGTGCGCAAAGTCTCCGGTGATCCGCGGAGTGCCACCTTCCTGCTCGATGGTCATGCCCTCGCGCTGGATCCGCTGCTGGAGCTCACTGTAGGGCACGAGAATCGTTCCCTCGGCTTCCTCCGCCACGATGTCCGGCTCTCCGGACAGGAGGTCGGACAGCGGAGCCTCGACATCGGTGAGGGTGACGTCCACCCGCTCCAGTTGCACCTCGTTGTACGTGAAGGCACCCGTGACCACGTTGACCTCCGAGTAGGTGCCAGCGATGACCTGGGTCAGGAAGGGGAACCCACCGATCGTGACGTCCGGCTCGGCGGTCATGGGGTACTGGCGTGCCACCTGGTTGCCGACCTCGTTCTCGGTCGCGTAGTGCAGGCCACGGTCGGCAGCCACCACGAGGGCGAGCAGGACAAGAACACCTACGACAAGTACCTTGCGCATCGAGCTTCAGCACACTCCCAGCAGTGGCGGTCCGGATTGCCGGTCGGACATCACCGAAGCGTACTTGACCCGTCCGCTTTTCCCGACGATCGGGCGGTTTTCTCAGGAAACTGTCAGCGAACTCCAATGGGGACGCTATCGCCCCGTGGCCAGCATGGCGTTCAGGGTCTCTTCGGCCTTGCCACTGAGTAGGCCCAGCTCGATGACGTTGGTGGCCACGATGTGCTGCGCGGCGAGCTGACCGAACTCCAGGTTGTGGGCCTGCTGCTGGTGCTCTTCGTAGGCCAGGTCATCCCGGTAGATCGCGTACATGATCCGCTGGTGGGCCGCACTGGGCACGGTATGGCAGGTGTAGAGCAGGGTGTCCGGCTCCTGGCTGCGCACCTGCTCGACCACCTCCCCGGCCAGCCGGTCGAACGCGGCCTCATGCCCCTCGTTGAGGGTGTAGATCGTGATGACACCCCGAACCCGCGAGTTACGCGCCCCCACTCCCCCGGTCGTGGCCGCCGCCATGCCCTGGTCCCCTCCTCGCCCCGCTCCCCGGCCGCGCCGGTCTCCTCGCCGCTGCGGGGCGACGGGATCGTCCGCGGACTGCGCACCGGAAGTGTGGTCCGTACGTCCGGTACGGCTGTCCTCATCCTCGTCCTCGTCGAAGAAGTCGTCGCCCAGGAATTCCTCGTCCTCGAGGTCGTGATCGTCGTCCGGAGACACGGACATTCCAGCGACCACACACCCCACGGCCAGGCCCGCCAGCAGCTGACCGAACACACCGAGTCCATAGTGCCCCACCAAGACCATCGCGAGCGCGGCAAGCGCGAACAACACCACGGCCAGCGGTTCACCCCCGAGGCGGTCCAGCCGCAGCGAACTCCGCCGGGCCAGGGACACCACCAATGCCAGCAGGGTGATCAGAACCACCGCGTGTACCACGGTCAAGGCGAACCGGGCCACAATGCCGTAATGGTCGCCCACCGGCGGATAGGGTGCCGCCAGGTCGCCGGTCACCGGCTCCAGCATCAGGACGACCACGGGAAGCACGAACAGGATCGCCAGCAGGTTGCGGAAAGCGAAGCGCCGCCGAGGTGACCTCGTCACCAATTCGACCGCGGCCCACGCCAGCCCCAGCGGACCGACCAGACTCATCCCCAGGTGCAAGAGACGGAACAGGGCCGGGGAGAAACCGAGAATCGCGCCCAGCACGGCCGCGGTCAACGACGACGCCACCACCGCACCGGCCCCGACAACGATCCACGCGAACAGGCGCTGCCGGCGCAGCGCCATCAGTCCGAGGGCAGCGGTGACACTCCACGCCCCCAGGGCGACAAGGACAGACAGACCTATCTGGAACATCGAGCTGATACCGCTGCACTCTCCACCAAAACGGCGCGAACGTACTGCTCCAACGACCGTAACCCTACTTCAGGGCGACGCCTGGGGGTGTCCCTCGAGTGGATCTTCGGCAACCTCGTAGGCTCGGGGGCATGCGGAGGCCATCAGGACCCCAGACCGCCGGAACCGAGGCACGAACCGCCGCCGAGGCGGCATTGCGGACCGGAGCCGACGCCTCGCCACAGCCGGCCGCGCCCACAGCCTTCTTCGATGTCGACAACACCCTGCTCCGTGGAGCGTCGATCTACCACTTCGCACGTGGCCTGGCCGCGCGCGACCTGTTCACCACCCGGGACCTGACCCGGTTCGCGTGGGGACAGCTGGTGTTCCGGCTCACCGGCACGGAGCAGCGTGCACACATCAACGCTGCCCGCGAGGCCGCGCTCGCGTTCGTCGCCGGACATCGGGTCTCGGAACTGGTGGAGCTGTGCGAGGACATCTACGAGGACTCGATGTCCGACCGGATCTGGAGCGGGGCTCGCACCCTCGTGGAGCGTCACCGGGCCGCCGGGCACAACGTGTGGCTCGTCACAGCCACCCCGGTGGAACTCGCCGACATCCTGGCCCGCCGCCTGGGCTTAACCGGAGCGCTCGGGACCGTCGCGGAGTCCGTTGACGGTGTCTACACGGGCCGCCTCATCGGTGACCTGCTACACGGACCTGCCAAGGCTGAGGCCGTGGCGGCACTGTCGGCGCGCACCCGGCTGGACCTGTCCACATGCGCGGCCTACAGCGACTCCTACAACGACCTGCCGCTGCTGTCGATGGTGGGCCACCCCAACGCGGTCAACCCGGACCCGGAGCTGTACCGCCACGCCCGGATGATGGGCTGGCCCGTGCACGAGTTCCGGCGACACCGGGCAACCCTGCGTGTCGGGCTTCCGGCGGCCGCGGCCGGAGCCGTGGCCGGGGGGCTGACCGTGGGCCTGGTCCGCCGGTGGCGGCGCCGGCCCGGGAATTGACCCCGGAGACATCGACCGGAAGGCCAGGCACGGCCGATCCCCACCGAGCGGGCCAGGCCGGCGGGACGCGGACCGTTCAGTGTGTGGAGCGTGGCTCGGGACGCTGCTCGGCCTGCGTGGACACGAAGGACGCGAAGGCCTCAACCGAGGTGTAGCGGGGACGCCAGCCCAGGGCGCGCTCCAGGTCGCTCTCGTTCAACACACCCCCGGGACACAACCGCCGCACCTGTTCCGGGGAGTAGCTGTGGCTGCCACGCCTCCCACCAAGCCGACGCAACGGAGTTGGCAGGCGCAGTCGACGCTCCCGCAACGGGCGCTGGGACCGTCCCGCCCACCGCAGGCACAACGACAGCGGAACCGTTCCCGGTGCGGCCGCGTCGAAACACCCCGTGCAGCTCGACAGGGTCATGCGACACATCGCCTCGACCATGTCGTCCTCGTGGAGAAACTGCATCCGAGGGTCATAACCCCGCACGGTCGGAACGACCGGCATCCCCAGATAGCGCGTCAACGGGGACTCTGTGGACGGCCCGATGACGTTGGCCAGGCGGACCGTAGCCACGTCGATATCGGGACGACGCCGAACCAGGCCCGCGACGTGTCCGGCCACGCCGCCCCGCTCGTCACCGGGATCCTCGACCATGTCGCCCCCGGGCCGATCAGGGCCCCTGGTCCGTGACCCGTGCGGGGCCGCGACCGCGAGCACGCCGGCGGCGCTGGCCGTCCCCACCACGAGTCTGTGCACGGAGGGGGCCTGCTGACAGGCCGCCAGCAACTGCATGGTGCCGAGCCGCGCGGGGCCGGCACCGCGACTCCGCCCGGCCGGGGTGGCGGGAACCGTCAGCCCCAGGTCCAGTACCGTGTCCGGTTCGATATCCCGAACCACGGAACTGATCGTGCCGTCGTGCAGATCCACGTACTCCACGGAATCCACGTCGAGCGGCTGACGAGGGGCGGCCCCGGACACCTGCGGCGTGCCGGGGGCGTCCGGTTCCCCGTTCACGTCCACACCGATGACCCGACGCACGCGCCGGTCCGCCTGGAGAGCATTCGCGATCCGGGCACCCAGGTGGCGTGAAACGCCGGTTACGAGAACGACTCGGGACATATCCGTGCCCTTGACGAGAGAGATCGAACCGGGAGGCGCTACTTCTTGTTCCGACGCTGAACTCGGGTCCGCTTCAGCATCTTGCGGTGCTTCTTCTTGGCCATCCGCTTGCGGCGCTTCTTGACGATCGACCCCACAGGATCACTCCTCGAGTGCTGTCTGGAAAGGCACGGCGGTCCGCTGCACGCGGTTGCCCGGGAAGGTTGGGCGCGGCCACGCAGCGGGCCCTCCCGACGTTGAGCGGCGGCGTGGCGCCCTGAACAGTCAGCCTACCCTACGTGTACAGCTGCGCTGCCGGCTCACTGTAGCCCACACTCAACAGTCGCTGGTCCTCGAAGGTCAGCGTGGTGACACTGGCCAGGGAACACTGCCGACGGTCGGGGCGGTGCCACAGCGGGCGGCCCTCGGCGGCGCGACGCACCGTCCAGATCGGCAGCTGGTGGCTGACGCAGACGGCCACTCCGCCCCAGGTCTCCCGGCGGACCGCCTTGATCATGTCCACCATCCGGTCGCGGATGTGCACATAGGGCTCCCCCCACGACGGACGCAGGGGATTGTAGACACGCCCCCACATTCGGGGGTTGACCAGCATCTCGGCCACGGTGACGGACTCACCTTCGAAGCTGTTCTCCGCTTCGATCAGACGCTCGTCGAGCCTGGGCGTGACCCCAGCGGCATCGGCCACGGGTTGTGCCGTCTCCTGTGCCCGTTCCAGCGGCGAGGAGTACACGGCCGTCACGGTATCCCGGTCGGCGAGCCACTTCGCGGCAAGTTCGGCCATGGCCCGTCCACGGTCGCTAAGGTGGTAACCGGGCAGTCTCCCGTACAGCACCTGCTGGGGGTTGTACACCTCACCGTGCCGCAGCAGGTGGACAACGGTCGTGGTCGACATCGTTGCGAACCGGTCCTCTCCAGACGTCGAACGAACGCACGGTACGGGCACACGCATTACCCGGCCGGAGAGACCCTCCCCACCCACGGCACCGCGCGGCCCCGGCGAGCGCCCCAGAGCCCCACCCGTCCATGCTGGGTCGGGTGGGCCGGGACGCATCTCCCCGAACTCCCGGACACACTCCAGCCTATGTGGCTCCGGGCAGCGCGGGTAACCACCACCCGCCCCGCGCCGCCCCGGGGACTACACGCGACCGGCAGCGCGGGCGGCAGCGGGCAGCGCACTGACGACACGGTCCAGTGCGGTGTCGTCGTGAGCCGCGGACAGGAACCAGGACTCGAAGGCGGCGGGCGGCAGGTAAACCCCCTGCTCCAGCATGGAGTGGAAGAAGGCCGCGAACCGGTCGGTGCGCTGGGCCCGAGCATCGTCGAAGTCCCGAACCGGCGTGTCGTTCTCCTCGGTGAAGAACACGGTGAACAGGCTGCCGCCATGCTGGATCCGGTGCGGGACCCCGGCTGCCGACAGCTCGGCTCCCACCGCCTCGGACAGTTTGCGGGCCGCCTGATCGATGTGGGCGTAGACCTCGGCAGTGGCGTTGCGCAGGGTCGCGAGTCCCGCCGCGGTCGCCAGCGGGTTCCCGGACAGGGTTCCGGCCTGGTACACGGGGCCGCTGGGTGCCAGCTGGTTCATGACCTCGGCGCGTCCCCCGAACGCGGCCGCGGGCAGCCCCCCACCCATCACCTTGCCGAAGGTCACCAGGTCCGGGGTGACGCCCTCCAGTCCGTACCAGCCCGCGGGGCCGACCCGGAATCCAGTCAGGACCTCGTCCAGGATGAGCAGTGCACCGTGTTGGGTGGCGAGTTCGCGCAGCCGGGCGTTGAAGCCGTCCGTCGGCGGCACCACCCCCATGTTGGCGGGGCACGCCTCGGCGATCACGGCCGCGATCTCCGGTCCGTGCTCGGCGAAGACCTGCTCCACGGCAGCGGGATCGTTATAGGGGACCACGATCGTGTCCGCCGCGCTCGCCCCCGTGACACCCGGCGTGTCGGGCAGGGCGTGTGTCGCCACCCCGGATCCGGCCGCGGCCAGCAGGGCATCAACGTGCCCGTGGTAGTTACCCGCGAACTTCACCACCGTTCGGCGTCCGGTCACGCCACGCGCCAGTCGCAGCGCCGACATGGTGGCCTCGGTTCCCGAGTTGACGAGGCGAACCCGCTCCGCCGGGGTACGCGCGACGATCTCTTCCGCGAGCTCCACCTCGCCGACCGTCGGGGCGCCGTAGGAGGTTCCCTGGCTGGTTGCGGTGTGTAGGGCCGCCACCACCTCCGGATGCGCGTGCCCCAGAATCAGGGGCCCCCAGGAGCAGACGAGGTCCACGTAGGTACGGCCGTCCACGTCGGTGAGGTACGGCCCCTCCCCCGAGGCCATGAACGGCGGTGTTCCGCCGACGGCGCCGAAGGCGCGTGGAGGCGAGTTCACCCCGCCGGGAATGACCGCACTGGCCCGCCGAAAAAGTTCCGTCGAAGTCGCTGGTGTATCCACGGAATCCAGTGTGCCAGCCACCCGAGGGCAGCGACGTTCCGGAATGCGGGACGGTGCCCTGCGACAGCGAAGACCCGGATTGGGGCGCCGGCACGACCCGACACGCCATCCGGACCGGGCACGGTCAGGCTCAGCCACAGGTGTCGGCGAGCACATCCAGCACGACGATGGGATCGGGCAGGACGCTGGGGGTCCCGGAGCGATACCCCTGGATCCAGGACACCCGGCCACCTCCCGGCAGTTGGGAGGGCGGGGCGGGCACGTAACTGCCGCGACAGTGCCACCGCAGCCCGGGGGTGTCGTTCCGGGTCTCCGGGACACAGTCCAGGCGACACTGCCACCATTCGGACTCGTCCTCGGGGGCTCCACGCGTCGCGACGAAGAAGAGGTAGCGGCTCTCCCCCAACGCGGCCACCGGGCCCACCGGGGTGCGGTTACGCCGCATGGTGGCCAGGGCGGAGGCACCGGCGGTGGACGGAACGTCAAACACGTCGAAAACCCGGCCGGTGGGCAGAATGATGTTCGCGTTCGGATTCGCCCGCCACCACCGGTTCACGACCTCCGGATCGACGCTGGCCTCCAGCCCCCACGCGGCGGAGACGGGGTGGGCCCCGGGGGCGGGACAACCCAGCCGGTCACAGCTGCACGCGCGGGCACCCTCAGCGGCGGTCGCGGCCCCGCGACAGACCGGCCATCCACGAGCCGCGTAGTCGAGGGCGGATGCGAGCATGCTGCGTGCGGGCTGCCATCGCCGTCTGCGCCTACTCAACACGTCGGCCATATCGCTGCCCCTTCGCCGCTGTATCGGTGTTGGTCGTCCTGCCTCAGCGCACGAGCCGAGCTCCGTCCACGGCCCAGTACGTCAGAATCTGGCGTGCCCCGGCCCGTCGGTAGGCGGTGAGGGTTTCGAGGATGACCCGATCCCGGTCCAGCCAGCCGTTCGCGGCTGCTGCCTCCACCATCGCGTACTCGCCACTGACCTGGTACGCCGACACGGGAACATCCACCGTGTCGGCGACACGTGCCACCACGTCGAGGTAGGCCAGCCCTGGTTTGACCATGACCATGTCCGCGCCTTCGGCGAGGTCCTGGCGGACCTCCCGCACAGCCTCAACGGTGTTGCGGGGATCCATCTGGTGGCTGGCCCGGTCCCCGAAGCTCGGTTCGGCCTCGGCCGCGTCCCGGAAGGGTCCGTAGAAGGCCGAGGCGTATTTCACCGCGTAGGACAGAATCGCGACGTCCTGGCGCCCGACCTCGTCCAGTGCCGCGCGAATCGCGGCGACCTGACCGTCCATCATGCCGCTGGGGGCGACCACGTCGACGCCCGCACGCGCCTGGGCCACGGCGATGGACCGGTAGCGCTCCAGCGTCGCGTCGTTGTCCACCGCCCCCGTGTCCGTCAGCAGACCACAGTGCCCGTGAGAGGTGTACTCGTCCAGGCACAGATCGGCCATCAACACCGTGGGGCGGACGCCACTGGGTCCGAGATCCGTAGCGAGATCGCGCAGCACCCGCTGCACAATGCCCTCCGGGTCGTCGGCACCCGAGCCACGCTCATCCTTGTGCTGGGGCACCCCGAATACCATGAGGCCGCCGACACCAGCGTCGACGGCCTCTTCAGCTGCTTTGCGCACACTGTCCCGGGTGTGCTGCACCACCCCGGGCATGGAGGGGACCGGCTGGGGTTCCGCCGCCCCCTCCTTGACGAACAGCGGCAGGATCAGCTCAGCCGGGCGCACGCTTGTCTCGGCCACCAAGTCCCGCATGGCCGGGGTCTCGCGCAGCCGGCGCGATCTCGCAACTGGGAATCCCGCGCTCAATGCGCCCCTCCTCTCCGCGATCTCAGGTGGTCTTCCGCCGACGGGCGCGCCGCTTCTGGCTGGGACGCAGCACGGGTTTCCGGGCTGCGATCGCTTCCGCCCTCAGTTGGACACCGTACTGCGCAACCGCCTCCGCCAGGGCGGAAACCGACGCTTTCTCCGGGACCACGTCCACCCGAAGCCCGTACTCGGCGGCGGTCTTCGCGGTTTCCGGGCCGATCGCGCCGATCACCGTGGTGGCGTGGGGCTTGCCCGCGATCCCCACAAGGTTGCGCACCGTAGATGAGGAGGTGAACAGTACCGCGTCGAAACCGCCTCCCTTGATGGCCTCCCGCGTGGGTGCGGGCGGCGGGGCCGCACGGACGGTCCGATAGGCGGTGACGTCGTCGACCTCCCAGCCCAGTTCGCCGAGTCCGGCGGCCAGGGCCTCGGTCGCGATGTCGGCGCGGGGCAGCAGCACCCGCTCGATGGGGTCGAGCTCCGCGTCATAGGGCGGCCACACCTGAAGGAGCCCGGTGGTGGACTGGGCCTCCGGTGGGGCCAACAGGTCTGGCTGAATACCGAACGCGCGCAGGGCCGCCGCGGTCTGTTCCCCGACGGCGGCGACCTTGACCCCCGCGAAGGCGCGGGCGTCCAGCTCGTAGTCCTCCAAGCGTTCCCGAATGGCGCGTACCGCGTTGGTGGAGGTGAACGCCACCCACTGGAAGCGGCCGTTCACCAGTCCGCGGACGGCGCGTTCGATCTGCTGGGGGGTGCGTGGGGGCTCCACCGAGATGGTGGGCACCTCTTCGGGTACCGCCCCGTAGCCACGCAGCTGCTCGGAGAAGGCCGCGGCCTGCTCCTTGGTTCGGGGAACGAGTATCCGCCACCCGAACAGCGGCCGTGTTTCGAACCAGGACATCCGCTCGTGCCATCGGGCCGCCTCCCCCACCACGAGCAGCGCGGGGGTCTGTACCGCGGTTCCCTTGGCGTCGGCGGACTTGAGGTCGGCGGTGAGCCGGTTCAACGTGGAGCTGACCGTGGTCTGTTCGGTGGTGGTGCCCATGCGCACCAGGGCCACGGGGGTGTCGGCGGGCCGGCCCGAGGACTGGAGTGTGGAGATGAGATACTCCAGGCCGGAGTCCGGGAACAGGACGACCAGAGTCTCCGCGTTCGGGTCTCCGGCCGGTCCCAGCGCGTCCACGGAAAGCTCGCCGCGTTTCGCGTCCAGCACACGCACCCCGGGTGTCCCCTCCGGGGTGAGGGGGATGCCCGCATAGGTGGGAACGGCGGATACGGACGACAGGCCGGGGGCGATGTCGAACTCGATGCCGGCGTCATGACAGGCAGCAGCGAGGCGTTCCCCGTGGCAGCCCAGAAGTGGGTCGCCACTGTAGAGCCGGACCACCCGGCGTCCCTCCCGCGCGTGGCCGAGCACGACCTCGTCCCCGTCACCGGAGCACTCCTCGGGATCCACGACCTCCACGTCCTCCGGGCAGTGCCGCAGGAGCTGTTGCCGGTACGGGGCGAGTTCCGGGCCGGGTTCGCGCACAGTGACGACCACGTCGGCTCGCTGCAACAGGGCCACGGCCCGTAGCGTCAGCAGCTCCGGATCCCCGGGCCCGGCCCCGACCAGGGCCACGTGTCCGGACCCGTCCTGGGTGCCGGTGCGCGGCGCGTCGTTGTCAGTCTGCCGGCTCACCTGATGCTCCCCTGCCTCATCGTTCGCTTACCGTGCCTAGGTCCCGGGCGTTTGCCACGAGCCGGTCCGCGCCCTTCGTGATCAGGGTGCGGGCCAGTTCGCGTCCACCGTTCGCGGCGTTCTCGACCTCCAGGACGGACTCGCCCCGCACCGCGGCACTGCCGTCGGTGGCGGCTGCCACCGCACGCAGCCACACCTGGCCGTCCCGGGTGCGGGCCAAAGCTCCGACCGGGGCGGCACAGCCGGCCTCCAACTCCGCCAGCACGCTTCGTTCGGCCGTGACCTCGGCACGGGTCACGGGGTCGTCGATCGCGGCGAGGAAGGCCAGACGCCCTCCGGGGGCCGCATCCGCCGCGCGGCATTCGACCGCGAGGGCACCCTGCCCCGGTGCGGGAAGCATGGCCTCGGCCTCCAGAACCTCGGTGACGTCACCGAGACGCCCGACCCGACGCAGACCGGCGTGGGCGAGCACCACAGCGTCGACCTCGCCAGAGGCCACCTTGCCCAACCGGGTCTCGGCATTGCCCCGAATCGGGACATACTCCAGGTCCGGCCGCAGGGCCGCCAGCTGGGCCACCCGACGTGGCGAGCCGGTGCCGACCCGCGCGCCCGCGGGAAGCTGCGCCAGGCGTAGGCCGTCGCGGGCACACAGCGCGTCCCGATGGTCGTCGCGCTGCGACACGGCGGCAAGTTCAATGTCCGCGGGAGCGGCGGTCGGCAAATCCTTGAGCGAATGCACTGCGATGTCGACGGTGCCCGCCAGGAGTTCGTTACGGAGTGCACTGACGAAGACACCGGTTCCGCCCAGCTGGGTGAGCTGGGCCTGGGTGACGTCCCCGTAGCTGGTGATGGGCACCAGCTCCACGGCTACGCCCGTGCGGGCTCGCAATACCTCGGCCAGTTCTCCCGACTGTGTGGTGGCCATGGTGCTGCGCCGCGTACCGAGCCGAATCGTTGACGGGGCGCTCTCGGAAGTATCAGCCACGAGCTACCCCTGTCCCTGTCCGCCGGCGGGCAGGTCGAACAGCTCACGCAGCGCGAACTCGTAGCTGTCCCCGTCCGGGGCGCTGGCCAACTGCTTGACGCGGACCGTGGGCTGGTGCAGCAGTTTGTCCGCGACCCTGCGCAGGGCGTAGGCAACCTCGGAGCGGGCGTCGTCGTCGAGTTCGGGAAGCCGGCCGCGTAGGCGTTCCACCTCGGCTTGGACCACGTCAGCGGCGCGTTCCCGCAGCGCCACCACGGTGGGGGTGACCAGCTCGGCGCGCCGCACCGAACGGTACTCGGCGACCTCTTCAGCGACGATCGCCTGCACGCCGGGAACGACGGGATCTACCTCGAGCCCGGTCAACGGGTTCGTGGCCGCTGCGGCCCCTCCGGAATCGGGGTCCGGAACCGACCCTGCCTCGGAGTCGCCTCGCTGCTCCGTACCGCGGCGCTCCTGGCTGGCGCGTTGCAGGTCTTCGAGGTTGACGAGGTGTACGCCGGGTAGCTGGCGCACGCGGGCATCCACGTCATGGGGAAGCGCCAGATCCAGCAGGACGAGGGGGCGGCCCGTCCGTCCCCCGGCCGCCGCGGCCACCTCCGGATACCCCAGCACCACCTCCTGGGCTCCGGTGCAGGAGATCACCAGGTCGACCTCGGAAAGTTCGGCCGCGACCCGCTCCAGCGGGACGGCACGACTCTCGATATGGGCGTAGGCCTCGGTGAGGCACTCCGCCACGCGATCGGCCCGGCCGAAGGTTCGGTTGGCGATGATGAGCGTGCTGGCACCCTCCCGCGCCGCGGTGTTCGCGGCCAGGGCACTCATCGATCCGGCCCCGAGCACGAGGACTCGCCAACCGGCCAGCTGCGCCGTGTCTGCCATATCGGCCATACTCGTGGATTCCGGTGCGGTGTCGCCGCGCACGTGGGGTGGTGCGGGGCAGCCGGACCCGGACACCGCCCCGGCCGACGCGGCGGAGGATTCCAGGCTGGCGGTGGCCAACCGCAGGCCGGTGCTGACCATGTCCGCCCCGGCGCGGTCGAGGTGTGTCTCCGTGTGGGCGCGCTTGCCCACACGGAGTGCCCGTTCGCCGACGTCCCCGAGGACACGTCCCACGGTGCCGACGCTGCGTCCCTCCTTCACCGCGTCCCGGACCTGCCCGAGGATCTGACCTTCCCCGACCACCATCGAGTCCAGGCCGCAGGCCACGGAGAAGAGGTGCTGCACGGCGAGGTCGCCCTGCCGTACGTAGAGGTGCTCGGACAGTTCGGCCAGTCCGACGCCGGTACGCCACGCCAGTAGCTCGGTGATCGCGGACACGGCACTCTCGCTACCGCTACCGACACCAACACCGGCACCGGCACTGTCACCAGCGCCGTTGACACCATCGGCACTGTCGATCCCGAGTCCGGTCGCCGCGTACACCTCCAGCCGGTTACAGGTGGCCACGACGATGGCCTCGTCGATGGAGTCCGCGGCGACGAGCTCCGCCAGCAAGGTACGACGGGACTCGTCTTCCAGCGCGGCACGCTCCAAGAGAGCCACCGGCGAACTCCGGTGACTCAGCCCGACGACGAGGACACTCATCTACTCCCCCCAACACCGCCCTGGGAACAGGTTCTCGCGCACCCAACGTAACCGCAACGAGCCGGGCCGGGGGTACCCACCAGCGACACGCCCGATCGGCTCAGCCGTCGAGCAGGCCCAGCCGGTTCCCGTCCGCCTTACGCTGCGCGTGGAACGCCAGGATCTGTAGTTCGATGGACAGGTCGACCTTACGCACATCAACGGTCGGGGGCACATTCAGCACCACCGGGGCGAAGTTCAGCACACTGGTGACCCCCGCCCGAACGAAACGGTCACACACGCCCTGTGCCGCCGCCGCAGGAGTGGCGATCACACCGATGGATACGCCCTCGTCGACGACCACATCCTCCAGGATGTCAGTGTGGCGAACGGTCAGACCTGCCACCCCCAAGCCAACCACATCCGGGTCGGCGTCGAGCAGCGCGGCGATGCGGAACCCGCGACTCCCGAAACCCCCGTAGTTGGCGAGGGCGCGGCCCAGGTTTCCGGCCCCGATGATCGCCACACACCAGTCCTGAGTGAGACCAAGTTCACGTGAGACCTGGTAGACGAGGTACTCGACGTCGTAGCCCACACCGCGCGTTCCGTAGGACCCCAGGTGTGAGAGGTCCTTGCGAAGCTTCGCCGAGTTGACCCCGGTCGTGGCAGCCAAATCCTCCGAGGAGATCGTGGGGATGCCCCGCTCGGTCAGGGACTGGAGGGCGCGGAGATACACCGGGAGGCGGGCGACGGTGGCCTCCGGTATCCCGCGGTCCTTCGGGGGTGGGGTCGAGCTGGTCACAGAGCGAGCTCCTGGTCCGCGGTTGGCGGCGTACGCTCCCGTCGACACCACCCGCGGGCCGGCGCGTCGAGAGCGGGCTGTGACCCAGATTATGTCGTATCGACACCGAGCGCGGCCCGGAGACGCCGCTCGTCCACGCGCCAGAAGTCGTGTACCGCGCCGTCGACAAAGGTCACCGGAATCTTGTCCCAGTACTCGTCGCGCTCCTCCTGGCTACAGTCGGCAAGATCACGTTCGGTCCAGGCAAGGTTGAGCTGCGTGGCGACGCGGGTCACCACATCTCGCGCCTCGGCGCAGAGGTGACAGTCGGCCTTACCCACCAGGATGATTCTGTGTTCTTGGTCACGTTCGACGAACTCGGGGATTCTCATGCACAGCCTCCGGCGAAGGGCGGGAGTACCTCCACCACAGTCCCCTCGGTCAGGGGCACCTCGGAGGGTGGCCGGTTCCCGGCGGCACGTTCCTCCACCAGCAGCGAGGAGCGCTCCAGGACCCGCAGGAACTGTTCCTGGCCGGCGTGCCGCGCCCGAACCCCGGTGAGGAGATCCGCAAGCGTGACCTCGACGGGGCGATGCGGACCGGACGCGTCGGTCCCGTCGAGGTCGGGCTCCCCCAGGCGGTACTGCTCCTCGGCCACACCGGCCGCGTCCTTCGCCGCCGCCCAGTACCGGATGGTTACCGTAATCATCGATTGACTATCCTTGGGGTCCTCGGAGGCACTGGTTCTTGTTCTACTACTGGTTTCGGGAATTGTCGCACCGGGGGCAACGGCGCCTTCGTGTCCGGCCGCGGCGCGCGGCACGACGGGAAGTGACGCATGAGTCATCTGTTGCTACTGACCAACTCGACTGAACCATCGGACACGATTCTGCCGGCCCTGGGCCTGCTATCCCACAGCACCCGGGTTGCGCCCGCGGAACCAAGTGTCCTCCTCACCTATGGCCCGGACCGATCTGGCGGCCCGATCGACGCGATCCTCGTCGACGCACGTTCCCAGCTGGTGGCCGCGCGGGATCTGTGCCGCCTCCTGCGCGACACCGGGCTGGACTGTCCACTGCTGGCGGTACTCACCGAGGGGGGACTGGCGGCAGTGAACCCCGAATGGGCGGTCGACGATGTCCTGCTGCGGGACTGCGGGCCGGCCGAGCTCGAGGCCCGGCTGCGGCTTGCGGTCGGTCAGGCCGAGGTGGCCGATGATCCGGACGAGATCCGACGGGGGGATCTCACCATCGACGAGGCCACCTACACCGCCCGGATGCGCGGTCGGGTGTTGGATCTGACGTTCAAGGAGTTCGAGCTGCTGAAGTTCCTCGCCCAACACCCGGGGCGGGTCTTCACCCGCGCCCAGCTGCTCCAGGAGGTCTGGGGATACGACTACTTCGGTGGCACCCGGACCATCGATGTGCACGTGCGGCGGCTCCGGGCCAAACTCGGCAGTGAGTACGAGGCGCTGATCGGCACGGTCCGCAATGTGGGCTACCGGTTCGTTCCCGAACCCGGCCCCCGCACCGGCTCCGAGAACGACGCCTCGGCGTCCGGGGATGGTGCCGTACTCGATGACCACGCCGAGGCCGACCTGGACACCGGTCCGGACCGTCCGGGTGCCGGAACGGGCCGTGGCCCAGCTGACTACGGTCTCGACCTGGGCACCGGCTCGGTCCGCTAGTGCTGTGCCCCCGAAAGGTTCGCCGGGTCGGGTGATCGGTGCCAAGGGTTGGCTGTGACCGCAGGCTGCCTCGGGTTCGCCGGCTGTGACCTCCCGCGGGTCGTCGAGTTATCCGGCGCTCGGCTTCGCGGTCGCGCAGAAGGTCCCCGAGGATGTCTGGGCTGCCTATCGGCGCCTGGTGGACGCCGGATTCGACAGCCGCCTGCTCTGACTGTCCCCGGGTGGGCAGCCGGGGGCATGGGGCCTGGAACGCGCCAGCGCCCGTGTGGCGCGGGTGGGCCAGGCAGCGTGCGGCTAGAGCTCCCGGGTACGCACGGCGTTCAGGAAGGCAGCCCACTCGCTGCGAGGCACGGTGAGCTGGCCGAGGTGGCGTCCGGAGCGTGCAGGGGTGGACGGACTGGCCTGGCGGGCCTGGGTATTGGTGGATGACGAGCATCGATATGTGGCTTTGCCGGTGGCAGGCACCGAGTACGTGTTCTCGGCTGGGGCGCGGGATGTGGCGGACTCGGTGGATCTGCTGCGGCGTCTGGGGGTGGCCTCCGGTGCATGGGGCAAGAAAAGGCCGATGGGGGTCGTCAGGTCCGGCCTGATCCGATTACGATGCTGGAGGCTGTCCACTGAGGGAGTAACTACTCATGCGTAGCCCCAGGAGCGATCGCGGTGGGCGGGGCGGGAGCCCTGCCGTGGGCCTGTGTGCCGGTGTGCTGGTCTCCGGAGTGGCCCTGGTGGCACCGGCGGTGCCCGCATGGGCCGACCCCGTGGACGAAACGAAGCCGACCCTGGAGCTGACTGCGCCGGATCCGGTGACGGTCGGCGCTGATGTCGAGCTGGACCTGGAGCTGGATGCGCCGGAGGACGGCCCGGACCTGGTGGTGACCGGCCACAGGGTCGACTGCACCCCCGAGTGTGCCGACGCATGGCGCGTGGCGACAGAGGACTCCGCAGTTCCTGCCGGCAGTCAGACCTCGGGAACCGTACGGGGCACCGCCCCCGATGAGCCCACCGACCTGGACCTCCTGGTCACGATCACCTACCGGGTGGACGAGGATGCCCCCACCCAGGACGACGCGGAACCGCCGGAGGCAGACAACGGTGAGGTCAGCGCCGCCGTAACGGTCCCGGTCGAGCCAGAACCCGATCCGACCCCTACCGAAACTCCGGATCCCACACCCACGGAGACACCCGACCCCACGCCCACGGAAACTCCGGATCCCACGCCCACCGAGACACCCGACCCCACGCCCACGGAAACTCCGGATCCCACGCCCACCGAGACACCCGACCCCACGCCCACGGAAACTCCGGATCCCACGCCCACCGAGACACCCGACCCCACCCCCGAACCGACCGGTAGTGTCACGGCCACGCCCGCCCCACCGGAGTCTCCGAACCCACCCTCGGGTGGCGTGACCTCGGATCCGGACTCGGGAGACGGCAGTGACGGTGCACCGTCGGGGCCACCGCGAAGCGACGAAGACGACGAGGATAGCGCCTCCGCGGGATCGGGCTCCGGTGGCGAGGCCGGCCCCGGCTCTGGAGGTGCACCGCGGGACGGACTTCCCGGCGCGCCACCAGACACCTCCCTCCCGGACCGGGGAGCCGGGCCACCGGAGGGACTACCCACCGACCCCCCGGACCTTCCGGACCTTCCGGACACCGCGCCACCCCCGGGTGGACTCGATGACCTGGAGGGGCTCGAGGGCCTGGAGAACGGGGATGACCTTGCCGAGCTGCCCTTCGTGAGCCCCGGCGAGGACGAGGCAGCCGACGGTGACGACGAGAATCCCGCCAGCCCCGTCGCCAGCGACCCGGGGGCCGTTGGAGCCATCGCCCCCAGCATCCTGCTGCTGTTCCTGCTGCTGCTGCTTCTCCTGGCCGCACCGGTGGCGCCCGTGCGGCGGGTACGGGTGGCACAGTCCTACCGGGGCAAACGCCGACGCCCCTGAGGCTCACCTCCGGTACCGCGGGTCGACGGGCCCCGCAGCGACCCGCGGCCTCGGGCATCATGGGATGCATGATCGAAACGTACGCGGCAGCCGAGCTGCCCGCCCAGGATGCTGCGGCTATCCGGACTCTCGCTGACGAGGCCGAGCGTCAGGACCGGGTGGCCTCGTTCTCCGAGCAGACCTTGCTGCGCGCCCGCCCGGAGCAAACCGGCGACACCGACACCGAGCCCCCCACCGAAGCACGTTTCCTACTGTTGCGCGCCGACGAGCCGGACCAGGGTGCCGCGGGCCTTGCCGGTGTTGCCTTCCTCGAGGTCACCGGCCCGCAGGAGGCGGCGGCAGAGCTGGTGGTCCATCCGGAGCTGCGCGGTGCGGGCCGGGGCGGCCAGCTCGTGCGCGCCCTCCTGGAGGAGTCCACGCGCAGCGGGCACCCGCGGCCGCGGATCTGGGCGCACGGGCAGCTTCCGGCGGCCCAGGCGCTCGCCCGTGCCTTCGGGCTGGAGCGGGTACGCGGGCTGCTGCGGATGCGGATGCGGCTCCACAACGGGGAGCCACTGCCGCTGCCGGAGGTGAAGCTCTCCTCCGAACTCGCCGAGCGGCTGCACATCCGCACCTTCGTCCCCGGGGCCGACGAGCAGTCCTGGCTGGCGACGAACAGCCGGGCCTTCGCGGACCACCCGGAGCAGGGTGGCTTGCACCTGTCTGACCTGCGACAGCGGGAAGCCGAGGAATGGTTCGACCCGAACGGCTTCTTCCTCGCCGAGGATCGGGTGAGCGGGGACATCGCGGGTTTCCACTGGACCAAGATCCACGCCGACGGGGCCGGGCTGACCCCGGGCGAGCCCGTGGGTGAGGTGTACGTGGTCGGAGTGGACCCGGCCTGGCAGGGCACGGGCCTGGGGCGGGTTCTCACCGTGACCGGGCTGCGTTACCTGCGGGATCGGGGCCTGCCCTGGGTCCTGCTGTTCGTGGACGAGGACAACCGACCGGCCGTCGATCTCTATGGCGGGCTCGGGTTCACCCTCTGGGACGCCGACGTCATGTACCAGCCGGCCCCCGCGGCGAGCTGACCGGCGCTGACCGGCGCTGACCGGCGCTGACGGGGACGTGGTGAGGCAGCACACGTCACCCGTTCACTTCACGTTCATCTTATCCGGGGGAATTGGTCACCTGTGGTCCATACCTTCGCATGTGACACGGGACGGCAATCGCTGACCACTTCGACCGGAGTCGTGCATGACCGTTACGGACCCATCCGCCGCGCCCCGGCGGATTCCCCGGGGCAAGCGCCGGGTCGGCGATGTCGTCTTCGCCAATACCGCCCGCGGTTCCGGGATTCTTATCCTCGCGATCCTGGCTGGGGTCGCCGCGTTCCTGATCATCCAGTCCTCGGACTCCCTCAGCGCGAACGTGGCGAACTTCTTCACCACCTCCGAGTGGGATGCCAACACCCGTGAGGAGCCGGCGTTCGGGATCGCCGCGCTCGCCTTCGGTACCGTGCTCGCCGCGGGAATCGCCCTGGTGATCGCCACCCCGGTGGCCATCGGAATCGCACTGTTCATCGTCTACTACGCGCCGCGGCGACTCGCCTCGCTGCTGGGCTACCTGGTCGACCTACTCGCGGCCATCCCGAGCGTGGTCTATGGACTGTGGGGCATCGGCTGGCTCGTGGTGCAGCTGCGCGGCCCCTTTGACGCCATGGAGCGGGCGCTGGGCTGGATTCCCTTGTTCGCGGGGCCGGTGTCCACCACGGGACGCACCATGCTCAGCGTGGGAATCGTCCTGGCCGTGATGATCCTGCCGATCATCACGGCGATTTCCCGGGACGTTCTGCACCAGGTTCCCCGCGACCACCGGGAGGCCGCCCTGGCCCTTGGGGCGACCCGGTGGGAGATGATCCGCATCGCGGTTCTGCCCTACGGCCGGCCCGGCATCATCGGTGGGGTGATGCTCGGTCTCGGCCGTGCCCTGGGCGAGACGATGGCCGTGGCAATGGTCCTCTCGCCCTCGCTGGTGATCTCCTGGTTCCTCCTCCAGAGCGGCAACCAGACGATCGCCGCGCACATCGCACTCCAGTACCCGGAAGCCACGGGCTACGGGGTTTCCGCGTTGATCGCCGCGGGACTGATGCTGTTCGCCATCACCCTGGTCGTCAACGTGGTGGCCCGGCTGGTCATCGCACGCCGCAAGGAGTTCCGCTGATGTCCGCCACCACGACCCCCGGTCCGGCCGCAACGCGCTCCCGTCCGGCCGAGCTGGCCCAGGGAACCCTGCCGCCGCACATCGCTCCCGTCCTACTCGCGGGCAGTGTGGTCCTGGTCGGTGCGCTGTTGCTGGCCCTGGGGCGCTTCTCGCTGCCGCTGCTCGCGGTGACGGTGCTGCTCGTCTATACGACGACGATCACGGTTGCCAGCGCGCGGGTCGAGGGCGGCCGCAAAGCCAAGGACCGCTTCGTCACCGCGGTTGTCTACACCTGCTTCGGCCTGGCGATGGTGCCGCTGGTGTCGGTGCTGTGGACCGTGGTCACCAACGGTGTGCAGCGGATGAGTCTGGACTTCCTGACCGTGTCCATGAACGGGGTCACCCCCACGATGGACGCCGGTGGGGTGTACCACGCCATCGTGGGCACCCTGATGGTCACCGGAATGGCTGCGGTGATCTCGGTCCCGATCGGGTTGCTGACCGCGATCTACCTGGTCGAGTACGGAGGAAACAGCCGGCTCGCGAAGGCCATCGTGTTCTTCGTCGACGTCATGACCGGCATTCCCTCGATCGTGGCCGGGCTGTTCGTGGTCGCACTGTGGATGACCCTGTTCGGTCCCGGGCAGGGCAGCGGCGCTGCGGGTGCGGTGGCCCTGTCCGTCCTCATGATCCCCGTGGTGGTGCGTTCCTGCGAGGAGATGCTGCGGCTGGTGCCGCACGAGCTCCGGGAGGCCGCCTACGCGCTGGGGGTCCCCAAGTGGCTGACCATTCTCAAGGTCGTACTGCCAACCGCGGCCTCGGGAATCACGACCGGGATCATGCTGGCCCTGGCCCGCGTGATCGGGGAGACGGCGCCCCTGATCCTCACCGCTGGATCCTCGGCTGTGCGGATCAACTGGAACCTTTTCGACGGCCAGATGATGACCCTGCCCGTCTTCATCTACTCCCAGGTTCGGATGGGTGACGCCATCAACTACGAACGCGCGTGGGCAGCGGCGCTGACCCTGATTCTCGTCGTGATGCTGCTGTTCTTGGCCGCCCGACTCGTCGGGCGACTCTTCGCACCGAAGCAGGCACGATGAGCGGCCCCGTTCCCTGGCCCACTTCGACGACAGTTGGGACGCACAGTGGCGAAGCGTATTGACGTATCCGGCCTGAACGTCTACTACGGAGACTTCCTGGCTGTGGAGAACGTCTCGATGACCATCGAGCCGCGTTCGGTCACGGCCTTCATCGGCTCCTCGGGGTGTGGCAAGTCCACGTTCCTGCGCACCCTCAACCGGATGCACGAGGTCGTTCCGGGTGCGCGGGTCAGCGGCACGGTTCTGCTGGATGACGAGGACATCTACGGCCCCGACGTGGACCCGGTAGCGGTACGCCGGAAGATCGGAATGGTGTTCCAGCGGCCCAACCCGTTTCCCACCATGTCGATCTACGACAACGTGATCGCTGGAGCCAAGCTCAACAACCAGCGGATGTCCAAGGCCGTGGCCGACGAGCTGGTGGAGCGCTCCCTGCATGGAGCCAACCTCTGGGAGGAGGTCAAGGACCGGCTGGACCGCCCCGGAGCGGGACTGTCCGGCGGACAGCAGCAGCGCCTGTGTATCGCGCGTGCGATCGCCGTGGAGCCGGACGTACTACTGATGGACGAACCGTGCTCGGCTCTGGACCCCATCTCGACACTCGCAATCGAGGACCTGATCGCAAAGCTTCGGGAGAGCTACACGATCTGCATGGTCACCCACAACATGCAGCAGGCGGCGCGGGTCAGTGACGTCACGGCGTTCTTCAACGTCGCCGGAACCGGGAAACCGGGACACCTGGTGGAGATGGGCGACACGAACAAGATCTTCACCCGCCCGGACCGCAAGGAGACCGAGGACTACATCACCGGCCGGTTCGGCTAGACCAGGCGAGGGTCAGTCGGCGCGACCCCCGGCCTGCGCTCCCGGCCGCTTGCTCCATCTCCCGGAAATAGATCCCGTCCGGCTCCGGACGGCGGGCGTGCCAGACACGGTCAGGACCGTTTCACAGCGATACCCTCGACCGTGTTCGCCACGTGTTCGAACGCGTCCGCGGCCGCTTCCAGCTCCTCGATCACGTCCTTGAGCTTGAGCACGGTCAGGGCGTCGTAGGAACCGCCGAACAGGTGCGCCAGGAGCTTGCGGTAGATCTGGTCCGCCTGGTTCTCCAGCTGGTTGATCTCGATCCAGTAGTTGGTGAGATCCTTCAACGAGCGCAGCCGTGGCATGGCCTGTGCCGTGACCTCCGCCGCGCGTTCCAGCACCTCCACCTGGTCAATGATGCCCTTGGGCAGTTCCTCCAGCTGGTACAGCCCGATGAGGTCGGCAGCGGCCTCCATCGCGTCCATGACATCGTCCAGGCGCGACGCCAGCTGGTAGATGTCCTCGCGGTGGAGCGGTGGGGAGGTGCTCTCGTTGAGGCGCCGCATGATCGCGTGCGTACGTTCGTCGCCAGTATGCTCACAGGCACGAATTTTCTCGGTGATCGCCGCTCGGTCAGCGCCGTCGCTGATCAGCTCGACCAACAGGCGAGCAGCCGTCACCAGATTGTTCGCGGAGTCCGCGAACATGTCGTAATAGCTGTCATCGCGCGGAGTCAGGCGCAGACGCACATCCGTCTCCCGAGGTGCGATTGGGAAAATCCGGTCGCTGGGGATACTACGGGCCTGGAGCAGGGAAAACGGTCATCCCCGCGTTGCACCACGCGGTGCTCGGACACCCCACTCCCCTTCCGTTCGGTCAACTCGGGTCTTGGGCGGGCGCACTCATCCTAGTGATCGCGAGCGGGGTCTGGGCACCCCCACGGAGGTCACACTCCCGTCTCCATGTGGCCGCAGTAGCTGCACAAACGCGACGGAGATCACATTTGGCCTCGGAGCGGGCAGGCCCGGGACGGGGGGCGCAGACGGTCGGAGACGAGACCCTCGCGCGGGACAGCCGCTAGGCTCGAGCGTGTGGCTCGCCAGAACTCCGCGGCGGCACGCCGTGCCCAGCTACGCACCGTCCTGAACCAGCAGCTCGCCGAGCTGCATCGGCCGGCCTACGCTGGCCCCGATTCTGAGTCCGCGCTGGTGTGTGCTGCTGTGCGCACCGCGGTGGACGCCCTGGCTTCCGGCCACACCCCCGAACGGGGACTACTCCGGGCGGCGGTGCGCGGGTCGCTGGCGGAGCTGGGTCGGCGCGCCCCCGGATCCACCCTGGAAGTGCGGGTCCCCCCATTCGGAGCGGCGCAGTGCCTGGAGGGGCCACGACACACACGCGGCACTCCACCCAGTGTTGTGGAGACCACACCCCAGGTGTGGCTGCGGTTGTGCAGCGGGGACCTGGACTGGCACCACGCGGTGGCGGCCCGGGAGGTGGCGGCGAGTGGCGCCCACACGGATCTGGGCCGGGTCCTTCCGCTGTATCCGGTCCAGCCCGGGAACTGACCCCGCTGGCCACGACGCGCCCGGTCAGCTACTAGGCTGGGGATGTGTCGCAATCCGACGAACTGCCTGGCCCCGATGCACGTGGGCCGAAGGATGCCTGCGGGGTCTTCGGCGTCTGGGCCCCGGGCGAGGAAGTCAGCAAGCTCACCTACTTCGGGCTGTACGCGCTCCAGCACCGCGGACAGGAGTCCGCTGGGATCGCACTGAGCGACTCCGAACGTATCCTCGTGTACAAGGACATGGGGCTGGTATCCCAGGTTTTCACCGAGGCGACCCTGGACACGCTGCGCGGAGACCTGGCGATCGGCCACTGCCGCTATTCCACGACCGGATCGTCGGTCTGGGACAACGCCCAGCCAACCCTGGGAACCTTCGGCTCGGGCGGGCTGGCCCTGGGGCACAACGGGAATCTCATCAACACCCCGGAGCTGGCGGCGATGCTGCGGTCCGAGCAGCTCTCCTCCACCACGGACACGGGGGTGCTGACCCAGCTGTTGGCCGACGACCCCAACCGTTCGGTCGAGGATGCCGCGCTGGCGGTACTGCCGCTGGTGCGGGGCGCCTTCTCCCTGGTCTTCATGGACGAGACCACCGTGTACGCCGCGCGGGACCCCCAGGGCATCCGCCCGTTGGTTCTGGGACGGTTGGACAACGGCTGGGTTGTGGCGAGCGAGACCGCGGCCCTGGACATCGTCGGGGCGACGATGGTGCGTGAGGTGGAGCCCGGAGAGCTGGTCACCCTCGACGAGCGGGGGGTGCGGTCGCTGCGGTTCGCACAGGCGGAACCACGGGGCTGCCTGTTCGAGTATGTGTACCTCGCCCGTCCCGACACCACGATCTCGGGGCGCAGTGTTAACAACGCGCGGGTGGAGATCGGTCGCCGGCTGGCACGACGGAACCCTGCCACCGCCGACCTGGTGATCCCGGTTCCGGAGTCGGGCACTCCGGCTGCGGTGGGCTATGCCGAGGCCAGTGGCATCCCCTACGGTCAGGGGCTGGTGAAGAACTCCTATGTGGGGCGCACCTTCATACAGCCAAGCCAGAGCCTGCGCCAGCTCGGGATCCGGCTCAAGCTGAACCCGCTGCGCGAGGTCATCGCCGGCAGGCGGCTGGTCGTGGTGGACGACTCCATCGTGCGCGGCAACACCCAGCGCGCCCTGGTGAGCATGCTGCGGGAGGCCGGAGCTGCCGAGGTGCATGTACGCATCGCAAGCCCCCCGATCATGTGGCCCTGCTACTACGGTGTCGACTTCGCCAGCCGTTCGGAGCTACTAGCCAGTAGCCACGCCCCGGAAGAGGTTCGGGAGACGATCGGCGCGGACTCGCTCGCCCACATCCACCTGGACGATCTCGTCGAGGCGACACAGGTGCCGAAGAACCAGCTGTGCCGGGCCTGTTTCGACGGCGAGTACCCCATCCCGGTTGACGAGCAGTCCCGCGGGAAGTTCCTGCTCGAGCAGACCAGCTGAGAAAGGCTCCGCGTGTCCTCTTCCGCCACACCCTCCAGTTCCAGCCCCGCCGCAGAGAGCGCCTACGCTGCCGCGGGTGTCGATGTCGCCGCCGGGGAACGTGCCGTGGACCTGATGCGGGCCCATCTGGCACGGACGCGTCGGCCCGAAGTGCTCGCCGAGGAGAGTGGATTCGCAGGCCTGTTCCGCCTGGACACCAGCGGCTACAGCGACCCCGTTCTGGCCACCTCCACAGACGGTGTCGGTACGAAGGTCATGCTGGCCCAGCAGCTGGACCGGCATGACACCATCGGTCAGGACCTGGTCGGAATGGTTGTCGATGATCTGGTGGTGTGCGGCGCCGAGCCGCTGTACCTCACCGACTACATCGCCTGCGGCAGCCTCGTCCCGGAACGGATCGCCGACATCGTCGGCGGTATCGCCACCGGGTGCGAGCAGGCGGGCTGCACCCTGCTGGCCGGAGAGACAGCCGAGCATCCCGGTGCGCTCGAGCCCCACGAGTACGACCTCGCCGGTTCGGGAACCGGGATCGTGGAAGGCGACGCGATCCTGGGGCCGCGCCGGGTCCACGCGGGTGACGCCCTGGTGGCTCTGGGCTCGTCCGGCCCGCACGCCAACGGCTACTCCCTGGTCCGGCGCATCATTGCGGACGCCGGGCTGGATCTGTACTCCCACGTTCCCGAACTGGGAGGCCCCTTGGGCGAGGTCCTTCTCGAACCCACCCGGATCTATGCCGCACACTGCCTGGAGTTGATCAGAACCACCGAGGTACGAGCGCTGAGTCACATTACCGGTGGCGGGCTCGCCGCGAACCTGGAGCGTGCGCTCCCCGACACGGTCGACGCGATCGTCGACCGCGGCACCTGGGCCCCGGATTCGGTCTTCGAGGTCCTCGCCGAGGCGGGATCCGTCACTCGGGCAGATATGGAAGCCACATTCAACATGGGCGTGGGCATGGTCGCGGTGGTTGCCGAGGATTCCGTGAACACGGCGCTCGCTCTCCTCCAGGACCGGGGAATCCCGGCCTGGCAGCTGGGAACGACCACCGCCGGAGAGGGACGTGCCCGCCTGGTGGGCACCCATGGGACCCGATCATGATCGTGGCGACAGCCGTAGTGCCGGCCCCGGCACGCACCGCTGACCGATCGCACCCAACCGGCCCGTCCGCGGAACCGTTGTCGGATGCTGCTACCGCAAGCCTCCCACACAGGCACAGGCCGGCCGACTCCGTACGGATGTCGGCCGACCTCGCCGCGCGTCAGTGGCGGTCGGACTCATCCTCCGCCGTGCCACGCGGGTTGCCATCGGCGAAATCCGCGTAGCGGTCAACCAACTCATCGTAAGGGTCCGCATAGTTACCGTCCGGCTCGTACCTGGACGGCCGGTCCTCGTCAGCGACACCCAGCTCTGCCCGCAGCCGATCCAGATCGGTCCCGCCTGCGGCACTGTACTTCAGCCGCCGGGCGACCCGCTGCTGCTTGGCCTTGGCTCGGCCGCGCCCCATTGGCTCGACCCCCTCAACGATTGGGTAAACCCCATGTCATTAGCCCGCCGGGCTGCACGCCACCCTGCCGCACGGACGAGCGGCGCCAGCCTACATCCTGCTACAACCGTACCCGCTTTGCCACCACCGTGCCTACGCAGCCCCGCCCACGCGCGGCAACGGCCCCGCGGGAGCGCCTACTGTGCGGGTATGCCAGGATACGTGCGTGTTGCCCTTCCTGCCGTACACCGTCTATCTCCGCGTGTACCAGCCGCTGCCAGCGTTCCCGACGCACGAACGCACACACTGGCGCTCGTATGCGGACACGCCGAGACGCCCACGGCGGGCAGCGGCGGTGACGGCCGAACATGAGGATAGCCTGCGCCGGATGACGGCCTCTCCCGCCGCTGTCGCACCGGCCGAGGAAAGCACCGAGGCCTATGTGCGCAGACAGGGCGGACAGGTGTTCATCTGCCCCTGGCAGACGCGCTTGCGTTCCTGGCTGGCCGTCCAGGACGCCCACGAACAGCTTCCCGCCCATCTCGCCCGGGAGTGGCTCCCCGTCTCCGTGTCCGAGCGCTCCCGTCGCGACTTCGAGCAGTGGCGCGACGCGGGCAACTCCACCCGAACCCAGATCCGAACACACACGTGGGAAGTTCCACTGGCATGGCTGGTGCCGTTCGACGCGTCGGAGCGCTGCCTGTTCCTCGGCTCGGGCAAGGATCCGCGTCCCTGCGGCCCGGATGGGGACGGGAGGGATTCCGAGCAGGTGCTTGCCCCGCCCAGGACCCTGCTCTATGTCACGGACATGGCCAGCGCCCGTAAGCGGGTGCAGCGGGCGGTCCGTGCCCTCGATGTGGCCGAGCTGCCCGACGGTGGTTCGCTGCCCGGGCAGGTGCACCAGGTGCAGGACTGGCTGCACCACTGGCATCCCAGCTCTCTGGTGGAACTCGACTATGCCGGGCTGGTGCGCCTACTCGGTGACGAGCATCTTTCCAACGACCATTCGGTGGCCGAGATGTCGGCGGTCGTCACGGGACTCGAACAGGAGCAGCAGGGGGTCGCGGTGGCGATGCACCGCCGGCTGACTCGGCGGTGGCGTGCGGTGCGGTCCCTGGGACGCGCCAACTGAGAAGGCTGGGGTAGCCCTCGGCGTGTCGGGCGCGTCCTGGTCCCATAACCAGACCGGGAGGGAGCGGGACGCTCCCGCACCATCGTGAATATGGGCAGACACGGATGATCTGGACAGATTAGACTGCCGACACGCCGACACACGCTCCGTAACGACGCGCCGGGACCATGAGTCGGACGCGCACGTGGCATTCCAGATTTCTTCGCGAGGTTGGCCACCGCCCTCACCTCGGCAGCACGGAATGAGAACCCCAGGTCAGGGAGCTAGCGCGACACGCGCCCGGGGGCTGAACGCCCGCCGGCACCGGGTGCGCGGTACCACTCACGTCCCCTCGGATCGAGTGAAACAGGGCCGGAGAACCAACTTTTGACCGAATCTGCCACATGACACTAAACGTATCGCTAGAATCACTCAGCGTGACGCGCACCATCGACAGGTTTGGGTGAGCTTCACCGAGAAAGTCGCACTAAGTGGTCGCGCAATCACCTCGGGTGATGCCAATATAGACCCAGCGGTAAATATTGGACATCCGGGCCAAGTGCCAGGATAAGGCTCAGGATCGGCACACAGATCCAGGAGGAGAGGCCGTACACATGTCAACTCGCACGCCCGAGGCGGAGCCCCTGCTGACCCCTGCCGAGGTTGCCACCATGTTCCGCGTGGACCCCAAGACCGTCACGCGCTGGGCGAAGGCCGGCAAGCTGACCTCGATCCGAACCCTGGGTGGGCACCGCCGGTACCGGGAGACCGAAGTTCGCGCACTCCTGGCGGGGATCCCCAACCAGCGCACCGAGTAGACTCCCCGGTCCGTGCGAGGGCATTCGGGGGGCAGGCAAGCGGGGGGATTAGTCCGCAGCAACCTTGAACGTGTCGGGGCGGGTGGAATCACTCGCCCCGACACGTGTCTGCTCCGGGAACATCAGCCGCGATATTCACCTTGAGTAATAATAAAACTTCATATAGTGACTATTGGGGTGTCCTCGGGAACAGGGCCTAGCGGGGCGCACGAACCGGTGCCGCCACCGTAGGGACGCACTACTCACGAGGAGTTCACGCATGACATCCAACAAGGCCCTGCTGATCAGCACGATTGCCGCGTCCGGACTGCTGTTCTCCGCCGCACCCGCCGCGGCGGAACCCGAGCCGGCCGATGCTCCGGACGAGCCCGAGGTTGACATATCCGATGACGTCGTCGATGAGGTGCCGGACGAGATCCCCGAGCTTCCGGAGGGCACGGACCCCGAGGAGCTGGCGGAGTTCGCCGAGCTGGTGGACGGTGTCGACCTTGCCCAGGTGAACGAGCTGCTCACCCTCTTGCAGGGAGCTGACGTCGAGGAGCTGACCGAGCTGGTGGAGCTACTCGACATGGTCGACATCGGCGACCTGGGCGACCTGGGTGATCTCGACGACCTGGGTGATCTCGACGACGTGGGTGACCTGGACGACGTGGGTGACGTCGTCGACGGTGTGGACACCGACGACGTGGGCGACGTTACGGACGGCCTGCTGTAGGAACGGCCCGCTCCGGTTGGTTGCGGCGCGGAAGCTGCGACCAACCGGAGCGGGACGGGATTCCCACCACCGGGGGCTCCCACATACCGCAGTCGCGGATGATGGCATAGGTTTGGACACGGCCGATTCCGCCCGCTCCGAGATTGACATCCATGCTCAGCCGCACCCGCCTTCGCCACCGTCGCGTCGCACACGGCGTGGTGGTTACCGTGGCGGCACTGGCACTGACGGCGTGCGGCGCAGCCTCAGATGTGGATGCGTTTCCCGGGGGCACGGACGACGCGGACAGCACCGCCACCCTGCCCCGGCCCGAGCCCGACGCCCCCACCGCCGAAGCCCCGGACGCGCTCTCGGCCGAAAGCGAGGGCCCTCTGTCCGGAACCACGATCGTGGTTGACCCCGGGCACAACGGCGGCAACGCCGACGCCCCGGAACAGATCAACCGCGAGGTGGATGCGGGCCCGGAGACGAAGGCCTGCAACACTGTGGGAGCAGCCACGAGCGACGGCTACCCGGAACACGAGTTCACGTTCGAGCTTGCGCAGCAGGTTGCCGAGGAGCTCCGCGACTCGGGAGCCGAGGTGGTACTGACCCGCGAGGACAACGACGGTGTCGGCCCCTGCATCAACGAACGCGCCGCCATCGCCAACGACGCGGACGCCGAGCTCATGCTCTCCCTCCACGCCGACGGCGGCCCTCCCACCGGACGCGGCTTCCACGTCATCGCACCCGAGCTGCTGCCGGACTACACCGAGGACATTGCCGGACCCTCGCTGGATTTCGCGGAGTCCCTGCGCGATGCCTTCCGCGACGGTACGGACATGCCGGTTGCCGACTATGTCGGTAGCGAGGGCATCGACGTGCGGGGAGATCTGGGCGGACTCAACCTGTCCGAGATACCGGCCGTCTTCCTGGAAGCGGGAAACATGCGCAACGCCGAGGACGCCGAGTTGTTGACCAATGAGTCGTGGCGTGCCGATGCTGCGACTGCGATCGACACCGCGATCCGGAACCACCTGTGACCGGGACGCACTGGCCGCAACCGGCCATGACCGCGTTTACAGCGCCTGTTGCCGAACGCTACAGAATGGTCCCATGTCGCTTCCCCACGCAGACCGTCCGGCATTCAACATCGTCCTGCGCGGCTACGACCGGGACGAGGTGGACGCACTGATGACCGGGCTGGAGGAGAACATCGCAACCTTACGTCGTACCGACGGTGAGCCCCCGACCCGAACACTGTCCGCAACGGACGCCGAGACCGCCCACCAGAGCCTGGGGACCGTGTGGCGTGGCTACAACCGCGCCGAGGTGGACACCCATCTCAGCTCCATGATCGCGACACTCCGTCGGCTGGAGGACGACCCCCAGGCCACGGTGGCGCGTACGTCGTCCCGGCACCCCACCTTCCCCACCGTGCTGCGCGGCTACGCGCCCACGGAGGTGGAGGATCTGATCGTGCGGCTCGATGCGAGCCTGTGCGCCCTACGGTCCGGGAACGGTTCCACCGTGCTCATCACAGCCAGCGACGCCGAAGCCGTGCACCGCATGCTCCCGGTTCAGCTACGCGGGATCGACCGACGGCAGGTGGACTGCCACGTCACGTCCATGATCGCCGAGCTCGCCCGTCTCGAGGGGCGGGTTGGTCACTGAGCTCATGCCACTGACGTCGGATGATGTAGAGAAGGCACGCTTCCACACCACGTGGCTCCGTGCCGGCTACCGCGAGAATGAGGTGGACGCGTTCCTGGACCGGGTCGCCGCAACGCTGGCCCACCGCGACGGAACAGATCCGGCCGTGGGCCCGGAGACACCACCGCTGACGGCCGAGGAGATCGCGCAGCATACCTTCCCCCGCACCCGCGTGTTCCAGGTGGGCTACAACCCGGCCGAAGTTGACGCCTTCCTCCTGCGCGTCGCCTACGAACTGCGAACCCGATACGAAGCCGTGGCCTCGGAACACACAGTCGGCACCGCCAACGCCGCCAACGCCGCCAACGCCGCCAACGCCGCCAACGCCGTCCAGCCGCAGCCTACCCAGCAGGCCGCGCCCGAGACCGATGCGGCATCAGACGACTGCACCCCCAGCACGGGGGACGCGCCCGGAGACACCGAGTCGGCCACCGACAGCGAGGAGACCACCGAGGATCCCGAGCACGTCGGGGGTCATCCCGAGGCCGGGCCGCCGGACGGGACCGACACGGGTAACGCGGCCGACACCGTGGCCGGCACGGCCCCGGAACTGACCACGGCGGACGTGCGTGGGGTACTGTTCCGTACGGTCTATCTGCGCCCCGGTTACGCCGAGGAGGCGGTGGACACATTCCTGGATCGCGTGGAAGCGACACTGGCCACTGACCCACACGGCGTCGGTGACCAGCAGCGGCTCACCGCCACCGAGGTCGAGGCCGTGGAGTTTCCGGTGGTGCGGTTCGGGGCCAGCTACCATCCCGGCGATGTCGACACCTTCCTGGACCGGATCGTGGCCGAGCTACGCCGCCGCGGCCTGGAGTGAGATACGACGTCAGGCGACACGGACTGAAAAATCCACCAAAATCGAACCTGTGTTCGATACGGTGCAGGTGTGAGTCTACTGAACGAGCACATCGATGTTGCGGCGACCATGGGCGGGCACCCGGCCCTGTTCACCTGGCGGGGCGAGTTGTACCGGGTACGGCGGGTGATCGAGACCTGGGAGACAGCCGGCGAAACCCGCACAGGCCCGGCGCGGGGGCGCCTGGTACGGGTTGCGTCCGAATCCGACACCGGACACGCGAGTATCGCGGACCTGGCTTTCGACCCGGACCGGGAGCGCTGGATGCTCCGGCGCAACTGGAGCTGACCAGGACAGTTTGTTCGATTATGAGATGGATCGTGGGTCCTGATTACTGACTTCGTGCGACAGTGGGGACAAGAATGATCAACACGGTGGGTACCGCCGCAAATGCGGCATTGTGCCCCCACGGCACTGGTCGGTGGTTGTGTGGCCGAGTCGATCCCGCTCGCCCGGTACGCGGAGTTCGCGAGCTACGTCGAGGACCGCGGCCCGGCCCTGCTGCGCATGGCGATATCCGTGGCGGGCAATCGGGAAGACGCCGAGGATCTCCTCCAGACCGCGCTGGTGAAGACCTTCTTCGCGTGGGACCGGATTTCCAGCCCCCGTGCGCGGGACGGCTACGTCCGTCGGGCCATGACCAACACGCAGATCTCGGAATGGCGCCGCCGACGCCTGGAGATCTATCCGACAGCCGAGATTCCGGAACAGCTCACCGAGGACCCCACCTGGCACAGTGACCTGGCGGACGCGGTGGAGCGGGCGGTGGCCAAACTGCCGCCGCGGCAACAGGCCACGCTGCGGCTGCGGTACTACGAGGACCGCACCGAGGCAGAGGTTGCGCGCATGCTGGGGGTAAGTGTGGGCACGGTCAAGAGCACGGTCGCGCGGGCCGTGGCCAAGCTGCGCAAAGACACGGAGCTGGCAGCGGAGCCGGATCTGGGACGATAACGGTCCGCTCCAAGCTTCGTTTTGCTGGATTGCTAGCAGGTCGGTACGCTTATCGCAGCCGGGAGGATTCGCCTAGTGGCCTAGGGCGCCGCACTGCTAATGCGGTTAGGGGGCAACTCCTTCGAGGGTTCGAATCCCTCATCCTCCGCAGGTCACGGGGGGTTCGACGCTCAGCGTCGAACCCCCCGATTTGCCTCTAGTTGCATTCCTAGTTGCAGTTGGCCGTATCTCAGCCGCCCCTCAGGTCAGCCGAAAAGGGCTGCACCCACGCGGTTGGCCGCGTCCTGAGCCGATTGCGACGCTCCCCCGTAGGACGGCCAGCGGGGTGGGGGATCTCCCGGCCGGCCGGGGCACGTCCACCGTGCCCCCAATACTCCCGCTGGCCGTCGTGCGGGGGAGCGCCCCCAGGGCGCGACGCCGCCGGCGGCCGACACCACCCGCACGACTCACCAACCACCAGAACCAGAATCCCTCCGCGGGGATAGTGCGGCCCGGATGCTCTTCGTGTCGGCTTTCGGCCGCCGGCAGCGTCCACCACGACGCACAGACACACGACGCACACAGCCACCCAATCACCGCCACCAACCTCCCGCGACACCGCACCCACCAGGAGATGAACCCAGCCCCGCACCGGTGTACGGGTGGACCACACTCCGACATGGACGCTTCACCATGCCCGCCGCACCCCGGGGGATGCGTGTGCCCCGGAGCACGACACCAGGCAACTAAGACCACACAGTTGGGATCATCACCTGATGTGACTCCACAATGGGGCTATCCCATGAGGTTCTGTCCGTGCCGGGGCCGCCCATCCCGCGGCCCCGGCACAGCAAAGGAGTGTGTCCGTGGCCACCACCACCGAGAAGCCACCAGGCAGATCACTGTCCCTTGTCCTGGCCTTCCTGCGCGGTATCGAACGCGTTGGGAACCGGCTTCCGCACCCGTTCTGGCTGTTTGCCGGGATGGCTGTCGCCGTGATCCTGCTCAGCGAGCTGCTGAGCCGGCTGGGTGCGTTCGCCGTCTCCCCGGTCGACGGTGACCGCATCGAGGTGCGCAGTCTGTTGTCTCCGGACGGCATTGACGTGATCTTCGGTGATGCCATCGAGAACTACGTCAACTTTCCGCCGCTCGGCCTCATCGTGGTGATGATGCTCGGCGTCGTCGTCGCCGAGCAGACGGGGCTACTCAACGCGCTGCTGCGCGGCAGCGTGGTCCGGGTGCCGGCGAAGTACATGACCTTCACGGTCGCCCTGGTCGGCATCTGCGGCAGCGTCGCCAGTGACGCCGCCTATGTTGTGCTGATCCCGCTGGCGGCGGTGGTGTTCCAGGCTGTGGGACGCAGTCCCACGCTGGGTATCGTCGTGGCCTTCGCGGCCGTGTCGGCCGGGTGGAACGCGACCCTGTTCGTGGTGCCCACCGATGCGCTTCTGGGCGGCATCAGTACGGAGGCGGCACGGCTCGTTGACGACGACGCCGTCGTGACGCCGATCGCCAACTATTTCTTCAACGTTGGCAGCGCCGTGATGTTGGCCCTGCTCATCACGTTGGTGACAGAGCTGCTCCTGAGGAAACGCACCGCGGGCATGGACGGTGAGGAGAGCGCCGGCGACGAGCTGGGCAGCCTCGCCCTGCGTTCTGCGGAGCGCTGGGGGCTGGTGGCCGCCGGCCTCACCCTGCTCGTTGCGGCGGGGATGTTCCTCGCAGCGCTGGTTCCGGAGGAGTCGTGGTTCCGCGGTGAGGACGGAACCGTGATGGCGTCGCCGCTGGTGTCGGAGATCGCGCTGGTGCTGGCGATCGTGTTCCTGGCAATCGGTGTTGCCTACGGGATTGTGGCGGGCACCGTGACGAAGCCGGCCGACGTTCCGGTGTACATGGCGAAGGGTATCCGGGACCTCGCGCCGGTGCTGGTGCTGTTTTTCGCGGCCGCGCAGTTCCTCGCCTACTTCGACTGGTCGGGTATGGCCGAGGTGCTGGCGATCCGTGGGGCGGCGTGGCTGGGGGATCTCGCCCTGCCCACGTCGGTCCTGTTCGTGGGCTTCATCGCTCTGGCGGCACTGCTGAACATGTTCATCACCAGTGGTTCGGCACAGTGGACCCTGATCGCGCCGGTGTTCGTGCCGATGTTGATGCTGCTGGGCATCAACCCGGAGACCACGCAGGCCCTGTACCGGATCGCTGACTCCTCCACCAACATCATCACGCCGATGAGCCCATACTTCGTGTTGGTGTTGGGTTTCATGCAGCGCTACCGGCGGGACAGCGGAATCGGGACGCTCGTGTCGCTGACACTGCCGTTCTCGGTGGCGATCTTCGTGATGTGGACACTGTTCTTCCTCGGCTGGTACGCACTGGGGCTTCCTCTCGGACCCGGCGTGCCCGTGCACTGATCTGGTCCACGTGGGTGGGTCGCGTCGATCCGGCGGGGCTCACCCACCCCCTCGGCTCGGGAACCATCATCCACGGTGGCGTCCTCCGGCCCCGGGGTCCCTCTGGCACAGACCGCGGCAGCGCCATGGCTCACAGGAAAAGCAGGAGCCCCACGGCTGCCGCGAGAGCACCCACGAACCCGAACACTGCGAAGCCGAGTCCGATCTTGGCCGGTGTGTTCATCCGTTCCGTCCAGCCCAGGGCCTGGCCGGTGTTACTGATCAGGCGTCGCCCCTCCTCGGAGTCGAAGGTGAACCCTCCGGTCTGGCCGAAGCTGCCGTCGGCTCGCGGTCCGTAGGACGCGCCGAAGGTGAAGTTCCGGCTGCGCCCAAGGAAGGCGGACACCTGCACGCCGATCGTCGGCCCGTAGGCGCCCCAGGTGACGGCGTGCTCGGTCTGGGTGATGGTGAAGGTCCGCTTGGCTTCGTTGAGCTTCACCCGGTGCACGAAGGTGCGCTGCAACAGGCGTTCGTTCATACGCACGTGCCAGCGGGGCAGGTCGATCATGAGATCGAACCCCTGCTCGGTGGGCACGAAGGTGTAGGGGGTATTCGCCGCGGCCTGGTGGATCGCGCCGACGAACTGCTGCGCTGCGGGTCCGTGTGGGATCGTCATGCGCCCCAGGATGGCTCAGGATCTGCCCAAACTGCACCCCTACCAGCAGAAAGGCTGGACTAGCGGTGCCTGTCCAACATGCGGGAAGCGTACTCGACGAACCGGGCACGCACCTCGGGGGGTTCCACAACTTCCACGTCCGGCCCCAGCGCCAACAGCTGGTGGGCGGTGATCTCCGGGTCCTGCATGGGCACGCGCACCTCGACCCAGCCGTCGGCTTCGGGATCCGGCGCCTGTTCCAGGGCCCACGTGGCGCTCTCAGCCTCCATGATCCGCGCAAGAAGCCGTGTTCCGGCCGGGCTGAGGCGCAGCCGCACGGTGCCGCGCCAGATGGAACGCTCAAAGTGGGCCGCCGATGTCGCCCACCACGTGGCCAAGTCGAAATCCGCGGGGTGGGGGAAGCCCACTCCCAGCTCCTCGGTCGCGAGGATGCGGCCAACTCGGTAGGTACGCACCGGCCTGGCGCTGGGGTCTTTGCTGGTGTCCTCGCCCAGGACCCGGGCCGCGAGGTACCAGATCCCGGCCTTGAGGACCAGGCCAAGCGGGTCCACCCGCCGGAGTACGGTGCCGTCACCGCGCCGGTAGGTGATCCGCAGTCGCCGCTGCTCCCACACGGCCCGGGCAACCGGTGCGAGCTGCTCGGTGTCGTCACCGTCGCGGAACCACCCCGGGGCGTCCAGATGGAACCGTCGGGCTAGCCGCTGGGCTTGGTCGCGCAGGGATGCGGGAAGGGCGGCCGTGAGCTTCGCCTGGGCCGCCGTCACCGCCGACCCCAGGCCCAGGTGGGCCAACTCCTGTGGAGCGGTCATGGATAACAGGGTGACGGCCTCGCGGGCACTGAGCCCATCCAGCCGAGTTCGCCATCCCTCCACCAGTCCCACCCCGCCGTGGCGCCCCGACTCGCTCCACAGCGGAACTCCCACGGCATGCAGCGCCGCAAGGTCACGGTGCACGGTGCGCGGAGACACCTCCAGCTCGGCGGCCAGCTCCGCTACCGTGGCGCGGCGCCGATTCTGCAAGGTGAACATCAGGGCGACCAGGCGCTCGCTTCGCACACGAACCAGCCTACGTTGGTGATCCTTGCCGCGCAGCTACGGCCGCGGCGGTGCCCACCCGAGCCTGGGAAGTGGAATGGACCGGGGTCAGGACACACGGGCGTCCGCGGGACTCCATACCGTCCCCACCCCGTGGCGCGCCCGGCCCGGGGTGGTGTGGATCCGATCTGGGACGAAGGCCCCGTGCAACCACGGCCTCAGGACTCTGGAATCCATGTGGACAGCCGACAACCCTGGTTCCGGAGAGGGATTGACCCCACTCCGCAGGGCCCGGACGGGCTGCCGCCGCAACGACGTCAGGAGCGAATCCATGTCACATCCACCCGAACAGGTGCCCGTATCCGAGCGGCCGGAAATCCTCGTTGGCGTCGACGGGTCGGCTCCGGCAATGACCGCACTGGACTGGGCGGCCGAGGAGGCCACACTGCGCAACGGCCAACTACACCTGCTATTCGCGCGAAACGACCCGGGTCCGGCAGTCCCCTACCTCCCCGCGGAGCCGCCCCCCGAGGAGGAGTCCACCCTGGCCTCGGATACGCCACTGCTGGAAGCCGCGCGCCGGGTGACCGCCTCCCATCCACATCTGCCAGTACGCACGAACGTCTCGAAACGTGACCCGGCCACCGCCCTGCTGGACGCCGCACCGGCAGCCACACTCGTGGTGGTTGGATCCCGTGGGCTCAGCACCATCTCGGCGATGTTCCGTGGTTCCGTGGGGCTGCGCGTCGCCGCCCACGCACCCGTCCCGGTCGCCGTAATCCCGCCGGCGGCGTCGCACACCGCGGAACGGATGGGCCACGTGGTCGTGGGCGTGGACGGATCGGAACTGTCCGACGCGGCGCTGCGGTTCGCTCTGGACGAGGCCCTGCGCCGGGACGCGTCACTGACCGTGGTGCACGCCTGGTACGTTCCGGTTCCCCTCGACCCGGCCGCGCTGGCCGCCTCGGGGTACACCGTCGATCAGGAGGAGGCCTGCTCCCGCGCCCACGCCCGGGTCGAAACCCTGGTGGCCGAGGCCCGATCCACGCGCACCGCGGAGGTGCCCGTGCAGATCGTGATCGGGGTGAACCATCCGGCGCACGTTCTACTTACGGAATCGGCCACAGCCGCGCTCGTGGTGGTTGGATCCCGTGGGCGCGGTGGATTCCGTGGTCTCCTGCTGGGCTCGGTCAGCCAGGCACTACTTCAGCACGCCACTGTGCCCGTAGTCGTGGTCCGGAACCAGGACGTCTCGGTGGCGGAACCGGCGCAGGACACGACATGGCAGTCCGCGGGGGCGCCGTAGACCGACCCACTTTCGTGGCCCGCACCGTGGGTGGGGAAGCGCCCCCTACGGGACGCGAACCGGTGGGCGCGCCCCAACCCGTCCGAACCGAGGGGCCGCCCCGTTCGCCTGCGGCGTGTTCGACGCCGTCGGGAAACGAGCCATCGACAACGAAGGGGCGAAGGTCCCACGACCTCGGGGCGTAGTTCTCTGCCGCCGGCGCCCTCCGAAACCTAACGTTAAACCAGGTCACGAACACAGGGAGGACCCCCATGACCACGATCGTTCGCGACGTGATGACCCGGAACGTCACCACGGTCGCCCCAGAGGCGACATTCAAGGACCTCGCCGAGCACATCGTCAACGACAACCTCACCGCCCTTCCGGTTATCCAGGGACACCGGCTCGTCGGGCTTGTCTCGGAGACAGACCTGCTGCGCAAGGAGGAGTACCTTCCGGGGGGACCGGACGGTGCCCACGGCGAATCGCTGCGCTCGCGGCTACGTCGCCTGCTTCGAACTGGCTCGTCTAGTCCGCAAACCAAAGCCCAGGCCCACACCGCGCGCGAGGTCATGACCACGGACGTGGTCACCGTCTCGCCGGAGGACACCGTGGTGTTCGCCGCCCGCATGATTGACCGCTACGACGTACGCCAGCTGCCCGTCCTGGACGAGCACGCCCACCTGGTCGGCCTGGTGAGCCGCCGGGACCTGCTGCGGGTGTTCGTCCGTCCCGACGAGGACATTCGGCAGGACCTCGAGTCTGTTTTGGCCACCGCGCCGCCGTGGCTGGACACGGATCGGCTTTCCTACTCTGTCGAGGACGGCATGGTCACGCTGGAGGGTGTGCTGGAACAGCGCAGCCACTGTGTAACGGTGACCCAGATGGTGCGTACGGTGGATGGCCTGGTCGGAATCCAGGACCGGCTCACCTGGATCACGGAGGACATGCTGCCTCCGTCGGCTCCCCGCCCCATCTGAGGCCACTTCCCATAGCCCGCCACGAGCCGGTCCCGGCCGGGCAGCACCGTAGGCCGGGACCAGCGGACCGCACCGTGGCGCGCCGCTGGTTCGACGCCCCTCCGCGGTGCCCGCGGAGCCGGCGACGAGGAAGGGATCCGTGTGATGAACCCGCAACCCAGCCCGATCGTGGTTGGGGTAGACGGCTCCGAGCAGGCGCTTCTCGCGGTGGACTGGGCCGCAGGCGCGGCCAGGCGGCACGCCCGGCCGCTGCGGATCGTGCATGCCTTCGAGTGGCCGATGTTCAAGGTGTACCTCGGTCCACCGGCAGGCGGCCCGCCCGACTCGGGACTGGCCAACGCCGCACAGCGGATCGTCGACGACGCGGTGGCGCGAGCACGGGAGGCGGTCCCGGAGGTCGTGGTCTCCGGGGAGTACGTGTCCGGATTCCGCCGCGCGGTCCTGGCCGCGGAGGCGCGGAGGGCCCATGTGATGGTGGTCGGTTCCCGGGGTCTGGGCGGTGTGGGTGCCGTACTGATCGGTTCCGCCGGCACCGAGCTGGTGGCCCTGGGGCTCGGCCCGGTGGTGAGCGTTCCCGAGGCGTATTCGGCCCGTCCCGAGGGGGAGATCGTCGCCGCGATCGACGGATCCGCGTCCTGCCGTGCAGCCCTGCGTTTCGCTCTCGCCGAGGCGGCGACGCGGGATGTCGGACTTCGGGCGGTGTTGGCCTGGCAACCACCACGCCGCTGGACGAGCGTCGATGCGGACACGCCATCGGCATCCCGGGCGGACAGTGAGCAGCAGGCTCGCGAGCGTCTGGGCACCTTTCTCGCTTCCGAGGACCACCCACCCACGGTGGAGGTCACCCCGACGGTGGTCCGTGGTGGGGCCCGCCAGGTACTGATCGAACAGGGCCGCACCGCTGAGCTCCTGGTGGTCGGTAGCCGTGGGTTCGGTGGATTCACAGGACTACTGGTGGGATCGGTGAGCCATGCGGTTCTGCACCACGCGGAGTCGCCCGTGGCGGTGGTCCCCAGCCCCTAGACACCCCCTGTTCCGCACCTCACCTGGACACGCTCTGTACTGTCCGCGAGACTGGAATCGTCAGCCCACGGACGTGACGGGAGCGGCATGGGCGGGGAACAGGGCCCGAACGCAGCGACCGACCGGAACATCCCGCTGCCCCAGCTACACCTGGACGAACTGCTGGGCGAGCTCCAGGCTCGCCTCAACCATGTGGTCGCCACCCGCGACCGGATGCGTCGACTGTTGGAGGCCGTTGTCGACATCGGGAGCGGTCTGGACCTGGACACCATGTTGCGCCGGTTCGTGGAGCTGGCCACGGAACTGGTTGACGCGCGCTACGGGGCACTCGGAGTGATCGGGGAGGACGGGCAGCTCACCCGGTTCGTCCCGGTGGGGCTGGATGAGGAGCAGATCGCTGGAATCGCGCACTGGCCGCATGGTCAGGGCCTGCTCGGGCTGCTGATCAAGGAGCCGCAGACGCTGCGGCTGCGGAACCTCAGCGAACACCCGGAATCGCATGGATTCCCGCGGGGACACCCGCCCATGCGCACCTTTCTCGGGATGCCGCTACGGGTGCGGGGAGAGGTGTTCGGGAACCTGTACCTCACCGAGAAGCGTGGCGGGGTGGAGTTTGACGAGGATGACGAGGCCATCGTGCTGGCCCTGGCCACCGCGGCCGGAGTCGCGATCGAGAACGCCCACCTGTTCGAGGAGACCCGCCGCCGCGAGACCTGGCTGGACGCCTCCGACGAGGTCACCCGGCGGCTGTTGTCCGGTTCGGACTCGCATCAGGTCCTGGAACTGATCACCCACCGGGCCCGGCGCATGGCCGACGCCGACATCGCCGCCCTGGCACTGCCTCGCGAGCCCGCCGAACTGGTGGTGATGGTTGCCGAGGGAAGCAACGCCGAGCAGGTCCGGGGCCGGTCCTGTTCCATCGAGGGGACACTGTCCGGCCGCGCGTTCCGTGATGGTCAGCCCGTGGGCTACTCGTCGCTGCGGGACGCTTCTGATCCTGCCCCCCTGCTGCGCGGGCTGGACCTGGACCCGGTCGTGTTCATCCCGTTGGGGGTGCCCGGGTCGGCACGCGGACTGCTGATCCTGAGCCGCGGACCGGGGCGCGAACAGTTCTCCTCCTCGACAGTGCACATGCTGCATGCCTTCGCGGGGCACGCGGCGGTGGCCATGGAACTCGCCGAGGCTCGGGCGGACGCGGAGCGGCTGGTGGTGTTGGAGGACCGGGACCGCATCGCCCGTGACCTGCATGACGTGGTGATCCAACGCCTGTTCGCGACGGCGACGAGCCTGATGGGAACAGTCCGCCGCATCGAGGACCACAAGTCGGCCGCGCGGGTGCAGAACGCAGTGGACGAGCTGGACGAGACCATCCGCCAGATCCGCTCCACGATCTTCGCGCTCCAGTCCAGTGGGGATGAGCAACGGCCCTGGTTGCGCAACCAGATCCTGGACGTCGTGCAGGCGGGCACCGAGCACCTCGGTTTCTCCCCCGCCCTGAATCTGGACGGCCCGATCGACAGTAGTATCCCGGAGGACGTGGGTGAACAGCTGCTGGCGGTGCTGACCGAGGCCCTGTCGAACATCGCCAAGCACGCCCGGGCCTCGCGGGTCACGGTGCACGTGCGGGCACACGACCGGGTGATACTGGAAGTCAGGGACGACGGATGTGGCATACCCGCGCAGGTGCAGCGCAGTGGGCTGCGCAACCTTGAACAGCGCGCCCAGAACTTCGGGGGAACGCTGCGGACCGTACCTGGGGATACCGGCGGCACCGTGCTGTATTGGCAGGTCCCGCTTCCGGACGATCTATTCCCGGAGATGTCCCCGCCGGACGGGGCGAACACCTGACCGGTTCGGGTCAGGCGTCGGTTACGTGCACGACGAGCACCGGCGAGTAGGCGTGGTTCAGCACTCCGTGCGCGACCGAGCCCAAGGCCCAGCGGGCGAAGGCGTGCCGGCCCCGCGCGCCAACGACCAGCAGCGATGCGGCCATGGAATCCTGGGTGAGGGCGTGGGTGGCGTCGTCCCACCGCATACTGACGGTGACCGGGACCTCCGGGTGGCGTTCCCGCAGCCCGGCGATGATCTGTTCGGCCTGGAACTCGTACTCCGCGCGCAGCCGGTCCCACTCGTAGCCGGAGTGCTGGAGAACCTCGGCGAGGGAGTCGGTGGGCATCCGCACCGCGTAGACCACCCGAAGGTGGGCGGTGCGCATCCGAGCCTCGGCGAAGGCCGCTGCCAGGGCCGCCCGGCCGTGCGGGGAATCGTCCAGTCCCACGACGATCTGTGGAGGGTCCGTGGGCACGGGGCGTTCCTGGCCGATCACCGCCACCGGGCAGTTCGCATGGGCGGCCACCTTGTAAGACACCGACCCCAAGCGCTTACCGGGAAAGCCGCCGCGGCCCCGCATCCCCACCACCACAAGTTCGGCGTCGGAGCTGGCGTGCACCAGGGCATTGGCCGCGGGATCGTAGCTCAGTGAGGTGGACACGTGCAGTTCTGGTGCGCGTTCCCGCACCCGAGCCAGGGCGTCCTCCTCGAGGATGGCGGCGCTCTGACGCAGCAGGTGCTCCCGGCCGACGAAGGCCGGTTCCATCATCGGTACCCAGGCGGAGTGCAGCAGGCGCAGTTCCCGCTGCCGCAGCAGGGCCGTGTCCACGGCCCAGTCCAGGGCTCGCTCATTGCCGGGGGACCCGTCCACGCCCACCAGGATCGGCGCTGTCATCGGTGGCCTCCCTCTGTTGTTGCGTGCGCCCGACTGTTTCCGCCCTGTGGGGCGTCCCGCACCGCGTGTGCAGTTCAGGATTCCTCGGAGGAGGATTCCCAGCCGGAGCCTCGGGAATCCTCCTGCCGCAGTTGTGCCGCGTATACGGCGGCCTGGGTTCGGCGTTGCATGGACAGTTTCCGCAACAGGCTGGACACGTAGTTCTTGACTGTCTTCTCCGCGAGATACATACGCTGGCCGATCTGGCGGTTGGTGAGTCCTTGCCCAATCAGCTCGAAGATCTGGCGTTCCTGTCGAGACAACGCGCGCAGCGGGTCACTGCGTTCGGCACGGTCCCGGATCTGGTGCAGCATCCGTGAGGTGGTGCGCGGGTCCAGCAGGGATCCGCCACCCGCGACCGTGCGGATCGCTCCAACCAGATCGGAGCCGTGGATCTGTTTGAGGACATAGCCAGACGCTCCGGCCATGACGGCCTCGTAAAGGGCGTCATCGTCGGAGTAGGACGTCAGCATCAGGCAGGCGGTCTGCGGACACAGGGATCGCACGTCGCGACACACGCTCACACCGTCGCCGTCGGGCAGCCGCACATCGAGTACCGCCACGTCGGGCTGAACCACGGGGATGCGGTGCACGGCCTGGTTGGCGGTTTCGGCCTCGCCGACCACGATGATGTCATCCTCGTCCTCCAGCAGGGCGACGAGTCCACGCCGCACGATGGCGTGGTCGTCCAACAGGAACACGCGGGTCGGGTGGCCCGAGGCGTTGGGCATGGGATGTCCTCTCAGCAGGGTCCGCACTAGCCACGGTAGGCCGACCGGCACGTGTTGGACAGACCCGCGCGGCCATGACGGACCTAGGAGGGTGCAGGTCAGGACTTTGGTCCCGGGCGCGTCCACACAGTCTTCCGCCGCGGTACGGCACGGTCACGATTCCAACCAAACTCTGACATTCGATGTCACACTTCTGCGGAACTCTGGTCGACATGAACACAGATCTACGGGAACGAGTCGCACTGGTTGCGGGCGGAACTCGGGGGGCAAGCCGCGCAATCGCGGTGGAGCTGGCCCGCGCCGGGGCCTACGTCTACGTGACGGGACGCAGCTCCGGAAGCCGACGCTCCGAAGTCAACCGGCCCGAAACCATCGAGGGCACGGCTGCTGCGATCGAGGCGGCCGGGGGCCGTGGCACTGCCATCCGGGTCGATCATCTGGAGCCGCAGCAGGTCCACGACCTGGCCAAACGGATCGACGCCGAGCACGGGAAGCTGGACATCCTGGTCAATGGCCTGTGGGGCGGGGACGGTCACCTGAGCTGGGACACCCCCGTGTGGAAGCATCCGCTGGAAACCAGCCTGCGGATGATCCGACTCGGCGTCGACGCGCACCTCATTACGGCACATCACCTACTGCCGCTGATGATCCGAAAACCAGGCGGACTCGTGGTGGAGCTCACCGACGGAACCGAGGAGTACAACACCACCTATCGCAGCGGCACCACCATGGCGTTCTATGTGGCCAAGTCGGCGATCCATCCCTTGGCGCGAGCCGAGGCTGCCGAGACGAGCACACACGGCTGCACGGCGGTGGGGTTGACCCCGGGCTGGCTACGCTCCGAAGCTATGCTCGACGAATTCGGGGTGGGCGAAGAGAACTGGCGCGACGCGATCGCGCAGCAACCCCACTTCGCGATCTCCGAGTCACCGGCGTACGTGGGTCGTACGGTGGCGGCGCTGGCGGCGGACCCAGAGCGCGGCCGGTTCAGCGGGCAGACCCTGAACAGTGGCCAACTCGCCCAGCGGTACGGCATCACCGATGTGGACGGCAGCCAGCCCGACGGCTGGCGCTATATCACCGAGATCGCCGATGCCGGACACCCCGCAGACACCATGGGATACCGGTGACCGGCGACCCGCGTTCCGGATTCGGTGACACCCACCCGCGGATCATGGCGGACCGGGATGGTGTCACCGAATTCGACGGTCGGGCTCCACGGTGCGGGGACCATGTCAGCCGCGGCCAGGCGGCATGATTCGCCTCGGGTGTGTCAGCAGGCCGACAGTCCGTGTGGCTTCGCACCGCCGCGCGCCGGACCATGGCAGCGTCGGATTGCGTCCAGCTGACCGGGGTGACGATGACCGCTGCCGAGCCTCCGTCGGCATCTCCCCATGGGGTGCTGTTCTACTGGCGCCCGGGATGCCCGTTCTGTTTCGCGCTGCGGAGGGGGCTTCGCCGGGAAAGGATCCCCCTTGTCGAGTTCAACATCTGGGCCGATGCTGGCGCCGCCGCCCGGGTGCGGTCCATCACGGGTGGCGACGAGACCGTGCCCACCGTCGTTGTTGGACCAGCCGAACTGGTCAGTCCGCCGGTGAACGAGGTGGTACGCGCGGTACGGGCACACGCCCCGGAGCTGCTGACCCCCTCCGACAGCGCCCGTTCGTCGGTGTCCCCAACCGAGGTGCGTGGCTGGTTCGCTCGGTTGCGCAGCATGATCTCCGGGGTCACATCCCGGTGAGTCAGCTCCTTGTCCCGATCATGTCCGGGGACGTCCCCCGGGAGAGCAGAGGTATACGTGTCCGACTCCACGCGTGAGCGATCCGAAGTCTTCGTCGAGTACACCAAGAGCATCTGCCCGGTGTGTAAGACCGTGTTGGACGCCCAGGTCAACATCCGCACCAACCAGGTCTTTCTGCGGAAGCAGTGCCGCGAGCACGGCGTGTTCGAAGCCCTGGTCTACGGGGATGCTCAGGCCTACCTGGATTCGATGCGCTTCAACAAGCCGGGAACGCTTCCCCTGGCCTACCAGACCGAGGTCGCGGCAGGCTGCCCCTCCGACTGTGGCCTGTGCCCGGAACACAAGCAACACGCCTGCCTGGGCATCATCGAGGTCAACACCGGATGCAACCTGGACTGCCCGATCTGTTTTGCCGACTCTGGGCATCAGCCCGACGGGTACTCCATCACCCTCGAGCAGTGCGAACACATGCTGGACACCTTCGTGGCGGCCGAGGGGGAGCCGGAGGTCGTCATGTTCTCCGGTGGAGAACCCACCATTCATAAGCACATCCTCGACTTCATCGACCTGGCGCAACAGCGGCCCATCCAGGTCGTCAACCTCAACACCAACGGGATCCGGCTTGCCCGTGATCGCCGGTTCGTGCAGGCGCTGGCCGACCGGCACGGCCATAACGGCACCTCAGTCAACATCTACCTCCAGTTCGACGGATTCGACCCGGCCACCCACCGCGCAATCCGCGGCGTCGACCTGCGGGAACGCAAACAGCAAGCCCTGGACAACTGCGCCGAGGCCGGACTCACCGTCACGCTGGTCGTCACGGTGGAACGTGACCTGAACGAGCACGAGCTGGGCGACATCATCCGCTTTGGTGTGGACCATCCCGCGGTGCGTTCGGTGTCGGTGCAGCCCGTGACCCATTCGGGGCGGCACGTGGAATTCGACCCACTGCGTCGCCTGACGAACTCCGATGTGATTGAGCTGATCAATCAGCAGTGTCCGGACTGGTTCCGCCCCGGGGACTTCGTTCCGGTTCCGTGCTGCTTTCCGACCTGCCGGTCCATCACCTACCTGCTGGTGGACCGCAAACCCGAGCGGACCGATGTCGTGCCGATCCCCCGGCTGGTGAACATCGACGACCACCTGGACTACGTCAGCAACCGGGTCCTGCCCGATCCGGAGCTGCGCACCGCCCTGGAACGCCTCTGGAGCGCCTCGGCGTTCATGGGCACCCCGGCGACCGCGGACAACCTGCGGGCCGCCACCGCCGAGTGCGATGCCTGCGGCATCGACCTGCCAGCGGCCGCGCAGGACCTCGGGGACAAGGCGTTCATGATCGTGGTGCAGGATTTCCAGGATCCCTACACCCTCAACGTGAAACAGCTCATGAAGTGCTGCGTGGAGGAGATCACTCCGGACGGGCGCATCATCCCGTTCTGTGCCTACAACTCGGTGGGGTACCGGGAACAGGTGCGCGCCCAGATGTCCGGGGTTCCGGTGGCGGACGTGGTGCCCAACGCCCAGGAACTCACTGACCGCACCGTGGAGTCCCCCTACGGCTCCCGCATCGCACCGTCGGCCGAACAACCGTCGACCGATCAGCGGAACGGGACGACGTCGCCCGGCAGGATCGCCGCGGACCGCACCAACGTGGGACGTCGGGCGGTGGAACCGTGACCGGGGAGCAACCGCCCGCACCCTCCGAGTCTGCGGAAGCACTGAAGTCCTGCTGCGCCAGTGCCTACGGCCATGACGCCGTGCGGCTCCTGCTGGGTGATTCCTACCATCCGGGAGGGCTGTCCCTGACCCGCCAGCTCGCGACGCAGCTGACGCTGGATCGCGGGCAGCGAGTCCTGGATGTGGCGGCCGGATCGGGGACGAGCGCCCGACTGCTGGCCGTGGAACACGGCGTGCATGTGGATGGGGTCGATCTCGGAGCCGCCACGGTGGAGCGCGCCCAGACAGCAACCGAACAGGCGGGGCTGGCGCACCAGGTTCGGATTGCCGTCGGGGATGCCGAGTCGCTTCGGGCCGCGAGCGGCTCCTACGACGCTGTGCTATGCGAGTGTGCATTCTGCACGTTCCCCGATAAGCCTCGTGCCGCAGCCGAGTTCGCTCGCGTGCTGCGGAGCGGCGGCCGGATCGGAATCACCGACGTCACGGTCGATCCCGGGGGCCTGCCCGACATTCTGGCCGGAGTTACCGGATGGATCGCCTGCATCGCCGATGCTCGCCCCGCCGAGGAGTATGTGCGGCTGTTCACCGAGGCTGGGCTGCGGCTCGTGCACACCGAACGGCACGATGCGGCCCTGGCCGAACTGGTGGACCGGATCGACGCGCGGCTGCGGGTGCTGCATATGACCGCACCCGCGCGCCTGGATGCGGCCGGGGTGGATGTCCAGGCGGTGGTTCCGTACCTCGATGCGGCGCGTCGTGCGGTGCAGGACGGATCCCTGGGCTATGCCCTAGTGGTGGCCGAGAAGCCGTGACCGGGCAGCACCACCTGGGCCGCTGGTGCGCCCGCCACGGACCACGGAACACCACCGAGCCGAAGGGGGCGGTCGCCGCATTCAGCTGAAGGTTTCCAGGCGCCCCCGGTCGCGGATATCGATGGCGGAGTAGCGCAGCGCAATCACACCCTCGGCTTCGAGCTCCTTGAGCACCCGGTTCATTGACGGTCGACGCACGCCCAGCATCGCCGCCAGGTTGCGCTGCGTGAGCACCACGGAATCATCGTCGGCCTCCTCCAGGAGCAGGCGCGCGGTCTGCTGGGTGAGGCTACCGCCGAGGAGCCCGATGATACGCATGTGGCTGGCGTTGAGACGTTCGGCCACGCTGGACAGCCAGCGGCGGGTAATCGTTGGATGACTGGTGAGCAGGTGGTCGAAGTCCGGGGCGTCCAGATGCAATAGTTCGCTGTCTTCCAGCGCCCGTGCGGTGTAGGGCAGCGGCATGTCCAACAGCAGGGCAATGTCTCCATCCACATCGCCTCCACGCAGCACCTGAAGGACCACCCGATGCGGGCCGGCTCCGGCGGCGAGCTCCAACCGTCCCGAGCGCAGAATCCACACCCCGGTGTTCGACCGCGGGCCGCCGTAGGCCACAGCGCCGCGAGCCACGGTTCGCGATTCCAGGGTTTCGGCCAGCGCAGTGAGGTCCTGCGGAGTCAGCGGGGCGGTGTTCCCCCGCCCGATGCAGCGCGCCACCCACGCCGCCTGCTGAATCCGGCCATCCGCCCGGGAGGTGCCGAGTGCCCGTAGTGCCTGCTGAAAGGCGGAAGCCCCGTCGGGGGGCGGAGGCGGGGGTGCGGCCATAGGCACGTCTCCTTTCTGCCGCACGCCGCCACTCGGATGGACGGCGGCGCGGGTGCGGTGTCGTCCCGATTCGTTCGACGACACCGCACCGGATCGTGTCGCTCACCTGGGGTCGGCCCGGGAGCCCAGGCCGGCCCCCGTGGCAGCCTCCTCCCACAACGGGGTGATGCTGGTGCCGTAGCGATGCACCAGCCACCCGGTGACCGCTCCGAAGGCAAGGTGGGCGAGATATACAGTAACCGCGAACTGGGGACCGAAGTCGACGCCGAAGACGCCTGCGCCCAGGGAGTGGGGAACCGGCCCCGCAAGGAAACCGGTTCCGAGTAACGCACCATACGCCGCTCCCAGGAGTGCACCGCCGTAGCTCGACCGGCGACTGCGGGGAAATCCACCCACCGTCACGGCGTAGGTCACGCCGAACATGGCCCCGTTCCACAGGTGGTATCCCCATCCGGCGAGGTTGGAGGCGGTGCTGGGGCCCTCCATGATGCGGTCTAGCAGCAGCACCCCCATCAGCATGGCGATGTCTCCGGGCATAGAGTCAAAGGCCCGGAATCCGGTGATCCGAATGACCTCCAGGGCGACAGTACCGGCGGTTCCGGCCCCCGCGCCGAGCAACACCGCGTGGACCAGGCGTGGTCCGGTGGTTACTCGCGCGAGGACGACGGCGGCAACCAGCGCCAGCGTGCCGGGAACACCGATGGTGACCACGAGTTCCGGCAGACTCCCACGCCCGGCCTGGGTGAGGGAGAACAACAGAGCACCGCTGGCGGTAGCTCCGGCCAGGGCCACACCGCCGAGCACCGTCTCGACCAGGCCACGCGTCCGCGGCGGCATCACGGCTGTCCCCGCTGGTTTGGTGGCGTCTGTGGTTGCGTAACCGAAATCATTGGGTTGCCTCGGTGGCCATCATTTCGGTGGCTTCGGACATCTCAGTCCCGCCCTCGGCCAGGTCGGGATCCACCGCAGTGAACAACGGCTCGGGATCGAAGTAGCCGATATTTCCATTGCCCTCATCATCGGCCCACACGAACATCCGAACCGGAATCACGGAACCGATCGCCGGATTCGCCTCAAAGAACTCCTGACCCTTGGTCGGATTCCCCACAAAGAACGACTGCGCACCCGCAATATCGGCACCAGCCGACTCCAACGCACCCGCCTGGTCCAAGTCCCCCAAAACCATCATGCCCGCATCCGCGACCGCCTCCGACAACGCATCCTCAGTATCCTCGAACGAAGAGTCGGCGGTGTGCGTGACGAACTGGGCCGTCACCCGGTCGCTCTCCTCCGGTGTCGTATCTGTTGCCTCGGTGGCCATCATTTCGGTGGCTTCGGACATCTCAGTCCCGCCCTCGGCCAGGTCGGGATCCACCGCAGTGAACAACGGCTCGGGATCGAAGTAGCCGATATTTCCATTGCCCTCATCATCGGCCCACACGAACATCCGAACCGGAATCACGGAACCGATCGCCGGATTCGCCTCAAAGAACTCCTGACCCTTGGTCGGATTCCCCACAAAGAACGACTGCGCACCCGCAATATCGGCACCAGCCGACTCCAACGCACCCGCCTGGTCCAAGTCCCCCAAAACCATCATGCCCGCATCCGCGACCGCCTCCGACAACGCATCCTCAGTATCCTCGAAGGACTGTTCCGAGGAGTAGGAGACGAATTCGGTCTGGATATCGCCCTCGGCACCTTCCTCGCCGGCCTGCTCCTCGGCGTCGTTCCCTTCAGGGCTCTCCGTGCCGTTGTCGTTCGCGCCTTCGGCACAGGCTGCAAGGATGAGAATAACGGCGGCACTTCCGGCGGCGGGGAGAAGTCGGTGCTTCATTGTCATTGGTCAACTTCCTGACGTCGTTTACTTCCGGGGCTTGGCCCCACGTCCGCGGGGGCAAGCACACCATCACGACACAACCATGCGTGCACCCCCGGATCCGGTAAGTTGTCAGCACGGTGACACCTTCGACCTTCGGAGCCACCGGCGGGCCGCCCCGTCGGGCCGGCCCGCCGGTGTTCGGGGTTGGGGTTGGCGTGGGCTATGTGTGGTGTGACTCCAAGCCGGGGGCCGGCGGAAGATCGAGGTCCGTACGCGCGTAGTGGTTGAAGTAGTTGGTGAACAGGTTCACCACGACGTGGGCGTACAGCTCCGTGAGCTCCGTGGTGGTCCATCCGGCGTCCACGGCTTGTTGCCAGGTGTCGTCGCGGACCTCACCACCGGCCTCGGCGATGTCCCGCGCCACCCTGAGCAGCACCGTCAGGCTCTCGTTTTGTGGCAGATGCTCCCCGTTCCGTATCGCAATGGTCTCGTCGGTGCTCCAGCCGACCTGGCGCGCCATGCCGGTGTGCGCCGACTGGCAGTACGCGCAGTCGTTGACGGCACCGACCGCCAGTGCGATCGCCTCCCGGGTGCGGGCCTCGAAGGTTCCGTGGGTGGTGATCGCCTGCTGGATGCCGGTGTATGCGGCCAGGAGAACCGGAGCGTGCGCCATCTCGCCGTGGATGTTCAACACGGTGCCGAGGTGGGCTTCCAGCTGCTTGAGGTGCTCCCGAGCCCCCTCCGGGGCGTCGTCGGTGGAGTGGACCGGTATCCGCGCCATCATGTGCTCCCTTGTTGTGGTGGTACGGCGGCAGGTGTTACTTCCGCTCTCCACAGAACAGTCCGAGGCCCCGTCTGGAAGCGATCGGTGTCGGCACGCTGACACTGTTGTCCGCGCACGGACAGCTCAGGGCGTATACGGGAAGCAGACACATTCCCGAGAGGAGCGCTCAGCCATGATCCGAGCCAGCTGGGGCGGCGTGGTCCTCGCTGCGGCCCCGCGCACGGTCCGGGTGGAGGGAAACCACTACTTTCCACCCGAGTCCCTGTCCTGGGAGTACCTACGAGGCAGCGGCACCCGCACGGTATGCCCGTGGAAAGGGGTTGCCCACTACTACGACCTGGTCGTGGCGGACGGCACCCACCCGGACGTCGCCTGGACCTATTCGAGACCCATCCCGTGGATTCGTCGCATCCGGGGATATGTGGCCTTCGGTCCGGGCGTGACCGTGGAGCGGGTGGACGATACGACCGAACCAAAGGCACCACACACACCGACGAACGGAGACCCAGCATGACCCAGCCGGTATCAGAGCAGGACGTTGCGCCCCCAGAACGGTCCCCGGGTCGGAATCTTCCCACCTGGCGCATCGGTCTCGCCGGTGGGACCGTCGGGATGCTGTGTTGTGTCGGACCGACCGTTCTGGCATTGCTGGGCATCGTGGGTGGGAGTACCGCGTTCGTGTGGGCGACCGACCTGTACGAGGGTTATGCCTGGTGGTTCCGTCTGGCCGGGTTGGCTACCATGGCGGGCTTGGTGTGGTGGTCGCTGCGGCGCCGCCGCATGTGTTCCCTGGGCGGGGTGCGCACGGTCCGCTGGCGTCTGGCGGCCATGCTGGCGGTCGCCGTGGGGGTGTACGTGCTGCTCTACGGCGTGACCACCTGGCTGGGGACATTCGCGTGACGCTGGATCTCCTCATCGTGGGGGGTGGGGCGGCGGGGCTGGGCGCGGCCCACATGGCCCTGCGACACGGAGTGCATCCCACCCTGGTGACCGAGGGTCCGCCGCGGGTGGGGACTGCACGTTCACGGGCTGTGTTCCCTCCAAGACCCTGCTGGATGCCGCGGCCGTGGGCAGTGCTCCGCAGTCGGCCCTGAAACGGGTCCGCTGCACGGTGGCGGCGATCGCGGCCGATGAGGACGAGTCCACCCTGTCCGCGCAGGGAATCCGGGTGCGGCGTGGACGTGTGACGCTGCTCGGTGGCGGCCGGTTCTGCATGGACGGCAGGACCGGGCGAGCATCCCGGGTAGTACTCGCCACCGGAAGTGAACCCGCGATCCCGCCGATTCGTGGTCTGGACGATCTGGCGTACCTGACCACCGACACCGTGTTCGAGCTACCGGATCTGCCGACCAGCTTGGTGGTGCTCGGTGGGGGCGCGGTGGGCTGCGAACTGGCTCAGGGACTCCAACGACTGGGGGTGGAGGTCACCCTGTTGGAGGCGGCTGATCAGCTACTTCCGGGCGTCGATAGTGCCGCCGCGGACCTGCTCCACCAGCAGTTGACTTCGGAAGGGGTGCGCATCGGGACGGGTGCCGCGGTGGAGCGGGCACGCGCCACCGACGCGGGGATGCGCCTGGAACTCGCCACGGGAACGACGGTTACGGCCGAGCGGCTGCTTCTCGCCACGGGCCGAGTGCCCAGTACCGCACGCCTGGGGCTGGCGGCGGCCGGTGTGGCCACCGACCAGCACGGCGCGATCGTGACCCGACCAGACCTGTCCACCACCGTGCGGGGCGTCTACGCGGCCGGTGACGTCACCGGCCGCTACGACCTCACCCACGCCGCCTACCACATGGGACGAATTGCCGCGCACAACGCCCTGGGCCGGGGACGGCGGGCACGCTTCGATCCGGCCGCGATTCCCCAGGTGACCTTCACCGATCCGGAGATCGCCCAGGTGGGGCTCGGGACGGCGCAGGCCGCGGGACGCGGGATCCGGGTCGCCCAGCTGGCACTCTCCGAGGTGGACCGCGCGCGCATCTCCGGTGTCACCACCGGCTTCGTGCGTATCGTGGCCGGGCGGCGTCGCCTGCTGGGGCACCTCGGCGGGGGGGCGGGTACTCGGCGGCACGATTGTGGGTCCCCGTGCGGGTGAACTGATTCACGAGCTGGCACTGGCTATGCGCACCGGTATGTTCGCGGGGCGTCTGGCTCAGACGGTGCACGCCTATCCGACCTGGTCGATGGCGGTCCAGCAGGCTGCCGCACAGCTGGTTACGCCTCCGGCGGCCACGGCCATGCACATTCCCGCCGGAAACGAGCACTAGGACGGCCCTGGCCCCCTCCTGTGTCCCTCCAGAGTCGCCCACCTGGGGCCGTGGCCACCGGAATATCCCCATCCTGGGTCAGGATTCGTCCGGGTGGGGATGGGTTTGTCAGAGTCCCGACAGTGTCGGGCTTCGAGTGTCACGCACCGTCCCGAGTTCGGTTTCGTGTGCGGCCCTCAGGTCCCCGTAACGGCCGAATTCTGGGCAGGCGGCATGAGTCGGGGCACCCTCCCGTGGCGACACCCAACCCAACACACTATGTAACAAATATGACATTCATTGTGGCCCGTTCTGGGGGGCGGGTAGCTACCGAGTACCGCGCCCGAGCCCGCACGGCCGAGCTCGGGTCCACGACACACGGGGGAAACCATGGCACGCACACTGCGTTCGACAATCGCCGCACTGCTGAGCACACTGATCCTCGGCGCGGGCCTGGTGGCCACAAGCGCCCCAGCGACGGCCAGCACGACACCGGCGGGGGGCGACTGCTACACCATCAGCTGCTCCGACACCGGTCACCACGGAACACACAATCACCACGGGCACAGTCACGGCTGTCTGCTGTACGGGCTGCTGTGCCTGGGCTGGGGCTACTGACGCCCGGTGATGGACGCGTCGGCGGTGCCGGCCGAGTCGGCCCGTCGGCGCATCCCGGTACGGACCACACTCACATGGACCGCACTCACCGGTTCTCAACGCCAGCCCGGGCCTGGGCAGGCCCGGGCCGCCCCAACAACCGAGCCACGGCCTCATCCAGGCCGGAGGTGCACACGTCTGGCACGGCGAAAACCTCGGACATCGGCGCCTTGGCCCGGTTCACCCAACCGGTCGCCAGCCCCGCATGGTGGGCGCCGTGTACATCCCAGGCATGCGCGGCAACCAGCGCGGTTCGCTGTGGCGTGGCTCCACCCACACGCACCGCGTGGTGATAGACCTCCGGCGCCGGCTTAAAGCGCCGTACCTCGTCCACGGAGACCACCCGCCACACGTATCGTTCTAGCCGGGCACGCTCCAGCAGGGCTTGGGTGGTGGCCGCCGCACCGTTAGTGAGCGCGAGCACCCGCATCCCGGAATCGTGGGCCAGACGCAGCGCGGGCAGGACATCGGGGTGCGCCGGTAGTTCACCGATCCCGGTCAGAACCGTGTCGCGTTCCTCGGGCGTGAGCACCCCAGAGCTGACAGCGGCCAAGGCCTCGTCAGCCAACCGCGCGAACGGCTGGTAACCGCCGCTGGCCGCAAGCGCGAATCCGTCCCGCAACACCCGGGTGAACCACAGTTCCAGCAGGTGCGCCGGTTGTCCAACCGCGGCGAGCCGATCCCGCAGCGGTTCCAGGGAAAACATGGTCTCGATCACGTCGACGGCCATAACCGTGGGCCGTTCGGTCATTGTCACCTCACAGATCCGGCTCACCGCCCGGAGCGTGCTGGCTACACGGCCACGGGCTCGTCCCGCGGGCCCCACACGGGTGGTGCTGCGTACCGGTCCACACGGCCCCACCGACTGTGGATCCGCCCCCAGGCGGCAGAACCGCCCTATTCCCAGAGGGAATAAGAGGATATAGCAGTGCGGCAGGAGCCAGGGCAGCCCCGCTGACGTCCCCTGTCGGGAAACCGGCGGAACGCACCCCATCACTCACCTAGGATGCCCGGTATGACGGCGAGTGAGGAAGCATCGGGGTCGGGGGCGTCGCGATCACGCGGCGGAATGAGTGCGATGCAACGGGCGATGCGGCTCCTCGGCGGGGAACCGGCCGACCCCCAGCTTCAGCAAGCGGCCTGGGTTGCGCGCTGTGTGGGACGTGGAGACAGCGCCCCACTCACCGGCGCGGACGTGTCGGCGCTGGCCGCCACACTCCATCGGCGCAGTGTCGCCCACGGCGCACTGGCTTTCGGCCCGGACGACGCCAGCCCCGGGGTGTGGATCGTCCGATCCGGACGCCTGGAACTCGCGACCGGCAGGGGCACGAACCGGGTCGTGGTGCAGATCCTGCACCCCGGCGATGTGGACGGTGACATTCCTCTCCTGCTGGACATGCCAATGCCCTACACCGCACGGGCGGTGGAGGACACCGAGCTGCTATTCCTCACCGGATCCGACTTCGAGCAGCTGCTGAGCACGCACGCACCGATAGCACGGCGGTGGCTGTCGAGCGTGGCCCAGCGGCTCAGCGCCAGCCACATGCGGATTCTCGGTCTGCTGGGCAGGACCTTGTCCCAGCAGACCGCGCAGCTACTCCTGGACGAGGCGGCCGACGGTTCGGTCGCACTACCCCAACACACCCTGGCCGCGATGCTTGGCGTGCGCCGCCCCTCACTGAACAAGGTCCTCAAGGAGCTGGAACGCGCCCGCGTGATCAGCGTCAGCTACGCGGCCATCACCATCCTCGACCCCGACGCTCTGGCGACACGAGCCTCGCCGTAGCCGCACGGCCCGCCCCGGGGCGGGGCTTGCCCGGGCCGCGTCCCTCCGGAGCAACCCACGCCCTGCGCTGGCAGCGTGGTGGAGGCGTTGGTTCACACCCAACGGCCGGCATTGCCGGGTTTTTGCCCAGCATTGGGGTCCGGCCGGTCCCCTCCCGGAAACATCTGCGTGCGGGGATTCGCCTATCGGTGCCGCCGCGGCCCGGGAACCACCTCGGCCACAGGTCCGGCGCCACCCCGCCGGGAAACGCAGGGCGGCACAACCAGGAGAGCCCGCAGAACCGCACACCGGGAGCACAGGCGGTGGCCCGCAGGTGCCATGTGCAGCGAGACCGGTGTCCCATCAGCGACAGGAGCGAACTGTGACCGTCAAGCTTCCCGAACCCGTGGCGTCGTTCATCGACGCGGTCAACCGGCACGACGAGAATGCTTTCCTCAACGCGTTCACCAGCGACGGTGTCGTCGACGACTGGGGACGGGAGTTCACCGGCCGACAGGACATCAAGTCCTGGAGTGACCGCGAATTCATCGGAGCCTCGGGCGTTCTCACCCCGGAGTCGGTGGAACAGAACGGCTCAGAGGTCATGGTCATCGGCGACTGGCGCTCCACCTATGCCAACGGCAGAAGTTCGTTCACGTTCCAGACTGCTGGGGACCGGATTTCCCGGATGACCATCCGCGAAGGCTGAGCCCGACGGCGGCTCGGCCCCAGGGGAGGCCGAGCCGCCGTGTGGGGAAGCGCCCCCAGGGCGCGACACCGTCGGCGGCCACCACCACCCACACCCACCACCGCCACCACCATCCCCGTCGGCCGCCATGCGGAGAACCTCCGATCCGGGCAAAGAACTCTGCCCGCCCGAGGATCCTGTGGCCGCGACGCATGCGTTGCGGTGACGAAGACGATGACAGAGTCATCGCGGTGTGGTGTCGTTCCTGGCTGGCGGATATGCGGAACGTCTGGCGCTCTGGTCTTCGCGGGTCCCGGTGCCGTTCCCCGGTCTCCCCTATCCAGGGTGCGTGCTGGTGGGGAGAATGGGTGCTGGTCGACACGGGAGGAACAGGGATGACGGTACGGTTCGGGCTGCTGGGCACCGGCTACTGGGCGGCCGAGACGCAGGGTGCGGCGCTGGCGGCGCATCCGGAGGTGGATCTGGCGGCGGTGTGGGGCCGGGATCCCGCCAAGGCCGAGGTGCTGGCCCAGCGTTACGGCGCACGCGCCTACGGCGATCTGGACCCGCTGTTGGCGGAGGTGGACGCGGTGGCGATCGCGTTGCCGCCGCAGGTGCAGGGGGAACTGGCGCTGCGTGCCGCCCGTGCGGGATGTCACCTGCTGTTGGACAAGCCGGTTGCGCTGAGCCCCACGGTCGCCGCAGAGATCACCGCCGAGGCCGATCGGCGTGGCCTTGCTGGGGTGGTGTTCTTCACCCAGCGATTCAACCCCGCCATTGACGACTTCCTCACCAAGACCGCTGCCGCGGGGAACACGAACGAGGCACAGGCTGTCGTGCACGCCTCGATGTACGCTCCGGGCAGCCCGTACGCCGAGTCGCGGTGGCGCCAGGAGGAGGGCGGGTTGTGGGATCTGGGCCCGCACGCGCTGTCGGTACTGGTGCCGGTGTTGGGACCGGTGGTGGAGGTGATGGCCATGGCCGCCCCGCGCCAGACCACGCACCTGTTGACCCGGCACGAGGGGGGCGCGGTTGGCAACCTCTCCGTCACGGTCGATGCCGCGCTGGATGCGCGGTGCTGGCAGGTGTCCTTCTGCACCGAGGAGGGCTGGCGCGAGGTCCCCGCCGGGGAGCGCAGCGCGGTGGCGGCGTTCGGTGGGGCCATTGACCGGCTGGTGGCGGGCACCCGTCCTGGGGCGCCCGCCGAGCCGTGTGGTCTGGCCTTCGGTCGGGATGTGGTCGCGGTGCTCTCCGCCGCGCAGACCTCGGTTCGGGAGGGGCGGGCCGTGGCGGTTGGGGCAGAGCTGCCGCGGCGCTAGCCGGCCCGCCATGGTTTTCCGTGGGTGGCGGCGTCCCGAACGTGGGGGTCCATGCCGCGGATTTCCCGGTGTGGCCGCGTGGGGCGGGCGGTGCGCGTTACACTTTTGCTCCCGTTGCAGCCCATCCTGGTGCGGATGCCAGGGACGACGAACGGCGGGAGACGCGCGATTAGCCCCCGGAAGATTCCCAAGTCAGATCCCGACCCCGACTCCCCCGACCTGGCGCGGGCGTTGGACTGCGAGGTGTGCCGAGAGGCGGGGATCCGCAACCACTCGCCCATCCCGGCGCCGCAGCCCCGGCCGGAACGGAAACCCCGGCCGGGGCAGCCGCCGCGGCTCAGCCCCCACCAGCTCCAGTTCCTTCGGCAGGTGTGGGACTATCTGGCCTCGGCGCGTCCCGGATCGAATCCGGACGAGCGGCTGCTGGCGCTGGTGTGCCTGCTGCGGGCGGCTCGGGCCGGGAGTGCGAATCTGACTGCCCAGGACATGCAGGGCATGCGGCTGGCCGATCCGCGGGCTACCGTGGCCGCACTCACCGGATCTGGCTGGTTGCAGGCGGATCCGGAAGCCGTGCTGGCTGCGGATGCCCAGTATCCGGCGACGTGTTCGTTGCCGGAGTTCTCCGGTAATCCGTGGCGCGTGGGCCGGCAGGTACGCACCCGCGTATCCGGCTGGACCACGGGGACGCTGGCCCATAAGCGGCTGCGGAAGAAATCCAACGCAGTTCGGCTGACGGCCGTGTACCTGGTGACCCACTCCACCCCCGACGGGGTCGTGGAGTTCACGGCCGAACATCTGGTGGCGGCCTGCGCCCTGTCCGGGGTGGACGAGCTGGTGACTGCCCTGGGCGAGCTGGTGAACAAGGGCTGGCTGGCCGACCTGCCGTCGGTGGGCGCCGACGGCGTGCGCGGCCAGCTGGGCGCGGAGGTTCTGGCGATCGCTCCCGCGCCGGAGACGACGCCGGCCCAGCAGCCGCCCGCGGCCCCCAGCACGGAGGCCAACGCCGTGGATGCGGCCTGGCCCGGGCTGGACGTGGCCGGCGACGTGACCGAACGCGCGCGGCTGTTGATCTCCGGCCGGGAGGACGCGGTGGCGACGTGGGTGCGGGAGTTCCGGGAGAAGCACGGCCACGGGCCGAGTTGGGCGGCGGTGACCGCGGCACACACCTGGCCGTCGCGACGGCACCGGCACGGGCATGCCACCGAGCTGGCGTTCGTTTTGCTCGCTGAGGACGGCTGGCTGGCGGGGCTCAGCGAGCCGTACGGACTGCGTCCCGGTCCGCGGCACACCGGAGATGTCCAGGACGGCTGATCTCGATGAGCCGGGCCAGACCCGCGGGTGGGGGCGCCTCTCCAGCCAGCCCATGGGGCCGTACGGTTCGGATGTGGTGTGTTCACGCACCCGGTGCCGCGCCCGCCAGCTACGGCTCCGGGAGGGTGCGGCGCAGGCGTGCGGGGGCTCTGCGGCGCCACGCTTCGGTGAGGAGTTCGCGTAGTTGGTCGGGGTCGACGTGATCCAGATCCACCAGGATGATCGCGTGGCCGGTGTAGTGCGGGGTGGTGTAGTACGCCGGGTCGCCGGAGGCCAGCAGCGCCTCCTTCTCGTCCGGTGCGCACAGGAGGACAAGCCCGCCGTCGGATTCGGTGCGCAGCCGGGCGAAGCCACGCCCTCGCACTGTGAGCCCGGGGGTGCGGTACCAGGTGGACTCCTCCACCTCGGGCAGCCGCGCCGCCATGTCCACGATCTCGCTCCAGGTGACCACGACCGCACCGCCTTCCGCAGATAGGGCCGGTCTCCACACTCGCACGGTCAACTCGCTTGGGAAAGTCTCGCTGCCGCCCCTGGGGAGGGTGTGGGGTTGTTGTTTCGCCGCGCCCGCGCGGGGGCGGGATGGCTGTGTGTCGAGGATGTGTCGGCGCTGGTCCCCGACCCGGATGCTGCGGGTCGGGGACCAGCACCTGGGGACCCCGGAGGACGTGGGTCACCCGCCTGGTCTCACCACCAGTCGTAGCGCACCTCCCAGGCGTTGGCTCGGGACTCGCGGGCGTCGGCGTTGAGGACGTAGCCGTCGCGTTTGCTGGTGTTGAGGGCTTGGTTCACGGCGGAGCGGTACTGGCCCCGGTTGGGGTAGAACTCGGTGAGGGTGTCGTCATCGAAGGGGATGTGGGCGCCCTGGAGGAAGCAGAACGGGTCACCACTGTTGTTGCCGTCGTTGCGGGCTGTGGCGGCCTCGTGTTCCTGGAGGCGGATCCCGCCGAGTTGGTTGCCGTGGGCGTCCCGGCTGGGGGTGAGGGCACTGTCCCAGTCGAGTCGGGGCGCCTGTGGCGGGGCGGTTCCGGTCGCCGCCCAGTCAAGCAGGTGGTCGTAGGCGGCGTTCAGTGGGTAGTGGAACGGGATGCGGCTGAGGGGCGGCCGGTCGCATTGGTCTGGTTGGGTTCCGGGGACATCTCGCGCGATCAGCGGCGCGAAGGTGCGGTACTCCGTGTAGCCGACGTGGGAGCTTCCGGCGACCTCCCAGCGGCGGAAGTACTCGGTGTCCGGTTCGGCGCTGGAGGCACGGCTGCGCACGTCCCCTTCGGCCATCAGGCGCATCACCGGGGTGCCTTCGGGGGTGTCCAGTGCGGTGTTCGCCCCGTGGATCATGAATGCGTCGATCGCCTCGTGTCGGGGATGCACGGTGTTGTGGTATTCGGCGAGGTAGCGGGCGGATTGGGAGTGGCCGGTGGCCACGAGCGTGTGGGTGTCGATTCCGGGGAGTGGGTCGGTGCCCTGCGGTGGCTCGCGCAGTGCTTGTGCGGCCTGGGTGTAGATGTCGAAGGCGGGGGCGTCGGCCAGTTCGGGGCCGCCAACGTCCAGGTCACCGTAGCGGTCGGGGTTCCACTGGCTCAGCGCCTCGACTCCGACCCGCTGGGCGGACAGTCCGACCCACACGTGCCCGTTGCGGAGGAAGTAGTCGTGGGACAGGGACCAGTTGATCTCGATGTCCTGGCCGAAGCTGACGTTGTTCCATTCCAGGAAGGTGGAGCCGCTGGCGTCGTCGGGGTCGGCGGGGCGGCGCACCACCATCCGGGTGGTGTACGGCGAGGAGTTCCCTGTCTCGCCGGTGTCTGAGTTGTCGTGGTTGGCGGTTCCCTCGAGGAGGAACTCTTCTTCCACGTAGTCGTGGGCGTCGAGGTCGACCTCGATGGAGGGGCCGGCATCGATCGGGGGCACGTCGGGGCCGGCTGGGGACATGAAGGGGTAGTTGTCGGCGGTGGTGGCGAGGGGGCCGCTGACGGTGGCCGGGGTGGGTGTGTCGGTGGGGTGGGCGTGGGCCGGCGTCGCCGTCAGTAGTCCGGCGGCCAGGACCATACTGGTGGTTCCGGCGCCGCCGCGCCACAGGGCTCGGGTTCGGGCCTGCATCTGTTCCCTCCGGTCAGGCACTGATGCGGTCAGATGCTACGGATGCCGAACTTTTCTGGGCAAGGGCTGCGGGGCGAGACTGGTGATCCTCCGGATCGGGGAGTTGAGCACGCCGGCATCCGGACCCACCACAGCGCGTCCCGCCGCCCGTGCACGGTTACTCGGAACCGGTCTGCGTCTCCCGGCGGGGCGGGTCGGGCACGATCGTGGTGCTGAGCGTGGAGATGCCTGCCTCCAGGGGACCGCGGCCCACGTAGCGGCGCCAGGCGAAGGCGAAGGCCACAGCGCCGAGGACGTTGATCGCGGCGAGGTTGCCGCTGATCCAGTCGGCCACGCCGCCGGACCCGTCGGGCACGGTCTCGTCCCAGGCCATGAGCAGGGCGTGTGTCGAGTAGATGGTCAGTGCCATGGTTCCGGCCGCGGTGAACGGCCACAGCGCCGTCGGGAAACGTTCTGCAAGGAACAGGCAGGCGGGCACCACGATCAGTGCGACACCGACACCACCGGCGACCTCCAGTGTGGTGGAGGTGTGCGGCATGCTGGTCCACAGCCACCGGGCGTCGTGGGTGGGCACGGGGCCGATCAGGTCGTCCTGCGGACCCAGTTCCCAGGCGAGGCCGTAGGTTTCCCAGGCGTGCCAGGAAATGCGGTAGGAAACGAAGGCCAGGGCCCCGCCCAGCAGCATCAGGGTGACCCGCACCTGTGGATTCCACAGGTCCAGGCGCCCCACCGCGAGCCCGGCAAGGATCACCGCCAGGGACGACAGTGCCGGGTAGAACCCGAACACGGTCAGTTCCAGGAGCCCCTGGTCCGCGAGCCGCTGTGCGATGTCGACCTGGTTCCAGTTCAGCGCGAACTCGGCCATCGCCCCGCCGGTCTCACTGGATCGACGCAGCACGAACAGCAGCTGTGGGCCGACGAGGGCGGCAACGACGGCACCTCCGGCCAGCCAGCCGGCTGTCAGCCGCAGGAACGGAAGCGCGAGCAGGAAGTACAGCCCGTAGTAGGCGATGATGACGGTGAGTCCGGCACCGGTGGGGGTGACGATGGCGCTCAGCACCAGGCCGAACACCAGCAGTGCCCCGCCGCGTACCGCGACCCGGCCGGTGCTCAGCCGGGCGCGATGCCCGCGGTGGGGAGCTGTTCCCCCGGTGAGCAGGGCGAGGGTCACTCCGGCCAGGAATGTGAACAGGATCGTGGAGCGGCCCCAGGCGTACTCCTCGATGAGGAGATTCGTGGGCTGTATGGGGTCCAGGAACGGCACCCAGAAGTGCACGATCAGCATGCCGAAGATCGCGATCCAGCGGGCCAGGTCCACCCCGTCCAGACGCGCTGTGTGGCGGCGGGTGGGCGACGCCGCTGCCCGCCCCTGTGGTTCCGGTGGTTCGGCCGTGCTTTCTGCTGTGTGGTGGTCGGCTGGGGCGGACGCGTGCCGCTGTTCCATACTGCTCGCGCGCTCACATGACGACGGGTCAGGCGCCAGCCTACGTAGGTCGCCTGCGCGGGCGCCGGCGAATCGAGCATGACACCCGAGATTCCGGTAAGCGCGACGCCCATCACACCTACTGGCCGGTAAACCATGCGATGCTAACACGCTGCTTCCCCCACGGCGGGGCCCGCTCCTGGCCCGGCACGCGCGTCGACGGGGTGCCGCATGTCACGGTACGTGCGGTGTCGCGCCGCGGCTAGAGTGACCGCGCACCGTCGTGGTTTCGCACGTCGCGGCCGGTCCACGCCGGTCGTTGCGAGGCCGGCCACCATCGTTGCGTCCACAGCGGTGCGGACACAGGACCAACTCTGCGACGCCTGGGGACACTGTGAGTATTCGTTCCTTCGTCCCGGGGGCACTCGGCTTCGGCGCAGCGCCCCTGGGAAACATGTTCCGCGCGATCAGCGAGGACGACGCGACCGGCACGGTCGAGGCGGCCTGGGACCGGGGCATCCGCTACTTCGACACCGCCCCCCTGTACGGCGCGGGCCTGTCCGAAATCCGGCTGGGCCGGGTCCTGGCACAGCATCCGCGCTCGGACTACGTCCTGAGTACCAAGGTGGGCCGGGTCATTGCGGACGAAGCACCCACGACCACTGCCTCGGAGTCCGGGGCACTGTTCGAGCATGGCCGCCCGAACACTGTGGTGGACGACTACACCGAGTCCGGGACGCTGCGCTCCATCGAAGACAGTCTGAACCGCCTCCAGACGGACCGCCTCGACATCGTGTGGGTGCACGACGTCGCGCAGGACTTCCACGGAGACCAGTGGCTGGAGGTGTTCGAGGCCGCGCGCACCGGCGCGTTCCGTGCCTTGAGCCGGCTTCGGGCGGAAGGCGTGATCCGCGCGTGGGGGCTGGGGGTGAACCGTGTCGAGCCCTGCGAACTCACCCTGGATCTGGAGGAGCCGCAGCCGGACGCGTTCCTGTTGGCGGGCCGCTACACTCTGCTCGACCACGAGCGGGCGCTCCAGCGGTTGTTGCCTGCCGCACACCAGCAGGATGTGGACATTGTGGTGGGTGGCCCCTACAGCTCGGGAGCCCTCGTCGGCGGGCAGCACTTCGAATACCGGCCCGCGCCCCCGGAGATTCTGGAGCGGGTACGGCGCATCACCGAGGTCGCCGAGAGTTTCGGCATCGGTGTGAAGGCGGCGGGGCTTCAGTTCCCACTCGCCCACCCGGCGGTGGCCGCGGTCATCCCCGGCTCCACCCGTCCGGGCCGCATCGATGAGGACGTGGCCGCATTGCAGACCACCGTCCCGGACGAGTTCTGGGCCACCCTGCGCGAGCAGGGCCTGATCAGCCCGGAGGCACCGCTGCCGGTCCGCTAGTGCCCGCCGGGCCGGAACGTCGTTCCATGCATGTGTGCTCCGTCCATGGCGGAGTGGTCTCCGGGGCGCCGGCCGGAGCCGCTGGCGCCCCGGCTGCTATCCGGGTGACAGCCAGGGTGGCGCGGCCGGGCTGAACCGGAGGAGGGCAGCAAACCGGGGCGCCGAGCTCCGCGTGTAGGGGCGGGCGGGTACGCCAGCCACGCCAGCCACGCGCCCACCCCGGTCGGCTCCGCCGCCTGGGGTGGACGCATTACCGGCCCCGAGGAGACTTCGTAGCGAACGGGATATTCGTCCCACTACCCTGCGGCGGGAATCACCGCATCGTGGCGGCCCCGCTCCCCCCACTCCAGAGGACGGCAACCATGTCCGACACTGACCAGCCTTTCCCGCCCGATCTACCGACCGACTACCCCACCCCGGCCCGCGTCTACGGCTATGGCCTCGGCAGTAAGGACAATTTCGCCGTGGATCGCGCCGCCACGGTCCAGGGGCTGACCGTGTTTCCCGAACTGTTGGACATCGCGCGGCAGAACCGGCTGTTTCTGTACCGGGCGGTGCGCTACCTCGCGCGCGACGTTGGTATTCGACAGTTTTTGGACCTGGGCAGTGGGCTACCCACGAACAACAACGTGCACCAGGTCGCCCAGCAGTTCGCTCCGGACTCCACCGTCGTGTATGTGGACAATGACCCGATTGTGCTCACCCACGGACGCGCGCTGCTCGCCGATAACCCAAACACCACGGTGATCTCCGCCGATATGACAGAACCGGACACGGTGCTTGATCACCCGGACACACGCTCCCTGATCGACGTCAGCCAGCCGGTGGCCGTGTTGATGTTCTCGATTCCGCACTGCATCCCGGAGGATGCGGCGGCGCGGCGGGCCGTGCACGGGCCGATGGAACGGGTGGCGCCGGGCAGCTACCTCGCGTTCTCCCACGTCTGCGCCAACGACGAGGCGACGGCCGCGGAATCCACACAGGTCGCCACCTCGATCGGAATGACCTGGCGGACCCGGACCGCCGCCGAGGTCACCACCTGGCTGGAGGGCCTGGAACCGGTGGCACCGGGCTTGGGCGACATCACCGACTGGCGGCCCGACCCGGACCAGCCGCCCCTGGAGGAGGTGGCCGCCGAACTCGCCCCGTTCCTCGGGGCCTCCGCCCGTTCCAAACGCGTCTACGAGTTCGGCGGGGTGCTGCACCTGGACGGGCAGGGATCCCGGCCCGGCGGCGGCTAGGGAGTGTTTCTTGAACGCTTTCGGATGAGGGAGCGGCTCTCCAGGGCGAGGTCTCGCAAGCCGATGTGCGAACGGCATCCTGGTTTTGGCTGTGTGCGCGCATCGGCGCAGCGCGCGTCGTCCTGGGAGACGCGAGCCCGAAATGGTTCACGAAGCAGGACCTAGCTCACCGCAGCGCCGGGGCCCGCAACCGCCACGTGGGCACGGCCGCTACTGCGCGGATGTGCCCGCCTCGGCCCGACGACCGGCACGCCACAGCATCAGCCCACCCACGATGAGTACGGCCCCCAGCGCGGCCATCAGACCGATCGCCGCGCCGGTGGTGGGCAGGGACCGCCCGTCGTCATCCCGGCCGAGGAGGCTGGACACACTGCCCCGGTCACTCCCGGTGGGTGCGGTAACCGGCTCGGGGCCGGTGCTGGTGCCCGAACTCGGCACGGCGGCCGGTGTGGGGTCGGCGTCCGTGCTCGGCGCGGACGAGGGTTCCGGCCCCACGCTCGTCGGCGGCGTCGGGTACGGATGCTCCGTCGGTTCGGGGCCGGGGTCGGGGTCCTCCGTGGGCGTGGGTTTTGGCTCGTCGGTGGGTGACGGGGACGGGTCCGGCTCGTCGGTGGGTGACGGAGACGGGTCCGGACTTGGATCCTCGACCTCGGTGTCGACACAGTCGCGGTTGGCGTCCGCACTGACCGCGCGGGATGGCGAATAGGCCAGCACACAGTTGTGGACGATGCTTCCGTGCTGGGCGTCGGCGGCCACGTGCACGGTGAACTCCAGGTCCACGGATTCTCCCGGATCCAGGTGGCCGATCTCGCAGATCAGCGTGTTCTCCCGAATTTCGCACTGCTCCGGGAACTCCGTGAGCGTCGCTTGGCCAAGATCGATGGGGTCCAGGAGGTGGACATCGTCGGCGGCCGCCGATCCGACGTTGCTGGCAGTCAGGGTATAGGTGATGGTGCCGTCCGGTTCGACCGTGGCCGGTCCGGACTTGCTGATCTCCACGTCTGCCTCGGACGCGTCCACGTCGGTGCCGACGTCAGTGGAAACGCAGGACACGTTGTTGGCCACATTCGATTCGCGGCTCCCCGTGTATACCGTTGCGCAGTTGTCGATCGTGGCGCCCTCGGCGAGATCGGCCGCGGTCAACACGAAGGTGAGGGTCACGGTCTCGCCAGGCTCCAGAATGCCCAGGGCACAGCTGATGGTGAGCCCGGAGTCGGGGCACTGCTCGGGCAGCTCGCTGATCGCGGTCAGGTTGCCGTTGGTGGGGTCCTGGACTGTGACGTCCACCGCCTCGGACGGACCGTGGTTGGTGACCTCCACGGTGTAGGTGATGGTCCCGCCGGGCTCGACCGTGGCAGGTCCGGACTTGGTGATCTCCACGTCGGTCATGGTTTGGGCGATGGTGATGAGCCGGGTGGAGTCGGTGCCGGCGTCCGGGGTGGACGTGCTGACCTCGGCCTCGTTGACGATGTTGGTTCCATCGGCGAGCGCGGAGTCCACGGTCACCGGCAGCACGAACTCGACCGTCTCCCCCGCCGAAACGGTGAACCCGCTACCGCCACAGGTGATGTCCTGCCCGTCGGCAGTGCACGGATCCGGGAGGTCCCCGGCGATGATGCCGTGGTCCAGCTGGTCAACCACGGTGACATCCTCGGCGTCAGTGTCGCCGGTGTTGGTGACGGTGATCGTGTACTGGGCCTGCTCCCCGATCACCAACGGGTCGGGGGCCACCGTCTTGGTCAGCTGTAGGGACGGTGCGCCCTGGGCGGCAGCTGGTCCGATTCCGGACGCGGACCATGCGGGTAGCGCCATCGCTGTTGTGACCAGAACAGCGAGGAGGGTCGTCCCCAGCGCCGTCCATGGCTTCGGTTCACCGTTGCGCATATCGCCCCCGTCAGCGTGGCGTCACGGACCTGCTGTCATTCGATGCTGGTCACGTGCAGGCCACATAACGAGTCAACGACATACCCAGTTGACGGGAATATCACTTTCGGTGGTGACTGGGCTGGCAACGGTTTTACTCGGAGCGGTGGACGTCCGTCCGGACCGTGCCGGTCTGGGGTCAGGTCGCGTCCGCAGTGCCGATACGGCGGCGGGCGGGTGCGAGTTCGGCGTCCAACTCCTCAGGCGAGACGTCACAGGTGGCCAGGTCCAGCTCGCCGTGGTTGGTGTCCAGGCGCAGCACCGCGCGGACGGCCTTGCGGCGGCGCAGCTGCCGCAGGGTGTCCGTGGCGGCCGCACTGAGCATGGTGTTTCCGTCGCCGTTGGGGGGAGCGGCGACGCTCAGGGAGGTGATGTCGGAGTAGCGGATGGTGGTTCCGGCACGGGTGCGCGGATCCACAAGGGCGATGTCCCGGTCCTGGAGCCACACACGTGTCCAGGCCCGTTCGTTGAGCACGGTGTCCTGCGGGCCGTGCAGCAGGGCGAAGCGGCGCCCCTGCCGGCACATCCTGCGGTCGGCGCGGAAGTGGCCCTGCCCGTGGGTACGTTCCTGGAGTACCCGCCCCAGGCGCACCATGCCACGCGGGCTGTCACACAGGAACCGGACCAGGTCGTGGTGTGCGGTCCACACTCCCAGTTCCTCGCCCCCTTCCGGGGCGTTGATCTGGAGGATCTCGGTGTAGGGCAGGACGAGCAGCGCGTCCTGCAATGCCCGGCCACCATTCTCGATAGCCTCGGTGACCTGGGACTGTTCGTAGAAGCGGAGGTCGCCCCCGGTCGCGACGAGCAGGCCCCGGTGGCGTCGCAGTCCAGCGTTGGCCATGGCGAGCAGGACGTTGTCCTCAGCGCCGGCCATGGCGATGATCGGGGGGGTAACCTCCTCCGGCGACCATTTGATGATCTTCGATGTGGACTCGTCGAATCCCATCATCCGACCATTCAAGTCCGGCACAAGCACTCCTCAACCACATCGGGGACACGCGTCCGGGGAGACGTGCCCAGCCTCGTCTCCCCGGCGCATCTGCACCCGAACCACGCTACGTCACGCCGTGGAACCCTGGGCAACGGCACGCGGTGTGCCCGAGGTCTCCCCGAAGGCCCCGCCAGGGACCTCGCGGAACCGGTGCAGCCCCGAGCCGCGTGTGCTGCCACACTGAGGCCCATGGCGGAACTTGACGGCGTCCCTGTGGATATCGAGCAGCTCACGGCCGTGGCGTTGACCAACATGGGGCACTTCACCACGCTGCGGGTGGAGAACCAACGGGTGCGGGGTCTGTCGCTGCATCTGGATCGGCTGGTGCGGGACTGTCGCCGGGTGTTCGATGCCGAACTGGATCCGCAGCGGGTCCGCGAGCTGGTCCGGCGGGCCGTGGCCGGCTCCGAGGAGGCGGTCATCGTGCGTGTGACCATCGTCGATCCGGCGCTGGACCTGGGCCACATCGGTGCTGCGGCCCGGCCCCGTGTGCTGGTGACCACCCGGGGTGCTCCGCAGGGGCCACCCTCCGGGCTGCGGCTCCAGTCCGTCACCTACCGACGCGACCTGCCCGAGGTGAAACATGTGGGCCTGTTCGGCGCGATGCACCTGCGTCGGCGCGCGCAGCGGGGCGGATTCGATGACGTGGTGTTCACCGATCCCGCGGGGGTGTTCGTCGAAGCGGCCACATCCAACATCGGTTTCGTGGCCGGTGCGACGGTGCTGTGGCCGCGGGCGGACTGCCTGCCCGGAGTGACGATGCGGTTGCTCCAACAGACGGGCGGCACCCACGACACCGTCCCCCTGACGCGGGACGACCTGCCCGGCGTGGACGCGGTGTTCGCCACCAACGCCGCCGTGGGGGTGCGCCCCGTCACTGCGATCGACGATATTGCGCTGCCCGCGGAGCATCCCGTGTTCCAGACCCTGGCCACACGCTATGCCGAGCTCCCCTCGGAGCCCGTGTAGGGCCGTGGTCGCACGGCCAACAGCTCGCCGGAACAGTGCGGCAGTAGCTGGGTGAACGTGAGCCACCAAAGCCGCTTCACGGTCACCCAGCAGATCGGAGCCGGGCATGCCTGATGCGGCACCGGTTCCGCGGCGCCTGGCGGTGGGCACGCCCAGCCCGGACCAGGTCCCCCTCAGCGCAGCGCCGCCACCACAAAGTCGTCCGCGGCCTGCCACACGGGCCCGGCCGAGGTGTAGCCGGACTCCTGGAGCAGCCGGGCATGTTCGGCGGCGGTGACCAGGTTGCTGCCGTGGTGGTGTTCGGCCCCGTCGGCAGAGTCGGCCTCGGGGTGGGGGCGGGCTCCGGTGATCGGGGCCAGTCGCTCGTCAGCGAGAATGGCGTCCCACCACTCATGGTAGCCCTCCCGGTCGGCCACACCGGCGCGGCGGCACTGTCCGGCGTAGACCGAGGTGGACAGGTCCTGGAGTTGCTCGTCGGGCAGTGGCATGTGGTCGGCGTTGACGAACACGCCGCCGGGGACGGTGCGTTTGGCGAGGCTGCTGTACAGCGCGGCCAGGGAGTCACGGTGCATCCAGTGCAGCGCCGTGGTCGAGACGGCGCCGTGGATCGTGTCGGGCAGGACGTTCACCCAGGCGGGATCGCCGAGGTCGGTCTGCACCCAGGTTGCGATCTCTCCGTAGTGGGCACGCGCCAGCCCGAGCAGCAGCGGTTCGGCGTCGATCCCGATGAGTGTCGCCGTGGGCAGGCTGCGGGCGAGGCGTGCGGTGAGGGACCCGGGGCCGCAGCCAAGATCTACGATGACGGGAGCATCGATATCGGAGAGCGCGGCGGTGACGGAGTCGGTGATGACGGCGAAGCGTTCCTCCCGATGGGGGATGAAACCCTCCTGTTGGCGGTCCCAGCGTTCGATCCACTCGGCGGCCACATCCGGGCTGACGGTCGTGTCCGTAGGCGATGCTGCCATGGGGAACTCCGTAACTGTCTTTATTGTTTTAGACAGTAACGACGCTAGACAGTGGGAGCGTAACCGATCAAGTGAATTTCGACAGTCACATGGCGGATGTGCTGACGGCGACCGTCGCCGCCGTCAACCTGCTGCGGCCGGGATACCGACACGGCCGCCCCTTCCCGGGCGAAGCCACCCCCGAAGAAGTCGGCAGCTGCCTGGCCAGCGGCGGAAGCCAGTTCCCACGGCACACTCCCCAACCCGCGGAACTGGAGACCCTCCGCGCCTACGCCATGCGGCTCTACACCGTGTTCTCCGATGTCGACGCCTCCGACCTGGACACGGCCTGCACCACCGTCAACCAGCTCATGACCGACACCGGATCCCGGCCCACCCTCGTGCGCTACGACGACAAGCCCTGGCACCTGCACTTTCACGCCCCCGGCGCCGACTGGGCAACCGCGTGGGTAGCCGGAATGGCAACCTCCCTCGCCTTCGTACTCGGCAGTTCCGCAGCCGACCGAGTGGGAATCTGCTCCGCCACACAGTGCGACCGGGTGTTCGTCGACACCTCCCGCAACGGCACCCGACGCTTCTGCTCAACCAACTGCCAAAACCGCACGAAAACCGCCGCATTCCGCGCCCGCCGCGCCAGCCGGAACGGATAGCGGCCAGCAGAAGCCCCCACGCAGAAGGCAGGGCCGGGCACGCCCCCCACGACGCACCCTGACGCACATCACCGACGGCGAGACCCTCAAAGACGCCCAACCGATGGGCAGCGAACTGGTCACCTCTGCGATCCATCCCGCCACCAGCCCTCGACCGTGGCCGCACCCTAGCCCGCCGCGCGCGGGCGACCTTCCGCAGGCGCCGCGGGAAGCCTCGGGCCGATCTGGAAAAACGCCAGCGCAACTCCACGACACCCGGTTAACCTAACGTCGCGCCGACCATACGAATCGTGGTCGCACCTCTGGGCCCGGGCCGCGCCGCTACTGCCCCACCATGACGCGGACCGGGCCGTCCCAGTTCCAGCGCCAGGCCCGCTGGCGGGACGGGGCCGACTCGCCTGGCGCTGCCATCCCGCGTCGGTGGGGCCAGTTTGTGCGGTGGCGGCCGCTGCCCCGTCTCCACCAAAACCGGCTGGCCCCGCCCATGCCCATCCCTACTGCACCTCGGGCTCGGAACCGGGCCCGGGCAGGACGTCAACGTCGGTGGCATGCATAGGCTCGCCGCACTCCGAGCAGTGCGGCTCGATATGGCTGATCCGGCCGCAGGCGTGGTGGCGGTACAGCACCGGCGGCCCCGCCTCCCCCGCGGTCCAGCGGTCTCCCCAACGAACCATAGCCAGCAGGAGGTCACACAGTTCCGTGCCCTTTGGGGTGAGGGTGTATTCGTGGCGCGGTGGGCGTTCGCTGTAGGCGCGGCGTTCCAGCACCCCGTAGTCCAGCAGCCACTTGAGCCGCTCGGTCAGCACCTTGCGGGAGATCCCCAGGCTCTCGTGCAGCTGCTCGAAGCGGGTCACGCCGATGTAGATGTTGCGCAGGATCAGCGGCGACCACGGTTCCCCGATCACGTCCCAGGTGCGGGCGATCGAGCAGGTCATGTCGGCGAATCGGGTGCGCTGCATGTGGCCATCGTACGCGCAATGGGTTCCCTCAGGGAACGTATGCAGCTAGGCTAGCCCTATTGAGTTCCCTAACGAAACTTTCGAGGTAATGACATGTATCCTCGTCCCGAAATCGTCTCGGAGCAGGAGTGGCGCGCCGCACGAAGCGAGCTGCTGCGGGCAGAGAAGGACCACACTCGAGCCGCCGACGCCCTGGCCGCGCGGCGCCGCCGCCTGCCCATGGTGCGCGTGCACACCGAGTACACCCTGCACGGCCCCGACGGCCCGGTCCGGCTACTGGACCTGTTCGCCGGGCGCCGGCAACTCATCGTCTACGTGTTCATGTGGCACGGACCCGACCACCACTGCTCGGGCTGCTCAATGTTCGTGGACAACATCGGACACCCCGCACACCTCCACGCCCGCGACACCTCGATCGCACTGGTCTCCCGCGGCCCTCTACACGAGATCCTGCCGTTCCGCGAGCGCATGGGCTGGACCCTGCCGTGGTACTCCGCGCTGGACAGCAGCTTCGTCGACGACATGGACGCCGGAGACGGCTTCGCGCTGAACGTCTTCCTGCGCGACGGCGCGGACGTCTACCGTAGCTACGTCACCACCGCCCGTGGCGTGGATCGGCTCGGCAGCACCTGGTCCCTGCTGGACCTCACCCCGTACGGCCGCCAGGAAACCTGGGAAGACTCCCCGCAGGGATGGCCGCAGGAGCCGCCGTACGCCTGGTGGCGGCTCCACGACGAATACGAGGACCGGCCCACGCCGTAACGCGCCACGACCAGCCCACCACCATCGACCAGGCCCACCGGAGATGGGAGAACCCCGTGCGTACGAACACACCCACCGCGGAACTACTATTCAGCGACGCCGACGCCAGCCCGATGAGCACCGACCCGGACACGATCACGCCCTGGGAGCAGGCCCGCGCCGCCATGGAGGCGGCCGTCACGGTGTGGCTGGGCACGGTGCGTCCGGACGGCCGCCCCCACAGCACCCCCGTGGTAACACTGTGGCTGGACGACGTGCCCTGGTTCGCCACCCGCCCCGGCTCCCAGAAGGGGCGCAACCTGGCCGCCAATCCGAACTGCACCCTGTCGGTCTCCAGCTCGGAGCTGGACCTCGCCCTGGAGGGCACCGCCACCCGGGAACACGCGCCAGACAGCCTGCGCCGGGTGCTGAACGCCTTCGCCACCAGCCTCGGATGGCAGCTCACTCTGCGGGACGGTGCGCTGTTCGACGACGCCCTGCCGGGTTCCCCGGAATACGCGCTGTATCGGATCAGCCCCACCCGGGCCCTGGGCTACGGAGCCCAGGGCATGACCGCGACCCGGTGGCGATTCCACTGAACGCAGTACACGGGTTCCGGGGTCACTCCCCGTGGCACACCGCCTCGACGTTGTGCCCATCCGGGTCCCGCACGAACGCACCGAAATATCCGGGATGGTATTCGGGCCATTCCCGTGGGGCATGAAGTTCCTGCGCACCATGCGCCAGTGCCGCCTCGTAGAACGCCGCGACCTTCCCCCGGTCGGCCGCGGCAAACGCGATGTGGGTCTCCCGCTGCGGGCCGGTAACCCCGTGCGCCTCAACGAAGAAGGTTGGCTGGTCGGTTCCGTAGGCCACCAGGAAATCGAACTCCAGCAGCCGCCGCCCGCCCAACGGGGCGAGCGCCGCGTCATAGAAGGCCATCGAGGCCGCCAGGTCATCCACCTGAATCGATATGTGATCGAGCATGCCCCCAGCATGACGCGCCCCGGTGACATTCCCGGCTCGCCCCACCGCGAGCCGGAGCCGAGCACGCAGCCGGCTACCACTCCAGCCGAGTCAGCGTGCCGCTACTGCACAGCGCCGCCACATGTTCCGCGGCCCGCGCGGGCGCGCTGCCGCCGCGCACCAGCAGGCCCGCCTCGATGTTGGCGGTCACTCCGGACTGGGTGAGGTTGGCGCTGGACACCAGCAACACTCGCCGGTCCGCCACGGCCAGCTTGGCGTGCATTCGGGAACCCGACTCGCTACGGTTGGCGACCGGCCAGTGTCACAGCTCTACCCCGGGAACCTCAGCGAAGGCCTGGTGCGGCTCGGCGCCGGCTAGGGCGCTGCCGGCTCCCTGAAGCGTTTCCACGACGATCGTCACCGCCACCCCGCGTGCACGGGCCTGCGTTAACGCATCCAGCAGCGGCGGGTACGGACGCGCCGAATAGGTGGTCAGCACCAGCTCGGTGCGGGCGTCCTCCACCAGGCTGGTCAGCACCTGGGCCATCGCCCGCACCGGCACCCGGTGGGTGCCGGGACCGCTCCACACCGACTCCACCTGGGCTTCGCTGCCGCGCCGCGCGTATCCAGCGGCAACCCCACGCAGGTAGGCCAGGGCCGGCTCCGGCCCGGGCTCCGGCAGCGCGGCCACTGCCTCCAGAAGTGGCGCCGCCCGCGGTTCGGCCCGCCGCACCACCTCTGGCGACCAGCCCTGGGCCAGCCATCCCGCAAGCTCCCGCAACCGCACCGCACCGAGCTCGGGCACCAGCGACTCGGCGCGGCGCTCCAGCTCGGCCCAGCTCACCGGGCCTCTCCCCACAGCGGGGGAAGTTCGGCGTCGATCGGCACCACGAACCGGCGGTCCAGGAACCGGTTGCCGCGCTCGCAGGTGGTCTCGGAAACGAACAGGCACACGTGGCAGGCCGCCCCGTGCAGCAGGTCCGCGGGGGCGCGGGGCAGCCGCTCGGCACACAGCGGGTCCGAGGAGCAGCGGCGCGCGTCGGCGAGGGCGCGGCGCAGTAGCCGTTGCAGGGGCTCCGGCTCGGCCAGAGACACCAGCCCACCGAGGGTGCCTTCGGCGTCCGGGACGGCGGTGTAGATCAGGATTCCGGCCTGGCCGGGCTGGGCGTAGATACGTTCGGACAGGCTGGCGGCGTTGTAGCCACACTCCAGCGCGATGGTGCGCACCACCAGGTGGGACAGGGTGTGCAGCGCGAGGTAACGCGGGCCGGGCCAGCCGCGCAGCGGGTCGACGTCTCCGGAGATGCGTCCCGAGTAGCGGTTCTGGCGGAACCGCCGGTAGGCCTCCCGGTGTTCGACCACTGCCGGACTGGTGGCGACCTTCTGCTCCCAGGTAGCAATCATGTCTTCGTCCACCCGCAGAAAGATGCCTTCCCCCCGCACCTCGCTCGCGGGCACCCACGAGGGTTTGCCGCGGGACAGCGGTGCCCGCTGCACCAGCTCGGGGTCTTCGGGGTCGGGCGCGTCCAACCGGGTGAATCCCACCAGGGCGCGCACCTCGCGGATCCGCTCGACCTGCACCACATCGGCGAACATCCCCCGCAGACTGGCGGGCACCCCGTCCGGGTCGCGGCGCAGCGCGAAGTCCTCCTGATTGTTCGGAGGATTCGGGGTGGACAGGATCTCCCATTCGGGGGTGCGCAGGTCCGTGGCGGTGTCCACGGCGGTATCGCCGTCCTGCTCGGCGGCGCGGCGCCGCTCGATGGCCTCCCACACCTCCGGCAACGCCCAGTCATTCAGCGGGGCGTAGCGCGGCTCCTCCAGCAGAATCTCCAGCTTGTCGATCGAGGTCGCTTTGACCAGCCGGTCCCACCGTTTCTCGATCTCGTTGTCCAGGGCGTTGGCCTTGGTCGGCGGCATGGCCAGGGCCGAGCGCACCTCCGGGAACCACTGGTTCGAGGCGCCCACGGCCAACACCTTCAGCGTGTCGGCGCCGCAGCCGTTTTCCTCCCAGGTGCCCAGGTGCGGATGGCGTCCCCGGCAGCGGGGCAGGTTCTCCCGGCCCCGCTCCCCCATGGCGTCCCGGATCGGGCGGTACTCCGAGCAGCTGACGCACTTGATCAACACGTCCGGACCCTGGTTTCCGCCCCGGTCCCGCATCGTCAGACGCGGGTGCGGTGCCACGGGGCACGCATCCCCCTTGTGCACGAACGGCACGTAGGGAAAGTCGTCCAGGTGCCCGTTCGTGCAGGCCAGCACGAACCGGGCGGGCACGGCCAGCGGTTTGCTGTTCTTCTTACCGGAGCAGTTGGCGTGGTGGAAGTGCGCCTTGTCGGGCTGGCGCGGGAGCTCGTTTGTGAAGCCCCAGTCTCCGGAATCGAGTTTGGCGAGCCGGTTGCAGGCGGTGCAGCGCAGCCACTGCGGGAAGGGGATCGTGGGCACGCCGACCCGAGCGGCCTCCTCGGGGTTGCTGGCGTCGTCGCGCCACGGCGGGGTGCGCAGCTCGCTCACCGGGGCATCCAACAGTGTGGAGACCGCGTTGAGTAGTCGCGGCTCGGACAGGGGTTCCCACTCGGGTACCGGGTCGTAGTTCCAGTCGTCGATCCCGCTCACCAGAGCCGAGAAGTTCGGCAGGTCCACCAGCGCGCCCACCCCGCTGGTGAACATCAGGTGGCTGGGGCGGGCTGTACCCACGCGACGCCGGTGCTGTGTCGTCTTCGCCATCACTGCGCCCCCTGCCGCGTGTCGTCGCCGTCCTGGTCGGGAACCTGCTCCGGCGCGGCGTAAGACCAGGGCTCCTCGCGCTGCGGGGTGAAGAGGTTGGTGGCCGGAACCAGCAGGTTGATTTCGTTCTCGGTCTCGCGCATGGACCGGGCCACGGTCAGTTCGGTGGGTTCCATGCTGTGGGTGTCGGTGAGTAGGCCGCGCAGCTGCTGCTTATTGTGGCTGCCCGATTGGTAGCCCAGGGCGCTGGAGCCCAGGGTCTGCGCCTGACGCCACCGGTCCAGTACGTCCGCGAGACGCTGGTCCAGGTACTCCCGGGCCCGCTGCCCGCCCACGACTCCGGCGCGGTCCAGCATGCGGGTGCGCACCTCCGTCACCACCTCGCCGTCCAGCGGCACGTGGTGCGCGTCCGCGTTGCGGGAGAATTCTTCCCTGCGGTGGCGTAGCGCCGCCACGAAGGTGGCGGCCGCGCCACGGTCAAGCGCGCGGCGGGTGTAGGGGGTGATGGACAGGGCTTCGACCTGCCGGTAGAAGGTGGCGTGGTAGTACTCGAAGTCTTCGTAGTGCGCCAGGTCGCGGGGGCGGGACCAGTTGTACAGCGTCACCACCAGGCCGGGCCGCCGCGGGTCGCGGCCCACACGGGAGGAGGCCTGGATGTACTCGGCGGTGTTCTTGGGCTGTCCAGTGACCACCATCAGTCCGAGCCGGGACACGTCCACTCCCACCTGCAACATGGAGGTGGCCAGCAGCACGTCCACCGGGCGGGTGGGCCGCTGCGGCCAGTTCAGGTCCCGCTTCTCCCGATGCGCGTTCTTCGCCTCCTCGGTGAGGGCACGCCGTCGCACCGTGGTCTCGTACTCGGGGTCGAAGCCGGTGTTCAGCAGTCGCAGCATGCCACTGATGTCCCCGGAGGAGACTCGCGCGGTGAGTTCCTGGGGTTCCAGAGTTGCCCCGCCGGGACGAATCCGGACCTCGTTGTCCTCACTCGTCGTGGCGTGTTGGCGCATACGGGCGGTGACGTCGTCGTCGAGGTAGCGCCGCATGCCGGCCAGCTCGCGGGTGGAGTTGAAGTAGCCGACCAGGGTCATGTACGGGTCGGCGGCCGCCCCGTAGGTGTCGAACATGCGCTGCGCGGCCAGCAGCAGGCTCTCCGACAGCCGGATCTCGGCCTGCTTCAGCCGGATGCCGTGCGCGCACAGGCCCAGGTAGCGTCGGCCCGGCTGCTGCGCACTGACCGGCACCTGGCGGGAGAAAAAGTTGTCGCCCACGTCCAGGATGGGTGGGGGAAACACGGCCAGTCCACGGGCGAAGATGCCGCGGACCTGCTCGGCGGAACGTTTGGTGGTGGCGGTGGACGCCACAACCTTGGGGCTGGTGTCGGTTCCGGCCACCCGCCAGCGACAGAGTTCGGCGACCGCACTCTCGAACTGGCCCACCACAGTGCCCAGCGCCCCGGAGATCAGGTGCAGCTCGTCCTGAATGATCAGGTCCGGGGGCCGCAGCGGCATCACGGGCTCGGTCCGCGCTTTGGGCAGTGCTCCCTTGGGGCCATGGTTGTCGGTGCAGCCGGTGCTGCGGTCCAGGTCGGCGTGTCGGTAGCCGTGCCGGGGGCAGCGCTGACTGACCCGGCCGAACAGGATGCCGGCCTGGCCGTTCCACGGCAGCTGGGCGAGTTTGTCCACCGTGGCGATGACCAGGCTGGGGGCGAGCCGGTAAATCTCCTCGTCCACGGTGTGGATCGGCAGCCCTTCCCCGTCCGCCTGCGATTCGGAGAACGGACAGGCGTGCATGCCCTCGCTGTTCGGGCAGTACAGCAGCACCCGGCGCCGTGCCCCGTCGGGGCGTAGGTCCCGCCAGGATTGCAGTTCCGCGCCGCACCACGGGCAGGCCAGGGTCTGGAGCACGGTGTCCCGGCTGGTTCCGCCGGAGTTCTTGACCTTGCTGATCTCGTCCTCGGCGTCGGTGTAGCTGTTGGGGGCCACTCGGCGGCCTACCCACAGTCCGATGCGGAACGGTTCCGCGCCCCACCGGGTGTCGCCGGTGGCGTATCGGCCGCGGCGTAGCACCTCGGTGGCGCAGACCAGGGCGGCGGCACGCTGGAACTGTTGGGCGGTGAGCAGCCGCAGGGTGTAGCGCATCAGCACCGCCACCCCGGCTTCGCCGCTGCGGGCCTCGGTGCCGCTGCCCACCACGCCCTGAAGGCGGCGCAGCGCGAAGGTATAGGCGGCCAGCCCCAGGTAGGCCTCGGTCTTTCCGCCGCCGGTGGGAAAGAACAGCAGGTCCACGGTGGTGGAGCGTTCCGGGTGCCCCGGGTCGGTCAGTGCCGGCAGGTTGAGGAGGACGAAGGCGAGCTGGAATGGCCGCCAGGAGTGTGGGGCGTCCGCCTCCTGGGCGAGGATGCGTTCCCGCGCGGTGGCGTAGTCGAGGTGTTCGTTCTCGCGGAGCTCCCCGATGAGCGTGTGTCGGCGTTGCAGCGCCATCGCTTCGTTGGCGAACCGGAACGCCTCCAGCGCCACTGTGTGCTGGTTGGCCTGCGGGTCAGTGAGCAGGGTAATGCCCTCGCGGATGCGCGCGGCGGCGTCCCGGGCGGTGGACAGGGCGCTTTCGGCGGTGGGGCGCAGATGGTCGGGCAGCTGGCCGATGCTGTCCTGCTGTTCGTCCAGCCAGGCCGTGTAGCCCTCGGCGAGGGGGGCGAGGCCGCGGGCCAGCTCGGCGGGCTCAGCTTCGGCCAGCGCGGTCATCCCGACGACCAGACCGGTCAGGTGCGGGGTGTCGCGGACCGACGGCGCCACCGTGTCCGGGAGGTCGTAGGTGGGCAGCCAGGTGGTCTGGAGCCGGTGTGCCTGACGCTCACCGGTGCGCGCCTGGGTGTGCACGGCAACGTTGCGGCCGGCGGCGTAGCGCAGGTGGTTCCGGTACAGCAGGCGCAGGTGCTGCTCTTCGGCGTCGACGTGGTCAGCGTCGTGCGCAGGCGCCGCGAGCGGGTCGTCGATCGGCAGAAACACGGCCTGGTGGCCGTCTAGGGCGGTGACGGTGAGCCGGGGCTGGAACAGCCACGCGGTGTCCCGCGGTCCACTGGACGGTTCGGTTTGGGTGTTGACCAGGCTGAGCTCAACCACCCGCGCCTCGGGATCCGGGGGGTGGCTGCCGGTGCGAATGTCGGCGCGCAGGTGTACTCCGGGGAGGTTCACCGAGTCGACGGTGAGCGGGATCCGGCGTGTGGGCGTGCCGTCCAGGCGTAGTTCGGTGGTGTAGCGCGCGGGCTGGCGGGACCAGACCCGGCGGGTGGCCCCGTCCTCGTCCAGGGACTCGCTGCGGTCGTAGCGGCCCCACTCCGCCGTCACATGCACCACATCGACGCCGCCAGCCACCACGAAGGACAGTCCCATGGCCGAGGCCCAGAGTTTTCCCGCGTTCTGCGGGGTCAGCTGGGCGGTGAGCTCGCCGTCGTCGCCGTTGGAGCCGGTGGCGTTCTCGGTGTCGTTACCGCCGTCCTCGGTCGTGTCCAGCACCGAGGTGGCCTCCTGTTTCGGGCCGAGCCGCCCCACCAGGTAGCGCTCCAGCGGGCCGCTCTCCGTGGGGGCGAACTCTTCGTAGTCGCCGTCCCGGGGCCCGAGTAGGTCCCGGCGCACCAGATCTTCGAGCTCGTCTCGAACCTGCGGCGAGGGTGCCGCACGCAGGTTCAGCGGCACGTCCAGCACCGGGCTGGGCGACTCGGTGTTCCTGGCGGCGGAATCGGTCATCGGCTGGTTCTCCGCGGAACTGGGGGATGCGTGCAGAAACTCACTGTAGCCTCGCGCGCCGACAGTCGGCCGTTCCCGCCCCTATCCACTGGGGGCGTCCCGAGTCGCCAGTGCGAGCAGTTCGCTGCCGATTCCATGACCTCGCCGACCACGTGAGAGCTATCGGACCGCGCGAAACAACGTCATCGCCGCAGCCCCTCTACCCAGGTGCGACCGGCGGACGTGTGGCGTTGGTGGATCGCAGCAGGGGTGGAATGAGTAGTTCGGCCTCCCCTTTTCGATATAGGGCCGCTGGACGGCCGACTTCCGGGATCCGTTGCTCTCCAGTTGCTTCGAGGAAGCCCTCAGCGCGGGTTACCTTCCGGCGGAAGTTGCTGGGGTCGAGGGCGATCCCCCAAACCGCCTCATAGACCCGGCGTAGATCGCTCACACTGAATGGCTCGGCGCAGAAGGCCGCCGCCACAGTCGTGTACTCCAACCTGGTACGGGCCCGCTCCACTGCGTCCCGCAGGATGGTCGCATGGTCAAAAGCTAGAGTGTCGGGGGCGGCGAGCAGTTCCTGCACCGGCGTCCAGTAGGCGTGTCGGGCGTCGGTTCCTGCGACCGGTGTTGGCAGGTTGGGTCCAAGTGCGAGGTAGGCGACAGTGACGACCCGGCCGCGCGGGTCGCGTCCCGGGTCGCCGTAGGAGCCAAGTTGTTCCAGGTGCAGCCCGCTCTTGTCGCCTGCTGACCGAATGTCCGTCTCTTCCTGGAGTTCTCGGCGGGCGGCATGGTCCAGGTTCTCCTGTGCACGGACGTATCCGCCGGGCAGGGCGACGCGACCCAGGAAGGGCGCCTTGCCGCGTTCGATGAGCAGTACCTGGAGTGTGTCGTCGCGCACCGTGAAGATCGCCAGGTCTACTGCGACCGCCATGGTCTCCACCGCGCCGATTCCGTCCCGCTGAACATTCATCTCTCCCCCTAAAGGTCATATTGACCAAAACGAACTTCCTATTTTAAGGTCATGTTGACCTTAAAAGGAGAAAGTAGGAAGGTATGAGCGCACCCCACGTTGTCGCAGATCAGCGAGTATCTGCACCCCCGACGACGGACAGCGTCCCCCCAACCGCCTCCCACACCGCAGCCACGCGCCACCTCTGCACCGGCGTCTACATCGATGCAGCTTTCCGGGACCGTGTACTTCGCAAGGTCCACAACTCCCCGTACAAGCGAGTCGCACCGTCCTACGCCTTCGATCTCATCCCGTTGATGCGGAACGCCTGGTACGCGCGTCTCCTGGAAACCGCACTCCACACCGCCCTCGTCGGCAGCTTTTCCATCCCCGCGCTGCTGGGCCACCAGACAGTCGCAGCCCTGATGGCGGGAGGACTTCTCCTCTACTGGCTGGTCTGGCACGAAGTCGCAACCTGTCGATCGCTGGTCCATGAGCATGTCCGGCACCGGCAGGCTCAGCGCGACGGTGACACTGTCAAACAGTCACAGCTGACGTTCAAACGGCTGCAACGCAACCGAGGAACGTCTGCCTGGGATGAGCTGCGCGGACGACTCAGGATCATTCTGCCCGCAGGCGTAATCACCGTGGTGGTGATCCTCGGCCTGGTGGCTGCGCGTCCTGACGAGCTATTGCTCGTGGGGCAGCTCTCGCTCGGACTCGCAGCAAGCGCGATGTTCCTTGGCGGTCTGCGTCAGGGGTTGATCAACCGCTTCCACGATCCGAAGCAGCTGCGCCCACATCGGATGACCCCCCGGGAGCGCACTGTCGACTCCCAACAGCAGCACCCCTGTGCGGTATATCGGCGAATCTCGACTCGAGACGACGAGGACGAGATGCCGTTCTTCAGTATGTACGGCAACGAGTCACCGTTCGTGGGCACCGGGGAACTGATGCACCACTGGGATCCGCCCATGACAGTCCGAATCCTCAGCGAAGGAGACGAGGACACCGCCAGCCGCGAATACCGCACGCCCCCTTTCACCGCACATGAACTCGTCGACCACTTGGAGTCGGCGGTTCAGACTCTCGACCGGGACCACGACGACGTCCGCCTCGATCTCGACGTACGCCGCCGGGTCTACATCTCGGAGACCGCCGCCTCCGCTGACCGGACACTACTGCGGAGAGAACCCACCCGCGAAGAGATCGCCACAATCATCGACGACCCGCACGGGCGCAAACACCACTTCCTGGAGGTCACGGCTCCCGCCGAGGACGGTGAGCTGGTGACCGTGGTCCTCCTACGGGTAATCGTGCAGGGCAGGATGCTCAGCATCGATTTCGCTGGCTGCGCGCTCGCCCAGACACCGCACGAGTACCAGCGTGTGGAGGCCTATGGGGAGCACGGTGTCCTGGCCGTGCTCGCTGGTGCGCTACGCACCCTGGTCACGCTTCCCGCCGAGTTCGGCAAGCTCTGGCGTCTCGTCGAACTACCGGCCCTGTTCGGGCTGGCTCTCTGGGCTCAACGAGACCGCACCCTCACGCCACGACGCGGTGTCATGATCGGTCCTCGCCTCAGTGTTCGCGCGGAACAGGCCCAGGAGTGGAGCAAGGTCCAACTCGACAGGACCACGCTGCTGAAGAACATGAAGATTATCGAGAAGCGGCTGCTCAACGCTGCCGAAGATTTCCTGCGCGCGCGCAATGTGGACACATCGGAGTTCGATAAGCAGGCCACCAAGATCTTCAACTCCGGAATCATGAACCTGGGTAACAATAACCAGGTCAACGGAAACATCCTCGGCGGCTTGCACATGAATGCCCTGCTGTCCGCTCAGCAGGGTGGGGATGCAGGGCAACAGAAAGGCGCCACAGAATCATGACCCGTATCGGCCCAAACAGGGGCGTCGTCAACGTCGGGGACAACAACAACGTCAGCGGCAATGCGTTCGAGGGCAGCACCGTGGCCTACTCCCTGGGCCAGGCCACTGACCCAACCGCGCAGGAACCAGCAAAGCCCGAACATCCCTGGGACATCGGCGTAGTCACCATCCTCGCAGAAGAGGCCCAGGCCATCCACGACACGTTGGGGCTTGCCCGGGAACCCGGCCGGGCCGGCGGGCTCATTTTCCACACCGGACGGATCGAGGATCACGGTCAGACCAAGAGGGTCGTTGCCACCCGCACGCACGGACAGGGGCAGCGATCCGCCATGGCCGCATGCGAACACCTCCGGCAACACTTCAACCCTCGACTTCTGGTGCTCTTCGGTATCGGCGGCGGTCTGGACGACATCGACGTCGGTGACGTCGTTATCGGAACCCGCGTCGTCTACTACGAGCTGCGCAAGGAGAAGCCCGAAGCAACAGTACGTCGCGGCGAGGATCGCGAAACGCCGGCGGAGATCGTGCACTCGGTGAACGCGTTCTTCACCGACCACGGCGAACCTGCCGAGTTTCCCGGTCAGGTCGACGAATTCCGAGAACGGACCTTCCGGGCACTACCCAGCCCCATCGGTTCGGGGGAAGCTGTCGTCGCAGACGCCGACAGTGACATCCGGTCCTTCCTAGCCGGTTACAACGACAAGATCCTCGCTCTTGATATGGAGGCCGGCGGGCTGAGCCAGTTCTGGCAGGAGAATTCGGCGGACTTGGGCCACAACCCTGGCTGGCTGGTCGTCCGCGGGATCTCCGACAACGCCGACAGCGCCAAGGACGACCGACACCACCGACTCGCCGCCCGTAACGCCGCCCACGTACTACGCGCACTCCTCCCCTATCTCCCCTAACTGTCGCCAGTAACCGCGATCCGAACGAGCCGGAGGAGAGGATGATCGCCGTGTCCGAATTCTTGATCGGCATGCTGAGCTCCATCACCGCAACAACGGTGACCCTCGCCGTTGGCTGGACGGTGTCACGGCATATGCGCCACGGACTGACACGGCTCCTCTCCCGGCTCACCGGCCTGGGTGTGCACCGCGTGTACCGACGACAGCGCGACGCGGAGTGGGATGTGGCCGCGGACATTGCCGCCGCGACGTGGGTCCGGGTCCTCACCGGCCGCGGAAACGCCCTCACCCGGGAGGCATTCGCACCACTCTGGCTGGGACGCTCCGAACGGGTCGAGTGCACGCGCATCCTGCTCCCTGACCCCGACCAGAACCAGGACTCGTGGCTGCAACTACGAGAAGGGGATATGTGCGATGCGGATCCAGGCTTCGCCACCGGGCTTCTTTCCGCACAGGTACGGACCAACGCCTCCTACCTGGCCGAGGTCGCGCGTGACCGGTCTGACATCGAGTTGAACTACTACGACCTGCCGAACACCTGCCGCATCATCGCCACCGACCAAGCCGCATACATTACCTTCTACCGCGGACGTGCCCATGGGCGGAACTCGCCGTGCCTCTATGCGCGCAGACCCGGACTCATGTACGAGATCGCGCTGCACCTGTTCGACACCGCCTGGCGCAAGAGCCGCCCGGTGCAACGCGAAGGACGATCCAGCTGAGGCCCCGGCAGCCGGCCCGTCGTGGTCGATGTCGAGCAGGTTGCCAGTCCAGTCCCCAAGCACAGTTGTCCCTGTCCCTGCTGAGCGATCATCTTCGACACGATAGGCTTCGGTCGCTTCTGGCATAAGACAGACACCAACCCAACGCCCGGCCGCAGCTCACATGGTCGGCGCGGGAGTCGCGGCCGCCACCTATTCCGGCAGTGCGTAGTAGGTTCCCTTGCGTTCGCCTTGTTGCCGCAGCTTGCCCTCGCTGACCAGGCGCTTGAGTAGCCGGCTCGCCTGACTGGGGCTGAGAGCGCACAGCTCGGCGGCCTGTCCGCGGGTGATGCTGCCATGCGCGGTGACGTGGGTCAGCACCATCTGCTCCTGCTGGAGTGGCTCGAAGCCGCGGATACGCGTGTAGCCTTCCGGCGCCTGCAATTCCCGATCTGCCGCCGCGGAGAGGTGCCAGCTACGCCCCTTGCGCTCACCACGGGGTTGGATCCAGCCCCGTTCCACCATGCCAGCGAGGAGGCGGCGGGTCTCCTTCTCTGTGCCCTGCGTCACCGTGGCCAGTTCCGTGGTGGTGGCGCGCCGCTGCTGAACCTGGAACGCGGCCTGGTGGGTCGGAATATGGGTGCGCACGGCCGCTTCGCGCCCGAACAGCAGCAGGGCTCCGGCCGTGGCCTCTGCCTCGGTGGTCTCCAGGCCCAGCGCGGCGGTAATCTCCCGATCCGAGAGCTTGGCGAGCACCCGATCCGCACGGTTGCCCGACGCGGCCACCAGACGGCGTACCCGCTCGAACTCGAACGGGTCAAGATCCTCCCAGCCGGCTCCCGGAATCGGCAGCCGAGCGAAGTCCGCGGCACCACGGTCAATCTCCCGGGCTAACAGCTCGTGCGCCCGAAGCGGTCGACAGGTCGCACTCCCGTCCTGCCCCATCGCGCGTCGGAGGTACGTTCCGCTGGTGGTCCCCGTCACCCGGGGACTGTGCGGAACCTCCACCACGAGGACCGTCGAGCCGTCGCTTTCCACCTCGTTGACCTGGCACGTCACCGGAGGTTCGGTGCGGTTCGCGATGAGCGCCGCGAGGCGCACCGGATCGGTACCCCCGTGCTCATGGCGCCCCACGGCTCCGGTGACCCGCCCATCGTCCTCGACACCGATCAGGAGTCGCCCCCCGCTACCGTTGGCCAGGCAGACGACGGCTTCCACCAGATCATGGTCGCTGACCTGCTTCCGGTCGCTTTTGAACTCGGTCTCGTAATCCTCTCCGTCCTGGAGCCACCCCCATCGGCTTTTCCTCGCCCCCATCGGCTTTTGAGGGCTCTGGTCGTCTGGGGGTCGGCCCCGAGGCGCCATAGCCGTCTCGGGGCCACCCAGGTCGGGCGAGGGAGCCGGGGGTGGTCGGTGGTTCGGGGTAGTGTGGCCTGCCTCGGGCGCCTGGCGGGCGTGCGGGGTGCGCTTCACTATCCGAACGGGGTGCTGCGTTAGGGGTCAGGGCTGGCGCTGGGCCGGTACACCCCCGGCGCGGGCCGTGGCGGAAACCCCGGCCGTGGCGGAATGCCCGGCGTCGGCGGGCTGGTGGGCGAGATCGGCGGTGACCGTTCGGCTGGTGTGGTCGCCTCGCCAGAACCAACGTTGGGCCAGGTGATCCACCAGGGCGAGTCCGCGGCCGTGTTCGGCGTCCGGGTCGGGGCACCGCACCATGGGGCCTGGTGCTCCGGCGCCGTCCCGGCTATCCCCAGACGGAGCGGAGCTATCGGTCCCGATCGACGTTCCGGTGTCGGTGACTTCCACGCGGATGCGGTGGGGGGCGAGGAGTAGGCGGAGGTGAACCCGGCCCAGGATCGCCCGCAGCCGTGCTTCAGCACGTCCCATGCCACGATCGCCACTGCTGGTGTGTTGCAGCGCGTTGGTAACCAACTCGCTCACCACCAGTTGGGCATCCCCGATGGCCTCGCCATCGGGGACCCGCGGAGACAGGATCTCGGCGACCCAAGCCCGCGCGCTGGCCACACTGGCGGGGATGCCGGGGAAGGTGCGGGTGAATCGTTCACACATGGTCCCCACCCCCGCCCATGGGCTGTGCCTGCGTGGGCAGCACGATCCCGGTGCCCGAAGCCGCGGCACGGAGTTGTTCGGCCAGCTGGTCGGCATGGGCCGCTCCCGGCTCCAACAACGACCCCAGCCAGGACAACCCGCCGGCATCCCACAGCTCACGGGCGGCGCCACTGGCAGACACCCGCGCGAGATCGCCCGCGGCCTGGTCCAGAGCCTGGATCGCCCGGTGCAGCCGGTGGGTCTCCGCCAACCCCAGCCCCCGGGCCTGCGCGGATTCCTGGTGGCCGGTCATGGGGTCACCACCCCCACCGGTTCCCGAGTCACATCCCCGCAGGGCACTGACACTGGTTGCTGCTGCCCCCGCCCGACCTCCAGCCCTTCCAGGCCTGCGAGCACCTGTTCCAGCACGTCAGTCGGCGGTACATGTGCCCGCGCCCGGGTCACCGACGGCCCCACCGTGGACCCGGGCCACGGGCCCGGCCTGCTGTCCACCGCGGAAACACACGCCATCGGGAACGGACACGGATGCTCGGTCGGATTCACCGACGCCCACAAACACTCCGCCGCCGGACACTGCCACACCATCACCGGAGAACGCTGAGACTCGGAGACGCTGTCACGCCCACTCGGCTCCTCCGTTCGTAGCGACCTCTCTTCGTGCACTCGAACGTAGGGCCGCACCCGTGTCCCTCGTCCCCGACGCCGCACCCACCGGCGTGAACCACCCCCATCAGGGCCAGACCCCACCGGCGCCGGATCCGGGGCCACGCCCCGGCGCGACCCCGGATCCGGCGCCGCCAACACACACAACAACGCAAGCAGCACACGCCGCAGACAACGCATACGAACCCCTCCTCGGGGAGACAGCCGCTGGGTAGGCGGCCTCGGGTATCAGTAACGCCATGATGGATCGTAACGTTTACATTTTCAAGCGTTACATTGGAACTGTCCACACAGTAAAGTGCAGTACGCGCAGGTCACGGTGTGATCGATACGATTGGGAGGTGCCAAGATGCCGGAGGACGATCTGATGCCCACGAGCCCAACCGTCAGGCGGCGACAGCTCTCGACCGAGCTGCGGCGACTGCGCATGGCAGCCGGCTACACGCTTGAGGGCGTGGCCGAGGCGCTCGAAACGTCCCGGGGGAAGATCAGCCACATCGAAACGGGGCGACGGAAGAAGCCCGCCATCCTGGAGATCAACGCGCTACTGGACCTCTATGGCGTGGAAGCCGAACAGCAACGCGCAGCCGTACTGGAGCTGGCTCGCCAGTCAAAAGAAACCGGCTGGTGGACCCGCTATGACGACGTGTTCACCGGGGCCTACGTCGAACTCGAAGCCGAAGCGGTCCGCATCGACACGTACGAACCGATGATCGTCCCCGGGCTCCTCCAGACAGACGACTACGCGGCCGAAATCGCCAAGGCCATCCTCAAGTCCCCCAGCGAAGTGGACCGCTACGTCGAAGCACGCAAACGACGCCAGGAGATCCTGACCAACGACGACGCCCCCGTGGTTTGGGCAATCATGGAAGAAACCACACTGCTCCGCCTGCGACGCTGGCCGCAGCTGCTGCGCGGACAGATCGCGCGCCTCATAGACGTAGCCGGCCACCCGGAAACGGTCACCCTGCAGCTGATACCCATGGACGCCGGCCTCCACCCCGGAGTGACCGGGGCATTCGCCAAGATGCAGTTCGAATCCGCCCCCACAGTCGTCTACGCCGAGACCCTCACCGATGGCCTGTACGTAGAACGCGCAAGCGAGGTCGAACAGTACGCCCGTGCGTTCGACCACCTGCAGGGGTTCGCACTGAGCGCCCGTGAGACGATCTCACGGCTACGCGAGCTTGAGTAGGAAGTGACACCCACGATGACGCACTCGATACCCACCAACCTGTGGCGCAAGTCCAGCTACAGCGCCCCGAACAACTGCGTCGAAGTCGCCGATCAACCAGGCGTGTCGGCAGTCCGTGACTCCCAGCACCCCAACCACGGCCACTTGGCGTTCACCAGCTCGGAATGGGCGGCATTCATCCAGGCGATGAAGACCGACAGCCTGTAACCAGGCCCCAAGCGAAGAGCCCCCAGCACACCCGCTGGGGGCTCCTGCACTCTGATACCCGCAACAACCCTACCCCGCCCCACTCCAGCCGCCCACCCCGATGAACTCGCGGCTGATTACCACTGATGCGGCTGTAGCGGTCTCAGACGAACTGGTCGGCCGCGAGTTTGGTAGTCCGGACAGAGGCGCCCCCGGTGGCGGGTACGGCCAACCGACAGGGTACGCGTGGCGCCTATGGCGCTGGGCTGTGGGCCCCCTTGGCGCCTCTCCGACGCCGAGGGCATGAAGGCACGGCGGGCCGGTATGAACAACTACTCGGACCGGGCCGAGAAATCCAGCATGCAGAGTTCAGCCCTGCCGCCGGTAGTGCCCGACCAGCGCCAAGAGCGACGACATCACCACCCGCTCGGGATGCCGATGCCCTCGGCTTCCAAGGCGCGGGTCCCCACCCAAGCAACACGATTCCCTTCTCACCACGCATGTGCCGTATCGCGTCATCGTGCCTACCTGCCACGCCGATCAACGTGCCCTAAAGCTCTGGATCTCGGCTATCACAGACTCCGGAAAGAGAACGAAATTCCGTGTATTGACGCGAACTGCTGACGATGCGAAGTTCGTAGTCGTGCAACCCATGCAACATTCCCCAGGAGGATCTCATGGAGCTGCAATTCATCGGCAAGGACCCGGAGTCTGGCAAGGACGGGTCACCGACGGTCTTCGTTGACCCCACCAATGGGGATCTGGTGGTCCAGGGCTGGATCGCTGACAGTCCGACCCGGTCCGGTTGCCTGGAGGCCGGTCCGATCCCCGATCATGAGACGGTTGTGCGGATGCCGGCCCGGATGGTCGCGACAATGAGGGAGGCATGTGATGCCGCCGAGCGTGCCGACGTTCCTTGACATGCTGGCCAACTGCAATACCTCGGCCCTGCACCTGGAGATGCGCGACATCTACGCAGTGGCCGACGAGGCCGAGGACTTCGAGGCCTGGAAACGCGGACACCGCACCGACTGGGACGACCGCGACTCCTGGTGGCACCCCTACTACCAGGCCGTCTCCGAGGCTGTGGCCCGCGGCGTGACCGTACGCCGCGCCCGCGTGATCTCTGAACCCGTCAGCGACTACATCCGCTACGAGCACTACATCACCGAGGCCAACATCCGCGCCGGCGAGCAGGTGCGCTGGCTCCCCCGTCGCCAGGCCACCGACATCGCCCTACCCGGCAACGACATCTGGCTCTTCGACGGCCGCAGGGTACGCATCTACCACTTCAGCGGTGACGGCGTCCTCCTCGACCAGGAAGTGAGCGAGGATGTCGACCTCGCGCGCCTGTGCGACTCGGCCTTCACCCAGGTGTGGGACCGAGCCACCCCCCACAGCGACTACACCCCCTCCTAGCCACACCGCCACCCACGATGCCAACGTCCTCGTCTTCCAGCGCGCAGGCCGCCCGTGCCGCTGTCGCCGCACGACTCCGCGAACTGCGCCTGGAGGCAGGACTCAGCGGCGTCGAGTTAGCGCAACGCTGCGGCTGGCACAAGGCCAAATGCTCCCGAATCGAGAATGCGCGTACGCCCCCCTCTGACGCCGATATCAGGGCCTGGTGCGCCGCCTGCGGAGCTGAGCGCCACACCGAGGATCTCATCGCCTCCTCGCGCCACGCCGAGTCGATGTTCGTGGAATGGCAACGCAAGCAGCGCACCGGCCTGCGACGGCTACAGGATTCCTACCTGGAGCGCTATCGCGATACCACGCACTTCCGTGTGTACTCTCCGGACATCGTGCCTGGCTTCGTCCAGACACCTGCCTATGCAACGGCGTTGCTGTCGTCCATCACCGAGTTCCGGAAGATTCCCAACGACGTCTCAGCGGCGGTGGCCGCCCGCACCCGGCGCTCCCAGATCATCCACGACAGCCATCGCCGCTTCGCACTGATCGTCGAGGAGTCGGTGCTGCGCTACCGCATCGGCGATACCGAAGCGATGACGGGCCAGTTAGGCCACCTGCTGTCGATCATGTCGCTTCCCGCAGTCTCGCTGGGGATCATCCCCTTCTCAGCGTCGCGGCCAATGTGGCCGCTGGAGGCCTGCTACATCTTCGATGACCGGCTAGTACAGGTCGAGTTACTGACGACTGACGTGACGCTCCGCGCCCCTACAGAGGTCGCCACCTACCTCAGAGCCTTCGACGAACTACACAAACTCGCGGTCTACGGGGAGCACGCGCGCAATTTGATCACGTCGGCGATCGCAGAAGTCAGTGGACCATAGCGCAACTTCGTGCAACTCCATTGAGGTTGTCATAAGCGCCTGACTACGTTTGTCGCACAGTCGTTGGCGGCACATTCGCCGCCGATCGAGTCGCGATTGTCGCCCCTGAAACCCGAAGGAGATCGTGTGAACCATCAGCTCACTGCCATCGCGACACCCTCAGCACCGTCAGCCACTACGGCCCAGATGACCGAGATCATTACCCGGGCCCTGCCGGAGGGCGGTATCGACCGCATGACCGACGAGCGCATCGAAGAGATCCTCGCCGTTCCAGCGCTCACCGCCCACCTGTAGTCCACGACCGAACACACCGGGGGTCAGGCAATTGGAGTCCGGGATGCACGACTGGAATAAGAGAGTCACCCTCCTGTTCAGCGCCGGTGCGCGGCAGCTGAAACCGGTGCCGGATCTGACGCTGGCGGAGCTCCTGCTGGCTAACCGTCTCCCACCGTCGTTGTTTCAGGCTTACGAGGTGCCCGGCGACGGATCGTTGAAGCCCATCCCCATGACCTTGACCCTCGGACAGGTTCCCGAGGACCGCACGGTCCTACTCCAGTGCATGCGCAACACTGACATTGACGCGCTGCGCCCCGCGGATATCGAGAACGTGTGGCAGTCTGACGAACCTACGACGGCGCTGCTGGACTTCCAGTACGCCGATGACAACAGGAACCCCGGGCATCGGGCCCACCTCGTGGACGACGCAGACATGCGCGAGATCGTCTTCACCAAGATCGCCAATTTCCTCGCCCACCAGGAGATCCCCGTACCGCTGGTCGCAGGCATCTCCGGAGGCGGCGACAGCAGCAGTCTCGTTCAGGGCATGGACCGCCACGCGAGCGAGCACAATTTGGATCCGTCCAAGTTCACGTGCTTCACGCTCGTAATGGAGCCGCTATGGCCCGAGTCAGCAGCTCAGCGGGCCCGCGCGCTGTGCGCCGAGGTTGGCTTCGAGCACGTCGTGCTGTATCCCGAGGACACAACCACTCTGGTAGAGATGACCGGCTCACCTCGCGCACTATGGGCGCGGTTCGAGCAGGACTACGGCGTCGATTCCTCCCACTTCTTCGGTACGTTCTTCGTCAACCTTGTAGGGCGCGCGCTATGCCGCCAACGCGGCGCAGGTCACCTGCTGGTGGGGTACCAGCGCGAGGATGTCATGGCCGAGCTACTGTTCCTGCTAATGAACGGTCGCCGGCCGCTGCCGTTCCCGCGCCGCCGCACCGGGGAGGTGGAGGTGGTAATGCCGGTGTGGGATGTGCCCAAGAGCCTCCTGGACGCCTGCTATCCCAGAGTCAGCGAGTGCAACTACGCCGAGCGGGTCGACTCCACCGCAGTGCGACGCTCATCCATCTACTACCTGGCGCACTGCCTGGACGCCCTGGTCCCACAAATGTCGCTGTCGCTGATGAACGGCATCAAGGCCCTCATGGAGGAGACCGGAGGTTGGCAGAAACTGTCGCACGTAAGTACGACGCCGCTGCTGCACACCGGCTACGGCGATACACGGGCGCAGTCCAACTTGGTCGAACTACTGCTGGAGCACTTCCCGCAATGGCGCTCGGCCACCGCCCGCCGCCAGTAGGCTTGTCACTCAATCACGCAGCGTAATGCAGGAGGCCATATCCATGGGTCAGGCCGCCCAAGCACCTTCGGGCACCCGCGACTTCCTCGCCGACGACCTGCGCCGTCGCAAGGCGGCTGTCGCCGCCGTTTCCGAGATCTTCGAGCGCTACGGGTTCGACCCGCTTGAAACTCCAGCCTTCGAGCGACTGGAGGTTGTCACCGGCAAGTACGGAGAGGAGGCCGCCAACCTGCTGTTCAAGATCCTGCGGCGCGGTGCCCATGAAGCCGGCGGGCAGGCCGACCTGGCGTTGCGCTACGACCACACAGTTCCCCTGGCACGCGTCATTGGCACCCACGGCTCCAAGCTGCCCTTCCCCTTCAAGCGCTACGCCATCGGCCCCGTGTGGCGGGCCGATCGCCCCCAGGAGGGCCGCTTTCGCGAATTTGTTCAGTGCGATGTGGACACCGTCGGCTCCCACTCGCCCTTGGCCGATGCCGAGATAGTCCAGGCCGTCGCCGACGGCTTGGAGGCTCTGGGGGTGATCGACTTCCGCTTCCTGGTCAACAGCCGCGAGGCGCTGCGCGGTCTGTTGGAGGTCTACAACGTCGACACCTTTCTCAGTGACGGGGTACTAGCTAGTCTGGACAAGCTCGACAAGTTGGGCGCCGAGGCCGTTGTCACGGAGCTGACCGAGCGTGGGATATCCGCCACAACGGCTGAACGGCTCGTCACCGATATAGTGGCCGACAGCCCTGACCTCATTCGCGCCAAGTTGGAAACCAACCCGCGTGGCAAGCAAGGACTTGCCGATGTCGACCGGTTGCTGGAGCTGACTGGCGACCTGGAGGGGCGCATCGCCTTTTCCCCACGAATGGTGCGCGGGCTGGACTACTACACGGGCGCCATCTGGGAGGTCGAGGCCGCCGGCTACCCCGGCGCTGTCGCAGCCGGAGGCCGCTACGACCGATTGGTCGCTGCGCTCGGTGGGCCAGAGGTGCCCGCGGTCGGCGGATCGGTCGGCATCGAGCGCATCCTGGCGGTGCAGGAGCCGGAGTCGGGGGGCGACCACGGACTCGATGTAGCGCTCACCGTGCTGGAAGACTCGGGGGGCGAGCTTCTGCGGTTGGCCCGCGAGCTTCGCCGCCACGGCCTGCGGGTGGGGACCTACCTGGGATCCTCGACCAAACTCGGCAAGCAGCTCACGTGGGCAAACGCCCACAAGGCACGTGTCGCCGTGATCCGTGGCACCGAGGAACAGTCAGCCGGTGCAGTTACCGTGCGCGACATGACATCTGGAGAGCAACAACGAGTGGCCGACGCCGACGCAGCCCAACGCATCGAAGAGCTGCTGCGCGACTGACCACCCGCTTGCCGTTGGGGCACCAGACGGGCGCACCGGCTCGTGTTTCGACAACGCGGTCACCGAGAGCTTCTTCGCCTCCCTGGAGACCGAGCTGATCGACCGCACCCGCTTCGCCACCCGCGCCGACGCCGAACGCGAGGTGTTCTCCTACATCGAGGGCTTCTATAACCCGCACCGACGCCACTCGGCCAACGGCCAGCTCAGCCCCGCCGAATATGAACGTCGCCACACCCAACAGCCCCGAGAGGACCCCACCCACCTGGCCGATGCTGCCTGAAACCCAAGCTCACAGGCGTCTACCGAACCGAAGCAACTTCAACCCTCCACAATTCTGGGATTGGCGTTGCAGTGCTAGGGATCTTGCAGGAGAGTGAGCTGTACAAACCCCCGCACCAATCCGAACCTCTCCCGCAAGAAAGTGCAAGAACATGGCTGACGAGCGGTGGACCCGCTTCGCCAAGGTGGTGAAATTCCACCGAAATCGCACCGACCTGTCCCAACCCGCCCTCGCTCGCAGCATCCACGTAGGCGAGTCCACAATCGCCGCCTACGAAACCGGCCGCCGCGCTCCCAACCGGACCACCGCACAGGCCATCGACCAGGCCCTATCCGCTGGCGGGGCGATACTCCACGTCTGGGACGAACTCACCGATGAACGCGAGATACCCGAGGACTGGCGCAACTTCGAAAAGGTCGAACAACAGGCGACCGAGATACGCGAGTACCAGAACGTGGTGGTTCCTGGCCTCTTGCAAACCGTGGACTATGCACGTCAGTGCTTGCAGAATCTGCGCCTCTGGAATGATGAACGCATAGAGCACCTGGTCAGACAGCGCACGCAACGTCTGGAAGCCGTGAGCGCCGTCTCCCTGACCTTCGTGGTTGACGAGATCGTGCTCCGCCGAGCCCCAGGCTCACCTAAAGTCCTACACGCACAGCTCGATCACCTGATAGAACTCGTCAGCGCCAGAGTGATCTGGCTATCCGTGTTGCCCACGGACACCCTGACGCATCCGGGGGTGTCATCCTTCCGGATCATGACTCTGGCCGATGGCCGGTTGGTAGGACATGAGGAGTACATCAGCGGGGTCCATGTCGCTACAGGCCCCCAGGCCAACGGTCTAGTCACTCTATTTGGGAGCCTTCAGGCCGAGGCCCTGAGCACACGAGAGTCAGCGAAGCTAATCGAGTCGATAGGGAACGCACTGTGATGGATGGAAACTGGCACAAGTCCAGCTTCAGCGGCGCCAACCCAAACTGCCTGGAGTGCCGCAGCAATGGCCGAAGTGTCGACGTTCGTGACACCCAACACCGCCACCTCGGCAAGCTCACCGTGTCCCGCGCCGAGTGGGCCGCCTTCCTCCACGCCATCCGCACCCACGAGCTATAGCCACAGGCTGCCCGGGGGCACGCGCCCACCAGCCGCACCACCCTTCTTGTCTCCCGCGGCCAACAATCCCCCGGAGACAGGCCAAGCTCCCAAACCGAGTCCTCCAATTACCGTCATTGCGGTCGCTGGTTCACTGCTGGCGGCCTCGAGGAGTTCTGAGGTGACGCGTGGGACTATCCCTCGGGAATCTCCTGGCTGCGCCCTGACAGGCGCAGTCGACACAGGCCCTGCTATGGGGACGACGAGGGGACGTGCCTGTGCAACTCGACCGAGGAATCCCAACTCAGCCCCCGGACGGCGACACCTGGTACGTGCACACCGTGTGGCTGGCTCCTCCCAGGCCACATCGACACGGGGAGTGTGCTTCCCCACGTCGCACTCCCGTTTAGCAAGGTCCTCATCAAGGACGGCCCTCCCGACAGGATCGACTACACGTCCCGATACGGCAGCAGGCGCGGCCTCGGAAGTTGCCGCGCTCAAGTCGGTCATCGGGTCCGAGGGAGAGACCGGAATCGAAGACTCCGGGAGCACCGGGTTCAACCTGTCCACCAATGCCCAGACCGGCGGTAGCGGTGCGGAGGAAACATCGCTGCGAAGTCCGGGGGGCATAGTCGAGCTTACATGTCCATAATGAGGTCGTTAAGAGTCCTCTATAGGGACCTGTTACTATGCAGATTCGTTGGGGACCGCTTCCAGGTTTGGGGACGCTGAGGGGGTTGGATGCCACCGCAGGTGGCTGGCAACACGCGGCTCAAGGCAGCCCGCCAGCATGCTGGGTACTCGTCGCAGCGTGCCTTCGCTGATGCCCTGAATCGCGTGGCGCAAGCCTTGGGTCTATCCATCGAGGTGAGCCTGCGGCAGGTTCGGCGTTGGGAGTCGGCTACACCACCCTGGCCGCGGAATGAGTATCAACAACTGCTTACACGACTACTGCACCAGCGCATCGAAGACCTCGGCTTTGCTCCCCCATGGGAGACCAGCCCACAGGCGCAGACGGCGCACTCCGATACTCGGTCTCGACATAGTGGATCTCGCGCTGCTCCGGGACTCTCCCTACACTGGTCCGGGAAGACGGATGTTGAGCTGCCTGCGACGGCCGGTACGGACTTCGCCGAAGTGACAGCCGTACACCGTCGCTTTTACTCGGTTGCGGAACCGGCCTCTCTCCACGCGGCTGCTCAGGCACATGCCGCGCTGGGGCTTCGACTACTCGAGTCGGCGCCAGGAGAAAGGTGCCCCTCGCTGGCACAAGCCCTCGCCGAAACTTTTCTCCTGGTCGGGCGCCTGGAGTTCTTCGATCTCGATCGGGCGGAGGATGCGGATGAAACGCTGCTTCGCGCGCTTCAGGTCGCCGGTGAAGCCGGTGACGCGCTCCTCGGGTCTGCGATTCTCGCGCACTCCGCCTTCATCCCTGGCTGGGTAGGGCGCCGCAGCGAAGCCGCCGAGCGAATGCGTGCCGCTCGCGCGTATGCGCGACGGGCTAATACGCCTGCGGAGTTTCTGGCCTGGCTGGATGCCGTTGAGGCCGAGTGCGAGACCCGGTGTGGCTACCCCCAGGAGGCGCTGCGAATCATTGCCGGCGCTGAAGAGCGGTTGGGTGACCCCACAGAGGTTCCCGTCCCCGAGTGGTTTACGTGGTTCACCGAGATACGGTTGCGCGGTTTCAAAGGCAATACGGAACTCATGGCCGGATATGCCTCCCAGGCCCGCACCACGCTCAGCCAGGTATTGGAGGATCTTCCGACTGACAACGGAAAGCAGCGCGCCGTCACACTCGCTGACCTCGCCCATGTGGAAGTAGCCGCAGGCAATCCCGAGACAGCCTGCACCTACGCCACGATGGCACTCGAAGAGCTCAACTCGACCTGGTACGCCACCGGTATGCAGCGCATCCTGCACGTCCGGGATGCCTTGCACCCCTGGGCTGGCTCCGAAGCCGTACACCGGCTCGATGATCGACTGTACGACTGGCAAACGACAGTCAGGGCTCTTCGGCGTTGAATACGGCAACTCGCTCGGGAAGCTCAGTGAGCGAGTCGATGCGCATCGTTGCTAGGCGATCGGCCTCGGGATCATGCTGTTGAATTACGCCCCAGGGGCCTCGACGGATCAGTGCAGTGTGTAGACCTGCTTCCACAGCCGGACGGATGTCGTTGTCCAGCCGGTCCCCGACATACAGAATCTCATCAGATTCGTAGGGTGCTGCCTGCACGACCTTGGAAAAGAATGCAAGGTCGGGCTTGGCCACTCCCCAATCATCAGAGGTGGCGATCATGTCCGTGGGTAGATCCAGCGACCGTAGGATCTCTCCGGCCCGTGCCGTCTGATTCCCAGCGACCCCCACCCATAGCCCACGCCTGCGTAGCTCCTGCAAGGAAGCACGAACGTCGGGGTACAGGTCTTCTTCCCCGAAACTCTCCGGCACCCCCTCGGCAGCGCGCTTGGCCCGGGCCTCAGTGAGATCGAAGCCGGGCTGGAAGACCTGGAAGGTCTCCCGATAGTCACGACCCTGGGCGATCACTGCGCCGAACATGGCGGAAAACGTCTGGCGCGGCACCCCAAGCCAATCCGCCCACATCCCGTACTCACGGGTCTCGTCCACCAGACACTCGCCTACATCGAACACCACTGCGCGAATCACGGTGGACATCCTAGGCGAGCTACACCGTGCACACGCCAGTGAGTCCCGCCTTAAACCGGACGAACAGACAAACAATGAGTCCTAAAAACTTCCTCTAAACACCCCAATTAAGTCCTTTTAGAGTCCGCAAGCACGTGTCACTCTGCGTGTGGTGTATAGATCCGAGAACTTCCAACACGAAGCTTTCCGCCACCCCTATTCCTCTGACCAGGCTCGACGTCAACCTGACGGACAGGTGGTCGAGGTTCGGAGTGAACCGAAGAGTCGCACATCCTTACCCCCTACCGAGGAGGAGTGCGCAATGCAGCTCGTTGCGCCCTCCATAGCGCCCCACAATCTCGCCGATAGCCGAAACGGTGCCGATGGACAGCTCCGGAGGGGCGTGTGGGAGTTCGAGATTCCACGAATGCTACCCACCCCAGGTCCTAGGCAGACGGGCAGGGTGAAGGTCAGGCGGATTTCCGACCTGACTCCTGCCCCGGTGGGAACGGAGCGGGAGTCGTGACGCGTCCGCGGCACCGTGTGCACCGGGAGACCACTTCCTATGCATGAGGTTGACCTAGCCCTCGCTGATTCATGCTTGAGAGTCTCTTCCGAATCGAGCCACCTGGTTGAACATGTGTCATCGACAGTGGCCCCGCCATGCCAGAAGGTGCATTGGGCCTCGAGTCCAGACTGGGGGCTGTGGCTGGAGAACACCGTCGCGCTGACTGGTGATGAGGTCGACAAGGTCTTCGCCGATCGGCCCGTGCTGTCCTTCCCGCATGGCGGGCCACAGCTCGCCATCGTGGAGGAGTCGGCAGGGCTACTGCGGGCAGTTGGACGGTATCGGCCAGACAGCGTTCCGGTGCGCATGGAGGTGCGCGCAGGCGAGTGTCTCACGCGGCTCCTCATACCCGCTGACGAGCCGCAGGCGGTGAGGTGGGCCGACTATGCGGCACGGGTGTTCTTCGCATCGCGGATGCTGGCCGACGGTTGGCGGATGCTCCACGCCTCGGCAATCGCACTCGACGGCACAGCGGTGCTCTTTCTTGCCGATCAGGAGGGAGGAAAGTCCACACTCGCGCATCGCGCCTGCGTAGAGCTTGGTGCTGGGTTTCTCGCGGATGACCTGGTGCTGATCTCAGCCGAGGGGATGGTGGTGGGCTGGCCGACCCGGATTGCTGTTCCGGCGGAGCTGGTGAGGAACGCCGACGAGACCTCTGGTCTCATGCCAGCAATAGGACAACGCAGGCGGGTTGCGTTCACGCCAGTCGAACACCGTTCCGTATCTGGCATAGAGTACTCGCCGCCGGTGCCGCTGGGGGCCCTGGTATGCATACAGTCCGACCAATCCGCCACTGACCCCCTGCGCGCGAGCGTTCTGGCTGGCTGTTCGCGCGAGAGCTTCGTGGTAACGGCCGCCGATGTGCCCGCGCAACACTTGTTCGTGAGCGATCTGGTCGGTCTGATGGGCGGCCCACGTTCCGGCTCCGGCGGGGAGCCCGTCGCAGGGACCGAAACGTCTTGGCAGGTGCCCGCCGTGCTCCTCACCGTCGGAGACATGGCTGGATTCGCGCGAGCACCGGTGTGGGAAGTTCTGGCGCCGCTGCTGTCGGAGTTCGGGGAGCGGTAATGGGGAACCTGTTCTATGTGGACAGCGCCAGCCGGACACTGACCATGGTGGCGCCCGGCCAGCTCGCAACCTGGTGGCCGGAGATGAGCGCCCACATCCCCGGAGCCACCCCTGAGGGAATCGCCCCATATGCCGGCACGGAAGCCGACCTCACCGTTCCCGCCGGACTTGGCTCGCAAGACATGCGGCGGTTGATCAACGCCTCGCTGCACCGGTTGCACCTGGATCACGACACGCTCAGCGTGCATGCCGTGGCTTTGGAGCATCCCGACACCAGGGAGGCGGTTCTGCTGCTGGGGGGACATGGAAGCGGTAAGTCCTTGACCGCGGTGGCGTTGACGTTGCGCGGTTGGCGCGTTCTGGCTGGTGACGTCGCTCTGCTCGACATCGCACCGTCTGGAAGCACGCCACGGGTGCGTGGTGGCACCAGCGCTTTCGTGGTTCGCCGGGCACCGGTTCGGCGATGGTTCCCACAGTTGGGAGTAGGGGCGGACGGGCCAGACAAATTCGACCTGTCCGGATGTGCACATTCCGTCGGCGGGAATGGAGCCGTTATGCCGAAGCGGGTGGGGGCCGCTGCCGTGGTTGATGTGGACGGCGACCCGGCCGTGAACCACGGCTACCTGCAGCGGGTCGCTGCTCACACGGCTGCCACGGTGTGGCTTCGGGCCTGTGCGCATCTTCTCGACCGTGTGCTGGAGGAGTCGGACACGGTGCTACGCGAGGTCGAGGACGTCGCCGCGGCGCGGCACCGTACAGGGCTTGTTCGCGCACTTGCTCGAACGGTGCCCGTGTCCGCCATTTGGGGCTCCCCCGCGGGGGTTGCCGACCAGGTGGAACGCCTGGCCACCCAAAGGAGCTGAGGGGAGAGCACCATCGACATGGCGAGGATTCGCGCACTCGCGGTCGACTTCGGCGGGACGCTGGCCCACTCCACCCCCCGCGTGGAAGGACGCACAGTGGCGCGCGTGCTCAGCGGGAGCCTCGGCCTGCGACTGCCCGAAGAGTTCGCTCTCTCGTTCGACATCGCCCATCGCCACGCCTGGCAGGATGACCGGGCCAGCGGCGCTCATACCCTGTTCTCCCGGGTGCTGACCATGGCCGCGCACGGGTGCGGTGTCCATCTGCCTGACCCAGACCGTGCGAGCGAGGTCGTGTTCTCCAGCCTGCCCGACGGCCAGGTCGACGCCGAGGCGGCCGGTGCCGTGCAGAGCCTTTCCGCCGCAGGGCTGAGGTGTGTGCTGGCGTGTGACTCCCAACGTCCGGAGGCGGTTCGCCGCCGCACCCTTGAGGAGGCCGGCATCGGCGCGTGCTTCCACGCTGTCGTGCTGTCGAGCGAACTGGGGTGGCGCAAACCTCACCCGCGGTTCTACGCCACGGTGATCGCGGCGGCAGGGCGAGAGCCCGAGGAGATCGTCTTCGTGGGCGATACACCCGCCAAGGATGTGCAGGGACCGCGGGCCCACCGCATGGAAGCGGTCCTGGTCGCCCCGCCCGAGAAGGTAGCCGCCCTCGACCCTGGGGTTGGGGTGATCCGACGCTTTGCCGAGCTACCGGCCTACCTGGAGCAGCGTTATGGTCTCTAGTACCTGTCCTGTGCCCCGGCATCCTGGCGCTCGTGTCGTCTTGTGCGACGGACAGGCAGAACTCCTACCTGCCCACCCGACACCGCCGGGGGCCGTTGCCGGGTACTTCAGTGTTCTCAGCCCAGGGACCGAACGCCGCCACCTGGCCACAACTGCCTTCGGCCGGGCGCGTGAGGCGGGATACATGAGCCTGGGGCGCGGCGGCGACGACGCCTGGATGGTGGCGCCGGTTCCCCATGGCGCCGCGTTCGATCCGGATCACCCGGGGATCGTGGCTTGTGCGCCGGGAACGCGGGTTGAGGTGGCGGCGCTGGCCCGATTCCAGCAGATGGCCCTGCTTGGCCTGGACCGTCTCCCCGTGGGCGTGGAGCTGGACGGGGCTGTGGTGCTGGGCTCCGGCCCGGTCGCTGTGGGATGTGCGTTGGAGCTGCACCGCCGGGGTGCCCGCCCGATCCACGTGTGCACCGCGCGGCGCAAGGCAGCCATCGAAGGCGTCCCCGGAACGCGTATCGAGGCCCAGAGCGGGGTCGCACACCTGGTTATCGACGCCGCAGGTGATCCCCAGCGTGCGGTGTCGATGCTCGCTGCCGGCGGGGTCCTCGGACTGCTGGGAACCCCCGAAGAGGCGGCTACCATCGCCGCTGCGCAAGCACACCGCCAAGGGTGGACCGTGGTCGGCATGCACGAACTCGCCGACCACCACCCCGGGCGCTACCAGGATGCCTATGCCACCGTGGCCGGGTGGCTGGCCGCCGAACTGGACTCGGGGCTCGTCGCCGCGTGGTGCCGGACAGTCCCCGGTCACCGCGCCCCCGAAGTGTTCGCCTCCCTGGCCGAACCGGAACGCCGCCTGCCGGAGCCGGTGATCCTCTTCGACTGGAGCTGCGATGCCTGAGTCGTCTCCGATCGGGTTGTACAGCATCTCGGTGCGTGGGTTGGACGTGGAGGAACTGCTGGAGTGGGCGTTCGAGAATGCCATCCCCTTCCTGCACCTGCGGGGCGGCCCGCGGGGCTTCGACCTCGCTCACTGTTCTGCCGATCAGCTTGAGCGCTGGCGGCAGAAGGCGCTGCGCAGCGTGCCGATCACCGGGATAACGGCCGATGTCGACCTGGCCGAGCTGGTCGATGGAGATGAGCCCACCCGCAGGGGCGCCTGCGACCGGGTGCACCGGCTGAGCGCAGCGGCCGACCGCCTGGAAGCACACTGGGTACGCCTGCTCGCTCGCGTCCCATTCGCCCGCTTCCCCGAATTCCAGTGTCAATCGGTCCTTCCTGCCCCGGCTGTGCCGTTGCTGGTCGAACTCCACCACCCCAGGTGGTTGCATCCTGATGCCTTCGCCGCCCTTGAGGCTCTGATGCGCCAGCACAGGCATGTGCGGGTGCTGGCCGATACTGCCCAGCTCGGCGCTGCCCTGACCCAAGGGGGGAACCGCGACGTGGCCGCCGCGGTCCTGGAGTGGTCGACGGTCCTCCACCTCTCCGATGACGGCGCGGGTCTGGTAGCACCTCCTGCGCGGGAGGAGATCGCCGCGCTGGCCGCACACCGCATGGCCTGCGGCCAGGCAATGGAGGTGGCGCTGGAGTGGACCGGCCCCGACCGCACCCCCCAGGCGTGCCTGGAGCACTACCGCTCAGCCCTGGCGTGGTGGGTCCGGATTCGCCACCAGCCGGGACGCACTTAGGAAGGTCGGGCGCGATGAGCATCAGACCGGCTCGGCCGTGGGTGGTCGTCACCTCCTATCCGGCCTGGTCCAGCCCCTACTTCGCCGCGATGGCCCGGCACGCCCCGACTGAACTCGCCCTGGAGTTCACGCCCGACCTGGACCGACTGCCGCAGAGCGGCGCGGGTGTGGTCAACCTGCACCGCCTCAAACGCCTCTACCGCACCAGCGACGGCACACCGACGGTACAGGGCACCGAGCTTATGCTGCAGCGCTTGGTCGAACTACGCCGAGGCGGGTGGCGCCTGGTGTGGACCATCCACAACCTGCTCCCGATCGACGGGGCCCCTCCCGGTGAGGCTGATCGTCGGGCCGCCCGTGGTGTCCTCGATCTGGCCGATGCGGTCGTCACCCACACCCGCGCCGACGCCGCCCACATCGGCCGGCTGAGTGACACGCCGGTGACCGTGGCCGGCTGGGGCGGCGCCATCGCCCCACCGGCCCCTCCGCCCACCCCTGTTGCGGAACTGGCCGAACGTATGGCCAGCGGCCCCCTGTCGGTGCTGATGCTGGGCAATCTGGCGCCCTACAAGGACGCCTGCGGCGTCGTCGACGCCTTCCTGGGCGACAGCCCTTCCGCTCGGCTGTTCATCGTCGGGCCCTGCCCCCAGGGCGACCTGGCACAAGAGCTGTTGGCACGGGCCCACGACAGTGACGGCCGCGTGCACCTACACCTGGAACGTGTTGCGCCCGAGCACCTCGGTGCGCTGTACCGGGCGACGGACGCTGCCCTGTGCCCCTACCGCATTGACGGGCCCTGGGAGTTCTTCTCCCGCGTGCTGTACCCCTCGTCAGTGGCGACCGCGGTCGAGTTCGCCACCCCGGTCATCGCCCCCGACCTGCCCGCCATCCGCGAGATCACCGAGCACCACCCGTGCCTCCTGTACCCGCCCACCACCGGGCCGGGATCGGCGCTCGCCGCCGCCGAGGAGCACACCTGGCCACAACCCGCCCCCGAACGGTCCCAGGGTTGGAGCACCGTCATGGCGGCCTACCTTGACGTAGCGAGGACACTGCCGTCCGTAACACCCCACCGTTAGCGTGAGCACCCGATCATCCAGAACCACATCCGGAGGACCACCGGTGACGAGCGAGCCGACCACCACCGAGGCACACCAGGCCATCACCGCGACCTTGGCCCAGGACTACGCCATGGAAGACACCACCCTGGCCCGGCTGCCCATCGGGCAGGGCACGGTGAACTACCGGGCCGACTGGCACGGACGCGACTACTTCGTCAAGCACTACCCCCTCGAGGCCGACCTGGAGGCCGAGACCCAGGCGATCGACCTCACCGAACGCGCCGCACACCACCAGGTCCCCACACCACCTCTGGTGCGCACCCGCGCAGGACAGGCGATCAGCCGCCGCGGCACCACAGCGATCTCGGTCTGGGAATGGGCACGCGGCTGTCCCATCACCGACGGGTTCAGCCCCACCCAGCAGAACGCCGCCGGCCAAGCGCTGGGACGCATCCACCGCGCCTTCGCCAACCACCCCAACAGCACGGCGACATCTCCGGATCTGGAGAGCTGGCTGAACCCCGACCTGGCCAGGATCGAGACCACGATTGCCGACCTGCTGACCCACATCGCCCAGCGTGACCAGCGCGACGACTTCGACCAGGTGGCCGAACAGACCCTCACCGAACGGCGCCAGGCCCTGCGCGAGGTGCCCACCCTGCTCGACGGGCTGCCTACGCTGACCACCCAGGTGCTGCACGGCGACTACAGCCCCGTGAACCTCCTCTTCGACGGCAACCACCTGAGCGCGGTGACTGACTTCCGCCCACCCCAGCCGTTCCTGATCGCCTACGAACTCGGCCGCATCGCCTTCGACCCACGCACCGTGGTCCTCGACGCCGACTGGATCACCGCAGCCTCCCGGCTCATCGCCGCCTACCTGGAAACCCACCCCGCGGTGCGTGGCGAGGATGTGCGCGCCTGTGCCCGGGTGGCCCTGCTGCAACTGCTGACGAGCCTGTACGGGGTCAAGCAGCACTACCGCAAACCGGGCCTGCACCAGAAGGACCTAGACGACTTCTGGCTGCTGCGCCACCGCGCCAGCACCCAACTACTCGACCACCTGGAGGCCGCCGAGGAAGCCCTCGACCAGATCACGCGACGGTACTAGGCAACCCCCGCACCACCCACCCGAGGAGCCTCATGACTCGCCCCCCAGCCGAGGCGCCCCGCCACGCGTGGCATGTGCTGCGCGGACCGGTCACCCCGCCCCAAATCCTCAGCGTCGCCGAGGACGTTGCCGCCCGGCACAACCTCACCATCCACCACAACAGCGACGATGCGATCCACCTCGTTGCCACCGATATGGCCTCCCCAGCGGTGAGCGTGCTCTGGAAACCACTGCCGCCCCAGCCTCCCCACACGGTGGGCTACCAGCTCACACCGCCCGACCAACGCGAGATCCTCATCCAGTCCGGCCCCAGCTGCACTCCGGATGCAGCCCACGAGCTGAGCCAACGCCTGGATACCCTGCGCCTTCCCTACACCGACACCGAAATTGAGAGCATCACCACCGCGATGCCCCTCCTGGCGCACTACAGCAGCGCCGAGCCCGCCTTCAGCGACTGGGCGCTGCTGTTTCGCGACCACTACCTGGAGCACAGTGTCGGCTTCGTCCTGGCCATGGAAAGCGCCGGCATCCCCGCAGAGTGGATCTACGCCCTGGCCAAAGGCGACCGCACCTACAACCGGGAACGGATCCACGCCACCTTCCTCGCACGGGGGTACCAAAGCGGCCTTCTCGACAACTCCGCCATCAACACACCGCACGCCCACAGCACCAAACTGGCCGAAGCCACCGCTGACATCGACGCCTTCATCGACACCGCACACGCCGCCGGACGCAAGGTGCTCGTCGTCGACGACGGCGGCCTGCTGGCCCACGGCTACGGAGCCACCAACGCCGAGCGGCGGGTGGATGCGGCGATCGAACTCACCGTCAGCGGCATCAAGCGCATCGCCCAGGCCGGCCCGTTGGGCATCCCGGTGTTGAACATGGCTCGCTCACGCACCAAGACCTTGCTGGGCTACCCCGAGATCGCCGACTCCTGCCTGCGCCGCCTGCGCACCCTCATCGGTGACCGCAAGTTCATCGGCCGCCAGGTCCTCCTCATCGGCTACGGCACCCTCGGCTGCCGCCTGGCACCGGCGCTACGTTCCCTGGGCTGCCGCGTCGACGTGGTCGACACCGACCTGCCCACCCTCATCGCCGCCGCCGAAGCCGGATACCCCACCCACCGCAGCACCGCAGCCGCCCTGCAGACCACCGCCCCGTTCCTGGTCATAGGAACCACCGGCGAACAAGCACTCACCGAGGACGAACTGTGCCTCCTACCCGACGGTGTGCTCCTGGCCCCCTTCGCCACCCGCGACTTCTCGATCTTGGCCGAGACTCGTCGGCCCGTCTCCGATATCCCCGGCATCGGATGCCACATCCACCTCGCGGGTGACCATACGGCGGTGCTGCTCGGCGACGGCCGCTCAATGAACCTCTTCGAGGCCGACTCCATCCCCAACCAGGGATACGACGCCTACCGCGCCAGCGCCCTGATCGCCGCCAAACACCTGTGTGCCAACACCGACCGGGTTCCGCCCGGCCTACACCACGACCCTGCCGACGCGGCGATCGAGGCCGCCGGGCTCTTCGATGCCTACTACGACCGCTACCTCGCCCATCCCACCCACCGTTCGCAAGCCGCGGGGATGACAACACGCCAGCGCCGTCAGATCACCGCCTGCGTCGTGGGCTACGGCAACGCCGGCCGCCTACACACCCGGATCCTCAACGAGCTGGGCGCGGACATCACGGTCATCGACCCCAAACACCAGGACCTGCCTAAAGACCACCGTTCCTTCCCCCACGACGTCGCCAACCTGCCCACCACCCGAGCCGCCGAAGTCGACCTGTGGTCCATCTGCTGTCCCACCGCCGACCACATGCCGGTACTGCGAGCCGTGCTGAACCACAACCCGACCGCCCGCGTGCTCCTGGAAAAACCCGCCTGCCAGGGCAACGAGATCGAGGAGTTCACCGGCCTGCTGGCCGCTTATCCTCTCGCACGCGTCCTGGTCAACGACCAGTACCAGCACTCCACGGTCCTGCCCGCCTTCACCGACCTCATCGCCGAATTCGAAAGCCAGGCGCCCATCACTCACGCCGCGATCACCTTCACCAAGGACCGCACCGCCGACATCGCCAACGGACGGTTCATCGACCGCACCTACGGCGTCCTGGGATACGAATGGCTGCATATGCTCGCCGTACTGTCCCGCGTTCTGCCCACCCCCCTCGCCGATGCCTACTTCGCCTCCACCCCCGAGCAGGCCGAACTCTGGGCCACCTACGACCCCCGCCTCTTCGTCGCCGCCCTCACCGAACGCACCACCCTCAACCATCCCAGCGGGAACCACACCCGCCTGGAACTCGCCTCCTCCATCCTCGGCCCCAGCATCCTGCTCGGAACGGCCCCACAACCACGCCCACCCTGGCGCCGCGAGATCCGCACCGCCGACGACCGGCACCGAAACGTCCGCTTGGAAGCCGGCACCACCCGCTTCACCCTGCACCTTGAACCCGTCACCGCCCCCGGAGGATGGCAACTGGAACGCAACCACCACCGGCTCACCGCCGAGCGCGACACCAACCTGATCTACGACGAGGTCCTGGAAGACTCACCCCTGTCCACCGCAATTCGCTACGCGATCGCGACCCTCCTGGACGAAGCACCCTTCCCCGAGGCGAACCTGGCCCCGCTCCACCGCATCGCCGCACTCGCCGAGACCCTACGAGCCCGCGCACCGGGCAGAATGTCCACAGCGGGGACCCGGGCATCTCCCCCAACACACACTGATGTCCCAGGATTCTGCAATGCCCTATCAAGCGGCTCGGGGTAGGCGGGGCCGGCGAACGGTGGATCTGGCATGCGATGCAGCGATGATCAGAGCAACAGATCTCCCCGTCCATCCGATCTCACGCGGTAGCATCGTCGGTCGCCTCTTCGATTGCGGCAAGGGTGCTCGGTGCTGCCCGAAGTGGCTGAGCTCAGGCATGTTCCAGTAATTCCAGAGCAATCAGTGTCGGACTCAATGTGGCTCTGGACAGACGACACGTTCGCCGAGTCACTCGAAACCGCCCTTATCCCGCCCGTGGCCCGCTAACGTCGCTCCCATAGACCACGACCTCAATGGCCTGATCTGGAACGCCGACCACGATGGGATCGACCACGTGGGCGGCGCCGTAATCCATAACGGTGTGCACGTGCTCATCCTGCGCCGCAGTGGCAGGGACAGCTTCCTGCCCGGCATCGAGGAACTGCCCTCCGGCGAGGTCGAACCCGGCCAGGACGTTGTCCAGGTCTTCGCTCGGGAACTCGCCGAGGAATGGGATGGCACCAACCGCTCCAGCTCGAGCCGGGCTTCGTCGCCACCTTTTCACCGTCAGCCTTGTCCACGACGGAGCCCAAACCTTCTTCTCCGCCGAGCACACCTCCCACCGCTGGGTCAGCCGTATCGGACTGACTCCTCACGTCCGGTAAAAAGAGAGGCGTTCCCCGTACAAGTTCGACTCTTTTCCCTGTTCAACGAGTCGCGACCACCCGATCCGCGACCGGACCTCGCAGCCGCCGGGGGCTCGGGAGTGGCCTAGATCCAAATGTTCAGTGGGTGGGGTATGTAGAGCATCGTGTCAGCGATCCACCCCCTCCGACCACAGTGGGGCCGCGGGCGGGGTCGCACCTGACGGTGCTCCAACCGCACCGCGGCCAACAGTGGACTCAGCCGGTTTACGCGCTCCGGCCATGCGGTGGCAAACGGGGGATGGGCCAGTTCTCCGGGATCACGGGGTTCAGGGGGTGGGTGGTTGGGGGTGTCCGCACCAGGGGCAGGTGGGGCTCTGGCCGGTGGTGGGGTGGGTGCACAGGCCGCAGCGGGGCAGGCGGGCCTGGGCGCGTTCCAGGGCCTCCTGTTGGGCCTGAAGCTCGCGGTGGCACTGTTCCAGCGCTCCGGCGGCGAAGTGCGCAGCGGCGGCCAGGCGCCGCAGCAGACCCACCGAGTCCGCCACATCCCGCGCCCCGGCCGAGAACACGAACTCCGTGCCCGCCACGGCCAGGGCCACATTGCGATGCTCGTCATCCACCGCGGCCCACGCCCGCCGCGCCAGCCCGCCCGGCTCCGCGTTCCCAGGGCTGCACTCGGGGTCTCGGGGAGCAGGAATCACCGCCCACCACCTCCCCCACGCACCAGCTGACCCAGCAGCTGCGGGCCAACCAGGCCCGCCAACTCCCGCCGCGCATTCGCCTCCGCCCGCCGCAACTCCGCGGCCAACACATACGGCCGCACCAGCCACCCCCGGCCAACCGACGCGCGATACCCCCGCACCAACCGCACCGCAACTACCATGTACACATCCATCTGGACACCTCCCAGGTGGGCCACGCCCCGGGGAGTGGGACTAGCACTCGCCGGGGCTCTTTTTGTTCGGATGGCCCCACACTGCAAGATCCCTAGCCACAAAGCTAGAGATGATCAGTTATCAACAGGTTTTGAAATCGACCGTGTTGACACTGAATATTCAGCACTATGCTTTGACCATGGGATACCAGAAGCAGGAAGCGGACCTGAGGTTTGGACGAGAGCTCAGTCGCCTGCGTAGATTGTCTGGATTTACTCAGGACCGCCTGGCTCGGTCGGTCGAGTGCAGCCAAGGGCACATCGGCAACCTTGAGCGCGGCGATCGCTCCCCCGACCTACGTCTCGTTGCTGCACTTGACCGTGAACTGGAAGCAGAAGGGCGTCTGGAGCGACTCTGGAGCCAGCTAACCAACGTGCGTGAACCCGCATGGCTGGATGACCTGGCCAACATTGAGCGTGAAGCCATCACCCTAGCGGAGTCCCAGATCGGCGTTATTCCCAGTTTGCTTCAGATACGCGAGTATGCAGCTTCTGTCATCCGGGCGACGTCTCCATGGATGACAAAAGGAGAAATCAAAGAGAGCATCGATTCCAGGATCGAACGCGCCGAGCGTTTCACCTCGTCCGAATATCCGACATATCGAGCTGTACTGGACGAATCGATCGTCCGCAGGCATCTCGACGACCGGGAGGCAACAGCCAAGCAGCTGTCCCATCTCGTGGACCTGATCGAGCGCGACCGCATCTCACTCCAGATCGTGAAGGCCGGCTGTCACCCGGGCCAGATAGGACCGTTTAAGCTGATAACGTCCCCAGCGGCACCCGATGTCGTGTACGTCGAGTCCGCGCACGCGGGACACATCATCGACGATTCGCTACAGGTGCATCAGTTCCGTCTGCTACTGGGTGACCTCCAAGCAATCGCGCTGTCTCCGCCAGAGTCCCTAGCTCTGGTTCGTGCTGAGTTGGAAGGATTGAACCATGACTGAGTTCGGCATCTGGCACAAGAGCAGCTACAGCGCCGCCGCACACCAGGACTGCGTCGAGGTCCGCGAAAACCCCCACACTGTCGACCTGCGCGACACCCAACACCGCCACCTCGGCAAGCTCACCGTGCCCCGCACCGAGTGGACCGCCTTCCTCAACGCCGTGCGCACCCACGAGCTATAGCCACCGACACCCCGGGGTACACACCCACCAACCCCCACCCGTACCCCGGGAGACCACACCATGCCCCACCCCACCTGGCACAGGAGCAGCTACAGCGGAGCGGCACACCAAGAATGCGTCGAGGTCCGCGAAAACCCCCACAGTGTCGACCTGCGCGATGCCCAGCACCGGCACCTGGGCCAGGTCAGAGTGCAGCGACAGGAGTGGGTGGCTTTCCTGGGGCGGTGCGTACCGGGGAGCTGTAGCCAGGCCTCAGCTACCGCACGGGGCGGTTTACTGACTCGGGTGGGAGCTTCAGAACAGGGTGTCCCCCTCGGCCGGGGGCAGGCCGGACCGCTTCTTCCGGCTGCCCTTCGTCGACTCGTGCAACCCTGCCGCGACCTCGGCGGCGTAGCGCTCGTGGTTCAGCTCCAGCAGCCGGTCCAGGATCTCGATGCGCACCGCCGGGGCCACGGTGTAGCGGGTGCCCTGTCGGGTCTCGTGGAAGTCGTGCCCCAGGCCCTGGTCCAGCAGATCCGACCAGCCGTAGGCGCGCACCACCTCCTCGTCGATCCGCCGGTGGATCTCGCGTAGCTCGGCGATATCGGCGTCCCGGTTCTTCGGGTCATGCACCAGGTTGTAGGTGGCGGTCAGCCCCGCCTGCCGGGAAAGCATCAGCTCCCGGCGGTGAGAGTCCAGGTGCTCGCCGAGGGAGCGAAGTCCGTCCCTGAGCTCCGGACGGGGGAAGGTCTCGAAGACGTCGGAGGGTGAGTAGTTGATCCGAGATTCCAGTGTGGAGGTCCAGTTGATCGCCCACCAGTAGTGCGGTGCGCTGGACAGAAGGGCCAGCATCCCGGTGTCCTCACTGGCGAAAACGCCCAGCTTGTGCGCGAACACCTGCCCGGTCGGCACCAGCACCGGCATCACGGACTTGCTGACCAACGTCAGCACAATCACCCGGTCCAGGCCGGAGATGGCTGCGTAGAGTTCGGGGCGGGCCCGCTGGTAGAGCCACCAGGACTCCCGTGTACGTTTCTCTCCATGTTTGGCTCGCGCTGACCTGACTTCACGCAAGACTTGAGCATACGGGTCTGGATACTCCTTCGCCTTCTCCTCCGGCCAGTCGTGGAAGTTGATCACCCAGCGGCTGGCGGAGCAGTCCGGGCGGGAGTTGAGATCCTGGCCGTTGAGATAGGGGAAGAGCACTTCTCGGTTGCCAGGGGATTCGTCCATCATCTCCTGGGCCCGGACGGGAGCCAGGGTGAAACCAACTCCATCCAATTTCGACCCTTGATAGGCAAGATCTCTGTTTTCAGCGAGCTTTTCCGGCTTCCCGCTCACCCGGGACGCGGGGTCCAGGCTCGGGGTAATTCCCCGCACCGTCATCCCATCGGCGGTCCGGGGCGCCTCGTCTGCGAGTTTGGCCCGGCTGGTCCACACGGCGGCGTATTCCAGCACGGCGGACTTGGACGGCCACGGCTTGCTCTTGGTGGCCTGGCGGATGGTGACCCCGCGCTCAGTGAGCTGGTCCAGGGCCACCTCGCGGGTGTCGCCCTGGGCCAGGGTGTTGGTGGCGATCAGCCCGGTCTGCCCGCCACCGTTGAGCAACGAATGGGCTCTGAGTGCAAAATATGCCACCAAGTCACAGCGCCCACCGGCTCTGACTCCCCGGGCGATTATCTCGATGATGTGTTCCCGGTAAGCAGTTCCAAGCGGCTCTGTGATCTTCGTTCCCCCCAAAAACGGCGGGTTCCCGATCACCGCGTCGAACCCCGCTCCCCCGGGGCGCTGCTGGTCGAACACTTCGGGGAACACCAACGGCCAGTGCAGGGGGTCGCGGTCCAGGCCGTCGCTGGGGAGGTCGGTGGCGAGCCAGCGCTGGGCCTGGTCCTGCGCGTCGGCCTCGGCATTGGCCGCTGTGTCTTCCGTGGCTTCGGCCACCTTCCGGGCATAGTTGGCGGCTTCTAGCACGGTGCGGCGCTGTTCCCGGGCGTTGGCGCCGGAGCTGGCGAGCACCGCCCCCGTGGCGAGGTCGGCGAACAGCCCGGTGCGGGCCGTCTTCTCCTGGGCGGCGGCGAGCAGGCGGCGTTTCTGCTCCAGGGCATCCAGGGTGTCGGCGTCCAGGGTCGCCAGGTGGCGGCGGTCCGCGGCCACCTCGGCAACGAGGCTGCGCACGCCCGCGGTGAAGTCCAGCGCGGTGTTCTCGTGCTGCTCGCGGCCCCGCTTGGCGTCGAGGTCCATCACCTCCAGCTGGTCCAGGGAGGTGATGCCCAGCAACGAATCCCCGGGCACCAGCCGGTCGTCCAGGAAGGTGAACGGGCGGCCGGGGTCCATAGACACCAGCCACAGCGACAGTTTCGCCATCTCCACGGCCATCGGGTTGATGTCCGTGCCGTACAGGCAGTTCTCGATCACCTGCCGGCGGGCGGTCACCACCACCGGGTCGGCGGCCACGTCCACCTCGATGTCGCTGGCCGGAGTGTTCTCCCGCCAGGCGCGGGCGTGCTCGTCCCCGTCCTCGGCCCAGGCCTCCACGAGCCGGTTGGCGAGGTAGCGGCAGGCCGCCACGAGGAACGCGGCCGAGCCCATGGCGATGTCGGCGACCTTCAGGCTGAGGATCTCGCTGGCCGGGCGTAGCCGCCACTGGCTGGTGTCCGCGGTGTCCAGCGGCCCGGGCCGGTACACTAGCGGCTCCAGCGCGCCCTCGGCGACCTCTTCGGCAAGGTGGCGCGGGGTGTAGTGGGTGCCGGTGTTCTTGCGCAGCGCGGACTCGGTCATGTACAGCGCGCCGGGCAGCACCACCAGCGGTGCGCCGCGCAGGTCCTGGCGGATGATCCGGTAGAACGGCAGCAGCCGCCGGCGCAGTTCGGGGTCCGGCACGGCCTCGCGCAGCCGGTTCTGCGCCTCGGCGTGTTCCGCCTCGTCCAGGGGCTGGAGTTTCGCGGTCAGCGCCTTGGGGGTGCCGATCTTGGAGTCTTTGAAGCGGCTGGCCAGCTGCGCGGCCAGGTCCTCGGGCTGGGGGTGGGTGCTGGCGAGCTCCTCCAGCTGCGCCAGCGGCACCTCGTCCTCGATGCCGGGCTTGCCGATCAGGCCCACCATGGTTTCGGTGGCGCGGTAGCCCTCGTGGTCCAGCAGCCCCTCGTAGACGTAGCCGATCTCCTCCACGTCCAGGGTGCGGAAGGTGACGGTGCGCAGCTCGGCGCCGATGGTGACGTGCCGCACCGCGCGCAGCATGCGCAGCACGGTGCGGTCGTTGACCGGCAGCGGCCGGTCCGCTATGCCCGCGGCGAGCCAGGGGAACTGCTCCGGGGAGAACAGGGAGCCATCGTGCGCGGCCAGCGGCATGTCCGGATGGTCCACACCCTGGTACACGGCGGTGAACAGGGCCAGCAGCCGGTGCCAGCCGCGGTAGGTGTGCTCCAGCTCGCCCTCGTTGCCACCGGCGTCGCGCAGCCGCTGTTCCAGCTGCTCGTACAGCCGCACCACCGAGTAGGCCTCGGCGTACAGCTCATTGTCCGAGGGCAGCAGCCGGCGTTCCTCGGCGAACAGCAGGAACACCACCCGCATCATCACCGAGACCGCGCCCCGGTACACCTCGTGGGCGGGCACGTCCCGCAGGCCCGGACCGCCGCGGTGCCGGTCCTGCACGTCGGCGTGGCTGGCCGCCGCCACCAGCATCTCCACCGCCTGGCGCACCTGCACGCCGAGCTGCTCGGTGAGATCTTCCTGCTGGTTGACGCTTTCGTACAGCAGGGCGGGCAGCCGCTGTTCCGCGGGCACGGTCAGGAACCGGCGGCGTTGCAGCAGCGACACGAAGGCGCGCACCACGACGCGTTCGGCGACCGTAGGCCAGTCCACCGCGTCGAAGGTGGCGGTGGTGGTGACCCCGCGAAGTGGGGCCCACACCAGGGTCCACCAACGGCCGTCGGTGGCCAGACCCAGTTCCACCCCGTGGCGGCGGCACTGGTGCGCCAGCCGGTCGGCGGGGGTGGCAGCCCAGGAGGAGCCGGGGATGCGGCGGGTGGGCGGGCCGTCGCTGATGGTGCCGAGCAGCAGCGGGTTCGCGCTGCCGGGCTCCAGCAGCGCGAAGCTGGGCCGCAGCGTGGTCTCGTGCTCGGGCACCTCGGTGGCCAGCGGCTCCAACGCCTCGGGGTCCTGGTCGGCGAAGCGCACGTCGTCGCCCCAGCCGAGGAGGTCCCGCAGCACGAAGTCGATCCAGTCGCGGGCCTGGCCGGTGTCCTGCCACTGGCGGTGCTCCAGCCGCAGCCGGTCGCGGGTGGGTTTGTCCACCGCCTCCAGGTCCGGCCAGTGCCGCACCAGCACCGGCAGGGACAGGAAGGGGCCGTTCACCTCCACCAGGTCCAGCCAGTCCAGGTGGGCGCGTTTCCGGTCGGTGGAGCTGGTGCCCGGGCCGAACCGCCGTCTCATCGCGTTGCCTCCCGTGCCGGTACGACGAACACCACCGCCACCGGGAACGACAGTGGCTGCGGGTCGGTGTAGCGGGCGGCGACCTTGGCGAGTTCGCGGTCGCGCTCCGCGTCGAGTTCGTCCAGCCGCCGCTGCCACTTCTGGCGGTCCTGGCGGTACTGCGCCAGCTCTTTGCTGTCCTTGGCGGCCTCGGCGCGGCTGAACAGGGTGCCTTCGTCCTCGTCATCGGCGAGCGCGGTGCGCAGACTGGCGGCGAAGCGGTCGAAGTTGCTGATGATGCGGTCGCGTTCGCTCTCGGCGCGCTGCGCGAGTTTGTGTTCCAGGGAGGCCTGCCGGTCGCGGGTGCGCCAGTCGATGGCGCGCAGCAGCCCGTCGCGGGCCTGCGGCCAGGACTCGACGAGGCGGTCCTGCACCAGCGGGGCGGCGGCCTGCCCGTGGGTCAGTGCCCGGTCCAGCAGCCCGCCGAGGGTGGTGAGGTTCTCCAGGCGGCGGAACCGACCGGTGGGTGGGAGCCAGCCGCCGGCGTGCAGGATCTCCTCGTGCAGCCGGATGCCGTCCGCGCCCACCAGCACGAACCGGCTGAACGCGCCGACGAGGGTGTGTTCCAGCTCGGGGTCGTCGCTGACGATGGCGGCCACCCGGTGCAGCCCGGCGTTGGTGTTCCACACCGCGGCGCGTAGCAGTCGGGTGGCCATGGTCACCAGCGGGTGGCCCAGGTGGGCCAGCACCACGTCGTCGCGGCCGCGCGCGACCTCCGGGGTGAAGGTGATCGGGCGCTGGTAGTGGTCCAGGGGATGGTCCAGCCCGTGTAGGGCCCGCGCCCAGGAGCGGGTGAGGGGCGGCACGTCGAACATGCCCTCGGCCAGGTGCCGCTCGTCCAGGTGGGGGGTGAGCTGCTGTTCCCCGTCCAGATCCAGGGCGGTGTCCACGACGCGGCGGATGTTGTCCGGGGTGATGCGTAGCTGCTGCACGGCGGTGTCCAGCTCGCGGGTGAGCCGCCGCACCTGTTCGCCCACGTTGGTGTCCGCGGCGAGCTGGGTGCTGCGGTTTCCGCGGGTGCCGGGCGAGCCGTGCTGCCGTACCGCGCCCTCGATGTCCACATCGGTGACCTGGCCGAGCATGCGCTGCTGCACCGCCCCGGCCAGGACGGCGTTCACCCGGCCCAGGTCCTCCTCCATGCGGGACACCTTGTTCGCCACCCGCGCCAGAAACTCCATATCGGCGTCCTGGGGGCCGCCGCCCACGCCCATGAAGTGCCGCACCTCGGGGGGATGCTGCTGGCCGTAGCGGTCGATGCGGCCGATGCGCTGCTCCAGCTTATTCGGGTTGAACGGGATGTCGTAGTTCACCAGCCGGTGGCAGTGCCGTTGCAGGTCGATGCCTTCGCTGGCGGAGTCGGTGGCCACCAGGATCCGCACCGGATGCTCGTCCGGGTCGGCCTGGAACGCCAGCCGCAGCCGTTCCCGCTCGGCCGGGTCCATGCCGCCGTAGAGCTGCTCCAGCCGCTGGGCGCCCAGGCCCTCCTGGGTGAGCAGGTCCACCAGCCACATTTGGGTGTCGCGGTACTCGGTGAACACGATGACGCGCTCGTTGGTCCAGGTGCTGCCGTCTGGGCGGCACACCGCCGTCAGATACTCGATGAGCCGGCGGGCTTTGGCGTCGGGCTGGGCCTCGTGCCGCTCGGCCCACTGCCGCATCTGCTCCAGCAGTGTGACCTCCGGGTCGGTGGCCGGCTCCTGGAGCCGCGCGGAGCGGCCCAGCGCGTCCTGTTCGGCCTCCTCCAGCGCCTCGTCGTCCAGGACCGCGGTGTCGTCGAGATGGTCTTGCAGCCAGTCCGGAACCGTGTCGTCGTCCGCGCCGCCGCCCGAGGCTGGGCCGGGGACTCCGCCGCCGGGGCGGCGGGCGCGCAGCGTGTCCAGGTACACCCCCACGGTATGCCCGAAGGCGCGCGGGGAGGAGAACAGGCGCTTCTTCAACAGCAGGGTCACCAGGTCCGCGGCGCGCCGGCCCGCTTTTTTCGTGGCCCGCTGCCGGCGGGCGGCGGCGAACTCCTCCACGAGCGCGTGCGCCGCACGCTCGTCGTCGGGATACTCCACCGCCAGCGCCTGGGCGTCGCGTTCGGCGAACCGGGGGCGTCCGTCCGGCTCCACGATGTCGCGTTTCAGGCGCCGCACCACGGTTTCGGCGCGGGCGGCCGGGTCTGGTTCCACGCCGCGGGCGAAACGCTGGTCGTCCAGGATCTCCAGCAGTGCGGTGAACGATTCGGCGTAGCCGTTGTGGGGGGTGGCGGACAGGAACAGGCGGTGTTCGAAGTGCGGGGCGAGGCGCCGTAGCAGCTTGGTCTGCTGGGAGTCCACGGCGTAGGCCTGCTTGGGTGCGGCCGGGGCCACATGGTGGGCCTCGTCCAGGATCAGCAGGTCGAAGAACCGGGTGGTGGGCTCGGACTCCGGGGGCAGGGCCTCGTTCAGCAGCCGCTGCGCGCGGGCGCCGCGCAGCCACGGCAGGCTCACGATGGTGCGGGGGTAGACGTGGAAGGGGTTGGCGGCCGAGCCGTGGCTGCGTTTGAGCGTGGCCAGCTGTGCGGCGTCGACAACGGTGAAGTCCAGGCCGAACTTGTCGCGCATCTCGTCGCGCCACTTGAGGGTGAGCCCGGCCGGGCACACGATCATGATGCGGTGCGCGCGGTGCCGCAGCACCAGCTCCAGCGCGACCAGCCCGGCCTCGATCGTTTTGCCCAGGCCCACGTCGTCGGACAGCAGCTGGTTCACGCGCGGGGCCTCCACCGCGCGCGCCACCGGCTCCAGTTGGTAGCCCTCCACGGTCACGCCGCTGCGGAACGGGGCCTGGAGCCGGCGCACGTCCGCGGAGGTGACCGCGGACCAGCGCACCGCGTCCAGGAACGCGGCGAGGTGCTCCGGCGGGTCGAAGCCGGCGGGGGTGACCTCGGGCAGGGAGCGGGCGGGCAGCACCTGCCGGCCCGGTTCCAGTTCCCAGATCACCGGGAGCGTGTCGCCGTAGCGGCCGTCCTCCACGCTTTGCAGGTCCAGCCGGGTGGTGGTGTCGCTGCCGGGGTGCCGGTCGGCGACCACCCAGCGTTGCCCGCGCACCTCCACCAGGGCCCCAACCTCGGGTGTCTGCGATGCGGCCGTGGGGGCGGTCATCCGGGGCTCCTCGCGTGCGTTCCGGGGCGGCTGGGCGAACGTGCCCCCATCGTGGCACGAGACCGGCGCGGGTGGGCCAGCTGCGCGGGTTCGCAGCTAGATGTGCGTAGGCAGGAAACGCGAAACCACCGAAAATGATCTTGAATGCAGAATGATCATTTACCGGATCGTCCCTGGTCAGTAAGGACGTGACGACCCACCTCTACCCAGCCACCAAAACCACGTGATATCTGGGAGTGCGTAGGAAAAATCCGGAGTGCAGGTTATGGAGTGCGTGTGGATCCGTGGAAACAGGGGCTGCTCCGCCTCATGCTTCAGACCAAACTGAGCCAGCTCCACGGCGAAGCGTTCGAGACATTCTTCCACGACCTGATGCAGTGCGCTGATCCCAGTGACTTTGAAGCGGAACGAAAGCAGCCAATCGGACCATGCGGGAAATATGACCATTCAGCGAACATAGAGGCTTATACAAAAGTCCCACTGAAGTGGACGCAGATTTCGGATTCACCAGACAAAGCAATGACCCCTACGGGACAATGAAAAGGTTCCAACCAAAGAATCTTGCCACCCGGAGAGGTCATTGCACATCAATTCTAGCACAGGTTTGACGTCCGATCAGTTCAACGAACTTGTCGATCGTCTTGGTCGACGAATCTTGTGAGACAAGGGCACCGGAAGACCAAGAGTCCTCACCCTTCGGCAGGCGACAAAAGCCACTGTCATGTACTTCAAGACGAACGTCAGCGTAGAACTGATTGCAGAGCTACTCTTCGTCGATCAGGCAACAATTTCTCGCGCTATCTGTGAACTCAAGGAACCTATCGCCGATGTGCTACACGAGTTCGTTCCTGATCCGGCCGATGAGGTTGACGGGCGGGTTGGCGTGGTCGATGGGCCGCTGTGTCCTTCCTGGTCATGGTCGGATGCACCCGAGCTCTACTCCGGCAATCACAAGACCACGGGCCACAACCACCAGTTCGCCTGCGATCTGTCCGGGGAACTCCTCCACGTGTCTTACCCGTCTCCCGGAAGTACACATGACGCTAAAGCCTTTGGCGAATCTGTACTTAACACGATCCTGAACTCAAGCAACTCCATCGGCGATAAAGGATACATCGATGTTGACCCAATAACGCCGTTCCGAAAGCCACAGGGAGGCGAGCTCTTGGATTGACAAGAAGAATTTACCACGAATATCAACAAGATTGGCTATGTCATCGAACGGGCGATCGCGAACTTCAAAACGTCGCGGTGTATGTTCACAGACTATCGGAGGCCACTTCGCAGTTACGCCACTGCCTTTCGTGCAGTCCGAGCACTCCACTTCTTCGAACTACGTTCTACATAAGCCTCCGTGCATTGAGAATATCCATGTCCCTCACGCGAGAAAGGCTGTTGCCATGGGACACACGCCACATCAGCACACCTCCCCCTCACCCACCACCCCGACGAGCACTAGGGTTGAGCCGCTACGGTTTGTCTGGTTGGAGATCACCGGAAAATGTCAGCTTGAGTGCTCGCACTGCTACGCATCCAGCGGCCCCGACGGCACCCACGGCACCATGAACAGCAACGATTGGCGGCGCGTCATCGACCAGGCCGCAGCCTGCGGCGCGGGCATGGTGCAGTTCATCGGCGGCGAGCCGACCCTGCACCCCGATCTCGAACCACTGGTGACCCACGCGCTGTCCTGCGGACTGGAGGTGGAGGTGTTCTCCAACCTGGTCCACGTTCCGCCCCAGTTGTGGGAGGTGTTCGACCGCCCCGGCGTTCGTCTGGCAACGAGCTGGTACTCCGATGATCCCCAGGAACACGCCGCCGTCACCGGCCGACCCACCCATGCCCGCACGCGCGCTAACATCGCCGAAGCCAAGCGCCGCGAGATCCCCTTGCGCGTCGGTGTTATTGGAGTTCTGGGGGCACAGCGCAGCGACCAGGCACGGCAGGAGTTGACCACGCTCGGGGTCGATGAGGTCCGCTACGACGATCTACGCGGTGTCGGGCGCGGTGCCCCCGACACCAGCCCACCGGACACCTCGGTGCTGTGCGGACGCTACGCACACGGCAACCTCGCCATCGCCCCGGACGGTACGGTCTGGCCGTGCGTGTTCACGCGCTGGCTCTCGGTCGGCAACGTGCGCGAACAATCGCTGGACGCCATCCTCGGCAGCGATCGAATGGCTACCGTGGTAGGGCAGCTACGAGAAGAGTTCACCCACCGCGCGGTGTGCGTACCCAAGATGTGCGACCCGCAGTGCGGTCCCTCGTGCAGCCCGGCCTGTGAGCCGAAGGGAGACTGCATTCCCGCCGGGACCTGCGCCCCGAACTACGAGTAACTGAGCAGAGGAGCAGCGTGCTTGTCCAAGGCGTCGACATCCCGGACGGACTGCTGTCCCTAGACCGTGACCAGTGGCCCTATACGGTGCCCGCCGTCCACGACATCCTGACCGATGGTCTAGAGCTACGCCGTCCGGTCACGTTCCTGGTCGGTGAGAACGGTTCGGGCAAGTCCACCATCGTGGAGGCCATCGCCGAAGCCTACGGGCTGGACGCACGCGGGGGACGCGCCGGACGCAAGTACGCCAACGACCGCCCCAAGACCCCCTTGGGCGAGGCTCTTCGCCTGGACCTGACCGTAGACGGCGCCCGGCAGATGCGGGCCGGGCGCCGCCACAAGCAGGGCTACTTCCTGCGGGCGGAAACCACGTTCGGCTTCGCCGAAGTCGTCTCCGGAATGCACGGCTACTGGGAGGAGAACCTCACCGAGCACAGCCACGGGGAAGGCTTCCTGATCATCCTGAACGCCATGTTCGACCGACCCGGCCTCTACCTCATGGACGAACCGGAAGCCGCCCTGTCGTTCATGTCGTGCCTGCGTCTGGTCAACCTCATGCACGAGCTGGGCGAGAACGGATCGCAGATCATCTGCGCCACCCACAGCCCGATCCTTGCCGCCACCCCCGGCGCCGACATCATCGAAGTGGGCGGGCACGGCGCCCGGCACACCACCTGGGACCGCCTGGAGCTGGTCGACCACTGGCGGCGCTACCTGGCCAACCCGGACAAGTACCTCCGGCACCTCATCGACCCATGAGCACCGCACAAGCCCTCGCCAACCAGCGCCACCGTGCCTATCTGCACGAGGCACTCAGCCACGCCGCCGAACACTTCCACCTCACCCTGTGCGACCCGCCGCTGTTCGGATGGCACGACCGCACCATCGGAGCACGGGCCACCAGCCCGCACGGCGAGCGCTGGCTGCGTGTCACCTCGGAAAACTTCCGCTGGGCCAGCGGCAACTACTGGACCGGCAACGCCGACGCCACCGCCATCACCGGAGTGCCCAAACCCGCCGTCCTCGACGTCTACGAATGGGACGACACCCCCAACCGGTTGCGCGCCGAAGTCATGACCCTGCTCTGCGGAGACGTCTGCTCGCCCACCAACGAACTCCGCAACGACCTGGACCTCCCCCCCACATGGTGGGACGACCTTCACCAGGCACTCAATCACCTTGCCTCAACCCCCACAAGCCGCGTGGCCGTTGACCAGGCCACCATCACCCGCCGACTGTCGGTCTTCTTCGGCGACGCCATCGACCCGACCGTGAGCGAATGGACCACCGCCCACGGCGACCTGCACTGGAACAACCTGATCGGCCCGCACCTAGGCATCCTGGACTGGGAAAGCTGGGGAACCGCTCCTGCCGGACTCGACGCCGCCACCCTGTACTGCCACAGCTTGTTGGTTCCGGAAACAGCCGCACGGGTCCGTGAGGCGTTCGCCGAACAGCTCGACACCCCCGACGGCATCCGGGCACAGCTCTACGCCATCACCCGGCTCTTGCTGCGCATCGAACGCGGCGACCACGACGACCTGGCGATCCCCCTCCATCGGCACGCGGCATCGCTCATCAATCGCCGCTAACCAGCGTCGCGACCGCAATCCGGGCACATAGGGGGAGCAATCGAAGTAGCGCAAGACCGCTGCGTACGCAAACCACACGCAGTGCGTGTGCACTGCACACGCAAGGGCATGTACAGACAGAGCCGCAGGAACGCAACATGTGCCCCCACCTGCGACGATCATACGCAGAGCTGCTGAAGAAGCGGCACGCACGAGCTGAAAGTCACAGTCCGGTATCGGTCTTCGTGGTCACGGTCGCGGGCGAAGCCGTGCAGGGCCTCGGCGGCGGTCAGCACCTCGCGCGTGTCCGGACGCACCACCAAATGGCCGCTCTGTCGGTTGGTCCAGAGACGGGCGTGCACCCGGCCGGCTGCGTCCAGGAAACTCACCTCGCCGGGCTCGGGATGCTCCGTCTCACCACCGAGGGGCACAGAGTGTTCGGTGCCCGCCGCGTAGCCCACCTCGATTCCCGTGGTGACGCGGGCAGTGTCGAGCCCCGCCACGGGGATCGCGAAGTACACCGAGGCGTCGTTGCACAGGTCCACCACCGGATGCACCCGGGGTCGTGCACCGCCTCGGCGCAACCGCCGCAACAGCGACTCCGCCGCGCATCGGTACTGGGTGGGCCGTACGCCCAGCCGGGTGACGGCCCGGCGCCACGCCTGGGTCTCCGGCAGCTGTGCCTCGGTGCCGCTACGCAGCCGGCCGCGCGCCGCCACGGATCGCTGGGATGTGCCATACTCGTGATTGGTCAATTGCCCAAGGCGATCGTCTAGGTCAAGGGTGGGGGTTCCAGGTGGAAACGGCGACGGAACAGGGACGCCAGGTGCGGCAACGGCTATGTGGGGCCGCGGTCGAGCTGATCGCCGAACGCGGCTGGTCCGCGGTGAGTACCCGGGCACTGGCCGACCGGGCCGGGGTCACGCCGGGGCTGGTGCACTACCACTACGCCTCGGTGTCGGCCCTGCTACGGGAGGCCGCGATCGGGGTCATCAGTGCCGTCGCCCACGACCTCAGCGCCCACCTGGACACCCGAACCACGCTCACGGCGGGCATCGACGGGCTGCTGGCGGAACTGGACACCTACCCGGGGGACGACCCCACCAGCCAGCTCTTTCTGGAAGCCGTACTCGCCGCGACCCGCGACGCGGAACTTCACCGCAGCATCGCCGAGATCCTGGGGCGGTTCCGCGACACCCTCACAGGCTGGCTGGAAGCCCACGGTGTGGCCGAACCCGCCGCGACCGCCGGGGTTCTCGCCGCCGCCATCGACGGCATGATGCTCCACCGGGCCACCAATCCGCAGCTGACCGCGCCAGCTGCCGCGTCCGTCCTGCGCCGCCTCGTCACCAGTCACCTCGCACAACCCACCGAGGAGCCCGAATGAGCGACACCACGCCCCAGTCGAAGCAGGCGCCCCGGGCCATCGTCGTCGGCGCCGGAATCGCCGGACTCACCCTCGCCAACCGCCTGGACACCCACGGCTGGCACGTCACCGTTGTGGAACGTGCTCCCGGCCCCCGACCCCAGGGCTACATGATCGACTTCTTCGGTCCGGGGCACGACGCCGCGGCGGCCATGGGCCTCCTGCCCCGGATCCGGGAGCTGGGGCACGACGTGCAGGAAGCGGTACTCGTGGACGAACGCGGACGCAGGCGCGCGGCCATCGCTTTCGAGCAGTTCGCCCGATCCCTCGACAGCGGCCTCGTCTCGCTCATGCGCCCGGACCTCGAACGTGCCCTGCGCGAGGCGCTACCCGAACGCGTGGAGATGCGCTTCGGCACCGCCCCGGTGCGGGTCGCCGACGGCGCGGACGCCGACACCGTCCGCGTCGAGCTGACCAGTGGCGAGACTCTGGACGCCGAACTGCTCGCCGGCGCCGACGGTATCCACTCCACAGTGCGCGGTCTCGTCTTCGGCTCCGAGCGGGACTATCTCCGCTTCCTTGGCTTCCACACCTCCGCGTTCCAGTTCCGCGACGCCCGGATCCACGCCGCCACGGCCGGGCGCTTCCTGATGACCGACAGTCTCGGTGCGCAGCTGGGCCTCTACGCGCTGGACGACGACCGCGTGGCGGCGTTCACCGTCCACCGCACTGCGGATGCGACCCTGCCAGGCGACGCCCGCCAGGCCGTGCGTAGCGCATGCGCCGGGCTGGACTGGGTGGTTCCCGACGTGCTGGAGCTGTGCCCGCCGGGCGACGAGGTCTACTACGACCAGGTCGCCCAAATCGAGATGGACCGCTGGAGCCAGGGTCGGACCGTGCTGCTGGGGGACGCCTGCCAGGCGGTGTCGTTGCTGGCGGGGCAGGGTGCGTCTTTGGCGGTCGGCGGCGCCTTCGTGCTTGCCGAGGAGCTCGCGCGGTCCGCGTCCGTGCCCGAGGCACTGCACCGCTACGAGCAGAGGTGGCGGCCCGTGGTCACCGAGCGCCAGCGTGCCGCCCGCACGGGCACCTCGTGGTTCCTGCCCGCAGACCCGGTACGGCTGTGGCTGCGCCGGCTGTTCCTCAACATCGCCACGCTGCCCGGGGTGGGACGCCTGATCGCCACGAGCCTCACCGGCAAGCCCAGCCGCGTAGTCCGGGACCTCGTCCCCGCCGAAACCCCGACGCCGCGGGGGCATTAGCCGCGCCAACGCGGCCCGGGCACACTCCCGGACGCTGCCGAGCCCCAGCGACTCTGCCCCAGACTTCGCGGGAATCCGCGGCAGCCCCTGTGCGCGAGCCGCGGCGCTGGCTAGCCTGGGCCCGTGGCCCCACCGTCCCCCGAAGCCGAGTCGGCTGCCGCGGAGTTCGAGCGGCAGCGGCCACGGTTGTTCGCACTCGCCTACCGGATGCTCGGCTCGGCAGCGGAGGCCGAGGACGCGGTCCAGGACACCTACCTGCGCTGGGCGGCGGCCGACCGGGACGGGATCGAGGTCCCCGAGGCCTGGCTCGCCACAGTCCTCACCCGGCAGTGCCTGAACCGGCTGGGCTCGGCCCGCGCGCGCCGGGAGGCCTACGTCGGTCCGTGGCTGCCGGAACCAGTGCTCACCCCGGATCCGGCGCTGGGGCCCCTGGAGACCGTGGAACAACGCGAGTCGGTGTCCATGGCGCTGCTGATGCTGCTGGAACAGCTCACTCCGCCGGAGCGCGCCGCGTTCGTGCTGCGGGAGGCCTTCGCCTACAGCCACCGCGCCGTCGCGGAGACCATCGGGGTCAGCGAGGCTAACGCCCAGCAGCTGTATCGGCGCGCGCGCCAGCGGGTCACCGAGAACGGACCTCGCCGCTTTTCCGCTGCCGAACCGGAACACCAGCGCATCGTGGAACGGTTCTTCGCCGCCGCCAGCGGCGAGGATCCCTCTCAGCTTGAGGCGCTGCTGGCCGCGGAGGTGACCTCGTGGGCGGACGGTGGCGGCCGGGTCGCCGCGGCCCGCCGGCCCGTCGTGGGGGCGAGCAAGGTGGCCCGGCTCCTGCGCGGCCTCGTCGATCGGCTCCCGCCGCAGGTCGCCGCGCACATCGGCCACGGCACGCTGGAAGCCCACGCCACGGAGGCCAACGCCCGACCCGCGCTGCTCATCACCTTGGACGGATCGGTGATCGCAGTGAGCACTCTCGAGGTCCACGACGGAATCGTCACCACCATGCATACCACCGCCAACCCGGAGAAACTGGCATTCGTGGACCGACAGTGGAAGCAGGTGGCGGCACCGATGCCGCTGTGGCGAGTCGAGGCCTAACCCACCCCTTCTCTGTGACTCAGATCACCATCCCGTACTGTCAGGAACCGCCGCCGCGCTCGGTTCAGGGGGTGACGCACCAGACGGCGTCGCCCGGCCTACCGGGGGCGCCACTGACAACGGAAGGTGGCTGCTCATGCGTCATCGCATCGTGGTCCTGGGAGCCGGGTACGCCGGCCTGATCGCGGCAAAGCGAATCGCCGCCCAGCTCCGGGCCGAAACCGTGGACGTGACCCTGGTGAACGCCGATCCGGACTTCGTGGAACGGATCCGGTTGCATCAGGTGGCTGCCAACCAGCAGCTGCCGCGCCGCCCGCTGGTGGAACTCCTGCACGGCACCTGCGTGCAGCTGGTTGTCGATCGGGTGGTCCGCCTGGACGTGGAACACCGCGAGGTAGAGCTGGCGGCAGACGGCGCCGGACGCACGCTTGGCTACGACACCCTGGTCTACGCCCTGGGCAGCGTCACCGACACCGGTTCGGTACCCGGGGCCGCCGAGCACACCTGGTCAGTGTCGGGCGCCGCAGACGCCGCCGCACTGCGCCAGCGTCTCGCCGAGCGGGAGGCCCAGGCCGTGGCGGTAGTCGGTGGGGGGCTGACCGGGATCGAGACCGCGACCGAGCTCGCCGAGAGCTACCCGGAGCACCGGGTGATGCTCCTGGACGCCGGCCGGGTCGGCGGGTGGCTCTCGACACCGGCGCAGCGGCACCTGCGGCGTGTCCTGGATCGCCTCGACGTGGAGGTGCGCGACGAGACGAGTGTCAGCACGGTAAATCCGGAGACCCTGATCACCCCCGATGGCACGGAGATCCCGGCAGACACGACGGTGTGGGCCGCGGGCTTCCGGCCGCCGGAGATCGCGCGGGAGGCCGGGTTGGCCGTGACACCCACGGGACGCATCCAGGTGGACGCCACCATGCGGTCCCGGTCGCACCCGGAGGTGTACGCGGTTGGGGACGCGGCCGCGGTGGCGGGCCCGGGCGGGGCCGAACTACGGATGTGTTGCGCGGCCGGGAGCCCGATGGCAGGGAAGGCCGCGGATGTGATCGCCGCCCGGCTGACCGGACGTCGGCCCGGAACGTTCTGGTTCCGGTTCTTCGGCCAGTGCGTCAGCCTGGGTCGCAACGACGGGCTCGTCCAGCTCGTGCGGGCCGACGACACTGTGACCGGACGCGTCCTCACCGGCCGGAAGGCGGCGCGGGTCAAGGAGTTCATCTCTCGTGGCGCGGCGTGGCCCGTACGCCACCCCGGCCCCTACCGGCCGGTTCGCCGCCGTCCCGCACAGATCGCTGCGCTGCGGACCGAGTCCGCCAACCGCTGAGGCCGACGCGGCCCCGAGGCCGCGGGGCCGCGGGGGTGCTCCGCACTGACCGGGGCACCCCCGATGCCGGGTGGTGCTTCGGTCCGGGATGCACCGTGCCGGTGTACTGGCGCTGCACGTCCTCGCGTACGCCATCGGCGTTCCACGAGCCCCTGCTCAACGGGTGCTGCATGGGGTGTGGTGTGTCCGCTCCGGCCCATTCCGCGATCGTCCCGCAGTTCTTGCGGGGCGGGTCCGCCAACAGGCCCTGGACCAGCCGCCCGGCTCGCCGCCGGGGCTCCACGCGGGCGAAGCGGCCCGCGATTCGTCCCATCAGGTCATCGAAGCCACCGCGCCAGCGGGCAACGTCGATGCTGTGGCCCGCGGCCACGGTCCCATTGTTGATCAGCACAATCGCCATGATCGACGGTGGCCGTCATGCGCGCACCCGCTCCGTCCAGCATCATCACGATCTACAGCTGCTAGCGATCATGAACACCAGATGATCATGGATCCCCGGCGAGAGCGATCAGAATCCACTGAGGACACACAAAGATAATCATTTCCGCCCCGGGATTCCACAGCGAGATCACAGGCCAACGGGAAGCCATGTCGGATTTTCGATAACCCAATCCCAGACATGATCGTTCTCGCGCCCTTGTTACGGTAATCGCCACATTCCCCCGATGCTCTATTTCTGTTCCGAACAGGATGATCTTCCGGTGGCATGGCCTCCCAGACATGGCCGTGACGCACCGCACGGTCCACCAGCCTGGCAACCCCCACACAGCCACGGCGGCTGGCATTCGGGCGGCACCCCACCCGGGCAGGGGCACCCCGCACCGCCCGGCGGCCAACCTCCACTACCGGCCCTGCCGTCGAGCGGCCCGCAACCGCGCGGGCACCGCGGACCACCACCGGATGTTGCGGAACGCCTGGCGCGATTCCTGGCACGCCTGACGAGGCTGTTTCCCTGTACTAGCCGGTTCCTCAGCCAGCTGTACTACCTGATCACCTGGCTCAGCATCGGGATCTTGGTGCTGATGCTGGTCCTGGTACCCGACACCAGGGGCGCGATCCCGATCTGGCTAGGTGTGTTCACCCTGGCGTTCCAACTCGCCCTACTCGGGCGTTCGCGCAGCGTTCCGCTGCGCGGCTACTTGGCCATGGTGGTCGTTGGCACGCTGTGGGCACCGGTCATCTTCGCGGTCCAGTGGGTACTCATGGCGTGGCTGGGCTGGCAGTCCCGCGACGTTGAGTCGAGTGTCTTCATCGCGGGGCCGACCGAAGAACCCCTGAAGCTCGTCCCGCTGCTGGCGTTGTTGATCTTCGCCCGCAATCGCGCCCGACGGTTCGGGGTGGTGGACCACACCCTGCTGGGAGCGGCCTGCGGTGCCGGGTTCGGGGTCGCGGAAAACGCGGTGCGCGGCACGGTGGAGCAGGGAGTTCTCCCCCTTGGGTTCTGGGAGGCCTTTACGGACCTCTCAGAGGCTGCGGCCCACAACTACTCGCTGTTCACGCTGTTTCCTGGCTGGGCCGGGGACCACGTCGTAGAGTCTTCTGGGCACGCAGTATGGACCGGCCTGGTGGCCGGTGGCATCGCGCTGATGGTGCGTTACCGGCCCGTCCTGTTCGCTCCCCTGCCAATGCTGGTGCTGGCTTGGGTGACGCTCGACCACATGGCGTGGAACGACCACGTCAGCCTCGGAACCCTCCTCCCACCTGAGCTGGGGTTGATCCACGAACTTACCGGCTCTGGGATGGCCGCGCGTCCTGCCCTGCTCGTCCTGGTCTTGCTTGGCGTCTATCTGGACTACCGGGTCGTGGTTCACTACCACAGCCAGCTCCCGCCAATTCCGCATGTTGGCGAGCCTCCGAGGACGGTGTCACTGGCTGTCGTCTCCAACATTGTCAGCGATCTTCGGTTCCAGACACGGACATTGTTCCGCGCCCCGCCGTACCATCCGCGTTCCATGATGTTCGTACGCCGTCGGCGGGAATTGGCCTATGGCATCCATCGTGCGGCCGGCCGGCCACGGCGAGATGACCCGCCACGAGGCCGAATGTGGGCGACCGGTTCCTTTCTGCACGGGATCACCGCCGCGCTACTGGTGGTGCTGTTCGCAGCGACCTTCCTCCTGCCGGCCATCCTGGTCGACGCTGGGTCACAGGCATTCCTCGCGCCGCGGCTGGAAGCCTTGGCCGACTGGTGGCACGGTCTGGACCCCCTCGAACAAACCCTCATCATCGGTGGTGCTGCGGCCGGTCTCCTACTGATTCCTGGGGTTGGAGCCTGGGGTGCACTGGGATGGGCTTCCCTAGGCGCGGGAATCGCAGCCAGCGGACGTGATCTTGCCAACGCCATCCGCACCGGAACCCCCGCCGACCTCGCCTACGCCGCCACGATCGTGGCCCTGGGTCGATTCTTCCCACCGGGTGCTCGTGTGGTCCTCCCTCAGGGATTCCAGACTCTTCCCGGGAACCGGTATCGGAGTCCGAGCGGATTGATATTCGGTCCAGGCGCAAGGGAAGGACATCGGATCGACCATATATTGGACCATACACGACCCAACCCCAGTAAGCCCAACCACACTGTATTTAATGTGGGAGGAGACAGAACCAGAGCACTGCAAATAGTCGACCAAGCCTGGAGCATGCGAAACACCCACGGCCGCTACCTGGGACAGAGAAGGGGGAATCATAACTTCGTTATCGACATGGGGACTCAAATTGGAACCAGAGGAGAAACAAATGTTCTCATATCAACCAAGAATGACATGCGAACTATCGTTACTGCTTATCCCATAAGGAGAATTCCGTGAATCGTCGATACTGCCCAGAATGTGGCCATGGATCAGTTATTTTGCAGAAATTTCGAGTGACACAGGAACTTCTATGGATATGCATAGAATGTGAGGCGCTATGGCGCACCGACGAACCAATATCAAGAGAGACAGGAACAGGACTTGGAATTTTTTTGTCAAAACATGGACTTCCAGACACATGGAACGAACTTGAGGATGCATAATATATTTATTTGCATGCATTTATTCACAGAATAATAGCTGCTCCGCGAAGTTCCATATAATCCCCCTCGGTCTATGCAAAGGATGCACTGAGGTGATCCCAGAGGATGTGAACTGGTCGGTGTGGCGCGAACCAGGTGATTCGGGCGAACCGGGAGGAGTGTTCGTTCCCCTGACCTAGGCGTGGAGCCCCCGGCCAACGGGGGTGCGGGGGTGGCTGCGGGAGTGGGGTCGCCCCTCGGTATGGCGGCCGGCGAGGAATGTGGAGGTCCGGGCGGAGAGTGATCCCCCGACTACGCCCCACGCCACAACCCGTGGGACGTCGTGTCGGGGCGGTGGGAGGATCCGCCGGGCAGGTCCAGCGGGAGTGTGGGACAGCCTCGGAACGGGCCGGTTCGTGGCTATTCGTGGGAGTCGGGGACGATGCCGCGAACCAGGGTGCGGGTCTCCGCATCCCCGGCGCCGCTCGCACCGGCCATGGCCAGCAGCTGGTCCAGCAGCCAGCTCTGTAGTTCCGCGCGGGACATGCTGCGTTCCTCCAGCCACATCAGCACGGCGGACTCGACCACGGCGGTCCAGCAGCGCAGCGCCAGATCCAGGCGGGCCGAGGGCTCGTCTACTCCGCTGCGTTCCAGCAGGAGCCGCCGCACCTGGGCCCGCACCTGGTCAATCTCGGCTTCGGTCTGCTCGGTGGCCACGATCGAGCCGCCGCGTAGCAGGGAGATGTAGGCCGGGGCGTACTCCTCGGCGAAGGCGATGAACTCCCCCAACGCGGCGCGGAGCTGCTCCAGCAGCGGTAGGTTCGCGTCCGGGACCAGGCGCTGGGCCAGTTCCCGCATCGCGACGTTCACCGCGGCCGCACGCAGCTCCGCCATGTTCGGGAAGTACCGGTAGATCAGGGCGCGGGACACGTCCGCGGTGGTCGCGATGTCCTCCATCGTCACCTGGTCCGGGGAGGTGCGGGAGAACACGTCCAGTGCGGTGCGGATCAGGTCGGCGCGCCGCTGTTGCGGCGACATCCGCCGTGGCCGTCGCCCGCGGGCCGTCGCCCTGTGGGTGGGGGCAGGACCGTTCATAGTGTCTTCCGCTACCCCGTTCGTTGGTGCCGAGAGCGCCCGCTGCTCCCGCAACGTCGTCCCTGCCACCGTATCCGGCGGTTCACAGGTCCAGGACCAGCCGCTGCCCGGTGGAGCGCGAGACGCACACGGCGAACTCGGCACGCCGCGATGCTCCGCCCGTGGGCTGGTCACGGTGCTCGGCCGTGCCGGAGAGCAGCGGCACCCGGCAGGTGCCGCAGAACCCCTGTCGGCAGGAGAATGCCACGTCTGGCCGCACGTCGCGCACCACGTCCAGCACCGTCCTCTCCGCCGGCACCGTCAGTACCCGCCCGGTGCGGCGCAGTTCCACCTCGAACGCTGCCCCGTCCACCACCGGCGGGGGTGAGAACCGTTCCGAGAACAGTGCCACTCCCGAATCGGTCGGCACCGTGTCCCGCACGGCGTCCACCAGCGGTGGTGGACCGCAGCAGTACACGGCTGTCCCGGGGCGCAGCGTCCCCAGTAGCTGACCGGGCTGTGGGGGACCGAACTCGTCGTCCGGGCGAATCTCCACCGATCCGGACCCGCTCGTGGGCAGCTCCGCACGAAACGGCATGCTGTCCCGGTGGCGCCCCGTGTAGACGAAGCGGAACGGGGCGCCCAAGCGGGCCGCGGCCCGGGCCATCGGCAGCAGCGGGGTGATGCCGATCCCGCCGGCGAGGAACACGTAGCGGTCGAACCGCGCGAACGGGAAGGCGTTGCGGGGACCGTGTAGCCGCAGCCGCGCCCCGGGCGGCAGGGTGTGCACCTCGGTGGAGGCGGTGCCGTCCGGGATCCGGCGCACCGCGATGCGGTACCGGAACCGGTCTTCCGGATCCCCACACAGCGAGTACTGGCGTCGCTGCCCGGAGGGAAGCAGCACATCCACGTGGCAGCCGGGACTCCACTGCGGTAGCCGGCCCCCGTCGGCGGCTACCAGGGTCAGGGCCGCCACATCGGTGGCGGGATGGTGCACCTCGTGCACGACCACGTCAATGTCCCCGTCCGAGCCCGCTGCGCCTCGTTGGCCCCCGGGCAGCCGCCCCGTCCACAGCTCCACGTGCGGGGCGATCCGGTCCAGCACTCGCCACAGCCGGTCGGGCGCGCGGGACCCGGGCCGGGTTCGGGGGAACGCCGGGTTGGCGTAGTACTCCGCGCTGTGTTTCACCTGTGCTCCTTGCGCCCTGTGGGGGTTGGGGTGCGGCGGCTCTGGCATCTGGGGGTTGACCCCCAAACAATGGGGGCGGGGAAAGGCCGATGGGGGAGCTAGTGGAGGGCGAGGTGCTGCGGTTCGGCGGGCGCGGGATCGTCCACGGCGGGGGTGCCGGGGGTAGTCATCGGTCCTCCAGGAGACACGGGAAACGGTCACGAACTCAGGACACGGGCTCAGGACACGGGTGGGGACAGGCGGGCGCCGGCGCGCAGAACCCCAGGGGCGAGGCGGGAGAGCAGGAGCCCGGCGTGGGCCTCGCCCGTGACCGGAAGCAGTTCGGGGCCGCGGTCGATGGCGTTGACAATGCGGCGGGCCGCGCGTTCCGGGGAGTAGCCGCGCCGCTGGTACAGGCGGGTGAGGCGTTCCCGCACCGCCGTGGAACGGTCGCCGTGGGCGGCGGTGAAGTGGGTGTTGGCGATGATGCCTGTGTTGATCAGCCCGGGACACACGGCGGTGACGCGCACACCGTGGTCGGCGAGTTCCGCGCGCAGGCAGCGGCTGAGCATGAGGACTGCGGCCTTGGTGGTGGCGTAGGCGGGGTAGGCGCGGGAAGGCAGGAACGCGGCGGCCGATGCGGTGTTGACGATGCGGCCACCACCCCCCGCCACGAGCAGCGGGGCGAAAGCGCGGCAGCCGTGGATGACACCCCACAGGTTGACGTCGAGCACCCGCTGCCAGTCGGTGGTGGTGGTGTCCAGGAATGCGCCGGCGACGCCGATGCCCGCGTTGTTGATGACGATATCGGGGGTTCCGTACTCGTCGCGGACCTGGTTGGCCAGCTGTTCCATGGCCTGGCCGTCGGCAACGTCGACCTGACAGGCACCGGCGGAGGGGCCGAGCAGTGTGGCCAGCTCGGCGGTGCGCAGCGCCGCCTCGCGGTCCCGGTCCACGGCGACCACGCGGGCGCCCCGTTCGGCGAGTTCGAAGGCGGTGGCGCGGCCGATGCCGCTTCCGGCGCCGGTGACGACGGCGAGCTGTCCGGCGAAGGGGCCGGCGGTGCGTCGTGGGGAGCGGGCCGGGCTCGACGCGGTGGTGGGGGTTGCGGTGGTCACCTCGCGGATGAGTTCGTCGACGCGGCGGGCCACCACGTCGGGACGGCTGCGGGGCAGCCAGTGGGCGCCGTCGACCCGGTGGAACCGGAAGTTCGGGGCCCAGTGTGCGGCGGAGGCCTGGGTGCCTTCGGTCATGAAGATCTCGCGGGTGGGGGCGAGCACCTGCACCGGGTGGTCGGTGTGTCGTTGTCCGGGGCGGGCCATGCGCTGGCCCATGTTTTCCCGATACAGGTTGAGGCCGTTGAGGTGGTCGCGTAGCTCGCGGTGGGTTCGGCGGCGGTGTCGCCGTGGTTCGGTGATGCGGTCGAGTCCGGCGAGGACGAGCCCGCCGGCGCCGCTGAGCCAGCTCAGCTCGGGAAGCATCGGGGTTTGGAAGAAGCCGATGTAGCTGGAGCGGACCGCCTGGCGGGCGCCCCGGAGCGCCCCGGAGCGCATCCAGTGTGCCGCGTGGTCCAGGCAGGGACCGGAGATGGAGGTGAGGGAGGCGAAGTGGGGTGCGTGGGTGTCGTCGGTGATGGCGTGCCAGGCCTGGATGGCTCCCCAGTCGTGGGCCAGTAGGTGCACCGGCTGGTGTGGGCTGACGGCGGCGGCGACACGCGCGAGGTCGTCGGCGAGCCGATCCAGCCGATAGCCGGAGCGGTCCTTGGGGGCGGGGGATCGGCCGGCGCCGCGCACGTCGTAGGTGACGACGTGGTAGTTCTCGCGCAGATGGGGAAGTACGTGGTCCCACACGGCGGAGTTGTCGGGGTAGCCGTGCACGCAGAGCACGGTGGGGGCGGTGGGGGTGCCGTGGCTGTACACGGCCAGGCGTAGCCCGTCGGCGGTGTGGACTCGCTGTGGTGCGCTCATGTGGTTCCTCTCCAGCGCTGCACGTGGGGTACCGCGTCGTCCAGCCAGTAGGCGTCGTCCTCGGTGACCACGAGCATCTCTTCGAATTTGACGCCGACGCCACGGAAGGCGATGTGTGGCTCCACCGCCCAGAGGCCGGGGGTGGGGGCGTGCTGGGAGATCTTTCCGTCGGCCCACAGTGGGGAGCGGTGGTGCAGCCGTTCCACCAGCAGGTCTCCCAGGAGGGTCTGGAGGGCCCGAACACCGAAGCCGGCGACGATGGCCTGCGGTAGGCGGGAGTGTACGCGCGCGACCTGGTGGGCGATGACCCGGCCGGGGTAGACCTGGTGCCGGTTGTCGTAGCCCTGCCGGGTGATGAGAGCGTCCACCTCCACGTAGATCTCGCGTAGGGGGCGCCGTTGGCGCACCTGCTCGAGGATGAGGGTGCGGTATTCGGCGAGGTCGGTCATGAGTTGGTCGTGGACCGGGTTGTCGCCGATGCGGCCGGCGTAGCCGATGTCGGCGACGTAGGTGTCCCGGACGGGGGCGCAGTCGAGGATGAAGGGCATGCCGTCCTCGAGACGCCGGTTCGAGGGAAAGAACTGGAGTGGGGTTCGGAAGTTGCGGAAGGCGGTGCGGTCACCGAACCAGGCGAAGGGGGTGTGGAACCAGTCCTGGACCCCGTGGTCGTGGAGCCAGTCGCGGAGTCGCCGCGCGGCCTGGCGTTCGGTCACCCCGGGTTCGAGGGTGGCGGCGACCGCCTGTGCACCCGCGTAGGCGAGCCGCTGCATCTCGACGAAGCCGGCGTGTTCTGTGTCCTGAGCCACAGCACTGTGAGACATGGCGTCATGTTATACACGATGTCATTAGTCGTCCATAGGGATCTTCCGCTGCACATCGTCGGAGGTGCGGGGGGAACCCGGATGCCGGACCCAGGAGGGGCGGGACCTGGAGGACGGCCATACGCCCGCCTCTCCCCGGCCCGACACACGACAAAGCCGGACAGGATGTCTGGGACCTCTGCACATCCTGTCCGGCGTGGTGACTGGATCACACGCTGGCGGACGCCTGGGCGTTGTTCTGCGCGGACGAGGGCTGCTCGGCCTGCTCCGCGTAGCGCTCCCGGGCCTGCGTCAACAGCTTCCACCAGGACTTGACGTCCGGTCGCCGACGAAGCAGGGCGCGGCGTTCACGCTCGGTCATACCCCCCCACACACCGAACTCGATTCGCGCATCGAGGGCCTCGGCAAGGCACTCGGTGCGGACCGGGCAGCCCCGGCAGATCAGTTTGGCCCTGTTCTGAGCGGCCCCCTGAACGAACAGGGCGTCGGGGTCGATCTCCCGGCACTTTGCATGGACCGCAAGGTCCTCATTCCACATGCTGCCCCACTCCCAGATCATCATGTGTTTTTCGAAACGTGTCACTCGCTCGGAGCGCTGCCGACGGGCGCGGACGTCGGCGTTCCCGGCCCGGGAGAGATCCAGTGGACGCACGGGCTCGGCCGCTGCCCGCTGTGTCCGGATGAGCCTCATGAGGGGTGGAGGGATCGACGCGCGATCTTTCCCGCAACCGGTTACGGATGAAATTACGGATTCTGGGACGTGCCCAACAGACCCCAATAGGCCCATTTCTGGGATAGTTCGAGTGGGCCATTGCGACCCCGCCGATATGGAATCCGCTTAGTGACAAACCGGAAGAATTTACATCCCATCATGGGATGAATATCGGGATGCGTATGCCCAGATCAACGATCGCCCGCACCGTCCGTGCAGGTCAGCACTTCAGCACGATGAATACGAACGGTAGTGGTGCGGGCTGGTGATGCGGGGGCACGCATCTCCAGCCCACAGTGTGGTCCGGGCTAGTCCACGGTGACTAGTCCAGGCCGTCGATCACGTCGCCCCAGATCTCGACAGCGGCATCCACCTGGTCGGCCGAGACCACCAGCGGCGGAATCATCCGTACCACGTTGCCGTACGGACCGCAGGTCAGCAGCAACAGCCCGGCGTCTGCGGCGGCCCGGTGCGCACGGTTGGCCGTCTCGGCGTCCGGGGCCCCGTCGGGTGTGGTGAACTCGCTGCCCAGCATCAGGCCCAGCCCCCGCACGTCCCCGATCGCCGGGCTGCGGTCGGCAACCTGCTGCAATCCCTTACGCAGCCGCTCCCCCTGCTCGGCAGCGTTGTCGACCAGCCCCTCCTCCTCAATCACGTCCAGGGTGGCCAGGGCAGCCGCGCAGGCCACGGCGTTGCCCCCGTAGGTGCCGCCCTGCGATCCGGGCCAGCCGCGCTCCATCAGTTCGGCCGGGGCCGCGATCGCGGACAGGGGGAAACCACTCGCCAGACCCTTGGCTGTGATCACGACGTCCGGACGGACCCCCGCGTGGTCGTGACCCCAGAACGTGCCGGTCCGACCGAAACCCGTCTGCACCTCGTCGAGGACCAGCAGGATCCCGTGTTCGTCGGCACGTTCCCACAGTCCGCGTAGGAACGCCGGTGGTGCCGGAACATATCCGCCCTCGCCGAGCACCGGCTCGACGAAGATCGCAGCGGTGTCCCGCGGCGAACTCACCGTGGCCAGCAGGTAGTCCAGCTCCCGTAGCGCGTAGTCGACAGCCTCGTCCTCGCTCATCCCCAGCCGGTAGGCATAGGGGAACGGGGACACGGCCACCCCAGGAACCAGCGGCCCGATGCCCGCACGGATCTTGACCCCGGAGGTGGTCAGGGACGCCGCACCCATGGTGCGGCCGTGGAAGGATCCCTGGAACACGATGGCGTTCTGCCGGCCGGTGGCCTGGCGCGCCAGCCGCAGTGCCGCCTCCACCGCCTCACTGCCGGAGTTCACGTAGAACAGTCGGTCCACACCCTGGGGAAGCACGTCCCCGAGCCGTTCGGTGAGCCGGAGCAACGGGCGATGCATGACCGTGGTGTACTGGCCGTGTATGAGTGTGGCGACCTGCTCCTGGGCCGCCTCGACAACCTTGGGGTGACAGTGACCGGTACTGGTGACGCCGATTCCGGCCGTGAAGTCCAAAAACCGACGATCGTCCTCGTCATAGACGTACACGCCCGAACCACGCGCGGCCAGGACGGGGGTCGCCTGTTTCAGGAGCGGGGAGAGTTCGGCTGACTGGCCAGCCATACTCGGACCTCTTTCGTAGGATTGTTGACAATCTGCCCGGTAATGCAATCATCCTGGGGAGGGTCGTGTCCAGATTCAGGTGTGCCCCACCCCCGATCCGGCACCCCGGCACCACACCCACCCACGGGACGAGAACGGGATCATGCTCCGGTCCGCGTCCAGCCCGACCCAGACCGAAGCACGATCCAGAAGGGAGCACGACTTGACCGCTGACAACCGCGCGGCGCACGTCGTCCAACAGGTACCCAAGCAACTCTTCGTCGGTGGCCAGTGGCGCGACGCCGCCTCCGGAGCGACCTTCAAGGTCGAGGACCCCGCCACCGGTTCCGTCCTGTGCGAGGTCGCGGATGCGGGCCGGGACGACGCCATCGCCGCGCTCGAGACGGCACACGCCACCCAGCCGGAGTGGGCCCGCATGGCTCCCCGGGAACGCGGCGAGATCCTGCGCCGCGGCTACGAGCTCCTCGTGCAGCGCAAGGACGAGCTTGCGCTGCTCATGACCCTGGAGATGGGCAAGCCCGTGGCGGAATCCGCCGGCGAGATCGCCTACGCCGCCGAGTTCTTCCGCTGGTTCGCCGAGGAGGCCGTGCGCATCGACGGGGACTACGCCACAGCCCCCAACGGCCAGTCCCGGTTCCTGCTGATGCGCCAGCCCGTGGGGCCGTCCCTGCTGATCACCCCGTGGAACTTCCCGATGGCGATGGGCACCCGCAAGATCGGCCCCGCGATCGCGGCCGGATGCACCATGGTGCTCAAGCCCGCCCAGCAGACCCCGCTGTGTGCCCTGGCACTGGCCGATATCCTGCGCGAGGCCGGGCTTCCCGAGGGTGTGCTGAGCGTGCTTCCCGGCAGCGACCCCGGTGCCATCTCCGAACCCCTCCTGGCCGACGGCCGGATCCGGAAACTGTCGTTCACCGGCTCCACCGGCGTCGGACGCAAACTGCTGGAGCTCAGCGCACCCCAGGTGCTGCGGACCTCGATGGAGCTCGGCGGCAACGCCCCCTTCCTGGTGTTCGACGACGCCGACCTTGACGCGGCCGTCGAGGGAGCCATGCAGGCCAAGATGCGCAATATCGGGGAGGCGTGCACGGCCGCCAACCGGATGTACGTGCAGTCGGGGGTGGCCGAGGAGTTCGCGCGCCGCCTCAGCGAGCGGATGGCCGCGCTGCGGGTCGGCCCCGGCACCGAGGACGGGGTGCAGGTCGGGCCGCTCATCGACGCCAAGGCCCAGGAGAAGGTGGCCGGGCTGGTCTCCGATGCGACCCGTCGCGGCGCGCGGGTACTCACCGGTGGGGAGTCCGGCAGCGGACCCGGCTACTTCTACCAGCCGACCGTACTCACCGACGTCCCGCAGAGCAGCGAGATGGCCAGCACGGAGATCTTCGGTCCCGTGGCACCGATCACCCCGTTCACCACGGAGGAGGAAGCCCTCAACGCTGCCAACGACACCGAGTACGGCCTGGTGAGTTACGTGTTCACCCAGGACATCAGCCGGGCACTGCGGGTGTCGGAGCGCCTGGAGTCCGGGATGGTCGGCCTCAACCAGGGCATCGTGTCCAACCCGGCCGCACCGTTCGGCGGGGTCAAGCAGTCCGGTCTGGGACGTGAGGGCGGCCAGGTCGGTATCGAGGAGTTCCTGGAGCTCAAGTACGTCGCCATCGGCGGCGTCAGCTGACGCTCCGCGGCCATCCCGGGGCCGGCCAGCCGGCGCAGCCCCGGGATGGATTCGCCGCGCGGCCGACCCTGCTCGCACGGCAGGAGGCGGCGACACTGGGTGCCCGGCCCACGCCCCGGTCCAGCCGGCGAGCAGCGCCCAGCCGACCGCGGTGGACGGCTCGGGCCGCAGGAGGGTGCCGGCCACGACCCCGGTGGTGGAAGCCCCGGGCGCCGACCGCCGGCGCGGGCCACTGCCGGCGGTGGTGCCCGCAGGGGCGGATCAGTTGGGTGCCTGGGGACCGTTGATGCGGCGCACCGTCTCCAGCATGTGCTCCTCGATCAGCTGGAGGAGCCGCGGCTCGTCACCCTCGGAGATGGCGTCGACGAGCTTCTGGTGTTCCTCGACCAACTCACCGGGCTCCGGGTAGACCTTCTGCATCACGGTGAGCACCATGCGGGTCTCCACCAGCAGGGTCTGGAGCATGCGTTCCAGCCGGGAATTGCCGGAGGCACTGACCAGGGTGCGGTGGAAGGTCTGGTCCGCCTCACTCATGGCCTCCCGGTCCCCGGTCTTCGCGGCCTCGATCAGCTGGTTCAACGCGCGGGTCAGCCGCACCAGGGCCTCTCCCCGGTTTCCCCGCATCACCAGTTGGCAGGCGGTGCGTTCCACCGCCAGGCGGGCCGTGTAGATGTCGCGAACGTCCTCGGGTTCGAGGTCAATGACGAACAGGCCGCGGTGGCGCTCGCTGCGCAGTAGTCCCTCCTGGACCAGGCGCTGCATTGCCTCGCGGAGCGGGCCGCGGCTCACGCCGAGCTGGTTGGCGAGCTCACTCTCCCCGAGTTGGTCACCCGGGGCCAGCGAACCGTACATGATGGCGGAGCGCAGCTGGTCCGCGATCAGTGCTGCGGTCGACTTCCGGGGCACCGGCTTCAGGTCTCCTTGCGTGTTCATGATCGTGTCGTCCTCGTGCCTTGTGCGTTGTCGCGTACCGGGACCGCCCGTACGCCCGGGTTCCGGTCACGCCGCCGCCCGCCCGGTCTCGAACAGTGTGCCCAGCCCCGCCCGGCCGTCCCGCGGCGTCGCGCCGGCCAGGCGCAGCCCCTCCCACACGCTCACCTGGTTCGCGCACAGCACCGGCTTACCGAGTTCGCGTTCGACGCTCGCCAGGATTCCGGCGCTGTGCAGGGCGGTGTCGGGGACCAGGACACCGTCGGCGTCGGGATGGTCGTTGGCGACGACGAAGTCGACCGCCGCGCCAGAATCCAGGGTGCCGACCTCGGCGGCGGTGGCGATGCCCCGGCTGGCCAGGGCGACCACCTCGGTGCCGCCGTGGGTGAGGAACGCGACGAACCGCTCGGCGACGTCCCGCGGGTAGGTGGCGGCGATCGCCACCCGGCGCAGCCCCAGCGCGTGGGCGGCGTGGACGAAGGCGAACGAGGTGCTGGAGGCGGGAACTCCCGCGGCCTCGCCCACCGCCTGGGCCTGCTGGGCAGCCCCGTCCCAACCGAAGACGAAACTGCCGCTGGTGCAGGCCCACACCACGGCGTCGACGCCCTGGGCTCGTAGTTCCCGGGCTCCGGGGGTGAGCACGTCGGTACCGCCGACGTCCAGCAGCGCGTCCACACGGTGCGCATCCTCCCGCATGAGGGTGTGGACCAGTCGTAGCGTGACCGCGTCCCCGAGGAGACGCTGGTATTCGGGGTAGTCGTCCTCGGCACTGTAACCGGGATACAGGAAACCGACAGACACGGGCGTATGGGACACCGTACTCCTCCTTGCTGCGCGCCGGGTGGCTGGATGGGTGGCTTCGTGATGGCGGCGGCCCGGACGGCCGCAGTGGCCGCGAGCGGTGGTGAGGGTGGGATCGTGGCGGTTCTGGCGTCTGGGGGCGGCCCCACGCCAATGGGGGCACGGAGGCGACGTCCGGGTGTCGTGCGCCGCGGGGACAGCCCTCTGGCCGCCGCACGAGGTCCTGCCCGCCAGCATGCCCGTGCGGGGAGCGGGCTGGCCGGTACCGTCGCCTCCATCTCCGACACCGGGCTAGGGGCGGGTGGTGTCGAGCAGCGACTGGCCGTGCCCGACCGCGTCGCGGCCGATGGCGCGCAGCGCGCCCCACATGGTCACCTGGTTTGCGGCCAGCACGGGTTTGCCGAGCATGCGCTCCAGCGGCTCGATGATGTCGTAGGTCAACACGTTGGTGCAGCTGATGAAGACGGCTTCGGCTTCGGGCGTGTCCACATCCCGCACGGCCTGCACGACCTCGGAGTAGGTGACCTTCCAAATGTGGTTGAGCAGGCCCAACCCCACACTGGACACGGTCTGCACCCCGTGTTCGGTGAGGAAGCTCAGGAGTCGTTCGGTGACGCTGTCCACGTAGGGCGTCACCACGGCGATGCGGTCCGTGCGCAGCTCCGCCAGGGCCGTGATCAGTGCCCCGGAGGTGGTGACGGCAGCGGGGGCGCCGGCAGAGAGGATACTGTCGCACAGGCTCCGCTGGCCGGACTCGCCGTCCACGAAGCTGCCCGAGGCACAGGCGTAGGCCACGACGAGCGGTTCCGGAGCCAGCACGTCCCGGGTGGCGCGGGCAACCCCCGCCCCGTCCGACAGGGCCGCGGCCATATCCACGGTCACCGGAACCGGGACGAACGGGAGCCGGGTCATGTGTAGGGAGACGTCGTCCGGGGCCCAGCGCCACAGTTCCCGGTCCAGCGCGAAGTCGAACGGTGCGACAACCCCGATCCCGGACTGGCCCGGTGGTTCGGCCGGGGTGGCGAACTCCGCCCGGTCCGTGGGCGTGGTGGGGCGCTGGATCATGACCCGCTGGTCCCGACCTGGCTCGCCCAGAACCTGCCCCGGAGTCTGCTCGGTCCGCACTGATCACTCACCTCCTTACTGCTGCGGGAATCGCCGTGCCGGATCGCTGGTGCCCGGTCGACGGTGGGGCTGGGCGGGGGACGGCGGGACCGGTTTCGGCCCGCCGGGGCTGGTGGGGCGGCCGTGCCGAACTGCGCGTCGATGTCATTCCTCGTGGCGGTGGTAGGTCAGGCGTTCGCCGATACCGCCGGAGCGCCACACGTCGTGACACGCCTCGGCCATGGCGTCCAGACCGTGGACGATCGTGGCGTAGACGTTTCCGGGCACCCAGCCGACGTCCCCGTTCAGCAGCAGGTTGTTGCGCCCGTAGAAGATCGCCAGGTCGATGACGCCGGGCAGGGTGTCGATGCCCTTCTCCTCCTTGAAGCCGCGGTCCAGCATCCCCTCGGGAAAGGAGAAATAGACGACGTCGCCGGGAATGGGGGTGACTGTGGGGTTCTCCTGGCCCACCTCCGGATCGGCGAAGGGGGGAACCATTGTGTAGACCTCGTTGCGGGCGTACTTGGCGTGGTAAGCGTCTCCGCCCTGCGGCAGGGCCTCCCATACGGCCTGGCAGGTGCGGGGGGCGTCCTTGTCCAACAGCTCGGCCAGGCAGCTGACGCCGCGCTGCTCCAGAGTGATGCGCATGTATCTGGGCATGGTGGGTCTGCCCTTCGTTGTGCGGGGATGTGCGGGGATGCGGGGTCTCGGGCCGTCCGCGCCGCGCCCCAACGGGGCTGGCCGGATCCGCCCACCGGGGTCGGCCCCGGGGGTGAGCAGTCGCCACCGGCACCGCCCAGGGACGTGGTGAGCGAGAAACGACGGACAACGGACGGGATACGGACAACGCGATCCAGACGGCAGTTCAGCATAGATCGCTGATTGTTGACAATCATACGATTGGTTCATAGCGTGTCAATGGTTTCCTGGGGTCGGGTCACTCCACCCCCGATGACCTGCACGACCGGGGCCGCGCGCCTCCCCCCGCCGCCGCAGCCTCGACTCCCAGCGAAGGAGCCGCTCCCGTGCCCACGCCACCAGGTCGCCCGAACCTCGTCGTGCTGCACGCCGGACAGACCCCACCGGGAATCGACCCCGTGGACAGGGACCCACGCCTGGCCTCGGTCCGCTATGCCACGGCCGAGGAACTCCCCGAAGTGTTGCCGGGGGCGGAGGCACTGTTCGTGTGGGACCTGTTCTCCGAGGCGTTGACACACGCCTGGGAGAAAGCCGACGCACTACGTTGGATCCACGCGGCCACGGCCGGCGTCAACCACCTCATGTTTCCCGCGGCGGTGCGCAGCGACGTCACGATCACGAACTCCCGCGGTGTCTTCGACCAGCCAATGGCGGAGTACGTCCTGGGGCTGGTGCTGGCCTTCGCCAAGGATCTGGGCACCACCCTGGACCTCCAGCGCCGCCGGGAGTGGCGCCACCGGGAAACCGAACGCCTCACCGGACGCAGCGCCCTGGTCGCCGGCACCGGGCCAATCGGCCGGGCGATCGCCCGCCAGCTGACCGCCGCCGGACTGCACGTCACCGGGCTGGGCCGGGTGGCCCGCGCCGAGGACAGCGACTTCGGGCAGATCGTGGCCGCCAGCGACCTGCACGCGGTGCTGCCCACGGCCGACTACGTGATCCTGGCCGCCCCCCTCACCGAGACCACCCGCGGAATGGTGGACGCCACGGCGCTGCACCGCATGCAGCCCACCGCCCGCCTGATCAACGTGGGACGCGGCGACCTGGTGGTCCAGGACGACCTCATCGCCGCCCTCCGCACCAACACGATCGCCGGTGCGGCCCTCGACGTTTTCGCCGAGGAACCGCTACCCGAGGACTCGCCGCTGTGGCAGCTGCCCAACGTAATCGTCTCCCCGCACATGTCCGGCGACGTCATCGGCTGGCGCGAGGAGCTGGTGCGGCTCTTCCTGGACAATCTGGACCACTTCCTCGACGGGCGCGAGCTGCGCAACGTCGTCGATAAGCAGCGCGGCTACGTCTCCGGCGCCTGACCCGGCCACGCGCTGCCCACGGTTGGGAATCTGCGAGCGAAAGCGAGGACGCTGGTGCGCACACACGCCGACGACACCCCAGCGGCGGGCCGGTCCGACACAGGCACCCACCGGGGCCACGAACCGACCCCCGCAGCAAGCAGCCCGGGCTCCCCGACCGCCATGTCGGCCACCGAACTGCTGCGGGCCTACGCCACGGGCAGCCTCTCCCCGGTTGAGGCCACCCAGGCCGTGCTGGACCAGATCGAGCGGCACAACCCCGCCATCAACGCCTACTGTCAGGTACACGCCGAGGAGGCCCTGGCCGCGGCCCGCGCCTCCGAGCGGCGGTGGCAACGCGGCGCACCCGAAGGCGAGCTGGACGGTGTCCCCACCTCCATCAAGGACATTTTCCTCACCCAGGGCTGGCCCACCCAGCGTGGTTCACTCACGGTCGACCCGGCCGGCCCGTGGCTGGAGGACGCCCCCAGCACGGCCCGGCTCCGGGAAGCCAACGCGGTCCTCCTCGGCAAGACCACCACTCCGGAGCTGGCGTGGAAAGGGGTCACGGACAGTCCCCTCACCGGAATCACCCGCAACCCCTGGGACCTGTCCTGCACCCCCGGCGGGTCCAGCGGTGGAGCATCGGCCGCCGTCGCCGCCGGCATGGGCCCCCTGGCCACCGGCACCGACGGTGGCGGCTCGGTCCGGATCCCCGCGAGCTTCACCGGCATCTTCGCCCTCAAACCCACCTACGGCCGGGTTCCGCACTACCCGGCCAGCCCGTACGGCACCCTCGCGCACGCCGGCCCGATGACCCGCACCGTGGCCGACGCCGCGCTCATGATGGATGTGCTGTCCCGGCCGGACTGCCGGGACTGGTCAGCGCTGCCCCCACCGCAGGAGAGCTTCACCGACGCCGTGGCCGCCCCGGAGGAGGCGCTGGTGGGCATGCGGGTCGCCTACAGCCCCACGCTGGGCTACCTCAGCGTGGACTCCGAGGTGGCCGCGCTGGTGGCACAGGCCGTGCGGGTGTTCGAGGAGCTGGGGGCCCGGGTGGAAGAGATCGACCCTGGCTTCGGCGATCCCACCTCGGATTTCCATTGCCTGTGGAACTCGGGGGCGGCCAAGGCCACGGCCCACCTCAGCCCGGAGCAGAAGCAGCACCTGGACCCCGGCCTCCAGGAGATCATCGCCGAGGGTCTCACCTACTCCGCGCAGGACTACCTCACCGCCATGGCCACCCGGATGGCGATGGGCGAACGCATGGGCCGCTTCCACGAGACCTACGACCTACTACTCACCCCGACCATGCCGATACCCGCCTTCGAAGCCGGACACGAGGTTCCCCCTGGCAGTGAGGCCCACCGTTGGACCAGCTGGGCCGGATTCAGCTACCCCTTCAACATGACCCAGCAGCCGGCGGCCAGCGTGCCCTGTGGCTTCACCCGGGCCGGGCTACCGGTGGGGCTCCAGATCGTCGGGGCCCGCACAGCCGACGCCCGGGTCCTGGCCGCGAGCGCGGCCTTCGAACGGGCATGCCCCTGGCCCACAGGGAACACCACCGCCGGGGAGTAGCCGCGCGCCGGGAGCGGGACGACACCCCGTACCCTGCCCCGGCACCGCCCCCGACCGGAGGACAGTGCCCACGACCAGCCGCATGCGCCGGCGCAAGCGTGGCCTCCGCACCGCCTATGCTGGACGACGATGAGCGTGTTCACGGAACTGGTGGGTCAGGAGCCCGTGGTCGAGCAGCTGACCTCGGCAACCCGGGCCGCCACCGATCTGCTCGCCGGCGGCCCGGGTTCCGGCATGGCGCACGCCTGGCTGTTCACCGGCCCCCCCGGCTCCGGGAGGTCGTCCGCGGCCCGCGCCTTCGCCGCCGCACTCCAGTGCCCCGAGCTGGGCTGTGGGCACTGTAGCTCCTGCCACCAGGTGCAGGCCGGCACCCACGCCGATGTGCGTATCGTGCGCCCCAGCGGGCTGAGCCTCGGCGTGGAGGAAACCCGACGGCTGGTCGGTCAGGCTGCCGGCGCGCCCACCGGCGGACGGTTCCGGGTGGTGCTGTTCGAGGACGCCGACCGGGCCACCGAAGCCGCCTGCAACGCACTCCTCAAAGCCATCGAGGAGCCGGCGCCGCGCACCGTGTGGCTGCTGTGCGCCCCCACCCCCGAAGACCTGCTGGTGACCATCCGGTCCCGCTGCCGGCTGGTGAACCTGCGCACCCCCAGTATCCGCGCCGTGGCGGACATGCTGGTGCAGCGCGACGGTATCGACCCGGAGGTTGCCGCCACAGCCGCGCGGGCCTCCGGCGGACACGTGGAACGGGCCCGCCACCTCGCCACCGACGAGGAGACCCGCCAGCGCCGCGCGGAAATCCACCGGCTCGCCCTGGAGCTGGACGGGCTCGGCGCCGGCATCTCCGCGGCCGCGCGCCTCCAGGAAATCGCCGAGACCGAGGCTAAGGCCACCACCACCGAGCAGGACGAGCAGGAACGGACCGAACTCAAGGCCGCGTTCGGGGACGGCGCCACCGGCAAGGGGGTCACCAAGGCGGTCCGGGGCGCCCAGGGGGCACTGCGGGACCTGGAGGAGCGGCAGAAGCGGCGTGCCACCCGCATCAAGCGGGACGTCTACGATGCGGCCCTGCTGGACCTGGCGGCGCTGTACCGGGACGTGCTCACCCTGCAACTGGGGGCTCAGGTCGAGGGCAGCACCGAGCCGGAACAGGCGGCGGAGCTGGCGCGGCGCAGCAGCCCGGAGGCCACCCTGCGCCGCCTGGACGCGATCATGGAGTGCCGTCGACGCATCGCCGCCAACGGCCAGCCCCAGATCGCCCTGGAAGCGCTCATGGCCGCGCTGTACCTGGGGTAGGCGCCTGGTGATGCCCCCGGCGTGCAGCTGCGGCAGCATCCCCGAGGCCGAGGCTGGCCGGTTCCCAAATCTGGGAAACCCCCGAAACGGGGCGATTCGTGGGGCTAGAGTGGCGGGATGCGCCACAGCGTCTCGACGCGTCCGGCCGGAGCCGGCGCCGGAGTGTCCATAGGTTCCGTGGGTGTTGCCCTGACCGTCCTGCTCGCCGGGACCGGATGTGACCCGCGCGGGGATGAGGCCCAGGGACAGCAGCACGACTCCGGCCAGGCGGCCGGGGTGCGGGAGTTCCACGAGCAAGACCTCACCTGGGAGGAGTGCGGGGGCGAGCTGGAGTGTGCCCAGGTCGAGGTGCCGTTGGACTACGACGAGCCCGAGGGCCAGACACTGCATCTCGCGTTGACGCGCCTGCCGGCGCAGGACGAAGCCCCGGAGGGTTCGTTGCTGGTCAACCCCGGGGGTCCGGGTGGCTCCGGCACCGAGTATGCCGCCGCAGCCGCGCACGTGATCAGCCCGGACGTTCGGGAGAACTTCGACGTGGTGGGTTTCGACCCGCGCGGCGTCGGCGAGAGCGACCCGATCGAGTGCCTGGAGGAGTCGGAGCTGGACGCCTACCTGGGGGCCGAGCTGGAGCCCGCCGATCCGGACTCTCCGGGCGCGCTCACCTCCGAGAGCCGCCAGGAGCTGGAGCAGCGCATCTCGGAGTTCGTGGACAGCTGCGTCGACAATGCCGGAGACCTGCTGGAACACCTGGGCACGGACAATGTGGCCCGGGATATGGACGTGCTGCGGGCGGTCCTCGGCGACGAGGGCCTCACCTACCTGGGGAAGTCCTACGGCACCCTGATCGGTGCCCACTACGCGGAGCTGTTTCCCGAGCAGGTGCGTGCGCTGGTTCTGGACGGGGCGGTGGATCCCACGCTGACCAACGTGCAGATGAGTGCGCAGCAGGCCAGCGGGTTCCACACCGCGCTGGAGGCGTTCCTGGAGGATTGCCTCGACCGGGCCGACTGCCCTCTGTCCGCCGATACCGTGCCGGAAGGTGTGGACGAGCTCGGGGAGCTGATCGCCGACGCCCGCGAGGAGCCACTCCCCGGCCCGGAGGGTGACGACCGGATGGTGAACGGGGCCCGGGTGGAGCTGGGGCTGGCGTCCTCGCTGTACAGCGAACAGAGCTGGCCGCAGGTGCGTTCGGCCCTGGACAGTGCCTACGCGGGGGATGGCGCTGGGCTGCTGGAGCTCGCGGACCGGATGTACAACCGGCAGCCGGGAGGCAACTACACCAACATGGTGGCCGCGTTGAACGCCGTGAACTGTGCGGACCGGCCCAGCCCCGAGTCGGTGGCCGAGGTGGAACAGGCCGCGCAGGATGCGGCCGCGGAGGCCCCCCTGTTCGGCGCCTCCCTGGTGTGGGGCGCGCTGATCTGCTCGGAGTGGCCGGTGGGGGTCGACCGGTCCCCGGCCGAGCTGACCGGCCAGGGCGCGTCAGACATTGTGGTGGTGGGCACCACCCGCGACTCGGCCACCCCCTACTCCTGGTCCGAGGAACTCGCCGACGATCTGGACTCCGGGGTGCTGCTGACCTATGACGGGGATGGGCACACCGCCTACGGCACCGGAAACGGCTGTGTGGACGAGCAGGTGGACGCCTACATTCTGGACGGTGTTGCTCCCGAGGAGGGGGTGACCTGCCCCGCACAGTGAACACCGGTGCGAAGCACCGCGGCGCGGGACCGCTACGGATCGTCGTGGCCGGAACGGAACCGGGCACCCTCCGCAAGGGGTTAGACTGGGCGCGGCAACGCCGCCTTAGCTCAGTCGGTCAGAGCGACGCACTCGTAATGCGTAGGTCAGGGGTTCGACTCCCCTAGGCGGCTCTCCGCTGACCAGGGCGTTCCCGTGATTCGGGGGCGCCCTGGTTCGTCTCTAGTTGCAGTTCTAGTTGCAGTTAGTTCGCGTCGGTGCGGCCGAACAGCGCACTGCCCATCTGGCGAGCGGCTTCCCGAGCGACCGGGGACGCTACGTGTGTATAACGCTGTGTGACTCGGATGTCGGAGTGCCCGAGGATCTCTTGGACGGTACGCATGTTGACTCCTTGCTCAATCAGGAGTGCACCGGTGCTGTGTCGCCCGTCATGCACCCGCGCGTCCCGCACTCCCGCTCGCCGTAGCAGCCCCTTCCACTCCTCCCAATCGTGGCGAGGGTCGATGGGGCGCCCGTCCTCCCGACAGAACACCAAGTCGTGGTCCTGCCATTGCTCTCCGGCGGCAATTCGCACAGCGTCCTGTCTTGCCCGATGCTCCTGGAGTAGTGGAACCAACTCAGCGGGGAACGGCACGGTACGGCGACTCTTGCCCTTGGGCCGTCGGAACACCAGCCCGCCCCCGACACGTTGCGGGCAGCTTCGAGCGTGACCAGTGCAGTTCCGGGGACATGGATTCGGCACCGGGGGACAGACGTGGCGCTTCCGGGTGCACCCGGCTGGACAGTCGGGCTTGTGACGGTGCCGCTGGCAATCCTTCGGGCACGCCCGCCGGTGCTTGCCTTCGGTGCACTTCACGGGGTCGGGGCAACCGTGCTTCCAGGCGTTGCGCTGAATCTGCCACCACACCCGGACTTCACAACGATCCAGGTCGATGTACTTCCAACACAGTCCGAGGGATTCACCTTGGCGTAGACCAAGCGCAAGCCCAATGGTCCAGCGTTCCCCGTTGGGGAGTTTCGCGGCTTCCCGAAGGATGGCGCGTACTTCCTCTTGACTGAAGGCCTCTACTTCGTTGTCGTCGCCCCCTGCGCGAGGAGCGTCCACGAGCTTGGCGATGTTGCGGGATACAGCCCCACGTCGGTGAGCGATATCGAGAGCGCGTGACAGGATCCTGTGCACCTTGAGCACATGGGAAGGCGCCTTGCCAACTTCGAACATCACCGCATACATGCGTTCCAGATGCTCTGGGGTGAGCCGGTCAAGGCGGTGCTTGCCCAGACGAGGAACGATCCAGTTCCGTGTCTTGCTCCAGTAGTCATCAAGAGTGCGTGGCGCCATCTTGCCTGAGGCAACCTGAGGGGCACAGATGGTGTCGAGATAGGTGGTCATCCAGTCTGCGACCGTAGGGGGACGCCCTGGCTTGGTGGGAGTACCTTTATCCCGCTCCCTTTCCAGTTCCTGAACCTTTTCGGTGACCCTAGTCTCGGACTCAGCCATGCGGTGGCGTCGATCCGGTGACCCATCATCTTTGACACCCATGTACACCCAGCCGTGCCACCAACCGTCGCGCTCGCTGTAGTAGATGGATGACCGGCCTTTCGCAGCGCGCCTGCTCTTACCCACCTTTATGCCTCCCCTTCGGTGGGGTCGATAGTTAGGGAGTCGATCCAACGGTCGAACATGTGCAGGCTGATGCGGATCACGTTGTCGGGCCAGATCACCCCGGCAGGGGTCTGGTCCTGGGTGTCCAGCTCGTTCCATTCGTCGAGGGACAGCTGGAGCACCTCGCGCACCTCCGGGATCGTCAGCCATTCGCTGGGGACCTCGGGGTCAGACATCAGGCGGCCTCCGCTTCCTTCGTGAGTAGTTCGACGTAGTCCTCGATGGCTTCTGCGGGGATGCGACGGGTCTTGCCGCAGCCGACGGCCCGGAGCCGCCCGTGCGCGATCTCCTTGAAGATCTGCGTGCGTCCCAGCGAGAGGATCTGGGCGGCCTCAGCGATGCGGTAAAGCCTCTTGGGTGGTGTTGTCGGGGGCATGGTCTCCTCCGTTCTGGTGGGGGCGTGTCGGGGCTGTGTGGCGGCTATGCGCCCCGAGTGGTGAGTCGGGAAGGGGAACTCCCGGGTGGGCAACCGCGCGGGTGTCGGTTGACCCGGGGTGGGCAGGTGCTGGGCACCGGGGTGGGCACCTCTGCCCACCCTCACGGGACGCCGTGGTCTCGCAGGGGACAGCCGCACGCGTGGGCGTGCTCTGATCTGGGAATCGAGGCTGCGATAAGGCAAGATGGAGTCCTAGCGTGCTGTTTCGTCAGTGACGCGAAGGCCCCGGCGCAGTGACGGATCTTGGCGGATTGGGCACTGTGCCGGGGGCGAATTCACGCGTCGGCGACGTTGACCTCGACACCAGCACCGGTAGGGGACAGTCGCTCTGTGGCAGCAGAAACAGGCTCCTCCGCAACGAAGTACTCTGGCTCGTCCTCACCGGTCAGGGCGCTGTAGTCGGCCTCCACCTGCACATCGTTGGGAACGAACCGTTCCAGTAGGTCAACCTGGTCCAGGGTCAGTTCCCGCACCAACTGGCGCAGTTCGTTCTCGTCGCACGTGGCTAGGTAGCGTTCCAGCCCCTTACCCGTCAGCGGGCGAACAACCTGCTCACCCATCGGGACGGACGGGGCAGAGGTCGGCCGGTCAACCACAACAGTCATGACATCTCCTTCGCCGAGTAGGGAGGCCCTGCCGGCGGCTATAGAAGCAGGGACTCCTATCTGGTGCGCACCAGTAGTACACCAACTGGTGCGCACCAGTGTCAAGGGTTCTGGCGGTCTCCGATGAACTTTCATGGACTCAGCTTCGCCAGATCCCACGGACTCCGGAAGCCAACAACCGTTAACGGGACGCTGTTAACCCTTGCTGAGCTGGATGTTTGGCGATTCCTCGCGACTGGGCGCATAGTTGCGAACGAAGGGATGGGGAACATGTCGAAGCGAATACGTCAAGCGCGATCCTCACGTGGCTGGTCGCAGAACAGGCTGATAAGCGAGATCGAGCGTTATGCACGGAGCAAAGCAACTCCGATAGCAGGAACAGCAAGCCTTCGTGTCTACGTCTCGGAATGGGAGAACGGGAAGCGGACCGTAGGGCCGCCCTATACAGCGATCCTCCGTTCGATCCTCGGGATGACTGACGAAGAGCTCTACGAAGAGGTGAGCCCTGGCGTTCCCGCTGTTGACGGGTATCGTGAGCTAATTGAGCGGATCGAGTCGACGCACTCCATACCGAGTTCCGTCGTGGAGACACTCAACCAACAGACCGAGCTACTCCGCACCGTTGACCGCCAAATGGGAGCAGCTCAGCTTGTCGATCAAATGACTGCCCACATCAACACCCTCACGGACTCCTTGTCCTTCGCAGTCCTTCCGAGCGTGCGACAGCCCATCGCAGAATCCTTGGCCGGAGCATCGACACTGGCGGCATGGCAAGCGCTCGATGTCGGGGCGACTGAACGCGCTTGGCGGCACTATGAGCAGGCCAAGAGCGCTGCCCGAGAATCTGGAAAACCAGCCTATCTAGCGCATGCGATGGGAGAGCAGGCGTATGTACTCTCAGATGCGGGGAAGCCTGACCTTTCCGTGGAACTCGTGACCGAGGCACTACGCATCTCCGGGTCTGAGGTCCCGCCACGCGTGGCCTCCTGGCTCTTTGCGGCCAAGGCTGAGTTCCATGCTCAGTGCGGCCAGGAGCCCGAGTGCCGGGCTGCACTGGACTCAGCGGAGCAGTACATGCCGGGTGACGGCTTGCTACGCGACCCGGACATGCCCAGCATCTTCCTGACGCAAGAACACCTCTTGCGCTGGAAGGGACATTCTCTGGCGCTTGTGGGTGACTCGGGGGCGGTTGGTGAACTGTACGCAGCACTCGATGCTTTGGATTCAACCTTCACTCGCGCCGAAGCCGGATTGCGCGTTGACCTGGCTCAGGCGCACCTGCGGTGGGGTCAGTACTCCGAGGCCACTGATCAGCTAGGTAAAGCGAGACTATTGGCCAATCGCACTGGTTCTGTTCGACAACGAAACCGTATTGAGCGTCTCACTGGTCAGGCGTGAGGAGCTTACGTGTAGCGAGGATATGCAGGAGTGCGACCAGGGTTCCCGAACCTAGCAGCTCGTCACGTTCGATCATTTCTGGAACATCTGCCAGTGGTATCCAAGCGACGTGACCAGACTCCTCGACATCGCTTGGGGGCGCTGTATAGTGCGCGCCTTCGCCCAGATAGATGTCGTGCGGGGAGTCGACCATTCCGACCATGGGTTGGAAGGTCACGAGATGCTGCAACGGTCCATTTGGGCGCCATCCGGTTTCTTCCTCGACCTCACGGGCAGCGGTCTTCCCAGCATCTTCTCCAGCATCCACGTTGCCCCCTGGGAGTTCCCAGCCCCACTTGTCGGGCACGAACCGGTACCGCCAGAGCATGAGTACCCGGTCATGATCATCGACAACGGCCGCGATGGCAACGTGGTGCAACCTCACGACGTGGTGTTCGAAGCGCTCCACACCGGGGGGTTCTACGTCCATGAGCGTTAGCCGAACCCAACGGTTGTCGTAGATGGTGCGTTCACCCCGGATTATCCAGGGGCGAAGTCCACTGTCTTCGGAGGAATCCTCACGTCGTATGCTCTCGTCTCCTGTAGCGAAGTACCCACGGCCGTGTTCGCTCCGAATGATCCCTTCAGCCGCGAGCTTGCTGAGTACCAGGCGCACCGTGGTCCGACCAGCGTCAAGGTCGTGCGACAACGTCCGTTCGGACGGCAGTTTCCCGTTTGGTCCGAGTGCGCCGGATGCCACGAGTTCGCGGATGGCGTCCTCTACGCGCTGAGTGACTGACCCCATTGACGTCGACCTCGGTTCTCGTCTCGGGTTGGTGCGCACCAGTCTACGGACAGCGGTGGGGACCTGCCCGTGGAACCCCCTACGGACCTCGCTGGTGCGCACTCCCCGCGCAGAACTCACAGAACTCACACAACCTCGTTTATGCAGGTCAGTGTCGGGGGTGGCGT
>NZ_JAVLVT010000008.1:0-47696 GCF_031628175.1 Lipingzhangella rawalii | reverse complement strand
GCACTAGGCTGTGCCGTGTGCTCAGTACATCCGAGGGATCGCACGGCACATCCGCTCCGATGCGGCCGGGTGCACGTCGTCGCCCGTGGGCTGGGCCGGGATGCACATCAGTACACCGTCGCGGGGGTGATCAGGACACGTGGCCGCCGAAGCCAGTTTCGACGTGGTCTCCAAGCTCGACCGTCAGGAGGTCGACAACGCCGTGAACCAAGCGGGTAAGGAGCTCTCGCAGCGGTTCGATTTCCGGGGAACCGGCGCCAGTGTGGCCTGGTCCGGAGACAAGGGCATTGAGATTCGCGCCAATTCCGAGGAGCGGGCTCGCGCGGCCCTGGACGTCCTACAGACCAAGCTGATCAAGCGTGGGCTGTCGCTCAAGATTCTGGACACCGGGGATCCCCAGGCATCCGGCAAGGAGTATCGGCTTCCCATCGGCCTCAAGGAGGGCATCTCCACCGAGGACGGGAAGCGCATCTCCAAGATCATCCGGGATGAGGGCCCCAAGGGTGTCAAGGCGCAACTTCAGGGGGACGAGCTGCGGGTCACGTCCAAGAAGAAGGACGACCTCCAGGCCGTGATCACTCTGCTGAAGGAGAAGGACCTGGACATCGCTCTCCAGTTCGTCAACTTCCGCTGAGTGGAGGCCTGCCCGGCTTCGGAGCCGCGACGGTGGCGCCCGCGCGGGGTGGCCACCGAATCCGTGAGGCACCTTCGGCGTGGCGCAGCGGCGCGGGACCGGTGGGGGCTACAGCACCTCGTCGGCGAGGCGCCGCAGGCGACGGATTCGCTCCACCACGGGCGGATGGCTGGCGAACAGGCGCCGCAGCCCGCGGCGGGGAAACGGCGCGACGATCATGAGATGCCCGGAGGCCAATAGGGCTCGCTCTTCCGGGGCCGGATGGGTCTGGGTTCGCACCTCGATTTTGCGCAGGGCCTGCGCGAGTCCGAGGGGGTCACCCGTGATCCGAGCGGCCGCCGCATCCGCTCGGTATTCTCGAGACCGGCTCACGCCTAGTTGCACGACGAGTGCCGCGAGCGGCCCGACGACGAGGAAGAACAAGGCCCCGAGCATTGCGGGAACGTCCTCGTCCTCCGCGTCGGACAACGGCAGGAGCCACGCCAGGTTGGCCAGCCAGGTCACCATCGTCGCGAGGGTGGCGGTGATGGCTAGCACGAGACTGTCGCGCTGGTAGACGTGGCTGAGTTCGTGTGCGAGCACTCCCCGCAGCTCGCGTTCGTCGAGAATGCGTAACAGTCCGGCGGTTACGCACACTGCGGCTCGTCGGGGGCTGTGCCCCAGGGCAAAGGCGTTTGGGGTATCCAGCGAGGACAGGTACACCCGGGGTACCGGTGCGCGGGCTTCGGTGGCGACTTCCCGAACCACCCGGTACAGCTCGGGATACTGGATCTCGCTGATCGGTCGGGCTCCCACGGCCCGGAGTGCCATCCGCTCACTGAGCACATACCCCACCACGGGGAGGGCCACGGCCACGAGGCCCCCGATCAACAGTCCAACGGCGCCCGCGCACACCCACCCGAGCAGCAGGGCGGCGCCTGCCAGCACAGCCAGCAGGACGGACAGGCGGACGACGCCACCACGACAGTGCGACACGGCCCCCCCCTCAGGCTCCCCGGTCCACTCGGATCCCACCCACCGGTGCGAACGCGTGGACGGTACCCCGGCGTTCCCGAACGCTACGGTGGGAGTGTCCGCGCGGGCCGAGGGGTCACCTGTCCATCGTGCACGGTGGTTTCCCGGCGCCCGTTCACCCCGGGACGAGGCTGGGTGCGGCACAGCAGCGATGGTGACGCCACATCCGGAGCAGGTGAGGGAATCCTGGTGAACATTCTGGCCCGGCCCCATACGGCGCTTACCTGGCTGTGGGCTCTGGCCCCGACTCTGACCTGTGGCTGGGGGGCACCGGTCACCTTCGGTATCGCCGCGTATCTCCACCGCAGTCGGGGGCTGCTGTACACCTGTCTGGGGTACCTCGGCCTGCTGTTCCTCGTCTACTTTGCGGTGAGTCCCCTCGCCCAGTCCACCTCGGGAACGGAGGCGATCTCCCTTTTCGTGTGGATGCTGTTGTTGCTCGTTCCGACCGTGCACGCGGTAGCTATCCGTTCCCGGGTGTTCGCGGCCCAGCTGGCCCACGAGCAGCGGACCGCACGTACGAACCAGGACACGCTGCTGCACGCGCAACAGCGGCGGGGTCTTCGGTCCCAGGCCCGTGTGATGGTCGCTAACGACCCGATGATGGCCCAGGAGCTGCGGATCGGCCGGCCGGACGTGCCGGACCGCACCTATGACGATGGTGGAGTGATCGACCTCAACCATGTTCCCGAGGAACTGCTGCGGTCCCGGTTGGCCATGCTGTCGTCCGGGGATGTAACCGCGATCGTCCAGGAACGCCAGGCGTCCGGCCCGTTCCGCTCGCTTCAGGACCTCCAGAACCGGGTTCCGATCTCGCCGGGAGCGCTTCCGGAGCTGCGGGAGTTCGCCGTGTTCCTCCCGTGATGGAGGCCGCTGTTTCCGGAGCGGAGCCCCCAATCCAGGGTGATCTCAACCACAATCACACACGCCGAATCTACGTCATCCCAGCTCGGCAGCCCCTAGTGACCGCGCGACCGAATCTTCATGCACAAAGAGCTACATACTGGTTACTATCGGAATCTGATTCGTGTGGCCCGAGCACCTATAGTGCGAGTGTGACCAGTTATCTCACCCGCAATGCGGTGGACGCCCTGCTCGTGGGTCGCCCACATGTGGACCTGATGCGCACGGCGAGCGCCCTGTAGCCGCGTTCGTACACGTGCTCCCCCGGCACGGTCGCCGGGCGACGGACCACCACGTGTGGATTCGGCATGGTTCGAGGTAGCCCCCTACCTCGATGGGGCACGATGACGCAGCACATTCAGTCCACGCGGCGCAGTGCGAGGGCGCACCGGGCCCGCCGCGTAGCCACGAGTGGGTCGCGCCGCGCGGCCCGGTACTTTCGGAGGTCGGGGACCCAGTGTCCAAAGAGGTCCAGCAAGTCGATCGCGTCATCATCCGTTTCGCCGGTGACTCCGGTGACGGGATGCAGCTGACCGGTGATCGGTTCACCCAAGAGACGGCGTCATTCGGTAACGACCTGTCCACCCTGCCCAACTTTCCCGCGGAGATCCGAGCTCCGGCCGGAACCCTGCCCGGAGTGTCGAGCTTCCAGCTGCACTTCGCAGACCACGACATCATGACCCCGGGCGACGCCCCCAACGTCCTCGTTGCCATGAACCCCGCCGCGTTGCGCGCCAACCTCGACGACCTGCCGAGGGGCGCCCAGATCATCGTCAACACCGACGAGTTCACCAAGCGCAACCTGTCCAAGGCCGGCTACGCGAGCAACCCCCTCGAGGACGATTCCCTGCGGGAGTTCAAGGTCTCGGCGGCGCCGCTGACGTCCATGACGATCACGGCGTTGGAGGAGATCGAGATCTCCAAGAAGGACGCCGCGCGAGCGAAGAACATGTTCGCTCTGGGGCTGCTGTCCTGGATGTACAACCGTCCCACCGAGGGCACCGAAGGGTTCCTGAAGCAGAAGTTCGCCGACAAGCCGACCATTCTGGCGGCTAACCTCGCGGCGTTCCACGCCGGATGGAACTTCGGGGAAACCACCGAGGACTTCGCGGTCTCCTACGAGGTCAAGCCGGCCACGCTGCCCGCGGGTACCTACCGCAACATCACGGGTAACGTCGCGATCTCCTACGGGTTGATCGCGGCATCCCAGTTGTCCGGGCTGCCGCTATTCCTCGGTTCCTATCCGATCACTCCGGCCTCGGACATCCTGCATGAGCTGTCGCGACACAAGCGTTTCGGTGTGCGCACGTTCCAGGCCGAGGACGAGATCGCCGGAGTTGGCGCCGCGCTCGGAGCGTCCTTCGGTGGTTCCCTGGGGGTCACCACCACCTCGGGGCCGGGGATGGTGCTGAAGGCGGAGACTCTCGGACTCGCCGTGATGACGGAGCTTCCCCTGCTTGTGATCGATGTGCAGCGCGCCGGTCCAAGCACCGGCATGCCAACGAAAACCGAGCAGGCCGACCTCCTCATGGCGATGTTCGGACGCAACGGCGAATCGCCGCTGCCCGTGCTGGCGCCACAGTCCCCGTCCGACTGCTTCGATATCGCCATCGAGGCCGCCCGTATCGCGACGCAGTACCGAACCCCGGTCATCGTGCTGTCCGACGGCTATCTGGCCAATGGCTCGGAGCCGTGGCGGCTGCCCGACACCAGCCAACTGCCCGACCTCACCGTCAACTTCACGACCCGGGAGAACGCGCCCCTGGATGCCGAGGAGCGGTTCCAGCCCTACCAGCGGGATCCGGAGACGCTGTCCCGCCCGTGGGCGGTACCGGGAACGGCCGGTCTGGAGCACCGACTCGGTGGAATCGAAAAGAGCGACGGTTCCGGCAACATCTCCTACAGCCCCAGCAACCATGACCTGATGATTCGGTCGCGGCAGGGCAAGATCGACGGGATCGCCCGGGATATCGCCCCACTGGAGGTCGACGACCCGACCGGAGACGCCGACGTGCTGGTACTCGGTTGGGGCGGAACCTACGGTTCCATCGGCGCTGCCGTGCGCCGTGCCCGACGGGCGGGTAACCGGGTGGCCCAGGCGCATCTGCGGCACATCAACCCGTTCCCGGCCAACCTCGGCGAGGTGCTGCGCTCCTACGAGCGGGTGGTCGTCCCCGAGATCAATCTCGGCCAGCTGGCCACGCTGCTGCGTAGCAGGTACCTGGTCGACATCATCAGCTACACGAAGGTACGCGGCCTGCCGTTCAAGGCCGAGGAGCTCGCGGACATGCTTCAGGAGGTCATTGACCGTGGCGAATGAGAACGGCAACGGGCAGGCAGCCTTCCGGGGACTGCCTCTGGTCCCGCACAGCGACACCACGCTGTCCACCAAGGACTTCAAGTCCGACCAGGAGGTGCGCTGGTGCCCCGGCTGCGGGGACTACGCCATCCTCGCCGCGTTCCAGAGCTTCCTCCCGGAACTGGGCGTACCCCGCGAGAACATCGTGATGATCTCCGGTATCGGCTGTGCGGCACGGTTTCCCTACTACCTCAGCACCTACGGGATGCACTCCATCCACGGGCGGGCACCCGCGATCGCGACCGGGCTCGCGAGCACCAGGCCAGACCTGTCGGTCTGGGTGATCACGGGAGACGGCGACGGCCTGTCCATCGGCGGCAACCACCTCATCCACGCGCTGCGGCGCAACGTGAACATCAACGTGTTGCTGTTCAACAACCGCATTTATGGACTGACAAAGGGCCAGTACTCTCCGACGTCGGAGGCGGGCAAGGTCACCAAGTCCACCCCCATGGGATCACTTGACACTCCGTTCAACCCGCTCTCGTTGGCTCTGGGGGCCGAGGCGACCTTCGTCGCCCGCACCGTGGACTCGGACCGCAAGCACCTCCAGAGTGTCCTGCGGGCGGCGGCGGACCATCCGGGTGCGTCCTTCGTGGAGATCTACCAGAACTGCCCGATCTTCAACGACGACGCCTTCGCGCCGCTCAAGGGCACCGATGAGCGGGATGTCCGCCTGTTGCGGTTGGAGCACGGTGAACCGCTGCGGATCGGCGACCAGCGCGGGGTCGTCATGGGCGAGTACGGCGAGCTGGAGGTGGTCGATCTCGACGCGACCGTCGAGGATCGCCTCGTTCGCCACGATGCCCACCGACAGGACTCCGGCTACGCCTTCGCCCTGTCCCGGCTGGACTACCCGGCGTTCGCACACGTACCGATCGGGGTGTTCCGGGATGTGGACCGACCCACCTACGACGAGCAGATGACCCAGCAGATCTCCGAAACCGAACCGCGTGCGGGGATGGATGCCGTGGCTGACCTGCTCGCCAGCGGGGACACCTGGACCGTGGACGCTACCTAGGCAGCTATCTAGGTACCCATGTGGGTTCCCGTGCCTCGCACACCGCCGCACGGGAACCCACCACGGGCCTGGAGCCGAGACGGAAGGCCACGTCGCCCCCGGGCTGGCGTCACCAGAAGTTCACCAATCTCTCGATTCGCGGTCACCGGACAGCCGAAACCGGGTAATCTTCGGTGAATGTGACCGCAGATTCGATGACCCCCCATACCCCGGTCGAGCCGCAGGCCCGGGAGGCCCGGCGCACGGGGATCCTTCCGGACGACCGCCGAATCCTGGCAGTGGTCGCGGTCGTTGCCGCCCTCCTCCTGGTCGTACTCACCTCGCTGGTCGCCACCCGGTGGGATCCCCTCATCTGGTTCGACACGGGCGCGGCACTGCACCTGTACAGCACGGTGCACCCCCTGCCCACACTGGGTCATGGGCTCGAGACGTGGACCGACCTGTTCGGCACCCGGGTCATGATCGCCTTGGGGGTGCTTGTGGCGGTGTGGCTGGCCCTGCGTCGCCAATTCACCTCGGCTGTGTGGGCGCTCGGGGCCACCGGCGCCGCCGGCGCGGTTGGCTGGGTGATGAAGCATGCGGTGGAGCGGCCCCGGCCGGAGTTCATCGACCCTATCGCCACCGGCAGTGGGCCCGCGTTTCCCTCGGGGCACGCCCTGATGGCCACGGTCGGCATGGGGGTGCTCCTGTTCGCCACGCTGCCCCTGGTGCGGGGCGCGTGGCGGTGGGTGGTTGTGGTCCTCGCCGTAGGAGTGGCGTTCAGCACGGGTGGCACGCGCCCCCTGTTGGGCGTGCACTGGATCTCGGACGTGATCGCCGGGGCCAGCCTGGGCGTTGTCATCCTCGCTGGGAGCCTGCTCGTGTGGACGTTTCTACCGCAGTCCCTGCGGCGCTGGGACCGGGTTCCACCCCAGAGCTGACACTGCTACTAGCCTGCTGGTATGCGCATTGTTATCGCCGGTGGACACGGCAAGATCGCCCTCCGTCTCCAGCGCCTGCTGGCACAGCGGGGAGACCAGCCCGTGGGGCTGATCCGTAATCCCGACCACGCGCCCGACCTGCGGGCGGCCGGGGCGGAGCCAGCCCAGGTGGACCTGGAGCACACGACCGTTACCCAGCTCGCAGAGCAGCTCATGGGTGCCGACGCGGCCGTGTTCGCGGCCGGGGCCGGGCCCGGGAGCGGCGCCGAACGTAAGGAAACTCTGGACCGGGCCGGGGCGGTCCTGTTCGCTGACGCCGCCTCCCTCGCCGGGGTCCGTCGTTTCGTGGTCGTATCCGCCCTACGGGTGGACGAGGAGCCCCCAGCGGATACCGACCCCGTGTTCGCCGCCTACCTGCGGGCCAAGGGAGCCGCGGACGCCGACATCCAGCAGCGCGGTGCCGAGCTCGACTGGACGATTCTGCGCCCGGGCCGTCTGACGGATGTGACCGGAACCGGACGGGTGCAGCTGGCGTCCGAGGTGGAGCATGGTGACATTCCCCGGGACGATGTTGCGGCCACGCTGCTCGCCCTCCTGGACGAGCCGGGAACCGTCGGGCACACGCTGGGCCTGGTCGCGGGCAGCACCCCGATTCCGGACGCGGTGGCCCAGATCGCCGCGAAGGGAGCGGGTGGCTCCTAGGCACACGGACGGGGCATCATGGCAGTGAGCGGCTCCGTCGGGCGGTGATGCCCGGCGGGCACCACAGTCGCAGCGCCCGCCGGGCGCCAGACCGCCAACGAGGCAGATGGGTACGGGTGGCACGCATGAGCGTCACGCAGGTCGTCAGGGAAAGCACGGTCGTCGAGCACGCGCGCGTGGCCGCGCAGCAGAAGCGCACCATGTTCGTCGTCCAGCTCAAGGTGAACGCCTACGACGACACCAGCAGCAACATGCGTCCGGGCCTGTCCCGTGTGCTGGAGAGTATCGAGGAGGCGGGCTGGCGTCTGGAACAGTGCTCCCCCACCCAGACAGAGGAGGGCGAGGCGGCCCAGCTGTTCATCTTCCGCCCCGAAACCAGTCAGGGGTCGAACCGGGGACAGTCCGACGCAACCGGGGGCCAGCAGCCCCAACAGCAGCACCCCCAGCACCAACAGCCGGGCCAGCCCCCCACGGGCGGACATCCGTCCTACGACCCCTACGCGGGCTACCAGTACCCCTCGGGGCAGCAGTACCCGCAAGGCCAGCAGTATCCCGGCTACGGTGGCGGGCACCAGTACCCCGGTTATGAGCAGAACCCCTATGGTCAGCAATATCCGGGCTACGGACAGTACCCGGGCTACGGGCAGCAGCAGTGGTAGGTGCCGCCGGGGCGCGGGTTTCCCGTTCCCGGGCCGGGAACGGGCCGTGGCCCGGGAGCCGGTCCGCGGACGGCGGGGTGCAGTAGTCGAGCCCCTGCTTCCCGCACCGGCACCGGGCGGAACGGACGTGCTCCCCGACTTCGGCCTCCAGATCCTGGAGGGAGTACCCCCTCGGGAGCGCTCCAGCCGAGGATGTGCTCCAGCAGTGCGGAGACGACCCCACCGCGCTACCACCGCGTGGCGGCACCCAAGACGCTGAATTCCCAGTTCCGGGACGTGAACGCGTGCAGGCCCCCACAAACCCGCGCTACCGCCCGAAGGACCCATGGTGGTCCAGAGCGGGATCTGGGGGCTGCGGAGGCCAGGGGCATCCGGGACAGCCGCGCGCTCCGGCGCGGGCACGCCGTTCACCCTCCGCCGGTGGTCGTTCCGGGACCCTGCGGTCTCGCCGCCTCAGCGTTCGTCGACGACACACATACCTGGATGCTCCGGTGCCTGGCTGGACCCGGGTGCGGCGATCCGGGACCCGTACGGGGACGCCGACCGGCCTACTCGGCCGGGGCCACGCCGATGGGGCAGCTCACGCCGGTGCCGCCCACGCCACAGTAGCCGTTCGGGTTCTTCGTGTCGGCAAGGTACTGCTGGTGGTAGTCCTCGGCGAAGTAGAACGGGCCGGCGGGCAGGATCTCGGTGGTGATGGTGCCGTAGCCGTGCCGGTTGAGGACCTCTTGGTAGCGCCGCAGTGACTCCTCCGCCGCGGCGCGCTGCTCGTCGTCGCGCACGAAGATCGCCGAACGGTACTGCGTTCCCACATCACCTCCCTGACGCATGCCCTGGGTGGGATCGTGGCCCTCCCAGAAGTGCCGGAGCAGTTCGGTGTAGGTGATGCGTTGGGGGTCGAACACGACACGCACCGCTTCGGTGTGCCCGGTCTGGCCGGTGCACACCTCCGCATAGGTCGGATTGGGGGTGTATCCACCCGCGTATCCCACGGCGGTGGTGACGACACCGCGCTCGGCGCCGAGCCGCCAGAAACCGCGTTCCACCCCCCAGAAGCAGCCCATCGCGAACTCCGCGATCCGGGTGCCCTCCGGGTAGGGGGGAAGCAGCGGGGTGTGTAGAACCTCATGCCGCTCGGGTACCGCCATCTCGGTGTCGCGCCCGGGCAGCGCCTCGGCTTCGGTGACCAGCTGTGTCTTGGGAAAGGCGACCATGACTCCAGCGTATCCACGGCCACCCCCACGTGGGCTTCATCGGTCTGTGAAGCAGAACTAACTACCAATCGGCATCGGATCATCCTACGCTGAGCAGCGTGTCCGAACTTTCTCGCGGCCTCGCCTTCGGCGTGTCTGCCTACCTCCTGTGGGGCCTGTTTCCCCTCTATGTTCCGCTTCTGCAACCGTCGGCCCCGGTGGAGATCCTCGCGCACCGGGTCGTGTGGTCACTACTGGTTGTGTTGCTGATCCTCGCGGTGCGCTGGCACTGGCACTGGATCGGTTCCGTACTGCGCGACCCCCGGCGGCTCGCGCTGCTCGCGGTGGCGGCCGCGGCCATCAGCGTCAACTGGGGCCTGTTCATTTTTGCCGTCCACATCGGACAGACGCTTCAGGCGGCGCTGGGCTACTTCATCAACCCTCTGGTCAGTGTTGCCCTGGGGGTCCTGGTCCTACACGAGCCCCTCCGGCGTGCCCAGGTCGTGGCGGTTGCCCTCGGGGCAACCGCGGTCCTGGTGCTGGGGTTCGCCTACGGTGCGGTTCCGTGGCTCGCTCTGGGTATGGCCGGTAGCTTCGCCGGTTACGGTCTGCTGAAGAAGTTCATCGGCCTGGACGGCCGGGAGGGACTCACCGTTGAGACCGCGATGCTGCTGGTGCCCGCGCTGGCCTATGTGGGGTGGCTGCACGCCACTGGGGCGGGCACCTTCGCCACGGTCTCGGTCGGACACACCCTGCTGCTGATGGGGGTCGGAATCGCGACCGCGCTACCACTCGTGCTGTTCGGTGCCGCGGCCTTCCGGATCCCCCTCACCTATGTGGGCATGTTGCAGTTCATCGCCCCGATCATGCAGTTCCTCATCGCCTGGCTGGTATTCGAGGAGGAGCTTCCGCTGAGCCGCTGGGTGGGTTTCGCCATCGTGTGGACGGCCCTGGTCGTGTTCGTCGTGGATCTCGTCCGACAGCGGCCCCGCCGTGACCCCGTCGCCATACCGGACCCGATCCCGTCGGCGTCGCTGGCGGGACCGAACGGGCATCCCCTGCCGCCTCAGCGACCGGTGGATCCCTCCGCGGGTCGCTCACCCGACGGCTGCGGCCCGCCCGGCTCCACCTCGGACTGCGGCGACGCGCCCGCGACCGGAGAGTCTTCCCGAGGAGCGGGAACTCCGGGCAACAGGCCGTAGTGGCGGTAGATCGCGGCTTCCTGCTCGGCGGAGATGTGTTGATCCGCGTCGAAGCTGGGGGCGCGACGTATGGTGTCCCGGTCGAAGGGCACGACGAGGTCTTCGTCGACAGTGCGTGCCCCCCGCATCGGCACGAGGTGCTCACTCGTGCCGAACAGCCCGGTGCGGGCGGTCACCCAGGTGGGCATCCCGCTCCGGTCGTCCAGATAGACCTGTCCGATCTTTCCGACAGCGTTTCCGTCCCGGTCGAGCAGTCGATGGCCGATCAACTCCCGGGCTCCAATCCGCGGTGCCACGACGCATCCCCCCGATCACGCCACTGTCACCGAAGGTAACTCCGGTACTACGGTTTCTACCCGGATTTCGGTGCCGAACGCCTGTGGCGTGTCTGTGGCACGCCACCGGTGATCCGTGGTCACCGGTGATCCGTGGCCACCGGTGGCGTGCCCAGGCGCGGACGGGATTCGGCGACACAGGTGCAGGGCGGGCCCCGATGCGGGCCCGGCCAGGCAGCCGCCGGGAAAACAACGGGGGCCGGTCCACGGGACCAGCCCCCAAGCGTGGATGCGCGCGTTGTTATCCGGAGCGCCGCACAACGTAGTCGCACAGTCCTTCGAAGGCCTGGCGCGCGGGTCCGACCGGCAGCGTGGCCAGCTCGGCACGGGCCTTGTCCGCCCAGGAGCGCATCGTCGCATGGGCGGTGGGCATCGCCGGATGGGCCCGGAGCAGCTCCAGGGCCTCCTTGGTCTCCGCGTCGTCCAGGCGCCGGCCGAGCAGGCTCCGCAACCGTTCCCCCTCCGGATCCGTTCCCCGGAGGACGTAGAACATGGGCAGGGTGAGCACACCCTCCCGGAGATCGGTCCCCGGGGTCTTCCCGGAGTTTTCGGTGTCGCTGGCCACGTCCAACAGATCGTCCGACAGTTGGAAGGCCATCCCGAGTGCCTCGCCGGCCCGGGTAATCGTTTCGATGTCCTTGGGGTCGGCTCGACCGAACATCGCCCCGAACCGGGCGGAGGAGGCGATCAGGGATGCGGTCTTGTCCGCGATGACCTGGAGATAGTGGTCCAGGGGGTCGCGTTCCTCCCGGCTGCCCGCGGTTTCCAGGACCTGGCCCTGCACCAGTCGCCCAAAGGTCTGTGCCTGTAACCGGACGGCGTCCGCCCCCAGGTCCGCCAGGATTTCCGACGCCCGTGCGAAGATGAAATCCCCGGTCAGGATCGCGATGGAGTTTCCCCAGCGCTGGTTGGCACTGGGTTTTCCCCGACGCAGCTCCGCCTCGTCCATCACGTCGTCGTGATAGAGGGTCGCCACGTGCGTCAGCTCCACGACCGCGGCGGCGGGAACCAGCTCCGGGGCACGGGGGTCGCCCAGGCGTGCGGCCAGCAGTACCAGCATCGCCCGGAAACGCTTGCCCCCAGCGGCCAGGAGGTGTGTCGCCGACTCCGCCAGGAGCTGATCACTCGCCGACACCGTGGCGTGCAGGTGCTGCTCGACCAGCTCCAGCTCCGCCTGGACCTCCCGGGCGAGGGATTCGTCGACGCTCGGCAACGCGAGGAACCCGCTGGGGACAATACTGCTCACCTGAAAGCTCCACCTGTCGGCTGCGCGCGGCGCACGGACGAGTCCCGGAATCCGGACAGGCCGCACGCTCGTGGGATGGACATCGACTTGACAAGTTAGCGGACGCGTCTGCCCCTAACCAACGCGGCGCCGCGTGCGCCTTGTCTCAGCGTAGGCAGTTTCAGCGTACGTACATGTCCATCGGACTCGCCTCCTCTGGCACACCCTCCTGGGCCGGCTGCGGGAGAAGGTGATCGAATACCGGGCCGGGCATAATCCCCAGCACCAGGGTGGCCGCCACACCGACACCGATCACGGAACCGGTGAGCGGGCCGGGTGTGACCACCCACGGCCCCTCCTCCTGCGGTTCGCTGAAGTACATCAGCACGATGATCCGCACGTAGAAGAAGGCCGTGATGGCACTCGCCAACACACCGACGACCACCAGCGGGGCGGCACCCGCTGCGAGGGCGGCCTCGAACACGGCGAACTTCCCGATGAAGCCACTTGTGAGCGGGATTCCCGCAAAGGCCAGCAGGAACAGGGCCAGGGCTCCCGCGAGTAGGGGATGGCTGCGCCCAAGGCCGGCCCACTGGCTGAGCTCCCCCGCTTCGGCGCCACCTTCGCGGACCCGAACGAGAGTGACAACGGCGAACGCACCGACGGTGGTGAACCCGTACGCGGCCAGGTAGAACAGCGCTCCGGCAAGGCCCTCCGGACTGGCCGCGACGACGGCCGTCAGGATGAATCCGGCGTGCACCACCGAGGAGTAAGCCAACAGACGCTTGACGTCACGCTGGGTCACCGCGATCGCGGCGGCGACCACCATCGTGAGAATGGCAACGATCCACAGCATGGGACGCCAGTCCCAGGTCAGACCGTCGAAGGCGAGGAAGAAGACCCGCAGTAGCCCGCCGAAGGCGGCAACGACCGTCCCCGAAGCCATCAGCGCGGTCACCGGAGTCGGCGCTCCCTGGTACACGTCGGGCTTCCAGTTGTGGAACGGTACCGCCCCCACCTTGAACAGGAGGCCCACCGCGACCAGCGCGATGCCAAGCATCAGCAGCGGCTCGCCCTGCTCGACGACGCCCGCCCCGCCCGCGGCGGCGGCCTCGTCGATGTCCACGAAGTGCACCGAGCCCGCGTAGCCGAACACCAGCGCGATACCGAACAGGAAGAACGCCGAGGAGTAGGCACCCAGCAGGAAGTACTTGAGGGCCGCCTCCTGGGAGAACAGACGTCGCGTCCGGGCCAGCCCGCACAGGAGGTACAGCGGAAAGCTCAGTACCTCCAAGGCCACGAACATGGTGAGGAAGTCGTTGGACGCGGGGAACAGGAGCATTCCCAGCACCGCGAACAACACCAGCGGGTAGACCTCGGTGTGCTCGGACTCGGCTTCCTCGTGTTCGCGTTCCTCCTCGCTTCCGGGAATGGTGGCTGCCTGTGGCGCGAAGGCTTCCCGGCGATTGGCGGCGAACAGGAGCAGGCTCGCCAAGGCCAGGAGGAGAACCGTTCCGTGCAGGAACAGGGTTGGACGATCAATGGCGACCGTCGCGAACGCGATCGTGACCCCCGGCGAATCCGCGGGCAGCTCGCGCACCTGCACCAGCAGGCAGACGAAGGCCACCACGAGGCCCACGAACGCGAGCACTAGCTGGGTGGGCCTGCGGTGTGCCCGGGGCACGAAGGCTTCTACGACGACCCCCAGTACCGCTGCTCCGAAGACCACCAGCATGGGGGCCAACATGAGGTAGTCGATGTTGGGGGCTTCCTGCACGGCGGGGTCGAGGGAAGCGAGAGTCCCGCCCGCGGTCAGCATGCTCACTCGCCGACTCCTTCTGTCTGGTCAGCGGCCGCACCGGCCTCCGCCTCATCGAGGCTGGGGGCGGGGTCGGTGACATCGATCTGTTCCATGGTCTGTTCCACCGCCGGGGTGACCGGCTCCAGCAGCGGCCGGGGGACAAGCCCGAACCCGATGATCAGGGCGATCAGTGGTGCCACAGCCAACAGCTCCCGTCCGGACAAATCCGGCATGGAGCGCAACCGGTCCGGGGTCGGTCCGGTCATCGTGCGCTGGTACAGCCACAGGATGTACAGCGCCGCCAACACCACACCCACGGCGGCGATCACGGCGGGCACGGGGTAGGCCGCGAAGGTGCCCACGAACACGAGGAACTCGCTCACGAACGGAGACAACCCCGGCAACGACAGCCCGGCCAGGCCAGCGATCAGGAACATTCCGGCCAGCCGGGGGGCGACCCGCTGGACACCCCGGTAGTCCTCCAGCTGGGCCGAGCCCTGCCGGGCGATCAGGAAGCCCACCACGAGGAACAGTGCGCCGGTGGCCAGACCGTGGTTGACCATATACAGCGCTGCCCCCGCCTGGGCCTGGCTCGTCATGGCAAAGATTCCCAGGATGATGAACCCGAAGTGGGAGACCGAGGTGTAGGCGATCAGGCGGAGCATGTCCGTCTGGCCGATCGCGAGAACGGCGCCGTAGACGATACTGATCAGGCTCAGCACAATGACCGGCCACACGAACCAGTGCGCGGCCTGTGGGAACAGCTCCAGGCAGTACCGCAACATCCCGTAGGTTCCGACCTTGTCCAGGACCCCCACCAGCAGTACCGCGGTTCCGGGCCGGGCGGACCCGGCGGCGGTGGGCAGCCAGGTGTGTACCGGCCACATGGGGGCCTTGATCGCGAACGCCACGAAGAACCCGAGGAACAGCCAGATCGCCACGGTGGTGTCGAGCCCGGAGAGGGCTCCCTCCGGGCCGGTGAGCTCCGTCCACAGGAAGGTGGGCTCGCCCGCGCGGGCGCTGGCAACGTACACCCCGATCACGGCGACCAGCATGAGCAGGCCACCGAACAGGCTGTAGAGCAGGAACTTCATGGCGGCGCGCGCCCGGTCGGCACCGCGGCCGTAGCGTCCGATCATGAAGTAGACCGGAATCAGCATGACCTCGAAGAACACGTAGAACAGGAAGACGTCGGTGGCGGCGAAGACCCCGATCATCATGGCTTCGAGGACGAGCACCAGGGCGAAGTAGCCCTTGCCGTCATCCGGGAAATCCGCGGTATCGCGCCAGGCGGCCAGCAGCACCAGCGGCACCAGAAGCGCCGCCAGGGCGATCAGAACCAGGGATATGCCGTCGACACCGACCGCATAGTGCACGCCGAACCGGGGGATCCACGATTGGACCTGCTCGAATTGCAGGCGCGGACCGCCCGGCTCGAACTGCACGGCGATCGCGATAACCACCGCCAGGGTGGCCACGGACACGGCAAGCGCGATCCGCTTGGCATGCTCGGAACGGTCGCGCGGCATCAGCGCAACGCCCAGCGCGCCCAGTGCGGGCAACGCGATGGCGAGTGTCAGCCAGGGGATAGTCACGTCTACTCGAACCTCACTACTAGCCGGCCAGCACGGCCAACATCGCGGTGACCACGACCGCTGCGCCGAGCAGCATCGTCAACGCGTAGCTGCGCCCGAAACCGGTTTGGGTACGACTCAGTGCCCGCGAACTGCCCGCCACGCTCGCGGCAACCCCGTGTACGGCACCGTCGACGACCTTCTCGTCCACGGTGACCGCAGCCCGGGTCAGGACCTGACCGGGCCGCTCGAACAGGGTCTCGTTGACCGCGTCGCCGTACAGGTCATTGCGGGCCGCAACCGTTACGACGGTGCCCGGCGGCTGCTCTCGGGGAACCTGGGCGTCCGTACGGCCGTAGCGGTACCAGGCGAGGGCCACACCGAGCACCATGACGGCCAGGGCGGCCAGAGCGATCGGATCCGTGAGCATGGCGGCGAGGTCGAACGTGGCGACCTCCGCTCCGGTGGCCGGCTGGAGGAACTCGGCGAAGCGGTAGCCGAACACCAGAACCGCGCCCAGGGCCACCGATCCCACAGCCAGCAGGATCATCGGCCACGTCATGGAGCCGGGGGACTCGTGCGGGTGCACGTCCGCGTCCCAGCGCCGCGTTCCGAAGAACGTCAGGAACATGATCCGGGACATGTAGAAGGCGGTCAGCCCGGCCACGAGGAGTGTCAGCGACCCCAACACCGGTCCGGTCACGGCACCACCGTCCACCGCGTCGACGCCGTAGCCGAACGCAGCCGCGATGATCCCCTCCTTGGTCCACCATCCGGACAGGAACGGGAATCCGATGATGGCGAGATACCCCAGGCCGAAGGTGGCGAAGGTGATCGGCATGGCGGAACGCAGCCCGCCGAACCGCCGCATGTTGACCTCGTCGTGCATGCCGTGCATGACCGATCCGGCACCGAGGAACAGCCCCGCCTTGAAGAAGCCGTGGGTGAGCAGGTGGGCGATGGCGTAGGCATATCCTACGGGGCCGAGCCCCGCCGCGAGCACCATCATCCCGATCTGGCTCATGGTCGAGCCGGCGAGTGCCTTCTTGATGTCGTCCTTGGCGCAGCCGATGATCGCGCCGGCGAGCATGGTGGCCGCGCCGACGATCGCGACGGTCAACTGCGCGGCTGGAGCCAGCTCGAAGATCGGCCCGGAACGCACGATGAGGTAGACCCCCGCGGTGACCATCGTCGCGGCGTGGATCAGGGCGGAAACCGGGGTCGGGCCCTCCATCGCGTCCAGGAGCCAGGCCTGGAGCGGCAGCTGTGCGGACTTACCGCAGGCCGCCAGCAACAGCAGCAGCCCGAGTACGGTCATCATTGTGGTGCCGGCCTCGCCTGCCGAGGCGTGCACGGCCTCGAAGGTCACCGAGCCGAGGGCCGCGAACATCACCATGAGTGCGACCAGCAGTCCGATGTCACCCACACGGTTGATGAGGAAGGCCTTCTTCGCCGCGACCGCGGCCGAGGGCTTGTACTGCCAGAACCCGATCAGGAGGTAGGAGGCCAGCCCCACGCCCTCCCAGCCGATGAACAGCAGGGCGTAGTTGTCCGCGAGAACCAGCAGCAGCATTGCCGCCAGGAACAGGTTCAGGTAGGCGAAGAAGCGGCGCCGTCCCGGATCCTCGGCCATGTAGCCGACCGAATAGATGTGGATGAGTGATCCGACCCCGGTGATCAGCAGCGCGAAGCTGATGGACAGGGGATCGAGCAGCAGGCTCACATCCACGGAGAACGTGCCCACGGACAGCCACTCGTAGACCTGGACGACGACCTCGCGCTCTGCGGGCGTGCGGTCGAGGAGGGCGAATAGCCCCACCAATGCGAGTACGAAACTCGCCAGGGGTGTCGCGAGGCCAAGCCAGTGGCCCCACGGATCGACGCGCCGCCCACCCAGCAGCAGGATCGCCGCGCTCGCCAGCGGCAGGGCGATCATCAGCCAGGAGTACCCCAGGGCGCCGGTCGTGGCTGAGGTATCGGCCAGGGTCTGTGCTTGCGTCATTGTGTCCCGAGCAAGGATTGTCGTCACGTTCCCTGCCCCTCTAGTGCTTGAGCAGGCTGGCGTCGTCGATCGACGCCGACCTGCGGGTCCGGAAGATCTGCATGATGATCGCCAGGCCCACCACGACCTCGGCGGCGGCCACCACCATCACGAAGAACGCGACGATCTGGCCCTCGATGGTGCCGTGCATGCGGGCGAAGCTGACGAACGCCAGATTGCAGGCGTTCAGCATCAGCTCCACGCACATGAACACGATGATCGCGTTCCGGCGCACCAACACGCCCACGGCCCCGATCGTGAACAGGACGGCGGCCAGCAGGATGTAGTTCATGGGGTCCATTGGCTAGTCCTCACCCCGCTCGGTGCCCGTGTTGCGCTGGTCGGTGTCCTGCTCGCCCGTGTGCTGCCCGGGCTGCTGATCCAGCGCGTCGTGGGCCTCGTCGCTACCGCCGGTGACCTCGGGTGCCTCGGGGGGCTGTTCCTCGCGTGCGGCGAGGATCGGGTTGATCGACAGTTTGGCGACGCTGCCGTCGGGAAGAAGGGCGGGGGCGTCGATCGCGTTGTGGCGTGCGTAGGTTCCCGGTCCGGGCAGCGGGGTGGGGTGGTCGCCCCGGATGCGTGCCCGGGACTGGTCCCGCTGGGAGTTGCGGCGCCGGCGTTCCTGGTGAGCGAGGATCAGCGCCCCGAGGACGGCGACGATGAGCAGGGCCCCTGTTGCCTCGAAGGCGATCACGTAGCGGTGGAACACTTCGAGGGCGACCCAGGGCACGTTCCCACCGGCCTCCGCGGTTCCCGCGTCCAGCCCCTGTGGCGCTCCCAGCCGAACCCGGGTGAGGCCGATCGCCAGGGCTCCGAGGAAGCACGCCGCGACCACGGCGCTGAGCACGCGCTGGCCTCGAATGGTCTCCGTGAGTGAGTCCGCGGAGCTGACCCCCACCAGCATGAGAACAAACAGGAACAGCATCAGCACGGCGCCGGTGTAGACGACGATCTGCACCACCATCAGGAAGGGTGCCTGGTGGATGCCGTAGAAGACCGCGAGGATCGTCATCACCAGGGCGAGCATGATGGCGGAGTGCACTGCCTTGCGGAGGAGCACCACCCCGAGTGCCGCGAGCACCGCGATACTGCCCAGCACCCAGAAGGCCGCGGTCTCACCCGCAGAGATCACCGTGGCCAGCATCAGTTCGGGGGATTCGCTGATCGGGTTCACCGCGCGTCCTCACCGTTCGCACTGCCCTGCTGCGTCGTGGTCTCCCGGCCCATCCGGTAGTAGTCCTGCTCGGTGTCCCCGAGTCGCATCGGGTGCGGGGGCTCCTCCATGCCCTCCTGGAGCGGCGCGAGGAGCTGCTCCTTGGTCCAGATGAGGCTCTCCCGGTTGTCGTCGGCGAGCTCGTACTCGTTGGTCATGGTCAGCGCGCGGGTCGGGCACGCTTCCACGCACAGTCCGCAGAGGATGCAGCGTAGATAGTTGATCTGGTAGACGCGGCCGTAACGCTCGCCCGGTGAGTAGCGGGCGTCCTCAGTGTTGTCGCCGGCTTCGACATAGATGGCGTCCGCCGGGCAGGCCCAGGCACACAGCTCACAGCCGATGCATTTCTCCAGCCCGTCCGGCCAGCGGTTGAGCTGGTGCCGGCCGTGAAACCGGGGCATCGTGGCCTGCTTATTCTCGGGGTACTGCTCCGTCTGTGGGGTTCGGAACAGGTTATGGAAGGTGACACCGAACCCTCTGACCGGGTTCAGGAAATCAAGCACCGGTGACCTCCTTACGCGGTTCCTGCCGCGACACGCGGGGTTCCGCGGCGACACTGGAGCCGTAGTGCGGCGCGTTCTTGGGTGGCACGGGGAAACCGCCGTGCATGGGGTTGTCCCGCAAAGCTGCCTCCTGAGCAGCTGCCTCGGCCGCCTCGGCGGCCTCCTGCCTGCTGACCGACCGGTCCCACATCACAATCGCGGCGACGATCAACGCGAGCATGGTGAACACCACCGAGACCACAACCGCGGTTCCGGCCTGTTCGCTCTGGAGCACCCGCATCGTCGCGACGGCCACGATCCACACCAACTGGACGGGAATCAGGACCTTCCACCCGAGTTTCATCAGCTGGTCGTAGCGCACCCGCGGCAGGGAGGCGCGCAGCCAGATGAAGAAGAACAGGACGACGACGAGCTTGAGCATGAACCACATCAGTGGCCACCAGCCGTCGTTGGCGCCGGCCCAGAACGCGGTGACGGGTGGTGGCGCGTGGTATCCGCCGAGGAACAGGGTCACTGCGATCGCCGAGACCGTGACCATGTTGATGTACTCCGCGAGGAAGAACAGCGCGAACTTCAGCGAGGAGTACTCGGTGTGGAACCCGCCGACGATCTCGCCCTCCCCCTCGGCTAGGTCGAAGGGGAGCCGGTTGGTCTCCCCGACCATGGTGATGACGTAGATCACGAAGGAGGGCAGCAGGACGATCGCAAACCAGGAGGGGGCCCACACCTCGGTCCCGAACAGGGTGATGGTGTTCCCGCCAGCCTGTGCCTCGACCACACCGGAGGTGGTCATGGTTCCGGCGAACATGAACACCGCGACGAAGCTCAGTGCCATCGCGATCTCGTAGCTGATCACCTGGGCCGAGGAACGGAGTCCACCCAACAGGGCGTAGGGCGAACCGGAGGCCCACGCACCCAGCACGATCCCGTACACCCCCATCGAGGCGGTGGCGAGGACCAGCAGAACCCCGACGGGCAGATCCGTCAGCTGAAGGTGTGTCTCCTGTCCGAAGATGGTGACTTCCGGACCGAACGGCACGATCGCCAGGGCCATGAACGCCGGAACGGTGGAGAGCACCGGCGCGAGGACATAGACGACCTTGTCGACCTTCGCCGGGACGATGTCTTCCTTCAGTGCCAGTTTGATCCCGTCCGCGAGGGACTGAAGGATGCCGAACGGCCCGTGCCGGTTAGGGCCAAGCCGGTTCTGCATCCGACCGATGATGCGGCGCTCGCCCCAGATCAGCAGCAGCGCCATCACGACACAGAAGCCGAAGATCGCCAGGACCTTCCCCCCGATCAGCCACCAGGGGTCGCCCCCGAACCCCTCAAGATAGGGGTCCGCCTGCGCGACGGTGGTCAGGGCCGGTGACCCGGCCACGATTGTGCTGGTCATCACGCCTTCCCTCCGGTCCGTGCGGCCTGGTCCGGCTCGGTGTCCTGCGCCGGCTGCACCGTGTCCGCCGGGACAGCTGTGTGCGCTCCGACACCAGAGGCGTTGGCTGATCCGGGCGGATCGACCGCCTGGAGGTTCACGACCGTGCCCCGTCCCGCACCGAGGCTGTACCGGACTGCGCACCCCTCGGCGTTGGTTGGCAGCCACACCACCCGGTCAGGCATCTCGGTGGAGACCACGGGCAGCTGTATCGCCCCCCGGTCGGTGGCAACCCGCAGCTGTTGGCCTTCGGCCAGCCCCGCCTCTGTTGCCGTGGCGGGACTGATCCGTGCAACGGCGCGCCGGGCGGTCCCGGCGAGGAACGGTTCCCCGTCCTGCATCCGCCCCTGGTCGAGTAGCTCGTTCCAGGTGTCCAGCACGGCCTGTCCCGCCTCCGGGGCCGGTTGCGGTTCGGGGCGGGCAACCGGCGCGGGCGGACGAATCCCGTCCCACTCGCCGAGTTCGGCCAACTCTCGCCGCGCCGCCTCCGCGTCCGGAAGCCCCAGGTGCACGTCCATCTCATCGGCCACGGCCGAAAGCACACGCAGGTCAGACATGGCGGTGGGCAGGTTCAGGGCCTGTCCGAAGGTGCGGGGACGCCCCTCCCAGTCCAAGAAGGTGCCGGACTTCTCGGCGACCGCTGCCACGGGGAACACGATGTCGGCCCGGTCGGTGACGTTGCTGGCGCGCAGCTCCAGGCTGACGATGAACGGTACCCGCGCCAGGGCTTGGGTTGCGGCCTCGGGGTCGGGCAGATCCGCGAGATCGACACCCGCGATGACCAGCGCGTCCAGCTCACCGGCGGCGGCAGCCTCCACCAGGGTGGCGGTATCCCGTCCCGGCTGGGCCGGCAGCTCGGCCACGGACCAGCTGCGGGCCACCGCGGACCGGGCGGGAGCGTCGGTGACCGGACGCCCCCCGGGCAGGAGCCCCGGCATCGCCCCGGCCTCGATGGCACCACGCTCGCCCGCGCGGCGCGGGACCCAGGCCAGTCGCGCCCCGGTGGCCTCGGCCAGCCGCACCACCGCCGACAGTGCTCCCGGGGTTTCGGCCAGTCGCTCACCCACCATGATGATGGCCTCGCCCGAGCCCTCGCCGAGGGCGGTGGCTGCTGCGGTGAGTGCGGCGTCGTCGCCGGCTGTGTCGGTTCCGGTGGTGGCGGTGTGTGCGGTCAGGGCCTGGAGAAGCTCGGCTTCGCCGCCCGGCGCGGTGCGGAGCAGGGTGCCCCGCAGCTTCGTGAGGCCGAGGGTCTGGTGGCTTCCCAGGGCGAAGACGCGCTGTCCGTGCTGGCGGACGGCCTTACGCAGCCGCAGCAGCACCATCGGCGACTCGTCCTCGGGCTCGAATCCAGCCAGCAGCACGGTGGGGGCGCGCTCCAGGTCCCGGTAGCGAACCTGGAGTCCCCGCCCGGCAACCCGGGCGGTGAGGAACTCCTCCTCTTCCGGACTGTGTGGGCGTGCCCGCATGTCGATGTCGTTGCTGCCGAGAGCGAGCCGGGCGAACTTGCTGTAGGCGTAGGCGTCTTCGAGCGTCAGCCGGCCACCGGTGAGCACGCCGACACGGCCCGGCCTGGCGGCGGCGAGTCCCTGAGCGGCGAGGCTGACCGCCTCCGACCAGGACGCGGTTTCCAGGGCACGGCTGTGGCTGTCCCGGACCAGTGGATGGTGCAGCCGGTCCGCCTGGGTGGCATAGGTGAAGGCCCAGCGGCCCTTGTCGCAGTTCCATTCCTCGTTGACCTCGGGGTCGTCCCCGGCGAGGCGGCGGGTCACCTTGCCCCGCCGGTGGTCGGTGCGCTGGGCACATCCCGAGGCACAGTGCTCGCAGGCGCTGGGGGTGGACACGAGGTCGAACGGGCGGGCCCGGAAACGGTAAGCCGTCCCCGTGAGTGCCCCCACCGGACAGATCTGCACGGTGTTACCGGAGAAGTAGGACTGGAACGGTTCCCCGGGGGCGATGCCCACCTGCTCGTCCGCACCGCGCTCCAGCATCTCGATGAGCGGATCCCCGGCGATCTCGGCGGCGAACCGGGTGCAGCGGGTGCACTGGATACAGCGTTCCCGGTCCAACAGCACCTGGGTGGACAGGGAGATGGGCTTGGGGAAGGTGCGCTTGACGTCGAGGAACTGCGTTTCGCCCTGTCCGGTGGACATGGCCTGGTTCTGGAGGGGGCACTCGCCGCCCTTGTCGCAGACGGGGCAGTCCAGCGGGTGGTTGATCAGCAGGAACTCCATGATTCCCCGCTGCGCCTTCTCCGCGACGTCCGAGGTGATCTGGGTCCGGACGTCCATGCCCTCCATCACGGCGAGCGTGCAGGAGGCCTGCGGTTTGGGCATCGCTCGGCCGTTGCCGGCATCGGGCACTTCCACCAGGCACTGGCGGCAGGCCCCCGCCGGCTCGAGCAGGGGGTGGTCGCAGAACCGTGGAATCTGGATCCCGAGCAACTCCGCCGCGCGAATCACGAGGGTCCCCTTGGGGACCCGGATCTGGAAGCCGTCGATGGTGACGGTGACCAGGTCCTCGGGGGGTGTCTGCGGATCGACCCCGGCGGGTATGTTCGTCGCAACGGTCATGAGGACTCCCCCCACACGGTCGACTTGGTGGGATCGAACGGGCAGCCGCCCTGCTCGAAGTGGTCGATGTACTCCTGCCGGAAGTAGGAGATCGAGGAGGTCACGGGGCTGGTCGCACCGTCGCCCAGGGCACAGAACGAGCGCCCGAGCAGGTTGTCACAGATGTCCAGGAGCTTTTCCAGATCCGCCTCGGTTCCTCGTCCGTGCTCCAGACGTTCCAGCACTTGGACCATCCAGAAGTTGCCTTCCCGGCAGGGCGTGCACTTGCCGCAGGACTCGTGCGCATAGAACTCGATCCAGCGCAGCACGGCGCGCACTACGCAGGTGGTGTCGTCGAAGATCTGAAGGGCACGGGTGCCGAGCATCGACCCGGCCGCCCCGATCGCCTCGAAATCCAGCGGTGTGTCCAGATGGTCCGCGGTGAGGATCGGGGTGGAGGAGCCGCCGGGGGTCCAGAACTTCAGCTCGTGTCCCTCGCGCACGCCACCGGCCATGTCCAGCAGTTCCCGCAGGGTTACCCCCAGGGGGGCCTCGTACTGGCCGGGGCGGCTGACGTGTCCGGACAGCGAGAAGAGGCCGAAGCCGGGGGACTTCTCCGTGCCCATGGCGGTGAACCAGTCGGCTCCGCCACTGACGATGCTCGGCACGCTGGAGATCGACTCGACGTTGTTCACCACGGTCGGTGAGGCGTACAGTCCGGCCACCGCGGGGAACGGCGGCTTGAGGCGTGGCTGTCCGCGGTAACCCTCCAGGGAGTCCAGCAGGGCGGTTTCCTCACCGCAGATGTAGGCACCAGCCCCAGCGTGCACAACCACCTCGAGGTCGAACCCGGAGCCGAGAATGTTGGTGCCGAACAGACCGGCCTCGTAGGCTTCGGCGACCGCCTGCCGCAGGCGACGGATCACGTGCAGGACCTCGCCGCGGACATAGATGAAGGCCTGGTGGCTGCGGATCGCATAGCAGGTGATGGCCACGCCCTCGAGTAGGACGTGCGGGTTGGCCAGCATGAGTGGCACGTCCTTACACGTGCCCGGTTCGGACTCGTCGGCGTTGACGACGAGGTAGCGGGGCTTGGGGTTGTCCTTCGGCAGGAAGCCCCACTTCATTCCGGTTGGGAAACCCGCGCCTCCTCGGCCACGCAGGCCTGCGGTTTTCACGAGATCCACAAGCTCGTCCGGGTCCATGCCCAGCGCGGTGCGCAGGGACTCGTATCCACCTTCGGCACGGTAGTCCGCGAGGGTGAAGGACTCGGGACGGTCCCAGTTCGCCGACAGGATCGGGGTCAGGGTGGTCACTCGCTACCCTCCTCCAGCACACCGGTTTCCTGCGGGTCGGGGGCGCTCCAGCCCCGTTCCCGGGCCAACCGAAGGCCGGCGAGACTCGCCTCGCCCGCCTGGGGGCCCTCGCCTGCCCGCCCGTCGGAGAAACCCGCCAGGATGCGAGAGGCCTGACGCCAGGTGCACAGGCTGTCCGGACCGCGGGTGGGGCGCACCGCGGCGCCGTCGCGGAGGTTGTCGACCAACTCCCTGGCGCTGTCCGGGGTCTGGTTGTCGAAGAACTCCCAGTTGACCATAACGACCGGGGCGTAGTCGCAGGCCGCGTTGCACTCGACATGCTCGACCGAGACCGTGCCGTCGGGCGTTGGTTCGTCGTTGCCAACTCCCAGGTGTTCCTTGAGCTCGGTGTAGATCTGGTCGCCACCGAGAACGGCACACAGGGTGTTGGTGCACACCCCCACGTTGTAGTCGGCCGTGGGGCGACGCTTGTACATGGTGTAGAAGGTCACCACAGCGGTGACCTCGGCTTTGGTGATGTCGAGCTGCTCCGCGCAGAACGCCACACCCCGGTCGCTGACGTAACCCTCCTCTGACTGCACCAGGTGCAGCAGCGGCAACAGCGCCGATCGGGCCTGCGGATAGCGGGAGATGATCTCCTTGGCGTCGGCCTCCAACCGCTGCCGTACCTCGGGGTCAAACGCCCCCGCGGTCTCGGCGCGGTCCGTCCCGGCCGTCTCCTCAGTCACCTGTCCACCCCTCCCATCACGGGGTCGATACTGGCCACGGCCGCGACGACGTCGGCCACGCTTCCGCCCTCACACATGGCTGCCACGGCCTGGAGGTGGGTGAAGGACGGGTCCCGAAAGTGCACACGGTGGGGGCGGGTTCCGCCGTCACTGACCGCGAGGCAGCCCAGTTCGCCCTTGGCGCTCTCCACCGCCACGTAGGCCTGGCCTGCGGGGACCCGGAACCCTTCGGTCACCAGCTTGAAGTGGTGGATCAGGGCCTCCATGGACTGGCCCATGATGTGGGCGATGTGGTCCGGAGAGTTCCCGAGACCGTCCGGGCCGAGCGCCAGTCGGGCAGGCCATCCGATCTTGGCATCGTTGATCATGACGGGCTCGGAGCGCAGCCCCTCCAGTTTGTCCACGCACTGCTCGATGATTCGTAGGGACTGCTCCAGCTCGGCGACGCGCACGCGATAGCGCGCGTAGACGTCACATCCCTCGGACACCGGAATGTCGAACTCGTAGTTCTCGTACCCGCAGTACGGCTGGGACTTACGCAGGTCCCAGGCCAGGCCGGTTGCGCGCAGGAGCGGCCCCGTCGCGCCGAGCGCCATGCAGCCGGACAGGTCCAGGTAGGCGACATCACGCGTTCGCGCGAGGTAGACGGGATTCTCATCCAGCATTTTGCGCAGGGTTGCCACGCGCCTGGGCATCTCGGTGAGGAACTCACGTACCTTGCCGAGGGTTCCGCTGGGCAGGTCCTGGGCCACACCTCCGGGGCGGATGTAGGCGTGGTTCATCCGCAGCCCGGTGATCATCTCGAACAGGTCGAGCACCATCTCGCGCTCGCGAAACCCGTTCGTCATGATCGTGGTCGCGCCCAGCTCCATTCCGAAGGTGGCCATCGCCACGAAGTGGGAGGCCATCCGGTTGAGCTCCATCATCATGACGCGGATGACCTGGGCGCGTTCCGGGATCTCGTCGGTGATGCCGAGGAGCTGTTCCACCGCGAGGCAGTAGGCCGTCTCGTTGAAGATCGGCATCACGTAGTCCATGCGGGTACAGAACGTGGTGCCCTGCGTCCACGTCCGGTACTCCATGTTCTTTTCGATGCCGGTGTGCAGGTAGCCGATTCCGGCCCGGGCCTCGGTCACGGTCTCACCGTCGAGGGTGAGGATCAGCCGGAGCACTCCGTGGGTCGAGGGGTGCTGCGGCCCCATGTTGACGACGAGCCGGTCGGTTCCGGCTTCCCGGGCGGCCGCGATGACCTCGTCCCAGTCGGCGCCCGAGGCGTTGAACACACGCTCGCCACCACTACCGGTGGACGTCGCGTCAGCTGCGGCTGGGGTGCTCACGCGTATGACCTCCGCTCGTCTGGTGGGGGGACCGTCGCACCGCGGTAGGTGACGGGGATCCCGCCCAAGGGGTAGTCCTTGCGCTGGGGGTGGCCGTGCCAGTCGTCCGGCATCTGGATCCGGGTCAGGGCGGGGTGTCCCTCGAAGACGATCCCCAGCAGGTCCCACGCCTCGCGCTCGTGCCAGTCGTTCGTGGGGTAGGTGTCCACGATCGAGGGCACGCGCGGGTCACTGTCGGGAACGCTGACCTCCAGACGCAGAAACCGGTTGTGCGTGATCGAGCGCAGGGGGTAGACGGCGTGCAGCTCCCGCCCGGTGTCCTCCGGGTAGTGCACTCCGGCCACCCCGAGGCACAGCTCGAACCGCAGGGCGGGCTCGTCCCGCAACAGCCGTGCGACAAGCGGCAGGTACTCCCGGTCCAGGTGCAGGACGAACGTTCCCTGCTCCACCACGACCCGCTCCACGGCGGTGTCGAAGGTGGTCCCCTGCTGTTCGAGAGCTGCGGCCAGGGTCTCGGCCACCTCGTCGAAGTAGGCGGTCTTCGGATTGTCCGGATCGCCGTAGGGCGGCTCGGACCGGGCCGGCGGTTGTTGACGCACCTGGAGGCGACCGTAGCCGGAGGTGTCCCCGGTGGTCTTGGCCCCGAACATCCCGGTGCGCACCACCGGTGTGGCCAGCCGTTCCGCGCCCCGACGCTCGGGTAGACTCTCCTCGTCGTTTAGGTTAGGCTGGCCTTCATTGTTGGTTGCGGGTGAATCGGAGGTCATCGTGACACCCCCTCAGTGTCGTCATCCCGCTCCACCAGGGGAAGCGTGCGCAGTTGCCGCTGCTCGTTCTCCTCGATCTCCTGCTCCCGATGCACCCCGAGCTTCGTGTTCTGGATCTGGTCGTGCAGCTTGAGGACCGCGTCCAGCAGCATCTCCGGCCGCGGCGGGCAACCGGGCAGGTAGACGTCCACCGGAACGATATGGTCCACCCCCTGCACGATGGCGTAGTTGTTGAACATTCCACCGCTGGAGGCACAGACGCCCATGGCGATCACCCACTTGGGTTCGGGCATCTGGTCGTAGATCTGACGCAGGACGGGGGCCATCTTCTGGCTCACCCTGCCGGCCACGATCATCAGATCGGCCTGGCGAGGGGTGGCCGAGAAGCGCTCCATCCCGAACCGGGCCAGGTCGTACCGTGGGCCACCCACCGACATCATCTCGATCGCGCAGCACGCCAGCCCGAATGTGGCCGGCCAGACCGAGGACTTACGGGCGGCTCCGACCAGCTGCTCGACCGTGGTCAGCAGGAAGCCGCTCGGCAGCTTCTCCTCGACTCCCATCAGTCCCACTCCAATCCGCCACGCCGCCATTCATAGGCGTAGGCGATTGACACATTGACCAGGAACAGCACCACCGCGATCAGCCCGAACAAGCCGAGTGCGTCCAGATGGACCGCCCACGGATACAGAAAGATGATCTCGATGTCGAAGATGATGAAGAGCATGGCGGTCAGGTAGTACTTCACCGTGAACCGACCACCACCACTCGGTTGGGGGGTGGGTTCGATCCCGCACTCGTAGGGCTCCAGCTTGGCCCTGTTGTACCGGCGGGGACCGGCAATATGCGCCGCGAACAGTGAGAACAGCGCGAACGCCGCCGCAAGGCCACCCAGCACCAGGATGGGGGTGTACAGCTCCATCGCTAGCCGATCCTCTCCTCGTCGCGGACACACAACGGTCCGCTCGTTGGTATGTCCAGCGCCGGCACCACCGGACCCGGGCCGGGGTAATTCACCCCCATGCCAGCCAACACGGATGGCATGCCCCGGGCCCACAGCCAGGAACGGGCCGTGCCGATACCCGGAGGATGCCCCGCGCTCACCCGTCCCGTCACGCTGCCGGCGCCAATCGCGACATCCCGTTGATGACCCGATCCATCGCATCGCCACCATGGGGTTCGGTCAGATTCGCCAGCAGCTTGAGGGTGAAGCGCATCAACATTGGCTGGGGCAGGCCGTATTTGGTCGCGTACTTCATGAACTCCGGATTCCCGATCAGTCTTACGAAATAGCGACCCAGGGTGTAGTAGCCACCGTAGGTCTCCTGGAGAATCCGGGGGTAGCTCAGCAGGGTTCGCTCCCGGGACTGCACAGTCGGACGGCGCAACGCCTGGGCGATCACCTCGGCGGCACGGTGACCGGCCTCCATCGCATAGGCGATCCCCTCCCCGTTGAACGGATTGACCATGCCACCGGCATCACCGACCAGCAACAGCCCACGGGAGTAGTGGGGGACCCGGTTGAACCCCATGGGCAGGGCGGAACCACGCACCGGCCCGACCTGATTGTCCTCCCCGAATCCCCACTCCTCGGGCATGCTCGCGGTCCAGCGACGCAGGAGTTGCCGGTAGTCCACACTCTGAAAGGAAGAGGTGGAGTTGAGGATGCCCAACCCGACGTTGCTGGTCCCGTCCCCGACACCGAACACCCAGCCGTACCCGGGCAACAACACGTCCCGGTCCCCACTGCGGTCCCACAGCTCCAGCCAGGACTCCAGGTAGTCGTCGGTGTGCCGCGGGCTGGTGAAGTAGGTCCGGACCGCGACTCCCATCGGCCGATCCTCACGCTTGCGAATCCCGAGGGCCACCGAGAGACGGGAGGAGTTTCCGTCCGCGGCGACGACCAGGGGGGCGTGCAGGTCCACCGGTTCGCCGTCGGCACCGCGCGCACGCACCCCAATGACGCGGTTGGTTCGGTCTCCGATGATGGGCTGCTGCACATTGGTCTGTTCCCGCAACCGGGCACCGGCCTGCTGGGCGCGCTCCACCAGGATCTGGTCGAAGTCGTAGCGCGTACGAACCAGACCGAAATTGGGATACTCCCCCAGTTCGGGCCAGGGCAGCTCCAGGCGGACCCCACCTCCGATAATCCGTAGGCCGTGGTTACGGACCCACCCCTCGGTCGTGGTGTCGACGCCCATCGCGATCAGTTGCTTGACCGCGCGGGGAGTCAGGCCGTCCCCACAGACCTTCTCTCGGGGGAAGGTTGTCTTCTCGCACACCAAGACGTCCAGACCGGACTGGGCGAGATGGTAGGCAACGGTCGCGCCTGCGGGGCCGGCGCCGACGACGATAACGTCGGCGTCTGGTTCGATCCCGGCACGACCGGTAACGACTGTGTCGGATCTGGTGTCGCTCACGAGCCCATCCTGAGTTCTATGCATGCTGGACCCACGCGTTGTGGCTGGCGGGGAGTCCGGCCTCGGGTGTGTGCTGTACGGACGCAACCGGAGGCGACCAAAAGCACGAACACTTGTGAAGCCCTTCACAAACCCTCGTCCGCAGTCTAGACCTTTCGCCATCGCTCAGCGACCCCGCCCCCGGGCCGACGTTGAACACGAAGCGTAGTCAGGGCCGGACGTGGCAGGCCCTCGAAGAAAATCACAGGTCACATTGCTGACTCTCGGAGCATGGGCCTGCGGATGCCCGGATCATACCCACCGGTAAGCCACCATCCACCCGGGGCGTACGGCCCAACCACCCCGGTTGCTGGTCACCAGCACCGCCGGTAGGTCCCCAACGGACCAGGTGTCGGGGATCGTCGTGCCGCTGGGCGGATTCCGGGCCAGGCCGTCCACCCACCCAGGGGCCAGGCAGCGCAGCCCGTATTGCGGTCACCCCCGGGGCCGAGCACATCCGGGATCGACGGCGCCCGCCACGGCACTAGTGGCTGGTGGGCCGTGTCGCCCGATGCACGGCAACCGCACCGAGGCTGAGGTTGCGCCAGCGCACCGTGGTCCATCCGCTGCGAGTGAGCTCGGCGGAGAGCTGACGCTGGTCGGGCCAGGCCGCAATGGATTCGGGCAGGTACTCATACGCCTCCGGGTTGGGCGTGAGGCGGCGCGTGAGCAGGGGGAGGCCGATGCGGATACCGCGGGTATAGATCCAGTCGAGAACACGGCTGGGAGGGTGGCTGAACTCACACAGAACCAGTCGCCCACCAGGTTTCGTTACCCGGAGTAGTTCTTGGAGGGCAGCCTGGGTATCCACAACGTTACGCAGGCCGAAGGAGATCGTGACCGCGTCGAAGGTCTCGGCTGCGAACGGGAGATGAACGGCGTCTCCAGCCACACAGGTCACGCCGCGGCGGTTGGCTCCTCCTCTGCGCTGGGCCCCCACGGTGAGCATGCCCATGGAGAAGTCGCAGGCGATGACGCGAGCCCCACCCGCTGCGAAGGATTCGGAGGAGGTTCCGGTGCCGGCGGCGAGGTCGAGCACGAGTTCACCGCTGTAAGCCTCGAGTTCCCGGGCGACGGCCCGCCGCCAGATGCGGTCCTGCCCGGCGGACATGACGGTGTTGAGCAGGTCGTAACGCTGAGCGACCTGGTCGAACATGGTCGACACATCGTCGGGGTTCTTGGCGAGGTCGGGGCGGGTCATGGCGTCAAGCCTAGCTGTTGGCGCGGTCACTGCGGCTCGTCCCGGGCGACACGTCGACAGGGGTGCATCGCACACACCAGACCAATAATCACATAGTGTGCAAGACCAGAAACAATAGGTAAGCACATGGATATCGCGGCCAGAACTGTGTCGGAGGTGGCTCGTGCCACAGTGTCTCCTTACCCGCATCTGCGCGGTCGGCTGCACACTCTGCTTCCTCATGGTCCCATCCGCGGTGGGCACCCCGATCGCCGAGGCTGGAACCACCGCGTCCCTCGGGCACACCGCGGTCGTGGACGACGTCCCGGTCAGCTGGACCCCACACGTGGTGAACGGCAAGGTACAGGCGATCGACCAGGACGGGGATGTGGTCGTCGTCGGCGGGAACTTCGGGCACCTGCGCACCAACGACCACGACGACGTGATCGAGCAGCCGTACCTCTTCGCTTTCGACCGGTCTACCGGAGCGCTGCGTACCGGCTTTCGCCCCGACCTCGACCGGGAAGTCACGTCGGTCTCCGTCCGGGACGGCACTGTCTATGTGGGGGGATTCTTCACCACCGTGAATGGAGAACCGGCACGCGGCCTCGTGCGCCTGTCCTTGGACGACGGCCGTCAGGTGCCGGAATTCGCGGACACCACGATCGACGACGGACGTGTCTACGGGCTCGCCGAGCAGGACGGCGATCTCTACGTCGGGGGCTCATTCTCCAGCATCAACGGCGAGCAGCGGCAGGGCGTGGCCCGGTTGGACTCCAGCACCGGGGTGGTGGACCCGGCGTTCGACCTTCCGATCGGCCAGACCCGGGCCGGCTTCCTGCGGGTGCACAACCTCGCACTGAGCCCCGCCGGGGACCGACTGCTCATCAGTGGCCCGTTCCTGGAGGTGGATGGCGCGCCGCGTCCCCAGATCGCCATGATCGACACCACCGGGGACGAGGCGCGGCTGAGTTCGTGGGCCACGGACGCATTCACCGCGGAATGCGACTGGTCCCGGATGCACACCTACCTACGCCAAATGGACTTTGCCCCGGACGGCAGCTACTTCGTGGTGGTAACCACCGGCGCGCCCGTGGACCTGGGCGGCCTGTGCAAGACGGCAAGTCGCTGGGAGGTTGACGAGAACCCCGACGCCGAACCGACCTGGGTCAACCACACAGGCGGCGACTCCCTGTACTCCGTGGCGGTCACCGAGGCCGCCGTGTACGTCGGGGGGCACCAGAGGTGGTTGGACAACCCCGAGGGGGACAAGTCGGCCGGGCCCTCAGCGGTGGAGCGAGAAGGGATCGGTGCAATCCATCCGACACGGGGAACCGCCCTGTCCTGGAACCCCGGCCGGCAGCGCGGGCACGGGGCCGAGGAACTCACCGTCACCGACGACGGTCTCTATGTGGGAAGCGACACCGAATGGATCGGCGGGCGCTACCAGCCCCGCCTGGCCATGTTCCCAACCCGGTAGTGCACCCGCTGTTCCCGCTGGCGCGGCGCGTCACCCGGACGTGCTGCGCGACGAGTCCGGCGTTGCCGGTGACTCCACTGGCTCCACTGGCTCCACTGGCTCCGCTGGCTCCACTGACTCCACACTGCCGTCGGGGGCCTCCACACCGGTGGTCGTGCCGGCCTCGTCCGTGCCGGCCTGCGAGCTCGGGGTGGCCCGGGACTGGTCCACTCCCTGCCCGGCGGGCGCTGACCCCGGCGCCTCGGCGGAGGCGGTCTCCTCCGGTACGTCCTCCTTACCGGCCCCTTCCTCCAGCCGCCGCCCCAGGGATTTCAGTTCCCCGATCCAGGAAACGACCTGCGCCGACATCGCATCCCGATGCCGGGCGAGCAGGACGTAACTGGCCGGAGCACTGATCACGATCCCGATCAGGAAGGTCAGATAGCCGCGCGCTCCCAGGAGGTACGCGAGTCCCGACGCCGCCAGAAACAGCAGCAGCCGGGCCAGGGTGTACATCACAAAGTTCAGCATGCACCTGCCTCACAATGACGGGGGCCGACGCTCGCCGACCGGATGGATCCGGGCGCGGGGTGGGGCGAGCCACTCCGCCTGGAGGAAGTCCCCGAAAACCGCCCCCGTCGCGCCCGCGTCTCCTCCAGGATAGAGGGGGTGCAGCGCATCGACGCGGCACCCCCGGGAAAGGGCGTCGTCGCCGTCCATGTGGGGGTTCGATCCCTCCCAAAACACGATTACGTTCTAATCACGATGACCTCAATCGCCCCCGCTCCCCGCAATTTTTACGAAAACTAGGGAGGAAACGGACGCACTCAGGCACACTGGGGGAGCAACCGCCCGGACCGGGGCGGATGGACAGAGAGGGGGACAGTGACGGTGGAACGTACGAGTGAACGCCTGTTGACTCCAGGGGAGGTCGCCTCCCTCTTCCGGGTCGACCCGAAGACGGTGACCCGGTGGGCGGCTTCCGGGCGGATCAGTAGTATCCGCACCCCGGGTGGGCATCGCAGGTTCCGGGAAACGGAAGTGCGGGCACTACTCCACGGCGAGGCGGTGGAGCCGGCACACTAGGCGACCCGCTTCACGGCCCCAATCCGCAGCGCTCCTACAGACGAGAACGACGCCGACGGATAGGCTGGAAGAATGCTGTGGCTCTATGCGCTTCTAACCGTTGCCTTCACGGCGTTGTGGGTGTACGCGTTCTGTGACGCCCTCACGAGCCCTGGCTCGGAAGTCCGGAATCTGCCGAAGCTTCTGTGGCTGATCCTCATTGCGGTGTTCATGCACGTTGGAGCACTGCTCTGGCTGTTCTTCGGGCGGCCTCGCGAGACCGCGGCCGTCGCAGCAGAGGAACCGTCCGGACCGACGCCGCGGCAGCAGCCGCCCACACAGAACCTGAGTCCGGAGGACTTCTCTCGGCCCCGTGGCGCACAGAACCCCGTCGGCCCGGACGACGACCCCGAGTTCCTGCGGAAACTCAATAAGCGCATCAATCCCGACGAGTAGCGCCACTCGTCCTCCCCCTCGGGACGAACTGGCTGTGGTGGCCGGCTCCGGTAACGGAGCCGGCCACCAGGCGTTCGCAGTCCGGAGTAACGGGTCCGCTGGTTCGGGACACCCGTCAGCCGACCAGGGTGGACGTGGGGGCGGGTACGTCGTCCAGGGAAACACCCGACCATGGGATCAGGGACGACCAGCGCGTCAGCACGACGCCATCACCCGCCCTACGGTGGGCCATCTGCGCCACTCTCCGCGGCGGGATCCTCGTCGTGCTTCCCCCACACGAGCGGGCTATGCGTAGGAGTGCAGCCCACTGAACAGGTAGTTCACGGCGAAGAAGTTGAACAACAGGCAGGCGAACCCAGCGAGGCTGATCCAGGCCGAGCGGGGTCCGCGCCACCCCGCGGTGGCGCGGGCGTGCAGGTAGGCGGCATAGATGATCCAGGTGATGAAGGACCACACCTCCTTGGGGTCCCACCCCCAGAACCGTCCCCACGCCTCGTCCGCCCAGATCGCCCCGGCGATGATGGAGAACGTCCACAACGGAAACGCGAACACGATCAGGCCGTGGGCCAGCCGGTCCAGCACCTGGGAACTCGGCAGCTGCCCGGCCACTCCGGTCACCACCTCGCCCGCGGCGCGACGAAGCTCGGCGCGGTGCGCCAGCAGATAGGCGATCGTGGTGGACCCGGCGACCATGAACGCCCCCGTCGCCACGATGGCCGCGGAGACATGAATCGCGATCCAGTAGGAGTCCAACGCGGGGATGAGCGGCCCCGCTTCGTTGTACAACCACCGCGCGGCCACCCCGAGCAGGATGAGCACCGGAACCAGGACGAACACCCCGAGGAACCGGGCCTGGTGCCGCAGGGCCACGTACAGGAACGCGGCGACCGCCCCGAAACAGATGGCAACCACGAACTCGAACATGTTGCCCCAGGGCCACCGCTCTGCGGCGAGCCCCCGAGCCACGATCTGGAGGAGGTTACAGACCAGGCCGAGTCCGACGACCACGAGACCGAGCGTGCCGACCCAGTGTCGGGGGGCTTTCACCTGGGACGGAGTCTCCCGGAGCCGCACCTCGAGGTCGTCGGGTTCGTCACCGCCCCCCTCCGATGTGCCGGAACCGCCGACGGTCGCCGGCGTCCTGGACCGCAGGGTGGTTCGTTGCCCGTAGGCCGCCTCGACGGCGAACAGCAACAGCCCCACCGCGTAGGCGACGATCATGGCGAGCACCATGGTGTCGCTGAGCGCAGACAGGCTCCACGAGTCCGCGATATCCACGGGCAGTACCTGCACCCCGGATCAACTCCTTGTCACTGGGACGCGCGGGAGTCTCCGCGCAGTCGGTTTCGAAGCCGGGTCGTGACCGCGTGGAAGTCCGCGGTGACCTCGGCATGGTCCGTCTTGCTGAGCCCGCCTACCTCGACGACCGTCTCTGCGTCGGCAGTGTCGGCGCGGTGAACACGGATCCAGCAGCGGCGTGGCCGAACGAGAAGCGTCAACAGCAGGGCCGCCACCGCTACCGAGGACGCCACCAGCGCAGGAACGCGCCCCGGGTCGCTGGTGACCTCCATGCTGATGTACTCGCTGTAGCCCGTGAACGTTATCGTTCCGGCTCCGTCCGGAAGCTCCCAGGTGTCCCCGACCCCCAGCGCGGTCGTGGTACCGATCTCTTCCATGAACTCGGTCTGGAGCTGGTACACGGACTGGGACTCCCCCGAATCCAACCCGAGGTCGCCCTGGTAGGCATCCAGGGTGACGATGGGGTCCCGTGGTGCGGGAAAGTCCGAGATCAGTTCACCGGCGGCGTTCTCGGTTGGGGACGGGAGAAAGACCCCCCGGAAGCCCAGCTGTTCCTCGGATGTGTCCGGAACCTTCACCACGCCCTCGGAAGCGATCATGTCTTCGGCCTCGGGGCTGGGAAGGAACGGCACCGCCTGGTCGAAAACCACCTCACCCGTGGCATCGGTCACGGTGAACTCGGGGGCGTAGCCGTGTCCCAGCAGGTAGACCTGGGCTCCCTGCACCGACAGGGGATGGTTCACCTCGAGGTCGTGGTACTGCTCGGGCCCGTCCGGTGTCTCGCGGTACCGCAGCTCGGCCGTGTAATTCTCGGCCTGTCCACGCAGTTGACCGTCCTCGACGAAACTCGCCTCGAAGTCCTCCAGCCAGAAGGTGAAGGGTTCGAGATCGGCGGAATCCACGGCGGCACCGGGATGGAACGCGTCGTAGGAGGGCACCGCGTTCGCGAATCCATCGCCCTCGACGACGAGCATGTTGCCGCGGTAGCCGAGCAGGGAACCCGCCGCCAGGGCGACCAGCAACCCGACGAGGGATGCGTGGAACAGGAGGTTCCCCGTTTCCCGGAGATATCCCCGCTCCCCGGCGACGTGGTCCGTGGAGGTACGTACCCGATGGCCCCGGAGGGTCCGACGCGCCTCCGCCAACACGGTGTCGGGGCTCGCGGTGGTGGTGAACCTGGCCGAGTAGGGAAGGCGTTCGAAGTGGCGCGGGGCCGCTGGCGGGGGGCTCCGCAGGGCACGCAGGTGGGTGCGCATCCGCGGGATGACGCAGCCCACCAGGGAGGTGAACAGCAACAGGTAGATCGCTGCGAACCAGGGGGACGAGTACACGTCAAACAGGTAGAGCTGATCCAGCCAGGGCGCCAGCTCGGGATAGTCGACGTAGAAGTCGTCGACCTGTTCCACGCTCACGGTGCGCTGCGGCAGTGCGGAGCCGGGGATCGCGGCGAGCGCCAGCAGGAAGAGCAGCACCAGCGCGGTGCGCATGGTGGTGAGGTGGTTCCACGCCCATCGCAGCCAGGCTCGCGGGGAGAGCTTCGGCGGCACCGAGGACGCTGTGGCCTCGGTCGCCGCCGAGGACCGGGATGAAGACGGAGTGGGGGTCACGTCAGATCACCATCACGAAGCTCGACGCCCAACGCTGCATAACCGCGTTCAGCTCCATCCACACCCCGGTCACCATCAGCAGGCCGATCAGTACGAGCATCCCGCCACCGATCGCCAGTACGGTGCGGTAATGCCTCTTGACCACGGCGAACGCCCCAAGGGCTCTCCGGTAGGCGACCGCGCCCAACAGGAACGGAACCCCGAGCCCGAGGCAGTAGGCGAATGCGAGCACCGCACCGCGTTCGGCACTGCCCTCGGTGAACGCCAGGGTCTGCACCGCGGCCAGGGTCGGTCCGATACACGGAGTCCACCCGAGCCCGAAGACCACCCCCAGGAGTGGCGCTCCGGCCAGTCCGGCCCTGGGCAGCCAGCGGATCCGCATCTCCCGGCCCAGGCCCGGCAGCAATCCCGCGAACGCCAGGCCGAGGACGATCGTCACCGCACCAAGGACGCGTGTGATCGGGTCCATGTAGTCGAACAGCAAGCCGCCGAGTCCGCCAAGCAGCGCGCCGGTGGTCATGAACACGGCCGTGAACCCGGCAATGAACAGCAGACTTCCGGCCAGCATGGTGCCGCGGTGTCGCTGGAGGACCTCATCGATCGGGGCGGCCGTCGTGTCCTGCCCGCCGGAGACCCCAGCCTCAGGACTCGGCCCGGCCGGGGGTGTCGCACCGGCGGGCTGGGCGGCGGGGCGGGGCCGCTGGCCGGCCATGTCCACGCCGGAGAGTCCGGTGACGTACGACAGGTAGCCCGGGGCGAGCGGCAGGATGCACGGGGAGAAGAAGGACACCAGCCCGGCCAGGATGGCCAGCGGGATTGCCAGGATCATGGACCCGTGCAGCACTGTCTCCATGATCATTGGCCGCCCCCGCGGGCGAACGCGGAACCGGCCGCCGTGTTCGATCCGTCCTCGCCGTCGAGGATCGACTCCAGGAGTTCGGAGAGGGTACGGTAGTCACTCGCCCCGATGATCCGGCCGGCGATCCGGCCCTCGCGGTCGATGACCAGGGTGCTGGGGACCGCCTGCGGCGGGACGGTGTCCCGCAGTGTCTGTGGAATCTCGCCCGGCTGGTCGTACAAACTCGGGTACGGCACCTCGAAGTTGGACTCGAACGACTGCGCCGCGTTGCGGTCGTCTTTGATGTTCACGCCGAGGAAGGTCACTCCGTTCTCGGCGTTTTCCTCCCGCACCTCCTGAAGCACGGGCTTCTCCGCGCGGCACGGAGCGCACCAGCTGGCCCAGAAGTTCACGACGACGACGTCGTCACCACCGAGTTCCGACATCGACAGCTGGTCGCCGTCGAGCGTCTCCCCCTCAATGTCGGGGGCCTCCTCCCGCTCATCAGGGGAGTATTCGGTGGCGACACCGTCACCTTCGATGTATCGGTTGTCGGCATCCCCGGACTCGACGTCCATACCGGCACAGCCGGAGAGCAGCCCCACCGTCACGAGGACGGCGGCCAACCGCTCGGGACGGCCCAGGTCAAACCCATGCAGCGACCGCAAACGACAGCTCCCAGGTCGTGAACGAGAACAGCGACAGCGCACGCCACTGTCAACGACAAAGTGTAGTAGAGAAGCCTGGGTAGCTACGGGTGCCCCGGGGGGAGCGACACGGGACGGGCACAGGACCCACGCACAACCTCCCTCGGGGCGATGGGCGGGGTTCACATCGCCCCGGGAAACCTACACGCGTGCTATCCGGCCTCGACGAACGCCTCGCGCAGGTAGTCGTGTACGGCACGCTCCGGCACCCTGTAGGACCTCCCGACCCGAATTGCGGGCAGCGCTCCGGAGTGCACCATCCGATAAACCGTCATCTTCGAGACGCGCATGATCGTGGCAACCTCAGCCACGGTCAAGAACCTGACCTCTTCCAGCGGAGCCTTACTCCCCATCATCACGACGCCCTCATTTCCGGACGTGAGTACTGTCGTCCCTGCCTGCCTCAACGTGGCGAATCCCCGATGCACCCCCCGTTGAAACCTTGTCCGGGGATACATGGGTCTCACCGCCACGCTGCGGTGTCCTTCAGTAACTACCGACACGTCCGATTTCAGGGTAGGTCGACGGTCACTGCTTTTAAAGGAGGGATTGTCTGTCCGCGCAGCTATGCGCACCTTACGACGTGCACAAACGAGCGTGGCCCCCAACAGTTGGAACCGGGAAACCGGGATCGCCGCGACTACAGCCCGGCCCGGTGCAGAACGTAGCTCGCGAGTGGCTCGTAGTCGGATGTTGTGTACCCGTCGTCCAGCGGGACGGCAACGTTGATCCGGCCTTCGGCCTCGCCCACGAACAGGCCGGGATCGTTGCAGTCGGCGAATCCGATGACGTCCAGCCCCGCCTGACCGGCCGCACCCGCGAAACCGTGGTCGGCGACAACCATGTCCGGCCAGTCCTGACGGTCGAGGGCACCGAGAATCCCGTTCATTCCCTCGGCATGGTGACTGTGCCGCGGCTCGTGGCCGTCACTCACGAAGGCCACTCCCTCGTCCCAGGTGACCACGCGGCGCCGCGGTCCCTGACGGTCCCGGTCCTGCTGGTACTCGTAGCCCGCACCCGCCACCACCTGGCGTGCCCCGCGCTCCGCCAGCGCCCGTGCCCACACCTGGTAGGTCCCCAGCAGGCTTCCGGGATGTCCCGTCGCGAACATCACCCGCTCACCACGCTGGGCCGCCTCGCCCATCCGGTCCGCGGCAGCCTCCAACGCGTCCACCGTGCGTTCGGGGTCGATCGTGTCCACACCACGGGTGTAGTCCTCGTCCGGAACCACGCCACAGCGCTTCGTCATCAGCTGCAAAATCTCGGGATAGCTCCAGCTGCGGTCGAAGCGGAGCCCCAGTGCGTAGTAGGGGTTTCCCTCGGCCAGCCGTCGGTAGTGGCGCAGGTTGTCATCCCGAGGCGTCGCCACACTTCCGGCGATTCCAGACCGGACGAGATAGCGGATCAGGCCGTCACGGGTCGGGGGCGTCACCGGGGTCTCCCTTACAGGTTCGGGTCAATACCATGGCATGGAAAGACGGCTGTTCGGGTTGCCTGGATCGCCCGGTCGACCGGATCGTCCGGATCGTATCCCGCTTCGAAGGGTGTGTGGGCGGCCGTGCGCCCATCCGTCATCTGGGTGGGCGCGACCTCACCGGTTCGCTCCGCCACCAGCTCGCGCCAGCGCCGTGGCGTCTCAGTGTGCGGATCGATCGGCTGGTCGGCGGCCTGTGCCAGCAGGTGGGTCCAGGCTCGTGGCACGACCCGGACCAGTTCGTAGCCGCCACCCCCGAGGAGCACCCACCGTCCTGCCGCCGTCTCCTTGGCAAGGCGGTGAATGGCCTCGTAGGCGGTGCGTTGGCCATCGACGCTCAGGGTCAGGTTGGCGAGGGGGTCCAGCGCGTGGGTATCGCATCCCTGCTGGGTGACCAGAATCTCGGGCTGGAACTCCTGGAGCAGCGGGGGGACCACCGCGTGGAACGCCCGTAGCCAGCTGCTGTCGTCGGTGCCCGCGGGCAGCGCAACATTGACGGAGTACCCTTCGGCCCCGCGCGCTCCCAGCTCGTTGGGCATTCCCGTCCCGGGGAACAGGGTCAGTGGTGACTCATGCAGGCTGATGGTCAGCACACGCGGGTCGTCGTAGAACATGGCCTGCACCCCGTCACCGTGGTGCACGTCGATGTCCAGGTAGGCCACGCGCTTCGCGCCCTGCTCCAGCAGCCAGGCCACGGCGATGGCCGGATCGTTGTAGACACAGAATCCCCAGGCGTGCTTGGGCATCGCGTGGTGCAGTCCACCGGCGATGTTGGCCGCGTGTTCGGCCTCTCCGGTCCACACGGATCGGGCCGCGGCGATCGATGCCCCTGCCACCAGGGCCGAGGCATCGTGCATGCGGGAGAACACCGGGTTGTCGGGTGTTCCCAGGAAGTACGGATCGTTGGGTTTGAGGGTCTCCCCCGACAGCCGAACCGCGTCGATGTAGCCAGCGTCATGGACCAGTTCCAGCTCCCGCTGGGTCGCTGGTTCGAAGCTGGTGCGCTGCACGTCGGGAGAGTCGAAGACCCCCAGCTCCTCGGCCAGCGCCATCGTCAGCTCGACGCGCACCGGCGCAAGAGGATGCTGCGGGCCGAAGTTGTACTGCGTGAGCCCGTCATCCCACGGCACGCGCAACGAGCAGCCCATCAATCCTCCACAACCCGCGGTGGGCGATGCCGATGACCCACGACGACCCACACAGCGACAGCAACCGGTGACGGACGCGATGTAACCACAGCCGTCACCGTCACCGTAGCGGACCGGTGTGCGCCGGCCACAGCCGCCCCGAACTCCCGGACACTCATCCCTCGGACAGCTGACGGCTGCGATTCCCGGCTGCCTCGATCGCATTGGTGAAGGCCGCGCGCACGCCGTCCCGTTCCAGCTCCCGCAGCGCGGCGGCCGTGGTCCCGCCGGGCGAGGTAACCGCCTCCCGCAGCATGACCGGGTGTTCCCCGGACTCACGCAACATCTCTGCCGCCCCGGTGATGGTCTGGCTGACGAGGTGTTGGGCGATGTCGCGGGGCATCCCCATCGCGACCCCGGCTTCGACCATGGTTTCGGCGACGAAGTAGATGTAGGCCGGGCCGCTGCCCGAGATCGCCGTAACCGTGTCCATGTGCCGCTCCTGGACCCGCACCACGTCGCCGACGGTGCGCAGCAGCCGCTCCGTGCGGTCCAGGGCCTCGGCAGTCGCGTGTGTCCCGGCGGCCAGGGCCGTCATGCCGACACCCCGCAGCGCCGGAGTGTTGGGCATCGCACGGACCACGGCGACCTCGCCCCCCAGGTGTTTCTCCAGGACGTCGGTGGTGACCCCGGCGGCCACCGAGATGACCAGGTGCCGCGAATCGACCACTCCGGAGAGCTCGTTCAGGAGGGCGACCATGTCCTGGGGTTTGACCGCGAGAACGAGGGTGTCGGCACGGCGGGCCGCCGTGGCCACGTCCACGGACTCGACCCCGAACCGCTCCCAGAGGTCCTGGGCGTGCTCCCGTCGGGACTCGGTAACCAGCACGTCCGCCGGGGTGTATCCCGTCCCCAGGAAACCGGCGAGCAGGGCCTCCCCCATCTTTCCCGCACCGACTATCGCGATCATCGAACCACCCTCCTGGACTTGTCATCCACGGTAGCGGGACTCACCGCCGTCCCGAGCCAGACCGCCGGAAGCGGCTCGTCGATCGGTGGAGCCCGCGCCACTCCTCCCCGAACGCCCGGGGAGGAGTCAGCCGATCTGGCTGACGGTACCGTCCACGTGCACCTGCCACAGTCGGGCGGGCGTCGCCGTCGCGGCCCGGTGCTGGGTGTCACCTGCGGAGACGATGCGTTCCCGTGTGTGTGCCGATTCGGTCTCGCCGCGGGCCCCCGCGAAGTGCAGTCGGGTGAATGCCAGCGCCTCGGCCAGCTCCAGTTCCCGCGCCTCTCGCCCCTCGGACTTGCGTGTACTGACCTCCAGCACGATCTGCCGGCTGTATCCACTGGTGGCGAGGTGTTCCAGCAGCTCCGCACACGGCTGGTTCCCGTGCCCGGGGATCAGGTGCTCGTCGAGGTTCTGTCCGCCGACCCCGTCCGCGAGGTGGATATGGGACAGACGACTCCCCAGTTGTTTGGCCATGTCCATCGCGTCCGATCCGGACATGGCGGTGTGCGAGAGGTCAAGGGTGACGTCCGGATAGTCCCGCTCCACCGGATTCCATCCCGGCGAGTACGGAACGACCTCCGTCCCGCGCATTCGCACCGGGTACATGTTCTCCACGGCGAAGGTGACATCGGTTTCGTCCTGCATCCGCGCGATCCCGGTTTCGAAGTCGCGCGCGTAGTCGCGTTGCCAGCGAAACGCCGGATGGACGACCACGGTCGAGGCTCCGAGCGCCTCCGCCATCTCCTTGGAGCGCAGCAGCTTCTCCCAGGGGTCCCGTCCCCAGACGCGTTGGGTGAAGATGAGACACGGTGCGTGCACCGCCAGCACGGGAATCCGGTGATAGTCAGACAGTCGACGCAGCATGTCCACGTCCTGGCTCACCGGATCGCTGTGCACCAGGACCTCGATCCCGTCGTAACCGAGCCGCGCCGCGATCTCGAACGCCTCCGGGGTCCGTTCCGGAAACACCGAGGCGGTCGACAGAACAACGGGAGCGTCGGGTACGTGGATTGCGCTCACCCCACCAACTGTATTCCCTTCGGCGGGCAGAGCTGCCGTGGCGGAGGGCCGGCCCCGGAAAGCGGCCTCTGGTCGAACGGTGGGGCGTACCGCTGTGCAGTGGCACGCCCCCGATCACCCCTTCGGCGCACCACCTCAGCCGCGGGGCGAACCGGCGTTGAGTGGTGCCTCCACAGCCGCGGTGACCCGGTGTGCGACGGCCTCCATGCCGGCCGCGTTGGGGTGCACCGGTGCGGCCGGGGAGGTCACACCGAATCCCTCGACCCACTTGTCGCCCGGGGACTGGCAGATGTCGTGTCCACGCTCGGCAACGTCCACGAACCGGGCTCCGGCCGCGGTGGCCACCTGGTCGAGCTCGTCGTTGAGGGCGGTCTGAATGCCGTCCAGATAGCCGACGTCTCCCGCGGCGATGGGCTCCCGTGGCCAGCAGCCCTCCTCCTCGGGCAGGATGCGCAGGTAGCCGACCACGGCCACCGTGGCATGGGGGCTGCGTTCGGTGATCGCGTCCAGGACCTCGGCGACCGCTGTCCCCACCTCCGGGACTCGTTGCGTGAGCTCGTCCCCACCGTCGCTCTCCTCGAAGTGGCTCCGGCAGGGGTCTCCGTGCGGGTCGAGTGCGCTGCGGGTGGAGCACGTGCGCACCACGTCCGCGAAGCCGAGATCGTTGCCTCCGATCCCGAGAGTGACCAGGTCAGTGTCTTCGGTGAGCGCGTCCAGCTGCGGATCGTTCTGTCCGAGGGTGAGGCGTTGCGGCTCGAACATGTGCTCGGTGGTGGCCGATGCGCAGCTCACGTCGTCCACCTCGTCGACGTCGAGAGCCTCGGCCACCAGCGCGGGATAGTTGTTCGTCGAGCGCAGGCACAGGGCGGGGCTGCCGTGGGGACTGGGCACCAGGGGGCCTGCGGTGAAGGAGTCTCCCAGGGCCACATAGCGCAGCGCCTCGCGGTCGAGGTCGGAATCGGGGTCGGCGGCGCCGTCCACCTCGACGGAGACATCGGTGGGAGTGGCCTGGACAGCAACACTGACACCACTGCCGTGCACGCCCGACTCCGGTTCGGTGTCGCCCGGTGGGACCTGGGTGGCGGTATCTGCCTGGGCGGGGCTGGAGGTGAGGGCAACCAGCACGCATGCTACAGCGGGGCCGAGTAGTGCTACACCGGGCGCGGGGCGGGGTGGGAGGGTCGAGCCGCCCCTGCGGACTGCCCGACGAATGAAGAACTCCTCGTGTTTATGCATGCGCGAATCGTAGCTATTCGGGTGCGTCCGGCAGGCGCGCAACGCCACGGAACCGGGTGGGAGTCCGCGACGAACCGGAGGGTGGACGACGACCCAGGATGTCGTCTGCGGCGGCTAGCGTACTGCCATGAGTCGTAGTGCGAAGGCGAAGACGCAGTTTCGGTGCAGCGAGTGCGGATGGACCGCGCTGCGGTGGGTCGGCCGCTGTGGCGAATGCCAGGCCTGGGGCACCGTCGAGGAGATCGACGCCGCCCCGTCGGGGGACGTTGCCCCCGCCCGGGTTGGTCACCCCGCTCGCCCCATCGCCGATATTGACGTGGAGTCCGCACACGCTGCCCCCACCGGCCTCGACGAACTCGACCGTGTGCTCGGCGGCGGCCTGATCCCCGGTGGGGTGATGCTTCTGGCCGGGGAACCGGGAGTCGGCAAGTCCACCCTCCTGCTGGAGGTTGCGGCGCTCCAGGCGGATCGTGCTCCCGTGCTGTACGTCACCGGGGAGGAGTCTCCGGGGCAGGTCCGGTTGCGGGCGGACCGTCTCGGCGCGCTGGCACCACAGCTGTATCTCGCCGCGGAGAACGACGTGGCTGCCGTTCTCGGTCAGGTGGACCGGGTCCAGCCACGTCTGCTCATCGTGGACTCGGTGCAGACGTTCACCGCTCCGGATGTCTCCGGGACACCGGGGGGCGTCACCCAGGTGCGGGAAGTGTCCGCGGCGCTGATCCGATTGGCCAAGTCGCGGGGGATCGCCACGGTGCTGGTGGGACATGTCACCAAGGACGGCGGGATCGCCGGGCCGCGGGTGCTGGAGCACCTGGTGGACGTGGTGGTGCAGTTCGAGGGAGATCATCATTCTCGTCTGCGCCTCCTCCGGGCCGCCAAGAATCGCTACGGGCCAACCGACGAGATCGGCTGTTTCGAGCTCACCGAGTCCGGGATCATCGGGCTGCCCGATCCCAGCGGACTGTTTCTGACCCGCCGCAACGAGCCGGTGTCGGGCAGCTGTGTGACCGTCACCCTGGAAGGGCGGCGTCCACTCATTGCGGAGGTTCAGGCACTCGTCGCCCCAACCGGAATGCCCCAACCACGACGGGCCACCTCGGGGCTGGACTCCTCTCGGGTCGCCATGGTGATGGCGGTGTTGGAACGGCGTGCGCGCCTACGCGTCGGGGGCGCGGACGTCTATACCTCGACGGTGGGAGGAGTTCGCCTGGGCGAACCCTCGGTCGATCTCGCCATGGCCCTGGCCCTGGCCAGTTCGCACACCGACGTCCCCCTCCCCCGTGCCACCATTGCCATCGGTGAAGTGGGCCTTGCCGGGGACGTGCGGGCCGTGGGTGGGGTGCAGCGGCGGCTCGCCGAAGCGGCGCGTCTGGGGTTCACCCGTGCGATCGTCCCGCGGCTCAGTGAGGAACCGGTTCCCGGGATCGACGCGGTCGGAGTGGACGACCTGGGGCAGGCACTGCGGGCCACCCTGCCGGCTGAGCAGCACTGACGCACCGTCATCCCACTCGCTGCACAGGCGCTGCGAGCAGCTGTGCCTTAGACTGGCCCAACACAGCCATCCGCTGCGGGGGAGTCATTGGCGCCACATGCACGTTCGACAGTGCGCCGCGGGGGACAGTCACCTCGCTGGCGGAGCGGGATCGCCGAGGGAGACCGCTCCGCACTTGCCATGCTTGCTCCCGGGACGATGCTGCGGGACGCACTGGACCGGATTCTGCGGGGACAGACCGGGGCCCTGATCGTGCTGGGGCACGACGCGACCGTGGAGTCCATCTGCACCGGGGGATTCACCCTCGATGTCAAACCGTCGGCCACCCGGCTCCGGGAGCTGGCGAAAATGGACGGGGCTATCGTCCTGGACACGGACCGCAACCGGATCGTCGGTGCGGCAATCCACTTGGTGCCGGATCCACGTATTCCCACCGAGGAGTCCGGCACCCGCCACCGGACCGCGGAGCGGGTCGCCCGTCAGACCGGGTTCCCCGTGCTTTCGGTGAGCCATTCCATGCGGACCGTCGCACTGTACGTCGAGGATCGGCGCTACGTGGTGGAGGACTCGACCTCCCTGCTGTCTCGGGCAAACCAGGCTCTGTCCACCCTGGAGCGGTATCGCTCCCGTCTGGACGAGGTTTCGGGTGAACTGTCCGGACTGGAGCTGGAGGATCTCGCCACAGTGCGCGACGTGGCCGCTGTTGTACAGCGGCTGGAGATGGTGCGTCGTATCTCCACGGAGATCGAGGGTTATGTGGTGGAGCTCGGATCCGACGGGCGCCTGCTCCAGCTGCAACTGGACGAGCTGACCCGCGGGATGGACACAGAGCTGGACCTGACACTGCGGGACTACTGCGCGATCCCCCTGGTGGACAATCCCGGGGGTGCGGGCTCCAGTGGCAGGCCCCGGCAAGCCCTCACCCAGCTGGGGCGGCTCTCGGCCAGCCAACTGCTGGAGCTCGCCTCCGTGGCCGAGGCGCTCGGCTTCGAGGGACCCGACGGCTTGGACCAACCGGTCAGTCCGCGGGGATACCGGCTCCTCGCCCGGGTGCCACGTCTCCCCCAGCCCGTGGCCAGCCGCCTGATCTCCCACTTCGGGGACCTACGCAAAATCCTCACCAGTACCGTCGACGACCTCCAGGCGGTGGACGGCGTGGGCGAAACCCGGGCCCGCGCGGTGCGGGACGGTCTGAACCGGCTGGCGGAGAGCTTCATGCTGGAACGCTACGGCTAGGGCGTGGCTTCTTGGGGTGGGAGCGAGGTTGGTCCTGGCGTGGCGACGTCGGCCCCGCCCCCGATCCCGCTGGCCGTCGTGCGGGGGAGCGTGTTCTCCCCGGCAGCGGGATGTGCCCCACGGCCTACCGAGCCGCCACCCCGCTGGCCGTCGTGCGCGGGAGTGCGCTCCCCCGGGTAGCGGGAGACCCCCCACGGCCACCACCCCCCACCGCTGGCCGCTGGGCTGGAGTGTGTGTTCCCCCGGGTTGGGGGAGACGGCCCACGGCCACCGTCACCCCCACCGTTGGCCGTCGTGCGCGGGAGTGCGCTCCCCCGGGTAGCGGGAGACCCCCCACGGCCACCACCCCCACCGTTGGCCGTCGTGCGCGGGAGTGCGCTCCCCCGGGTAGCGGGAGACCCCCCACGGCCACCACCCCCACCGCTGGCCGCTGGGCTGGAGTGTGTGTTCCCCCGGGTTGCGGGAAACGCCCCACAGCCACAGCCGGCCCCACCGTTGGCCGTCGTGCGGGGGAGCGCCGCGGGGACAGGACATCACGGGTGACCACTGTGGCGCGACGCCGCCGGCGGCCGAGACGGTGCGTGCTCCTAACCAAGCG